>CAWFYR010000022.1:0-271964 GCA_963819995.1 uncultured Alphaproteobacteria bacterium | reverse complement strand
GGGGCCGTTCGGGATGACGATCTGCGCGGTAGCGATCTTCTCGCGCTCCGACTTGGAGGCGAGCTCGTTGTAGGCGTTGATGCGGGCCTTCTGCTTGGCCTGGCGCGCCTTGGCGCCCTGGCGGATCCATTCGAGCTCGCGGGTCAGCGTCTGCTGGCGGGCCTTGTCCTCGCGGGCTTCGTGCAGCAGGCGCTTGGCCTTCTGCTCCAGCCAGGAGGAGTAGTTGCCTTCCCACGGGATGCCGCGGCCGCGGTCGAGCTCGAGGATCAGTTCGGTGATGTCGTCGAGGAAGTAGCGGTCGTGGGTGACGATCAGGATCGTGCCCTTGTACTCGATCAGGTGCTTCTGCAGCCAGGCGATCGTCTCGGCGTCGAGGTGGTTGGTCGGCTCGTCGAGGAGCAGCACGTCGGGCGCTTCGAGGAGCAGCTTGCAGAGTGCCACGCGACGCTTCTCGCCGCCGGAGAGGGTGTCGACCGAGGCTTCGTCGGGCGGGCAGCGCAGCGCTTCCATCGCGACGTCGACCTGGCTGTCGAGGTCCCAGAGGTTCTGGGCGTCGATCTGGTCCTGGAGGGTGGTCATCTCCTCCATCAGCGCGTCGGAATAGTCCTCGGCGACCTTCATCGCCACCTCGTTGTAGCGCTCGAGGAGGGCAGTCTTGGCGGCGACGCCTTCCATCACGTCCGGGTTGCCGCGGACGTCGAGCGCCGGGTCGAGCTCGGGCTCCTGCGGCAGGTAGCCGACGCTGACGCCCTTGGCGGCCTTGGCCTCGCCCTGGAAGTCGGTGTCCTGGCCGGCCATGATCCGCATCAGCGACGACTTGCCCGAGCCGTTGACGCCGACGACGCCGATCTTGACGCCGGGCAGGAAGCTCAGGCGATCTTCTCGAACACCTTCTTGCCGCCGGCATAGGCCTTGGTCAGGCCGTCCATGTGAAAGACGTATTGCGGGGTAGCCATGGCGGGCGGTCCTCGGATGCGGATGTCGGGTTGCGCCGGGTTCTAGCCGGTCGCGCCCGGGGCTGCAATCGAGGCCGCGCCGCTCAGGGGCGGAACTCAGGGGTCGCCTGAGACGCGGATCGTCCCTGCCTCCATTGGATCGGGATGAACCGGGCAGGTATCGTTCCGGGCGCATGCCGTCCGGTACGTCTCGAGCGCTTCGCGTCCGACCGAGCGCCGCTCGTCGAACATGCGGGCGCGCACCTGCGCCATCGCCGGGGCGGGTCGGCGGCGACCGGATAGGGCAGGGGCCGCGGCGGCAGGCTCCGCGGCGTGGTGCCCCGCTGGCAGACGTGCGCGCGCAGCGTGTCGCGGGTCGCTTCGGGCAGCGCGCCGCTGTCGACGAGCGTGCTCAGTTCGGGCGGCAGGATGGCCCAGCAGTCCGGGATCGAAGCCGCTCGTTGCCGAAACCGTCCCAGGGCAGCCTGGTGTCGGCGTCGCCCACCGCATCGGCGAGCTGGTCCTGGGTCAGCCCGACGGCTTCGGTGAGATCGGCGCCGTCGAGGATCGCGCCGGTCAGGTCGGCCCTGCGCAGATCGGCTCGTCGCAGGGAGGCCCTCGACAGGTTCGTGCCGATCAGCAGCGCATGGCTCAGGTCGGCATCGGCCAGCTGGGCTTCGGTGAGATTCGCTGCAGTGAGGTCGGCCTCGCTCATCGAGGCGCCTTCGAAGCTGGAGCTGGTCAGGTTCGCGCTCGTGAGGACGGCATGGGACATGTTGGCGCGATCGAAACTTGCGTAAAAGGCCTCGGCCGTCGTCAGGTCGGCGTGAAGCAGCTTGGCCCCCTCGAACTGCCCGTCGCGGAGCTTGGCGGCCTCCAGGTCGATGTTCTCCAGCCGGGCATTGATCAGCCGCACCCCTTCTGCCGAGGCGTGCGCGAGGTTGCGGCCGGAGAGATCGAGTTCCGCAAGCCGGCCCAGCTCGGAGACCCGCTTGATCCTCCAGTCGACGTTGAACGCGCCGTCGAGCCGGTCGAAGGATTGGCGGCAGCCTGACGGGGACCGGACGTTTTCCTTCAGGCAGTAGGCGCGCTGCAGGTTCTCGACGCGGGCGCGGTCCTCGACCCGATGCGGCGCCAGCCGCCCGCAGACGTCGAGCTGAGTGTCGCGATGACTGCACCATTCGATGCGGAAGGCTTCGCGGCGTTCGGCCGCGAGCGGCCAGTCGGTGCCGACGTTCACGAGGTTGGCGCGGTCGATGTCGATTTGGGGCAGGCTGCCGGCGAGGAGCGTCTTGCCGGAGTAGATCGCCAGACCGCCGGCGAGCACGAGCAGCAGGAAGATCGCAGTGACGCTGCGCTTGTCCGACAGCAGCCGGTAACGAATGCCGAGCGCCGCGGTGAAGCTCAGGAGCCCCGCGACCACCGAGACCGCGAGGCAGCTCAGCGCCATGCCGCGGACCGAGGTCAGGGGCTGCCAGTCGCCGCTCGCCGCGCCTGACTTCCAGATGATGGCCAGAAGCAGTGCCGGCTGCAGGACCCAGATCAAGAGGATCGTGGCGAGGCTGCTCACCCACGCGAAGCTGTCGCCACCGCGCGGCTTGCCGAGCCGCTTCAGGTTCAGGGCCAGGTCGTTGATCAGCGTCGGGTTGATGTCGGATGCGAGCTTGGCGGCATCGGTGTCACGAAACTTCGCCCAGAGCTTCAGGAGGAAGAAGTGGAGGTAGAGATAGAGCACCGTCAGCACGATCGGCGCCAGGAAGAAGAAGCGCTCGGTCGGCACCGCGATCCGCACCAGCGGCAGCTCGGTCTCTTTGGAGTTGAGCAGGAAGTCGGCGTCCGTGGTCGAGAGCAGCACGATGCTCAGGAACGCGAGCGCGCCGAGCAGACTGAACCAGACCGCCTGCGCCAGACTCGATAGATCATTGATAAGCTTCGGACCGTCTGGGTCCGTTCCACCACCGGCCATGAGAAGACCCCACCCGTCTGAAAATCACTTCGACTAATGCAGGCATAGTACCACGGCAGAGCCGTTTTTGCACGTGCTAGATGACGTGGCGCGCGCGGCGATCGAAAACGGCCGGTGCGTTCGTCAGGTCGTCGGGACCGGAATGATCGCGACGCTCCGGTTCAGGGGTTCGGCGATGCCATCCTCGGTGGCGACCGGGGCGTCGGTCTCGCCCATCCCGGCGGTCTCGATCAGGTCGGCCGGAAGCCCCGCGGCGACCAGGAAATCCGCGACCGCATGGGCGCGCTCGGCGGCCAGGCGGCGGTTCGCGGCAGGAGTGCCGACCCGGTCGGTGTGGCCGACGATGCGGATGCGGGCGAGGTCCATCCCCGAGAGCGTCTTCGCGGCGGCGCTGGCGTAGGCCTCTCCGCCCGGGGTCAGCAGCGCGCTGGCGAAATCGAACTGCACCTCGACCATCGGCGCCGGAGCGGCCGCGAGCGCCAGTGCCGCAGGGTGGAGCGCCATCCTGACGGACGCCGGAGGCGGCGCCTCGGCGGCGGCGAACATCGCTCCGACGTCGGCTTTCTCGACGCGGGCGGCCTCGAGCCGGGCGGCGCTGGGATCGGCGTCGGCCTTGAACGCGAGAAGCGCGGCATCGAAGCTCGACGGCGCGCGGAGCGCCTCGACCTCGGCGCGGAGCGCGCGGATCTCGGCCAGGCTCGCGCCGAGGTCGGCCATGGCCTCGTCGAGCGCGGCCTGCCGCGCGTCGGCGGAGACCTGCAGGCTCTTCAGCACGGTCTCGCCGACGGTGAGCGCGGTCTGCAGCCGCTTGTTCTCGGTTTCGCGCGCGGCGAGCGCCTCGAGCAGGCGCGCCGTCTCGTCCTGCACCGGCTTGGCCTGGACGGCCTCCGCCGGAGGGGTTGCCGGTGGCGGTGCGGCCGTTACGGCCGGGGAGGCCGGCGCGGTTTCCGCCTCGGGAAGCAAATCGCGGCCGTAATGGCTGACGACGAGGCCCGCCAAGAGAAGCGCGGATCCGCCTCCAATATAGCCCCACTTCTGGCTCATGCTCGTTGCCTGCCTGTGGTTTGTCTGTTTTTTGTTGCTCGAACTATAACGCCAGCCTGTTGCTTGCGGCAACGCTTTCGTTACCTTTGCACGCGCGGTCTGTTCCCAATATGTCACATTCGGACCGGTCTGGCCCCCTCCGAAGCGGCGGAAACCCGCCGATCGGGCCTTGCGAAGGCCGGGATTGACAGAACCGGGTGGCTCGTTCGCTATCTCAGGGCCGGAAAAGCGGAGATCGCAAGGTGTTGCCACTCGGACCTCATGCCTCGGCCGGCCAGCGCATCGGGCTGCTCGGCGGCTCGTTCGATCCGCCGCATGCGGGGCACGTGCACATCACGAAATGGGCGCTCAAGGCTTTCGGGCTGGATCGGGTGTGGTGGCTGGTGAGCCCGGGCAACCCGCTCAAGTCGGACGCGCCGGCCGATCTGGCGCGGCGGCTCAAGGCGGCGCAGGCGATCATGCGGCATCCCCGCGTGGTGGTGACCGACCTCGAGGCCCGGCTCGGCACCCGCTACACTGCGGCGACCCTCGCAGCCCTTCGCGAGCGCTGCCCGGGCGTGCGCTTCGTCTGGCTGATGGGCGCGGACAACCTTGTCAGCTTTCACCGCTGGGACCGCTGGGACGAGATCATGGCCGCGGTGCCGGTCGGCGTGCTGGCGCGGCCGGGCGAGCAGCTGCGTGCCGGGCTGTCGCCCGCGGCGCGTCGCTTCGCACGCTGGCGGCTGCCGCAGGAGGCGGCTCGCCTGCTGCCGTTCTGCACCCCGCCGGCCTGGACGCTGGTCAGCGGCCGCATGCTCGACCTTTCGTCGAGCGAGCTGCGCGCGCTCGGGGTCTGGCGCCGATGAGCGGCATCGGCCGCCGGAGCGTGCTCGCCGCGGGCGCCGCCTTCCTCGCGGCGCCGCTGGTGCGGCGGGCGGCGGCCGCGGGGCCCGACACGCTCGACGCCATCTTCGCAACGTCCGGTCTCGGGACGCTGACCGGCTTCGTGCTGGTCGATCTCGACACCGGCGCCCGCATCGAGGCGCACCAGCCCGACCTGGCGCGGCCCCCGGCCTCGGTCGCCAAGGTCCTCACCACGCTCTACGCGCTGGACGCGCTCGGCCCGGGCTACCGCTTCCAGACCCGGCTGCTCGCGGCAGGGCCGGTCACCGCCGGCAGCCTCGACGGCGACCTGGTGCTGGCTGGCGGCGGCGATCCCGTGCTCGACACCGACGATCTCGCCACCCTCGTCGCGGCGCTTGGCGAGCGGGGCGTGACCGGGGCGACCGGCCGCCTGCTGATCGCCCACGGCGCGTTGCCGGCGATCCGCGCGGATCGACCGCGACCAGCCGGCGGACGCGGCATACAACCCCCCGGTCTCGGGGATGAACCTCAACTTCAACCGGGTGTTCTTCGGCTGGGAGGCGGGCGGCAAGGGGCTGGCATTCAGCGCGCCCGGCGAGCGCGCCGACGCGCCGGTGACCTCGGTGCGGGCCGAACTGGTCGACGCCGGGCCGCCGCGGGTGCGGATCGAAGGCGGCGAGGCGGTCTGGAGCTTCGCCCGCGACGGCCTCAGGCGCCGCGGCAGCGTCTGGTTGCCGGTGCACGCTCCCGCCGCCTACGCGGGCGAGGTGCTCCGCAGCCTCGCCGGGAACGCCGGCCTGACGCTGCCGGCGGCCGAGCCGGTCACGGCGGCGCCGCAGGCCGGTGTGCTTGCGCTCCACGAGAGCCAGCCGCTCGAGCAGATGCTGCGCGACATGCTGCTCTACTCGACCAACCTGACCGCCGAGGTGGTCGGCCTGCGCGCCTCGCAGGCGCGCGGGCTTTCACCGGACGGACTGGCCGCGTCGGGTGCAGCGATGACCGGCTGGGCGCGGCAACGCTTCGGCCTCGGCCGGGCGACGCTGGTCAACCACTCCGGGCTCAGCGGCGCGAACCGGCTGATGCCCTCCGAGCTCGTCTCGGTGCTGCGGCAGGCGGCGGCCTTGGGACTGCCGGACCTGCTCAAGGCATGGCAGATCCTCGACGCCGGCCGCAAGCCGATCGACATGGGCGAAACCCAGCTGCGCGCCAAGTCGGGGACGATGGACTTCGTCAGCGGCTTTGCCGGCTATCTGACCGGCAAGCGCCGGCTGGCCTTCGCGATCCTCGCCGCCGACCTCGAGGCACGCGCCCGCATCACGCCGGTCGAGCGCGACAAGCCGCCGGGTGCCGACCGCTGGGAGAGGCGCGCCAAGGCGCAGGAGCAGGCGCTGCTGCGCCGATGGGCGGCGCTGACGGGCTGAAGGCCCCTCAGTCCACCGGCAGGCGGCGGTGGCGCGCCGCGCTGCCACGCTCGATCGCCGCGGCGTGGAGGCGGTCGATCTCGAGCTCGTGGCGCAGCTCCAGCAGGAACTGCAGCTCGGCCTGGAAAGCGTGGCCGTCCGCCGCCGCGACGTCGCAGCAGAGCGCGTAGGCGGTCTCGCGCAGGCTCTGGGGCAGGGCGTCGCGCATCAGCCCGAAGAGCGCGTCGAGCCCGTCCTCCTCGGTGAAGAGGTCGAAGACCGTCTGGCCGATCGTGCGCAGTCGGTCGCGGTCGTAGCTCTCGAAGATCGGCAGGGTCTCGACCATGCGGCTGATCGAGAGCAGCTCCTTGGTGGTGATGTTCTCGTCCGATGCGGAAACCCCGACCATAGCCGCGACGAGCGCGTCCTGGGCGGAGAACGATGCGGGCAGTTCGGCGGCCATGGAGCCCTCGCTGGCGTTTTCGGTCCCGCTTGTAGTGGGACCGGCAGGCCCGGGCAAGGTCCGGCCCCGGGAACGCCGCCGACCTTGGAGCTGCGCCGAGGACGAATTTTCACTAGACAGGCCCGCGCCCGTGTCCTAGTCACCGTCGCCAGACGCTGGCCGGCCCGTCCGACCCGTCCTGCGCCCGGGTAGCTCAGGGGTAGAGCAGCGGACTGAAAATCCGCGTGTCGGTGGTTCAAATCCGCCCCCGGGCACCATAGACAATCTTCCTAAGAGCCGATCGGCGGGTCGTCGCCGGCAGTGTTGGGTGCTCCGAGCACGACGGCGCAGCGCTCCGCGTCTCAGGCTTGGCGTCGCAGCGCCACCAGCCCCGGCACCCCGACCTTGCCGAGCACCGCTACCCGAGGCCGGTGGCGCGGTCCTGGGCGGCGCGGTCGAGGAGGGCGCGGACGTGGGGGGCGAACGAGCGCCAGGCGGTCAGGTGGAAGCGGTCGCGGGCCTCGCGGGTGAGGACGACCTGGACGGTGTCGAAGACGGTGCGGGTGCCGGCGCCGACGGGCATCTTCGCGAGGTCGAGCGGGCAGCCGGCGGCGAGCAGGTCGAGGACGCCGGCGCCTTCGAGGCGCCAGGTGATCTCGCGGTCGGAGACCTCGACGGCGCTGAGCGGCAGTCGCGTCGCGAGATCGGCGAGTGCCGCGGTCAGCGCGGCGTCGTCGGCGGGCGCTTCGACCAGCCATTCGTCCGGGCCGAGGCATAGGGCATTGCGCTCGCCGGCGGCGGCGCGGGTGCCGATCCTGGTCGGCAGGGCGAGGCCGAGGGCTCCGGTGGCGGCCGCGGGGTCGGCGAGGCGCAGCGAGATGCGGGTGGCCGGCGGCAGGTCGGTGATGGTCACGAGGTCGAGCGGGGCAGTCGTCGTGTTCATGGCGCGTCCTCTCAGGCGCTGAGGCGGGTGCCTTCGGGGTCGAGGAAAGTCGTGCTCCTGACGACGCGGGCGGCGATCGTGCCGTCCGGCATCGGCACGTGCAGCATCTGGCCGTCGCGTTCGCGGCCGCCCGCGATCACGGCCATGGCGATCGAGCGGCCGAGCGCCTCGCTCCAGTAGGACGAGGTGACGTGGCCGAGCATGGTCATCGGCTTCGGCTGGGCCGGGTCGGCGACGATCTGCGCGCCTTCCTGCAGCACGGTCGCGGGGTCCTCGGTCAGGAGGCCGACCAGCTGCTTGCGGCCTGTCGCCACCATGTCGGGACGGGCGAGCGAACGCTTGCCGACGAAGTCGGGCTTGGCCTTGCCGATCGCCCAGCCGAGGCCGGCGTCGTCGGGGGTCAGCGTGCCGTCGGTGTCCTGGCCGACGATGATGTAGCCTTTTTCGGCGCGCAGCACGTGCATCGCCTCGGTGCCGTAGGGGCAGATGTCGTATTGCCGGCCGGCCTCCCAGAGCGCCTCCCAGAGGGCGAGACCGTGCCGGGCCGGGACGTTGACCTCGAAGCCGAGCTCTCCGGTGAAGGAGATGCGGAAGAGCCGCGCCGGGAAGCCCGCGACGGTGCATTCGGCGAGAGACATGTGCGGGAAGGCTTCGGCCGAGAGGTCTAGGCCTTCGACGAAGGGCTCGAGCAGCCTGCGGGCGTTCGGGCCGTTGAGCGCGACGGTCGCCCACTGCTCGGTGGTCGAGGTGAGCCAGACGCGGAGGTCGGGCCACTCGGTCTGCAGGTAATCCTCCATCGTGGCGAGGACGCGCGGCGCGCCGCCGGTCGTGGTGGTGACGTGGAAGCGGTCGGCGGCGAGCCGGCCGATGACGCCGTCGTCGCGGATGAAGCCGTCCTCGCCGAGGAGAAGCCCGTAGCGGCAGCGGCCGACGCCGAGCCTGGCCCAGGGGTTGGTGTACATCCGCTCCATGAAGGTGACGGCGTCGGGGCCGACGACCTCGATCTTGCCGAGGGTCGAGGCGTCGAAGATGCCGAGCGAGGCGCGGGTGGCGCGGCACTCGCGGGCGACGGCGGCGTGCTTGTCTTCGCCCGGCTTCGGGAAAGTACCAGGCGCGGCGCCAGAGCGCGACCGGCTCGAAGGCGGCGCCTTGGGCTTCGGCCCAGGGGTCGATCGGGGTCTTGCGGGTGACCTCGAAGGTCGCGCCCTGGCGGGTGCCGGCGAGGGTGCCGAAGGTCGTGGGGGTGTAGGGCGGCCGGAAGGTGGTGAGGCCGACCTCGGGCGGCGGGCTTGCCGAGCGCGTCGGCGGCGATCATCAGGCCGTTGACGTTCGACATCTTGCCCTGATCGGTCGCCATGCCGTTGGTGGTGTAGCGCTTGACGTGCTCGATCGAGCGCATGCCTTCGCGGACCGCGAGGCGGATGTCCTTGGCGGTGACGTCGTTCTGGAAGTCGACGAAGGCCTTCGCACGCGCCGGGTTGCGGTCGGTCGGCAGCTCCGTGACGGTGACGCCGGTGCCGGTGCGGTCGGCGGTGACGGCGTGGTCCTGCGCCGCCGCCTCACGGCCGGCGTCGCGGGCAGCCTGCGCTCCGGCGGCGGCGCCGTCGGCGAGCGCCGTGGCGATGCCCCAGAGGCCGCGGCCGGCGCCGGCGATGTGGACGGCCTCGGTCTTGCGGCCGGGGACGTAGGCCTGCAGGCTCTCGTCCCAGGCGAGCTTGCCTTGGGTGTGCGAGAAGAGGTGCAGGCACGGCGTCCAGCCGCCGCACATCAGCACCGCGTCGCAGGCGATGGTGCGCGAGAGGCCGGCGCGGCCGTCGTGGAGCCGGTTGACGCGGAGCGACTTGACCCGCAGCCGGCCGGCGGTCGCCGTGGCGGTCCAGCCGACCAGCGTCTCGATGCCGAGCGCCCGGGCGCGGTCGGCGAGGGCGGCGTCGACCGTCGGGCGCACGTCGACGATGGCGGCGGGCCGGACACCGGCCTCGGCGAGGTCGAACGCGGTAGCCCATGCGCTGTCGTGGGCGGTGACGATGACCGGGCGGTCGCCGACCTTCACGCCGTAGCGGTGGAGGTAGGTCTGCGCGGCGCCGGCGAGCATGACGCCGGGGCGGTCGTTGCCGTCGAAGACCAGCGGCTTCTCCAGTGCGCCCTGGGCGAGGACGACCTGGCCCGCGCGCACCTTCCAGAGCCGCTCGCGCGGGGCGTCGGCGGGGACGGCGGCGAGGTGGTCGGTCAGCCGCTGCGCCAGACGCGACGAGGTTCTGGTGGTAGTAGCCGATCGCGGTGGTGCGGGGCAGGACGGTGACGTTGGGCAAGGCGGCGAGTTCGGCGAGGGTGGCGGCGAGCCAGTCCCAGGCGGGCTGCCCCGTCGATCACGACGGAGGGCTCGGAGAGGAGCGACCCGCCGGGCTCGGCGGTCTCGTCGACGAGGATGACCGAGGCGCCGGAGCGGCCGGCGGCGAGCGCGGCGGCGAGGCCCGCGGGGCCGCCGCCGACGACGAGCACGTCGGTGTGGGCGAAGCGGGCGGCGTAGCGGTCGGCGTCGGGCTCGGACGGCGCGACGCCGAGACCCGCGGCGTTGCGGATCACCGGCTCGTAGACCCGGTCCCAGAACGCGCGCGGCCACATGAAGGTCTTGTAGTAGAAGCCGGCGGAGAAGAGCGAGCCGAGGCGGTCGTTGACGCTGCCGACGTCGAAGGCGAGCGACGGCCAGCGGTTCTGGCTGGTCGCTTCGAGGCCCTCGCGGAGCTCCTGGATGGTGGCGCGGGTGTTGGGCTCGAAGCGGCCGGGGCCGCGGCTGGTGCCCATCAGCGCGTTCGGCTCGTCGGAGCCCGCGGAGACGACGCCGCGCGGGCGGTGGTACTTGAACGAGCGGCCCATCAGGTGGACGCCGTTCGCGAGCAGCGCCGAGGCGAGGGTGTCGCCGGCGAGGCCCTCATAGGCCTTGCCGTCGAAGCTGAAGCGGACCGGCTTGCCGGGATCGACGCGGCCGCGGTTCGGCAGGCGGTGGTTTGTCACGGCTTGCCTCCGGTCAGGCTGGCGAGGTCGGGGCGCGGTTCGCCGGCCTTGTAGGTGGTCAGGAAGCGGTCGGTGACGGTGTCGCGGACCGCGTTGAAGAAGCGGGCGCAGCCATGGACGTGGCGCCAGCGCTCGAAGTGGGGGCCGCGGGGGTTGCTGCGAATGAAGAGAAAGTCGCGCCACGCCTCGTCGGTGAGGGTCGAGGGGTCGGCGGGCCGGGCGATGTGGGCTTCGCCGGCGTAGGCGAATTCGAGCTCGGGGCGGTCTTCGTCGCAGTACGGGCACCGGATCAGCAGCATGTCGGGCTCCTCGACTGCGAAACGGCGGATTTCGCACGCGAAACTACGATTAAGTAATTGATACTGAAGGGATTAATCTTCATTAAAATTGCGATGCCCCATGTCCGGCCTCAGTGCGCCACGGCGGCGGCGGCGGCTTCGTCGATCAACCGGCCGGTGGTGAAGCGCTCGAGCGTGAACGGCGCATTGATCGGGTGCGGCTCGTCGCGGGCGATGGTGTGGGCGAAGACGTGGCCCGAGCCCGGCGTCGCCTTGAAGCCGCCGGTGCCCCAGCCGCAGTTGACGTAGAGGCCCGGCACTGGGGTCTTCCCGAGGATCGGCGAGCGGTCCGGGGTCACGTCGACGATGCCGCCCCAGGAGCGCAGCATCCGCATCCGGCGGAAGATCGGGAAGATCTCGCAGATCGCGGCCAGCGTGTGCTCGATGATGTGGATGCCGCCGCGCTGGGAGTAGCTGACGTAGGCGTCGGTGCCGGCGCCGATGACGAGCTCGCCCTTGTCGGACTGGCTGAGATAGGCGTGCACCGAGTTCGACATCACGACGCAGGGAAAGATCGGCTTGATCGGCTCGGAGACCAGCGCCTGCAGCGGGTAGCTCTCGAGCGGCAGGCGGACGCCCGCGGTCTGCATCACCACCGAGGTGTGGCCGGCGGCGGAGACCGCGACCTTCTTCGCGGCGATGAAGCCCCTGGCGGTCTCGACGCCGGTGACCCGGCCGTCCGGCCCGCGGCGGATCGCGGTGACCGGGCAGTTCTGGATGATGTCGACGCCGCGGGCGGCGGCGCCGCGGGCATAGCCCCAGGCGACCGCGTCGTGGCGCGCGGTGCCGGCGCGGCGCTGCAACGCCGCGCCGAGGACCGGGTAGCGGGCGTTGGGGTTGAGGTCGAGCGGCGGGCAGAAGAGCTTCGCCTCCCTCGCCGACAGCCACTGGTTGTCGACGCCGTTCAGCCGGTTGGAATGCACGTGGCGCTGGAAGGACTGGATGTCGTGCTGGGTGTGCGCGAGCATCATCACGCCGCGCCGGGAGAACATGACGTTGTAGTTCAGCTCCTGGCTCAGCCCCTCCCAGAGGTCGAGCGCGTGGTCGTAGAGCCGGGCGCTCTCGTCGTAGAGATAGTTCGAGCGGATGATCGTGGTGTTGCGCCCGGTGTTGCCGCCGCCGAGCCAGCCCTTGTCGATCACCGCGACGTTGGTGATGCCGTGCTCTTTCGCGAGGTAGTAGGCGGCGGCCAGGCCGTGGCCGCCGGCGCCGACGATCACCACGTCGTAGGCGACCCGCGGCGCGACGTCCGGCCACTGCGGCGTCCAGTTCTTCTGGCCGGTCAACGCGCCCCTGATGACCTCGGCGAAAGAGAAGTGCGTCATGCCGGTCTCCGGAAATCGTGTTCCCTCATGCCGCAATCCAGCGCTTACGAGCTGTGCGGATGCGTCAGTTTGGCTGTATGCAGGCGGCGGAGGCTCACGCGATGGCACGGCTCAACGTCGGTTTCATCCTGGCGCGGCGGTTCACGCTCTGCGCCTTCGCGAACTTCGTCGACGTGCTGCGGCTGGCGGCCGACGAAGGCGACCGGTCGCGGCCGATCCTCTGCTCGTGGCGGGTGCTGTCGCCGACGATGGATCCGATCGCGTCGAGCAGCGGCGTCTCGGTGCAGCCCGACGAGCGGCTCGGCGATCCGGCGCGCTTCGACTACCTCGTCGTCGTCGGCGGGCTGGTCGACGAGATCGAGAACCTGCACCCCGATACCGTGCGGTTCCTGGCGCGCGCCGCCGAGGCCGGGGTGCCGCTGGTCGGCGTCTGCACCGGCACCTTCGTGCTGCACCGCGCCGGGCTGATGCACGGCTACCGCGCCTGCGTCAGCTGGTTCCACCGCGAGGACTTCCTCGAGCGGTTCGACGGGCTGGAGCCGGTCAGCGACCAGATCTTCGTCGTCGATCGCGACCGGCTGACCTGCTCGGGCGGGGTGTCCTCGGCGCATCTCGCGGCGTTCATCGTCGAGCGCCATCTCGGGCGGGCGCGGGCGGCCAAGAGCCTGCACATCATGATCATCGACCAGGCGATGGCGGCCGAGGAGCCGCAGCCCGGCATGCCGCTGGCGCTCGCCACCGATGACGCGCTGGTGCGCCGGGCGCTCAACCTCATGCAGCAGTCGATCGACGCGCCGCTCTCGATCGGCCGGCTGGCGGCGCGGCTCGACGTCAGCCGGCGCCGGCTCGAGCGGCACTTCCGCGAGGCGCTGGGGCTGACGCCGCTTGCGGCCGACCGGCTGATCCGCCTCGAGCAGGCCAAGCACCTGCTCCGCTCCACCCGCCGCTCGGCGACGCAGATCGCCGCCGACACCGGATTCTGCGACTTGCCGCACCTGATCCGGGTGTTCCGCGCCGCCGAAGGCACGACGCCCGAGGTGTTCCGGCAAGGGCGAAGCGCCTGACACGGGGCCCCGAACCGGCAGAGCGACGCACTGCGTCGCGCCGGTTCGTCGGCCGGAGTGCGTGAGCACGGAGGCCGAGGGGGGTGCAGCCTTGCCGTCCGCTGGCAATCCGTGCGCGCCTGCCTGGCGGGTGCGTCGGAGACGCGCCTGCCGGGGGCAGGCAGGCGCGCGCGGATTTGTCGACGGACAAATCCGCGAAACAGATCGGGCAGGGCCTCGTCCGCTAGGCGGCTCCCGCGTCGGCGGGTGCGAGGGTGTTCGCCTCGGCCGCGGCGAGGGCAGGGGCGAAGCGGCTGCCGATGTCGAGGAGGCCCGCGGTCGAGTAGTGCAGGCCGTCGTCGTCGGCCACCGAGGGCGCGCGGCTCGATGCGACGGCGGTCAGTGGCAGGTATGCCGGCGCGCCGAGCACCTCGTCGCGGATGGCGATCCGCTCCGGGTGGCCGTCGACGAAGCCCGGGGGCAGCTCGCCGAAGACGATTGGAAGCGGCCCGAGATCGGCCCGGATGCTTCGCACGAAACGAACGAGCGCGCGGCGGAACGTCGCGGCCGGCATGGCGTTCGAGCCGTCGGTCTCGAAGCCCTGGAAGAGCATCGCGCGCAGGCGCCAGCCCGGGTTCGCGGCCAGCACCGTGCGGGTCAGGGCGACGAGGTTGTCGTAGAGATCGTCGCCCGGGTTCCAGCGGTGGTTCCAGAAGCTCGTCCCGCCGACGGCGCCGGGGACGAAGACGATGCTATCCTGCGGACGCGAGGCGAGGAAGTCGGCGGCGAAGCGCTTGGCGATCAGGAACGGGCCGGCGTCGCCGGCCGGGGCGGCGATCTCTGCCGCGGGCGCGATCAGGCTGCCGTCCTGGGCGACGAAGCGCACGCCGGCCGGCCAGGGGGCCGAGCCGTCGGCGTCGGCGCGGCTGACCATGTTGCTCTGGCCGGCGAGAGGAAAGACCCAGGTCGTCGGTGCGGGATTGGCGCGGTCTGCCATCGTCGCCTCCGCTACGGCACGACGGTCAGGGCGAGCACGCACGGCGCGTCGCCGAAGCGCTCGATGGCGTCGAGCGCCTCGCCTTCGTGCTGGACGAGAAACAGCCGGTCGGGGTTTTCCGCAGGGTCGCGGTCGGGCCAGACCCGGGGGCCGGCCTCGGGGTCGCGGCCGTACTTGGCGAGCATCTGCCGGCGTGACCTCGAAGCTCAGCGTCGCGGTCTCGCCGGGCGCCAGCGTCGCCTGCCGGTGGCCGAGGCGTTCCATCAGGCGCGGCACCCGCTCCTCGCAGACCATGTCCTGGTAGTAGAGGTGCACGGTCTCGGTGCCGGCGCGGTCGCCGGTGTTGGTCACCCTGACGCTGGCGGTGACGGGGGTGCCGCCGGAGACCGAGAGCGTCGCGGTGTCGAGCGACCGGTCGGAGAGGGCGAAGCTGGTGTAGGAGTAGCCTTCGCCGAAGTGGTAGGCCGCGGGCCAGCGGGCGCCGAGGCCGAGGTAGTAGGCGCACCAGTGATGGCGCTGGCGCCGCGAGGCGGAGCCCGGCACCACCGGCACCGCCGGACGGTCGATCCGCGCCTGCCGGGTGTCGAAGCCCGAGGTGATGCCGTCGGCGATCGGCAGTCCGTGCGAGAGCCGCGCGGTCGGGTTGCAGACCCCGGCGAGGATGTCGGCGATGGCGTCGCCGGCGAAGCTGCCGACGTGCGCCGTCCAGAAGAGCGCGTCGGCGGCCGCCTCGATCTCGGCGGGAATCGCGAGCGCCCGGCCGGCGGTGATGAAGACGACGAGCGTCGCGTCGGGGTTGGCCCGGCGCACCTGCCGCACCAGCCGGCGCTGGATCTCGGGCAGCTTCGGCTCCGCCAGGGTCGCCGATTCCCCGCTCCATTTGTGCGACTCTCCGAGGAAGAGCACGACGTGGCTCGCGTCGCGGGCCAGCGTGGCGGCGGCGGCGATCTCGCGGAGGCCTTCCGAGAGCGCCCGGCGGTCGCTGCGATCGAGGTCGTGGTCGCAGCCGCGGGCGTAGCTTGCGTCGGGCCAGTGCTGCCGGATGCCGGCGAGGGGCGTCGTGACCCGCTCCAGATGGTGGTTGCCGTGGCTGCAATAGGCCCCGAGCCAGTCCTCCGGCTGCTGGTGCGCGAGCGGGCCGAGCACGCAGACGCGCGCCTCGGCCGGGATCGGCAGCACGCTGGGGTCCGGGTGCGTCGGGCGCAGCAGCACCACCGAGGCCTGCGCCAGGTCGCGGTAGGCGGCGGTGGGGCCGCTCAGGAGCTTCTGCTCGCGGTCGGGGTCGGTGCCGCGCCAGGGGTCGTCGAGAAGGCCGACGCGCTCCTTCAGCGTCAGCATCTCCGCCGCGCGCACCAGCAGGTCCTGCCTCGGGATGCGGCCTTCCTCGACCAGCTCGGGCAGGTGGCCGAGGTAGAGGAGCGAGCAGAGGTCGATGTGCACGCCGCCTTCGACGAACGCCCGGAACGCCGCCTCCTTCGGGCTCGCCGCGTAGCCGAAGCCGCCGAAGATCTCGTAGATGCCGTCGTAGTCCGACTCGATGATCGCGCCGGGACCGGCCCGGGCGACGACGAGGTCGCGCAGGTAGGGGTCGGCATGCGCCGGCACGCCGTTCAGCGCCACGAAGCTCATCATCACCCCGTCCGCGCCGGCCTCGAAGCCGCCGGCGTAGCGCGGCAGCACGGTCTCGAGGAACTCGGTGCGCTCGATGGGAAGGGCGGTGTAGTCCGGTCCCACGGTGTACTGGTAGGGGCCCATGTGCTTGAGGATCACCGCGGTCCGGCCGGACGCCATCAGGCCTTCGGTGCTGGCGCGGGTGACCTCGCTCATCAGCCGCGGGCACGAGATCAGGCCGCCTTCCTGGGTGCGGCCCTGGTGCTGGGCGAAGGCGTAGTCGCAGGTGATGCGGATCAGCGACGCGCCGGCGCCGTAGGCGTCGTCGGCCGCCTGCTCGTGGGCGCGCCGCACCAGCGCCATGTCGAAGCAGTAGAGCGGGAAAGGCGCGATCAGGTAGAAGCCGCGGCGCCCGTCGTCCTTGACCAAGAGCGGCGGATGGCCGTTGCCCACGGCGATCTCCTGCAGCCCGCGCAGCCGGTCGCCGACGAGGCCGGTGCCGCCGATCTCGCCCCGCGCGATCGCCAGCGTGATGTCCTCGCCGGCAAGTTGCTGGTAGCGCCCCGGGTCGATCGAGGTGAGCTGCCCGGCGAGCTGGCGGAGCGTCATGGCGCCGGCCAGCGCCCAGGCGCGGTCGGTGATGTGCGAAGGCTTGGTGAAGCTCGAGTGTTTGGTCATGCGGCTGTCCGTGGGGTGATCATGGGGCAACACGTTAACGAAGACTAGCTTTCCGTTTACCAATGATTAAGATTACAGACCGCTGAATACCGCCCGATAAAATAGAATGCAGTCCCCGGGTCAACCGGGAGTAAACGGAGCGGCTATGACAGGCTCGGCCAAACGCCCGTGGAGCGACGGGACCGGTGTGCCTTATCGGACGTGCCCCTCGTGAAGCGGTGCACGACGTTCTGGGGGCTGGTCTCGGCCTACTGGGTCTCGGATCGCTGGCGCGAGGCCTGGGCCCTCAGTGCGGTCGTGCTGGCGATCACCGCCCTCTTGGGCAAGGCCGGGGTCTGGTCGGCGATGGCGAGCGCCGACTTCATCGCCTCGCTCGCGGAATTCCACCGGCCCGACGTCGCCCAGCCGGGTCACGTCATCCTGCTCGCCACCATGGCCTACCTCGGCATCTTCGCCTCGCGCTCGCTGATCGTCGCGGTGCGCCACCTCGTCTCGATCACGCTGCATCGCCGGGCGCGCCGCTGGCTGGTCGCGCGCTTCGACGCCGAGATCCTGTCCGACCAGCGCATCGCCTTCGACCTGATGAGCGACCGCGGCTGCGGCGGCGGGGCCGGCCGGCTGCCCGACTCCGTCGACCAGCGCCTCGACGTCTGCACCGAGGGCCTCTACGGCGGGCTGATCGGCCTCGTGATGGGCTTCTGCGGTGCCGTGGCGTCGATCTGGTTCGTCTCCTCGGCGCTGATCGAGCGCAGCCAGCCGGTCGAGATGCTCGACCGCGCCGGCGCGGCGGCGAACCAGGCCGTCGCCTCGCTCTTCGGTCCGGCGATCGCCGGCCGGATCGACCTCGTGCCCGGCCAGTACGGCACGGCACTCCTCGCGGGCGTCCTCGTCCTTCTCTACGTGCCGATCATCACGCTCTTCGCCTGGATCGTCGGCGGCCTCCTGGAACGGCGCACGCTCGAGCGCCAGCAGCGGGACGGCGCCTGGCGCGGCGAGCTCGCCGTCATGCTGAGCCGGGTCGGGCTCGTCGCCGCCTCGCAGGGCCAGGAGGCGCAGCGCTGCACCAACGAGCGGCTCTATGCCCGGGTCGATGCCGCCTGGCGGCGGCAGAACGTCTGGGTCGCGGGGATGCTCCTGTTCACCGAGGTCTCGACTTTCCTGTCGCAGCGGCTGCTCGCCTACGTGCCGGCGCTGCCGGCCTTCATGTCGGGCGCCGTCGGCTTCCGGATCTACATCGCGAGCTCCGAGCTCGCCGCCGAGCTCATCGTCAACGCGTCCTGGTTCACCAACGTGATGCCGCAGATCGCGCTCCTCAGGGCGAATGCCAGCCGCCTGACCGAGCTCGCCGAGGCGGTGGAGCGGGTCCGCGACCGCGACCGCTTCTATGCCGAGACCGGCCGGAGCAACTTCAAGCGGCGAGAGATCATGGCCGGGCCGATGCTCGCGCTGCAGGGGCTCCAGCTCTGCCATCGCGGGCACGATGCGATCCCGTTCGTCACCGTGCCGCGGCTGGTGCTGCGGTGCGGCGACCGGCTCCACCTGCGCGGGCAGAGCGGCTGCGGCAAGAGCTCGCTCCTGAAGGCGGTCGCCGGGCTCTGGCCCTACGGCGAGGGCAAGGTGACGGTGGCCGCGGGGGCGCGGATCTTTCTCGCCAACCAGGAGGCCGACCTGCCCGAGCGGCTGACGCTCAAGGAACTCGTCGCCTATCCGCAGAGTGCCGCGAGCTTCGATGCGCTGGTGGTCGCGGAGGTGCTGTCGCGGGCCGGCCTCGGCGGCTTCATCCTCGCGCTCGACGACGAACTGCACCAGGGCAGGCCGTGGCGCGACGTGCTGTCGGGCGGCCAGAAGCAGCGGCTGATCCTCGCCCGCATGCTGCTGCAGCGCCCCGACATCCTGCTGCTCGACGAGGCGACATCGGCGCTCGATCCCGAGGGGGCCGCGGACTTCCACCTCGCGCTCGCCGAGCGGCTGCCCGACGCGGTCGTGCTCTCGGTGCTGCATTCGAGCACGCTGCCGAGCGACCCGTTCGGACGGCCGTACTACAATCGCAGCCTCGAGGTCGGCCGCCGGCTCGCGGTCGTCGGCGCCTTCGCCGAGGGTGACCCGATCGTCGGGCCTGATCCCGCCTTCGCCCAGCCGCTGGCGGCGCGGATCCAGTAGCCGAGATCGCAATCGCTCGCCTAGAAGCGGCCGGCGCGTGTCCTCGCGGAACGGTGGGGTCTTGTCGGATTTGGCCGTCGACAAATCCGACCGCGGCCGCCCCCCGCGGGCGGCCGCGTTCCGCGTCCGCGGGGCGCCCGCGCTCGGATTGCGCGGTCCGGAGCAGGCTGCACCCCTCTTCGCCTCAGCGCTCGCGCGCTTGGGCGAACGGCCCGGCCGAAGCAGTGCTTCGGCTTGTCGGGCCGAGACTTTGCGGTTGCGGCCGCTTGGCAAAGCGGTTATTCGCGTGGCGCTTTGCGGGTAGGCTCGCCCAAGTGGCTGGTCATTCCGTGCGGCCGGTCGGAATATGGCCTCGCCAGAAGCCCCGGGTGAGCAAGCAGCAGGAGGCGCGAGCCATGCAGACGGCAGACAGGGCCGAGCCGCGCCCCGACGCACCCGATCTCGACGACGACGCGCTTCTCGACCTGGTTCAGCGGCAGACGCTGCGCTATTTCTGGGATTTCGCCCACCCGGCGTGCGGCCTCGCGCGCGAGCGGAGCAACGTCACGCCCAAGTACGGGCTCGAGACGGTGACGACCGGCGGCAGCGGCTTCGGCGTCATGGCGATCATCGCCGGCGTCTCGCGCGGCTGGATCGGTCGCGCCGAGGCGGTCGAGCGGCTCTGGACCATGGTGCGCTTCCTGCTCAAGGCCGACAGCTACCACGGCATCTGGCCGCACTTCCTGAACGGCGACACCGGCAGGACCGTCCCCTTCAGCCGCAAGGACGACGGCAGCGACCTCGTGGAGACCTCGTTCCTGATCGCGGGGCTGCTCTGCGCCCGCCAGTATTTCGATGCGGCAGACGAGGCCGAGACCCGGCTGCGCGCCGCGATCAACTGGCTCTGGGAAGAGGCCGAGTGGAGCTGGCACACCCGGGACGGCCGCAACGTGCTCACCTGGCACTGGAGCCCGAACAACGGCTGGAGCATGAACCACGAGATCCGCGGCTGGAACGAGTGCCTGATCACCTACGTGCTGGCGGCCGGCGCGCCGCGCTATCCGATCGCGCCGGACGTCTATCATCGCGGCTGGGCCGATGGCCGCGACTTCCGGAGCGGGCGCGCGTTCTACGACACCGCGCTGCCGCTGGGGCCGGACTTCGGCGGGCCGCTGTTTCTCTCGCAGTATTCGTTTCTCGGCCTCGACCCGCGCGGCCTCAGCGACCGCTATGCCGACTACTGGCAGCAATGCCAGGCGCACACCCGCATCAACCTCGCGCACTGCGTCGCGAACCCGCACGGCTACAAGGGCTATGGCCCGGATTGCTGGGGCCTGACGGCAAGCGACAGCCCGCACGGCTACGACGCGCATTCGCCGACCAACGATCTCGGCGTGATCTCGCCCACGGCGGCGCTCTCGGCCCTGCCGTTCGCGCCGGAGGCCTCGATGCGGGCGCTCCGGCACTTCTACCGCGACCTCGGCGACCGCCTCTGGGGCGAATACGGCTTCTTCGACGCCTTCAGCGAGACCCGCGACTGGGTGGCGCAGACCTACCTCGCGATCGACCAGGGACCGATCGTGGTGATGATCGAGAACGCCCGGACCGGCCTCCTCTGGTCGCTCCTGATGAGCTGCCCCGAGGTCCGGCGCGGCCTCGTCCGGCTCGGCTTCGACAGCCCGCACCTCGGCGACGCCGCGACAAGCTGACCGCCGGCCTTCCGTGGCGCTTGCCGGCCGGCGCCCGATCGTGGAAGGCTGGCGCGGCCACGAAACGGGGGTTTCGGCAGTGTCTCGACGTCCTGTCACAGCCGCGCGTCCGGCGCCGCCGCGCGGGCGCATCGGCGGCGCCGCGGGTGCGGTGTGGCGCAGCTTCAGCGGCCCCGGCCTGCTGCTCGGCGCGCTCTTTCTCGCGGCCTCGCTGACCCCGTCGCTGATCCCGCGCAGCTTCGTGCTGCAAGGCGCGCTCGCCGGGGTCTGCTTTGCGGTCGGCTACGGCCTCGGCGTGCTCGCAGCCGCGCTCTGGCACTACCTCGAGCTGCCGGTCGCGCGCGAGGCGGTGCAGCGGGCGGCGGCGTGGAGCGCTGCGGCCGTCGCGGCGGCGATCGTCGCGGGCTTCATGTGGCAGGCGAGCGCGTGGCAGAACTCGATCCGCGTCCTCATGGAGATGCCGCCGGTGGAGAGCGCCCGCCCGCTCGAGGTCGGCCTGATCGCGCTGGTGGTCTTTGCGGTCCTCGTCCTGCTCGCGCGGCTCTTCCGCCTGCTGCGCCGGGCCGCCCAGCGCCGGAGCGGGCGCTACCTTCCGGTCCGGGTCTCGCGCGCCATCGGGATCGCCGTCGCCGTCGTCGCCTTCGGCCTCGTCCTCGACGGGGTGCTGTTCCGCGGCCTCGTCCGTTCGGCCGACGCCTCGTTCCAGCGGCTCGACGCGCTGATCGAGCCCGACACCGCGCCGCCCGCGGAGCCGGAGCGCACCGGCAGCGCCGCCTCGCTGATCCGCTGGCAGGATCTCGGGCGCACCGGCCGCGACTTCGTCACGTCCGGGCCGGGCCGCGCCGACATCGAGGCGTTCCTCGGCCGTCCGGCAAAGACGCCGCTGCGCATCTACGTCGGGCTCAACGCCGCGCGCGATGCCGAGGCGCGGGCGAAGCTGGCGCTCGAGGAGATGCTGCGGGTCGGGGCGTTCGAGCGCAAGGTGCTGGTCGTCGCCGTGCCGACCGGCACCGGCTGGATGGACCCTGCCGCCACCGACACGCTGGAATACCTGCACGGCGGCGACACCGCGATCGTCGCGGTGCAGTATTCCTACCTTTCGAGCCCGCTGTCGCTGCTGGTGGAGCCGGGCTTCGCCGCCGACGCCGGCCGCGCGCTCTTCCGCACCGTCTACCGGCACTGGGCGGCGCTGCCGAAGGACCAGCGGCCGCGGCTCTACCTCTACGGCCTCAGCCTCGGCGCCTTCGGCTCGGAGCAGTCGTTCCGGCTGCACGAGGTCCTCGCCGACCCGTTCGACGGCGCGCTCTGGTCCGGCCCGCCGTTCTCGACGCCGGAATGGCGCACCGCGACGCGCGAGCGCAACCCGGGCTCGCCGGAGTGGCTGCCGCGGTTCGGCGACGGCTCGATCATCCGCTTCACCAACCAGACCGACGCGCTCGACATCCCCGGGGCGACCTGGGGGCCGATGCGGATCGTCTACCTGCAGTACGCCAGCGACCCGATCACCTTCTTCAGCTCCGACAGCTTCTGGCGCAGGCCGGACTGGATGGACCCGCCGCGCGGCCCGGACGTCTCGCCCGCGCTGCGCTGGTTCCCGATCGTCACCGGCCTGCAGCTGGCGCTCGACATGGCGATCGGCCTCGCGGTGCCGATCGGCCACGGCCACTACTACGCCCCGGCGCACTACATCGACAGCTGGATTGCCGTCACAGCACCCGAGGGCTGGACCCCCGAAGAGGTCGCCCGCCTCAAGGCCCATTTCGCCGGGTGACGCGCAGGATCGCCCTCGCGGCGGTGGCCGGGGTCGCGGCCTTCATCCTCCTCGTGGTCGCCGGCAGCACGCTCTGCATCGAGATCGCCGAGAGGTTGCGCGCCGAAGGCCTGCCGGTCGAGAGCCTGGTCTTCGAGGGCGCCTCGCACGGCTTCGACCAGCGCGACCGCTCCGCGTTCAGCCCGCTCGAGTTCGATCCCGCGGCCACCGGGCGGGCGCTGCGCCGGGGGGCGCAGTTCCTCGACGAGGTCGGCGCGCGCTGAAAACGCGGCGCGTGCGCACAAACTGCTGGCGTCGTGCCGCCGATGGTTCATAACCGAAGCAAGAATGATCGGGGGATCGCCGCCATGGCTGACAGGAAGGGGGGCGCCCTCGATGCGTTCCTCTCGGGCATCGAGCGTGTCGGCAACAAGGTGCCGCACCCGGCGATCATCTTCTTCTACCTGATCGGCATCGTCGTCGTCCTCTCCGTCGTCCTCGGGCTCATCGGCTGGTCGGCGACCTACGAGACCGTCGATGCCGCGACCCACACGGTCGTCACCCGCACGACCGTGGTGCGCAGCCTCCTCTCCGCCGACGGCATCCGGTTCATCTTCACCTCGATCGTGCCGAACTTTCTCGGCTTCGGCGCGGTCGGCGTCATCATCGTGGCGATGATCGGCGTCGGCATCGCCGAGGAGTCCGGGCTGATCGCGACGCTGGTGCGCAAGATCGTCGAGATCGCCCCCCGCTCGATCTTCACCTTCATCATCGTGATGCTGGGCGTCACCTCCTCGATCGCCGCCGATGCCGGCTACCTCGTGCTGGTCCCGCTCGGCGCCGCCGCGTTCCACAGCCTCGGGCGGCACCCGCTGGCGGGCCTCGCCGCTGCCTTCTCCGGCGTGGCGGCGGTCTTTCTCGTGAACCTCTTCGTGACGCCCACCGACGCGCTCCTCGCCGAGATGACCAACGACGCGATCCACCTGGTCGATCCGGCCCGCAACATCACCCTGGTCGGCAACCTCTACTTCATGATCGTCTCGTCGATCCTGATGGGCCTCGTCTGCACCGTCATCACCGAGAAGATCGTCGAGCCGCACCTCGGGCCCTACGAAGGCGGCGTGCCGGTCGAGGCGGCCGAGAAGCTGACGGCGGCGCAGTCCCGGGGCCTGCGCAACGCCGGCTGGGCGCTCCTCGCCTTCGTGGTGGTCATCGGCCTCTTGACCGCGCCGCCGGGCGCGCCGCTGCGCAATCCCGAGACCGGCGGGATCATCTCGGGTTCGCCGTTCATGACCGGGCTGATCGTGCTGATCAGCGCGCTCTTCTTCACCGTCGGCTTCGCCTACGGCAAGGGTGCGGGCACCATCAGCGACCTGACCGCGGCGATCGGCATGATCGTCAAGACGTTCTCCGGCCTCGCCGGGCTGATCTTCCTGCTGCTGGTGATCGCCCAGTTCATCGCCTTCTTCAACTTCACCAACATCGCGACGGTGCTCGCCGCGAACCTCGCCGACTTCCTCGAGACCGTGCGGATCGGCGGCGTCAGCTACATCATCATCTTCGTGCTGGTGATCTTCCTGATCGACCTCATCATCACCGGCGCGGTGGCGAAGTGGGCGATCTTCGCGCCGGTCTTCATCCCGCTCTTCATGCGGCTCGGCGGCGACCCGAACCTCGTGCTCGCGGGCTACCGCGTCGGCGACAGCCCGGCCAACGTCATCACGCCGCTGAACGTCTATCTCGGCGTCATGGTCGGGTTCGCCGCCCGGTACCAGAAGGACGCCGGCATCGGCACCATCGTGTCGCTGATGCTGCCCTACACCGTCGTTCTGATGGTGCTCTGGACCCTGCTCCTCATCGTCTGGTACCTGCTCGGCCTGCCGCTCGGGCCGGCCTGAGCCCTCTTTCGGAGACGCCCCCGATGTCCGATCTCGACCGCGTTCTCGAAGCCATCGACGCCGATCTCGACGCGGCACTCGCGCGCCTCTTCGCCACGCTGCGGCTGAAGTCGATCTCGACCGACCCCGCCTATGCCGCCGAGACCCGCCGCTGCGCCGAGTGGCACGCCGCCGACCTCGCCTCGATCGGCTTCGACGCCGCGGTCCGCGACACCGCCGGCCATCCGATGGTCGTCGGGCACCACCGGCAGGGCAGCGGGCCCTCGGTGCTCTTCTACGGTCACTACGACGTGCAGCCGGTCGATCCGCTGGAGCTCTGGGACGCCGACCCGTTCGAGCCGCAGGTGGTCACCCGCCCGGACGGCACCAAGATGATCACCGGCCGCGGCTCGGCCGACGACAAGGGCCAGCTGATGACGTTCGTCGAGGCCTGCCGCGCCTGGAAGGCGGTCACCGGCCGGCTGCCGCTGCCGGTGACGGTGCTGCTCGAAGGCGAGGAGGAATCCGGCGGGGTGAACCTGCCGCCGTTCCTCGACGCCAACACCGACGAGCTCCGGGCCGATCTCGCGCTGATCTGCGACACCAACATGTGGGACGCCGGGACGCCCGCGATCACCACCAGCCTGCGCGGCCTCTGCGGCGAGGAGATCGTGATCCACGCCGCCGACCGCGACCTGCACTCGGGCTTCTACGGGTCGGCGGCGGCCAACCCCAACCACATCCTCGCCCGCATCCTGGCCGACCTGCACGACGCCGACGGCCGCGTCTCCCTGCCGGGGTTCTACGACGGCGTCCCCGAGCTGCCCGAGGCGCTGCGCGCGAGCTGGGCGAAGCTCGGCTTCAAGGACAGCGAATTTCTCGGCGAGGTCGGCCTCTCGATCCCGGCCGGCGAGAAAGGCCGCTCGGCGCTGGAGATGACCTGGTCCCGCCCGACCGCCGAGGTCAACGGCATGGGCGGCGGCTACCAGGGCGCCGGCTTCAAGACGGTGATCCCGGCGATGGCCTCGGCCAAGATCTCGTTCCGCCTGGTGTTCGACCAGGACCCGCACGCGATCCGCGCGGCGTTCCGCGGCTTCGTGCGGGCGCGGGTGCCGGCCGACTGCCGCGTCGAGTTCCACGAGCACGGCGCCGGCCGGGCCGTGGCCTTCGACACCGACGCGCCGGTCTTCCGCAAGACCCAGGCCGCGCTCAGCGACGAGTGGGGCCGCGAGGCCGCGTTCGTCGGCGGCGGCGGCTCGATCCCGGTCACCACGCTGATCAAGGACAAGCTCGGCATCGACGTGGTGATGGCTGGCTTCGGCCTTGCCGACGACCGCATCCACAGCCCGAACGAGAAGTACGAGCTGACGAGCTTCCGCAAGGGCATCCGCTCGTGGGCCCGCATCCTGCAGGCGCTGGCGGACTGAACCTTCGCGGATTTGGCGGAGACAAATCCGCGCGCGCCTGCCTGCCCCGGCAGGCGCGTCTCCGACGCACCCGCCAGGCAGCCGCGCGCGGATTGCGAGCGAACGGTACGGCTGCACCCCCCTCGGCCTCCGCGCTCGCTCCGGCCGACGAACCTGCGCGAGGCAGTGCCTCGCTAAGGGCAGGTTCGAGGCGTTCGGTCGATCGCCTCGATTTTAACCAAGATTAATCTGAACCATCTCAACCGGTTACTCTGCATTTCACGCGTGTTATCACGCGTGTTAGCCCTCAGAACGTGATCCGCGCCCGCAGGCTCGCCACCCAGAGCGTGTCGACGCCGGGGTTGAGCGAGGGGTTCCAGATCACCTGCACGTCGGGGGTGATGGCGAGGTTCGGCGTCACGTGGAAGCGGTAGAACGTCTCGGCGTTGACCTGCTCGCGCTGGAAGGGATCGGGCACGATGTCGGTGTTCGGCCGCACCCAGCCGAGGCCGAGCCCGAAGAGGTCGGAGTACTGCTCGGTCGGCCGCCAGCCGACGCCGACCGAGAGGGCGCGGTCGTTGACCCAGCCCGCCGACAGCCCGCCTCTGGCGAACACCATGACGTTCGGACCCATCGTCATGTTGGCGTTGAAGGCGAGGCCGCGCGCCTGCGGCTGCAGCGTCACGTTCGACTGGTCCGGCTGGGCGTCCTTGTACCAGCCGGTCAGGTGGATGTTGTTGCTGTCCATCGGCCCGCGCGCCTGGATCGGCACGCCGGTGCGCGCGAGCGCGCTCCAGCCGACCTCGAACTGGTAGAAGAGCTCGCCCGTGTCGAAGACCTCGTCCACCGTCCAGCCGGTGTCGCTCGAGTTGGCGCTGTAGATGCCGCCGAGGAGGTAAAGCCCGCCGTCGGTCGGGTAGACCGTGGCCACCGCACCCGCGCCGCGCAGCGGCGAGGCGATGGTCGGGCTGGTCGAGAAGCTCTGGTTCAGGAACTGCCGGTTGTCGTCGAAGAACGGATAGGCGTCGATGAAGTTCGGCGCGAAGATCTTGCCGACGGTCCACTGGAGCTTGTTGCCCATCAGGTTCTGCCGGACGTAGGCTTGGGTGATCCCGAGGTCGAAGTCGCCCCAGGTGGCGGCGGTCGGCACGATCGAGCCGGTCAGGAGCCCCGCCTGCAGCGGCGGCTCGTCGGTGCCGATCGGTCCGCGGTCCTCGACGACCAGGTCGAAGGCGAGCGCATTGGCCTGCCCGGCGTTCACCAGGTCCTTGGACAGGTTCAGCGTGAACTTCTGCCCCACCGAGTCGTTCTCGGTGCCGCCGAGGAACGGCGAGAGATCGGAATAGTTCTGCCACAGCACGCCCCAGGACCCGCCGAAGGTGATCCCGGTCTTGGCCCGGACATCCGCCTTGAAGCCCTCCCACGGCGCCATGATCGAGTCGAACCTGAAGAGCCCCGAATGCGGCGCGTTGTCCTCCTTCAGATCGCCGTCGCCGCTGAGCGTGCCGTCGAGGAGCAGCGGATACTGCCCCTCGTCAAGCGAACTCAGCGTCTCGGCGTCCTGCGCCAGCGCCGGGCCCGCGGCGAGCGCCAGCGCCCCCGCCACCGAGCAGAACTGCCTTGCGAGACGCCTCACAGCTGCGCCTTCCACACCGGCCGGTCGCTGCCTCGCACGGTGAGGAGCGGGTCCTGCCACTTGCCCGGTGTCTTCGACAGCTTCGCCATCGGCGCGAGGCGGTGCACCTGCCCGTAGCCCGACGCGAAGCTGATCGTCTCGGGCTCGATCATCAGGCTCGCCTCGCCGGGCTCGAAGTCGATCGACGGGAACGTCCCGAGGCTCGCGTACCACATCGCCGCGCGGGCGAGATTGACGTGCACGTGGTAGCTTCCCCCTTCGCTCGCCCGCCGGCGCAGCGCCGCAATGATGCCGGCGCCGCCGAGATAGCCCGCGATGTAGTCGTTCATCACCAGCGTCGGCGGGAAGGCCGGCGGCGGTCCGTCGCCCTCGGGCTCCGGGAAGGTCGGGCCGTAGTCGGGAAAGCCCCCCGACCCCTCGGCCACGGTGAAGCCGGTGGTCGCGAGCGCCTCCATGTCGAAGGTGCGGATCATCTTCCAGGGGCCGTCCCAGCTGTAGCCGCGCATCGTCAGGTAGACGACGCCCTTGGGCGCCTTGGCCGAAACTTGCTCGATGCCGAAGCCGAGCCGCTCGACACCGCGGCCGCTGAAGCCGTCGATGAAGACGTCCGCATCCGGCACCAGCGCCGCCAGCGCCGCGTTCTGGTCCGGTCGGTTGAGGTCGAGGTTGGCCGAGCGCATGCCGATGTTGACGTCGGTCCAGATCGCCTCGTGCTCGAAGGACTGGTCGCGCATGATGTGCAGCACCTCGGCGCCGTACTCCGACAGCGTGCGCCCCGCGACGGATCCCGCGATCACGTGCGTCAGCGCCAGCGCCTTGATGCCCGAGAGCGGCTGGGTCGGATCCGCCGTCCACGCCACCGGCTCGCCGTCGGCCACCTTGCGGATCTCGATCAGGCTGGTGGCGGCGAGATGCTTGCCCTCGGGGTGGTCCTGCCACTCCTGCGTTGTGCGGTGCATGACCCCGACGGTGCCGCTCTCGAACATCGCCTGCTCCAGCGCCGCGCCGTCCCAACTCGCCACCGCCGCGGCGATCGCCTCGCGGTTAGGCGCGCAGTCGAGCAGTTCGAGCGCCCGGGTGTTGAGATGCGGATAGGCGGCGGTGATGTTCATGAACCGGCCGTCCTTGGTGCGGAACGGCACGAAGGAGAACGGATTCCCGAGGCCCACCGGCGCCTGGTAGAGGTTGCCGTTGATCGTCGGCGTGAAGGTGAACCCCTTGGCGACCGGGTCGTCCGGCGCCACCGCGCCCGTCGCGAGCCGCACCTGCATGATCGGGGTCAGCAGCGGGTTGACGTTGTAGACCGCCTCGCGCAGGTCGAGCGCCACGTCCTGGCCTTCGCCGGTGCGCTCCTTCCAGATCGCCGCCGCGCCGACCGCCGCGGCCATCGCCGGCAGCGCCATCGCGGTGCCGATACGGAAGTGGCTTCGCAGGATCGGGTCCTTACCGGTGAAGGTGACCGTGCCGCCGCCGTCGCCGGAGGTCTGGCCGATGTCCTGCATGAAGCCGGCGAAAAGCGCATCGATGTCGAACCCGCCTGGCGCCTGCTGGGCGGCCGCTGTCCCTCCGAAGGCGGACCCCAGCGTCGTCGCCAGTGCAGCCATGGCACTGCTTTCGAGGAGTTCCCTGCGCGTAAGGTCCATCAAAAAATCTCCCTGTCTTCCGATTCTATCAGCCGCGGCACGATACTCGCGGCCACGGGCTAGCGAAGCCGGAAATTATCGCAGCTGCGAAAACGATCTTCACCCATCATCCTGTCTGCGCGACGCGCGCTCAATCGGTGCCCTGACCGGCCCGCCCTCGATCGGCTCACGGTTGCCGAGCCGGTTTTCTTCGCTCATGAATACGTCCGTTTTCGTACCTTGGATCGAAAGCCTTTGCACGTCCGATCCCCGGTGCAGCTGGAAGGATAAATGTCTCGCCCCGGACGCGCACGCCATCGCTCGTGGATGCTCGCGCCGGTCGCCATGGCCGGTCAGCTCATCGGCGTCCTCCTCACCGCGGTGATCGCGCGGACCCTGAGCCTCGGCCAGTTCGAAGCCTACGCGGTCGCCGCGGCCGCCTTCATGCTCGCGGTCGCCGTCGCCCCGTTCGGCGCGGAAAAGCTCGCGCTGAGGGTGCTGCCGCCGCTCCTCGACCGCGGGGACCGGGTAGAAGCCGGAGCCTACCTGCACTTCGCGCTCCGCCGTGCGCTCGTCGGCACGCTGCTGGTCGGCGCCGCCGCGCTCGCCTGGGCCTTCGGCCTTCGCGACCTCTCCGGGCCTGCGCGCGCCGCCTTCGGGACAGGCATGCTCGTGCTGCCGCTCGGGGTCCTGGCGCATCTGGGACTGGAGGTGCTGACCGCGCTGGGACAGGCGGGCTTCGCGACCGTCCTGTTCCGGCTGGTCGTCCCGGGGACGGCGCTTGCCCTCGTCCTGCTGCTGCCGGGTTTCGGCGCGCCGCTGACCGGCGCCGCGGCGGTCGGCGCGTGGGGCATCGGATGGGCGCTCGTCGCCGCGGCGATGGCCGCCCGGGTCCGCGCGGCGCTGCCCGGTCCCTGGGGGGCCGGGCCGGCCGGCGAGACCGCGCGCTGGCGCGGCGCGGCGCATCCCTTCTGGCTCTACCGCGCCGCGGTCGGCCTGATGGCGCAGGCCGGCATCCTCGCGCTCGACTGGCTCGGCGCCAGCGCCGCGGCGGTCGGCGCCTATGCCGCGGCCACGACCGTCGTCGGGCTCGGCCTCGTGCTCTCGACCGCGACGAACCGGGCGTATTCCCGCGAGATCGCCCTCCTGATCGAGCGCGGCGCCGCCGGCGACTACGCCCGGCTGGCGCGCCGGCGGCGGCGCTGGCTGCTGCCCTGCATCGCGGCCTTCGTGATCGCGGTCTTCGTCTTCTCGCGACCGCTCCTCGCGGCGTTCCGCCCGGAGTTCGTCGCCGAGGGCCTCTGGCCGATCCGCATCCTCGCGCTGGCGGCGGCGGTCTCGATGCCGCTGGCGCTCGCACCCACCGTGCTCAAGTACCGCGGGCGCAACCGGGCGATCCTCGGCATCGTCGCCGCTTCGGCGGCGCTGCAGATCGTCCTGCTGGCCGTGCTGGTCCCGCGGCTCGGCGCCACCGGCGCGGCGCTCGGCTACGGGCTCTCCTCGATTCTGATGTACGGGGCCTTTGCGTGGCTGGCCCGCGACGAGATCGGGCGACTTGCGGCCGCCCGCCGGCCCCGGCCAGCGCCCCTTGCGCGGCGACCGGGCGACGCGGTAGCGTGGAACCCGTGTCGAGCCGGCGTGGCTTTGTCCTGCAGACTGGATGGCAATCGTGGTCAGTACGTCGCAAGGCGCCGGGACGAAGCCGGTCAATCTCGCGCTGCAGGGCGGCGGCTCGCACGGGGCGCTGACCTGGGGCGTGCTCGACCGGCTGCTCGAGGACGGCCGCCTCGCGCTGCGCGGCATCAGCGGAACCAGCGCCGGAGCGATGAACGCCGTGGTCTTGGCCGACGGCCTGGAGCGCGGCGGCCCCGAAGGCGGCCGCGCCGCGCTGGCCCGGTTCTGGAAGGCGGTCAGCGACGCCGCGCGCTACTCGCCGATCCAGCGGACGCCCTGGGCGCGCTCGCTCGGCCGCTACAGCCTCGACCATTCGCCCGGCTACCTGCTGATGGAGAACCTCAGCCGCATGTTCTCGCCCTACGAGTTGAACCCGTTCGGGCTCAACCCGCTGCGCGACCTGCTGCTGCGCGAGGTCGATTTCGCGAACGTCAACGCCTGCAAGCACCTGCAGGTCTACGTGACCGCGACCAACGTCCGGACCGGCCAGCCCCGCACCTTTGCCAAGGGCGAGGTGACCGTCGACAGCGTGATGGCCTCGGCCTGCCTGCCGCAGATGTACCAGGCCGTCGAGATCGACGGCGAGGCCTACTGGGACGGTGGGTTCACCGGCAATCCGGCGCTCTATCCACTGCTGAGCAAGCCCGACAGCCCGGACATCATCGTGGTGCAGATCAACCCGATCAACCGCCCCGAGCTGCCGCGGGGCGCGCGCGACATCATCAACCGGGTCAACGAGATCAGCTTCAACTCGAGCCTGATCAAGGAACTGCGCTCCATCGCCCTGGTGCAGCGGCTGGCGCGCGAGCGCGACCTCGACCTTGGCGTCTACGGCCGGACCTACCTGCACCTGATCCACGCCGACGAGGAGGTCCAGGACCTCTCGGCCTCGAGCAAGCTCAACGCCGAGTGGGACTACCTGACGCTGCTCTTCGAGCGCGGGCGGGACTGGGCCGGCGCGTGGCTCGACGCGAACTTCGACCGGGTCGGGGTGGAGTCGACGCTCGACCTCGACGGCATGTTCGGCACGGGCACGAACCTGCCGGCGCCGGTCCCGAGGCAACCCGTCTCCAGTCCGTCCTGACCCTCGGCATGCGCGGCCGCTCGAGGCTCCTCTGCTGCGCGACGCTGCTGCTGGTGGCAGCCTGCGCCCAGCGCGGATCGATCACCATCGACCCTGCCGCCGGCCGCGCGGGCTCGGTCCAGGACATCCTGGTCGCGAGCACCCGCGACCCGGTGGACGGCGCCGCGGTGCTGTCGAGCGGGCGGTCGGGTACGCTGCATTTCCTCGACTTCGCCGTCTCGGTCCCGCCCGAGCGGTTGCCCGGCACCGTCACCTTCCCGCACACCGACCCGCCGGACCCCGACACCGACTTCGTGACCCTGGCGGCCGACCGGCTCGCCGGACCGGCGGGCTTCGTCGCGGCGGTGAACGCACAGGCGGCGCGGCTGCCGGCCCGGGACCGCGAGGCCATCGTCTTCGTCCACGGCTACAACACCACGTTCGCCGAGGGGCTCTACCGCCAGGCGCAGATCGCGCGCGACTTCGGCACCCGCGGCATCTCGGTGAACTTCTCCTGGCCGTCGGCCGCGGACTTCCGCGCCTATGCCTACGACCGCGAGAGCGCGCTCTTCTCGCGCGACGGGCTCGAGACCGTGCTCGATGCGCTGGCCCGCTCGCACGTCTCGCGCATCGTCATCGTCGGGCACTCGATGGGCGCGCAGGTGGTGATGGAAACCCTGCGGCAGATGGCGATCCGCGGCACGCCCGGCTTCTTCGGCAAGCTCGGCGCCGTGGTTCTCGTCGCGCCCGACCTCGACGTCGACGTCTTCCCGACCCAGGCGCGGCCGCTGGCCGACCTCGACGTGCCGATGTACATCTTCGTCTCCAGCCGCGACCGGGCGCTTCGGCTGTCCTCGCTGCTCAGGGGGAATTCGGCGCGTCTGGGATCGATCAGCGACGTCTCGCGGCTCGGCAACCTGCCCGTTGCCGTGATCGACGTCACCCACATCGACCCCAACGACGATCCGCTGAACCATTTCAAGGCGGGAAGCTCGCCCACGATGATCGCGCTCTTCTCGGGCATGGGAAGCGCCGGCCTGCAGATGTTCCGCGACGACCTGAACCGCCCGGGCCTGCTGGAGAGCGGCGCCGAGGCGATCGGCAACCTGACCAGCGTCGTGGTCCGAGGACCGGTACCATGAGCGCGCCTGCTCGCCACGGCGGCAGAGGGGTGCGGCCGTGAGCGACATCGGCATGGTCTTCGCGATCATCGCGGGCGTCATCGTCCTCTTCATGTGGGACCGGCTGCCGGTGATCGCGGTCTGCGTCGGCTGCTCGCTTTCGCTCTGGGCCACCGGCGTCCTGACGCTGAACCAGAGCCTTGCGGGCTTCGGCGATCCCGCGACGATCTTCGTGGCCTCGCTCTTCGTGGTCAGCGCCGGGCTCGACATGACCGGCGTGACCGCCTGGGCCGGCAAGTCGCTGATCGCCCAGGCCGGGGACAGCCGGACCCGGCTCGTGGTGCTGATGATGCTGCTCGTCGGCGTGCTCTCGGCGCTGATCAGCGTCAACGGCGCCGTGGCGGCGCTCCTGCCGGTGATCGTGGTGATGGCCGTCCGGCTCGGGCGGCCGCCGTCGCAGCTCCTGATGCCGCTGGTCTTCGGCGCCCATGCCGGCTCGATGCTGGCGCTGACCGGCACCCCGGTCAACGTGCTGATCCTCGAGGCGTCGCAGCAGGCCGGCCGCGGCGGCTTCGGCTACTTCGAGTACGCCCTCGTCGGCATCCCGATGGTCGCGGGCTGCATCGCCATCGCCGTCCTTCTCGGCGCGCGGCTGCTGCCGGTCCGCGAGACCAAGACGCTGCCGCCCGATCTCAGCGCCCACGCCCGCACGCTGGTCGAGCAGTTCCGCCTCGACGGCGACGTCCAGAAGCTCCGCGTCTCCGCCGGCTCGCCGCTGCTGGCCATGCCGCGCAACACCCTCGATCTCTCCGACCGCGCCGGCGTGACGCTGGTCACGCTGAGCCTGCCGGACGGCTCGCCCGCGACCGGCTCCGCCCCGATCGCCGAAGGCGACCTCATGATCGTGCGCGGCGGCGCCGAGGCGATCGCGCTTCTCGCCAACGACCTGATCCTGACGCCGCGCGGCGATGCGACCGCCGGCGACGTCGCCGACACGCTCTTCAACCGCAACTCCGGGCTCGCCGAGGTGATGATCCCGCCGCGTTCGCCGCTGATCGGCCAGGTCTTCTTCACCGGCATGATCACCGAGAGCGGCGATCTGATCGTCTTCGCCATCCAGCGCCACGGCAGCGACCTCGACGCCGGCGAGGCGCTGGCGGCCGGCGACACCCTGCTGCTGCAAGGCACCTGGAGCGCGCTCGACGCCCGGCTCGACCGCGCCGAGGTGCTCGTCGTCAACGCCCCCGACCTCGTGCGCCGCCAGGCGGTGCCGATGGGGCAGGGCGCCTGGGCGATGATCGGCATCCTTGTCGCAATGGTCGTGCTCCTCGCCACCGGCATCGTGCCGGCCGCCGTCGCGGGCCTCCTCGCCGCCGGCGCGGTGCTGCTCGCCGGCATCCTGCGCGTCGATCAGGTCTACCACGCGGTGAACTGGACGACGGTGATCCTCGTCGGCGCGATGATGCCGCTGTCCACGGCGATCACCCAGACCGGGCGCCGCCGACCTGCTGGCGCACGGGCTGATCGGGACGGTGGGGCAGGCGGGGCCGCGGGCGCTCCTCGCCGGGCTCTTCGTGCTGACGGCCGTCCTGGGGCAGGTGATCAGCAACACCGCGACCGCGCTCATCATCATCCCGATCTCGGTCGTCGCCGCCGGCCAGATGGGCGTCTCGCCGCAGCCGGTACTGATGTCGGTCGGCATCGCCGCGGCCGGGGCGTTCCTGACCCCGGTGGCCACGCCGACCAACCTGATGGTGATGGAGCCCGCCGGCTACCGCTTCGGCGACTACTGGAAATTCGGCCTGCCGATGATGGCCTGGTTCTTCGTCGTGGCGGTCTTCCTGGTGCCGCTGATCTGGCGGTTCTGAGGTGGCGAGCGTCGTCTGCTGCGGCGCGGCCACGCTCGACGTGGTGTTCCGCGTCGACCGGATGCCGACCGGACCGGGAAAAATCCTGCCGACGGCGATGGTCGAGGTGGCGCACGGCATGGCGACCAGCGCCGCCGCCGCGGTCGCCCGCCTCGGCGGCGCGGCGCGGCTGATCGCCCGCGTCGGCGAAGACGCTGCCGGCCTGCGGTTCATCGCCGATCTCACCGCCGCCGGCGTCGACTGCCGCCACGTCCGCCGCGTGCCGGGCGCGCGCTCGCCGCTCTGCACCGTGCTCGTCGACGACGCCGGCGAGCGGCTGGTGATCCCCTACTACGACCCCGCGCTCGGCCGCGACACCGCCTGGCTGCCGCTCGCCGAGATCGGAGCGGCCGATGCCGCCCTCGTCGACGTGCGCTGGCCGGAAGGCGCCGCCGCCGTGCTCCGCGCCGCCCGCGGCGCGGGTCGCCCGGCGATCCTCGACGCCGACGTCGGGCCGGCCGACGTCGTCCTGTCGCTCGCCGCCGAGGCGAGCCACGTCGTCTTCTCCGAACCTTCGGCGCTGGCCGTCGCGGGTACCACCGCAATCCCCGACGCGCTCCTGCGCCTCGCCGGCCGGCTCGACGGCTTTCTGGCGGTGACTGCAGGGGCGGAGGGCTGCTTCTGGCTCGATCGCGCCACCGGCTCGGTCGAGAGCCTCGCGCCGCCGCGCGTCACCGCCGTCGACACCCTCGCGGCCGGAGACGTCTTTCACGGCGCCTTCGCGCTCGCGCTCGCCGAAGGCGCCGCCATCCCCCGTGCCATCGGCTTCGCCAACGTTGCGGCGGCGCTGAAGTGCCGCACGTTCGGTGGGCGCCTCGGCACGCCGGGCCGCGCCGAGGTCGAGGCCGTGCTCGCCGGGCAGACCCCGGCCTGAGGCCCCTCCGCTCCCGAAGGACCAGCAGCGATCTACCCGCTCGTGATCGCTGCGGTGGAACCACCGGGCTCGCGGAAGGTTTGAGGGGCATCCCAACTGGACGCGCGCCAATGCCCCGAAATTACCCTCGAAACGATCTTCGCTCGACCGCCCGGATCGGCAGGCACCCGATCCACGCGATGCTGGTACCGATTCCCATCGCCTGCTTCGTCGGCGCGCTGATCACCGACATCGTCTACTGGCGCACCGCCGAGATCATGTGGTCGAACTTTTCCTCCTGGCTGATCACCGTCGGCGTGATCTTCGCGTTTCTCGCCGCGATCGCCGGGCTGATCGACTTTCTCTCCAACCGCGCGGTGCGGCGGCTGCCGCCGGCCTGGCCGCACCTGATCGGCAACCTTGCCGTGCTCGTGCTCGCCTCGATCAACATGCTGGTGCACACCCACGACGGCTGGACGTCCGTCGTCCCCTGGGGCCTCCGCCTGTCGGCGGCGACCGTCTTCATTCTTCTCTTCACCGGCTGGTTCGGCTGGTCGATGGTCTACCGCCGCGGCGCAGGAGTGGCCGAAGTATCATGAAAATCGCATCCCTCGCCCTGGCGTTCCTCTGCACGACGGCGCTGATCCCGGCGGCCCGCGCCGCCGAAAGCTTCGACCCCGCGACCCAGATCGGTCCCGACCCGGTGCTGCCCGAGCCGCACCAGTACCTCTTCCCGCCGATGAACATCGCCAAGGTCGTGGGCTGGAAGGACGGCGAGACGCCGACCGTGGCACCCGGCCTCAAGATCGAGCCTTACGCCACCGGGCTGCAGAACCCGCGTGAGCTCTACGTGCTGCCGAACGGCGACGTGCTGGTCGTGGAATCCAAGGGCCCCGGCACCGAAGGCGTCAAGCGGCCCAAGGACATGGCGATGGGCTTCATCATGGGACTGGCCCACGGCGGCGGCGACAGCGGGCCGAGCAACCGCATCACGTTGCTGCGCGACGTCGACGGCGACGGCACGCCCGAGACGCAGACGATCTTTCTCGACCACCTCAACTCGCCGTTCGGCGTCGCGCTGGTCGGGTCCGACCTCTACGTCGCGAACACCGATTCGATCGTGCGCTATCCCTACACCACCGGCGACACCAGCATCACCGATCCCGGCACGCCGCTGACGCCGCTGCCGGGCGGGCCGATCGACCACCACTGGACCAAGAGCCTGGTCGCGAGCCCCGACGGGACGCTCCTCTACGTCGGCGTCGGCTCGAACAGCAACATCACCGAGAACGGCATCGAGGCCGAGAAGGACCGCGCCGCGATCTGGGAGGTCGACCGCGCCACCGGCCGCTGGCGCATCTTCGCGAGCGGCCTGCGCAACCCCAACGGCCTGAGCTGGGAGCCGGTCAGCGGCGCGCTCTGGGCGGTGGTGAACGAGCGCGACGAGCTCGGCCCGAACCTGGTCCCCGACTACATGACCTCGGTCAAGGACGGCGCGTTCTACGGCTGGCCTTACAGCTACTACGGCCAGCACGTCGACCCGCGGGTGATGCCGCAGCGCCCCGACCTCGTCGCCAAGGCGATCCCGCCCGACTACGCGCTGAGCTCGCACGTGGCGCCGCTCGGGCTCGCCTTCAACACCGCCGACAGCCTGCCCGCGAAGTACCAGGGCGGCGCCTTCGTCGGCGAGCACGGCAGCTGGGACCGCGGCGAGTTCAACGGCTACAAGGTGGTGTTCGTGCCGTTCGCCGGCGGCAAGCCCAGCGGCATGGCCGAGGACGTGGTCACGGGCTTTCTCAACGACGACGGCGAGGCGCGCGGCCGTCCGGTCGGCGTCGCGATCGACAAGTCCGGCGCGCTCCTGATCGCCGACGACGTCGGCAACACCGTCTGGCGCGTCACGCCGGCCGGCCCGTAGGCCGACCCCCCCGTAGGAGGACTTCATGGCAGACCCCCAGGCGCCGCTGACGGCGTTCGCGCTCAATTGCTCGCTGAAGACGTCATCGGCCGACGAGCCCAGCTCGACCGACAAGATGATTGCCGACCTCCTCGCGGCGCTCGGGCCCTACGGCGTCACCGGCGCGGTGGCGCGCGCCGCCGACCACGACATCAAGCCCGGCGTCAGCAGCGACGAAGGCCACGGCGACGCCTGGCCCGACCTGCGCCGGCGCATCCTCGCGGCCGACATCTTCGTCCTCGGCATGCCGATCTGGATGGGCCAGCCCTCGAGCGTCGCCAAGCGCGTGCTCGAACGGATGGACGCCTTCCTCGGCGAGACCGACGACGCCCAGCGGATGCCGGCCGCGGGCAAGGTCGCCGTCGTCGCGGTCGTCGGCAACGAGGACGGCGCGCACCACTGCCACGCCGCGAGCTTCCAGGCGCTGAACGACGTCGGCTTCACCATTCCCGCCAACGCCGGCGCCTACTGGGTCGGCGAGGCGATGCAGTCGGTCAACTACGTCGACCTTGACGGCATCCCGGAGAAGGTCGAGGCCACGCTGCAGATGCTCGCCTCCAACACCGCCCACCTCGCCCGCCTGCTGAAGCAGGCGGAGTATCCCGGCCTGCCGGGCTAAGCCGGCTCGCGCGCCCGTTCCTGGACGATGCGGTCGGCGGCCTTGCCGTGCAGTTCGTCGTAGTGGTCGAAGCGGGCTTCGAACCAGCCGACGCCCTGGGTGGCGGCGCGCACGTCGTTGGCGAGGCCGCCGAGCACGCTGCCCGGCACCAGCGCCTCGAAGACTTCCCAGCCTTTGGCGGAGGCGTCCGCGTCGAAGCCCAGCACCTGCCCGCCGTTCGAGGCGACGATCGGGCCGAGGCTGCCGGTGAAGAGCGCCGGCGCGTGGATGGCGATGCGGCAGACCGGCTGCAGCAGCACCGGCCCGGCCGCCTTCAGCGCCTCGCGGGTGCCCTGGCGGCCGGCGATGCGGAACGCCATGTCCGAGCTGTCGACCGGGTGGTGCTGGCCGTCGGTCAGCGTCACCGCGACGTCGAGCACCGGAAAGCCCAGCGGCCCGCGCTCCATCGCGTCGCGGGCGCCGTTCTCGACCGCCGGGATGTAGTTGCGCGGCACCGCGCCGCCCTTGACCACCTCGGCGAAGCCGAAGCCGCTGCCGCGCGGGCCGGGCGCCACGATCAGCCGCACGTCGGCGAACTGTCCCGCGCCGCCGGTCTGCTTCTTGTGGCGGTAGGCGGTTTCCTGCGACCGGCTGACCGTCTCGCGGTATTCGGGGGAGGGCGCCACCTCCTCGACGTCCATGCCGAAGACCTCCTTCAGCCGCTGGCGCAGCAGCCGCAGGTGCAGCGGTCCCTGCACCCCGACCAGTGCGCCGCCGGTCGCGGGGTCCTGGCTGACCGTCAGCGCGCCGTCGCCTTCGGCGAGTGCGGCGAGCGCGCCGGAGAGCTTGACGCTGTCGCGCTCGGCGACCGGCGCCAGCACCCGGTGCATCATCGCCGGCTGCGGCCGGTGCCAGGCCGGCGGCTCGAAGAGCGCCTCGGCGGTGGCGAGCTTGCCCGCGGCAAGATGGTCGGCCTTGACCGCGCTGACGATCATGCCTTCGGGAACCTCGTCGAGGTGGCGGCTGTCGCGCGGATCGGCGGGCGTCAGCTGCCCGGTCGGCCGCCCGGCGAGCGGGCGGCCCGAGGCCAGCGGCTCGAGCGCGCGCAGGAGCAGCGTCTTGCCGACATGGCGGCGGTAGGCGCTGGCGAAGATCGCCGCGGCCGGCGGCTCGTCGAGCCCGGCCTGCGCCTGCAGCCGCGCGCGCAGCACGGCCGGCGGCGGCGCCTCGTGGCGCAGCGCCTTCATCACCCGCACGATGCCGTTGCCGTGCCCGGCCGAGCCGATCAGCGCCGGCAGCACCCGGTTCTCGCCGAGCACCCGGCTGCAGAGCGCTGAAGACCGCGTCGTTCGGCGGCGCGCGGTCCTCGATCAGCTCCTCGAGCAGCCAGTCGTCGAACTCCGACAGATGCTCGAGGAGCTCGCCCCGCGCCTCGCGCTCGCGCTCGGAGACCTCGAGCGGGATCTCGACGAGCTGCGACGGCGCGCCTTCGCGGTAGTGCCAGGCCCGCTCGGAGACCAGATCGACCGCGCCGCTGATCTGGCCGTCCTCGCGGATCGGGATCTGGCGCAGGACGATCGGGTGCACCGCATAGTCCTGCAGCGCCGCGACGATGTCGCGGACGCGGCCGGTGGCCTCGTCGATGCGGTTGATGAAGAGCACGCACGGCGTCCCCGCCGCCTCGACCGCATGCAGGTAAGGCGAGGCCAGCACCGCCGCCGCCGGGTCGGGGCCGATGCAGATCACCGCCGCGTCCGCGGCGAGGAGCGCGTCGGTCGCGACATGCAGGAGCTCGATCGAGCCCGGGGCGTCGATCGCCTGCCAGTCCTCGCCGAGATGACCGAACGCCGCGACGCGAAGCTCGCCCGGCGCCGCCGCCGGCTGCGGCTGGCCTTCGAGCCCGCACATCCGGTCGACCAGCGTCGACTTGCCGGTGTTGGACGCCCCGAGAACTGCGATTGTCCGCGCCATGCGTGCTTTCCCCCCGATTGATTTTTCTGCCGACCGACTCCGGATCATGGGCCGGGCGGCCGCAAACTTCCAGCGCTTCGCGCCGGGCCGGCGGCACCCGGCCGCCCCGGGCGCCGCGAGGGGTTGGCCTCGCCGGCGGGATCGGGCATGGATCGGCGCGACGATTTCTGACGGCGAGGAGACGACGATGGCGAAGAAGAGAATCCTGTTCACCGGCGGGTCGGGCAAGGCGGGGCGGCACGTGGTGCCCTACCTGGTCGAGCAGGGCTACCGGGTGGTCAACGTCGATCTCGTGCCGCTCGATCATCCCGGCGTCGACAACCTGACCGCCGACATCGCCGATTCGGGCCAGGTCTTCGACGTGCTGACGAGCTACGCCAACTTCGACGAGCTCGAGCCCGGCACCGGCGTACCGCGCTTCGACGCAGTGGTGCACTTCGCGGCGATCCCGCGCATCCTGCTGAAGCCCGACAACGAGACCTTCCGCATCAACACCATCGGCACCTACAACGTCATCGAGGCGGCGGTGAAGCTCGGCATCGAGAAGATCGTCATCGCCTCGTCGGAGACGACCTACGGCATCTGCTTTTCCGACGGCAAGACCGACCCGCAGGCGCTGCCGCTCGAGGAAGACTACGACATCGATCCGATGGACAGCTACGGCCTGTCCAAGAAGCTGAACGAGGTCACCGCCCGCAGCTTCCAGCGCCGCTCGGGCTTCGACATCTACGCGCTCAGGATCGGCAACGTCATCGAGCCGCACGAGTACGACCGCTTCCCGACGTTCTTCGCGAACCCCGAGACCCGGCGGCGCAACGCCTTCTGCTACATCGACGCGCGCGATCTCGGCCAGATCGTCGACCTCTGCCTGCAGAAGGACGGCCTGGGCTTTCAGGTCTTCAACGCCGGCAACGACACCAACGGCATGAACATCCCGACCGCCGAGCTCGCCCGGCGCTTCTTCCCCGGCGTGCCGCTGACCCGCGAGATGGGCGAGAACGAGGCGCTCTTTTCGAACCGCAAGATCCGCGAGGTCCTCGGCTTCCGCGAGGCGCACGACTGGCGCAAGCACGTGCAGGGCTGACGCTGCGCGCCGCCCGGCCGGGGGAGCGCCGGCCTCGGGGGGCTGAAGCCCCCGCTCGGCCGGCGCTTGGCGGTCGGCCGCCTTTGCGGCCTCCCTCCGATGGAACGGGCTTCGCCCGTGAGTTTCAGGATTTCTCCCCGGCTGTTGCCGGGGCCCCTGATCCTGCCCGATAGGTTCATGCCCATATGAAATCCTTCAGGGGGCGGGCGTGCGGGGAGGGGGGCGCGTCACCGCGACGGGGGGGGGCGGGGCGGCGGGTCAGGCGGTCAGCGGGATCACGTCGACGGCGTGCTCGGTCTTCTGCTCGCCGGCCATGCGCAGCACGCCCTTGACCGGGGCGACGTCGCCGTAGTCGCGGCCGCGGGCCACGACGATGTGGTCGGTGCCGGCGGCCTGGGCGTTGGTCGGGTCGTACTCGACCCAGCCGGCCTGCCGGCCGCACCAGGCCTGCACCCAGGCATGCATCGCGTCCGCACCCTCGAGCCGCGGCCGGCCCGGCGGCGGGTCGGTGCGCAGGAACCCCGAAACGTATCCTGCGGGGATGCCGACGCCGCGCAGGCACGCGATCATCACCTGGGCGAAGTCCTGGCAGACGCCGTGGCGCCGGGCGAAGGCCTCCTGCGGCGGGGTGTCGACGGTGGTGGCGTCGGGGTCGAACGCCATGTCGCGGTGAAGTGCCAGGCCGATCGCCGTGACCGCGTCGGCGGCGGTCATCCCCGGGGCGAGCTCTGCGCGGGCATAGGCCGTCGTCTCCGGCGCCGGGCCGGCGCGCGGGCTCGGCCCGAGGAAATGGTGCGGCGCCGCGCCGTCGAGGCGGCGGGTGTCGGCGATCTCGCCGCCGAGCCGCGCCAGCGCCGGGGTGATGTCGAGCGCCGGCAGGCCCGCCAGCCGCTCGACCCGCGCCGAGACCCGGAACAGGATCTCGTCGTGCGCCTCGCGGAAGGCGACCCCGACGGCGGCATTGCCGAAGAAGTCGGTGAACGGACGCCGCTCGGCCGGCTCGGGCCGGATGGTCAGCAGGCTGCTGATCCGCCGCTGCACCCCGGGGATGTCGGCGGGCACCAGCCGCAGCACGTGCCGCCCCGCCGCCGCCGGGCGGTCGTAGTCGTAGGCGATCGTCATGGCGATGTCGTAGATCATCTCAGCGCAGGTAAGTCGCCGAGAGGAGGCTCGAAAGCTCCTCGACCTCAAAGATGAGCGCCCGGAGCCTCGTGCCGTCGAGCGTCTCGGGGGTCTCGACCGCCAGCGCGGTGTGGGTGCGCAGCACCCGCCGCGACAGCTCCGACGGCTGTCCGTTCACCGTCGCCGCGGGCAGAAACCCCGTGTGGTCGCGGATCTCGGTCAGCTGGTAGAGAAGCGAGCGCGGGTTCATCGCGTCGAGCGCCAGCAGATCCACCACGGTCTCCCGCGAGGTGGTGACCGCGTAGCGGCGGCGGTGCGACATCACGCTGTCGCCGATGTCGATCGCGAGATCGAGCGACCCGTCCGGCGCCTGCGGGTCGGCGAGCCGCGCCAGCACCCCCGCCATCGAGATCGCCCGTTCGGCGGAGCGGCCGATCGAGAGGAACCGCCAGCCGGTGAAGCGGTACATGTTCTCGTGCACCAGCCCGGCGAAGCCGGTGATCTTGCGCAAGAGCACGCTCGTCGCCCGCGCCGCGTCGTCGCCCGGCGTCACCCGCTCGGCCATCTTGCGCGCGGTCTTGGCCAGATCGTTCAGCGCCATCCAGCCGTCGAGCGAGAAGCGGTCGCGCACGTTGCCCGCACTGACGATCGCCGATTGCAGCGTGGCGATCAGCGCCGTCGGCACGCCTTCGGCCGGCTCGATCCCGAGGGCCTCGAGGTGTTCGGCGAAGTAGGCGTTCAGCGGCGCCGAAGGATCGGCGGTCTCGGCGAGGCGGATGTGGTAGGCGCGCATCAGCCGCATCGTCGCCTCGGCCCGCTCGACGTAGCGGCCGAGCCAGAGCAGGTTGTCGCCGGCGCGGCTCGGCAGCACCCCGGGCGCGACCCGGAAATAGGGCGCGCTCGCGGCCGGCAACATCGTCACCTCCTCGACCGGGCCGCGGCTCGCCACCCAGACGTCGGCGGTGGTGCCGCCGCGCTGCAGCGAGATCGCACTCGGATCGGGCGTGCTGCCGATGCGGGCGAAGCCGCCGCGCATCACCTCCCAGCCGTCCGGGGTGCGCGCGAGAAACACGCGCAGGCTCATCGGCCGCGGCACCAGCACGCCGTTCTCGTAGGCCGGCGTCGTCGACAGCATCACCGCCTCCTGGCCGACGAGCTCGGCGCCGTCCGCCTCGAGCCAGGCGTCGAACGAGGCCCGCGCCTTGTCGCGGAACTGCGCGCCGAGGATCGTCGCGTCGTCGGTCTCGTAGGGCAGCCGCGTCGACAGCGCCGGCCCGATCATCAGCCGGTCCTTGTGAGCGCGGACGTGGTCGCGCTCGGCCGGCTGGCCGCACCACCAGGTGGCGATGTTGGGCAGGATCAGCGGCTGGCCGATGAGCGCCCGGGCGATGCGCGGCATGAAGGCGAGAAGCGCGCGGATCTCGAGGATGCCCGACCCCAGCGCGTTCACCAGCGTCACCGAGCCGTCGCGCACCGCGCCGACGAGCCCGGGGGTGCCGAGCCGCGAGGTCGCGTCGAGCTCCAGCGGGTCGGCGAAGGCGGCGTCGAGCCGGCGCCAGAGCACGGTGACGGGCCTCAGGCCCGCGACGGTGCGCACCATCACCCGGCCGTCCTCGACGGTCAGGTCCTCGCCTTCGAGCAGCATGAAGCCGAGATAGCGCGCGATGTAGGCGTGCTCGAAGTAGGTGTCGTTCATCGGCCCGGGCGTCAGGATCGCCACCCGCGCCGCGGGGTCGCCGGTCAGCCCCTGCAGGGCGTTGCGGAAGCTGCGGAAGAACCCGGCGAGCCGGTGGATGTGCGCTTCGGCATAGAGGTCGGAGAAGACCCGCGCCGTCGCCACCCGGTTCTCCAGCGCGAAGCCCGCGCCCGACGGCGCCTGGGTGCGGTCGCCGAGCACCCACCAGCTGCCGTCCGGGCCGCGGCCGATCTCGAAGGCGAGAAAGTGCAGGTAGTGCCCGCGCCGCGGCGTCACGCCGACGAGCGGCCGCAGCCACTCGCGTGACCCCGCGATCAGCCGCGCCGGCAGGTGGCCCTCGGCCACCAGCCGGTTCGGCCCGTAGAGGTCGGCCATGATCGCCTCGAGCAGGTCGGCGCGCTGGATCAGCCCGCGGGCGACCCGGGCGGCCTCCTCCTCCTCGATCAGCACCGGCACGTGGGCGAGCGGCCAGGCCCGCTCGCTCGGGCCGGCGGCGTCGTACTGGCGAAAGAACACCCCGGCGTCGCGCAGGTACTGGTCGCCCCGCGCGAAGCGCCGGGTCAGCTCGGCCGGACTCAGCGCCGCGAAGTGGTCGATGAACTGCCGCCAGACCGGGCGGATGCGTCCCTCGCGGTCGAGGAGCTCGTCGGAGGTTCCCGGAGGCGGGCGGTAGCCTTCGATCAGCCGCGCCGCCCGGGACCCGTCCTTTGCATTGCGGATGTCCATGGGATCACGACATCCTTGCGCAGGACATCGCGGCACGGCTGCGGAGCGGAGGCGGGCGGCGGAACGTCGGCAACGGGAAACCGGATACGGGAGCGATCGGCACGACCGCGCGGCTGCAGCATACCGGCTTTCGTCCTCGGGGACACTCCTTCTATTGCCGTTTGCCCACGGTATCGGCCGCGTGGGCGCCGCGCCTGCCCATCGGCTTGGGATCGCCCGTGGTGGTGTCGCGCTCGGTCTGGTGCTCGATCTCGGCGTTGAGCTCCCCGCCGGCCAGCACGATGAAGGCGGACAGCCACATCCAGGTCAAGAGGATGATCACCGCGCCGAGCGAGCCGTAGGTCTTGTTGTAGCTGCCGAAGTTGCTCACGTAGAGCGAGAAGCCGACGGAGGCGACGATCCAGACGACCATGGCGAGAACGGCCCCCCAGCTCACCCAGCGCCACTGCGGCGCATCCCGGTTCGGCGCGTAGCGATAGATCACCGCGAGGGTGACGAGCGCGACCAGCGCGAGCAGCGGCCAGCGCGCCAGCGACACCACCGTCGCCAGCGTCGAGGTGAGACCGAGGGCCGCGATCACCGCCGGCAGGACGGCGATCAGCGCCAGCGAGACGATCGCGATGACCAGCGCCGCCAGCGTGAGGGCGAAGGCGACGAGGTTGAACCTAAAAAAGCCCCGCTCCTCCTCGACGTCGTAGATGATGTTCAGGCCCTGGATCACCGCCTTCATGCCGGTCGAAGCGCTGTAGAAGGTGAGGAGCAGGCCGATAATCGCGGCGAGCCCGAGGCCGCCGCCCCCATTCTGAACGAGCTGCTGCACCTGCCCCGAGACGATGCTGCCGGCGCCGCCGGGAAGGAGCGCGCTGACCTGCTGGATCTGCGCCTCGATCTGCTGGGGATCGAACACCAGCCCCCAGAGCGAGATCACCGCCGCGATCGCCGGGAAGAGCGCCAGCAAGGCATAGAACGCCACGCTGGCGGCGATCATCGAGACATTGTCGTCGGTGATCTCCGACTTGGTCCGCCAGAGGATGTCCTTCCAGCCGGGCGCGGGAATTGCGCTCGGCCACTCGGCCCCGCGCCCGCGGTCGGCGGCTTCAGCCTGGTTCGCCATGAGTGCCCCGTCCTTTCGCCCCGGCAGAGGCCGGTTGCTCTTTCGAACGTGGATCGGGAGCGGCCGTTCCCCTAAAGGCCGGGCGCGCGCCGGAGGTCGAGGGTCATCGGGAACTCGCGCGCCGGGGTCTCGGCGACCGGCACGTAGCCGCCGGCGGTGTAGCCGTTCGGCTCGAACCGCGCCAGCCGACGGGCCTCGGCCTCGTTGCCGTTGACCGGGAAGGTCTCGTAGTTGCGCCCGCCCGGATGCGCCACGTGGTAGGTGCAGCCGCCGATCGCGCGGCCCGTCCAGGTGTCGAAGATGTCGAAGGTGAGCGGCGCGTTCACCGGCAGCACCGGGTGGAGCGCCGCCGCCGGCTGCCAGGCCTTGAACCGCACCCCCGCGACCGTGACGCCGGCTGTCGCGGTCGGCTGCATCGGCATCCGCCGCTTGTTGCAGGCGACGAGGTAGCGCCCGGCGTCGCTCGCGGTCAGCTTGACCTGCAGCCGCTCGACCGAGCTGTCGGTGTAGCGCACCGTGCCGCCGATCGCCCCGGTCTCGCCGAGCACGTGCCAGGGCTCCAGCGCCTGGCGCAGCTCGAGGCTGACGCCGTCGACCTCGACCTCGCCGCAGAACGGGAAGCGGAACTCGGCCTGCGCCTCGAACCAGTCCGAGCGCATGTCGAAGCCGTGCTCGCGCAGGTCGCGCAGCACGTCGAGGAAATCCTCCCAGACGAAGTGCGGCAGCATGAAGCGGTCGTGCAGCACCGTGCCCCAGCGGGTCAGGTTGCCGGTGACCGGCGCGTGCCAGAGCCGCGCGATCAGCGCCCGGATCAGGAGCTGCTGGGCAAGGCTCATCCGCGGGTCGGGCGGCATCTCGAAGCCGCGGAACTCGACGAGCCCGAGACGCCCGGTCGGCCCGTCCGGCGAATAGAGCTTGTCGATGCAGATCTCCGCCCGGTGGGTGTTGCCGGTGACGTCGGTCAGGATGTTGCGCAGGAGCCGGTCGACCAGCCACGGCTGCGGCGCGTCGCCCTGGCCCGGCGGCGGCATCTGGTCGAGGGCGATCTCGAGCTCGTAGAGGCTGTCGTGGCGCGCCTCGTCGATGCGCGGCGCCTGGCTGGTCGGGCCGATGAAGAGCCCTGAGAACAGGAACGAGATCGACGGGTGCCGCTGCCAGTGCAGGATCAGCGAGCGCAGCACGTCGGGCCGGCGCAGGAACGGGCTGTCGAGCGTCGTCGCCCCGCCCACCACCACGTGGTTGCCGCCGCCGGTGCCGGTGTGCTTGCCGTCGATCATGAACTTGTCGGCGCCGAGCCGGCACTGCCGCGCCTCGTCGTAGACGCCGGTGGTGATCGCGACGCAGTCCGCCCAGCTCGCGGCGGGGTGGATGTTGACCTCGATCACCCCGGGATCGGGCGCCACCCGGATCACGTTCAGCCGCGGGTCGGGTGGCGGCGCGTAGCCCTCGATGTGGATCGGCAGCCCCATGCCGGCTGCGGCCGCCTCGGCGGCGGCGACGAGGTCGAGGTAATCCTCGACGTCCTCGACCGGCGGCATGAAGACGCAGAGCCGCCCGTCGCGCGGTTCGACCGACAGCGCCGTGCGCACCGCGCCGCGGGCGTCGCCGAGCTCCTGCTCGACCCGCTCCTGCTGCAGCGTTTCGTCGACGGTGAAGTGCGCCATCGGCTGCGCCCGCGCGCCGTTGACCGGCTGCGGCGGCTCGCCTTCCGCCCGGGCGCCGCGGTTGAGAAAGTCCGGCAGCGGCCCGCGCGGCACCGTGGGGTCGGCGATGTTGGTGTAGGGGTACTCCGACGGTGGCACGTAGGGCAGCTTGCCGAGCGGCAGCCGGAACCCCACCGGGCTGTCGCCGGGCACGAGGTAGAGGTGCCCGCGCCGCAGCGTCCACTTCTCCGAGCGCCAGCGCGGGCCGCCGGCCCTGGCCTGCCAGCGCTGCACCGGCAGGATGTAGCCCGAAGGCGTCGTCAGCCCGCGGTCGAACACCCGCGCGATCCGGTGCCGTTCCTCGGGGTCCTTGAGCCTGGAGTTCTCCGGCGTGACGTTGTCCGGCAGGTCCGCTTCCTTGAGGATCCACTGCGCGGGGTCCTCGTACGCCGGCACCACCATCGCGGGCTCGAGCCCGAGCTCGGTCGCGATGCCGCGCATCAGCGTCTCGGCCTCGGCCGGTCCCGCCTTGGTCTCGGCACCTTCCTCGGCGATCAGCCCGGCGTCGTGCCAGATCGGCGCGCCGTCCTTGCGCCAGTAGAGCGAGAAGGTCCAGCGCGGCAGGCTCTCGCCCGGGTACCACTTGCCCTGTCCGTAGTGCAGGAAGCCGCCAGGCGCGAAGCGGTCGCGCAGCCGCCGGATCAGCCGGTCGGCCAGCCCGCGCTTCTCGGGCCCGACCGCCTCGGTGTTCCACTCCGGCGCCTCGAAGTCGTCGATCGAGACGAACGTCGGCTCGCCACCCATCGTCAGCCGAACGTCCCCGGCCGCCAGTGAGGCGTCGACCTTCTTGCCGAGCACGTCGAGTGCCGTCCACGCCTCGTCCGAGAACGGCTTGGTGATCCGCGGGTGCTCGGCGACCCGGGTCACCCGCATGTCGAAGCCGAAGTCGACCTCAGCGAAGCTCGCCACCCCGGAGATCGGCGCTGCGTTGCGATAGTGCGGCGTCGCCGCCAGCGGGATGTGGCTCTCGCCGGTTAGCAGGCCGCTGGTCGGATCGAGCCCGATCCACCCCGCGCCCGGCAGGTAGACCTCGGCCCAGGCGTGCAGGTCGGTGAAGTCGTGGTCGGTCCCCGGCGGCCCGTCGAGCGAGACGAGGTCGGGCTTCAGCTGGATCAGGTAACCCGAGACGAACCGCGCCGCGAGCCCGAGGTTGCGCAGGATCTGCACGAGGAGCCAGCTGGTGTCGCGGCACGACCCGCTGGCCCGCTCGAAGGTCTCCTCGGGCGTCTGCACGCCGGGCTCCATCCGGATGACGTAGCCGATCTCGCGCGCCAGCCGCGCGTTCAGCCCGACGACGAAATCGACGGTCCCGGTGGTCTCGCGCGGCACAGTCGCGAGGAACGCCTGGAGCCGCGGCCCGATCGGCTCGGTCTTGCGGTAGACGGCGAGGTCGTCGCGGATGTCCTCGGGATAGTCGAACGGCCACTGCTGCGCGCTGTCCTCCACGAAGAAGTCGAAGGGGTTGTAGATCGTCATGTCGGCGACGAGGTCGACCTCGATCTTGAGCTCGCGCACCGGCTCGGGGAAGACGAACCGCGACAGCCAGTTGCCGTAGGGGTCCTGCTGGTGGTTCACGAAGTGCTCGGACGGCGTCACCTTGAGCGAATGCGACAGCACCCGCGTCCGCGAATGCGGCGCCGGGCGCAGCCGGATCACCTGCGGCCCGAGCGTGACCGGCCGGTCATAGCGATAGTGCGTGAGGTGGTAGATGCTGGCCTTGATCGACATGGCTCCCCCGAGCTTCTGGCGCGTCGCGGGGTCAGGCTTTCACAAAAGCACCAGGCGCACCACGGCTTTGTTGCGCTGCGGGGGCAAGGATTGTCCGAGGAGGCTCCCGACAGAAACCCACGCTCAGCCTCTTACGGTGAGGGATGCCGCCCGCCGGATTCAGCGGTCGGTAAAGCCGGCCGCGGCACTGCTGCCTGCCGGGCAGAATAGAACGTTCTTTGCCAGTTGTGAGCTTGAATGCCATCCCAACTGACGCTATATCCTGCCAGTTAAAGTGGAGTGAGGCGTTGCAGATAGAAATCTTCGCCGAAGGCGGCTTCTTTGCCCCCGCCCGCATTGCCGAGGTCCTGCGGACCACGAAGGACGAGGTCGCCCGCACTGTCGGCCTCGGCCGCGACGCGCTGATCCGGGCCGATCGGGTGCAAAGTCCCAAGACACAGAAGCGGCTGCGTGAAATGGTCGAGATCCTGAATCGGGTCGAACCCCGCTTCGGCTCGGCCCTGATCGCCTATGCCTGGTATCGGTCGGAGCCCCTTGCGGGTTTCGCCGGCCTGACTGCGATGCAGCTTGTCCGCGATGGCCAGGCAGCGGACGTGATGGACTATATCGACGCTGTCGATGCCGGCGTGCATGCCTGAGCCTTGGGATGCGCTACCGTGGTCTGCTCTACCGCGCCCTGAACCCGATCCATGCCCGGGACCCCCTGTCGGGCGAAGGGGCGCGCAGGTATGGCGGCCGCTTCAATCCCAAGGGGATGCCCGCGCTCTACACCGCCCAGTCCGTGACGACGGCGATCCGCGAGGCCAACCAGATCGGCACTCTGCAACCGACGACCCTGGTCGCCTACGAGGCGGACATCGGCCCGATCTTCGACGCGACGGACCCCATAACCCTGGCCGCGCAAGGACTGAACCCGACGGACCTCGCCGACGATGACTGGCGTGCGAGGATGCTGGCCGACGGCAAGGCGCCGACCCAGGAACTGGCGGAAGGGCTGAAGGCTTCGGGCTTTGCCGGGATGCAGGTGCGGTCCTTCGCCAAGGGGGCAACGGATTTCGACCTGAATCTTGTCCTGTGGGTTTGGGGTCGGGATGCGCCGACAATACTGCTGTTGGTCGATGACGAGGGGCGGCTGAAGTAATCGCCTTCGCATGTCCTCTCTACCGGAATGCGTGCGCCCCCGCGGGGCCACCGCATTCCCGCATTCATCCGGGGCCGTACCCGGATCGAGGCCGACGCGAGGGTGGCACGTTTCTCCACCCCATTTGGCCTCCGCTTGCGCTCCGGCCTACGGCCCGCCTGGGGGTCCGCCGGACACCCAGCTCTCTCGGCCGGGATTCGCGGGCAAGGCAAGAGCCCGCTTCGGTCTTTCCAGCCTCCCCGGTCGGCGCGCAGAATGGCGGCGATGTCCCGCGCCGAACGCCTGCTCGACCTCCTGCAAGTGCTGCGCCGCCACCGGCGGCCGGTCAGCGGCGTGCGCTCGCGGGCGAGCTCGGCGTCAGCCTGCGCACGCTCTACCGCGACGTGGCGAGCCTGCAGGCGCAAGGCGCGCCGATCGACGGCGAGGCGGGCGTCGGCTACGTGCTGCGCCCGGGCTTCACGCTGCCGCCGCTGATGTTCTCCGAGGACGAGGTCGAGGCGCTGGCGCTCGGCTCGCGCTGGGTGGCGGGGCGCGCCGACGGGCCGCTCGCCGCCGCCGCGCGCAATGCGCTGGCCAAGATCGCGGCGGTGCTGCCCGACGACAAGCGTGCCGAGATCGACGCCTCGGGTCTCCTCGTCGGTCCCGGCGACCCCGGCGCGGTCCGGGTCGATCTCGCCGCCGTCCGCGCCGCGATCCGCGCCGAGCGCAAGCTCGCCATCGACTACCGCGATGCGGACGGCCAGGCGTCGCGGCGGCTGATCTGGCCCTTGGCCATCGGGTTCTTCGACAAGGTGCAGATCATCGTCGCCTGGTGCGAGCTGCGGCGCGACTTCCGGCATTTCCGCACCGACCGCATCGACGCGCTCTAGGTGGCCGATGCCCGCTACCCCGACCGGCGGCAGGCGCTGCTGAAGCGGTGGCGCGAGGCCCAGGGGATCACCCGCCGGCTCGACTGATGCTGCCGGAACCTGTCAGCAGGGTCGCGGCAGGGTGTCACGGCAGACAGCAACGGAGCCAGGCCATGACCCACCCCGACCACATCCTTCTCTACGTCGACGACGCCGCGGCGAGCGGCCGGTTCTATGCCGATCTTCTCGGCTGCGAGCCGGTGGACGCCTCGCCAGGGTTCGTGCTCTTCGCGCTCTCGTCCGGCCTGCGGCTCGGCCTCTGGACGCGCAGCGGGGTGGTGCCGGCGGCGACCGCACCCGGCGGCAGCGAGATCGGCTTCCAGCTCGCCCGCGACGCCGAGGTCGACGCCACCCATGCCGACTGGCAGGCGCGCGGCGTCGAAATCCTGTCCGCGCCCGAGCGGCTGGACTTCGGCCGCAGCTTCGTCGCACGCGATCCCGACGGCCATCGCCTCCGGGTCTACGCCCTCGCCGCCGAGTGACGTGCGGATCGGCTTCCTCGTCTTTCAACGACCGATGTCCGCTTCCCCTGGGAAGCGGGCGTGGTCAGACCCCCACGTACCGGCGGAACTGCGAGGCGTCGGCGTCGAGGCCCGCCACCGTCACGGTCTCCGCCGCCCGCCCGCCGGCGATGAAGGCGATCCGGTCGGCGACCGCCAGTGCCGCGTCGACCCGCTGCTCGACGAGGATGGTGGCGACGCCGGTCGCCTTCAGCGACAGGATGGTGTCGCGGATCAGCGCGATCATCGACGGCTGCAGCCCTTCGGTCGGCTCGTCGAGCAGCAGCACCTTGGGCCGGGTGCAGAGCGCGCGGGCGATGGCCAGCATCTGCTGCTCGCCGCCCGACAGCGTCCCCGACACCTGGTCCAGCCGCTCGCGCAGCCGCGGGAAGAGGCTCAGCGCCCGCTCGCGCGTCTTGGTGCCGTGGTTGCGGGTCATCAGCCCGATCTCGAGGTTTTCCGCCACCGTCAGCTCGGCAAAGAGCCTGCGGCCCTGCGGCACCCAGGCGATGCCCCGCCGCGGCACCTCGTGCGCCGGCAGCCCCTCGAGCCGCTGGCCTTCGAGGACGACCGAACCGGCGGTGGCCGGCACCAGCCCCATGATCGCCTTCAGCGCCGTCGACTTGCCCGCGCCGTTGCGCCCCATCAGGCACAGCACCTCGCCGCGGCCGACGCCGAGCGTCAGCCCGCGCAGCACCTGCAGCGCGCCGTAGCCGGCGTCGAGACCCTGCACGACCAGTGTCATGGCCCGAGGTAGGCGGCCTGCACCGCCGGGTCGGCCCGGATCGCCTCGGGCGTGCCGGTGGCGAGCGTCTCGCCGAAGTCGAGCACGGTGATGCGGTCGGCCAGATCCATCACCACCTCCATGTTGTGCTCGATCAGGAGCAGCGTCGCCGCGCCGGCGATCTCGCGGGCCAGCCGCTTGAAGTCGTCGATCTCGCCCGCGGCCAGCCCCTGGGTCGGCTCGTCGAGGATCAGAAGCTTCGGCTCGAGCGCCAGCCCCATCGCGATCTCCAGCAGCCGCTGGTGGCCGTAGGAGAGCGTCCCCGCCAGCCGCTCCGCGCTCCCGTCGAGCCCGACCCGCGCCAGCGCCGCCAGCGTGCCGGCGCGCAGGTCCGCGCCGCGACGCCGCTGCACCGCCAGTGCGACGTTGTCGAAGACCGTCAGCCGCGGGTAGATCGCGGTGATCTGGAAGGTGTAGGCGATCCCGAGCCGCACCCGCGCAAACGCCGGCATCGCAGTGATGTCGCGCCCCTCGAAGCGGATGGTGCCGGCGTCGGGCATCAGCCGGCCGCAGAGCAGGCTCACGAACGTGGTCTTGCCGGCGCCGTTCGGCCCGATCAGCGCCCGAATTTCGCCGGCTTCGAGGTCGAAGTCGACGGCCTCGACGGCGCGGAGCCCGCCGAAGCGCCGCGTCAGCCCGCGCGCCTGCAGGAGCGTCACGGCAGCCACGGCACCGCGCGGTCGCGCAGCAGCCCCAGCAGTCCCCGCGGCGCGAAGAGCACCAGCGCCAGCAGCGCCACCCCCACCACCATGAGGTGCGCGTCGGTGGCGCCCGAGGCGAGGTCGATCAGGTAGAACATCACCGCCGTTCCGACGAGCGGCCCGAGCACGATGCCCGCGCCGCCGAGCAGCACCCAGAGGAGCGGCAGGATCGAGTACTGCGTCGCCGCGAAGCTCGCGCCGACGTAGCCGAAGAGGAGCGCATAGGCGCCCCCCGCGGCACCCGCGTAGAGCCCCGACAGCGTCAGCGCCATGAGCCGGTAGCGGAACGGGTCGTAGCCGAGCATCCGGCTCCGCTCGGCGTTCTCGCGCATCGCGACCAGCACCCGCCCCGCCGGCGCCCGCACCAGCGCCAGGTTGACGATCAGCCCGACCGCGTAGAGCGCCAGCGCCGCGCCGTAGCGCGGCATGTCGGCCGAGAGATCGAGCGGCCCGATGCTGCGCGCCGCCCGCGCCACGACGAACCCCTCGTCGCCGCGCGTCCAGGCGCCGAAGTAGAGGACTGCGAGATAGCCCGCCTGCGCGAACATCAGCGTCACGATCATGAACGCCGTGCCCGTCGTCCGGAGCGCCAGCAGCCCGGTCGCCGCGGCCACGATGCCGCCCGCCGCAACCGCTAGCACAAGCGCCGGTCCCGCGGGCATCCCCGCCAGCGTCACCAGCAGCCCCGCGGCATAGAGCCCGGCGCCGAAGAAGAGCGCATGCCCGAGGCTCAGCAGGCCGGTGTAGCCGAAGGCGATGTTGTACCCCATCGCGAAGACCGCCAGCACCATGATCCGCGCGATGTTCGTCGCGTGATAGGCCGGCAACACGAACGGCAGCGCCGCGAGCACCGCCAGCACCGCGAGGTGGAGCCAGATCACCCGGCGCTCGCTCATGCCGCGCGCCGCCCGAAGAGCCCCTGCGGCCGGAAGACCAGCACCATCGCCACCAGGAGCGTCGCGAGGATCTTGCCGAGCGTCGGCGAGAAGAAGACGCTGATGATCCCGTCGCTGAGCCCGATCAGCACCGCCGCGACCACGGTGCCGCGCAGGCTGCCGAGCCCGCCGATGATCACCACGATGAAGGAGAGCAGCAGCGGATCGCCGCCCATCAGGTAGTGCGCCTGGCTGATCGGCACGATCAGCACCCCCGCGACCGCCGCGAGCCCGGCGCCGAGCCCGAAGACCCCGGCATAGACCCGCCCGGTGTCGATGCCGAACGCGGTGGCGGTCTCGCGGTCCCACTGGGTCGCCCGCATCACCAGCCCGATCCGGGTCCGCGCCAGCAGCAGCCAGACCCCGGCGAGGATCGCCGCCGCAAAGCCGATCACCGCGAGCTTGTACCCCGAATAGCCGAACCACGGCAGCTGGATCGGCCAGTCGAACGGCGCAGCCACCGCGCGCGCGTCGGGCCCGTAGAAGCTCAGGGCGCCTTGCTGCAGGATATAGCCGATGCCGATCGTCGCCACGATCACCGCCTCGGGCGCATAGTCGAGCCGCTTGCAGCACCAGCCGGTCGGCGACGACGGCGATCGACGCCGCGACCAGCGGGCTCACCAAGAGCGCCGCCACGAACCCCAGCGCCGGCGCCCCGGGGATCCAGTGCGTCACGAACCAGGCGGTGACCGCGCCCACCATGAAGAACTCGCCGTGCGCGACGTTCACCACCCGCATCACCCCGAAGACGAGGGAGAGCCCGACCGCGGTCAGCGCCAGCACGGCGGCCATGACCAGGCCTTCGAGGCTGGCGAGGAGGAGGAAGGGGCCGAAGTCCAAGGCGCCTCAGGTGCTTGTTCTAGTCGCGCAGGCTACGGCCATCCGAGATTTCCGGGGCTCTCGAGGTGCATAGCGCCGCGTCACGCAGGGGACAAGCCGCAAGCGCCCGTGCTACGTTGAGTGCGATTGATTAAAAATTCATTCTCGTCCTCGCCCTCCCGGAGCTCTGTGGCTGATGATTTCCCGCCTGGATAGCCTGGTCGACGCCGCGGATATCGCGCTGATCAAGCGGGCAAAGGGGGCAGTGCGCTGGCTCGACCGCGGCAAGACAACGCAGGTCGTCTTCGACGTCTTCGCGCTCGGCAATCTCGCAGCCGCGCCGCCAGACTGGACGCGCGTCCTCGCCGCCGTCAGCAGGGTCCTGAACCTCGAGGCGCTGCTCTTTCTCCACGGCGGCGGCCTTTACGCCGGCCACCAACTCAGGGCGCTGCCGGCGGCAGGTCAGGTCTGGGAGTTGCTCGCCCGGCTGGGCGGCCTGAGAGCCCTTGCGCTGACCGGATTCGGGATAGAAACCCTGTCGGGAATGCCGGACCTGCTCCTGCTAAAGCACCTCAACCTGAATGGAACCGGCCTCGCCTCGTTCGACTCGATGCCGGCGCTGCCTGCGCTCAACCGGCTCGACGTGAGCTCCACTCCGGTGGAGACATTCGCCGGACTGGAGAACCGGTCAGGGCTGACCCATCTCGACCTGGGCTACACGGCGATCAAGTCCTTGATCGGAACGCCGGACTTTCCGGCGCTGGTGAGCCTGAACCTGTCGAGCGAATGGCTGTCTTCGTTCGACGGGATGCCGTCCTTCCCGTCGCTCACGCACCTCGACATCGCCGATTGGTCGATCCGAAGTCTCGCAGCAATGCCGTCGCTCCCGGCTCTGGAGGAAATTGACCTCTGGGGAACGCAGATCGAGAGCCTCGCGGATCTGGCGGCGTTTCCGAGGCTGAAACGCCTCGATCTCACCAGCACCGGCATTGACAGCCTCGCCGGCCTGCGGGCGCTGCCGAGGTTGGAGGCGTTGATCCTGCGCGGGATGGCGCTCAAGACCCTCGCCGGGACGCCGCGACTGCCGGCGCTGAAGAGCATCACGTTGCACGACACCGGGGTGGAGAACCTGGAGGGCCTGCCGGACCTGCCTGCGCTGGAGGAACTCGACGTCAGCGACACTCCGCTTGCGACCCTCGCCGGGATGCCCGAGCTTCCCTCGCTTATCGAGATGGACCTGACCAGGACCCAGCTCGAAACCCTGGCCGGGTATGCCCACGTCTGCCGGCTCTAAAAAGGCTCGATCTCAGGGCGACGCAGGTTACGACGCTGGCGCACATGCCGTCGTTGCCGGCCCTTGAGACGCTCTGGCTCACCGGTTCGCCGGTCGATGCCCTGCCGCCGCAGTTGCGGGTCAAGGATCTCGCGATCGGCGGGACGCGGATCGACTCGCTCGACGACGTCCCGGCAACGGTCGAGCGCCTCTCGCTTCTGAGGTGGGGACCAGATGAAGGGATGCGGTCGCTGGCGGGCGTCGGACGGCTGCGCAAGCTCAGATGGCTCGACCTGCGAGACAGCGGAATCACCGACGTGGAGCGCCTGGTCGCACTGGACCCGATCCCGATCCTGCGGGTCGCCCCGGCAGTCCGGCGCAGGCTGAAGAGCCGTCAGAAGGCCATGCTGGTGTAGTCGACCTCGTCGGGATACATCCCGTCCTCGATCGAGGTGGTGTGCACCACGTCGAGCCGCCCGCCGGCGAACTTGGAGATGTACTGCAGGCCGAAGACCTGGTGGGTCCTGCCGTTGAAGACCTTGTCGCCCTGCGGATGCTCGCGCGACGCCGGCATGGTGGTGATCGCCTCCACCGCCTCGACGAACGCCTGCCGGTCATCCGGCCCCTGGTAGCCGGACGCCTCCATCGCCGCCTTGATGACGAAGAGCGTCTCCCAGGTCGAGAACATGTGCCCGTAGGTCGAGACCGCGGTCGGGTCCTCGATCGCTGCGCCCTCATTGTTAACCCCCACCGCCGCGCGGTAGAACGCGTCGAACTCGGTCTGGTCGGGCTGCTTGTAGCGCGGGTCGCCTTCCCAGAAGTGCGAGCCTTCCAGAAACCCGAGCCCCGGCCCGTCGACGTCCACCGCCTCGAGCGAATCGATGAAGCCGAAGATCTCGGGATGCCCGCCGCGGCCGTAGAACTCGCCGAGCTCCTTGACGAAGGTCAGCACCGCCGGCCCGACCATCACGTGGTAGAGCACCTCGGTCGCCTTCGGGATGCGCGGCAGGTAGCGGGTGAACGAGCTCTCGGTCGGCGGGATCGCGATCAGCTCGATCACCTCGCCGCCCTGCGCCTGCATCGCCGCGGTGAAGTTGTCGCGGTGGTCGTAGCCGAAGGCATAGTCGGGAAAGATCATCGTGACCTTCCTGCCGAGGTTCGCCGCCACCCAGGGCGCCATCGACTGCACCTGGCTCTTCACGTCGGTGATGCCCGGCTGCAGCGTCCAGCGGTTGAGCGCGCCCGATGCGACGTGGTGCCCCTCCGAGCAGACGAGGTACGGCATCTTCAGCTCGCCCGCCCGCGCCGCCGCGGCGACCACGACGTTGCTGAAAAGGGCACCGAAGACCACGTCCATCTTCTGTGCCGCGAACTTCTCCACGACCTCGGCACCGCGCTTCGGGTCGGTGCCGTCGTCCTCGAAGACGATCTCGACCGGCCGGCCGTTGATGCCGCCGGCGTCGTTCAGCACCTTCAGCGCCGCCGCCGCGGTCCGCTCGTACCAGCGCCCGTAGGCGGCGCCGATGCCGGTGCGATGCACCTCGAAGCCCAGCCGGATCGGTGCGGCACTCTGCGCCTGGACGAACCGGGGCAGGGCGCCCGCCGCCGCGATCGCGCCGCTTCCCGCCGCGAGGCCGCGCAGCACCGTCCGTCGCGTCGGTGCGCCGCCGATCCGGTGCGTTGCCATGGCCCTGCTCTCCGCTGCCGTCCGCGGGCGACAATGTGAGCCGCCGCAGCAAAAGTCCACGCCGATGTTCGCGGCCGCCGAAAGCCGTCTCCCGCCGGAAGCGTCGCTTGACGCGGCCGGGCCGCAAGCCTCCTGATGCGCGCAAGAACGCTGGCCGGGAGGGGCTTCGATGGCGGATTTCGAACCGATGTGCGTGGCCCCGACCGGGGATGTCTGCGGCGAAGGCGCGGTCTGGGTCGAGGCCGAAGGCTGCGTCTACTGGACCGACATCAACCGCTTCCTGATCCACGGCTTCAGCCTCGCGGAGCGGACCGTCCGCACCTGGCTCTTCGACGAGCCGGTCGTGGCACTCTCGCTGACCGACCGGCCGGGCGTGCTCCTCGCCGCCCTCGCGGGCCGGCTCGTCCGCTTCACGCCCGCGACCGACGAGCGCGTCGCCATCGGGCCGGAGCTCGACGGCTGGCCCGAGGTGCGCTTCAACGACGGCCGCCCCGACCCGCTCGGCCGGCTGGTCATCGGCACGATGGGCAACAACGTCGGCCGCGACGGCCAAGGCGGCGAGGTCGAGCCCGGCCGCGGCAAGCTCTACCGCTTCGAGGCCGGCGCCGGCTTCACCGAGCTCGAGCAGGGCCTCGGCATCGCCAACACCATCTGCTGGAGCCCCGACGCGCGCACCTTCTACTTCGCCGACACCATGGCGAACGAAATCCGCGCCTACCCCTTCGATCCCGACACCGGCACGCTGGGGCCATCGGCGCCGTTCTTCGCGGGCTTTGAGCGCGGCAGCCCGGACGGCTCGGCGGTGGACAGCGCGGGCTTTCTCTGGAACTGCCGTTACGGCGGCGGCTGCGTGGTGCGCGTCGCCCCGGACGGCAAGGTCGACCGGGTGATCGAGATGCCCTGCGGCAACGTCACCACTTGCACCTTCGGCGGCCCGGGGCTGAAGACGCTCTTCATCACCACCGCCGCCGCCGGCCGCGCCCCGCACGAGCGGCTGGCCGGCAGCCTCTTCGCGCTGCAGAGCCCGGTGCCCGGCCTGCCCGAGCGGGTGTTCCGCCTCGGCTGATCCGAAACGGAGGAAGAACCGAAATGCAGAAGGTCATCGTCTCGGGGTTCTCGATCTCGCTCGACGGGTTCGGCGCCGGCCCCGACCAGAGCCTCGAGGACCCGCTCGGCAAGCGCGGCCGCGAGCTTCACGCCTGGCACTTTCCCACCCGGAGCTTCCAGGCGATGATCGGCAAGGACGGCGGCTCCGAAGGCATCGACGACGACTTCGCCCGCCTCTCGATGACGGGCTTCGGCGCGTTCATCCTCGGCCGCAACATGTTCGGCCCGATCCGCGGTCCCTGGCCCGACGGCGCCTGGAAAGGCTGGTGGGGCGAGAACCCGCCTTACCACCGCCCGACCTTCGTGCTGACCCACCATCCGCGCGACCCGATCGAGATGGAAGGCGGCACCACCTTCTTCTTCGTCACCGACGGCGTCGAGGCGGCGCTGGCCGAGGCCCGCGCCGCCGCCGGCGATCTGAACGTCAAGATCGGCGGCGGCGTCTCGACGGTGCGGCAGTACCTGCGCGCCGGCGTCGTGGACGAGCTGCACTTCGCCCTCTCGCCGGTCGTCCTCGGCCGCGGCGAGGCCGTCTTCGCCGGCATCGACCTGCCGGCGCTCGGCTACCGGGTGAGCCGGAGCACCGCGACCGAACGCGCCACCCATTTCGTCCTCGAGCGCTGACGGCGCGGGACGCCGGCCTCAGCGGTAGAGCAGGGTCGGCAGCCACAACGTCAGCTGCGGCACGAACGTGACGAGCAGGAGCACGATCCCGAGCGGGATCAGGAACGGCGCCGTCGCCACCACGCACTGCTCGAACGGCATCTTGGCGACGCGCGACAGCACGTAGAGCACCATGCCGACCGGCGGGGTCAGCAGGCCGATCATCAGGTTCAGCACCATGATCACGCCGAAATGCACCGGGTCGACGCCCATCGTGGTGGCGATGGGCAAGAGCACCGGCACGAGGATGGTGATCGCGGCGACCGTCTCCATGAAGCAGCCGACGATCAGCAGGATGAGGTTGATGAGCAGCAAAATGACCCAGGGCTTGTCCGACACGCCGAGGATCGCCGCGGCGAAGTGCTCCGGCACCCGGTTGGAGGTCAGGAGCCAGGCGAAGATCGAGGCGCCGGCCACGACGAAGAGCACCACCGCGGTCGTCTCGATGGTGTCGAACGACACCCTCAGGAAGCGCTGCCAGGTCAGCGTGCGATAGATCACGAGGCCGAGGATCAGCGCCCAGACGCAGGCGGCGATCGCGGCCTCGGTGGGCGTGAAGGCGCCCGACAGGATGCCGCCGACGATGATGACCGGGGTCATCAGCGACAGGAAGGCGCGCACGAAGGTCGTGCCGAGGCGGCTGAAGCTGAAGGCCGCGTCGCGCGGATAGCCGCGCTTGCGGGCGTACCAGGCGACCATCAGCGCCAGGGCCACCGCCATGAGGAGGCCGGGAACGAAACCCGCGGCGAAGAGCTGGCCGATCGAGGCGCCGGCCACGACGCCGTAGATTACCATCGGCAGCGAAGGCGGGATGATCGGGCCGATGGTCGAGGAGGCGGCGGTGATGCCGACCGCGAAGCCCGCGTCGTACTTTGCGTCGCGCATCGCCTTGATCTCGATGGCGCCGAGGCCGCCGGCATCGGCCACCGCCGCACCCGACATGCCGGCGAAGATCACCGAGGCGCCGATGTTGACGTGGCCGAGCCCGCCGCGCATCCAGCCGATGAGTGCCGTGGCGAAGGTGAAGATGCGCTCGGTGATCCCGGCGGTGTTCATCAGGTTGCCGGCGAGGATGAAGAACGGCACCGCCAGCAGCGGAAAGCTGTCGACGCCGTTGACCATCCGGTGCGCCACCACCGGCTCCGGCACCGAGCCGGTCACCAGGATGAAGATCGCCGACGACCCGGCCAGCGCGATCGCCACGGGGATGCCGAGACAGATCATGCCGAAAAGCAGCACGAAGAGCAGCAGGATCATCGCGCCCGTCCTATTCCACGTGCAGGGTTTCCGCGTAGGTCTCCGGGTCGACCAGCCGTCCCGAGCCACTGCGCAGGTGCCGGACCAGCACGATCAGCGCATAGAGCGTCATCGCCGCGAAGCAGGCGGCGACCCCCCAGTAGATCACCGACTTCGGCACCTTGATCGAGGCCATCTTCTGCCGCGTGCTCTGGGCGAGTTCGATGGAGAACCAGGTTAGGGCGGCGTAGAAGACACAGGCAGACGACGTCGACGACGATCTGCATGACCCGGCGCACCGGGCGGGGTACCCAGCGGTAGAGAAACTCCACCGCGATCTGGCTCTCCTTCCGGACCGCCATCACCGCCCCGCTGAAGGTGACCCCGATCAGCAGGTAGCGGGCGATCTCCTCGGTCCAGCCGAAGCTGTCGTTGAGCACGTAGCGGGTAAAGAACTGCAGGAACACCACCACCGCCAGCGCCCAGAAGAACACCAGCACGATTGCGTCGTCCCAGCGCAGGTCCGAGAGGTCGATCGGCTCGTCCTCGAAGACCGGGCCGGCTTCGTCCTGCGGCTCGGTCATCGGCGCCTCATCCCGTCAGGCGGCGGTGATGCGGTCGGCGTCCGCTCCGGTGCCACGCTACTGGATTGCCTGAAGCCTGTCGTAGGTCTCCTGGTCCCAGCTCGCCATGTCGCCGTTGTGGAGCTTCATCGTCGCCTCGCGGAACGGGCCGCGGTCGACCTCGTTGACGGTGACGCCCTGCTCCTTGAACCAGGCCACCAGCTCCTTTTCCTTCTGGATGATCTGGGTGGTGGCGCAGTCCGACGCGTCCTTGAGCACGCCGGTCATCGCCTGCTGGTCGGCCTCGTCCATGCCGTCCCAGGCAGTGCCGCTGACGATGGTCAGGATCGCATCGGTGATGTGGCCGGTCAGGTTGATGTCCTTTTGCACCTCGTAGAACTTCTTGGCCTGGATCGTCGGCAGCGGGTTCTCCTGGCCGTCGACGGTCCCCTGCTGCAGCGCGAGATAGACCTCGGCGAAGGCGATGGGCGTCGGGTTTGCGCCGACCGCCTTGGGGAACATCATGTAGAGCGGCGCGTCGGGGACGCGGATCTTCATGCCGGCCATGTCCTCGGGCTTCAGGATCGGCTTGTTCGAGGTGACGTGCCGCTCGCCGTAGTAGGTCATCGCGATCACGTGGTTGCCGGTGGCGTCCTGATAGCCCTGCGCCAGCTCCTGGAAGAGGTCCGACTTGCGGAACTTGTCCCAGTGGTCGTAGTCGCGGAACATGTACGGCGCGCCGCCGATCGCGATCGGGCCGTAGGCGAGGGCCGCGAAGAGCTGGCCGGTATAGATGATGTCGACGGTGCCGAGGCCGAGGCCCTCGTTGATGTCGACCTCCTTGCCGAGGGAGGAGGCGGGATAGACCTCGATGCCGTACCGGCCGTCGGTCGCCTTCATGAGCGCGTCGCCGGCAGCCACGGCGCAGGTGTGGTAGGGCTCGCTGGTCTCGTAGACATGCGCCCACTTGAGCATCTTCGGCTCGGCCGCAGCGAGCGACGGCAACGCGAGCGCCGCGGCCCCCGCAAGAGCGGCGCCGAGGACGACGCGGCGGCTGGTGCTGGTCATGGCTGTCCCTCCCCGTGGTAATGTTCTTGTGATTACGACCACCATACGGAGAAGCCTGCGTCGGACAACCCCGAATTCGGGCTGGCGCGGTTCGGCAAACCGCCGGGTCGGGGCGCGACCGTCTGGCCCGGATGCCCTCTTGCTCGCTCCAACGCAACCAAAGCGTCGCAGCGGGTTTGCCAAGGCCGCGGGGTCGGGATAATGCTCGGGCGCGGGCGAGGCGGGAGATCGACGATGCGGCCGGTTGTGCTGTGCATTCTGGACGGCTGGGGCCTCAGCCCGGCGCGCGAGGGCAACGCCGTTGCACTCGGCGACACCCCGAACTTCGACCGGCTCTGGGCGACCTGCCCGCACGCAACCCTGCGCGCCCACGGCCCCGACGTCGGCCTGCCCGAAGGGCAGATGGGCAATTCCGAGGTCGGCCACATGAACATCGGCGCCGGCCGCGTCGTGTGGATGGACCTGCCGCGCATCGACAACGCGATCGCCGACGGCAGCTTCGCAACCAACGAGGCGCTGCAGGCCTTCATTGCCGCGGTCAAGCAGACCAGGGGGGCCGTGCACCTCGCGGGGCTCGCCTCGCCGGGCGGCGTGCACGCGCACCAGCGCCAGATGGCCGCGACGGCCCAGGTGATCGCCGCGGCAGGCGTGCGGGTGCTCGTCCATGCCTTCCTCGACGGCCGCGACGTGCCGCCGAAGAGCGCGCTCGGCCAGATCGCCGAGCTGGAAGAGGCGCTGCCCGACGGCGCCGCGATCGCGACGGTGAGCGGCCGGTTCTACGCGATGGACCGCGACAAGCGCTGGGACCGGGTCGAGGCGGCGGTGTCGATGATCCTGCACGGCGAAGGCGAGCGCGCCGAGACCGCGGCCGCGGCGATCGAGGCGGCCTACGCCCGCGGCGAGACCGACGAATTCGTCAAGCCCACGGCGATCGGCGACTACGCCGGTGCCGCGGACGGCGACGGCCTCTTCTTCGCCAACTTCCGCGCCGACCGGGCGCGGCAGATCCTCGGTGCGCTGGTCGATCCCGGGTTCGACGGCTTCGAGGTGGTCGGGCGGCCGAAGTGGGCGGCGGTGCTCGGCATGGTCGAGTACTCCGAGACGCTCGATGCGCTGATGCCGGCGATGTTCGCGGGCTACGACATCGTCAACACGCTCGGCGCGTGGGTGTCCGGCCACGGGCTGAAGCAGTTCCGCCTGGCGGAGACCGAGAAATACCCCCACGTCACCTTCTTCCTCAACGGCGGCGTCGAGGCGCCCGCCGAAGGCGAGGTCCGCTACATGGCGCAGAGCCCGAAGGTGCGCACCTACGACCTGCAGCCCGAGATGTCCTCGGCCGAGGTGACCGAGCACCTGGTCGCCGCGATCCGCTCCGGCGAGTACGCCCTCATCGTCACCAACTACGCCAACCCCGACATGGTCGGCCACACCGGCGTCCTGGAAGCCGCGATCAAGGCGGTGGAATCGGTCGATCGCGGTCTCGGCGAGGTGGTCGCGGCGCTCGACGAGGTCGGCGGCGCGATGATCGTCACCGCCGACCACGGCAACTGCGAGGTGATGATCGACCCCGAGACCGGCGGCCCGCACACCGCGCACACCCTGAACCCGGTCCCGGTGATCCTGGTCGGCGGCCCCGAAGGCGCCAGCCTGCGCGACGGACGCCTCGCCGACCTCGCGCCGACGCTGCTCGCCCTGATGGGTCTGGAGCAGCCGCCCGAGATGACCGGCCGGAGCCTGATCGAGCGCGCATGAGGCTCGGCGCGATCCTTCTCGGCGCGGCGCTCGCCGGCCCCTGGGCGGTCGGCGCGGCCGCGACAACCGACCCCGAAGGCGAGATCGCCGCCGCCTCGGCGCAGGTCTCCCAGGCGGCCCAAGGCCTCGCGGCGGCCGAGGCCTCGCCGGACATGATCGTGACGCTCGGTCGCGCGATCACGGTCTACGAGGCCGCGCTGGCCGGGCTGCGCGCCGGCGTCGGCGCGGCGGCCGGGCGCGAGCAGGCACTGGCCGACGACCTCGCCGGGCGGCGCCTGTCGATCGCGCGGCTCCTCGCCACGCTGGAGACGATGAGCCGCAGCGACCGCTCGGCCGAAGGCCTCCATCCCGAAGGTCCGCTTGCCGCGGCGCGCGCCGAGGCGATGATGACCCGGCTCGAGCCCGCGCTGGCCGCCGAGGCCCGGACGCTGGCGGCAGAGCTCAAGGCGCTGCACGCGGCGCGCGATCTCCATGACCGCGGCGAGGCCGAGCTCACCGCGGCGGCGGCACGGCTCGGCGAGGCGCAGACCAGGCTTTCCGAGGCGCTCGCCAAGGCCGCGCCCGAGGCGATCGGGCCGGCCGACCCCACGCTGACGATGATGGCGCGCAGCAGCGCGTCGCTCGCCGATCTTGCCGACGCGCTCGCCGCCGCCGACCCCACCCCCCCGCCGCCCGAGGCCTCGACCGGTCCGCTGGCCTGGCCGGTGACCGGCACGGTGACGCGGCACTTCAACGAACCCGACGCCTCCGGCGTGCGCCAGCCGGGGATCACGCTCGCGGCCTTGCCGGACGCGCTGGTCCACGCGCCGGTCGCCGCCGTCGTCCGCTACGCGGGCCCGTTCCTCGAATACGGCTACGTGCTGGTGCTCGAGCCGGACGCCACGACCACGCTGGTTCTCGCCGGCCTGGCACAAGTGCTGGTGCGCCCCGGCGCGACCGTGCAAAAAGGCGACCTGGTCGGGGTCCTCGGCGGACGGGCGCCCGATGCTGAACAAACTGTGATACCGCCCGACGTCGACACTGGCGTAGGGGGTGGCGAAACGCTGTATATAGAGGTCCGCCGTGAACGCGGCCCGGTTGATCCCGAGCCCCTCTTCCCCGGCGAAAACGGATAGGAAAGACGCTCGATGAACAAAATCTGGATGGCAGGGATCGGCGGCGCCGTGGCGGGCGTGCTCGTGAGCACGCAGTTCGCAGCGCCGATCCTCGCGCAGGAGGCCGACAAGGACAAATCGGTCTACCAGCAGCTCGATCTCTTCGGCGACATCTTCGAGCGCATCCGCACCTCGTATGTCGAGCCGGTCAACGACAAGGACCTGATCGAGGCCGCGATCAACGGCATGCTGAGCCACCTCGACCCGCACTCGAGCTACATGCCGCCGGACGAGTTCGACGACATGCAGGTCCAGACCAAGGGCGAGTTCGGCGGCCTCGGCATCGAGGTCACCCAGGAGAACGGCATCGTCAAGGTCGTCTCGCCGATGGAGGGCACCCCGGCCGACAAGGCGGGCGTGAAGCCGGGCGATCTCATCACCCAGGTCAACGGCGAGAGCGTCATGGGCCTCACGCTGAACGAGGCGGTGGACCTGATGCGCGGCCCGGTCGGCAGCGACATCACCCTGACCCTGACCCGCGAGGGCACGCCGGATCCCTTCGACGTCAAGCTGACCCGCGAGACGATCACGCTCAAGGCGGTCAAGTCCCGCGTCGAGGACGGCGTGGTCGTCCTGCGCCTGACCACCTTCAACGAGCAGACCTATCCCGAGATGGAAAAGCAGCTCAAGGAGCAGGTCGAGGCCGCGGGCGGCATGGACAAGGTCACGGGCTTCGTCATCGACCTGCGCAACAACCCCGGCGGGCTGCTGAACCAGGCGATCTCGGTGGTCGATGCCTTCCTCAACTCGGGCGAGATCGTCTCGACCCGCGGCCGCGACCCGCGCGACAGCGAGCGCTACAACGCCACGCCCGGCGATCTCGCTCAGGGCAAGCCGATGGCGGTCGTCATCAACGGCGGCTCGGCGAGCGCCTCGGAAATCGTCGCGGGCGCGATGAAGGACCATCACCGCGCGGTCATCGTCGGCACCCAGAGCTTCGGCAAGGGCTCGGTGCAGACGATCATGCCGGTCGAAGGCGAAGGTGCGATCCGGCTGACCACGGCGCGCTACTACACGCCCTCGGGCCGCTCGATCCAGGCGCTCGGCGTCGCCCCCGACATCGTCGTCGAGCAGCGCCTGCCCGAGGACGTGACCGCCGAGAACGAGGCGACCGTGCCCGATCAGCCGATGCGGACCGAGGCTGACCTGCGCGGCTCGCTCGAGAACGACTCGCTGACCGAGGACGAGAAGAAGACCCTCGAGGCCGACCGCCAGCACCGCGAAGAGACGGCGAAGCTCCGCGCCGAGGACTACCAGCTCAGCTACGCCCTCGATATCCTCCGCGGCATGTCCTACCTCGCCGCCGAGGACACCGACAGCGCGGACACCGCGGCCAAAAGCGCGAACTGAGCGTGACCGAGGCGGAGATCCTGGCGCTGCCGTATCGGCCCTGCGTCGGGATCATGCTGATCAACCCGGCGGGGCGCGTCTTCGCCGGGCAGCGCATCGACAATCCCGGGCCTGCCTGGCAGATGCCGCAAGGCGGCATCGACGAGGGCGAGACACCGCGCGAGGCGGCGCTGCGCGAACTCGGCGAGGAAACCGGGATCGCGCCCGGATCGGTCGAGATCCTCGCCGAGGCGCCCGACTGGATTCCCTACGACCTGCCGCACGAGCTGGTGCCGATGATCTGGAAGGGCCGCTTCCGCGGCCAGATGCAGCGCTGGTTTCTCATGCGCTTCCTCGGCCACGACGGCGAGATCGACATCGAGACCGCGACGCCCGAGTTCAGCCACTGGGCGTGGGTCGCGCCCGACGGGCTGGTCGCCGGCATCGTGCCGTTCAAGCGGGCGACCTACGAGAAAGTCCTCGCGGCCTTCGCCGGGCACATCGGCCCGCCCTGAGGCGGGCCACGCGGCTGTCGTCAGCCGCGTCCCAGCGCCGGGTGCGCCACGCCGGAGCGGCGGGTCGTCTCGGTCACCACCTGGAAGAGGAAAAGCGCCATCCCGGCCACGGCGAAGAGCGCGCCGACGCTGATGATCGCCTCGAACCGCTCGTTGCCGGTCGCGAGCATCGCCCCGAGGCCCGCGGCCATGCAGACGAAACCCACCGTGCCGGCGATCGCCTGCGTCCACGCCAGCCGGGGCCGCAGGACGTCGACGCCGCGGTAGTAGAGCCCGTAGAGCGCCATCGAAACCCAGCCGAGCAGGTTGAGGTGCGCATGGGCCGGCGCCAGGGTGAAATCCTGGTTGACCGCCATGAAGATGCCGAGGCCCATGCCGCAGAGCGCCGCCGTGGCCGCGACCGAAATGCAATACTGCGCGATACGCATCGAAGCTTCCCTGTCCTGTTGATCGCGGGGCGGTGCCGAGCGCCGCCGCGCCGTGTGTGTCCGAAACGCGGCGATCTCTGAGCGATGCCTGTAAGCGGCCCGTCGCACCGATTGTTTCGACCATCGCATGCCCCGGGTGCCGCCCGTGCCGACGGTCGAGATCGTGAGCTGAAGGCGGCGGCATTTCCCAGACGGCCCTGGGGACGCTCCGGGAGGACGATCGAGCGGCACGTGTTACTGAAATGCTTTCCGTGCTATATCAGAGGCTTACTGATAATTTCACGCGTGTTATCACACGATTGGATCAGTCGCTCAGCGCCGTGGCCGGGATCAGCGGGAAGAAGACGCCGTCCGACCAGACCCCGAAGTGCGCCACGCCGTCCACCGCCACTTCCGATCCGATGTCGGCCAGCCGGTAGAAGCTCTTGCGGTCGATCAGCGCCTCGAGGCCGCGGCGGACCATCACGTACGGCGCGGGCTCGCCGGTCGCCGGATCGTGCGTCACCCGGATCGGAAAGTCCGGCCCCGCCGTCACGCTGTCGCCGACCTGGGTGGTGAAGGTCAGCCGCTGCGCTGCGCCTTCGCCTTCGACGGTGAAGTCCACGGCGACGAACGGCGCGTCGTCGACGGTGATCCCGACCTTCTCGACCGGCGTCACCAGGAAGTAGCGATCGCCCTCGCGCTTCAGGATCGAGGAGAAGAGCCGCACCAGCGGCGCGCGGCCGATCGGCGTGCCGAGATAGAACCAGGTTCCGTCACGCGCGATGCGCATGTCGAGGTCGCCGCAGAACGGCGGATCCCACAGATGCACCGGCGGCGGTCCCCGCCGCGCCGCGCCGCGCGCCGCTTCGGCGAGACCGTCGGCCGACGGGGTGTCCAGATTGTGAACGTCATTGCCCATTGTCGACCGCCCGCGTCGGGGTATGCTTCCCGGACGAAGATAGCGGCGCCGCAGCATGCGGACAACGCCGGGTGGCAAGGGCGAGCAGATGGACGAAACCGAGGACCTGATGCCGGAGATCGAGGCGACCGGCGAGCGCCTGTTGCAGGCGCGAGCGATGATCGCCAGGCGCATCATCGGTCAGGAGAACGTGGTCGAGCAGACGCTCATCGCCATCCTCTGCGGCGGTCACGGCCTCCTGGTCGGCGCACCCGGACTCGCCAAGACCCGGCTGGTCGAGACGCTGGGCACGGTGCTGGGCCTCCTCGCGCATCGCGTGCAATTCACGCCCGACCTGATGCCCGCCGACATCCTCGGCGCCGAGGTGCTCGAGACCGGCGCCGACGGCAGCCGCGCCTTCCGCTTCATCGACGGCCCGATCTTCTGCCAGCTGCTGATGGCCGACGAGATCAACCGCGCCAGCCCGCGCACTCAGTCCGCCCTCCTGCAGGCGATGCAGGAAAAGGAAGTCTCCGTCGCCGGCCAGCGCCGCATCCTGCCGCGGCCGTTCCACGTCCTCGCGACCCAGAACCCGATCGAGCAGGAAGGCACCTATCCGCTGCCCGAGGCGCAGCTCGACCGGTTCCTGTTGCAGATCGACGTCGACTATCCCGACCGCACCGCGGAGCGCGCCATCATCCTGACCACCACCGGCGTCGACGAAACCGCCGCCGAGGCGGTCTTCGACGCCGACAGCCTGATGGCGGCGCAGCGGCTGATCCGGCGGCTTCCGGTCGGCGAGGCGGTGGTCGACCGCATCCTCGATCTGGTCCGCGCGGCGCGCCCCGGCACCCCGGATGCGCACCCCGCGGTCCGCGACGCGGTCAGCTGGGGGCCCGGGCCGCGCGCCGCGCAGGCCCTGATGCTCGCGATCCGCGCGCGGGCGCTGATCCGCGGGCGCCTGGTGCCTGGGCTCGACGACGTCGCCGCGCTGGCGCACCCGGTCCTGATCCACCGCATGGCGCTGGGCTTTGCGGCGCGCGCCGAGGGCCAGACCCTCGACGCCCTGATCGGGCGGCTCGTCGGCGACGTGATGGGCCTGGAGGCCGCGGCGTGATCGAACCCCGCCGCCTGCGCGGCCGGGACAAGCCGCAGGGGCCGGTCGGGCTCCGGCGCGACGCCGAGAAGATCGCGGGCGCGCTGCCGCCGCTCCTCGCCGAGGCGGAGTTCCTGGCCGCCACCGTGGCGATGGGCTTTCACGGCCGCCGCCGCGCCGGGCACGGCGAGAACTTCTGGCAGTACCGCCAGGCCGTGCCGGGCGACGCGCGCTCGGCGGTCGACTGGCGGCGGTCGGGAAAATCCGACCAGCAGTTCATCCGCGAGATGGAGTGGGAGGCGGCGCAGACGGTCAGCTTCTGGGTCGACGACGCCCAGTCGATGGACTACCGCGACCCCGAGAACAGCCGCGCCCGCTCCAAGGGCGAGCGCGCGGCGCTGCTGGCGCTCGCGGTGTCGGTCCTGCTGATCAAGGCCGGCGAGCGGGTGGCGCTGATGGGCACCGACGCGGCCCAGCCGCGCGCGGGCCGGGCACAGCTCAACCGGATGGCGCTGGCCCTCGGCGGCGACCGCGCCGGCGACCGGCCCGACTACGGATTTCCTCCCGCCGACCGCATGGTCCGCGGCGGGCGCGCGATCTTCATCTCCGACTTCCTCGGCGACCTCGACGCGCTGATGCCCTCGCTGGCGCACGCCGCCGACCAGGGGGTGCGCGGCTGCTTCGTTCAGGTGCTCGACGAGACCGAGGAGGCCTTCCCGTTCGACGGCCGGATGATCTTCGAGAGCATGGGCGGCTCGACCGAGTTCGAGACCCAGCGCGCGCGGGCGCTGCGCGACGCCTACGGCGGCCGGCTCGCCGAACGCAAGGCGCGGCTCGAGGCGCTCGCCCGGCACCTCGGCTGGCGCTGCCTCTTCCACCATACCAGCATGAGCCCCCGCTCGGCGCTGCTCTGGCTCTACATGGCGGTGGGCGAGAGGGCGTGAGCGAAGCATGATCGGTTCGGTCGCCTTCCTCGCGCCGTGGCTCCTCGTCGGGCTCGCGGCGCTGCCGATCCTGTGGTGGTTGCTGCGCGCCGTGCCGCCGGCGCCCGGCCGCCGCGCTTTCCCGGGTGTCCGGCTGCTGCTCGGCCTGACCGACCCCGAAAGGATGCCCGAGCGCACGCCATGGTGGCTGCTGCTCCTCAGGATGGTCGCGCTGGCCGCAGCGATCCTGGCGTTCGCCGGGCCGGTGCTGAACCCGCGTCCCGAGGGCTCCTCCGCGCCGCTCCTCGTCCTGCTCGACGGCGGCTGGGGCGACGCGCCGGACTGGGCGCGGCGCATGGACCGGGTCGCGGCGGCCCTTGACGGCGCGGCGCGCGACGGGCGGACCGCCGCGGTGGTGACGCTGGCGACACCGCCGCTGCCGGGAGAGGACCTGCCGTGGCGTGCCGCCTCGGACTGGATCGAACGGCTTGCGGGCCTCGCACCGCACGCGTGGGCGCCCGATCGCGCAGCCTGGGCCGATTGGCTCGCGGACCGCGACGACCCGTTCGAGACCCTGTGGCTAACCGACGGGATCGGGACCGGCGGCGAGAACGATCTGGCGCAGGCGCTCCTGTCGCACGGCCCGGTCACGCTGGTCGATCCGCCTGCGGGGGCGATCGCGCTGACGCCGCCGCGGCTCGACGACGGCGCCTTCAAGGTCAGCGCGCTCCGGGCCGACACCGCGACCGAACGCCCGGTCGGCGTCGTCGCGCTCGGCCCTGATCCCAACGGCATCGAGCGGGCGCTCGGCTCGGCCACCGCCACCTTCGCCGTGGGCCAGGACCGCACCGACCTCACCATCGACATGCCGGTCGAGCTGCGCAACCGCGTCGGCCGGGTGCAGCTGACCGACGGGCGCTCGGCCGCCGGCGTGGTGCTGGCGGACGATTCGGTGCGCCGGCGCAAGGTCGGCCTGATGGCGGGGCGTGCCAGCGGCGAGGGGCAGGACCTGATCGATCCGCTCCACTACCTCCGCAAGGCCCTGGAGCCCTTCGCCGAGGTCATCGAGGCGCCGCTTCCCGAGATGCTCGACGCGGCTCCCGACGTGCTGATGCTGGCCGACGTCGGCACGCTGACCGATGCCGAGCGCGCCGAGCTCCAGCCCTGGGTCGAAAAGGGCGGCCTTCTCGTCCGCTTCGCCGGGCCGCGCATGGCGCAGTCGGGCGTGGGCCAGCTCGACGAGGATCCGCTGCTGCCGGTGCGGCTGCGCGCCGGCGGGCGGTCGATCGGCGGCGCGATGTCCTGGGGCGCGCCGCGCAGGCTCCGCCCGTTTCCGGACACTTCCCCGTTCGCGGGCCTGCCGGTGCCGCAGGACGTCGACATCTCGAGCCAGGTGATGGCCCAGCCCGATCCCGACCTTCCGGGACGGGTGCTGGCGAGCCTCGAGGACGGCACGCCGCTCGTCACCGGCCGCAGCCTCGGCGACGGCCGGGTGGTGCTCTTCCATGTCACCGCCAGCGCCGACTGGTCGAGCCTGCCGCTCTCGGGGCTCTTCGTGCAGATGCTCGAGCGGCTGACCCAGAGTGCCGGCGGCCTCGCCAGCGCGCCCGAGACGCTGGCCGGCACGGTCTGGACGCCGCTCCAGGTCCTTGACGGCTTCGGCACGCTGGCGCCCCCGAGCCTCGTCGCGGGCGTTCCCGGCGAGCGCTTGGCGGAGGCGCGGCCCTCTCCCGAGGTACCGCCCGGCGTCTATGCCGCCGGCGACCGTCGCGTGGCGCTGAACGTGATGCGCGCCGACGACACGCTTGTCCCTCTCGCCCCTTTGCCCGGTGCCGTGACTGTCGAGACGCTGGATCAGCCGACGGAGATCCGCCTCGGGCCGTTCCTGATCGGGCTGGCGCTGCTGCTGCTCGCGGTCGATGTCATAGCGACGCTCCTCGTCTCCGGCCGGCTGCGCCGCGCCACGCGGCACGCGGCCCGGGCCGCAGGCGCGCTTGTTCTGATCGCGGGGCTCGCGCTCGGTGGCGGCACCCGCGCCGACGCACAGGCGGCCGGCGGCGACGCCGAGGCGCTGAACGCGGCCAACGAGACGGTGCTCGCCTATGTGCTGACCGGCAACGACCGCGTCGACGCGGTGAGCGCCGCCGGGCTCAAGGGCCTCGGCCAGGCGCTCTTCGATCGCACGGCGATCGAGCCGGCCGACCCGGTGGCGGTCGACATCGAGACCCACGACATCTCGCTCTACCCGTTCCTCTACTGGCCGGTGACCGAGAGCCAGGCGCCGCCTTCCGACGCCGCCGTGGCCCGGATCAACGACTTCCTGCGCTTCGGCGGCATGATCCTGTTCGACACTCAGGACGCCGACCTCGGCGGCACGTCGAACGCCACCACGCCGAACGGCCGCGCCCTCCAGCGCATCGCGATGAAGCTCGACATCCCGCCGCTCGAGCAGGTCCCGCACGACCACGTGCTGACCCGGACGTTCTACCTGCTGCAGGACTTCCCCGGCCGGTACACCGGATCGCCGGTCTGGGTCGAAGCCTCGCCCGAAGCCGAGCAGGTCGATGGCATGCCGTTTCGCAACCTCAACGACGGCGTGACCCCGGTGGTGATCGGCGGCAACGACTGGGCTTCGGCATGGGCGGTGCAGGACAACGGCCTGCCGATGTTCCCGGTCGGCCGTGGCATCGCCGGCGAGCGCCAGCGCGAGATGGCGCTTAGGTTCGGCATCAACCTCATCATGTATGTCATGACCGGCAACTACAAATCCGACCAGGTCCATGTGCCGGCGCTGCTCGACCGGCTGGGGCAGTAGATGCCTGACATCGCCTTTGCGCCGCTGCTGCCGCTGCCGCTGATTGCGGGCCTTGCGGCAATCGCGCTGATCGGCGTCGTGCTCGCGCTCTGGCGCGGCCTGACTGGGTGGTGGCTGCGCGGTCTGGCGGCGCTGGTGCTCTTGGCTGCGCTGGCCGGCCCCTCGCTCCGGCGCGAGGACCGCACGCCGGTGGCGAGCATCGCCATCGTCGTCGTCGACGACAGCGCCTCCAACAGGATCGACGGGCGCGACGCGCAGCTGGCCCAGGCGCTCGACGGCCTGCAGGCTCGGCTCGACAGGCTGGGGCAGGGCGGCAAGCTCGAGGTCCGCACAGTGCATGTCGCCGACAGCGGCGACGACGGCACCCTGCTTCTGTCCGCCCTTGCCGAGGCGACCGCCGAGCTGCCCGCCGACCGCATCGCCGGGGCGATCCTCGTCACCGACGGCGAGGTGCATGACCCGAAGGCGCTGGCGGTCTTTCCCGGGCCGGTGCAGGTGCTGCTGACCGGCAGCGCCAAGGACTGGGATCGCCGGGTCGTCATCGAGACCGCCCCGGCCTTCGCCATCGTCGGTGAGGCGGTGAGCCTCGTCCTGCGGGTCGAGGACCTCGGCGCGCCGCCGGGAGGCGGGGGGTTCGCGCCGCTCTCGATCTCGCTCGACGGCACAGAACCCCTGCGGTTCGACGTGCCGCTGAACCAGAGCGTCACGCTGCCGGTCACGCTGCAGCGTGGCGGCGTCAACGTGCTGCAGATCGCCACCCCCGCGGTCGACGGCGAGCTTACCCCGCGCAACAATCAGGCGATCGTCTCGATCAACGGCGTCCGCGACCGGCTGCGCGTGCTCCTCGTTTCCGGCGAGCCCTATCCGGGCGAGCGCACCTGGCGGAACCTGCTGAAGTCCGACAGCTCGGTCGATTTGGTCCACTTCACCATCCTGCGTCCGCCCGAAAAGCAGGACTTCGTCCCGGTCTTCGAGCTTTCGCTGATCGCCTTCCCGACCCAGGAGCTCTTCATGGAGAAGGTCGACCAGTTCGACCTGATCATCTTCGACCGCTACAAGCGCCGCGGCATCCTGCCCAACACCTACTTCGAGAACATCGCCCGCTACGTCCGCGACGGCGGCGCGCTCCTGATCGCGTCGGGCGCCGATTTCGCCGGGGCCGAAAGCCTCTACCGCTCGCCGCTACGCGAGATCCTGCCCGTGGTGCCCACCGCCCGGATGATCGAGGAGGGCTTCGTCCCGAAGATTTCCGAGGTCGGCCACCGCCACCCGGTCACCGCCGGCCTCGAGGAGCATGCGCCGCGCCCGCCCGCCGCCGACGGCACGCCGGGATGGGGCCGCTGGTTCCGCATGGTCGAGGTCGACGCTCCCTCTGGCGAGACGCTGATGCAGGGTCCCGACAACCGGCCGCTGCTGGTGCTCGACCGCGAGGGCAAGGGACGGATCGCGGTCCTCGCCTCCGACGAGGCCTGGCTCTGGAGCCGCGGCTACGAAGGCGGCGGCCCGCAGCTCGAGCTGCTGCGGCGGCTCGCGCACTGGCTGATGAAGGAACCCGAGCTCGAGGAAGAGGTGCTGCGCGGCACCGGCGCCGACGGCGAGGTCGCGATCGAGCGGCGCACCCTGGCCGACAGTGTGCCGCAGGTCACCGCCACCAGCCCCTCGGGCGTCGCGTCCACGGTGACGCTCACCGAAACCTCGCCCGGTCTCTGGCAGGGCCGCATCGAGGACGCCGAGAACGGCGTCTGGCGGCTGGAGAACGGCGATCAGAAGGCCGTTGCCGTCGTGGGGCCGTCGTCTCCTAAGGAGTTCGAGAACCCCGTCTCGACCGGCGACGTGCTCGCGCCGCTGGCGACCGCGACCCGCGGCGGGGTGCGCCGGCTCGAGGACGGCATCCCCGACCTGCGGCTGGTGCGCGAGGGCCGGGTCGCCGAAGGACGCGGGTGGATCGGCCTCGCGGATCGCGACGCCTACCAGCTGCGCGACATCCGCCAGGTTGACCTCGCGCCAGGCTGGCTCTCGCTGATCCTCGCGGCCGGCCTCGTCTTCGCAGCCTGGCGCACCGAAGGCCGCTAGGCCTTTTCGCTGATTGACGTTCCGGTCTACCGGGTGCTCTCGGTCAAACGCTGGCGAACGTAGGCGTCGACGGTGGCGATCATCTCTTCCATGCCGGGGTCGAAGAAGTGGCCGGCGCCCTCGATGGTCTTGTGGGTGATGGTGATGCCCTTCTGCTGCTTGAGCTTGTCGGCGAGACCAGCGACGTCGGCCGGCGGCACGACGCGGTCGGCGGAGCCGCCGATGATCAGACCTGAAGACGGGCAGGGGGCGAGGAAGGAGAAGTCGTACTGGTTGGCCGGCGGCGCGACCGAGACGAAGCCCGCGATCTCCGGGCGGCGCATCAGGAGCTGCATGCCGATCCAGGCGCCGAAGCCGAAGCCCGCGACCCAGCAGTTCTTGGCGTTGGCGTTCAGCGTCTGCAGGTAGTCGAGCGCCGCCGCAGCGTCGGAGAGCTCGCCGATGCCTTGGTCGTACTCGCCTTGGCTGCGGCCGATGCCGCGAAAGTTGAAGCGCAGGCAGGTGAAGCCGATGCGATGGAACGCGTAATGCAGGTTGTAGACCACCTTGTTGTTCATCGTGCCGCCGTAGAGCGGATGCGGGTGCAGGATGATGGCGATCGGCGCATCCTTGGACTTCTGCGGATGGTAGCGCCCTTCCAGCCGCCCGTCGGGGCCGGGGAAAATCACTTCTGGCATCGGAAAGCGACCCTCCTGACCGCACAAACCACATGAACTTGACGGAATCGCTCAACCAATCTAGAAAGATTTTAAAGTCTGGTTGCCGCACATCCCGGCGCTTCGCAGTTAAGGAGTCGCATGGGTTGCGTCAACACCGGCAAGCGGTCGTCCGCGGAGGCGTTTGATGAAACTGAGCACCAAGGGCCGATACGCCATGATCGCGTTGACCGATCTGGCGGCGCAAGGCCCCGAGCGGCTGGTCTCGCTGAGCGAGATCGCCGACCGCCAGGACATCAGCCTCGCCTACCTGGAGCAGCTCTTCGTGAAGCTGCGCCGAGCCGACATCGTGGATTCGGTGCGCGGCCCCGGTGGCGGCTACCGGCTGTCGCGTCCTACCGAGCAGATCCGCATCTCCGAAATCCTCGCCGCGGTCGACGAGACCATGGACGCACTGGCGCGCGGCGCTGGCGCCAGCGGCGGCGCGGGAGGCACGCGTGAACAGGCGTTGGCGGACAAGCTCTGGGAGCAGCTCTCGGCCAACGTCTACGTGATGCTGCATCAGACCCGGCTCGGCGACGTGGTGAAGAACCAGCTCGCACCTTGCCCGGCGGTTCCCGCCTTCGTCGCGGTGGTCGACGAGGAGGCGCAGGCGGCGGTATGACCGGACGGGCCTATCTCGACTGGAACGCGACGGCGCCGCTGCGGCCCGAGGCGCGGGCTGCGATGGCCGCGGCGATGGACGCGGTCGGCAATCCGTCTTCGGTCCATAGCGAGGGCCGCGCCGCGCGCGCGATCGTCGAGCGCGCCCGCGCCAAGGTCGCCGAGGCCACCGGCTGTCACTCAGGCGAGGTCGTCTTCACCTCGGGCGCCACCGAGGCGGCAGCGCTGGCGCTCGCGGGGCGCGGCCTCGCCGGATCGGGCATCGAGCACGACTGCGTGGCGTCCTGGATCGAACCGACGCTGCCGGTCGATGCCGACGGCAGGGTCACTGTAGACGACCCGGCCTCGAGCGTGCTTCAGGCCGCCAATTCCGAAACCGGCGTGCTGCAGGACCTGCCGCACGGCCTCGCCTGCGTCGACGCGGTTCAGGTGGTCGGCCGGATGCCCTTCGCCTTCGACTGGACCGGGGCTCACGCGGCAATGGTCTCCGCACACAAGCTCGGCGGGCCGAAAGGCGTCGGCGCGCTGCTGCTGGCGCCGGGCGCGGCAGGCCCGGCTCTGCTGCGCGGCGGCGGCCAGGAAGGCGGGCTGCGGCCCGGCACCGAGAACGTGATCGGCATCGCCGGCTTCGGGGCGGCCGCCGCGGCTGCGTCCGCGGAAATCGCCGCCGGCGCCTGGCAGGCGGTCGAGGAAGTCAGAAATATTCTGGAAGAGGCGCTGACAGGCGCGGCACCGGACATTATCTTTCCGGGCAAGGCGACGCGCCGGCTGCCGAACACGTCGGCCTTCGCGGTGGCGGGCTGGAAAGGCGAGACCCAGGTGATCCAGATGGACCTGGCGGGATACGCCGTCTCTGCCGGATCGGCCTGTTCCAGCGGCAAGGTTCGCTCCAGCCGGGTGTTGACGGCAATGGGCTTCGGTCGCGAGGTGGCGGGCAGCGCTGTGCGGGTATCGATCGGACCGGAGACGACGCGAGAGACGGTGCTGGGCTTCGCCGCAGCCTGGGAGCGGCAGTATCGCCGGTTCCGGGCAAGGGCCGCCTGAGCGCAAGAGAGAAAAGGATACCGAGATGGCGGCATTCGACGAGATCACCTTGCGCGAGGGCGTCGACCTTGAGACGGTCGAGACGGTGCGTTCGGTCGGCGAGCGCTACAAGTACGGCTTCTCCAGCGACATCCCGACCGATTTCGCACCGAAGGGGCTGAACGAGGACATCGTGCGGCTGATCTCGGCCAAGAACGGCGAGCCGGACTGGCTGACCGAGTGGCGGCTCAAGGCTTACCGGCGCTGGCTGCTGATGGAAGAGCCGACCTGGGCGATGATCCACTACCCCAAGATCGACTTTCAGGATGCCTACTACTACGCCCGTCCCGCGAGCATGGCGGTGCGGCCGAAGTCGCTCGACGAGGTCGATCCGCTGCTGCTCGCGACCTACGAGAAGCTCGGCATCCCGCTCAGGGAGCAGATGATCCTTGCTGGCGTCGAAGGCGTGGGCGAGGCGCCGGCCGAGGGGCGGCGGGTAGCGGTGGACGCGGTCTTCGACAGCGTCTCGCTCGGCACGACCTTCAAGGAAGAACTAGCCAAGGCGGGCGTGATCTTCTGCCCGATCTCCGAGGCGGTGCGCGACCATCCCGAGCTGGTGCAGAAATATCTCGGCAGTGTCGTGCCTTACAGCGACAACTTCTATGCGACGCTGAACTCGGCGGTGTTCTCGGACGGGTCGTTCGTCTATGTGCCGCCGGGGGTGCGCTGCCCGATGGAGCTGTCGACGTACTTCCGGATCAACGCCGAGAATACCGGCCAGTTCGAGCGGACGCTGATCATCGCCGACAAGGGCAGCTTCGTGAGCTACCTCGAGGGCTGCACCGCGCCGAAGCGCGACCAGAACCAGCTGCACGCGGCGGTGGTCGAGATCGTCGCACTGGAAGACGCCGAGGTGAAGTATTCCACGGTGCAGAACTGGTTCCCCGGCGACGAGGACGGCAAGGGCGGCATCTACAACTTCGTCACCAAGCGCGCCGACTGCCGCGAGGCGCGGGCCAAAGTGATGTGGACGCAGGTCGAGACCGGGTCGGCGATCACCTGGAAGTATCCCTCCTGCATCCTCCGCGGCGAGGGCAGCCAGGGCGAGTTCTACTCGATCGCCATCGCCAACAACCACCAGCAGGCGGACACCGGCACCAAGATGCACCACCTGGGCAAGAACACCCGGAGCCGGATCGTCTCGAAGGGGATCAGCGCGGGGTTCGCGCAGAACACCTACCGCGGCTTGGTCTCGATGCACCCCAAGGCGACCAACAGCCGGAACTATACCCAGTGCGACAGCCTGCTGATCGGCTCGACTTGCGGCGCGCACACGGTGCCGTACATCGAGTGCAAGAACAACTCGAGCCGGGTCGAGCACGAGGCGACGACGTCAAAGGTCGACGAGGACCAGCTCTTCTACTGCCGCAGCCGCGGCATGGACCCGGAGGAAGCGGTCGCCCTGGTGGTGAACGGCTTCTGCCGCGAAGTCTTGCAGGCGCTGCCTATGGAGTTTGCAATGGAAGCACAGAAGCTCGTGGCGATCAGCCTCGAAGGGAGCGTCGGATGATCGGCGCGCTGGTTCTCGCCGCCGGGCTGTTTGCCGCGACGCTGGCGCTCGGCAAGCGGCGTCCGGAGCCGGTGCCGGTCCGCGTCGAGGCGCGGAGGCGGCGGTGACAGCCGCCGGTCTCCTCGACGACCTGCGCCGAGGCGTGGGCGTTTCGCCGGAAGATCTGGCGATCGCCGCGCTGGTGATGCTGCCGTTCACCTTTGCCGTGACGTTGTTCATCAACTCGATGGCCTGGTGGCCGGGCCCATCGATGCTCTTGCTCGGGATCGTGCTGCAGGTGATCGGCACCTTCTGGAACGCCGGCTGGCGGGCCCGGGCCGGCGGCTGAGCGCCGTTCATTGTGACAATTGCCGATGCTCTCGGAGCCGGCGCAAGGGAATATTGGAATGCTGAAAGTTACCGATCTCAACGTGAAGCTCGAAGAGGAGAACAAGGTCATCCTCAAGGGCGTGGATCTCGAGGTGAAGGCCGGCGAGGTGCATGCGATCATGGGCCCGAACGGTTCGGGGAAGTCGACGCTGAGCTATGTCTTGGCCGGGCGCGAAGGCTACGTGGTCACCGGCGGTACGGCGACCCTTCAGGGCACGGACCTCCTCGGCATGGCCCCCGAAGAGCGCGCCGCGCTGGGCCTCTTCCTCGCCTTCCAGTACCCGGTCGAGATTCCCGGCGTGGGCAACATGACCTTCCTGCGCACCGCCGCAAACGCCCAGCGCAAGGCGCGCGGCGAGGCCGAGCTGAACGCGGCGGAGTTCCTGAAGCTCGTGCGAGAGAAGGCGCGCACCCTCAACATCGATGCCGACATGCTGAAGCGGCCGGTCAACGTCGGATTTTCCGGCGGCGAGAAGAAGCGCAACGAGATTCTGCAGATGGCGGTGCTCGAACCACGCATGTGCATTCTCGACGAGACGGACAGCGGGCTCGATGTCGACGCGATGAAGCTGGTGGCCGAAGGGGTGAACGCGCTGCGCTCGCCCGACCGCGCGTTTCTCGTCATCACGCACTACCAGCGGCTGCTCGACCACATCACGCCCGATGTCGTGCACATCATGGCCGACGGCCGCATCGTGCAGTCGGGCGGCCCGGAGCTGGCGCTCGAGGTCGAGCGGAACGGCTACGCGGACCTGCTGAAGTCGGTGGCGTGATGGCCGTCCCCACCTTGAAGCTCGCCTCCGGCGGCGCGCTGCTCTCGGCCTGGCCCGAACCATCGGGCGAGGCGGGCTGGGCGCGCGCGGCCCGGGCGCGCGCGGCGCGCCGGCTCGCCGAGCACGGAGCTCCCGTCCGGCGCGACGAGTACTGGAAGTTCACCGATCCCGCATCGCTGACCGCGATCCCCGCGCCCGAGGCGGCGCTGCTGGCCGCCGACGCCGTGGTCCTGGACCGCGGAGACGACGCCCTGCGCCTCGTCTTCGTCGACGGGGTCTTCTCGCCCGACCGCTCCGACGCCGCGGCGATCGAGGGCGTCGAAATCCAGCTTCTCGGCGAGGCGCTCGCGACCGACATCCACTGGGCGCGCGACGTCTTCGGCGTCCTCGAGGCGCGGGGCCAGTCGCCCGTCGAACGTCCGATGGCGTCGCTCAACACCGCCCGCGCGCGGCACGGCGTCGCCATCCGCGTGACCGGCGCAGCGACGCGGCCGGTCAGCCTCGTCTATCTGCGCGAAGCCGCCGATGCCGACGTTCTCGTCCGCCATCTGGTCAGGCTCGAAGCCGGCGCGGACCTGACGCTCCTCGAAAGCGGCCCCGGAGCGGCGCGGTTCAACGCGGTGACCGAGGTCGAGGTGGCCGATGGCGCCGCCTTCCACCACGTCCGGACCCAGGGCCGCGACCACGAGCGGCGGGCGGCCACGGCGCTCTTCGCCCGGCTCGGGCGCGAGAGCCGGCTGAAGTCGTTCACGCTGACGGTGAACGGCCGGCTGACCCGCAACGAGGCGATCGTCGAGTTCACCGGCGACAACGCCGCGGCGCACGTCGCGGGCGCCTGCATGGGCGACGGCGACTTCCACCACGACGACACCGTCTTCATCACCCACGATGCGGTCGGCTGCGAGAGCCGGCAGGTCTTCAAGAAGGTCCTGCGCGGCAGCGCGACCGGCGTCTTCCAGGGCAAGATTCTGGTGAAGCCCGGCGCGCAGCAGACCGACGGCTACCAGATCAGCCAGGGCCTGCTGCTCGACGAGACCAGCCAGTTTCTCGCCAAGCCCGAACTCGAAATCTACGCCGACGACGTGAAATGCAGCCACGGCTCGACCTCCGGCGCCGTGGACGAGACCGCGCTCTTCTACCTGACCTCGCGAGGAATCCCGCGCCGCGATGCCGAGGAGCTGCTGGTCCTCGCCTTCCTTGACCAGGCGATTGCCGAGATCGAGGACCAGAGGCTCGCCGATGCGCTGCGCGGACGGCTCGCCGAGTGGCTCGCCCGGCGGCGGCGGTGATCCGATGGCGCGGCGGGCAGTGGTCGATGCGATCGGTCAGGCGTGGCGCGATCCGCGCGCTGCCATGGCCGCGGAGATCGGCCGCGGCCTGAGCGAGCCGCGGGTGCTGGTGCAGCTGTTGCTCGCCTGCGTGCTGCTCTTCGTCGCCAGTCTGCCCAACGCGGTGCGTGAAGCCCGCGCGCTTTCGGTCGACGACGCCGTGGGCGCGGCGGTGTCGGCGCATCTCTTCGGCTACATCGCGCTGCTGCCGCTCGGCGCCTACGCGATTGCGGCGTTGGCGCATCTCGCGTCCCGGGCCTTCGGCGGCCGCGGCAGCTTTCTCTCGGCGCGGGCGGCGCTGTTCTGGTCGGCGCTGGTGGTGGCCCCGGTCGCGCTGGCGCTTGCGCTCCTCGGGGTAGGGGTGGAAATCGGGGGCGTCGCCGGACTGCTGCCGGTCGTCGCGCTGTTGCGCTTTGCGGCCCTGGCGTTCTGGCTCTGGATCTTCGCGGCGAGCCTCGCCGAGGCCGAGGGCTTCAGCGCGACGGTGCGCGTCGCCGCGGTGGTGATCGCGGCGTTTGCCGGGGTCGCCGGCCTTCTGGCGCTGGTCGCCGGTGGCACCGTCGCGTAGTAGCCTCTGGGCGAGAGACAAGGAACGGCGGGCCGCGAGATGTGGAACGAGTTGGTGATCGACAGCCTGGTGCGGCCGCGTGCGGCCGCGCGGCGCGTGCTCTCTGCGGGCGTGCCCGAGGCGACGCTGCTTCAGGCTGCGGTAATGGTCACCTGCCTCGGCATGGTGCTCGGCTTCGCAGCGCTGCAGATGAGCCCCGAGGCCGTGGACATGGTTTCGGCCGCCGTCCTCGGCAACCCGTTCCTCGGCGTCGTGGCGCAGCTCGCGGTGATGGCGGTGATCGTCGTGCTGACCGTGCGGATCGGCCGGCTCTTCGGCGGCACCGGCAGCCTCTGGGGCGCGCTGGCGCTGGTGGTCTGGCTCAACGCGATGATGGTGGCGATCCAGGCCGTGCAGCTCGTGGCGCTCGCCGTGCTGCCGCCGCTGGCGGCGATCCTCGCCATCGCCACGATCCTCTGGGCCCTCTGGGCCTACGCGAACTTCGTGGCCGAGCTGCACGGGTTCCAGAACCCCTTCATCGTGCTCGGGGCGGTGATCCTGACGGCGATCGTACTCTTTTTCGGTACGGCGATGCTGCTTGCCATCCTCGGCATAACCCCGCAGGAGGCCTCCTGATGTATGATGTCGATGCGGTGCGGCGGGACTTCCCGATCCTGAGCCGCGAGGTGCACGGCCGGCCGCTGGTCTATCTCGACAACGGCGCCTCCGCGCAGAAGCCGCAGGCGGTGATCGATTCCGTGGTCGAGGCCTACGCGCACGACTACGCGAACGTTCACCGCGGGCTGCATTATCTCTCGACGATCGCCACCGAGAAGTACGAGGCGACCCGCGGCATCGTGCAGCGCTTCCTCGGCGCCAGGCACGAGGACGAGATCGTCCTCACGACCGGGTCGACGATGTCGATCAACATGGTCAGCTACGCCTGGGCCGCGCCGCGCTTCGAGGCCGGCGACGAGATCGTGCTGAGCGTGATGGAACACCACGCCAACATCGTGCCCTGGCATTTCCTGCGCGAGCGGCAGGGGGTGGTGCTGAAATGGGTCGACATCGAGCCGGACGGCTCGCTCGACCCGCAGCGGGTCATGGAGGCGGTCGGGCCGCGGACGAAACTCATCGCGCTGACCCACATGTCGAACGTGCTCGGCACCGTGGTCGACATCCGCACGATCTGCACCGCGGCGCGGGCGCTCGGCGTGCCGGTGCTGGTCGACGGCAGCCAGGCGGCGGTGCACATGCCGGTGGACGTTGCCGATCTCGGCTGCGACTTTTACGCCATCACCGGCCACAAGCTCTACGGGCCGACCGGCTCAGGCGCGCTCTACGCGCGGCGCGAGCGGCTGGCGGAGATGCGCCCGTTCATGGGCGGCGGCGACATGATCCGCGAGGTCACCAAGGACGCGGTCAGCTATGCCGATCCGCCGCTCCGGATGGAAGCGGGGACGCCGGGCATCGTGCAGATCATCGGCCTCGGGGTGGCGCTCGACTACATGACTGGCCTCGGCATGGAGAACATCGCGGCCCATGAGCGCGACCTGAGGGACTACGCGAGCGCCCGGTTTCAGGGGCTGAACTGGCTGAACCTGCAGGGACGCGCGCGCGACAAGGGCGCGATCTTCTCCTTCACCCTGCAAGGCCAGGCGCATGCGCACGACATCTCGACGGTCGTCGATCGCAAGGGCGTCGCCGTCCGCGCCGGCCACCATTGCGCCCAGCCGCTGATGACCTTTCTCGGCCTCACCGCCACCTGCCGGGCCTCCTTCGGGCTCTACAACACCGAAGGCGAGGTGGACGTGCTGATCGATGCGCTCGAGACCTGTCACGAGCTCTTTTCCTGAGCCGCGAGGAGTCCGCGATGGCAGACGCGCACCGCCTCGAACCGTCGGCCTGGCCGAATGTGCTGGCGGCAATGGCACCGGCGCTCCGGGTTGAAAGCGGTGACGTCGTTGTCACCGAAACCCTCGACGCGGCCGGCGTCGACGCGCACGGCCGCCAGAAGGCCGTTCCGCCCAATCCGATGAACGGGCCGGTCTTCGTCGCAGGGGCGGAGCCGGGCGACGCCCTGCGCGTGGAAATTCTGAGGATCGATCCGGCGCGGGCCACCGGATGGACCCGCGGCGCCCTGTCGGCCAACGTCGTCGATCCCGAATTTGCCCGCGATCTGCCGCCGCGGGACCGGGTCGAGTGGCTGATCGACCGCGACGCCTGCACGATCCGGCTCGAGCATCCGGAACCGGCGCTCAGCGAACTGGTGTTGCCGATTGCGCCGATGATCGGCTGCTTCGGCGTGGCGCCGCCGCAGGGCCAGGCGATCTCCACCGCCTCCAGCGCCGCGAACGGCGGCAACATGGACTACCGTGGCTTCGGCGTCGGTTGCAGCGTCAGTTTTCCGGTGTTCGTGCCGGGCGCGCTGTTCTTCCTCGGCGACTGCCACGCCGTGCAGGGCGACGGCGAGATCGTCGGCACCGGCGTCGAGACCTCCTGCGCGGTCGAGGTGCGGCTGACCGTCGAGAAGGACCGGACGATCGGCTGGCCGCGCGGCGAGACCGCCGACCGCATCTTCACTGTCGGCAATGCGCGGCCGCTCGATCAGGCCCTGCAGCACGCGACGACCGAGATGGCGGCCTGGCTCATGGCGGACTTCGGGCTGTCCGCCGCCGGCGCGGCGCATCTGCTCGGGCAGGTCGTCCGCTACGAAGTCGGCAACGTCTTCAATCCCGCCTACACTATGGTGTGCAGTGTCGAGAAGAAGTGGCTGCCGAAACGGGTGTAGCCTCCAGGCTAGCGATTGAGGTCCCAGCCGCGGTTGCGGAAGGTCTTCTCGCCGATCATGCAATCGGTCGGGACGAACTCGGCGGGCACCACCGCAGCCGCGGGAGCCGTGCCGCTGATCTCCATGACCAGCTTGCGGCGGATGGTCCGCGCGAGATCGTCGCTGGTTTGCGCAACCAGGACGAACGAGCCTTCGCCGCCGGCGACGCAATCCTGGTAGTAGAGGTCGAGGTCGGGCATCGTGTCGGGCGCGGCCATGATCGGCAGCCCGTTGATCGTGATGCCCCGGGCGAGCGTCTCGTCGCGCGCGCCGGTGACCGGAGGCCCGCTGTTGTTGGCGCCGTCGCCGGAGACGTCGATGACGCGGCGGACGCCGTCGACCGTGCCGTCCTCGATGAGCACCGTGGCAAAGCCCAGCGCGCGCGAGATCGAGGTGCCGCGCCCCCGCGAGAGGGGCGTCGCTTCGATCTCGTCGGCGAACCGCGCGGCCGCCTCGGGCCCGTCGATGATCCGCCAGGGCACGAGCGCGCGGTCCTGCGCCCCGCCCGACCATTCGAAATAGGCGAACGCGACCTTGCCGGTCGGACCGGCGGTCACTGCCCGGATCAGGTCGGGATGCCGGAAGGCGGCGACGTAGCCTTGGCGCTGCACCTCGAATTCGGCCATGTCCATCGAACGCGAGACGTCGACCGCGAGCACGATTTCGGCATCGACCGGAACGCCGGCGTCCGACTGCGCCATGGCCGCGCCGGCCATGGGCGTCAGGAGTAGTGCGGCGAGGCCCAGTCGGATCGGCAAATCGGGCTCCTGCGGCTTCCCTTCGCGGGACTTAGGCCGGACCGCTCCGCGCGGTCCAATCGCAGTTTCGTTAGCGGGCGGCCCCGGCGTCCGATCGGCTGCGACAGGCCGCGGCTTCAGCCGCCCATGGCGCGTAGTGCGGCGATGTTGCGGGCGTAGGCTGAGGCGCCGCCGTTGAAGACCGAGGAACCGGCGACGAAGGCATCGGCGCCCGCCTTGCGGCAGAGGCGCGCGGTCTCGGGCGTGATGCCGCCGTCCACCTCCAGCCAGATCGGCCGGTCGCCGATCATCGTGCGCAGCGCCTCGATCTTCGGCAGCATCGACGACAGGAACGACTGGCCGCCGAAGCCCGGGTTGACCGTCATCACCAGAACGAGGTCGGTCTTGTCGAGCACGTACTCGACGGCCGACGGCGGGGTCGAGGGGTTCAGCGCCACGCCCGCCAGAAGGCCGAGCTCACGGATGCGGCTGAGGCTCCGGTCGAGGTGCGGCCCGGCCTCGGCATGCACGGTCAGGATGTCGGCGCCCGCGCCGGCGAAGGCTTCGAGATACGGATCGGCCGGCGTGATCATCAGGTGCACGTCGAGCACCTTGGCCACATAGGGTCGCAGCGCCGCGACCACCGCCGGGCCGATGGTGATGTTCGGGACGAAATGCCCGTCCATGACGTCGACCTGCACCCAGTCCGCGCCCGCCGCCTCGACCGCGCGGACGTCCTCGCCAAGCCGCGCGAAGTCGGCCGACAGCGCAGAGGGCACGATCTTGACGTCGCGCGAGAAGGTAGGAGCGGTCATCCGGACCGCCGGATCGTACCGGCCGCGCTCGCCGCGAAGTTGCAGAGCGCGGTCATGCGGATAATAGGGTCGAGCAGCGGACAACGCGCCGGCACGAACCGCAAAAAGCGAGATGGGCCATGCTCCCCGTTAACCCTTCGTCCGTTGTATCGACTTTAGTGGCCTGCTATCCGGGCGAGGTCAAGGCGACAGCAAAGGATCTCGCGCGCATGGCCTTCCTGTTCCGCTGGCTCATGCGTGCCGTGCTGGCTCTGGCGCTGCTCGGCATGGTGGCGGCGGGGCTGGCGTACTACCTCGCCGGTCAATCGCTGCCCGATTACAACGCGACCTTCACGCTGAACGGCCCGGACGAGGAAATCCAGATCGTGCGCGATCGCTATGCGGTGCCGCACATCCTGTCCAAGACTGACCACGACGCGTTCTTCGGCCTTGGCCTCGTGCACGCGCAGGACCGGCTCTGGCAGATGACGCTGCTCCGGCGCACGGTGCAAGGCCGGCTCAGTGAGATATTCGGACCGCAGACTCTGCCGATCGACGAGCTGATGCGGGCGCTCGACCTCTACGGGTTCGCTCGCCAGGCGGTCGCCCGCCAGACCGACGAAACCCGGGCGGCGCTCGATGCCTATGCCGACGGAGTCAACGCCTGGCTTCGCGTGGTGCAGACCGAGGCGCTCGGCAGGGGCGCGCCGGAGTTCTTCCTGTTCTCGCCGGACATCGCCCCGTGGACGCCGGCCGATTCCATCGGGGTGCAAAAGCTCTTCGCGCTGCAGCTCACCGACAAGGCCTCGATGGAGACGCTGCGGGCGCGTCTCTCGCTGACGCTCGCGCCCGAGCGGCTGCGCGACATCCTGCCGGATTCGCCCAACGCCCCGATCATGGGGCTGCCGCAGTTCTCCGACCTCTTCCCCGGCTTGTCCCAGGCCCCCGTCGTCGCGGCCTCGGCGCCCAGCCCGCTCGACCCGGTGGCGCGTCCCGGCATGGCCGGCGCGTCGAACGCCTTCGCGGCGATCGGGCGCCGGACGACCGGCGGCGCGCCGCTTCTCGCCACCGACCCGCACCTGCCGCTTACCGCCCCCTCGATCTGGATGCTGGCGCGCATGGACCTCGGTTCCGGCCCGGTAATGGGCGCGACCATCCCGGGCGTGCCGGCGGTGATCATCGGTCGCAACGCCGATTTCGGCTGGGGGCTGACCTCGAGCTATCTCGACGATCAGGACGTCTTCATCGAAAAGGTGAACCCGGACGACCCCGACGAGTATCTCACGCCGCAGGGCTTCGCGCGCTTCGAGACCCGCGATGCGCTGATCGCCGTCCGTGGAGCCGAGCCCGAGCATTTCCCGCTGCGCTGGACCCGGCACGGCCCGGTCATTCCCGGCAACAACTTCGGCGCGGCGGTGGTCACGCCGCCCGGGCATGTCGCGGCGCTCGCCTGGACCGCGCTGACTGCCGACGACCGTTCCGTCGGTGCGGCGATCGACATGATGCGCGCGCACTCGGTCCAGGCCGGGCGGGATGCAACCCGCGACTACCTCGCGCCCTCGCTCAACGTGACGATGGCCGACCACTCCTCGATCGGCTTGCAGATGGCGGGCGCCGCCCCGAGGCGGCTTGCGCAGAGCACCAGTCAGGGCCGGGTCCCATCGCCGGGCTGGCTCGCGGTCAACGACTGGCAGGGCATGCGCGACTTCGGCGAGAACCCCTGGGTCGTCGACCCGCCGAGCGGCATCGTCGTCAACACCAACAACCGTCATCACCGACGCCGCTTTCCCCGACAACCTGAGCTTCGACTGGGGCGACAGCTACCGCATCATCCGTGCCGGCAAGCTGCTCGGCGACCGGCAGTACCATTCGCTCGACAGCTTCGTCGAAATCCAGACTGACGATGTCTCCGAGGCGGCACGGGTCATCCTGCCGCTGATCGCGCGCGATCTCTGGTACTCCGGCGAGCCGGCGGCGACCGGCAGTGCCGAGCGTCAGCGCCAAGTAGCGCTGGAGCGGCTCGCCGGCTGGAACGGCGAGATGAGCGAGCACACGCCCGAGCCGCTGATCTATGCCGCCTGGATCAGGGCGCTGAAGCGGCGGCTGACCCAGGACGAGCTCGGCCCGCTGGTCGATCTCGTGCCCGGTGCCGAGCCTCTCTTCATCGAGCGGGTCTACCGCGACATCGGCGGCGCGGCCGCCTGGTGCGATGTGCGCCAGACCACGGCGAAGGAGACCTGCACCGACATGGCGCGGCTCGCGCTTGACGATGCGCTGATCGAGCTCGGAGAAACCTACGGTCCGCACATCGAGAGCTGGCGGTGGGGAGATGCGCACGAGGCACTCCACCTGCACCAGACCCTCGGCAAGGTGCCGCTGCTCAAGTACCTGGTGAACATCCGCCAGAGCACGTCGGGCGGCGACAACACGCTCTTGCGCGGCTCATACACCGGCGAGGGGTCCGAGCCCTACCTCAACGTCCACGCCGCCGGGCTCCGCGCGGTCTACGACTTCTCCGATCCGGACTTCGAGCGTCTTCATCATCGCGACCGGCGAGAGCGGCCACCTGCTGTCACGCCACTACGATGACCTCGCAGCGATCTGGCGGCGCGCGGAATACATCCCGATGTCGCTCGACGCCAGCTTCGCCCGCGCCGGAGCGATCGGCATCACCCGCCTCCTGCCGGCCGCGAACGTCAGCGAATGATCCGGCTGTATTTCGCGCCGGCGAGGCTGGCGTCGGCGATCAGGCCGCGCTGGCCGAAGACGACTTCCTGGATCGGGCGGTTGATCTGGGTCGACGTGACGCCCGCGGCCGCGCCGTTCTTCTGCACCACCACCGCGGCGTCGGCACCGAGTTCCCAGCCGTCCGCGACGCGAAAATCCTGGAGCGCCTGGTCGGTCATGAAGAACAGCGCCTGGTTGAACTCGGTGGCGCCGAAGGTCAGACCGATCCCGACTGCCGACAGCGAATAGTAGTCGACCTTGGCCGGACCGATCAGCAGCGCGCCTTCGCCATAGGTTCCGGACGCGAAGAAGCCGGCCTTCTTGATGTGCGGGATCACCAGGATGCCCTTGGCCTCCTGGCCCAGCTCCTGGGCGCCCGGCACCGTTGCGTAGAGCTCGTTCAGCGCAGCGTCGACTTCGCGGTCAATGGCGACACGCGGGCTCTGTTCCGAGGGCGGGGTCGAGGTGCAGGCGACCAGCCCGCTGCCGGCCGCCACCAGGAAGCTCCGTCGGGTCCAGGGGTTCATTCAAGGCTCCTTCTTGCTCGCATTGCCATGCCTGCTGCCGATCGGGCGTCGACTTCAAGCGATGCTCTATCATATCCCGGCAGGCCGCGCCAAGCAGCCACCGGACGCCCCCGCCTGCGGTCGGCCGGTCCGCTCGCAACTTGCTGATCGGTCCGGGGCCTGCCCGATGCTGCCGATGATTGCACCCGGTCGTCGCGGCAACTACAACCCGCCCATGTCGATCTGGAAGTACTCCAATCCGGCCGAGTTCATGCGCATCTCCACGCCGGTCTTGCCGGTGATCTGGGCGCTCACCGGCGTCTGCCTCGGCATTGGTCTGATCTGGGGCTTCTTCCTGACTCCGGAGGACTACCAGCAGGGCTCGACGGTCAAGATTCTCTTTCTCCACGTCCCCTCGGCGCTGATGGCGATCAACGCCTGGCTGATGATGCTCGTCGCCTCGCTGATCTGGTTCATCCGCCGGCACCACGTCTCGGCGCTCGCCGCTCGCGCCGCCGCTCCCGTCGGCGCCACCATGACGGTGATCGCGCTTCTGACCGGCGCCATCTGGGGCGAGCCGATGTGGGGCACCTGGTGGGCCTGGGACCCGCGGCTGACCTCGTTCTTCATCCTCTTTCTGTTCTACATCGGCTACATCGCGCTCTGGGAGGCGATCGACGAACCCGACAAGGCGGCCGACCTTACGGCGATCCTCTGCCTCGTCGGGTCGGTCTTCGCGCTCCTGTCGCGCTACGCGGTGTTCTTCTGGAGCCAAGGACTGCACCAGGGCCCGTCGCTACGCGTCGCGGGACAACAGAACGTGGACAACGCTTTCCGTTGGCCCCTGCTTTTCGCCATCGCCGGCTTCGTGCTGCTCTTCGTCAGCCTGGTGCTGGTGCGCACCCGCACCGAGATCCGCCTCCGCCGCCTGCGGGCGCTGCAGCAGGCCGAGGCGCGGGCATGATGCCGGAGCTCGACCAGTACGCCGGGACGGTGCTCAGCGCCTATCTCGTATCGCTGGCGCTGCTTGCCATGATCGTCCTGGTGAGCTGGAGCCGATCGGTGCGGGTGCGCCGGCAGCTCGGACAGCTCGAGGCGCGCCGGCGCGGGAGGCCCGAAGACCATGGCTAGACGCAACCTCCTGCTGATCGTCCCGCCACTCCTCTTTCTTGCGTTCGCGGCGGTGGCCTACGTCGGGCTCAGGCGCGACCACCCCGACGAGCTGCCGAGCGCGCTGGTCGGCCGCCCGGCGCCCGAGATCACCCGGACCGTCGCGCTGCGGCCTGCCGACGCCGCCCCGACCGATGCCGACCTGCGCGCGCCGGGCGTGAAGCTCGTGAACTTCTGGGCGAGCTGGTGCGGCCCGTGCCGCGCCGAGCATCCCTATCTGAGCGAACTCGCCCAAGAGGGCGTCCCGGTGATCGGCGTCAACTACAAGGACCAGCCCGACCAGGCGCTCGCCTACCTCGCCGACCTCGGCGATCCCTACGAGAAGATCGGCGCGGACACCACAGGCCGCACAGGGCTCGACTGGGGCATCTACGGCGTGCCGGAAACCTTCGTCGTCGGCTCCGACGGCACGATCCTCTACCGCTTCCCCGGCCCGCTCGACCCTGCCGTCGTCGAGAAGCGCATCCGTCCCGCGCTGGCCGCCGCCCGCTGACGCGTCAGCGCAGGCTTGCCCGCAGCGCCGCCGCGGCGGCGAACGGCGCCAGCGCCAGAATGAAGAGGCTGAGCCCGGCCAAGAGCAGGAACGCCGGCCAGGGATCGGCGAGATCGGCCGCCGCCGTGGTGGTCCGCGCCCCGAAGATCAGCGTCGGCACGTAGAGCGGCAGAACCAGCAGCGACAGCAAAAGGCCGCCGCGGCGGATGCCGACGGTCAGCGCCGCGCCTATCGCGCCGAGAAAGCTCAGCCCCGGCGTGCCGACGGCGAGGCTCGCCGCGAGCCACGGGTAGGCCGGAACGGGCAGGTTCAGCGTCAGCGCAAGCAGCGGCGCGATGACGACGAGCGGCAGCCCGGTGGTCAGCCAGTGCGCCAGCGCCTTCAAGACGACCAAGGCCTCGAGCGGCATCGGCGCAAGCGACAGGATGTCGAGCGTGCCGTCCTCGAGATCGGCCTGGAACATCCGGTCGAGCGAGAGCAGGCAGGCGAGAAGCGCGCCGATCCACAGCGTGCCGGCAGCGACCGTGGCGAGCCGGCCGGGCTCCGGGCCGATGCCGAGCGGCACCATCAGGACCACGGTCAGGAAGAACCCGAGCCCGAGACCGGCGCCGCCGCCCGAGCGCAGCGCGAGGGTCAGCTCGCGCCCGAGAAGCGCCCGCGCGGCGTTCACCCCCAGGACCCGGCGAGAAAGGGGTCCCGGCTCCGGTCGGCCGCGGCGGTCGCGTCGGGCGAGAGGACGAGTTCGCACACCGGCACAAGATCGAGCGGCACGTGGGTGGCGATGACCGCCAGGCCGCCGGCCGCAATGTGGCTGCGCAGCGCCCGCAGCAGGCTCTCCACCGCCGCGGCGTCGAGCGACACGGTCGGCTCGTCGAGGAGCCAGAGGCGGCGCGGCGCGAGAAGCAGCCGGGCCAGCCCAAGCCGGCGCTTCTGGCCGGCTGAGCAAAGATGCGCCGGCCGGTCCTCGATCCCGGCGAGATCGAAGCCGGCGAGCCCGAGGGCGGCGTCTCCGCCGAGAAGCGCCGCCCAGAATCGGAGGTTCTCGCCGATGGTCATCTGCGGCTTGATCGCGTCGAGATGGCCGGCATAGGCGACCTGCTCCGCGCAGGCATCCCGGTCGGCTGGCCTGCCGTCGATCTCGACCGTGCCATGCGCCGGTAGAAGACCGGCTAGCGCGCGCAGCAGCGTCGATTTGCCGGCCCCGTTCGGCCCGCGCAGCGCCAGCGCCGCGCCGTCGGCGAGCGTGAAGCCGACGCCGTTCAGCACGAGGCGGCCGCCACGGGTGCACGAGAGGTCGGTGACGGTCAGGCCCATGCGCATCCGCATAGCGGATCGGCCCTCGCTGGGGAAGTCCGCCCGGGCTAGGGCATTCCCGGCGGGCGCAAGTCGTTGATTACAAGCCTCCGCGCTGCGCCGGGCCGGCGCTTGGCGACGGCCCCGGGCACGCCCTTGCGGGATCGCGCCGATTTCTGTATGCGACGGTATGCAAGGCGCCGTCGCAGCCCTTGCGAGCCCGGGGCGGATGCGCATATCAATGCTTGATGTCCGTCCCCAGCCAGCCAGCCCGGAGGCACGATGACCGTTTTCGTTGGAACCGACACCGCCACGACCCGCCGAAGCCTCGACGTGGCCGGCAGGCGCTACGCCTACTACTCGATCGAGGCGGCGGAAGCGGCGGGGCTGGGCGATTTCAGCCGGTTGCCGGCCGCGCTGAAGGTTGTGCTGGAAAACATGCTCCGCTTCGAGGATGGCAAGACGGTCACCCTCGAAGACATCCGCGCCTTCTCGGAATGGGCGCGGCAAGGCGGCAGGAATCCGCGCGAGATCGCCTACCGCCCTGCACGGGTGCTGATGCAGGATTTCACCGGGGTTCCCGCCGTCGTCGACCTCGCGGCGATGCGCGACGCGATGGTCGAACTCGGCGGCGATCCGCAGAAGATCAACCCGCTGAACCCGGTCGACCTCGTGATCGACCACTCGGTGATGGTCGACGAGTTCGGCAACGCGCGCGCCTTCCAGATGAACGTCGACCGCGAGTACCAACGCAACGGCGAGCGCTACCAGTTCCTCAAGTGGGGGCAGGGCGCCTTTGACAACTTCCGGGTGGTGCCGCCGGGGACCGGCATCTGCCACCAGGTCAACCTCGAGTACCTCGGTCAGACGGTCTGGACTGACAAGGACCCCTCGGGCGCCGAGGTGGCCTATCCCGACACCCTGGTCGGCACCGACAGCCATACCACGATGGTGAACGGGCTCGCCATTCTCGGCTGGGGCGTCGGCGGCATCGAGGCCGAGGCGGCGATGCTCGGCCAGCCGATCTCGATGCTGATCCCCGAGGTCGTGGGCTTCAGGCTGACCGGTGGCCTGGTCGAAGGTGTGACGGCGACCGACCTCGTGCTCACCGTGACCCAGATGCTGCGCAAGAAGGGTGTCGTCAACAAGTTCGTCGAGTTCTACGGCAGCGGTCTCGACCACCTGCCGCTCGCCGACCGCGCGACCATCGCCAACATGGCGCCTGAGTACGGCGCAACCTGCGGCTTTTTCCCGATCGACGCCGAGACGCTTCGCTACCTCCGGGTTTCCGGCCGCGAGGAGGACCGGGTGGCGTTGGTGGAGGCCTATGCCAAGGCCAACGGCTTCTGGCGCGGCACGGACTACGACCCGGTCTACACCGACACGCTCGAGCTCGACATGGCCACGGTTGAGCCGTCGCTGGCCGGCCCGAAGCGGCCGCAGGACCGGGTTCCCCTGACCGTCGCGGCGCCGGAATTCGCCAACGTCGTCAAGGAACACCGCGACAACGTCGGTTACAAGGCCGAGGTCCGCTGGAACGAAGAAGGCGGGGCGCCCGAGCCGGAGGACGTGCCGGGCCACCACGAGGGCCGGGACGGCAAGGACCGCTGGGTCAAGGTCGAAGGCGAGAGCTATCGCCTGCACGACGGCAGCGTCGTGATCGCGGCGATCACCTCGTGCACCAACACCTCCAACCCCTACGTGATGATCGGCGCCGGCCTCGTGGCGCGAAAGGCGCGCGAGAAGGGGTTGACCCGCAAGCCCTGGGTTAAGACGTCGCTCGCGCCGGGCAGCCAGGTGGTCAGCGACTACCTGAAGGCCGCAGGCCTGCAGGAGGACCTCGACGCGATCGGCTTCAATCTCGTCGGCTACGGCTGCACCACTTGCATCGGCAACTCCGGCCCGCTGCCCGAGGCGATCTCCAAGGCGGTGAACGAGGCCGATCTGGTCGCCTGCTCGGTGCTCTCAGGCAACCGCAACTTCGAGGGCCGGGTGAACCCCGACGTCCGCGCGAACTACCTCGCCTCGCCGCCCCTGGTGGTGGCCTACGCGCTGGCCGGCGACATGAACATCGACATCACCACCCAGCCGCTCGGGATCGGGCGCACCGGCAAGCCGGTCTATCTGAAGGACATCTGGCCGACGGCCAGGGAAATATCCGATCTCGTCGAGCGCACGGTGACGCGCGAGTCCTTCCGCTCCAAGTATGCCGACGTCTTCAAGGGCGACGCGCACTGGCGAGCGGTCGAGGTCGAGATGAGCGAGACCTACGCTTGGCCCGCCGGCTCGACCTACGTGCAGAACCCGCCCTACTTCCAGGGCATGGGTCCCGACGCCGGGGTGATCCACGACATCGAAGGCGCGCGGGTTCTCGCGGTCCTCGCCGACTCGGTCACGACCGACCACATCTCGCCCGCGGGCTCGTTCCGTGCGACGCATCCGGCCGGCACCTACCTGCAGGAGCGGCAGGTACCGGTCAGCGAGTTCAACTCCTACGGCTCGCGGCGCGGCAATCACGAGGTGATGATGCGCGGCACCTTCGCCAACATCCGCATCCGGAACGAGATGCTCGACGGCGTCGAAGGCGGCTACACCAAGGGCCCAGACGGCGAGCAGACCTCGATCTACGACGCGGCGATGGCCTGGCAGGCGCAGGGCGTGCCGCTGGTGGTGATCGCGGGCAAGGAGTACGGCACCGGATCGTCGCGCGACTGGGCCGCGAAGGGAACGATGCTCCTCGGCGTCAAGGCGGTGATCGCCGAAAGCTTCGAGCGCATCCACCGCTCCAACCTCGTCGGCATGGGGGTGATCCCGTTCGAGTTCACCGGCGGCGACAACCGCAAGACCCTCGGCCTCAAGGGCGAAGAGAGTATTTCGATCAGCGGCTTGTCCGGCGACCTCAAGCCGCTTTCCGAAGTGCCGGCGACGATCGTCTACGGCGACGGCACGCGCCGCGAGATCAAGCTCAAGTGCCGGATCGATACCGCGGTCGAGATCGAGTACGTCGAGAACGGCGGCGTGCTGCACTACGTGCTGCGCAACCTGGCGCGGGCCGCCTGACCCTTACGGACCTAAAGCGCCCGGGCCTGCCGGCCCGCGGCCCTCTCGAAGGCTTGACTCGCCAGGCGGGCCGCACGCGTCTAGGCCTGACGGACCCCATCTCCGGAGTTCCCATGCGCCGCGCGTCCGCCGTCCTCGCCGCCTTGCTGGTCCTGATCCCGCTCGGGGTGCGTGCCCAGACGACGCCGGTCGTGCTCGAGCTCTACACCAGCCAGGGCTGCTCCTCCTGCCCGCCCGCCGACGCACTGCTGACGAGCCTGTCGTCGCGCGACGACGTCATCGCGCTGGCGCTGCATGTCGACTACTGGGACTATCTCGGCTGGAAGGACAACTTCGGCCACCGCTCCTACAGCGACCGACAGCGCGCCTACGCCCGGGCCGCCCACACCCGCACGATCTTCACGCCCGAAATGGTCGTGCAGGGCGAGGAGCGGATCAAGGGCCACGACGCCGACCGCATCCAGAAGGAGATCGCCGCCTACGCGGACCGTCCGCCCGCGGCAACCCTCGCCGTGGCCCGCGACGGCGACGCGCTCGCGATCCATGTGGCGCCCACCGGTGACGCCGCCGCGTCTGGCCCATCCGAGGTCTATCTGGTGCGCTACATCCCGTCGGAGGGCGTCTCGATCGAAGCGGGCGAGAATGCCGGGCGCGACCTCACCTACACCAACATCGTGACCAGTTGGGACACGGTGGCGCACTGGGACGGCGCCGCGCCGCTCGACCTGCGCTACGAGGGGCTCGGCGACGACCATGCCGCGGTCATCGTGCAGCGCTCGCACATGGGACCGGTGCTCACCGCGGCAACGGTGCCCTGAGCCGCGGTCACGGCATCGATCCCGCGGGCCGCGCGCCGACCCGGGTCGCGACGCTCGCTGGCACCGTCACGCCGGTTCGAGCAGCCGTAGCCGCGAGATCGTCCCACGTCACCTGGTCCACCGGGATGCCCTCGCGCTGCCGCTTCGCCGCCTCGGCCTTCTCGATGTCCCCGGGCGCCATCACCCGCTCGCCTGCGGCAGCCGGCTCGGCCCGCAGGTCGGCCAGGAACGCGCCGACCCGCGCGTCGAAGGCCGCCAACGCCTGGAACGCTGCCCGATCGAGCACCAGGAAGAAATGCCCGACCGGGATCGGCGTGCTGAAGTCCGGCCCGCCGAGCGGCGCCAGGGTCGCGCCGTGCCCCATCCCGGTGAAGGCCGAGCAGAGGATGTCGACCATCGCCGCAAGCCCCGCGCCCTTGTACCCGAACGCCGCGCCGCCGAGCGGCTTCAGCGCAACGGCCGCGTGCGGATCGAGCGTCGTCTTGCCTTGGGCGTCGACTGCGATGTCCGGCGGCAGCGGCTGGCCGGTCGCGCGGCGCAGGTTCACGCGGTTGAACGGGATGGCGCTTGTCGCCATGTCGAGCAGCAGCGGCGCCTCGCCGGGTGCCGGCACCGCGAAGCTCAGCGGGTTGGTGCCGTAGAACGCCTGCGTGCCGCCGCTCGGCACCACGGCGCGGTCGGCGTGGGTCATCCCCAACGCCGCGAACCCCCGCCGCGCGGCGGCGAGCGTGTAGACCCCGGTCGCCCCGTGGTGCGTCGACCGCCCGACCGTCACCGCCGCGACGCCGGTCTCCGCCGCGATCCGGCAGCCTTCCTCGATCGCGAGATAGCTCGCCCGATGCCCGAACCCGTTGTCTGCGTCGACATGCGCAACCGCCGCGGCCCTGCGCGCCACGGCGGGTTCGGGGCGCAGGTTGATCCGCCCGCCGGCCACCATCCGCAGGTACCACGGCACCAGCCGCACCCCGTGGGTGTCGACCCCCCGCGACGACGCATCGACCACCGCGCGCGCCACCGCCCGGGCACTCTCGAGGTCGGTTCCCGCCGCCGCCAGCAGCGCCTCGACATACCCCGTCAGCGCCTCGGCGGGGCACGCCCTGCCTTCGATCGGTTCAATCGCCACGAAACCATTGCCCCGCGAAAAGGATGATCCTCCCGACCCATAGCCGCTCGGAATTGGCGGAAGCAAGGCCGGCCGGGGAGGGGGTCCGCGGTGCGGTCCGGATCCTCGCCGCGCGTCCATGAGGGTCACGGCATTGTGCGTCCGGTTCGGCTTCGTCTGGCTCATGCTCGGGGTTAGCTCCCAGCAAGGCGCGTCCGGTCGGCCAAGGCGACGTGCGTCGGAAAGGAACAAGACATGGATTGCACCTTCACCAGCCGCCGTTCGTTTCTCGTGGCCGCCGCCTTGATCGGTGCGGCCTCGATCCAAGGTCCCCTGGGCCCGATCCGGCCGGCGATGGCATCGGTTCTCGCGCCGACCCGGTCGATGCGGGGAGGCAGCAACAACTACCGGCCGAACGCGCCGCTGGTCGATCGTCTCGGGTCGGGCTTCTGGGTCACCGGCACCGTCCGGCGGGCGGGCGACGGGGCCCCGCTGAGCGGCGTCCGCATCCAGATCTGGGCAGCGACCCTTCTCGGCGGCGAGCGCGAGCCGCGCAATCACGGCAGCGTTCTCACTGCGGCCGACGGCAGCTTCCGGCTCGAAATGGAGCAGGTGGTGCCGAACTTCGGGCAGCCCCACGCGCATCTGGCCTATGACGACGGAGCGTACCGGACGGTGTTCCTCCGTCCGGTGATGCCGAGCGCCCGCGACACCTCGGTCAGTGCGGACTTCGTCCTCGCGCCGGCCTAGCGGCACGCCGATCCCGCAGATGCACGCGCCGACCCGGCACACGGCCACGCTTCTGATCTGGGGCGGGTTGGGCGTGGTGATGATCGCGCCGGCCCTGATTGCCGCAACCAGCCCTTATCTGGAGTACCGGAACCTGCCCTACATCGTCGGCGGGTTCGCCGGGATCGTCTGCCTGTCGCTTTTCGTGATCCAGCCGCTGCTGGCGGCGGGGTATCTGCCCGGATCGCGGCGTGCGGTCGAGCGCAGGTGGCACCGGTGGATCGGTGCGGCGATCGTGCTCTGCGTCGTTCTGCACGTGGGCGGGCTCTACCTGACCAGCCCCCCGGACACGCTGGACGCGCTGCTGCTGGTCGCACCGACGCCGTTCTCGGTCTACGGCGTCCTCGCGATGTGGGGTGTGGTCGCGACCGCGGCCCTGGCGCTGCTGCGCCGCCGCTCCGGACTGCGCTACCCGACCTGGGTTCTCCTCCACAATGCGCTGGCTCTGGTCGTCGTGGTCGCCACCGCGATCCACGCCTTGCAGATCGAGGGCGCGATGGAGACCACGTCGAAACGGCTCCTCTGCCTCGCGGTGCTGGCGACGACGGTCGTGGCCCTCCTGGACCTCCGCATCGTCAAGCCGCTGGCGCGGTGGCGCCGCAAAACGCCGAAATAACGCCCGCCCGGCGGCACCCGAAGCGGGTGCATCCCGGCGACCCCGCACCAACGTGGCCCGGGTAAACCCGCCTCTTGTCGCTGAGTGAGGAGTGGCGGACTGGCGAGGATTCGAACCCCGGACCCCTTGAATTCGTAGTCAAGTGCTCTATCCAACTGAGCTACCAATCCGTGGAGGGCGAGATAGTCGCGCGGGCCGGAAGATGCAAGGGCAATCATGCCCGGCGGGCCTTCGCGGCACCCGGGTCCCGGGGGGCTCCGCTCGGCGCCGAAATCCTAAGAACTCATGAATTTCGGAAAGATTATCGTTTGAAATCAAGGGGCGTTTGGTCGCTTCCACGGTGGAAGCGCGTGGAAGCCGGGCCGGGAAGGCCACCGGCGGCGGCCTCAAAGCAGGACGCTGCGGATCAGCAGCGCGACGCCGGCCACGACGGCCACGCCGGCGCACCAGTAGGCGACGAACCAGAGCAGCCGCCGCAGCAGGGGCGGCATCAGTGGTAGCCGTGCGCCGGGTCGATCTTGCCGCGAAAGACCCAGTAGGCATAGGCGGTGTAGGCGAGGATCAGCGGCACCAGCACCACCGCGCCCACCAGCAGGAACTTCAGGCTCGCGTCCGGCGCGGCCGCCTGCCAGATCGTCAGGCTCGGCGGCACCATGTGCGGGTAGAAGCTGATGCCGAGCCCGATGAAGCTCAGGACGAACGCCGCCAGGGTGGCCAGGAACGGCCAGAGGTCGCGGTCCTCGCGCAGGCCCTTCACGAACGCCCAGGCGGTGACCAGGAGCAGCATCGGCACCCAGATCGAGAAGAAGACGTTCGGCACCCGGAACCAGCGGTCGAGATAGTCCGGGTTGAGGAGCGGCGTGATGACGCTGACCAGTCCGATCAGCGCCACGGTCGCCCCGCCGAAGATCCAGGCAAAGCGCACCGCGCGGACCCGCACGTAGCCTTCGGTCTTCATCACCAGCCACGTCGCGCCGAGAAGCGCGTAGCCCGCCACCAGCGCCACCCCGGTCAGCAGCGAGAACGGCGTCAGCCAGTCCCAGTTGCCGCCCGCGTAGGCGCGGTTCTCCACCGCGATCCCCTGCACCAGCGCGCCGAGCGCCACGCCCTGCGCGAACGCCGCCACCAGCGAGCCGCCGAAGAACGACACGTCCCACAGGAACTGCCCGCGCCGCGTCCGCCAGCGGAACTCGAAGGCCACGCCGCGAAAGACCAGCGCCAGCAGCATCGCGATGATCGGCGCGTAGAGCGCGGGCATCACCACCGCGTACGCCAGCGGAAAGACCGCGAAGAGCCCGCCGCCGCCCAGCACCAGCCAGGTCTCGTTGCCGTCCCAGACCGGCGCGACGGTGTTCATCGCGATGTCCTTGTTGGGCTCGCCTTCGATCAGCGGGAAGAGGATGCCGACGCCGAGGTCGAACCCGTCGAGCACGACGTAGGCGAGCACCGCAAAGGCGATCAGCCCGGCCCAGATGAATGCGAGATCGAAGACCATTGGTCCCTCACTGTGACGGAAGCGGCGTGCCCTCGGACGGTCCGGGCGTGATGCCGGCCGTCCGCGTCACGCCGATGTCCTCGATGTGCCCGCCCTCCGCGGTCGGGCGGTTCATCAGCCGCAGGATGTAGAAGGTGCCGGCGCCGAAGACGGCGAAGTAGATGAGCACGAAGGCTGTCAGCGAGGAGGCGACAGCCGCCGTCTGCAGCGGGGAGGCGCTCTCTGCGGTGCCGAGAAGGCCATAGACCGTCCACGGCTGCCGCCCGACTTCCGTGGTGACCCAGCCCGCGACCACCGCGACGAACCCCATCGGCCCCATTGCCAGCGCCGCCCGCAGCAGCCAGCGATCGTCATAGGGGCGGCCGCGTAACCGGCGCCAGCCCGCCCAGAGCCCAAGCCCGAGCATTGCGAACCCCAGCCCCACCATCAGCCGGAACGTCCAGAAGACCACCACCGCGGGTGGCCGCTGATCCCGCGGCCAGGCTTTCAGCCCCTTGATCTCGCCGTCCCATGAATGGGTGAGGATCAGCGAGCCCAGCCGCGGTATCTCAAGCGCGAAGCGGGTGACCTCGGCCTTGTCGTCGGGAATGCCGAAAAGGATCAGCGGCGCGCCCCGCTGCGTTTCGAAATGCCCCTCCATCGCGGCGATCTTGGCCGGCTGGTGCTCGAGGGTGTTCAAGCCGTGGGCGTCGCCCGCGATGATCTGCAGCGGCGCCACCACCAGCAGCATCCCCGTCGCCATCGCGAACATCCGCCGGCCCGCAGCGTCCTGCTTGTCGCGCAGCAAATGTCGTGCCCCGACGCCGCCCACGACGAGGGCGGTGGTGAGGTAGGCCGCCAAGACCATGTGCACCAGCCTGTAGGGGAAGGAAGGATTGAAGATCACCGCCCACCAGTCCGCAGGCACGAACTGCCCCACGTCGTTGATCGCGTAGCCGGCGGGGGTCTGCATCCAGGAATTGACGCTTAGGATCCAGAACGCCGAGCCGAGCGTCCCGACCGCCACCATCAGCGTCGCGACGAGGTGGAGGGTCGGTCCGACCTTCGCCCGGCCGAACAGCATCACTCCGAGAAAGCCCGCCTCCAGAAAGAACGCGCTCAGCACCTCGTACCCCATCAGCGGTCCGACAACTGGCCCAGCCCGGTCCGAGAAGACCGACCAGTTGGTGCCGAACTGGTAGGACATTACCAGCCCGGAGACGACGCCCATCCCGAAGGCGACGGCGAAGATGGTCTTCCAGTAGTCAAAGAGACGCATGTAGAGCGCCTTCCCGGTACTGACGTGCAGCACGTTCAGGACTGCAAGATAACTTGCAAGACCGATCGAGAATGCCGGAAAGACAATATGAAAGGCAACAGTGAAGCCGAACTGAACGCGCGCAAGATCAAGGGCTTCGAAGGCCAGCATCGCCTCGCTCCTTCTCGCACCGACCCGCAGGTCCGAGGCGTGCCCAGATCGACCCACGCCAAAGGGCACATAGGCCATTCTCCCGCCCGATCCAACCCGCGCAACTCTCGTCGGACCGGTTTGGGTCGCGTCCCGGGTAGTGATGTAGCTCGACGGTAGCGCCGTCGCCCGCCTGGGCGGATTGAAGCGCTGGCGGGCGGGCGGCGGCGCGGTGTGCACATGCCGATCTGAATTTCCCGAGAAGTGCTGAGGCAAGATTCCCCACCTCGGCAGTCGGTGATCAGCCGTTCAGTGATGGCTCCTTTCTTGGGGGCCGTCCGAGGCGTCTTGGTGGCGGCGGAGGCATGATGGCGGCATGGGCGCGGGTGTGCTCCGCAATGAGATCGGCATGGGCGCGGAGGCGGTAACTGGCCCCTTCGATCTCGACGACGGCGTGGTGCAGGAGCCTCTCGAGAAGCGCGGTGGCGACGACGGGATCACCGAAGACCTCACCCCACCCGGCGAAGAGACGGTTCGAGGTCAGGATTCAGGGCACCTTCCTGGTAGCGGGCGTTGACCAGATGGAAGAAGAGATCGGCGCCGGCGGGGGTGATCGGCAGGTAGCCGATCTCGTCGACGATAAGCAGGCTCGCGCGGCAGAAGAAGCGAAGCTTTTCGGTCAGCCGGTCTTCGCGTTCGGCGCGGTCGAGCGCCTCGATCAACTCGGCCAGGGTGCAGCGGTAGCCGGCCTTCCCGGCTTTCGCCGCCGCAACGCCGAGGGCGGTGGCGAGGTGGCTCTTGCCGGTGCTTGGCGGCCAAGGAAGTGGAGGACTTCGGCGCGCCGGACGAAGTCGAGCTCTGCGAGCGCGAGGATGCGAGGGCGGTCGAGGGAGAGTCGGAAGAAGTAGTCGAAGCCCTCGAGCGTCTTCGGCGGACTGAGCCTGGCGATCTTAGCGCGACGGCGATGCGGCGGGTCTCGAGGTTGACGTGCTCCTCGGCCAGCAACCCGTCCATCGCCTCAAGGGCGGAGAGCTCGCCGCGCTCGAGGCGGCGAAGCGTGTGCTCGAGCGCATCGAGGGCACGAGGCATGCGCAGCCCGACCAGGCTGGCGCAGATACGGTCGAGCATCCTGGTCACGATGCGCTCCCAGCCAGGCACCGTCCTACGGCATCGTAGAGAGCCAGCGGCCGGAGCCCGACAGCCTGGGCGGCCAGCTCGGCCGGTCGCGCCGGCACGGCCTCGCGATGCGCCGGTTCGGTTCGGCACTGGTTGCGGCCCTCGAGGAGTAGATGGCTGGTGATCAGCCGGCCGTCCTCTAATGTCCGTACCTCCTTCGGAGGGTTCTGGACCTCGACGACGCGCTTCCGGTGGCGTCGGGGACGCTTTTGAGATTGCCGCCGACCGAGATCATGCCTCCTGGCTGATCCGCCGCTCGACGGTGAGCACCGCGCTGTACTGGATGACGGGGTGGATGACGATGCGCCGCGTGGCGGCATGGAGCCGGGCGTTCGCGATCTTGACCCGCCACGTTTCGAACCGCCGTTTCAGGTCATCGAGGCTGCGGAAGCTCCGGCCGAGGAAGAAGTCCTGGCCGAAGTAGCGACCGCCCGACCTTGCCCTTGGTCTAGGCAGGTAACGGCGGCACGCCCGCGGCAGCGCGCCATCATGGTTGAGCAGCGCGACCAGCGAGACGTTGCAGGCCGTCGGCTTCCTCGCCGATCACCGCGGTCTTGATCTGGAGAGAGCTCGCCCGGCGCGCCCGCCATGGAGGCGAACGCCTCGACTCGCCAGGCGCGCCCGCCAAGGAGGCGAACGCCTCGATGTGACAGCGCAGCACGGTCTGCAGAGCCTGCCAGGGGCAGACGCGACCCCAGAGCCAGCGGCTGTGAACGAGACCATCGTGAACAGCCAGACCTTGCAGAGGACGCCCGATGCGTCGGCGAACGCCACCTTGAACTCGGCGAAGTCCACCTGGCCTTGCTTGACCGGCGGCGTCTCGAACCGCCGCTCGAAGACCGGACGTTTCGCTGGCCGCACCTACGAAGAAGGTCGGTCAGACGATTATCGCCGCCGGGATAGCCCATCTCGCGGATATCGGGCAGAAGGCGCTTGCCCGCGAGCTCCGGATAGGCCGCGACGTAAGCGACCAGATAGTCCTCGAAAGGCTCGATCATGGTCGGTTGTGACGCCCGCGGCCAATAGGCCGGCGGCTCCAGGCCGCGTTCCAGGTCCGGCGCACGTCTTACGGTCGAGCCCGAACTCACGGGCGATGGCCGAGACCGACAGTCTCTGCCGCCTAAGTCCTGGATCAAGACGATCTCCCCAAGTCTGACCACCAGCATCCTCCCCTCGTTCCTCGGGGAGGCAGGTGGAACGCTTCGGCCGCCGCGGTCGCCCCTGCATGACTGCGCTAACGGCCTCAAAACCGGGGTTCTCAAACGGCACTTCTGGGAGAATACGGCGGCACTCACACCGGGCGGAGGTCGCCGACCTTTACTTTGAGACGGACGGGCAGGGGATCGATCCCTAGGCCTCGGTCCGGCTGATGCTTGCCAGCTGCGGGAGGCGCAGGTCAACCCCGCGATCCGCTGGTTCGTCGGGTACGGCCTGCACGAGGCCTTGCCCGATCATTCGTCACTGACCCGCATCCGTCAGCGCTGGGGCGCCGAGCGCTTCCGCACGATCTTCGAGCGGACGGTTCGGGCGTGCGTTGCGGCAAGGATCGCCAAGAGCGAGATCGTGCACGTCGACGCCTCGGTGATCCGGGCGGACGTGAGCTGGGACAGCCTGGCCGTCCGCCATGTCGATGCTGTCGCAGAGGCGAACGACGACGGCGGGACGGCGGGCGGGACAGCCGCAAGACCGGCAGGCACAAGAATATCTGCGTCCCCGACCCGGACGCCTCGATGGCGACCAACGGGCGGAACCGCCGGCTTGAGCCGGCCTACAAGCAGCACGCGGTGGTCGACGACGCCTTCTGGGTAGTGCTGGACGTCGAGGTCACCACCGGAGGGCTGCCACGGCGAGGCGAAGACCTGGCACGGCCTCTCCCGCGCCGCCCGGCGCGGGCTGCCGCACATTCAGATCCAGGCCTACCGGACGGCGGCGGCGGTCAACCTCATGCGGTTCGCCGCTACTCTTCTCGCCGTTCTTGTGCTCGCCCGGCTCATCGCAGACTCACAAACCAACTGCGACACCGGCTATGTCCGGGATCGCCAAGGGAGAGATGCCGCCTGCGCGGCATGATGGAGATGGGGCTGGGCATCAGCGAGATCGCGCGACGACTCGGCCGGCACCGAAGCACCGTGCTTCGGGAACTCGAGCGCAACCGGTGCGCCAACGGCTACCGGCCGGACGGCGCCGCGCGACGCGCCTGGGCGCGCAAGCTGCGCGGCTCGAAGATCGCGCGTTCCACCGGCCTGCGTGTCCACGTCGAGGACCGCCTTGCCATGGACTGGTCCCTTAAGCAGATCGCGAGGCGAATGGAACTCCACGGATCGGAACACGAGATCAGCGCGGAGTCCATCTACCGCCATGCGTACAGTCCGGCTGGCCGACGGGCGGGCTTGCCCCGGTTTCTGGCGCAGCGCAAACCGAAGCGCGGCCGCCGGCGACGCAACGGCCGCGAGCCGGCGTTCCCGAACCGCACGCCGATCCATCAGCGGCCGACAAAGCCCATCTTCGCAGTCACTTCGGCCACTAAGAGGTCGATCTGATGCACTTCCGCCGCCAGCGCGACATCCCGCAGACTACACCATGGCAGGACACGACCTAGCAGGCTGCTGAAGAAAGCCGGCCTTGCGCGCAGGTCGTGGCGATGATTCCGTAAGTCCAAGGATGCGGCGACCGAGGGCCGGGGTGAGGATCGGCGGACCGGAGCGCTGGTCTCGTATGCCGATCTCGAGTTTCGGGTTCGAGCGGTCCATCCGCTGCTTGCAATCGGCGAGGTCGTGAACACGGCGTTGGCACCACTCGGCATCCCGGCTATGGCGCTTCCCTGCGCAACCGCAGTCGGATCGAGAGGGCTTCGGCTGGGAGAAGGAGATCGCCGGGCTCGCCCAGGTCAAGCTGCGCGGCCTGGCCCGGGTCGACTGCGCCTCCCCTTCTCGGCCTCGCCGCCTACACCCTGGTGCGGCTGCCGAAGCTGCTGGCGGGGGCCTCGCCGTGACCGCCCCGATGGGCTGCCGGCTGACCGGCCGGTGGCGGATCGTCGCGGCCGACCTTCGGGAGCGCGACTAGCTCGACCTCTGCGGGCCCGCCATGCTGGACATCCGGGCCGACGGCCACGGCGAGATTGCCTTCGGGCATTCCAGGCCAGCCTCGACCTCGCCAGCGGAAATCAGGACGTCTCTTTCGATGGGGCGGGCTTTCACCAGATGGACGAGGCCAGTGGCACCGGTTCGGCCGAACTGCTCGAAGACGGCTCCCTGGAGATCGAATTCGAGCGCCATCACGGCGACGACGCCATCCTCAAAGCTTGAACCCGCGACTTCTTCAGCAGCCTGCTAGGGGACTGCCACAGAGCCGTCAGCCCTCGATGCCGGTCTTGTACGGTCATGCGCAATCCGACCTTGTTCTCACCCGTCAAAGCCATTAACAGGCCCCTTGGAGAGGTGGCCGAGCGGTCGAAGGCGCGCCCCTGCTAAGGGCGTAGAGGGGGAACCCTCTCGAGGGTTCGAATCCCTTCCTCTCCGCCAGCCACTATGTCAATCCGTCTGCCAATAGCCCGGGCGGCCCTAACGTCGCGAATGGCGATCCCTTTTCGGTCAAAGCCCTGTTCAGAGAGCGCGCCTGCCGGGGCTGTCCGGCCGGTTTCGCGGTGCACCCCTCGCCTGGTCTCCGGCGGGCCGATGCGAGGTTGAGCTTCGTTAATAGCATGACCTTTTTCGGTTTTGGAGCAAAGAACAGGCTCAAGAGGGTCGGCAGCGCCAGCTCACGCTAGTGGATCGAATCCAACGTTTGGTGCCCTCGTTTGACAGCGGCGATGATGCGGTCGGGATCGGCGGTCCAGACGAAGGGCTTGGGTTCTGTGTTGTGGTCGCTGACGAAGCGGTTGATGGCGGCCTGAAGGTCGACGATGGAGCTGAAGACGCCGCGCTTGAGCCGGCGCTTCGAGAGCTTGGCGAAGAAGCCTTCGACGGCGTTGAGCCAGGAGCAGGAGGTTGGCACGAAGTGGAAGGTCCAGCGCGGGTGGCGGTCGAGCCACCGGCGAACCTTCGGGTGCTTGTGGGCGGCGTAGTTGTCGAGGACCGCGTGAACCTGCTTTCCCTGCGGGACGGTGGCCTCGACGGCGTTGAGGAAGCGGATGAACTCCTGATGGCGATGGCGGGCCATGTTGCGGCCGATGACCGTGCCGTCGAGCACGTTGAGCGCGGCGAACAGCGTGGTGGTGCCGTGGCGCTTGTAGTCGTGGGTCATGGTGCCGAGCCGCCCCTTCTTCATCGGCAGGCCGGGCTGTGTGCGGTCGAGCGCCTGGATTTGGCTCTTCTCGTCGACCGAGAGCACGATGGCGTGCGCCGGCGGATCGACGTAGAGCCCGACCACGTCGCGCAGCTTTGCGACGAACTGCGGATCGTTCGAGAGCTTGAACTGCCGGACCCGGTGCGGCTGGAGCCCATGGGCGCGCCAGATGCGCTGGACCGAGCTGACGCTGATGCCGGCCGTCTTCGCCATCATCGCCGCGGTCCAATGGGTCGCCTCGGTCGGCGGATCGCTCAGGGTCAGCGCGACCACCCGCTCCGCCACCTCGGCCCCGAGCGGCGGGATGCGCGGGGGCCGGGTCTTGTCGCGCAGCAGACCTTCACAGCCTTCCTCGGCGAAGCGCTCCTGCCAGCGCCAGACGCAGGTCTTCGACTTGCCCGTCCGGCGCATGATCGCGACTGTGCCGAGGCCGTCGGCGCTGAGCAGCACGATCTCGGCCCGCCAGACGTGCTTCTGGGCCGTGTTGCGGTCGCGGACCAGCGCCTGCAAGCGGCGGCGGTCGGCGGGCGAGACGTCGAGAGATATTCCGGTGCGCATGCACCAGAATTGCATGTCGCTCAGCTGGCGGGAATCCCCTGCCGGACTCCACCGTCAGATTTCATCTACTAGTATATGCCCTTACAATCATTCGGTTAGCTGCGGAAAAGCCACTCTTCTGTTATTCGGGTCTGACGTTCATTGCGTTAACGGGTGTTGTTTTCGCTGTCGCCTTGACCTTTCCCCCGGTATCCGGGCCATTGCGAGCTGGGATCTTCCGCTCTTACATCGACAAGGAGGAAGACCCAATGAAGCACAAGCGTTTCAGTGACGAGCAGGTGATCGGCGTGCTGAAGGAGCACGAGGCCGGCGCCAAGGTGGACGACATCTGCCGGCGGCACGCGATCAGCAGCGGGACCTTCTACACCTGGCGGAAGAAGTACGGCGGAATGGAAGCGAGCGATGCGAAGCGGCTGCGCGAGCTCGAGGCGGAGAACGGCAAGCTGAAGCGGATCGTCGCGGACCAGGTGCTGGACATGTCGGCGATGAAGGAACTGCTCGGAAAACATTGGTGAGCCCATGGCCAGGAGACGAGCCGTGGGCTTCCTGATGAACGAGCTGGGTCTCAGCGAACGGCGCAGTTGCCGGATTGTCGGCCTGTCGCGGTCGGTGCAGCAGTATTGTCCGGCGCCGAACACTGACGTGGCCGTGGTCGGCCGGCTGAAGGAGTTGGCCTCGGAGAACTGCCGCTACGGCTACCTCCGGCTGCACGCGATGCTGCGGCGGGAAGGGCTGGTGGCGAACCGCAAGCGGACCTACCGGCTCTACACCGAGGAGGGCCTGCAGGTGCGGACGAAGAAGCGGCGCAAGCTGCCGCGGCGCGACCGGGTCGCCCCGCAGGTGCCGGAGCGGCCGATGCAGCGCTGGTCGCTCGACTTCGTCAGCGACCAGCTGGCGGACTGCCGTCGCTTCCGGGTGCTGAACATCGTCGACGACCACAGCCGCTTCTGCCCCAACCAAATCGTCGACGTCTCGATCTCCGGCGCGCGGGTCGCGCGGCACCTCGACGACCTGGCGCTGCTCCACGGGCTGCCCGAGGAGATCGTCCTCGACAACGGCCCCGAGGGCACGAGCCGCGCCATGTTCGACTGGTCGGAGCGAACCCGCGTCCGGCTGCGCTTCATCGAGCCGGGCAAGCCGGTCCAGAACGCCTTCGTCGAGAGCTTCAACGGCAAGCTGCGCGACGAGTGCCTGAACCTGCACTGGTTCCGCTCGCTGCGCCATGCCCGCGAGGAGATCGAGCGATGGCGCCACCACTACAACACCGAACGCCCCCATTCGGCGCTCGGCTACCGCACCCCAATGGAGGTCCTCACCAACACCGCCGCAGCAGCGCTTGAGCCTCTTGCGGGCTCCGCGCTGCCGCCCATCGCCCAGTTCAAACCGGAGGATTCCAGTTCACCGCGGCCCTAATTGCGGGGAAAGGTCAGGCATGCCTCGGCCGTTCAGCTCCGCCGCAATCGCCCGCAGGCTCAAGGCTCCACTCGAGCGGATGTGCTCCACCACCGTCGCGAGGTCCTGCGCATGCCGATCGGCATTGCGGGCGACGATGGGCCGAAGCGCCGCTCCCCCGTTCCCCGAACCGGCGTCGCCGGATAGAGGCGCACGGATCACTGGCATCGCGAATGACCTGCCTCCTTCCTTGATTGCCCTCACGTCGCTCTCTCAAGCAGGCAAGCCCAATAGAGCTTCATGGAGCTCGCGGTTCCAGTCTTCTCGAGAGCGCGTGAAAAAGGCGGTGGAAGCGAGTTATGGGCGAGGTCGGGGGCGGTGCCGGAAAAGCACACGCTGCCAGCGGAAAGCCCTACGAAACGACAAGAGCCGCGACTGCCACGGCAAATCGCGTAGCCTACTCTGGAGGGTCGATGAAAATCGTGGTTGGTGGGCACTCATGCCAGGAAACTTTGCAATATGGACACCAACGAAAAAACCCCAATCGGGCTAGCTTCCCTGGCATCGCGAGGCTTTCTCGATCCGGTCTGCCTTCGAGCTGATGAAAAGCGATCCCTTTGCGTATCAGCACTTGGTGAAGCGTCCGACCAAAGAGAAGAGAGCGCACCCGTTGTGATCGATCGCTCATTGCTCGAACTGGCCCGCCGGTTGCGAAGCGAAAGAACCTCGGCCGAACTCTCCTCGACGGCCGTGAGCGGTATCGACGATCCCTCTGGGCTATCATGGGCAGAAATCAGGTACGTTTGTGCGTCCGTGATCACCCAGGTGTCGGACCACAAGGCGGAGCTGACCAGCAGCCTGGAAGACTGCTGGACTCCCGCTACGAGGCGAAGCCATCGCCCGGCCGCGGCACGCCGCGAAAGGCGTGCCGAGCTACCGGCTGGCCGCGGCGGTGCTCGCGCGTAGGTACCGGCAGAGTGAACCATAGCAATCGAAGCGACAAGGTTTCCGGCTGACCAATCCCGCCAGCCGGAGGTCCTCTCGCTGCTGACGCTTCCCCGCCGTGGGCGAGTCCCTGAGCGCAGAAGCGAGTAATGGCGCCTCGCGAGTCCCAGGCGCCGCTGTGGGCCAGCGCGCCAAGCAGCGCCACACGGCGAAGCGGGTGTTCGAGCGGCTCCGGGACGAGCACGGGTTTGTCGGCGGCTACACCATCGTGAAGGACTACATCCGCGAGCATCGGCGGCGCGGGCGGGAGATGTTCGTGCCGTTGCAGCACCCGCCCGGTCATGCCCAGGCCGACTTCGGCGAAGCGACCGTGGTGATCGGCGACGTCGAGCGGACGGCGCATTTCTTCGCGTTCGACCTGCCGCAGAGCGACGCGTGCTTCGTCCGCGCCCACCCGGCGGCCACTGCCGAGGCCTGGGTGGACGGCCATGTCCACGCCTTCACGTTCTTCGGCCGGGTGCCGCAGTCGGTGCTCTACGACAACGACCGCTGCCTGGTGGCGCGCATCCTTCCAGAGGGCACCCGCAAGCGGGCAAGGCTCTTCAGCGGTATCCTGTCGCATTACCTGATCCGCGACCGCTACGGCCGCCCCGGCAAGGGCAACGACAAGGGCGCCGTCGAGGGGCTGGTCGGCTGGGCGCGGCGACCTTCATGGTGCCGCTGCCGCGCTTCCCCACCTGGGAGGCCTTCGACGCCTGGCTCGAGGACCAGTGCCGCAAGCGCCAGGCGGAGATCCTGCGGGGCCGCACCGAGACGATCGGCGAGCGGCTAGCGCGGGACCTGGCGGCGATGGCGGATCTGCCGGCCGCCCGTTCGACGCCTGCGATCAGGCGACCGGACGGGTCAGCTCGCAAGCCCGAACCTCGGCGGCCAGCTACATGTGCCTGGTCTCGGGGGCTGCGGTATGATGGAGGCCCCCGAGATCCTGCTCGCGCATCATCTCAAGACGCTGAAGCTGCCGACCGTCTTGCGGGAGTACGACAAGCTCGCGCGCCAGTGTGCGACCGAAGGCCTGGACCACGTGCGTTTCCTTGCCCGCCTGGTCGAGTTGGAGCTGATCGACCGCGAACGCCGGATGATCGAGCGCCGGATCAAGGCCGCACGGTTCCCGGCGGTCAAGAGCCTCGACAGCTTCGACTTCAGGGCGATCCCCAGCTTGAACAAGATGCAGGTTCTGGAACTGGCGCGCTGCGAGTGGACCCTTCGCCGCGAGAACGTCATCGCCCTCGGCCCGAGCGGCACCGGCAAGTCGCATGTAGCCCTGGGACTCGGGCTGGCCGCCTGCAAGAAGGGCCTCTCCGTCGGCTTCACCACCGCGGCCGCCCTCGTCCACGAACTCATGGAGGCCCGCGACGAGCGTCGGCTGCTGCGCCTGCAGAAGATGGCCGGCCACAAGCTCCTGATCATCGACGAGCTCGGCTTCGTGCCGCTCTCAAGACCGGCGCCGAACTGCTGTTCGAGCTGATCAGCCAGCGCTACGAGCGCATATCCACCCTGATCACCAGCAACCTGCCGTTCGACGAATGGACCGAGACCTTCGGCTCCGAACGCCTCACCGGCGCGCTGCTCGATAGGCTGACCCACCACGTCACCATCCTCGAGATGAACGGCTAGAGCTACCGGCCCGCCCAAACCGTGCGCAAAACGCGGTCGCTGAACCCTGAGCCCCCAGGATTTGGCCCTGACGGGCCAGCGCGCCCTGGCACACGCCAGCTATCTGGGGAGCGCGCGTGCCAAAGCGCGCCCCTCCGAACATCAGCTCAGGATGCCCAAGTGGCAGACTTTCCCGCCGCCCCGTCGCTGGTTTTTCCGCCGCCGTTGACACAAGGGATCAATCCACGGAAAACTCTAAATCGAAGCGATCCAGTTTTCGGGGCTCACATCACGCTCCGGAGCTTCGGCTTCCCGCGTGACTCCCAGCACCTCAAGGCCTGCGGGGCTGATGCGGAGGAGTACCCCCGCGACCGTCTTCCTTGTTTCGCCAGAGCGTATCAACGCAGCTTCGGCCTTGGCTTGGCTCTCGTTCACCTGTTCGCGGACCAAGCCGCGGGTGAGAAGCGCGGACACGACCTTGCTGGCAGCGCCGCCGCGGAGCGAGCCGGGTGGCGGTAGAGTTCTTGGTCGTCGGACTGCCCCCACTCGCGGCTCGGGGTCATAGCAGGCTTGGGATGGTCTCAGGGCATGTGAACGGAGAACCTTGATGATCAAGCTTACGGACACCCAGTTCACCATCCTTTCCGCGGCCGCCCGGCAGCCCGACGGTAGCGTGCTGCCGCTAAACATTATCAAGCAGGCTCGCATTCATGTTGTGTTTTTGACTGGTCAGGAGAACTGCTTTCGAAGAGCCTCTCAGGCTCGTCAGTGGCACTCGGCAAAAAGCTCGCCCGAAGTCGTAAAGGAGTTGGATTCATGCAAAGTGACAATCAACCTTTGGCCTCGGAGGCTGATCCAGGGAGGTCAACAGGTGAGTCGCGTTGAAATTCTCCGGCTGCATCGAAATGCTCTTCGCCGGCGAGACCGCCAATTTCTCCGACCGCATCCGCATGGCGCGTGACGCGGGCCTCGACGGTGTGGAGTTCTGGCGCTGGACCGACAAGGATTTGGAGGCCGTGGAGAGCGCGCTGCGCGAAACCAGCTTGCCGCTGACGGGCATAGTGGCCGAGCCGATGATCCCGCTGACCGATCCGACGCGTCACGATGAGTTCCTCGCCGGCCTCGACGCCTCGATTGCCACGGCGCGCCGGCTCGGCGCCCCGATGCTGATTGCGCAGACTGGCGACCTTCTGCAGACCCCGCGCGCAACACAGCGTCAGGCGCTGACGGACTGCCTCAGGCGGGCCGCCGACCGGCTCGATGGCACCGGCGTCGTTTTGGCGATCGAGCCGCTGAACACGCGGGTGGACCACGCCGGCTACTACCTCTCCTCCACGGTCGAGGGCCTTGATATCGTTGATGCCGTGGGCCGGACTCAAATCCGCATCCTTTACGACATCTACCACGCAGCGGTCATGGACGAGGAGATCGCCCCGGTGCTCCAGGGCCGGCTCGACCGGGTGGCCCACGTCCATCTCGCCGATGCGCCCGGACGAGGCGAGCCCGGCAGCGGCAGCCTCAACTGGGAATCGCGCCTCGCCTGGCTGCAGGAGGCTGGCTACGGCGGCTTCGTCGGGCTCGAGTACCGTCCCACTCAGGACACACGCAAGAGCCTCGCCTTCCGCGACCGCGTAGCAACCTGACCCGACAACCTAGTCTAGCGCGGGGGATTTTCCTCCGCGAGCTTGCGCAGGTAGTCGATCGAGCGTTTGGCGATGTTGCGCCAATCGGCGGGCTCATCGTGTTCGACGACGAGGTGGTCGGCAGGAGTTGTTGAGAAGAGCGGGTAGAGGGTGGGCCAGTCGACGACGCCATCGCCTGTGGCGGCCCAGCCGCCTTCGGCGAGGGCCACGGGAAAATGGGTGTCCTTAACCTGGATCGCGGTCATGCGGGAGCCGTAGCGGCGGAGCTCGGCGAGGGGGTCGCCGCCGCCGCGGGTGACCCAGGCGAAGTCGACCTCGTAGCCGACGGTGGGGCCGGCGGCTTCGAGGAGGAGGTCGATCGGGCGGGTGCCGTCGGGGAGGGGATCGTACTCGAAATCGTGGTTGTGCCAGGCAAGGCGGAGGCCGGCGGCCTTCACCGGCTCGGCGGCCTTGGCAAGGTTGCGGCCGACGGCGCGCCAGCCTTCGGCGTCGACGGGACGCGCTTCGGGCGGAAGATACGGCGGAATCAATAGGTTGGACCCGATCGTCAGCGCGATGTCGATGAACTTCTGCGGGTCGGCGATCAGGCCGTCGTAGGGGAGGTGGAAGCCGAAGCAGGCAAGGCCGGCGGCGTCGATCTGGCGACGGAAGCGGGCGGGATCGTCGCCGTAGTTGGGCAGGAAGGGCTCGACGCCGTCGTAGCCGAGCTCGGCGAGGCCCGCGAGCTGGTCCTCGAGCGGAGGGAAGTTGCGGGAGGTGTAGAGCTGGAATGCGATCTTGTAGGGGGCGGGCATAGGGTGTCTCTCGTTTCTGCCGGAAGGGGCTCAAGCCGCTGATGCGCCATAGTTTTCCCGGTATGGCATGCGTATGGAACGTATATGGAAACCGTATGGGCGATTTCAGGCCGGGCGGGGCATGGCGCGCCCGGCGGCGTCGAAGCGGTGGATGCGCGCAGGGTCCGGGGTAAGCCAGATGATGTCACCGTGGGCGACCTCGACCTCGCCACCGGTTCGCACGTTGATGCTGCCGAGCGGGCCGGCGTTGAGGTGAACGAAGGTGTCGGCGCCAAGGTGCTCGGCGACACTGACCTCGCCCTTCCAGGCACCCTCGACCGGCGTTGTCGAGACGGCGAAATGCTCCGGGCGGATGCCGATCGTCGGGGCGCCGCGCTTTTCGGCCTCCGGACCTTCGACGAAGTTCATGTGCGGGCTGCCGATAAAGCCCGCGACGAAGACGTTCTGGGGATTGCGATAGAGCTCCAACGGAGAGCCGACCTGCTCGATCAGCCCGGCGTTCAGCACCACGATCTTGTCGGCCATGGTCATCGCCTCGACCTGGTCGTGGGTGACGTAGACCATCGTGGTGCCAAGGTCGTTGTGGAGCTCGAGGATTTCGAGCCGCATGGTGCCGCGGAGGGCGGCGTCGAGGTTGGAGAGCGGCTCGTCGAAGAGGAACGCAACGGGCTGGCGCACGATCGCACGGCCGATCGCGACGCGCTGGCGCTGGCCGCCTGAGAGCTGGCCGGGGCGGCGCTCGACGTAGTTGCCGAGGTTGAGGATACGGGCGGCCTCGGCGACCTTGCGCAGGATGGTCGGCTTCTCCTCGCGGGCCATCTTGAGCGGAAAGGAGATGTTCTTCTGCACCGTCATGTGCGGGTAGAGCGCGTAGGATTGGAACACCATCGCGAGCTGGCGCTTGGCGGGCACCTCGTAGGTGACGTCGCGTCCGTCGATCATGATGCGGCCCGCAGAGGTGTTCTCGAGGCCCGCAATCATCCGAAGCAGCGTGGTCTTGCCGCAGCCCGAGGGACCGACGAAGACGACGAACTCGCCGTCCTCGATGTCGAGGTTGATGCGCGGGATGACGGTTGCGGCGCCGAAGGACTTGCTGACGTCGCGAAGCTGGATGGTGCCCATGGTCGTTGCCTCCTTCAGGCGGCGGTAAGGACGCGGCGGACGCCCGCCCGCTCGTAGATGAGGGCGCAGATGCCAATCGTGTGCATGATACCTCCGGAGAAGGAGATGGGCCCCGGCGGACGCCGGGGCAGGTCGGCAGGACCCTAGACCGTCTCGCTCGCGAGACGGCGGATCGCCTGGTACTGCAGGCAGTCCTCGGCCATCTCCATCAGCTCGATCCGGTTGCCGTCAGGGTCTTGCAGCCAGGACTGGCGGTTTCCGTCGAGGCCGTTGCCGATCACTGGCTTCTCCGACGGCAGGAGTGCCGGGGCGCCGGTCTCGGTCTTGGTCCAAGCGTAGGGCTGGCCGCCGGCCGCTACCAGCGCCTCGACGACCGGCTCGAGCTTGTCGACGGTCAGGCAGAAGTGGTGGACGCCGTTGGCGTCGATGCCGGGCGCCCGGTCGGTCTTGGCGTCGGGGAAGAGCTCGATGTACTGGTCGTCGGTGACGCGGAGATAGATCAGGAACAGGCTGCCATCGTCGTGGTGGAGCCGAAGCATCTCGGGAAATCCAAGAACGCCGCTGTAGAAGGCCATCGAACGGTCGATGTCCTTGACCTTGAGGGCCACGTGGCCGAGGCCGACGATCGCTTTCATTGCAGGGTCTCCGGTTATTTCTTCGGGAAGTTTTCGAGGAGCTCGACCATGACGCCGAGCTGGGCGGCGCTGTCGACGTAGGTGTACATGCCGCTGCCATCGACGAAGAGGCCCTGCTGCAGCGTGGGCATCCCCTCGGCGGCCAGAGCGGCCTCGGTCGCTTTGGTGTCCTTGACCCGGAAGGCGATGTGGTGGACGCCCTCGCCGTAGGTGTCGAGGTAGTCGCGCCAGACGCTCGGCGTCTTATCGGGCTGGATCAGCTCGACGACGAGCTGGCCGGTCTGGAAGAAGGCGAGCTTGGCGGTCGCCTCGGAGGGCTGGCCGCTCGACGACGGTCTTGGCCTTGTCGTAGCCGGGGGTCTCGATGATCGGCGGCATCGGGAAGCCGAAGGCCTCGGCGTACTTCTGCGCGGTGGCCTCGACATCGTGGACGACGAAGCCGACCTGGCAGAGCCGCTCGGGCTCGAGGACGGGGGCGGACATCAGCGGGGCTCTCCGTTCGGGTCGAAGGATTCGAGGAGCTCGATCACGGTGCCGAGCGAGCCAGCGGTATCGAGGTAGGTGTACATTCCGGTATGCCCGCCGTTCGGCAGGCGGCCGGTGTAGAAGCCCTTCTGGGTCACCGGGAAGCTGTGTCGGGCGAACTCGCGCGAGACGCCGTCGCTGTCGGTGACGCGGAAGGCGACGTGGTGGACGCTCGGCCCGTGCTCGTCGAGCCAGTCCTGCCAGACGCTCTTGGGGCCAAGCGGCTGCAGCAGTTCGAAGCCGACGTTGCCGAAGTGCCAGTGATAGATGCGCGCCTTCGCCTCGGTCGCCTCGCCGTAGTATTCGGCTTCGGTCTCGGAATGGCCGTCGGTCACGTGGACCTCGGGGATCTCGACTCCGAGGAGCTCGGAGTAGCGCCTGGCGTATTTGTCGGCGTCGTCGACGATGATGCAAATCTGGACGAGAACCTTGTCGCCCAGGCCTTGGATTGGTTCGAGGCTGGTCATGCTTTTCTTTCAGGGGTGGTGGTTGAAGAGGTTGCCCTCGTTCGGGACGTGGCGGACGATCTCGTCGCTGATCGCCGTCATGCGGTCGAAGACTTCCGTCGGGATGGCGCCGGCGAGCGCCTGGACGTTGGCGTCGGCCTGCGCTTCGTTGCGGGCGCCGACGACGACCGAAGTGATGCCGGGCCGGGCGAGGTTCCAGCGGATCGCGAGGTGCATCAGAGGGCGGTCGAACTCGGCGGCGATCACCTTGAGCTTCTCGACGCCTTCGTAGACGTGCGGCCAGATGTCGGCGCGGAACGGCAGGATGCGGTTGCGCTGGTCGCCTTCGCGCAAGCCGGGGTCGCGGGCGAACTTGCCGGTCAGGATGCCGTGCGCGAGCGAGCTGTAGGTGACGACGGCGATGTCGTGCTCGCGGCAGAAGGGAATGAGGTCGTCCTCGGCGTAGCGCCAGAGCAGGTTGTAGCCGAGCTGGTGGGCGTCGATGGTGCCGACTTCCTGCACCTCGCGCATCTGCTCGACGGAGAAGTTGCTGACACCGGTGGCGCGGATTTTCCCCGCGTCGCGGGCGGCTTCGAGCGCCTCCATGCGCGGGCGCATGTCGTGGCCGGTGCGCGGCCAGTGGATGTAGTAGAGGTCGATATAGTCGGTCTTCAGGCGCTGAAGGCTCGCGTCGATCTCGGCGGTCATCGCGGCGGCGGAGGTGTCGTCCGGGTTCGACTTCGAGGCGAGGAAGATCTCGCCGCGGCGGCCTTGGAGGAAGCGGGCGTAGATCTCCTCCGAGTGGCCGTTGCCGTAGCCGCCGGCGGTGTCGAAGTGGCGGACGCCGCCGTCGTAGGCGGCCTTGATCGCGCCGAGAAGGCGGGCGTCCTCCTCGCCGGGTTCGGAGTAGGGGACGAACCATGAGCCGCCGAAGGCGAGGGGGAGCTGGGGGGCGGAGGCGCCGATCTTCACCGGCTTGATCGAGGGATCGACGGGGGTGGTGAGCATCGGGGTCAGCCTTTCACGGCGCCGGCAGTCAGTCCCTGGATGAACTGCTTCTGCAGGATGAGGAAGATCGTGAAGATCGGGATCAGCGCCAGCATCAGGCCGGAGGAGAGGGCGGTATAGTCGGTCGAGTAGCGGCCGACGGCCTGGAAGAGTGCCGCCTGGATGGTCTTGGAGCCGGGGCTGGAGATGAAGGTGTTGGAGAACATGAACTCGTTCCAGATGCCCATCGACTGGATGATGATGACGGTGGCGATGCCGGGCTTGGCCAGAGGCAGGTAGATGTAGCGGAAGACGCCCCACTCGCCGGCGCCATCCATCTTGGCGGCGTCGCCGAGCTCGCGCGGCAGGCTGACGAAGAAGGCGCGCATCAGGAAGATCGAGAAGGCGACCGCGCCGCCGAGGTAGGAAAGCGAAAGGCCGGTCAGGGTGTTGAGGAGGCCGATCGCCTTCAGGAACTGGAACATCGGGATGAGGATCGCCTGGCCGGGGATCATCATCGCGGCGATGAAGCCGTAGAAGAGCCAGTCCTTGCCGCGGAAGTTGAAGCGGGCGAAGACGTAGCCGGCAAGGGTCGCGACGATCACCACGATGACGACGGTCAGGGTGGTGACGTAGAGCGAATTCAGCAGGTGCTGCGGCAGGTTGATCGCCTTCCAGACGCGCACGAAGTTCGAGAAATCGAGCCGGTGTGGCAGGAAGGAAGAGAAGACCTCGCGCTGGTTCTTGACCGAGGTCAGGATCATCCAGAACAGCGGGAAGCCCTGGACGACCATGATGAGCGTCAGCGTCACGTAGACGAGGGTCTTGGAGAAGACCATGAGGAAGCGGCTGCGGGCCACGTCGGCGGCGGTCGCGGGGGCCCGGTGCCGGCCGATCACGGCGGCCTGCGCGCTCATTGCTCGAACTCCATGCGCTTGCCGATCCGGATCTGGACGATGCTGAGCAGAGCGCTCAGCACGAGGATCACGATGGCGATGGCGGTGGCATAGCCGAGCTGCGGGTTGGAGCTGCCCATGGCGCCGAAGGCCGTCGAATAGAGGTAGGTGCCGAGCGTTTCGCTGGCGTGGTTCGGTCCGCCGGCGGTCATCACCCAGATCTGGTCGAAGACCTTGATGCCGTCGATGGTGTTGAGGACGACGACAAGGACGATGACCGGGCGCAGCGCGGGGACGGTGACGTGCCAGAAGCGGCGGAGCGGGCTGGCATTATCCATCTTCGCGGCGTCGTAGAGCTCGGTCGAGATGCTTTGCATCGCGGCGTAGTAGATGACCAGGAAGAAGCCGAGCGACTTCCAGATCGACATCGCAATGATCGCGGGCATCACCGTGCGGCGGTCGGCGAGCCAGAGCTGGGTCCAGCTCTCGAGCCCGATACTGCGCAGGAAGGTGTTGAGGATGCCGAAGTTCGGCTCGTAGATCATCGCCCAGAGCAGGCCGCTGATTGCCAGCGAGATGATCACCGGCATGAAGTAGACGGTGCGGAAGATCACGCCGCCCTTGATGCCGGAGCTCAGGAGCGCCGCAAGCAGCAGGGGCAGGATCGACTGCAAGATCACGGTCGCGACGGTGAAGTAGGCGGTGTTGCCGAGCGCAAGCAGGAAGATGCGATCGCCGAGCATCAGCTGGTAGTTGCGGAACCCGACCCAGTGGGGAGCCGACATGCCGTTCCACGACTGGAAGCTCAGAATGATCGAATTGGCCATCGGAATGGCCATGAACACCAGCAGGACCAGTGCCGCCGGCGCGAGGAAGGCGAACGGAAGCCAGTTGCGGCTCGGCCTCTGCGGCGGTCCCTCGCCGGGATGGCTCGTCATGGTCACGGGCGATCTCCTCACTGATGCGGGCCCGGCCGGGCTGCGGCGTGCGGCCCGATCGCTCCGGTGCGGGGGAGAGCCCGGCCCTGGAAGGGCCGGGCGGAAGCGGCCCTAGTTGGAGGCCTTGGCGCGGGTCGACATGACGTCGGCCTGGATCTGCTTGGCGCCCGCCTCCGGCTCGATCGAGCCGTCGAGGATGCTCTGGCAGACGTTGGAGACCGCGTCCCATGAGCCGGCTCCGAAGAGGATGTGGTCGGCACCGTCGGTGTCCATCCACTTGACCATTTCCTGAACCTTGGGGTTCTTCACCTGGTCGAGCGCGCTCGGCATCGAGGGAAAGCCGCCGAGGCCGGCGATATGGGCGTCGTAGACCTCCGGAGAGAACATGTACTTGACGAACTCGAGCGTCACGTCCTTGGCCGGGCTCTTGGCGTTGACCACCCAGCCTTCGCCGCTGCCGTCACCGGTGTAGTGGACGCCGTCGGCGGTCACTGCCGGCACCTTGTGCACCGAATAGTTGTCAATCCAGTCCTGCGTCGCCTCGGCCTCGAAAACTGCCGGGGCCCAGGAGCCGGTGTAGAGCATCGCTGCCTTGCCCTGGTAGGCGATCTGCCAGGCCGGCCGCTCGTCGACGCCGTTGACGCCTTCGAGAAATACACCGGCCTTCGCGAGGTTCTGCATGAGCGTCAGGGCGTCGACCACGGGTTTGGAATCCCAGGAAACGCCGTCGGCGGTCAGGTCGTCGAGCGCGTAGACATCGCCGCCGTACTGGGTGACCAGCGGCAAGAAGAAGTCCGGGCACACGTTGTGCGCGAGATTGCCGAAGGCGACCGGCGTCAAGCCGGCTTCCTTGATCTTCGGCGCCATGGCGATCAGCTCATCCCAAGTGTTCGGGGCGGTGAGGCCGAGGTCCTTCATGATCTTGTCGTTGACGAAGAAGCCGAAGATCTGCGCAGTCCAGGGCAGCGCGTAGATGTCGCCGCCGTCGAAGGTGAACTGCTTGAGCGGGCCGGGGTAGAACTGCTTGAGGAACGCGTCGTCGACCACGTCCTTGTAGTTGACCGCAAGCCCGGCGCGACCGAGCTCCGCTGCCTTGACGTGGCCGTAGAAGACGTCCGGCAGCGAGTCCCCGGCGGTCATCGCCGCGAGCGTGGTCAGGTATTGGTTGAATGGGACGAAGTTCGTCTCGATCGTCACGCCCGGATGGGTCGCCGTAAAGCCCTGGGTGATCTTGTCCCACCACTCGGTACCGTCGACCTGCATCGGCTCCCAGGACATCACATGGATCGTGGTGTCCTCGGCAAGGACGGGAAGAGCTCCCGCCGTTGTCATCAGCAACGCAAGCGCGCTTGCCGTCTTGGCGAATTTCATGGTGGTCGGTCCTCCTGGCAGTTTTTCATTTGCTGACGACTTGAATTCCACGCCCGGCGTGCTGAACACGTTCCCAGGCGATCGTCGATCGTCTAAATTGTTACTTGGTTGAAGGCGTATGAACCCGTGCCCCGGGTCAGTTCGCCCCTTGCGTAGTAGCGTTACTCCGTAGTAGCGTTACTGCACCGAGTTTGCAAGACGTTTTTTCGGCGACCCACTATCGGCAGCATTGCTTTGGAGCTCGGTGCGGTGGCCTGTAAGGCTCTCCGCAGGCGGGTCCGCGAGGTAGTAGCGATGGCGAGACAGAAGGCGCGGCTCAAGGACATCGCCGAGAGAACCGGATATGGGACGAACACCGTGTCGCTGGCCCTGCGCGGCAGCACCCGGATCTCGGCCGCCGCCCGCGAGAAGATCGCCAGGGCGGCGGAGGAGCTCGACTATGTCCCGAACCATATCGCCAAGTCGCTGGTTTCCCGCCGGAGCAACACGATAGGGCTGATCCTGCACGAGATCACAAACCCGGTTCTCACCAGCGCCGCAGAGAAGATTCAGGGCGCGCTCGCGGCGCGCGGCTACGGCGTGCTCTTCGCCTCGTCGAACGGCAGCCTCGAGGCCGAGATGCGCGCAATCGAGATGTTCCGCGCCCGAATGGTCGACGGTCTCCTGATCTGGCCCGTGCGGCACGGCGAACTCGATCACATCAAGCGCCTGCGCGACCGCAACTTCCCGCTGGTGATGCTGGTCGGCATCGAGAATTCCGGCATCGATGCCGTCGGCATCGACGAGTATGCCGGCGCCTATGACGCCACACGGCACTTGATCGAGCAGGGGCATCGGCGCATCGGGGCGCTGGTTACACCGCAGTACCAGACGATGCAAAAATACTCTGGCTATCTCGACGCCCTCTCTTCTGCCGCGACCAAGATGGCCCCCGAACTGATCGCCTCCTGCCAGGACCATTCAATATCCGGGGGCCTCGCGGCGATGGATGGCCTGATGGCCGCCGCCGACCCACCTACAGCGGTCTTCGCATCGAGCGACGTGCTGGCGCTTGGGGCGCTCCGCTGGGCCAAGCTTAACGGCTTCGCGGTGCCGGGTCGGCTCGCGATCGTCGGCTTCGACGACGACGAGGCGGCGCGGTACGCGGTGACGCCGATCTCGACGATCAACAACGACGTCGAGGACCTGGCCCAACGGTCAGTCGCGCGGCTGATGCAGCTCATTGAGGCCGGTCCGGTGCTGCCGGCGCCCGAGTCCGAACTGCTGCGCGGCCGCCTCATCGTCCGCGAGAGCACCGAGGCCGCCACTGCGCATACGCACCTTTCGGACGGCGCAAGCCTCGAGTTGCATTAGGGGGCGGGATGGCAATCAGCCTGTTCGACGGAGAGACCTTGCGCGGCTGGCACGCCGCGCCCCGGATTCCCGTGCCGCAATGGCCACGCGACCCGATGCCGGAGCTCGACGCGGCGCTCGCCGCACCGCATCCGCAGCCATGTCGGCCGCTGGACGGTCGAAGACGGGGCGATCTGCGGCCGTCAGGACCCGCCGGGGAGCGGGCTCGGCGCCTACCTGATCAGTGACGAGACCTTCGGCGACTTCGAGCTCTCGTTTGAGGCGCGGCCGGACTGGCCGGCCGACACCGGCATCATGCTGCGTGCGACCAAGCTCGGCTCGCAGGGCTACCAGGTGCTCCTCGACCATCGCAAGTCCGGCAACATCGGCGGCTTCTACGGCAACGGCATCGGTCGATTCCACGCGATCAACTTCAACGTCGACGTGACGCGGGATGCCGCCGACCGACCGATCGGCCTCCGGCTGGAGGACCCCGCAACCACGCATCGAGCCGATCACCGACCTCAAGCGCTCGCTCCTTGAGCGCTCCGCCACCGGCGCGGACTTCCTCGCTGCCTGGCGGTGGGACGACTGGAACGCCTTTCGCATCACCGTGCGGGGTGACGCTGCCGACGATCACCACCGAGATCAACGGCACGCTTATCGCCGAACTCGACACCGCCCGGCTACCGGCGTCGGTCTTCGACCCCGAGGGCACGCTCGCCCTGCTGGGGATCCGCGGCCACATCGCATTCGAGGTCCATGACAACGACCTGCGCATGGGCGAGGAGCGCTGGGCGCCGAACGCCGCCTGCCGCTGGCGCAACATCCGGCTGCGGCCGCTCTGAGAGGCCCGCTCACCAACGCGGCGCCGGAGCCGCAAGCAACGGAGGAAAGACATGTCCACGCGCCCACCGGAAGTGCACAGCTCCCGCCCGAATGGCACGTTGCCGAACAGCCGCTTCCCGCTCCTCGTCCACCGCGACGGCATCCCCGGTGGCGGCGCAGACGCCGTCCTGGCGCGCCTCCGCGGCAACGGCTGGCTCAACAACTGGCGCTACCCCGGCATCTACACCTACCCGCACTTCCACTCGACCACCCACGAGTGCCTGGGCTGCGCCGCGGGCTGGATGGAGGTCGAGCTCTTCGGCCGCGGCGGCATCCGGATCCGCGTCGAGCCCGGGGACGTCATTGTGCTGCCCGCCGGCGTCTCGCACCAGATGACCGGGAACTCCGATGACATCCTGATGATCGGCGGCTACCCCGACGGCCGCGACTGGGACAACATTCAGGAGGACCACATCACAGAGGAGGCCCGCCGCGCAGCCGCCAAGCGCATCATGATGCTGCCGATCCCCTCGCGCGACCCCGTCACCGGCGATCCCATGCGGGAGTGGATCGAGGCGCCGTCCTCCGTCGATGCCGACCTCAACGACTTTCGCGACGGCCTGGATCGGGTCTGACGCCACAGCCGAATAGCGGGGCGGTGTACGGCTCCTGCCATCGCCACGGAGCAAGATATCCTCGGCGACATTGAGACTTGCGGCAACGCCGAAGTCCGCGACCTTGCCGCACGCTCTTCATACCAACCCGCGTTACACAGAAACCCTCGCCATCCTGGGACAGGCCGGCGAGGGCGCCGTTGTAGAGGGCGCGCTCGAGGAGGTCGGCGTAGCGGCCGTCGAGCTCGAGGTTGAGCATTCGCTGCGCCCAGAAGATGAAGGCGACCGAGGCGCAGGTCTCGGCATAGGCGGTCTCGTTCGGCAGGTCGTAATCGGAGGTGAAGCCCTCGTTCGAGGCCGAGGCCGTCGGGGAGCTGGGCGGCGGCGAGCTAGTCGACGATGTCGTCGATCTCGGCCTCGATGGTTTCGTCGCGGCGGTGGTGAAGGGCGTAGGACGCCGCCTCGATCCACTTGCCGATGTCGGAATCCCAGAAGATCTGGGTGGTGAAGCCGTTCGCCCGGCGCGGGATGCGGAGCGGGCGCGGCGGGTCGGTCGGCACCAGCGACTCGAGCAGGCCCTCGGACTGGAGCTTGGCGTACTGGCTGGGGATGGTGCGGGCGAGCACCGTGTCGAGCCGCTCGCGCCAGAAGGCGCCGGTCAGGGAGACGCGGGTGAAGTCGACCGGGGTGAGGCGTCGCATCAATTGGTTCCTTCGAGGGTGGAGCTTTAGCGCACGGCGAGGGTGCAGGGGAGGCGGAGCGTGCCGTGGAATTCCTCGCCGCCGATCATCCGCATGATCCGGCGGCCCGCCTCCTGGCCGAGGGCGTAGAGATTCATGTCGACGCTGGAGAGGCGCGGGCGGGCTCGCTCAACTCATCACGTCCCAGTTGTAGAAGCCGACGACGGCCACGTCCGCGGAGGCCGGAGGTCGCGCATGCCTTCGAGGAGCCCGCGGGCGATCTGGTCATTGCCGGCGAAGACCGCGTCGGGGCAGTCCCCGGCATTGGCGAAGAGCTGGGCCGCGACGAGAGCGGCCCCAGGCCTCGGACCAGGGACCGGTGCGGTAGTCGCCGGGCGCCTGCGGCGAGGCCGGGGGCGGCGAGCCCGGCGCGCCAGCCGTCGCAGCGGAGGCGGACGGCCTCGAAGCGCTCGGGGCCGGTGACGTGGGCGATGCGGCGGCGGCCGGTGCCGGCGAGGGGGTCGGTGGCGAGGCGCGCGCCCTGCGCGTCGTCGGGAACGAGGCAGAAGCTCATCTCGTCGACGCCGTTCGAGAAGACGAAGAGCGTCGGCAGGTCGCCCAGGCCGATCGCCGGGCGGCGGTCGGCGCGGCGGGCCGTGAAGATCAGGCCGTCGACGCGGAAAGCTTGGTCATCGGGGGGGGGTATCCTCCTTGGCGAGGCCGGAATCGTCCCACGCTGCTACCACCCCGAGCCGCTTAGCGCGGCCGTCGCACCAACGCTCTGTTCGGACGATCATCAAGCAGCTTCGGGATCAGCATGTTGCGTCGCGGCTGCCCAAGCCGCTTCAGGGCGACGCAAAATTCGGCTGCGGTCGGCTCAGCACCGATCAAGATCGGCAATGCCCGAAAGACGATAAAGTCTATAGACATTATTGTTTGAGTCGCCCTATCCTCATTTTGCGCGCCGGACATGGCGGCGTCGGACAGGAGCACACGATGCCTCGGACTGAATCGAACCCGATCGAGCTGGGAGCTGCCGCGCCCGCCTTCGAGTTGCCCGACGCGACCGGGCGGCTCTACACCGAAGGCGACTTCGCGGACGCGCCGGCGCTCCTCGTTGCCTTCATCTCCAACCGCTGCCCCTTCGTGCTGCTGATCCGCGAGGAACTCGCCCGCTTTGCCCGCGAGTACGGGGACAAGGGGCTCGCGATCATCGCGATCAACTCGAACGACGCCGATGCCTACGCCGAGGAAACGCGTGAGCGGGTCGCCTCCGAGGCGGCCGACCAAGGCTACAGCTTTCCGTATCTCAAGGACGAGGACCAGGTGGTGGCAAGGGCCTTCGGTGCCGCCTGCACCCCCGACCTGTTTCTCTACGACGCGCGCCGACGCCTCGTCTATCACGGCCAGTTCGACGATGCGCGTCCGGGCAACGGCAAGCCGGTGACCGGCGCGGACCTCCGAGCCGCGGCGGATGCCACGCTCAGGGGCGAGCGGCCGGCCGAGCCGCAAGTCCCCTCGATCGGCTGCAACATCAAGTGGCTGCCGGGCCATGAACCTGCCCGCCTCCACGCGCACACAGCGGCCTGAGCCGCAGCGAACCTCCGACACATTGCAGGCAGGAGCGGATCGAACATGGGGACACTGCGCAGGGAAGTGGCTTCGGTCGGCCTGAGCGGCGCAGCCGACGTGCTGGTGATCGGCGGCGGCCCGGCGGCGGCCTGGGCCGCGGTCGCCGCCGCTGAGGCAGGCGCCGGCGTCACCCTGGTCGACAAGGGCTACCACGGCACCAGCGGCGCGACTGCGCCGTCCAATACCGGCACCTGGTGCGTGGCGCCGGGCGACCACCGCGCCCAGGCGGTCGCACGGCGCTGGGAGCGCACGATCGGCATCGCCGACCAGCGCTGGATGCTCCGCCTGGTCGATCGCTGCTACGAGAACCTGCAGCGGCTCGTCGAGTGGGGCTACCCCTTCCCGAGCGAGGAAAGCGGCCTGCTCTACACCGCAAACCTGCGCGGGCCCGACTACATGCGCTTCATGCGGGCCCGCGTTCTCGCGGCCGGGGTCAAGGTCCTCGATCACCACCCGGCAACCGAGCTCCTGAGCGATGGCACGTCGGTTACCGGCGCCGCAGGGATCGTCCGTGCCACCGGCGAGGACTGGCGCATCGAGGCGGGCGCGACCGTCCTCGCAACCGGCGGCTGTGCCTTCTTCGAGCGCATCCTGGGCGGAACCGGCCTGACCGGCGACGGCCTCCTGATGGCGGCCGAAGCCGGCGCATCGCTCTCGGGCATGGAGTTCACCGGCAAGTACACCCTCGCGCCCCACGACAGCTCGCTCAACAAGGGCTTGCCGTTCCGCTGGGCGACCTTCTACGACGCGGCCGGCAAGCCGCTCCTCGACGCGCAAGGCGAGCCGGTCGCGAACGGCATCGGGCCGGCCGAGAAGGACGTCGCGCGGGCGCTGATCGACGGGCCGGTCTACGCCCGGCTCGACATGGCCGACGCGGCGCTGCAGGACTGGCTGCGCCGCGGCCAGCCGAACTGCTTCTTGCCCTACGACCGTCTCGGCATCGATCCTTTTCGCGATCTCTTCCGCGTGACGTTGCGCGCCGAAGGCACCGTGCGCGGCACCGGCGGCATCCGCGTCATCAGCTCCGAGTGCGAGACCGAGGTCCCGGGCCTCTACGCCGCGGGAGACGCGGCGACGCGCGAAAACGTCGCTGGCGCGACCTCGGGCGGCGGGTCGGTCAACTCGGCCTGGGCGATGTCGAGCGGCTGGTGGGCCGGTAAGGGTGCGGCGGGCCATACCAAGCGCCGCGGCGGGTTGTCGCCCTTCCGCCGCTTTTCGGGCCCCCTCGGCACCGCCGGCCTCAGGCCTGCCGACACGCCGCGGCCGATCGACACCCGTGCGGTGATCGCCGCGGTTCGCGACGAGGTGATCCCGCTGGAAAAGAACTACTTCCGCGACGGCGTGAAACTCGAGGCGAGCCGCGCTGCCCTCGAGGCGCTCTGGCGGGAGCTGCAGGCGCATCTCGCCGGCGAAGGCACCACCCGGCTCCGCGCCCGCGAGACGGCTTCGGTCACTGCCGCCGCCCGCTGGTCGATCGCGGCCGCCCTCGCCCGCACTGAAAGCCGCGGCATGCACCGGCGCGCCGACATGCCGAAGCGCGACGACGCGCTCGAGCTGAGCCTTCTCGTCGGCGGGCTCGGTTCCGTCAGTGTCCGGCCGGCGGAGCCGGTCGGCGAGCGCGAGGAGCGGGCTTCGTGATCGAACTTGTTTCCGAGGATCGCTGCATCCGCTGCGACATCTGCGAGCGGGTCTGCCCCGCCTTCGTCTTCGACCGCGACGAGACCGGCCTGCCGGTCATCGCCAGGCAGGACGACTGCCAGACCTGCTTTCTCTGCGAAATCTACTGCCCGACCGATGCGCTCTACGTCGCGCCGGTCGCGGTCGGCCCGACCGGCGTCACCGCGTCCGAAGTCGACGAGCGCCAGCTCTGGGGCAGCTACGCCCGCGCGCTCGGCTGGAGCCGCGGCCGCGCCGGCGGCACGGAGAACGATCCCACCCGCCACATCCGCGTGGCGCAGGTCTGACCTGCCGCCGCGACCCGAGAGGAAGCCCATGGACCGCATCGTCATCAGCGACATCCAGAAGACCTTCAAGCTCAAGCCCGGACAGTCCGTCGCCGTCGAGGGCCGCTTCACGGACCGCGTCCAGGTGCTCGCGGGCGTCGATCTCGCTGTGCGCAAGGGCGAGTTCATCACCCTCGTCGGGCCGAGCGGCAGCGGCAAGTCGGTGCTCCTCGACATCATCGGCGGCCTGACCGATGCGACTTCGGGCGAGGCCTTCATCGACGCCACCCGCGTCACCCGCCCCGACCCGAAGATCGCCTACGTCTTCCAGCAGTACGCGCTCTTCCCCTGGCGGACGGCGCTCCAGAACATCGAGTATGCGCTCGAGGTGCGCGGCGTCGACCGCGAGGTCCGGCAGATGAAGGCGCGGCATTTCCTCGGGCTCTTCGGCCTCACCGGCTTCGAGGACCGCTACCCCTCGCAGCTGTCGGGCGGCATGCAGCAACGGGTGGCGATCGCCCGCGCACTCTCGACCGATCCCGAGGTGCTGCTGATGGACGAGCCCTTCGCCGCGCTCGACGCGCAGACCCGCAACATCCTGCAGTCCGAGCTCCTGCATATCTGGGAGACGATCAACACCACCGTCGTCTTCGTCACCCACTCCATCGACGAGGCGATCTTCCTCGCCGACCGGGTGGTGGTGATGACCGCGCGGCCGGGCAAGGTGAAGGAGATCGTCGAGATCGACCTGCCGCGACCGCGCGGCGAGGACGTCCGGTCCAGCGACGCCTTCAACGCCTATCGCCGCCACGTCTGGAACGCCCTGCGCGACGAGGTGCAGCGGGCTCAAAAGGACTGGGCGCTCGCCGCCACATTCGCGAACTGACGGGAGACTACCGCGATGACCTACGTTCTCGACAAGGACCGACCCGGCCGCGTTCCGGCGTTCGGCGATCTCGGACGACGGCTGATCCCGTCCGCCGGCAGACTGCGACGAACCCTCGGCTACGCGCCCGGCATGCCGCTGATGGTGATTTTCCTGGTCCTCTGGGAGATCGCGCCGCGGGCGGGATGGCTCAACCCGATTTTCTTCCCGCCGTTCAGCCGCGTCGTCGAGGCGCTCGGGCAGATGGTGAGTTCGGGGGTCCTGTTCGAGAACATCGGCATCAGCCTCCAGCGCGCGGCCCTCGGCTTCGCGCTGGCGGTCGTGGTCGCGATCCCGCTCGGCTTCCTCATGGGGCGCTACGCGCTCTTCGAGCGGGTGACCGACTTCCTGGTGCAGACGCTCAGGAACACCTCGCAGTTCGCGCTGATGCCGGTCTTCATCCTCGTCCTCGGCATCGGCGAAGCCTCCAAGGTTGCCGTCTGCTTCTATGCAGCAGTCTTCTTCCTCCTGATCAACACCATCATGGGGGTGAAAAGCGTGGACCCGCTGCTGCTGAAGGCCGCGCGTTCGATGGGCACCTCGGACCTCGACCTCTTCCGCAAGGTGATCTTCCCGTCCTCGATCCCCTCGATCGTCGCCGGTGCGCGCCTCGCGGTGAAGTCCGCGCTCTTCTCGGTGATCGCGGCCGAGATGCTCGCCGCCCAGTCTGGCATCGGCTTCCTGATCCAGCACGCCCAGCTGATGCTCGAGACCGCCGACATGTACGCGGCCATCATCACCCTCACAATCGTCGGCCTGCTGGTGAACTACGGCCTCGTCGCGATCGAGCGCCGGGCAACCCGCTGGCGCGGCAGCGCCGGTGAAGACACCTCGCTCACCCACTGAGCCGGTTCAGCGCGCTGAGCAACCAGCCCAAGCCTTTGACCAAGGAGAAGATGCCATGAGAAACCTCAAGCTCACTCGCCGCGCCTTTGGAGGAGCCGCAGCCGCAGCGATTCTGACCGCCGGTCTCCCCGCCTTCGCCGCAAGCGAGGACTACCCGAAGAAGCTCCGCATCGGCTCGACCGCGCCGGGGCACATGAAGTTCGTGATCTTCCGCAACCTCGGCCTCCTGCAGAAGGAGTTCGCGGACGAGGGCATCGACGTCGAGTTCCTCACCTTCGACGGCGGCTCGGCGGCGAGCGTCGCGCTCGGCTCGGGCCAGCTCGACTTCATGTACACCGGCAACAACCCCGCGCTCCGGCTGGCGGCGAGCGGCGCCGACGTGAAGGCGATCGGCCTGTCGAGCTGGGTGCCGCAGAACGACACCCTGGTGATCGTGCCGGTGGATTCCCCCGCCCAGACGCTGCAGGACCTGAAGGGCAGGCGCGTCGCCTATCTCGTCGGCACGGTCCGCCACTCCATATTCAGCAAGGCGCTCGACAGCGTCGACCTCACCGTCGCCGACGTCCAGAGCTTCAACCTCGGCATCGAGAACTCAGGGCCCGCGATGTCGCGCGGCGATATCGATGCGATCGTCGAGAGCTCGGGCGTGGCGCAGAAGCTGGTCGACGCCGGCGCCGCGCGGGTGCTCTTCGACGCCAGTGACCACCCGGAGTGGTCGGTGCCCTACATCATCACCGGCAACGGCGGCTTCCTCCGCAAGTATCCCGACGTGGCGACGCGGCTTCTCGAGCAGGACATCGAGCTCGCCGAATGGGTCGATGCGAACCCCGAAGAGACGATCCGTATCTTCGTCGAGGAGACTGGTAACTCGGAGAAGAGCGTGCGGTCCACCTACAAGGACAACCGGTTCTACCAGAACCCCGAGATCACCGACGCCGCAGTCCAGTCGCTGAAGGGCGAGGAAGAGTTCATGGCCGAGAACGATCTCATCAAGGGCAAGGTCGACTACGACACATGGATCGACCGCAGCTTCTACGAGGCCGCCGCAAAGGAGCTCGCCACCACAGCCAGCACCAACTGACGAGCCTGGAAGGCCAGCATGGCGACCGTACGGGACTCGTCGTTGGCAAGCACGACCGCAGCGCTGGTCCCCCCAGTCGCTGCGGGCACGGCAGCTAGGGCACGGTCCGGAACGGTCGCGCCCGATCGGGGTCGCCTCGTCGCCTACCTCGTCGCGGCCGTTTTCTTCGTACAGCTCCTCGACGGCACCATCCTCGCCACCTCGCTGCCGCAGATGGCCGCAAGCCTCGGCACCGATCCCGTCGCCCTCGGGGCCGGCTTCACCGTCTACCTCCTCACCATGGCGGCGCTGATCCCACCAGCCGGCTGGCTCGCCGACCGTCTCGGCGAGCGCGAGGTGCTGATCGCAGCAATCCTCGGCTTCGCAGCCGCCTCCGCCGCCTGCGCCGCCGCAGGCACTCTCCCCGAGTTCGTCGCCGCCCGCGCCGCGCAGGGCTCGGCCGCCGCCCTGATGATGCCGGTCGGGCGCAACCTCGTGCTGCGCACCACGCCGAAGTCCGGCGTGATGCAGGCAATCGCCACCATCACCTGGCCGGCCCTCACCGCACCCGTCGTCGGCCCGATCATCGGCGGCTGGATCACCACGCACTTCGGCTGGCAGTGGAACCTTTTTGTCAACGTGCCGATCTGCCTTGTTGCCGCGGCGCTCTTTTTCCTCCTCGTGCCGCGCCGACCGCGCCCGCAGCGGCAGCCCTTCGACTGGCGCGGCTTCCTCTTCGTCTCGGGCGGCATGGTGCTCGGCATCGCCGGCCTGCAGCTCTTCGTGGATCGCCGTGCCGCCGTTGGCGCGGGGCTCGTGGCCGCCGGCTTCGCCCTCGGCTGGCTCGCGGTCCGCCACCTCCGCCGGCACCCGACGCCCCTTTTCGACCTCGGCGTCCTCGACATCCACTCGTTCGCGCTCGCGACGCTCTCGGCCGGCACCTTCGGACGGGTGGCGATCAACGCGACGCCTTTCCTGCTGCCGCTGCTCCTGCAGGTCGGTTATGGCCTCTCGCCGGTCGAGACCGGCTCGCTCGTGCTCGTCTACTTCCTCGGCAATCTCGCGATGAAGCCGCTGACGACACCGATTATGCGGCGATTCGGCTTCCGTACGGTGTTGATCGTCAACGGCCTGCTCGCCGCCATGACGATAGGGGCATTCGCGATCGTTCCCGAGGGCTTCGCTCGACCGGCCCTGCTCTCGCTTCTCTTCGTCGCGGGGCTCACCCGCTCGATGCAGTTCACCGCGCTCAATACGCTCACCTTCGCCGACATCGGCCCCGAAGACCGCGTCGCGGCGACAACGCTCTCGACCATGTTCCAGCAGGCCTCGATGGTCCTCGGCATCGCGCTCTCGGTCGCGGCCATTCGCGTGGGGCAGCTTGTCAGCGGCGCAGGCGAGGGCCCGGCCGGCGCAACGCACTTCCGCATCGCCTTTGCCGCGATGGCGCTCGTCGGCGTCATCAGCGCCGCACGGTTCTGGGAACTCGATCCGACCACCGGCGACGAGGTCGCAGGCCGGACGGGACGCTCGCTTACCGGAGGACGATCATGATCCCATACGATACCTTTACGAAGCAACGGTTTTTCGGATATTCAGAGGCGTCTCTGGTGGCCGCGCGTGCGGTGGTGGTTCGAGGATGCCTCAGTGCTGACGATGAAGGGCAAATACGGCCTGAAGGCCCTTGCTTCATCTCGCCAGCCTCCCGCCGGACGCCTGGGCAATGTCGAGCGAAATCGCCAAGGACCGGGCGATCTCGAAGAAGTTTCTGGACGCCATCTTGGGCGAGCTGCGCGGCGCCGGCTTCGTCACAACCAAGAAGGGTCGCGGCGGCGGCTACCGGCTACAGCGCCCGGCCGCAGAGGTGAAGGTTGGCCACGTGCTTCGCGTGCTCGAGGGGCCGCTGGCGCCGATCCGTTGCGCAAGCCGGACCGCGCACCTGCCCTGCGGCGACTGCCCGGACGAGACGGTCTGCTCGGTGCGGCTGCTGATGCTCGATGTCCGGAACGCGATCACCGGCGTCCTCGACGAGACGAGCCTCGCCGACATGCTGGTGCTCGAGGCGGCGCCGGAGCATGCGCCACGAAAGCTCGTCTCGGGACTCTGATCTCTCGTCGGAGCGGCCGGAAATGACCGGCCCGCACGTCCTGGTCATCGGCGGCGGCGCAAGCGGCGCCCTTGCCGCAGCCCATCTCCTTCGCGGAGCGGCGTCGAATTTCCGGGTAACCGTAATCGAGCCGAGCGACCGGCTCGGCCGTGGCCTCGCGTACGGCACGACGTCGCCCTCGCATCTGCTGAACGCCCGCGCCTGCAGGATGAGCGCCTTCGAGGACACGCCGCAGGATTTCGCCGACTGGCTGGCGGCGGACGAGCCCGGTGCCGGCGCGGATTGCTATGCCGAGCGCTACCGGTATGGGCGCTACCTGGAGGAAGTGCTGCTCCGCTCCACAGCGGGCGGCCGCGAGGGGCGGCTGATGCACATCCGCGACACTGCGGTCTCTTTGACGGAGTTCGCGCAGGGTGTGCAGGTCGAGCTCGCCGGCGGAACGTCGGTGGTCGGTCAGGCGGCGGTTCTGGCGGTCGGCCACGGTCTTCTCGCCGAGCGTCCGGCCGCGCCCAAGGTGGCGCCGGATGGCGACGTGCTGATTCTCGGCACCGGGCTGGGCATGGTCGACGAGGTCCTGAACCTGATCGACGCAGGCCACACCGGCCGGATCGTCGCTCTGTCGCGACGAGGACAGATGCCGCAGGCCCACCAGTCGCGGGGCAGCATGCGCCTCGACCCCGCCGACATCCCGCTCGGCACCAATCTATCTTACCTGATGCGCTGGCTGAGGGCCGAAGCGAAGGCGGAGGCGCGCGCAGGCGTGCACTGGGGCGACCTCGTCGACGCGCTCAGGCCTCACGTGCCGCAGATCTGGTCGAACCTGCCGCTCCAGACCCGCGAGCGCTTCCTGCGCCACGCGCGACCCTGGTGGGACACTCACCGCCACCGCATGGCACCCACGGTCGCGCGCCGTATTCACCGCGCTCAGGCGAGCGGCCAACTGACGACGGTTGCGGGCAAGGTCCTGGCGCGTGAGGACGAGCCGGAGGGTCACGTGGTGGTCTGGCGGCCCCGGGGCAGCGACAAGCCCCGGTCTAGCCGGTACGCGCGAGTGATCGAATGCACCGGCCCCCGACGTGCGCCGGCGACCAGTGATCCGATGCTCATGTCGCTGATCACCGCCGGGATCGCCCGACCGGACCCCCTCGGGCTGGGGATCGAGGTTGGCGCGGGGTTGGCCGTGCTGCGGCGGTCGGGCCCCGTGCCCTGCCGCCGTCTGTTCGCGATCGGACCCGTCACCGCAGCACTGGCTTGGGAGGTCTATGCCATTCCGGAGATCCGAAGGCAGTGCGCGGTCATCGCCGAAACCCTCGGCGCCGGCCTGCGCGGGCGTCACGAATTGCCGCAGGCTGCTTGGGCCGACTGATTATTCCCGCTGCGGCCCGGCTCGCCCGAGCTGAACCGGTCGAGAACGTGTGGCAGTTCATGCGGGACAACTGGCTCTCGAACCGCGTCTACATCGGATACGCCGACTTTGTCGCCCCCTGCTGCGCTGCCTGGAACGACCTCATGGATCAACCTTGGCGCATCCGCTCCATCGGCCGGCGGACACGGGCAGAGGGGTTCTGATCAATGCAGGTTGGTATAATCCTCAACCTGTCGCGCAGCGTTGGTACCCGTCGGCACGGTCAGGCTGGCTCGCTCAAGGCATAGGCGGCCTTGTCGAGGAACGCTTGGCTGACTTCGACGCCCCATCCCGGCGCATCGGAAACCTCGACCTGCCCGTTGCGAACCTCATACGGGCGGTTCACGAACAGATCGTCCGCCCATTGCTGAGTGTACGGACCCTCGATCGAGTATTCGAGATACTTGCCAGCATTGGGGATGGCACGCAGGACGTGCATCGAGCAGAGCGTGACCAGTCCGTGGTTGGCGGAATGCGGCGTGCAGGGCAGCCCGGCGGCGGCGGCCATGCCGGCCACTTGCAGGGTCCGGCAGATCCCTCCGAGATAGAGGACGTCGGGCTGCACGACGTCGACCGAGCGGCTGTCGATGATCGTCTTCCATGCCGAGAGTTCGCAATCCTGCTCGCCCCCGGTCACATCGATCGAAAGTGCATCCCGTACCTGGCGCGTCCAGTCATATTCCCAGTAGGGACAGGGTTCTTCATAGTGGACAATGCCGTTGTCCTCGGCCATCCGTCCTACCTCGATGGCCCGGGCCGGCGTGAAGCCCGAGTTGCCGTCGATCAGCTTCGCCACGTCTTCGCCGAGGGCCTTGGATACCACCGGGATAACCGCCTCGGTTCGCCCCGGCCACTGGTCGACGTCGCGCCCGGCCTCTTTGCCGACGCGCCACTTGAATGCGGTGAAGCCGGTCTCGTCACGCAACCGGCACAGGCGGTCGGCCTCGTCCTCCGGCGTGATGTCGCGGCGCATCGAGCTGCCGTAGACGCGCAAGCTGCCTGGGCTGCCGCCGATCAGCGAGGTAACCGGCTTACCTTCGACCTTGCCGCGAAGGTCCCAGAGCGCGGTGTCCAGCCCCCCGGTGGCCCGGCGCAGATAACTGCCGGGGAACTTCAGCTCGCGATCGGCGATCAGGTCGAGCGTCGGCTCGAAGGCAAGCGCGTCGGTACCTAGCGCATGTGGCGCGACATGACGGTGCAGGACCTCGCAGGAGATGTCGGCGTCGTAGGTCGAGACTTGGCCCCAGCCCTCGTCGCCGGTATCGGCAGTAACCCGGACGAAGCCGATCAGGCGGTTGGTGAAGGTCTCGATCTTGGCAATCTTCATGGGGTCACCCCGTCATTGCGTAAAGGTTCTGGCGAACGTGGCGGGCAACGGGCCGACTGTCGGCAAGCAGCCATTCATCGGTTTCGAAATACTGCTTGCCTCGCGATTCCCAGGCGCGCGTGATGCATGCCGAGGTAGCGTAGGTGGCGCCGACGGGGGCGGGCGCGAAGTGTTGCACCGCGACCCCGGTGAAGATCACCGGCATCGGCAGGATCAGGTTGCCCAGCGCGTCCCCCATGGTGCGACGGATCAGGCAGCCGGAATGGATCAGGCCGCACTCGGCGTAGAGCGCCTCGGTCTCGTGGAAATCCGCCAGCGACTCGGCAACGCCGTCTCGCGTCAGGATCGTCGCCGGGCTTCCGAGTTGCAGACCTTCCTCGACCGCGCCGGGCCTGACTTCGAGGCGCGGATCGAACGGCTCCAGGATGGGCAGGGTGGGCGGTTCGGGTATGCGGTCGACCAGGCCGATGCTGCCGTCGAGGACCACCTCTCCCGTCCGGGTCTGAATCACCCGGACGCTGGCGATCACGCCGAGGCTGTCCTGTTCCAGCGAGCCGCGCTCGACCCGCAGCGGATCGCCGTTGTAAACCGGGCGGCGGAAGCGGACCTGCGCGCGCCCCCGGGCCAGCCAGGTCTCGCCCCAGCCCATCACGGCCAGCCGCGTCGCGTGGCCATAGACGAAGACGCCGGGCAGAAGCGCTGCGGGAAAACCCATCCGGCGCGCGGTCTCGTCCTCGTGGCTGGTGCCCCGGTAGCGCGGCCGCGGATCGAGGATGGCGGTGACCTCGAGGCTCTCCGGCAGATCGTGCATCATACGCCGGGAGCCGGGACATCGGCCATCGCGCCGCTCGCCAAAATCTCGGCGACCTCTGCTTCGGACAGCCCGAGCACCTCGCGCAGGACGTAGTCGTTGCCTTCGCCGTAGCCGGGCGCGGCGGATCGAGCCGAGCCGTTCCCGATCTCGGAATGCATCGGCAGACCCGGGTGGTCGTGGGTGCCGGCGACCTTATGGGTCAGCTCGGTGAAGAAGCCCCGATGGCGCAGGTAGTCCGAGCGCGCGAGATCGGGCGCGGTTTCGACTGCCGAGGCAGGGATGCCGGCGTCCTGAAGCCGCTCGGCGAGCGCATGGCGATTATGATCCCGTGTCCAGGCGGCGATCAGAGCGTCAAGCGCTGCCTCCTCGGCCTTGCGTCCCGCCAGCGTGGCGAAGCGCACGTCGCGCGCGTCACCTCCGATCATCTCGGCAAGGGTCAGCCAGTGGGTGTCCGACGGGCAGGCCAAGGCGATCCAGCTGTCCTCGCCCTCAGCCGGGTAGGCATTGTGCGGGCTCAGATCCGGCAGGTGATTGCCATCTGGAACCACGTCACCGCCCGCGATCAGTTCAGGGCCGATGAACTGCATCGCCGCCTCGACCTGGGCCATCTCGATGTGCTGTCCGCGACTGGTGCGGTCGCGATGATGCAGCGCGGTGAGGATCGCGGCGGCTGCGTTGAAGCCACCGATCGGGTCCATGTAAGAGGGACCGGTGACCGTCGGCTTGCCGCCGGGGTAGGAGATCATCGCCGACATGCCGGCCGCCATCTCCATGGTCGGACCCAGCGCGGCATAGCTGGAGTCCGGGCCGGTCAGCCCATAGGCGGGCATCTCGACGACGATCAGGCCGGGATGCTCCTGCGACAGCGCGCTATAGCCGAGGCCGAGGCGGTCGAGCATCCCGGGTCTGAAGTTGCAGATCAGCACGTCGGCGGTTGCAACGAGGCGGCGGACGACCGAAAACCCGTGCGAGTTCTTCAGGTCCACGACGAGCGAACGCTTGTTCACGTTCTGCGAGTTGAAGGTGAAGCAGCGGTCCCAGGGGCGCTCGCCGGGGTCGAGATCGGGATAGGTCAGGGATTGGGCCTGTCGCGGTTCGACCGCCAGGTGTTGGTCCGGGTCGGGCTTTCGATGTGAAAGCTTTCGGCGCCGTACCAGGCAAGCACGCGGCCGGCCATCGGCCCGGCCCACGCCGTTGTCAGCTCGACGACGCGAATGCCCTCAAGTGGCAGCATCGTTGGCCCCCGAAGGCTCTCGCGCCGGGGTCTCGCTCATCCTGAACGCGGGGCCAGGCAGCACCACCGCCTCGTCCCCGACGATCGCGTGCCGCCAGTAGCCGCCGGGCCTCGAGATGGCGGCTGGTCCGCAGTTCGCTGATCCGGTAGGCGCGGGCAGCGATGATCTTCATCGCCTGCAGGTCGGCGACGAAGGCATCGGGGTCGCGGTCGGCGACCTTCTCCTGCACCAGATCGAAGAAGGCACCCCAGTTGCTTCGACCGGGCCGTCACCTCGGCGAAGCGAGGATCGGTCAGGCAGGCTTCCAGCTCCAGCGACTTGCAGAGCGCAGCGAAGCGGTTGGAGTAGACCCAGAGGCAAACCCACGAACCGCGGCAGAGAACCTCGCCTGCGGGAATGTCCTGATCGCCGCGTCGGCGGTCGGTGCCGTTGTAGATGGCTTGCAGGACGTATGGGAAGCACATCGCGGCCGCGGTCTCGGCGGCGTCGATGCGGATCGTGTCGCCGGCGCCAGTTCTTTGCGCGAACCCGCAGAGAGGCGAGGCATTGGATATAGGCCGCCTGGCCCGCAGCGTAGGACGCCCGGTTGCCGGCGCCGTAAAGCGGCTCCCGGCCCCGAGTGCCGTTTGAGATCATCATGCCGGAGGACGCTTGCAGCACGATCTCGGGAGCGGCCCAGCGGGCTTTCGGCCCATCGTCCCCGAACCCCGTGATCCGCACTGCGATGGCGCCGGGCAGGCGGGCGCGTGCGGCGGCGGGGTCTTCGTCGGGGGCGCAGAGGATGATGTCGGGATCGACCGGGGGCGTGCCCGGCCGCTTGCCGAGGTTCAGGTGGAGGTCCAGAGCGCCTTCCGCGCGTCCCTTGCCGCCCGCAGCGATGTCCGGCCTGGCCGTGGGGACATCCAGCCAGACTTCAGCGCCGAAATCGGCGAAGAGCTTGCCGCAGAACTGGCCGGCGATCGTTCCCGAGCGGTCCATCACTACAAGCCCGGCAAGTGCGCCGCTCACGCTGCCGGCCTCGCCATGGTGATCGGATGCGGCGCCGCGAAATGGCAAGCGACGGTGCGGCCCGGCTCGATCTCGCGGAGCACCGGGCGCTCGATGGTGCAGCGTTCGGCGGCAAGCGGGCAGCGGGTGCGGAAACTGCATCCCGAAGGGACGTTCGACGGGCTTGGCACATCGCCTTGCAGAATGATGCGGTCGCGCCGCCGGCTCGGGTCGGGATGCGGGGCCGCCGAGAGCAATGCCTCGGTGTAGGGATGATGCGGGGCTGCGTAAATCTGGTCCTTGGTCCCCATTTCGACGATCCGGCCGAGATACATAACGATGACGCGGTCGGCGATGTGACGGACCACGGCCAGGTCGTGCGCAATGAACAGGAAGGAAAACCCTTTCTTCTCCTGCAGATCCTGCATGAGGTTGATGATCTGGGCCTGGATCGAGACGTCGAGGGCCGAGACCGGTTCATCCGCAACGATGAAGGCCGGGTCGACCGAGATCGCGCGGGCAATGCCGATCCGTTGGCGCTGGCCGCCCGAGAACTGGCGCGGCTTGCGGTCCATGTAGGCCGACGGCAAGCCGACGAGGTGGAGCAACTCGGCCACCCGCGCGCGGCGCTCGTCGCGCGACCCGCTCAGGCCGAAGCTGTCCATCGGTTCGGCAATGATGTCGGCTACGGTGCGCCGCGGCGAGAGCGAGCCGAACGGATCCTGGAACACCATCTGCATCTTCTGGCGAAGCTGCCTGACCGCAGCGCCGGACATAGCCGTCATGTCCTGGCCGTCGACGATCACCTTTCCCTCGGTGGGTTCGATCAGCCGCAGGAGCAGGCGGCCGAGGGTGGATTTGCCGCAGCCGGATTCGCCGACGACGGCCACCGCCTCACCCTGCATCACCTGGAAACTGACCGCATCGACGGCGCGCACCGGCGGTCGCTTCGGCCCAAGCCGCATCGTCGTGTCGGTGAAGGTCCGGCCGAGACCCTGAACGTCGATCAGCACGGTCATGCGACGGTCTCCGGAGCAACGGCCCAGCACGCGGCGCGGTGGCCGGGGCCGTAACTGACGAGGGGCGGCATCTCGATGCTGCAGCGCTCAAGGCGCCTAGGGCAGCGGGCCCGGAACGGGCACCCCTCGCGGATCGTTCCGGCGGGCGGTACGGAGCCCTCGATCTGATAGAGCCGCCTGCGGCTGTCGGTCAGCGACGGCACGGACCTGAGCAATCCCTGTGTGTAGGGATGGCGGGCGTTGGAGAACAGTGACTGCACATCGGCTTCTTCCATGATGCGGCCTGCATACATGACGACGACGCGCTCGCAGACCTCGGCCACGACGCCGAGGTCGTGGGTGATCAGCATGATTGCCGTGTTGAACCGCTTCTTGATGTCGAGCATAAGCGCGAGCACCTGCGCCTGAATGGTGACGTCGAGCGCGGTGGTCGGTTCGTCGGCTATCAGCAGCTTGGGATTGCACGACATCGCGATGGCGGCCATCACGCGCTGCCGCATGCCGCCTGAGAATTGGTCGGGGTAGGCGCGCAGACGGTCCTCGGGGTCGGGCATCCCGACGAGGCGCAGCAGTTCCAGGACCCGCTCGCGGCGGTCGGCCGCCGATAGGTCCTCGTGAAGGAAGATCGCCTCGTCAATCTGGTCGCCGATGGTCATCACCGGGTTCAGCGACGACATCGGCTCCTGGAAGATCATCGAGATGTCCTTGCCGCGTATGGGCGGCATGTCGCGCCGCGGCACCTTCATCAGGTCGCGGCCCTCGAAGATCACCTGGCCCGAGATCCGGGCAGGCGGCGCGGGGACCAGCCGCAGGATCGACAGCGCGGTGATCGACTTGCCGGACCCGCTTTCGCCGACCACGCCCAGGGTCTCACCCGACTTCATCGACAGCGACAGTCCTTCGACGACACGAAGCGGTCGTCTCGCCGGACCGAACTCGACGGTCAGGTTCCTGATCTCCAGCAGGTTTTCGCTCACTGCGAGGTCTCCGGGTCGAGCACGTCCCGGACGGAGTCACCGAGGATCGAGATGGCGAGGACGACGACGGTAATCGCAAAGCCGCCGGCGAGGATCGGCCATTGCGTGGAGAACATGTTCGTCAGTCCGTCGCGGATGATATTGCCCCAGGATGGGTTCGGCGCTTGGGTGCCGATTCCGAGAAAGCTCAGAGTCGCCTCGATGCGGATCGACGACGCCGACCACAGCGTCATCAGCACGACGATCGGGGCCAGGATGTTCGGTATGATATGGCGGAAGATGATCAGCGGCGTCGACACGCCCGCGGCCACGGCGGCCTCGACGTAGGGTTCTTGCTTGACGGCGAGGGTCGAGGCGCGGGCGACGCGGGCGAAGCCCGGCGTAAACGCAACCGTCAGAACCACCACGATGTTCCAGAAGCTGCCGCCCAGTGCCGCGGCGATCAGGATGGCCAGCAAAAGCTCGGGAAACGCCATCAGCATGTCGATGATCCGACTGATGACGCGGTCGATCCAGCCACCGAAGTAACCGGCCGTGACGCCCAGGAGGGTTCCGAAGAAGGCGGAGAAGACCGGGGAAAGAAGGCCGAAGATCAGCGAGTTGCGCGAGCCATAGATCATCCTGCTGAGCACGTCCCGCCCAAACTGGTCGGTGCCGAGCCAGTAGTCCCAGGAGGGAAGTTTGTTGATCTTGGTGAACGACTGGGCAAGCGGATCGTAGGGCGCAATCCACGGCGCGAAGACCGCGACGAGAACAAAGAGGATCACCACCACCAGCGCGATACGCGTCGAGACTCTCTCGAAGACGACACGGCGAACGGCATCCCAGACCCCGGGTTCGTCGGCGATGGCCTCCCGCTCGGCAAGGTCTTCGGGTCTGACCTCCTCCATCCTGAGATCGGTCATGACTTCATCCGGATGCGGGGATCGACGAGGACGTAGGCCACGTCCATTGCCAGGTTCACCAGAATGACGAAGAAGGCGAACATCATCACCCCGGCCTGGATCACCGGGTAGTCGCGCTCGGTGATCGCGTCGATCAGCAAGCGGCCGATGCCGGGACGGTTGAACACCAGCTCGACGGCGACCGAGCCGGACAGGGTGGCGAGGATCGAGATTCCGATGCCGGTCGAGAGCGGCAGCATGGCGTTCCTCAGCCCGTGGCGGTAGATCACCCTGCCTTCGCGCGCACCCTTCGCCCGTGCCGTGCGGACGTAGTCGCGGCCGAGCACTTCCAGAAGAGAGGTCCGCGTCAGCCGGCCCAGGAACGCCGACTTGAGCATCGCCAATGTCAGCGCCGGCAGGAAGAGGTGGTATAACCCGTCCCAAAAGCCCACGCCTTCGCCGTTGATCGGGAACCACCCGAGCTTCAGCGAAAAGACTACGAGCAGGACAGCGCCGAGGTAGAAGTCGGGGATCGCGTAACCGATCAGCGAGTAGATGCGCAGCGCATTGTCCGGCGCCTTGTTGCGCTGCGTTGCCGCATAGACCCCCAGCGGAATGCCCAGGGCCAAGCCCATCACCACCGACGTCAGGGTCAAGTAGATCGTGTGCGGCAGGTTCTCGGCAATCAGGTGCGAGATCGGGACGTTCGACATCAGCGACCGGCCGAAGTCGAACCGGACCGCATTCCAAAGGAAGTGCACATACTGCAACCAGATCGGGTCGTTCAGGCCCATCTTCTCACGGAACAATTCCAGTTGCCCGCCATCGGCATTCGGGCCGAGTACGGCCAGCGCTGGGTCGCCGGGCAGGATGCGCATGGCGATGAACACCATGGTCAGCACCAGGAACACGGTAGGAACCGCGTCGAGGAGCCGGAAGAGAAGGTATTTCGCCATGCGCTTGTTCTGGTCTGCTCAGGCGACGATCTTCGCCTTGCAGAACCGCCAGTAGGCATAGCCACCTTTGACCTCGAAGCCGAGGTCGACCCGCGGGTTGCGTACGACGAGATAGCTGAGCGTCGGCAGACCGGCCATCGGCAGGTCCTTTTGAATCTTGAGCTCGACCTCGCGGCCCTTGTCGACATAGCCCTCGAAGGTCGTCTGCTCCAGCATCTGCGCCAGGAGGTCGTCTACGCCGGGAATGGCGACGCCGTAGTGCGAGTAGTTCCCGCCTCCCTTGCCGTCGGGCGTCATGTTCGCGGCCGACGGCGCGTACTGGTTGAACACGTAGAGCGGCACCGGCGGCAGCGACGACGAGTTGATGTTGAGCGTGTTGAGGTTCTGCCGGTTCGTGGCGTGGTACGCCGAGTGGTCCATGATCGTCAGGTCGAGGTCGATCCCGACCTGGCGCAGCTGTTCCTGGATGATCAGGTGCTGGGACTTGTAGTCCTCCCGCTGAGAGGTGTTGACCGGGATCTTGAAGCCGTTCGGCATCCCGGCTTCCTTAAGCAGGTCCTTGGCCTTGTCGGGGTCGTATTCGTAGCGCAGGTCCTCGGGCAGCTCTTCCAGCGTGAAGCCGGTGGGGTAGTTCGGCGGGTTCAGCGTGTAGACCATGCGCGACATCGGAGCGAGCGCCTCGACGATCTCTTCCTTGTTGATCCCGTGCATGATCGCTTTGCGGATCAGGATGTTCTGCAGCGGATCCTTGTCGAGGTTGAAGAACAGTGTGTTGAACGACCCCGGCACGGTCATGTCGAACAGCAGGTCGGCCTTCTGACCCTGCATCTGCGGAACCCAGCCCGGCTGGCGCACGCCCTCGATCATGTCGACGTCGCCCGAGATCAGCGCCAGCGTCCGCGCCGTGGTGTCGGCAATGTACAGGCACTCGACCTTCGATATGATCGCCGGCTCGCCCCAGTAGTCCTCATGACGGCTGAGGAACATGCCCTTCGCACTGTCGAAGCTGTCGATCTTGTAGGGTCCTGTCCCGATCGGTTCGGTGGCGAATTTCTCCCCCAGTTCCTCCTCGGCTTTCTTCGAGATCACCATCACGTTCCGGGTGGCGACGACCGATGACAGAAACATCGGGTCCGGGTTCGCCAACGTGATCGTCACTTCGTAGTTGCCTGAGGCCTTGACGTCGGCGAGGTTCGAGTAGTTCGCCATCGACACGCCTTCGTCACGCGCGCGGATGAAAGAACGCGCCACGTCGTCGGCGGTCATCTCGCCGTAGCCCTTGTGGAACTGGACCCCCTGGCGCAGCTTGAAGACCCATGTCTTCGCGTCGTCCGACGTCGTCCAGCTTTCGGCCAGCCAGGGCTGGAAGTCTTCGGGCTTGATGCCGAAGTCGCCATCGGGTGGCATCACGAGGTATTCGAACATCTGGATCACCGCCCAGTTGTCCGACCCCTGGGTGGTCTGGTTCGGGTCGGTCTGGCGCGGCCCGCCGGCTGCACTGGCGAAGCGCAGCGTGTCGGGCGCAGCGGCCCGCAGGCGGGGGGCATAGAGCGCGGTTGCCGTTACGGCGATGGCCGTGCCCAGAAGGGTCCGTCTCGTGATCATCCGTTCTTCCTCCCTGTTGCCACGCGGGCTCTCGCTCCCGCGCGGATTGACCGTCGAACCCCTCAGGTACGGCGGCGGTCGATCTCGTCGTCAAGCACGATCAGGCCAAGGCCCGGCCCCTCGGGGATCGTGAAGCACCCGTCCTTCGGAACCGGCGGATTGTCGAAGGCGACATGCATCCGGTCGTCCGGGTCGGCGAATTCAGCGGGCTTGGTGTTGTGCATCAGCGTCGCAAGCACGTGCAGATTGGCGATATGCCCGATGCCCGGCTGGGTCTGGTGCGGCACCAGTTCGACGCCATGGGCAAAGCAGATGGCCGCGCATTGCATGAGGCCGGTGATGCCGCCCATCTTGACGATATCCGGCTGCACCATGCGCACGCCGGCTTCAATCATGTCGACCAGCGCCTGTGTGGTATAGGTCTGCTCGGCGGCCGAGACGGTGATGTCGAGCCTTTGCGCAACTTCGCCCATCGCGCGGACGTCGTAGTGCTGCACCGGTTCCTCGAACCAGACAAATCCCAAGTCCTCGAGCGCTCGCCCGACGCGGATCGCGCCGCCGACCGAGTACTGATTGTTGGCGTCGAAGGCCAAGGGGAAGTCATCGCCGACCAGCTTTCGCACCGCCCGAGCCTTGGCGATGTCACCGGGTATGTCATGGTCCTGCCGGGTCCTGTCTCCGTCCCAGCGGATCTTGATCGCGGCGGGCGTCTCCGCCCGCCATCGCTTCTCGACCGTCCGGACGACTTCGTCCACGGACCGGTTGGCATTGCCGCCGATCGAAGCGTAAAACGGCAGCGTCGTCCGCCAGGCTCCGCCGAGAAGCTTGTAGACCGGAACACCGACGATCTTTCCTTTCAGATCCCAGAGCGCAATGTCGAGCGCCGCCAGCGCCCCGGTGACGGCGCCCTCCGGGCCGAGCTTGATGTAGCGGTGCAGGAGCCTGTCCTGGATCACGGCCTGATCGAACGGGTCGGCGCCCACCAGCGAGGCGGCAAAATCGCGTGCCACGAGCAGGCTGTGCTCGCCGCCCATCATGGGCGAGGCCTCGCCGTAGCCGGTCAGGCCATTGTCGGTGCGGACCCGGACGATCGCCGACCGGCGTCCCGGCGGATCGCCCGGCCGCCAAGAGACCTGAAAGGCCTCTACCGAAGAAATCCGGCAGAGGGCGGAGCCAGCCCGCCAGGCGGGTTCGTTCGCTGCAGGATCGTTAATCACGAAAGGCCTCCCGCGGCCGCTCACCATACTGGCGGTCGGGCCAATGGCCCTAGACATACAGCATCTGCATCCGTATTCCAGAGCTAAAGGACGTCAGGGCGGGCGGATATGGTTCAAACCCACTCAATGGTCCAATGGTGCCGGATGCCGCTTGCCGGCTATCCCGTTTTTGTGCGTTGCAATGCTAACTGTCTCGCTCTTGCAGTAGTTTGGACTGTTCTGGTTGTAGCTCGGTTCACCTCCGCGCGGCGGTTGCAACGACCGAGATAGCCACACAACTGAGGCTAGTTTCTCGCACTTGCGAACGGCTGCCCGAACAAGGATTGGCGACGACTTGAAACCGTATTCAAGACTAAGTTTTGCTCTGCACAGCCCCAAGTCTGGGCCTTCCCGCGGCCTTGCGCTGGAAGACGAGCGAATCGCTGGCAAAGGCCCCGCAGGTGAGTAAGGCAGGAACCAACGGAAGCAGGGCCCTCACATCACGAGAGCTCGCGGCGCTGATCGGGGTCAGCCAATCCGCAGTCTCTCGCGCCTTCACGCCCGGGAGCAGCATCTCTGCGGACCTGCGCGAGCGCATCCTGCGCCGCGCGCGAGAGTACGGCTACCAGCCGAATGCCATAGCCTCGATGCTTACGACCCGGCGCACCAACATCGTCGGGATCGTCGTTTCGGACCTGCTCGAACCCGTTCTACCCGCCACTGCTCGAGAAGCTGACCCAAGGCCTGCAGCGCGTCGGTCTGCAAAGCCTCCTCTTCAACATCACACCGGGGGCCAGCATCGAGGAACAGCTCGTGGCTATCCGCACCTACAACGTGGACGCAGTGGTTGTCATCTCGGCGACAGTGCTGAACTCCCGGACCCTCGCATGGGCCACCGAGGGGCGCAGGTCGATCCTGCTCAACCGTCTGGGGCATGACGAGATTGCCAGCGTCTGCTGCGACAACTCGATGGGCGCCAGGGCGCTTGTCGACCACCTGCACGACATCGGATGCAATCGCATCGGCTATGTGGCCGGCCTGACCAAGTCGGCGATCGGCATGGCCCGCTTCGGTGCCTTCACGTTGCGCCTCGCCGAGTTGGGCATGCGAGTTGCGGGGACTACGTCACACGAGGCCTACAGCTATGATGCGGGCTGGCGGGGTGCACTGGATCTCCTGCCGGAAAAGCCCGACGCGATCTTCTTTGCCTCCGACGTCCTTGCATTGGGAGGTCTCGATGCGCTGAGAGCGGCGCGTCTGGCCGGATCCATCGCCGCTGTCGGCTTCGATGATATTCCGATGTCGGGTTGGCCCGGTTACTCGCTGACCACCTATCGACAGCCGATCAATGCAATCGTCGAAAAGACCCTGGACCTGCTGCAGTGCGCCGACCCCGGGCCCCCCCGCCTTTATGCACTGCCCGGCGAACTCGTCGTTCGCAAAACAACCGAGCGCAACGGGGCGCCGACACCTTGCTCGGTTCCCGATGGTTGAGCACTTCTGGCCTGAGAGGTAGCAAAGGCATGATTTTGATGTGCCCTGGGGTCACGGCCGCACGGCCACCCGGGTGCCAAAGACATGATCCTGGAGCCGGGCCGCAAACTCATAGCGCATCAGCTTGGCCGCGAGGCGCACAAGCAGCTGCGCTCTCACGTATCCGACGAGTCCGAGCTGGTCGAACTCCCGGAAGACGACATCTGGGCCGTGCCGGCCGGCGCTACCGCGCTCTGTCGAGGTTTCGCAGCTGTCCAGACCCCCCCGGGACTGGATCGCCGATCTTTACTCGGTTCATCTGCGCCGACTGGAATTGACGATGCGCCTGCGTGGCTCTCGCGTGGTGCACGGCCATCGCGACTGCAGAGTGTGTGCTTGCCGCGATGCTGGCCTTCGAGAAGTCGAACCCCGACCTCTGGGTCCGGGATGCCAAACCAGTGGCACGGCCGGACACTGGGCGGTCTGCACGGCCGCGTACTGGGACTCTTGGTCTTCGGCTACGCCGAGGCTGCGGTAGTAGGCGACGGCAGCCCCGAGGAAGGCTGTGGCGCTCTGCTTTCTCTCGTCGGCAGGATGCGGGAGAAGGCGATCCGCGAGGCGTCGTCGATGCAGACGTGGACGAACTCCCAGCCCGCGCCGCGGCTTTCCCCCCTGCCGTTGGTCGCCGGTGATGCGGTGGCCGACGGCTTCGAAGCGGCCGAGCTTCTTGATGTCGAGGTGGATGAGTTCGCCCGGCAGCTCCCGCTCGTAGCGGCGCACCGGCTCGGCCGGCTGGAGGTTGCGCAGCCGGCTGAGGCCCAGGCGCCTCAGGACGCGGCTGACCGTCGCCGGGGAGACGCCAAGCTCGGCGGCGATCGCCTTGCCGGTCCAGCGCTGCCGCCGCAGTTCCCCGACGCGGGCCGCCACCGCCGCTGGTGTCGGCCGGCGCAGGCGAAGCGGCCGCGACGAGCGGTCCGCGAGCCCGGCCTCCCCTTCCGCGCGCCAGCGCGCCACCCACTTCCTCACGGTCTTGACGCAGACCCCCACCCGACGCACCAGGTCGGCTCGACTGCGCGGCGTCAGACAGGCATTCTTGTGGATGTCCATTCGGTCCTCCGGACGCTCTGAAGCGTCGCAAACCTCAGCTTCCCCGGTCCGGGCCGAGTGGACAACCTATCGAAAGCTCACAGCTAGACTAGGCCGCCTGTCAAGGGTAGCGAGATCCACAACCATCACTTTGACTCGACGCAGAGCCAGATACATGAAACCCAGAGCATCTCCGCGCCTGAAGGAATCGCGGGGGATTTCCCATCCGACCGATGGCGTGATTTACACTGCATGCCGGGAAGGAGGCCGGCATGCATGGCTCAATACCTTTCCGCAGACCTTCGCATCCGGGTCGTGGAGGCTGGCATGTCACGCAATGCCGCGGCGCGGCGGTTCGGGGTCAGAATTGCAAGCGCGGTGCGCTGGATGGACGCGTTTCCGCGGACCGGCCGGACGGCCCCGAAGAGCGCGGGGGCGACCGGCGTCCCGGTCGGATCGAGGCGCAGGCCGAGCTGCTGCTCGAGGCCGTCAGGGAGACGCTGGACATCACGCTGGCCGAGCAGCGCGAGCTGCTGCTTACCGAGTGCGGCGAGAGCTTCGACCGGTCCGACCGCGATCTTCAGGCGGCGCGCTGCGTGCGCCGCGGCCGGCGGCCGCGGGCGCGCTGGGCGCGGGCACCCGCGGACGGATCGGCCAAGGGCTTGCGTGCGGGCTTGCCGGGAGCGGAGCGGGGGCGCTCGGTGAGCCCGCCGGGCAGGAGTTCGGTCTGGATGACCTTTTCCACGGCGCGGAGCTTTTTCATCTCGTCGGGCGCGCAGAGCGTGATGGCGATGCCGTCGGCGCCGTTGCGGGCGGTCCGGCCGATGCGGTGGACGTAGGCTTCCGGCTCGTCGGGCAGGTCGTAGTTGATGACGTGGGTCACGCCGGGCACGTCGATGCCGCGGGCGACGATGTCGGTGGCGACCAGCACGCGGACATGGCCGTTGCGGAACATGTTGAGCGCCTTCTGCCGGGCGTTCTGCGCCTTGTTGCCGTGGATCACCTCGGCGGCGATGCCGTCCTTCACCAGGTTCTCGGCGACGCGGTCGGCGCCGCGCTTGGTGCGGGCGAAGACGATGGACCGCTTCGCCTCGGGGGCGGCGAGGAGTGCGGCGAGGCGCGAGCGCTTGGCGCCGGCCTCCATCGGCTCGACGCGCTGCTCGACGCGCTCGACGGTGGTGGCCTGCGGTGCCACCTCGACCCGGACCGGGTCCTTGAGAAAGCTCGCGGCGAGGCCGGAGACCTCGGACGGCATGGTGGCGGAGAAGAGCGCCGACTGCCGGCGGGGGTGCAGCGCCGCGACGATCTTCCGCACCGGCTGGATGAAGCCCATGTCGAGCATGCGGTCGGCCTCGTCGAGGACGACCCAGCGGGTCTGGTCGAGCAGGATCGAGCGGTCTTCCATCAGGTCGGTGAGCCGGCCGGGAGTGGCGATCACCACGTCGACGCCACGCGCCATCGCCCGAACCTGCGCGCTGCGCGACATGCCGCCGAGGACGAGCAGGGTGGTGACGCGGGCGCTGCCGGCGAAGCTGCGGAACGCCGCCTCGATCTGCACCGCGAGCTCGCGGGTCGGGGCGAGGACCAGCGCGCGGCAGGTCTTGGCCGCGGGGCGGCCCTGCAGCGCGAGGAGCTGGTGCAGGATCGGCAGCGCGAACGCCGCGGTCTTGCCGGTGCCGGTCTGGGCGATGCCGAGGATGTCGCGGCCCTGGAGCTGCGGCGCGATCGCCTGGGCCTGGATCGGCGTCGGCGCGTCGAAGCCGGCGCGGGCGAGGCCTTCGGTCAGCGGGGCGGCGAGGCCAAACTCCGCAAATGAGGTAATTGTCACAAGTCTTCCTTCCCGCACGGCGGTCGCCGCTGCGGTTGTCGCCCTCGTCAGGCGCATGTGACGAAAACCATGAGATTTCGCGATGCCGGGAGCCCTTGCCCCCACTGCGCCATCGCCATCGGCCCCGGCGCCATGCGGCGGGAGCGTCGGGAAGCCATGTAGCGACCCGACGCGCCGATGGCAAGCCTGTTCGTCAGAACTTGAAGCGGGCGCCGCCGAAGACCGCGGTGCCATCCTCGTAGTTGGCGAAGTCGTTGGAGTAGTTGTAGTTGCGGAAGGTGAGCCAGACCTCGGTGTTGGCGCGGTCGACCTTTTGCACGAACGCGAGGGCCCAGCTCTCGCTCGAGGAGCTGGTGATGCCGGCAGCGTTGTCGAGCCCGTAGTCGTCGCCGGAATAGTAGTCTATCGACATCGCGGTGTCGCCGACGCTCGGGAAGAAGCTGCGCAGCAGGCCGAGCTTGGTGTACCAGAAGGTCGGATCGTCGGCGCCGTCGCCGTTCTGCTTGCCGGCGGCGAGGGTGAAGTTGATGCCGGTGGGCGCGTGCAGCGCCGAGGCGGAGCCGCCGAAGCTCGAGGTGGCCGAGTTCTGGTAGTAGTAGCCGATCCCGGCCTTGAGCTCGATATCGCCGAAGGTGTTGTCGTAGGTGACGCCGGCGTCGTAGATGTCCTCGTCGCGGACGTCGGGGTCGTCGCTGAGCAGGTTGCGACCGAACGAGGCCGACGCGACGAAATGCGCGAACTCCGGCGTGTCGTAGCGGACGCGGACCCGGCGGTCGCCGTCGAGATTGTCGAAGACGTCGCCGATCTGCGGGCCGCTGAGATCGTCCTGCAGCCCGGGATCGCTGAACCGGATGATCTGCGCGGACGCCGAGTCGGCGACGCTGGAATAGGCGATCACGCTGGTGCCCGACAGGTCGATCTCGGTGATGCCGTCGGTCGACATGCTGCCCTGGCCGAGCCAGAACTTGCCGTAGCCTTCGTTGGCGAAGGTGAAGTCGATCTTGCGGATGTTGGCGTTGGTGAATTCGTAGTCGGTGGAGGACGGTGTGTCGTCGACGATGTTAATGTTGCTAGTCGAATAAGGCGCGTAGGCGAATTCGTTGGTGTTCTCGAATTTCCAGTCGCCGAAAGACTGAGTGTACTTGAGGCCGACGCGGGTATTGGAGTTGTTGTTGTCGATCAGATTGTAGGTTTGGGTCTCGATGCCGTCGTCGTAGTTGAGGACGCCCTTGTCGATCTGGCCGTAGAACTGCAGCACGCTGCCGTTCGAGAACTCGCGCTTGATCGGAGGAAGCCCCTGCGCCGCTGCGGCGGTGAAAAGGGCCGGTGCCGTCGAAAGGGTGACGAGCAGGGCCGTCGTGAACTTCAGCTTGCCGAAAAGTGTCATGGTCGCGCCCCCATATGAAGCGACCCTGGCGACGAGGCACCCACAGCGGCGGGGCTCGCCCCAACGTCCGACGTTGTCAGTATAACGCACCTGTGACAATCGTGTGCGCCGCATGATGCCGGGCGTTGCTGCGTTGCGGCATTTGACGGGCACTGTCGCCTCCCGGCAACATCTTGCGCTTCGGGTGGCCGGCGACCTAGGCTCCGGCGGCGGGAGGCTTGCGCTACGCGAGCGATGGATCAATTGCAGGTTGTAACGATGCGAGACGCCGCCGCCGGCAAACGACTCACTTCCACGATCACAGCGTGATGGCGCGGGCGCTCTGGATGGCCGCCGCCGGGGTGGCGGAGATCCGCGACGCGGTGGCTGTCCCGCGCCCGGGCGAGGTCGTCGTCGAGACCCGGTTCAGCGGCATCAGCCGCGGCACCGAGGCGCTGGTCTTTCGCGGCGGCGTGCCGCGGCGCGAGTGGGCACGCATGCGGGCGCCGCTTCAGGAGGGCGACTTCCCGTTCCCGGTGAAGTACGGGTATGCCGCGGTCGGGCGCGCCGTCGAGGGAGCGGCCGAGCTCGATCGGGCGCGACGTCTTCGTGCTGCACCCGCACCAGGACCGCTTCGCGGCGCCGGCGTCGATGGCGGTGCCCTTGCCCGCCGGCGTTCCTGCCGGGCGGGCGGTGCTGGGCGCCAACATGGAAACCGCGCTCACCGTGGTTTGGGACGCGGGCGCGTTGCCCTGCGACCGCATCGCCGTAGTCGGCGCCGGAGTGGTCGGGGCGCTGGCGGGCTGGCTCTGCGCACAGGTGCCGGGGGCGGAGGTGACGCTGATCGACGTGAACCCGGAGCGCGCCGTCCTGGCCGCGGCGCTCGGCTGCCGCTTCGCAGCGCCCGAGGCGGCGCCGACCGACTGCGACGTCGTCATCCACGCCAGCGCCAGCGAGGCCGGGCTCGCCACCGCACTCCGGGCAGCCGGCGTCGAGGCGACGGTGATCGAGGCGAGCTGGTACGGCGACCGGCCGGTGGCGCTGAGCCTCGGCGGTGCGTTCCACAGCCGCAGGCTGCGGCTCGTTGCGAGCCAGGTCGGGATGGTCCCCGCCGCGCGCCGGGCCCGCTGGAGCAACCGCCGGCGGCTGGAGGCGGCGCTGGCGCTGCTCGCCGATCCCGCGCTCGATGCGCTGATCAGCGGCGAGAGCCGCTTCGAGGATCTGCCCGCGGAGTACGGGTCGATCCTTGCCGGTCCCGGCACGCTCTGCCACCGTGTGGCCTATTGAGGAGGAGCTGCCCATGTTCGCCGTAGAGGTCCGCGACCATATCATGATCGCCCACAGCCTGCCCGGAGAGGTGTTCGGGCCGGCGCAGGCAATGCACGGCGCGACCTTCATCGTGGACGCGGCGTTCTTCAGCGAGGACCTCGACGCGAACGGGCTGGTCGTCGACATCGGCCTCGCCACCGAGGCGCTGGGCGAGGCGCTTGCACCGCTGCGCTATCGCAATCTCGACGAGGTTTTCGCCGGACGCCTGACGACGACCGAGTTCCTCAGCCGCCACATCTTCGATACCCTCGCCGCGGCAGCGCAGGCGGGACGGCTGGGCGACGGCGGGCGGCTGCGGCGGATGCGGGTGACGCTGCACGAGAGCCACGTCGCGCGCGGCTGGTACGAGGCCGATCTGCCTTGACCGTCGTGCATTTCGCGATCCCTGGCCGGTTGGAGACGCCGACCGGAGGATATGGTTACGACCGGCAGGTGATCGCGGCGCTGCCGCCCCTGGGCTGGGAGGTGCGCCACCTGGCGCTGCCGGGCACGCGTTGGCCGTTTCCGGACGCGGCCGAGCGGGATGCAGCGGCGGCGGCGCTGGCGGCGCTGCCCGACGGCGCGCTGGTCCTCGGCGACGGGCTGGGCTTCGGGGTGCTGCCGGAGGTGCTCGCGGCCGAGGCCGGACGGCTGCGGCTGGTGGCGCTGGTGCACCATCCGCTGGGCGACGAGAGCGGGCTCGACGAGAAAGACCGGGCGCGGCTGCTCGCGGCCGAGGCCGAGGGGCTCGCCCACGTGCGCGAAGTCGTCTGCACCAGCCCCGCGACTGGCCGCCGGCTTGCCTCGGGACTTGGCGTCGCGCCGGGCCGGATCACTGTGGCGCCGCCCGGCACCGCACCGGCGCCGCGTGCGCCGGGCAGAGGCGATCCGCCGCTCGTCCTCAGCATCGGCTCGCTGATCCCGCGAAAGCGCCACGACGTGCTGATCGCGGCGCTCGGGATGCTGCGCAATCGTCCGTGGCAGGCGCGGATCCTCGGCTCCGCGACGCTCGATGCCGATTGCGCCCGGGCGCTGGCGCAGCAGGTGGCGGCGCTGGGGCTCAAGGACCGGATCGCGCTGGTCGGCACGGTCGAGGACACCCGGACGGAGATTGCCGGCGCCGATCTCTTCGCGCTGGCGAGCGAATACGAAGGCTACGGCATGGCATTCGCGGAGGCGCTGTCGCAAGGCCTGCCGGTGGTGGCCTGCGACGCCGGCGCGATCGCGGAGCTGGTTCCCGCGGCTGCCGGCGCGCTGGTACCGCCGGGTGACGTCGACGCCTTCGCGGCGGGTCTCGCCACGCTGCTCGACGACCCGGCCCGGAGGCGCGCGGCGGCCGAGGCCGCGTGGTGCGCCGGCCAGGCGCTGCCGTGCTGGACCGACACCGCTGCGCTGGTCGCGGGTGCGCTGCGGCGGGCCAGGGCGTGAGCTTCGATGCGGCCTGGCTCGCGCTCCGCGAGCCGGCAGATGCCGCCGCCCGCGACCCCGGCCTCCTCGCGGCGGCGTCGCGCCATCTTGCGGGCCTCGAGACACCGCTGGCGCTCGATCTTGGCTGCGGCACCGGCGCCACTTGTCGCGCCTTCGCCGGACGGGTGCCGGGGCTGCGCTGGCGGCTCGTCGATCGCGATCCGGCGCTGCTGGCGCTGGCCGGAGGGCCTGGCGTCGAGACAGTCGCCGGCGATCTCGCCGATCTGAGCTGGCTTTCGCTGGTTGGCGTTCGCCTCGTCACCGCCTCAGCGCTGATCGACCTCGTCTCCGCCGGCTGGATTGAAGCGCTGGCGGAGCGGCTGGCGGAGGCGGGCGTCGGCGTCTATGCGGCGCTGAGCTACGACGGGCAGATGGCGTGGGAGCCGGCCCTGCCCGGGGACGCGGCGGTGCGCGACGCCTTCAACGCGGACCAGCGCTCGGACAAGGGCTTCGGTCCGGCGCTCGGCGCCGGCGGGCGCGGCGGCGCTGGCGGCGGCCTTGCAACGGCGGGGCTTTGCCGTGACGCTGGCCGAGAGCCCGTGGCGGCTAGGGCCCGGACCGCTGCAGGAGGCGCTGGTCGCGGGCATCGCAAGGGCGGCCGGCGCTGCGGCTTGGGGTCAGGCGCGGCGGGCGGCCAGCGCCTCGGCGCGCTGCACCATCGGCCATGTCGATCTGCTGGCGCTGCCGCCCGGCTGCAGCGCGCAATCGAAGACGACGTCGCTGTCGAGCCCGTAGACGTGGGTCTCGGGCCGGAGCGCGTCGGCGAGGCGCGCGACCGGCGTGGTTCGCAGGCCCGAGGGTCCGGCGCCGATAATTACCGGCGCGATGGCGACGTGAAGCCGCGACAGCAGGCCGGCTTCGAGAAAGCCCGCGATCGTGACGCCTCCGCCTTCCACGAGGACCCGGCTGAGGCCGTGGGCATGCAGCGCCTGCAGGATCGCCGCGGGATCGATCCAGCCGCCTTCCGCGGGCAGCGGGATCACCTCGACGCCTGGGGGTCGGGGCGTGTCGCAGGCTTGGATCACCACCCGCCGGGCGCCGTCGGCGTCGAGCACCCGCGCGTCGTTCGGCAGCCGGCCGCGCGGGTCGATGACGACCCGCGCCGGGTTCTCGCCCGCGACCAGCCTGACCGTCAGGCGGGGATCGTCGGCGAGCGCAGTCCTGACGCCCACGACGACCGCGTCGGCCAGCGCCCGGCAGCGGTGCAGGTGGCAAAGCCCGTCCGGGCCGGAGATCGCCGTCGCGTCGCCCGAAGGCGTAGCGATGCGGCCGTCGAGCGACTGGCCGACCTGGGCGAAGGCATAGGGCTCGCCCCGGCGGTCGGCGGCAACGGGAGCGTAGAGCGCCCATGCCGCGCGCGCCGCGGCGGGCCAGCTGGCGCTCGGCGCGCTGCGGCGTCCGGCGCGCAGCGACAGGAGCGCCGTCCAGACCGCATCGGTCACCTCGGCGCGCTGCATTGGGCTGCCCATGACGTATCCCCCGGTCACCCGCCCGTTGCCGACGGCGGCCATCGCAACAGTAGCGCCCCGCGGCCGTCCGTAAAGTGGCGTCAGCGCGAGGCGGCGTGCAGCCCGGGCGCCGCGGCTTCGGTGCCGAAGGCGGTGAGGAAGCGGTCGCGAAAGGCGTCCATGCCCCAGACTGGCGCGTCGGCGGCGGGCACGAGCCCCGGCGTCCAGCCCCAGCCGTCGAGGCGCGCGAGATCGGCCGGCGCGCCGATGACGTGCACCGGCACGTCACGTCTGACGGTGTCCTGCGAGACGAAGGCCGCCGGCTGGTGGTCGCCGAGCATCACGATCAGCGGCGGCCGGTCGGCATGGCGGGCGGCGAACTCGCCGAGGACGCGCAGGGTGTAGTCGAGCGACAGGCGGTACTGGTTGCGGATGCGGTCCTGGTCCTGCCAGACCAAGTCCGGCGGGTCGCCGGCGGTCGCGAAGCGGTCGAAGGCCCGGCCGTCGCCCACCGCGTCCCAAGGCAGGATCGGCGGGATCGGCGTCCATGGCGCGTGCGAGGAGATCAGCGCCATCTCGACGAAGACCGGCTTGCGCGGCCCGGGGGTCAGCAGGCGCTGCTCGACGGCGCTGAGCGTATACTGGTCGGGCATCGTCACCCAGTTGAACGGCAGCCCGCGGTAGCCGAGATCGGCCGCGGCGAACACCCGGTCGTAGCCGAAGTAGTCCGCTTCGGGCCAGGCGAGGGTGATCGCGGGCTCGACCGCCGCGGTCTCCCAGCCGGCCTTGTGCGCGAGGTGCATCAGCGTGCGGCGCGGGCTGTCGAGGAGCGCCCGGTACCGGCCCTGGTTGTCGATCCAGAGCCCGGACAGGATGCTGGCATGGGCGAGCCAGCTCTGCCCGCCGACCATCGGCGCGGTGAGCCAGCCCGAGCGCGCGACGAGCCCGGCCTTTGCCAGCAAGGCCTCGTCGTCGTGGAGCGCCGCGGTCACGGTCGGGGCGTAGAGCGGGTTCTCCAGCGCGGAGCGGCCGTAGGATTCGATGAAGATCACGAAGACGTCGGTGCCGCGCAGGTCGGGCAGGATCGCCTCGGGCGGCAGCGCGGCGTAGGGGTCCGCAACGGCGTCGGCCCGGAAGCGCGCGAGATCGCCGCGGGCGTTCCAGCCGTCGCGCAGGTGCTCCCAGGCGAGCCGTGTGGTGCTGGCGCTGCCGGGCGGATCGAACCGCGTGGCCGCGGGCGTCAGGTCGAGTGCGACCAGCGCCACGGCGGCCACCGCCAGGCCGGCGACCCTGCCGCGGGAGCGCGGCGCGAGGTGGGCGATGCAGCCGGTCGCCCACCAGACCAGCCCGGCAACCACCGCCACCGCCGCCACGAGGCCCAGCGCGGCGGCGAGGGTTCCGGGCAAGCCGAACGTGCCGCGGGCGAGCCGCCAGGCGGCCGGCACCAGCTCCTGGTCCAGCACCGGGTTGAACGGGCGCAGGTAGGCGATCTCGGCGCCGATGTCGGCGAGCTTCAGGACGCCGATGACTGTGAGCGCCCCGGTCAGCACGGCCCTGAGCGGCAGCACGACGAAGCGCGGCACCGCGACAAGCAGCAGCACGATCGCGGGCAGTTCCAGAGGCACGCGCAGCAGCGCGGCCGGGGCCAGCAGCACCGGCAAGGCGGGCAGCGCCAGGATCAGGTCGAGGATCAGGAGCGCCAGAAGCGCGCCGACGATCCAGCGCAGGCGTCCGGGCCTAGCCACGGGGGGGCGGCAGCCGCGCATAGACATCGCCCGGGCGGCCGTCGCAGGCGAACCGCTCGAGCGCCGCGGCGATGCCGGGTCCGTCGAGCCAGGGCTCGAGCGCGAAGGCCCTTTCCTCGCCGTGAACGAGGTTGAACTCGTAGTCGCCGAGCGCCGCCAGCCGCGCGACGCAGGCCCGGGCGGTGTCGAGCGCGGCCGGCAGGACCTCGAAGGCCACCCAGGGCACCGGTTGCGCCAGGCCCGCCAGCACCTCTGCCTCGAAGCCCTCGACGTCGATCTTGATGAAGCGCGGCAGGCCGTGCGCCGCGATCAGCGCGTCGATGGTCGTGACCTCGACGGTCTCGGCGGCGTCCCAGCGCACCGCGCCGAAGCCCGGAACGCCGGCCATGCGGCCTGCGAAGCCCGACGCCAGCGACGAGACGGTCGGGTGGAGCCGCGACACCGCGAGCTCTGCCCGGCCCGGTGCGCGGCCGGCGGCGAGCGGCAGGAGCGTGACCCCCGCGGGCAGGTCGAGGCGGAGGAAGGCGTGGAAGAGCCGCTGCGGCTCGAGCGCCACCACGCGCGCGCCGGCGGCGACGAGCGCCCGGGTCCGGTTGCCGGCATGGGCGCCGATGTCGAAGGCGAGATCGCCGGGGCCGACGATGCCGCGATAGAACCGCGCCTGCCGCGCGATGCGCCAGAACCGGGCGCGGTAGATGACGAGCGAGCGAACGAGCCCGCCCCAGCGGCGCAGGTCGCCCCTCACCGCCGGGCCAGCCAGCGGACGTCGGCCGCAAAGGACCAGACGAGCGCCGCGAACGCGGTCGCCGCGAGCAGGGACGAGACCGGTGGCACGAGCGGTGGCGACAGCAGCAGCCCGAGCGTCGCCACCTGCACGGCGCAGACGGCCCTTCGCCGCCGTAGCGGCGGCAGCGGCCGCGCCAGCGCCGGCCAGAGCAGACCGCCGGCGACGAAGCCGTAGCGCAGGAGCCCCAAGCCGAGAATCCAGGGGCCGGCTTTGCCGAGACCTGCGGCGATCAGCGCCAGCCCGAGGATCAGCCCGGCGTCGACTTCCAAGTCGAACCGGGCGCCGAAAGCCGAGGCCTGCCGCCACCGCCGAGCCGCCCAGCCGTCGATGCCGTCGAGCGCGAGGAGTGCTGCGATCCCCGCCAGCGCCGCCCAGCCGGCGCTCCCGGCGATCAGGCCGGGCTCGACCGCGAGCGCCGCGACGACGCTGGCGCCGCCGGCGCGCACGAGCGTGATGCCGTTGCCGAAGCCGAACCGCTCATGCGGGTGGTAAGGGCCGAGCCTTTCGAGCACGACGGCAGCGGCGAGCGCGTATAGACCCGAGCCCGACGATCCGGGGGGCGGGCTCGGTGAAGGGCAGGGTGGCCAGCGCCCACGCCACCCCGAGGCCCACCGCGAAGAGGACGGGAACCGCGCTCCGGCGCGGCCCGGCGAGTGTCGGAGCGCCGGCGCGGGCGTCGCTCATCGGCGTCTGGCCGGGCGGCCGGGTTCTGCTAGAGTGCCGATGGGAGCAACAGCCTCGGGGAGCGAAGCATGGGGTACGGGACCCTGGCGCGACTGTTTCACTGGACCACCGTGCTGCTGGTGCTGGTGATGATACCGGTCGGGCTGATCATGATACAAGACATCCCGCGCGGGATGCAGGACCCGCTCTTCATCCTGCACAAGAGCCTCGGGCCGGTGGTGCTTGTCGTCGTCCTGCTGCGTCTCGCCTGGCGGCAGGCGAGCCCGCCGCCTCCGCTGCCGGCCGAGGTGCCGCCGTTCCAGCAGCGCATCGCGGGCCTCGTCCATATCGGCCTTTACACCTTCCTGATCGTCCAGGCGGTCAGCGGCTATGTCCGGGTCACCACCGGCGGCTTTCCCATCGAGGGGCTGCGGGCGCTCGGCATCCCGCCGCTGCTGCCCAAGGCGGAAGGGGTGTCGAAGATCGCCTCGACGGTGCACGAGGTTTCCGCGGTGATCCTGCTGATCCTGATTGCCATGCATGTCGGCGGCGCCATCTACCACGGCTTCGTCCGGAGGGACGGCGTGGTGGCGCGGATGTGGCCGCCGGTTGCGCCGGAGCGCGCCCGCCGGGGCTGACCGGGCGGGCGGCCGACGGAGGAGGGCGGCTGCTGCCGCCAGCAGGGCGCACGCGTTCAAGGGCGTATGAAGGCCGCTCGGTTGCCCGCGGCGGTGGCGGTGCGGCTACTTGCTCCAGCGGTAGAGCCAGATTTCGGAGGCCTTGGTGTCGTGGCTGTCGAGCCAGAGGCGGAACTCGGCGGAGGGCAGATCGCCGGCCACGAAATGGAAGGCGACGCGGGCGGTCTCGCCGCCGGGCAGCAGCGACAGCGTCAGCGCCTTGGACTCCCCGGCGCTGGTCTCGAGCTTCGGCTCGAGGCTGGCGAAGTCGATCAGGCCGAGGTCGAAGTCGACGACGAAGACCCGCTCGCGGGCGTCGAGGATCGACAGGCCGCTGCGGGTCGCGACGATGCGGGCGAGCGGCAGTTCCTCGTCCTGGGTCAGCCCCCAGGTCAGCCGGTACGAGAAGTTGTTTTCCGACCCGGCGGCGAGCGGCGTCTGCGGCCGCCAGAACGCCACGATGTTGTCGGTGAACTCGTCGCCGCTCGGGATTTCGATTAGCATTACCCAGCCGTTGCCCCAGCCCTCTCCGGGCTCGACCCAGGCGCTCGGTCGCTTCTCGTAGTGGGTCTCGGCATCCTCGTAGTCGTCGAAGCTGCGGGCGCGCTGGTTCAGCCCGAAGGAGCGCGGGTTCTCGTCGCTGAAGGCCGAGGTCTCGATGGCCGAAGGGTTCCGCAGCGGCCGCCACAGCCGCTCGCCCGAGCCGTTGACCATCCTCAGGCCGTCGCTGTCGTGCACGGCGTTGCGGAAGTCGTCGACGTCGTCGCGCCGGTCGGGGCCGAAGAAGTACATCGACGTGAGCGGGGCAATGCCGACGGTCGCGACGTCGCGCCGCGGGAAGAGCACCGCGCGGATCTGCATGACGGTATCGGCCCCGGGCTCGATCGAGAAGTCGAAGGCGCCCGCCACCGAGTCGCTGTCGAGCATCGCGCTCATGCGCAGCACCTGGTCGCCGGGCTGCGGCTCCTGCACCCAGAACGCGGTGAAGATCGGGAACTCCTCCGGCTCGGGGCCGCCGGTGCCGATCGAGAGGCCGCGCGCGGACAGTCCGTAGTAGGTGCCGTGCGCCACGGCGCGGAAGTAGCTCGCGCCCTGGAAAACCGCGAACTCGTCCCAGACGCCGGGGCGGTTCAGCGGGTGACGGAAACGCAGGCCGCTGAAGCCCATGTCATCGGCGAGGCCCTCCGGCGCCGCGCCGTTGGCGTAGGGGAAATGGTCCTCGGCGAAGGCGAAGTAGTCGGTCGAGAACGGCACCGGCGTGGCGACGCCGTCACGGACCACGTTGATCTCGATCTTGTCCTGGAACGAGAAGCCCGGCGGCAGCAGCTCCATCTGAAAGCCTCGGCCGTCTGCGAACAGCCGCTTGTCGTCGCGGAACCGGATGGCGCGGAACTGGTCGTACTTGAGGTCGGCGAACGGCTCGGTCATCTTCATCAGCGGCCGCACGTAGGGCATCCCCGCCGCGCGGCGGGCGCGGGCGATCACGGTATCGAAGGTGAACGGGGCAGGAGCGTCCTGCGCTGAGGCAAGGCTCACCATCAGCGGGAGGCGGCTGCCGAAGAGACCGGCGATTGCGGCGGTGAGAAGCGTTCGGCGGTCCATGCGTTCCTTGGCTCGGCGGGGATTTGACGTGACGGCCTGATCTACGGTGCCCGGCCCGCCGGCTCAAGGGGGCGGGCACGCGAACGTTTCCGGCGCGGCGGAGTGTCGCCGGCGGCGGCTCTCTCGGCTACGAAGGCGACGGCGCGAGGTCCGACCATGACGCCGTGGTCCGCCGACGGGCTCCAGGCGTGACCGGGGCGCTCAGGGAGGTGGAAGCGCACTTCGTGCCAGCTCCGGTTGACGAGGATCGCGAGGCGGGCGCCATCCCTGGCGAGGAGCATGGCCAAGGCGGGGCCGCGGGCGTCCTCCCAGTCCGTGGCGGTCTTGGCGGTGCCGCCGGGGGTCAGCCACGTCACGTCGGGCAAGCCGTCCGGCCCGCTCTCGCCGGTCAGGAGCGTCGGACCGGCCAGCTCCGGATGCGCGCGGCGAAAGGCCGCGAGGCCGGCGGCGAAGCTCTCGAGATCGCGGTCGCGGCCTTCCCAGTCGAGCCAGGTCGTGGCGTTGTCCTGGGCGTAAGCGTTGTTGTTGCCGCCCTGGCTGCGGCCGAACTCGTCGCCCGCGGTCAGCATGATCGTGCCGCGGGACGCGAAGAGCGTGGCGAGGAGCGCGCGGACGTCGCGCTTGCGTCCGGCGATGACCGCGGCATCTTCGGTCGCGCCCTCGACGCCGTTGTTCCAGGAGTGGTTGTCGCCGTGGCCATCTTGGTTGTGCTCGCCGTTGGCCGCGTTGTGCTTGTTGCGGTAGGCGACGAGATCGGCGAGCGTGAAGCCGTCGTGGGCGGCGATGAAGTTGACGCTGCGGCTCATCGGCGGGCGGTAGAGGTCGGACGAGCCGGCGAGTGCCGTGGCGAAAGGACCGAGCATGTGGCTGTCGCCGCGCCAGAAGCGGCGGACCCGGTCGCGGTAGCGGTCGTTCCATTCGAGCCACGACGGAGGGAAGTTGCCGAGCTGGTAGCCGCCGGGGCCGAGGTCCCAGGGCTCGGCGATCATGATCCGGTCGGCCAGGAGCGGGTCCTCTGCAATTTCGCGCAGGAGCGGCGCCTCGGGCGAGAACCCCTCGGCGCTTCGCCCGAGTACTGTTGCGAGGTCGAACCGAAAGCCGTCGACGCCGGCGTAGCCGACGAAATGCCGTAGGCTGTCGAGGACGAGCTGGCGGGTGGCCGGGTGATTGCAGGCCAAGGTGTTGCCGGTGCCGGCGTCGTTGACGAGATGGCCGTGAGCGTCGCACTGGAAGTACGCCTGACCGTCGAGCCCGCGCAGCGAGAGCGTCGGTCCGTGCGCGTCGCTCTCGCCGGTGTGGTTGAAGACGACGTCGAGGAGCGTCCCGATCCCAGCGTCGCGCAGCGTGGCCACGGTGGCCGCGAGCTCGGCCATGCCGCCGGGGCAGAGCCGCGGATCGGGCGCCATGGTCACGACTGGGTTGTAGCCCCAGCCGTTGGTCAGCCCCAGCGGCCCGAGATGCCGCTCGTCGATCCAGGCGGCGATCGGCATCAGCTCGACGGCATCGACGCCGAGGCGCGTGAGATGGTCGAGGATGGCAGGGCACGCCAGAGCGGCGACGGTGCCGCGCTGCGCCTCGGGCACTTCGGGGTGGCGCATGGTGAACGCCCTCACGCCGGCCTCGTAGATGAAGCCGCCGGGCCGGAAGAGCGGCGGCGGGGGCTTGCGGAGCGGCGGCAAGGCGGTGACCACGGCCTTCGGCACCAGCGCGGCGGTGTCGATGCCGGCTTCGCGCGGCGCCGCAAGGCGGGGATCGTACACAAAGGGCCGGTCGAGGGCGACCGCGTAGGGGTCGACGAGGAGTTTCGCGGGATCGAACCATAGGCCGCGCCCGGGATCGTACGGCCCGTCGGAGCGCAGGCCGTAGCGGGCGCCGACGCCGAGGCCCGGAACGGTTGCGGTGAACGTGCCGTCGGGGCCGCGAGCGAGCGCGATCCGGGCGAGCTCGCGGTCGCCGTCGAACGGACACAACCAGAGGCGCTCGGCGGTTCCCGACCAGACCGCGACGCGTAGGCCGCCGGCGGTCGGCGTCGCACCGAGCGGGGCGGCGGCGCTCGTCAGGTGATCACGTCCGGCTCGGCGCGGCCGGTGCGCTCGCGAATGCCGGCCAGGGCCTCGGCGGCGGCGATCAGGTCGGCCAAGGCGTCGGAGGTCTCGAGGCCCAGGCGGCCAGATCTGGGTTCGTAGCGCTCGATGTAGACGCGCAGCGTCGCACCCGACGTGCCGGTGCCGGACAGGCGGAACACCACCCGGCTGCCGCCTTCGAAGAGGATGCGGATGCCCTGCTTCGACGAGGTCGAGCCGTCGACCGGGTCGTGATAGGCGAAGTCGTCGGCCTCGGCGACGGTCAGGCCTTCGACTTCGGTGCCGGGCAGGGCGGGGAGGCGGGCGCGCAGCGCGTCGATCAGACCGTTGGCGGCGGCGGTGTCGATGCCCTCGTAGTCGTGGCGGGCATAGTAGTTGCGGCCGTATTCCTGCCAGTGCGCCTCGACGATCGCCATGGCGCTCTCCTTGCGCGCGGCGAGGATGTTGAGCCAGAGCAGCACCGCCCAGAGCCCGTCCTTCTCGCGGACGTGGTTCGAGCCGGTGCCCGCGCTCTCCTCGCCGCAGATGGTGGCGAGGCCGGCGTCGAGGAGATTGCCGAAGAACTTCCAGCCGGTCGGCGTCTCGTACATGCCGATGCCGAGCTTCTCGGCGACCCGGTCGGCGGCGGCGCTCGTCGGCATCGAGCGGGCGATCCCGGCGAGGCCTTGCGAATAGCCGGGCGCGAGGTGGGCGTTGGCGGCGAGCATGGCGAGCGAGTCGGACGGGGTGATGAAGACGCCGCGGCCGATGATCAGGTTGCGATCGCCGTCCCCGTCGGAGGCGGCGCCGAAATCGGGAGCGTCCGCCCCCATCATCTCGTCGTAGAGCGACTTGGCGTGGACGAGGTTCGGGTCGGGGTGGTGGCCGCCGAAATCCGGCTGAGGCGTGCCGTTGCGCACGGTCCCCGGCGGGGCGCCCAGCTGATTTTCGAGGATCTCGGTGGCATAGGGTCCGGTGACGGCGTGCATCGCGTCGAAGGCCATGCGGAAACCGCCATCGAACATCGCGGCGATCGCCGGAAAGTCGAAGAGCGTCTGCATCAGCGCGGCGTAATCGGCGACCGGGTCGATCACCTCGACCGTCATCGGTCCGAGTTGTTGGGTGCCGAGCCGGTCGAGGTCGAGGTCCGGCGCGGCGAGCATCTTGAACTCGTCGATCTCGCGCGAGCGGTCGAAGATCGCCTCGGTGATCCGCTCGGGCGCCGGGCCGCCGTTGCCGGTGTTGTACTTGATGCCGAAATCCTCGGTTGGGCCGCCGGGATTGTGGCTGGCCGAGAGGATGATGCCGCCGAAGGCGTGGTTCTTGCGGATGACGTGGCTGGCGGCGGGCGTCGAGAGAATGCCGCCGCGGCCGACCAGCACCCGGCCGAAGCCGTTCGCGGCGGCCATCTTCAGCGCGATCTGGATCACCTCGCGGTTGAAGTAGCGGCCGTCGCCGCCGATCACCAGCGTCTTGCCCTCGAAGCCCTCGAGGCTGTCGAAGATCGACTGGATGAAGTTCTCGACGTAGTGCGGCTGCTGGAAATGCGGCACCTTCTTGCGCAGGCCGGAGGTGCCGGGCTTCTGGTCGTCGAACGGCTTGGTGGCGTGGGTGTCGATCATGATTTTCCTGCCGGCAGGAGGGAGGCGTAGAGATCGGCGTAAAGCGCGGCGCTGCGGTCCCATGAGACGTCGGCCTTCATGCCCTGGCGCTGGATCGCGGTCCAGGCGGGTGTGCGCATAATCGCCGTGGCCCGGCGGATGGCGGCGGCCAGCGGGGCGGCGTCAACGGGGGCGAACTGGAAGCCGGTGGCGGCGCCGGCGTTCAGCGCGGCGATGTTGGAATCGATCACCGTGTCAGCAAGTCCGCCGACCCGGGCGACGATCGGCACGCAGCCGTAGCGCAGGCCGTAGAGCTGGGTGAGGCCGCAGGGCTCGAAGCGCGACGGGATCAGGATGGCGTCGCCGCCGCCCTGCAAAAGGTGCGAGAGCGCCTCATCGTAGCCGATGACGGTGCCGACGCGGCCGGGGAACTCGGCGGCGAGATCGCGGAACGTCGTCTCGAGACCGGGATCGCCGCTGCCGAGGACCGCGAGCTTGTGGCCGGCGCGAACGATGTCGGCCGCGGTGATCCAGGCGAGCAGGTCGATGCCCTTCTGGTAGGTCAGCCGGCTGACCAGGACGAAGAGGGCGGCGTCATCGGCCTGGAGGCCGAACCGCGCCTCGACCGCGGCGCGGTTGGCGGTGCGGCCCTGGAGCTTCTTGGCCGAGTAGGGTGCTGCGAGCAGCGGGTCGGTTTCGGGGTCCCAGGTGCCGGTGTCGATGCCGTTGACGATGCCGTGCAGCACGGACGACCTGTCGGCGATCAGACCCTGCAGCCCCATGCCGAACTCCGGCGTCTTGATCTCCTCGGCGTAGGTCGGGCTGACTGTGGTGATGGCGCTGGCGTGGGCGAGGCCGGCCTTCAGGTAGCCGACGCCGCCATAGTATTCGACGCCGTCGACGCCGACGGCGTGTGGCGGCAGTTCCAGCGCGCTGAAGACGCCGGGCGGGAACCAGCCCTGGAAGGCGATGTTGTGGATCGTCATCACCGACGGCCGCGCGACCCCATAGTAGCGCAGGTAGGCCGGCGCGAGGCCGGCCTGCCAGTCGTGGGCGTGCAGGATGTCGGGCAGGAATTCGGGCGCGAAGCCCATGGCGAGGTCGACCGCGACACGGCCGAGCGCGCCGAAGCGGCGCCAGTTGTCGGGATAGTCGACCGGATCACCGTATGGACCGCCTGCCCGGTCGTAGAGCGGCGGGCTGTCGATCACGAAGAGCTGGAGCCCTGCGACCTCGGCAGCGAGGAGCCGGGCCGGCACGCCCAGAAGCGAGGGGTACTCGTGAACGAGGCGTGCATCGCCGAGCTTGGACATCACCGCCGGATAACCCGGGACCAGCGTGCGCAACGTCGATGCCGCGGGCGGCCAGCGCCGGGGGCAAGGCGCCCGCGACGTCGGCCAGCCCGCCGGTCTTGATCAGCGGGTAGATTTCGGAGGTGACCGAAAGGACACGCATCAGGTGTCGAGGCGATCGATCATCTGCTGGGTGATGAGGCAGACGCCGGCCTCGGTGCGGCGGAAGCGCCTGGCGTCGAGTGCCGGATCGTCTCCCACCACGAGGCCCTCGGGGATGTTGACGCCGCGGTCGAGCACGACTTTGCGCAGGCGGACATTGCGGGCGATGGTGCAGTCGGGCAGCACCACGGCCTCCTCGAGATACGAGTAGGAGTTCGCCCGCACCCCGGTGAAGAGCAGCGTCCGCCGCAGACTCGCGCCCGAGACGATGCAGTCGCCCGAGACGAGGCTCGACACCGCGGACCCGCGCCGCCCGTCCTCGTCGTGGACGAACTTGGCGGGCGGCTTGATCTCGGCATAGGTCCAGATCGGCCAAGACGGTCTCGTAGAGGTCGAGTTCGGGAATGATGTCGGTGAGGTCGATGTTGGCCTCCCAGTAGGCGTCGACGGTGCCGACGTCGCGCCAGTAGGCCACGGCCTCGGTGCTCGACCGCACGCAGGAGGCGCCGAAGCGGTGCGCCACGGCTTTGCCGTGCTCGACGATGTAGGGGATGAGGTCCTTGCCGAAGTCGCGGCTCGACCCCGGCGTCTCGGCGTCGCGCCGGAGCAGGTCGGCAAGAAACCTGGTCCGGAAGACGTAGATGCCCATCGAGGCCAGCGCCATGTCGGGCTGGCCGGGAATGCCGGGCGGGTCGGCCGGCTTCTCGACGAAGGCAGTGATGGTGTCGTGCTCGTCGACGTGCATCACCCCAAAGCCTACGGCCTCCATCCGCGGCACTTCGAGGCAGCCGACGGTCACGTCGGCGCCGCTGTCGACGTGCTGCTGCAGCATCACCTCGTAGTCCATCTTGTAGATGTGGTCCCCGGCGAGGATCACCATGAACTCCGGCTCATAGTCGTTGATGATGTCGAGGTTCTGGAACACCGCGTCGGCGGTGCCTTCGTACCACTGGGTCTCGGAGACGCGCTGGCTGGCCGGCAGGATGTCGAAGCTCTCGTTGCGCTCGGGCCGGAGGAAGTCCCAGCCGCGCTGCAGGTGGCGGATCAGGCTGTGGGCCTTGTACTGGGTGGCGACGCCGATGCGGCGGATGCCCGAATTGAGCGCGTTCGACAGCGCGAAGTCGATGATGCGGGTCTTGCCGCCGAAATAGACCGCCGGTTTGGCGCGCCGGTCGGTCAGCTCCTTCAGCCGGCTTCCGCGGCCGCCGGCCAGCACGTAAGCCATCGCGTCGCGCGCCAGCGGCGCATTCCGTTTTTCCAAGGCACCCTCCCTCGCCATCGTTGCCGGGCTGCGCTTCAGGCGCCCGTTTCGAGTTCAAGCCAGATCGTCGCCAGCGGCGGCAGGGTCACGGACGCGTGCGGACCGCCGCCTTCGCCCGCCTCGGCCGTGACCCCGCCCATGTTGCCCATGCTGGTGCCGCCGTAGCCCGCCGCGTCGGTGTTCAGGATCTCGCGCCAACGCCCCGCTTGCGGCAGCGGCACGCCGTAGCCGATCCGCGGCACCGGCGTGAAGTTCGAGATCACCGCGACCGGTGGCTGGCCCGGTGCCTTGCGCAGCCAGGCGAAGACCGAGTTCTCGCTGTCGTCGGCGATCAGCCACTCGAAGCCCTCGGCCTCGCAGTCGCGCTGGTGCAGCGCCGGCGTGCGGGAGTAGAGCTTGTTGAGGTCGCGGACCAGCGCCTGCACGCCACGGTGCGGGTCGAGATCGAGCTGCCACCAGTCGAGGCCGCGCGACTCCGACCACTCGGCGCCCTGCGCGAATTCCTGCCCCATGAAGATCAGCTTCTTGCCGGGATAGCCCCACATGAAGGCGTAGTAGGCGCGCAGGTTCGCGAACTTCTGCCAACCGTCACCCGCCATCTTGCCGAGCAGGCTGCCCTTGCCGTGCACCACCTCGTCGTGGCTGAGTGGCAGCACGAAATTCTCGCTGAAGGCGTAGAGCAGCCCGAAGGTCAGGTCGTTCTGGTGGTACTTGCGGTAGATCGGCTCCTGGGCGAGGTACTGTAGAGTATCGTGCATCCAGCCCATATTCCACTTGAAGCCGAAGCCGAGCCCACCGTCGTAGACCGGCGCGCTGACCTTGGGCCAGGAGGTCGATTCCTCTGCGAAGGTGACGCGCCCCGGGTGCTTGCCATAAACCGCCCGGTTCATCGCCTGCAGGAACGCCACCGCCTCGAGGTTCTCGCGGCCGCCGTACTTGTTCGGGACCCACTCGCCTTCCTTGCGCGAGTAGTCGAGATAGAGCATCGACGCCACCGCGTCGACTCTCAGGCCGTCTATGTGAAACTTTTCAGTCCAGTAGAGCGCATTGTTGATGAGGTAGCTGAAGACTTCCTGGCGTCCGAAGTTATAGATCGCGGTATTCCAGTCGGGATGGAAGCCCTGCCGCGGGTCGGCGTGCTCGTAGAGCGCCGTGCCGTCGAAATGCGCGAGACCGTGGGCGTCGGTCGGAAAGTGCGCCGGCACCCAGTCGAGGATCACCCCGATGCCGGCCCGGTGCGCGCCGTCGACGAACCGCGCGAACCCCTCCGGCGGGCCGAACCGCGCGGTCGGCGCATAGAGCCCGGTGGTCTGGTAGCCCCACGACGGGTCGTAGGGGTGTTCGGTGATCGGCATGAACTCGATGTGCGTGAAGCCCATGTCGGCCACGTAGGGGATCAACCGGTCGCCGAGCTCGTCCCAGCTCAGGAACCGCTCGCCGTCCCGCTGCCACGACCCGGCATGCACCTCGTAGATCGAGATCGGCTGGCGCCGCGCATCCGCCTCGGCCCAGAACTCCCGGTGCGGCGCGTCTCCCCAATCGTGCGCGAGCTCGGCCGCGACCACCGACGCGGTCGCCGGCCTGAGCTCCGAGGCGCGAGCGAACGGGTCGGCCTTGAGCGGCAGGCGAGCACCGTCGGGGCCGATGATCTCGTACTTGTAGGGCAGGCCGACCTGCACGCCCGGAACGAAGATTTCCCAGATGCCGGTGTCACGGCGCAGGCGCATTGCGTGCCGCCGCCCATCCCAGGCGTTGAAGTCGCCGACCACCGAAACCCGACGGGCATTGGGCGCCCAGACCGCGAAATGCACGCCGTCGGCGCCCTCGTGGTGGATCGGATGCGCGCCCATCTTGTCGAAGAGCCGGAGGTGGCTGCCCTCGCGGATGAAGTAGTCATCCATCGGCCCGAGTACCGGCCCGAACGAGTAGGCATCCACGACCCACCAATCGCCGCCGGCGTTGCGCGCACGATACTTGAGCGGCTGGCGCTCCTTGACCTCGAGCGGCCCTTCGAAGAAGCCGGCGTCGTGCCGCCGGGTGAGATTGCCCGCAGGCTCGTCGGCCAGGGTGAACGCCTCGAGCTCTTCTGCGCCGTCCACGAAAGCGCGCGCAACGAGGCCGCCGCCTGTCTCCTGCACGCCGAGGACGGCAAACGGGTCGCCGTGCGTCCCAGAAACGATGGCCTGGATTTCGCCATCATCGAGCAAGCCGGAGGGCTTGGGAGCGGACTTCTTGGGTGTCGCGGGCTGTTTGCTCACCGGCGTGTTCCTCCCGGGTAGTCTTGTTTTGCAGAGGCTATAGAGGGATGCCCCAGATGTCTTGCGCGTATTGCCGGATGGTCCGGTCCGACGAGAACCAGGCCATCCGGGCGGTATTGAGGACCGCCTTTTCCCACCATCCGGCAGGATCGGTCCAGAGTGCGTCCACCTCACGCTGCGCCCTGGCGTAGGCATCGAAATCGGTCGCGACCATGAACCAGTCGTGCTGGTAGAGGCCACCGACCAGGTCGCGGTAGCGACCCGGGTCGTCGGGCGAGAACACGCCCGATGAGATCGCGCTCAGCGCCTGGCTCAGCTCGTGCGAGCCTTCGATGACGGCGCGGGGGTCGTGGCCGCCAGACCGTTTTGCCTCGACCTCCTCGGCGGTCATTCCGAAGATGATGATGTTCTCCGGCCCGACCGCCTCGCGGATTTCGACGTTTGCGCCGTCGAGCGTCCCGATCGTGATGGCGCCGTTCAGCGCGAACTTCATGTTGCCGGTGCCCGACGCCTCCATGCCGGCCGTCGAAATCTGCTCCGACAAGTTGGCCGCGGGCACCAGGATTTCCGCAAGGCTCACGTTGTAGTTCGGCACGAACACCACCTTCAGCACGCTGCGGACGGTTGGGTTCGAATTGATGACCCGCGCAACATCGTTCGCGAGCTTTATGATCAGCTTGGCGTTGTGATAGGTTGGCGCCGCCTTGCCCGCGAAGATCTTTACGCGCGGCACCCAGTTCTGTTCCGGATGCGAGCGGATCTGATCGTAGAGCGCCACCGTCTCGATGATGTTCAAGAGCTGGCGCTTGTATTCGTGGATGCGCTTGATCTGGATATCGAAGAGCGAGCTGGGGTCCAGCCGGATGCCCATGCGGTCGCGCACCACCTTGGTGAGCCGCTCCTTGTTGTGTCGTTTCACCTTGGCGAAGGCGTCCTGGAATGCCCGATCCTTGGCAAAGGGCTCCAGATCGCGCAGCGCCTCGATGTCGTCGAGGAAGCGATCGCCGATGGTGTCGGCGATGAGCCTGGTCAGTTCGGGATTGCACTGCATGAGCCAGCGGCGCGGCGTGATGCCGTTGGTCTTGTTGTTGATCCGATCCGGATACATCCGGTTCAGATCCTTGAAGATCGTGACCTTTAGGAGGTCGGAGTGCATCGCCGCGACGCCGTTGATCGAGTGCGCCCCGACGAAGGCGAGATTTCCCATGCGCACGCGGCGCTGACCGGTCTCGTCGATCAGGCTGACCTTGCGGATCTCCTCCTCGTCCATCTTGTGTACGACACGCGCCTCCTTCAGCAGGCGCGCATTGATCTCGTAGATGATCTGCATGTGACGCGGCAGCAGCCGCTCGAAGAGCGGCACCGGCCAGGTCTCCAGCGCCTCGGGCAGCAGCGTGTGATTGGTATAGCCGATCGTGCCCCGGGTCAGGTCCCAGGCCTCGTCGAAATCCAGCTCGTTGACGTCGATCAGGAGCCGCATCAGCTCGGCGACGCCGACCGCCGGATGGGTGTCGTTGAGCTGGATCGCGACTTTCTCGCTGAGATTGTCGAAGCGGCCGTACTGCTGCTTGTGCCGCCGCAGGATGTCCTGGATCGACGCCGACGAGAAGAAGTACTCCTGCCGCAGCCGCAACTCCTGTCCTGCGGGCGAGGCGTCGGCTGGGTAGAGCACGCGGGTCAGCGCGTCGGCGCGGTTCGACTCGGTCAGCGAGCCGATGTGGTCGCCGGCGTTGAAGGCGTCGAGCCGGATCGGGTCGATCGGATCGGCCTTCCAGAGCCTGAGCGTGTTGACCCGCGCTGCGCGCCATCCGACGATCGGCGTGTCGTAGGCCGTGGCCTTGACCCGCTCTGCCGGCTTCCAGACGTAGCGTTCGACCCGCCCGTCCGGCTCGTGGTACTCGACCGACCCGCCGAAGCCGACGTCGTAGGCCGCTTCGCGCCGGTCGAATTCCCACGGATTGCCGTGCTCGAGCCAGGTCTCGGGAAGCTCCACCTGGTTGCCGTCGACGATCTCCTGGCGGAAGAGGCCGTGGCGGTAGCGGATGCCGTAGCCGTAGGCCGGCACTCCAACCGTCGCCATGCTCTCCATGAAACAGGCCGCGAGCCGCCCCAGGCCGCCGTTGCCGAGCGCCGCATCGGCCTCGAGCTCGGCGATCTCGTCGAAGTCGACGTCGAGCAGCTTCAACCCCTCGCGCATCTGGTCGAGCAGCCCCAGGTTCGAGACCGCGTCTCGCATCAGGCGGCCGATCAGGAACTCGAGGCTTAGGTAGTAGACCCGTTTCTCGCCATCGAGATAAGTCGTGCGCGTCGCGTTCATCCAGTACTCGATGGCCCGGTCGCGGGTGATCAGGATCACCGCCTGCAGCCAGTCGTGCGGTTTGGCGACCTTGGGGTCTTTGCCGACCCGGTAGGTCAGGCGGTCGACGATCTCCTTGGCGAGCGTCTCGGGATCGGCAGACCGAGAAGTCGGGCCCGGAAGGGAGTGGAGGGGAAGGGTCATCTGCGGTTCCTGGCCTGATGCGGCCCCTAAGCGTTTCCGGCCGCAGCGTCCTTCGTGGCGCCGTCGGTCGTCGTGGCCCTTGCGATCGCTCCTCCCAAAGCGGCCTTTCGGCCCGTGGAGTATTACCAATCCGCCGTCGCGATCAAGAGGGGCCCCGTACCGGCGGCCTCATCGCTCGCGATAGCGGAGCAGAGGACGCCCGGGCGTACCGTGGCGTCTTGCGGCGGGGTGGCGTCAGAGAGACCTCCGCAAAGCGCGTGCCCGGGGTCAGCATGGCTGGAGTTCCACCGCGTAACACGCGTGAAATTCCTGCTATCTAATTGATAAAAAAGGGAATGAAGAAACGCATTTCGCTTCATCTTCACCAAGCCAACGTGTTTTGCCGGGTTCCGCAGGGGTTCCTCAGAGGGTCGCGACCTCGGCGCCGCCGTTGGCTGCCGACCAGTCCAGCGGATGCGCGAGAAAGGCCTCGACTTCAGCCAGCGTGCTCGGGTCGAAATGCGCTCCCGCTCGGGCCTCGGCGAGAACGTCGCGCCAGGTCGCCAGGTAGTGCAGCCGCAGCCCGTGCTCGAGCAGCCCCGCCTCGGTTGAGGCGAAGACGCCGTAGAAGAAGACGACGAAGGTGTGCGACACCTCGGCGCCGGCGGCGCGAAGCGCCTCGGCGAAGCGCACCTTCGAGCCGCCGTCGGTGGTGAGATCCTCCACCAGCAGGACCCGGCTGCCCTCGGCCATCGCGCCCTCGATCTGGGCGTCGCGGCCGAAGCCCTTGGGCTTCTTGCGCACGTAGAGCATCGGCAGCGCCAGCCGCTCGGCGATCCAGGCGGCGAAGGGGATGCCCGCGGTCTCGCCCCCCGCCACCGCGTCGAAGCGGGCGAAGCCGGCGTCGCGGAGGAGCTTGGCGCAGGCGAAGTCCATCAGCGCCGAGCGCACCGCCGGGTAGGAGATGAGCTTGCGGCAGTCGATGTAGACCGGCGAGGCGAGCCCCGAGGTCAGCCTGTAGGGTTCGTCGCGGCGGAAGTGCACCGCCTTGATCTCGAGGAGCATCCGGGCGGTCAGCCGCGCCATCTCGGCGTCCGGGGGAAAGCTGTTGCCAAACATCAGGGCTCCTTTCGGTCGATCACGCGCCAGTGCAGCGGAAAGCCGGGATCGAAGACGACGACCGGGCCGTCGCCGGTCTCGACCTGCCCGGGCCGGGAGACCGCCGCCGCCATGCGCCGAAGCGTCACCCGCTCCTCGTTCGGAGCGAGCCGGTAAAACGCCGGCCCGTTCAGGCTCGCGAAGCCCTCGATCCGGTCGAGCGCGCCTTCAGTCTCGAAGACCTGGGCCAGGCACGCGAGCGCCACTGGCGCGGTGAAGACCCCGGCGCAGCCGCAGCCCGCCTCCTTGGCGGCTCTGGCATGCGGCGCGCTGTCGGTCCCGAGAAAGAACCGGGCATCGCCCCCGGTCGCCGCCCGCAGCAGCGCCAGCCTGTGTCGCTCGCGCTTGACGATCGGAAGACAGTAGTAGTGCGGCCGCACCCCACCCACCAGCAGGTCGTTCCGGTTCAGGATCAGATGATGAACGGTCAGCGTCGCGGCCATGCCGAGGGACGCCTCCACGAACTGCACGCCTTCTGCCGTGGTGACGTGCTCCAGCACGATGCGCAGCTCCGGCAGCTCTGCCCTGAGGGGACCGAGCACCCGGTCGATGAACGCGGCCTCGCGGTCGAAGATGTCGACCTCGGCATCGGTCACCTCGCCGTGCACGCAGAGCGGCAGGCCGACCTCGGCCATCCGCTCGAGCACCGGCATGACGTTCTTCACGGAGTGCACGCCGCTGGCCGAGTTCGTCGTCGCCCCGGCCGGATAGAGCTTGACGGCCGTCACCAGCCCCTCGCCGGCCGCTGCCGCGACATCGTCGGGGTCGGTCGTCTCGGTCAGGTAGAGCGTCATCAACGGCGTGAAGTCCTGCCCCGCGGGCAGCGCCTTCAGGATGCGGTCGCGATAGCCGCGCGCGTCGGCGGCCGTCACGACCGGCGGCACCAGGTTCGGCATCACGATGGCGCGGGCGAAATCCCGCGAAGCCGGCAGCACGCCCGCGAGCATCGCGCCGTCCCTGAGGTGCAGGTGCCAGTCGTCCGGCCGGCGGATGGTCAGGGTCTGGGGCATCGGGCCTCGTCGGTGTTGCCTTCGCATAGACCGCCCGGCCGATCCGGGGCAAGCCCCCGAGCCTTGCGCTACCTTCGAATGATTCTAAACTGGCGCGGCGAAGCCAACTCGGAGCGACGATGCTGCAGCAACTCTGGCGACCCGGCCGGCGGGACTTCGACAGCCTGAGCGAGCAGGAGGTGCTGGCGCTGGCGATCGCCTCGGAGGAGGAGGACGGGCGCATCTACCGCGCCTATGCCGACGGACTTCGCGAAGACTTTCCCAGCTCTGCCAAGGTCTTCGACGAGATGGCCGAGGAGGAGGACGAGCACCGCCGCCGGCTGATCGACGGCCACACCGCGCGGTTCGGTCCCACGATTCCGCTGATCCGCCGCGAGCACGTCCGCGGCACGCTCGAGCGCACGCCCGACTGGCTGGTGCGACCGCTCGGCATCGAGAAGACCCGGCTGATGGCCGAACGGATGGAAGAGGCCGCGGAGCGATTCTACCTCGCCGCGGCCGAGCGCAGCACCGATGCCGGCACCCGCAAGCTGCTCGGCGATCTCGCGGCGGCCGAGAAGAGCCACGCCAGCCTCGCCCACCGGCTCGGGCTCGTCCACACGCCTGAGGACGTGCGCGACCAGGAGGCCCGCGACGAACGCCGCCAGTTCATCCTGACGCTGGTCCAGCCCGGGCTCGCCGGGCTGATGGACGGCTCGGTCTCGACGCTGGCGCCGATCTTCGCCGCCGCCTTCGCCACCGGCGACACCGGCCAGACGTTCCTCGTCGGCCTCTCGGCCTCGGTCGGTGCCGGCATCTCGATGGGCTTCACCGAGGCGGCGCACGACGACGGCAGGCTCTCCGGCCGCGGCTCACCGATCAAGCGCGGCCTCGCCTGCGGCATCATGACGACCCTGGGCGGGCTCGGTCACGCGCTGCCATACCTGATCCCGGACTTCTGGACCGCAACCTCGATCGCGATCGTGGTGGTGTTCTTCGAGCTCTGGGCGATCACCTGGATCCAGCACCGCTACATGGAGACGCCCTGGTTCAGGGCGATGCTCCAGGTGTTGCTCGGCGGCAGCCTTGTGCTCGCCGCCGGCATTCTGATCGGCAACGCCTGACCGGTCAGGCCCGCCCGGTCTGGCCGAACAGGACCTTCTGCGCGTCGCGGTCCTGGCTGAGATCGTTGCGGGCGTCCTTGCCGACGGCCGCACCAGCTTGCACCGCGGGCCGCGCGCCGACCCGGTCGAGCCAGGCGGCGAAATGCTTGAGCTTGGAGATATCCTGCTGCTGCCCCTCCCAGCCCATTGCCCAGGGCCAGATCGCCATGTCGGCGATCGAATAGTCGCCCGCCACGAAATCCCGGTCGGCGAGACGGCCGTTAAGGACGCTGTAGAGCCGGCCCACTTCGTTGCGGTAGCGGTCCTGCGCATAGGGCAACTCGTTCGGCGGCTCCATCGCCGGCGCATACTTCAAGAAGTGGTGCGCTTGGCCTGCCATCGGCCCCAGACCGCCGACCTGCCAGTACAGCCACTGCTCGACGTCGACCTGCTCACGCTCGTTCGAGCCGTAGAACCTGCCGGTCTTGCGCGCCAGGTACTGCAGGATCGCACCGGATTCGAAGATCGAGATCGGCTTGCCGTCGGGGCCTTCGGGGTCGACGATGGCCGGCATTCGGTTGTTCGGCGCAATCTTGAGGAATTCGGCCTTGAACTGATCGCCCTTGCCGATGTTGACCAGCTTGACATCGTAGGGGAGCCCCATTTCCTCGAGCGCGATGCTGATCTTCTTGCCGTTCGGAGTGGGCCAGTAGTGGAGTTCGATCGGTTGCGTCATCATTCCTGTCCACAGTGGTTGCCCGGTGAGAGATGGCGCAGGTCGCCCAGCGATCAAGCGCTCTCCAGTCCGGCGCCGAGGTCCAGAGCGGCGATCCCCCGCGGCCGACGGGGCAGGAAGCGGCTCCAGCGCGGCTCCTGCGCCGCCAAGCAGGCAGCGCCGCGCAGGCTCGCGATATCCCAGCCCGGCTGGCGGCGCAGGATCGCCTTGTAGAGGGCCAACGCTCCGTCGCGGGTGTAGAAGCTCCAGTGGCAGAGCCGGGCGTTCGACGCCGTCAGCGGGATGCCCTTGCCGTTCGCCCAGCCGGTGACGTCCGCACGGTCGATCTGCAGGTCGAGCCAGCAGGGCAGGTGCGCCGTGAGGCCGAGCCCTATCGCCCGCTCGCCCCAGCCACGGCGCGGCGCGAAGCTCTCAAAGAGCACATCGTAGAGGTCGTTCGCCCGGGCGGTGACGTTGTAGATCATCGGCGGGCAGGGCGCCGGTGCTGCCGCGATGAACTCGAGCGCGCGGGCGTCGAACTCGGCGGCGCCGAGGAGGACCATCCGCCCAGGCGGCTCCTGAAGATGCGGCAGCGCCGCGAGTGCCACCCGGGCCCCGAGCGAATGGGCGAGGATGTCCACCGGCCGGCCTGGCGCCAGCCGCTGCAGCAGCGCCACCAGCTGGGCCAGCCGATGGCCATAGTCTCCGGCGCGATCGTAGACTTGCGCAAACCCGGTGCGCCGGGTCGAAAAGAGGCTCGGCAGGTGCGGCGCGCTCGCGGGCCAGGCAAAGCCTACTGCGAGTCCGGTCTGGCCCGCATCGTCCTCGAAACCCAGCCCCTCGGGCCAGCTCCGCACGCGCCGGGCGTCGCCCTCTGGGGTATAGGAGAAGAGCGAGCGGTGCGGGTCGGCTTCGGGTCGCGCCGGGTGGAACTTGTAGCCATGGACGAGCACGACGATCGGCGTCGCTTCCCTGGTGCAGGCGAGGGCGCACCGCAGCCCGTCTTCGAGGGTCACGCCCGGCATCGCGGCTCTCAGCCCGTCTTCCGAGGCGGTGATGCCGAAATAGGCCATTGTCCTGCCGGTGCCTGTTGCCGTCGCGTAAGTTTTTACGAGAAAGCGATTAATTCGCGGTGACACAGGCGTGACGCCCCGATGACGATGCGCCGCCAAGCCATTGACCGCCGCGCGCGTTTTCGGGTACTCGGCGCGAGCTTCGCGCCGCCGGCGCGGGGAGGGGCAGGTGCTCCGGCAGGGATGCGACATGAGCGACGACTGGCAACCGCGGACGCGGCTGGTGCATGGCGGCACGCGCCGCAGCCAGTACGGCGAGACCTCCGAGGCGATTTTCCTGACCCAAGGGTTCGTCTATCCCGACGCCGGGACCGCGGAGGCGCGTTTCATCGCCTCGGGCCCGGACGAGTTCATCTACGCGCGCTACGGCAATCCCACTGTGCGGATGTTCGAGGAGCGGATGGCGCTTCTCGAAGGCGCCGAGGACGCCTTCGCGACCGCCTCGGGCATGGCCGCCGTGCACGCCGCGCTCTTCTCGCAGCTCAAGACCGGCGACCATGTCGTCGCGGCGCGTGCGCTCTTCGGCTCGTGCCTCTACATCGTCGAGACGCTGCTGCCGCGTTTCGGAATCGAGGTAAGCTTCGTCGACGGAACGGACCTGTCGCAATGGCAGGCGGCGCTCCGCGAAGGAACCCGGCTCGTCTTTCTGGAGTTGATCTCCAACCCGACGCTCGAGATCATCGACATTGCCGCGGTGTCACGCCTCGCCCATGCCGTCGGCGCCCAGGTCGTCGTCGACAACGTCTTCGCGACGCCGGTTTTCCAGCGCTGCCTCGACCTCGGCGCCGACATCGTGATCTACTCGGCCACCAAGCACATCGACGGCCAAGGCCGCTGCCTTGGCGGCATCGTGCTCGGCAGCCGCGACTTCGTTCGTGGCCCGCTCGAGAGCTTCCTCAAGCACACCGGCGGCGCGCTCAGCCCGTTCAACGCCTGGGTGATGCTGAAGGGGCTCGAGACGCTCGACCTGCGCTGCCGCGCCCAGGCAGAGACCGCGGCCGCACTCGCTGCCGCCCTCCACGGCCACAAGGCGCTCGAGCGGGTGATCTATCCCGGCCTCTGCGACCATCCCCAACACGAGCTTGCGCGGCGGCAGATGCAGACCGGCGGCACGATGCTGTCGCTCGACCTCAAGGGCGGCAAGTCCGCAGCGTTCCGCTTCCTCGATGCGCTCCGAATCGTGCTGATCTCGAACAATCTCGGCGACGCCAAGAGCCTCGTCACCCATCCCGCGACGACGACCCACCAGCGGCTGACGCCCGAGCAGCGCGCGGCGCTGGGCATCGGCGACGGACTGGTGCGCATCTCCGTCGGGCTGGAGGATCCGCATGACCTCAAGGCCGATCTGGAAGCCGCGCTTCGGTCCGGTGCGAAAGCCAATTAGTAACCCTGTTCGCTCAACACGGTTGCAATTTCATCAAAACTCCCCTTCTAGTTGTTTCTGCAGTACTGGGAGCTGTGTGTATTCGGGGTGTGTCCTTTCACTTAGATCGGGAACCCCTACTTAGCGCTGGGATCGGCCGCGAGCAGATCGAGGAGACGCACGAGATGAACATGTATAACCCGCAGATCGCCAAAGTACGTGCGCCCAGTTCCGAGACGGACCGCCCGAGCAAGGCCGAAGCCGAAGCGGCGGCACGCACGCTGCTGCTCTGGGCCGGCGAGGAAGCCTCGGGGATCGGCGCGCTCGATCTTACCTCGGTTCTGACCCGCCGCGCCGATGCGCTCCAGCCCGTGCTCAACCGCAGCTATCCGCGCGACTTCGTGCCCGATCCCGCCTACCGCGCGACGCTGCCCGACCTGCAGAACGGCCCCGACAGCCTGATCAAGGGCGCCAAGACTGGCATCCAGCACGTCGGCATCTCGAACTTCCGCCTGCCCGTCCGCTTCCGCACCCGCTCGGGCGGCGAGCTTCAGCTCGAGACCGCTGTCACCGGCTCGGTCTCGCTCGAAGCGAACAAGAAGGGCATCAACATGAGCCGCATCATGCGGTCCTTCTACAAGCACGCGGAGACCTCGTTCTCCTTCGAGGTGATCGGGGCGGTGCTCGACAGCTATCTCCAGGATCTGGAGAGCTACGACGCCCGCATCATGATGCGTCTCAGCTATCCGATCCTGAAGCGCTCGCTGCGCAGCGAACTCGAGGGCTACCAATATTACAGCGTCGCGCTCGAGATGGTGAAGACTGCCGAGACGACCCGGCGCATCGTGCACCTCGACTATGTCTATTCCTCGACCTGCCCTTGCTCGCTGGAGCTCTCCGAGCACGCCCGCCGCACCCGTGGCCAGATCGCCACGCCGCACTCGCAGCGCTCGGTCGCGCGGGTCTCGGTCGAACTTGTCGGTCCCGATACACTCTGGTTCGAAGATATCGTCGACCTCTGCACCGCCGCGATCCCGACCGAGACCCAGGTCATGGTCAAGCGCGAGGACGAGCAGGCCTTTGCCGAGCTCAACGGCGCCAACCCGATCTTCGTCGAGGACGCCGTGCGCCTGCTCTGCGCCAGCCTCGAGGCCGAACCGCGCATCGGCGACTTCCGCGTGGTGGCGAGCCACCAGGAATCGCTGCACAGCCATGACGCGGTTTCGATCCTGACAATGGGCGAGACCTTCCACCAGGCGAGCTACGATCCGCGTCTCTTCGAATCGCTGCACCACGCCGGCTGACGCCGGCGGCGCGGTCTTGCCGCCAGCGGCCCGTACAGCGCGTCATTGGCGGTGCGATGGCGCCACCACGACACCGAACGCCCCAATCGGCGCTCGGCTACCGCAGCCCAGCGGAGATCCTCACCAACGACGCCACAGCAGTGCTTGAGCCTCTTGCGGGCTCCACGCTGCCGCTCATCGCCGATTCAAACCCGAGGATTTCAGCTCACCGCCCTATTTGCGGGCAAACGTCAGGACGACCAACAGGTTTGATGGGCCGGTTGGCTTGCAGTGGCGCATCATCGGTCGGGGCTCTTGCCCGCGTGCAAGAGCGATCCGGCTCAACCCCAGCTTGAAGAAGCATGGCGAGCCGCTCAGCGCAATACGTGTCATGCGATCAATGGTCGGAGCCGCACCTCCTATAGGCGAAATTACGCCTATTACGATCATTGCCCCAAATCGACCCTTGAGCGGAATCGATTTATGAATTAGTCAGGATTTGGGGACCGAAATCCAAAATAAAAAGTCGACCGTAGCAAACACTGCTCTAGACGTGGTGCTTGCAAGGTCAGCTTCCTTCCGTTGTACGTCTCGCACGGGAGTTCGAGTAATTGCCATGCCCGTTCTTGGCTTGGCGCTTACGTTCGTTTGTCTCGCGGTGTCGCGAGCACCGGCTTAACTCTATGATCGAAGCGCTCGGAGTTTCGGCAGCTCTGCTTACGTCTGCTTGACCTTTGCTTGGCATTGGAGTGCTGGCTGACGTTTTACCAATTTTGGGTCTAGATGAAGGAGTAACGACAATGGCCACTATCCAGGTTTCAACAAGCGGCGCACTCAAGTCCGCGCTGAGTTCGGCTGCAAGTGGGGACACGATCGTGCTGTCCGGCGGTCACTATGCTCTTGACGCGTCGGGAAGCTCAAAGGTCATCACGATCGCGTCCAATGGCGCCGCTGTGTTCGACAGCGTCAACCTGAGCAGGATGTCGAACCTCACGTTCGACGGGGTGGACTTCAACGGAGCCGACGGCGTGAAGAACGCCTTCAGGGTGTGGGGGTCCGACAATATCACCATCCGCAACGGCGATATGGAGGGGGTCGCGAGCGGGTTCGGCCTCGGCAGGGGCCTGCTGGTGCAGTCCAGCAGCGACTTCACGCTCGCCAACATGACGCTGCATGGCTTCAACATCGGCCTGTACCTTGACGGGGTCGATGGCATAACGCTCAAGAACAACTCGCTGGTCAACCTCTCCCAAGACGGCGTGATCGGCGGCGACATCCACCATGCGGTCTTCTCGGGCAATTCCATCAGCCTGGATATCCCGAGCGGCCAGTTGCACTCTGACGGGTTCCAGTTCTGGAATGTCGGCTCCAACCAGCCTTCTACCGACATGCTGATCGAGAACAACGTAATCCAGGCTCACAACTCGCAGAGCCATGGCATCTACATGAACAACGAATTCGCCAGCGCCGGCGGCGGAGCCGGCAGCTTCTTTCAGAATGTCGTGATCAAAGGCAACACGATCGTCACCGGAGACGGATTGGGGCTATCGTGGGCGCAGACCAATCACTTGGATATTCAAGGCAACATCATTCTGAGGGACCCGGGCCTACCCGCCAATCGGGAGTCGCCGATCGTTCGCGTCCACTACGCCGCCACCGACGTCTCCATAACAGGCAACGTCACTCACAAGCTACCTGCAGCCTCCGAAGCCAACTGGCAGCCGCACGTGACGAGTGCGGCCTGGACGATCGCCGACAACAAGATCGTTCCGGTCGGCACGACGCTCGCCGAAGCGAGGGCGCTGCTCCACCCCACCGATCCTGGTCCTGGTAACGGACAGCCCGACCTCTTTCGGCTCGATGCGCTGGGACCCACAGATGTCATTGACAAGCTTGACTTCACCGAGGGCGACGTGATCGAGCTCTTTGGCTACAAAGGCGGGGTGTTTCACGCTCAGAAGGGCGGGAACGACCTTGTCGTAACCGTCAAGGGTGCTTTCCTCGATAGCCTGGATGACCTGCGAGAACTCGACGCGGCCTCGGAAGGCGTGCACATCCGCCAAGGCAGCAACGACACGCTGGTCATGGACATCGATCAACCCGCAGGCGTCCACTCGATCGAGATGCTGGATATAGCGCACCTCTACTTCGGCGTAGCATAAGGAGCTACATACGCAGCTCGTCGGGATGTAACGTGTTCGGTGGTTCCACTTTTCGATAAACTTGGGCCGGAAGAGGTGTTGTGAGGCACCTTTCCCCGGCCCATTGGTGTGACCTGCGTCCCGCCGAGACGCCAAAGGCGTTGCAGCAGCCCCGGGCCGGCCTAGATCGCGAGATACTCGGCTCGCAGTTCCATACTGTCTAGAATTTCCTGCGCTGTGCCCTCGAACGCAACTTCGCCCGTGTCGAGGATGACGGCGCGGTCGGCGAGCTTGAGGGCTGCAATCGCGTTCTGCTCAACGATGATCGTTGTGATTCCCTGGGCCTTTATGATCCTCAGGGTCTTTTCGATTTCTTGAACAATGATCGGCGCGAGGCCCTCGTAGGGCTCGTCGAGCAAAAGCACCTTGATATCTCGGGCGAGCGCCCGGGCAATGGCGAGCATCTGCTGTTCGCCGCCTGAAAGCGTCACGCCTTCTTGCTTGCGTCTTTCGCCGAGGCGCGGGAAGAGGTCGTAGATCCGCTCGAGCGACCAGCCGATCGGCGGGGCTATCTGCGCGAGCCTGAGGTTTTCCTCGACGGTAAGGCCCGCGATGATCCTGCGGTCTTCGGGGACGAGCGCGATCCCCGCTGCCGCAGCCTGGTGGGAGACCATGCGGTGCAGCGGCTGGTGATCGAGCCAGATCGCACCTCGCGCGAGCCGTGGCTTGTCGAGCCTTGCGATGGCCCGCAGCGTCGAGGTCTTGCCGGCGCCATTTCGGCCGAGCAGGGCCAGAATCTCTCCCTCGTGAACCCTCAGGCTTACCCCTTGGACGACGTAGCTCTCGCCATAGTAAGCGTGAATGTCCTCCACGGAGAGGAATGCTTCGCGGACGTTCGGGTGGGTCGCAGGCGCTGCGTTGGGCGCATCCATTCCTTACTCCTAGGCCTCCGACGAACCGAGATAGGCTTCCCGAACCTTTGGATGGCCCCTGATGTTTGCCGGGATGTCCTCGACGAGCGGCCTGCCTTGAGCGAGAACTGTGATGCGCTCGGCCAGGCTGAAGACGACGTGCATGTCGTGTTCTATGATCGCCATCGTGATGGCGCGCTTTGCCTTGATCTCCTTGAGGAGCTCGATCGTGTTGTTGGTATCGGCCCGCGCCATGCCGGCCGTGGGTTCGTCGAGCAGCAGCAGACGCGGTTCCTGGACCAGACACATTGCCATCTCCAGACGTCGCTTGTCGCCGCGCGATAGGCTTCCCGAGTGCATGTGCCTCTTTTCCTGCATCCTGACGTCGACGAGTATGGCTTCGGCCCTGTCGAGGATGCCGGTCTCGTTTCCGACACGTTCGAAGCCATGCAGCCGGTAAGCCCCGTCGCGTTTGGCGAAGCAGGGGATAAGGACGTTCTCCAGCACGGTAAGATCAGCGAAGATCTCCGGGGTCTGGAACACGCGGTTGATGCCCATCTGGTTGATCTCGTGCGGCATGCGGCCCAGCACGGACTGGCCGTCGAAGGTGACCGAGCCACTGTCGGGGACGAGCTTGCCGACCAGCACGTTGAGCAGGGTGGACTTGCCGGCCCCGTTCGGGCCGATGATCGCGTGAACGGTGTTCTCGGCGATCGAGAGGTTCACGTCGCTGAGGGCCTGCAGTCCGGCGAAGCGCTTGTTCACGCCGACGACCTCGAGGATTGCCATGCTGCCCCCTCTCAGTCCGCCGGGCGCGAGACGACGGCATCTTCGCGGCGACGCCTGCTGCGCCCGAAAAGCTGTCCGATCCGCCGGCCACCCTCGACCAGGCCGCCCGGCAGGAAGATGACGACCGCCATGAACATCAGGCCGAGCGTCAGGCTCCAGCCCTCGCCGAAAAACGGCTGAGTGACACGAACAGCTGCATCCTCGAGACCTTTTGGCAGGAACGAGAACCACTGGTGCAGCACGGTGTCGTTGATCTTGGAGAAGATGTTCTCGAAGTACTTGATGAAGCCTGCTCCGAGCAGCGGTCCCACCAGGGTTCCGGCGCCGCCGAGGATCGTCATGATCACCACCTCGCCCGAGGCGGTCCACTGCATCCGGTCGGCGCCGGCGAGCGGGTCCATGCAGGCCAGCAGGCCCCCGGCGAGGCCGGCATACATGCCCGAGATGACGAAGGCGGCGAGGGCATAGGGGCGTGAGCTGACGCCCGCGTAGTTCAGCCGCTGCTGGTTCGACTTGATCGCGCGCAGCATCAGCCCGAAGGGCGAGCGAAACAGGCGGATCGAGAGGTAGAACATCACCAGCATGATCGCCGCGCAGACGTAGTAGCCGGCGTTGATCTGGAACTGCCAGCCGCCGAGGGTGAGGGTCTCGGTCGCCCGCATCTCGAGCCCGAAGAGCTCGGGGTTCGGGATGCCCCCCGAGGCGGTCTGGCTGGCACCGAGGATGCGCGGATCGGAAAGCGTAAGCTGCAGCCCGGTCTCGCCGTTGGTGAGCGGCGTGAACACCGAGTAGGCGAGATTGTAGCTCATCTGCGCGAACGCGAGCGTCAGGATCGAGAAGTAGATGCCTGACCGACGCAACGAGACGAAGCCGATGACAAGCGCAAAGAGGCCCGAGACGACCACCGCGAGGATCAGGGCGGGGACGATGTTCATGCTGAGGAGCTTCATCATCCAGACCGCGGAATAGGAGCCCACGCCGAGGAAGGCGGCGTGGCCGAAGCTCAGGTAGCCCGTCAGTCCGAAGAGGATGTTGAAGCCGATCGCGAAGATGCCGTAGATCGCGAAGCGCCGCATCAGGTCGGGGTAGCCGGCGTTGAACTGCGCCAGCGCCGAACCGGCCGGCCAGGGGTTGAGCAGGACCGGCGCGGCGACCGCGACGGCTGCCACGACGAGCAGCAGGACAGTGTCCTTGCGGTCTAATCCCAGCATCTAGTCCTCCATCACGCCTGGACGCCCCATCAGCCCGCGTGGCCGAACCAGGATGATGACGATGGCGACCAGGTAGATGATGATCTGGTCGATGCCGGGGATCAGCGCCTTGACCTCGTTCATCGAGGCGAAGCTCTGCAGGATGCCGAGCAGGAACCCCGAGATCACCGCCCCGGGGAGCGAGCCCATGCCGCCGACCACCACCACCACGAAGGACAGCACCAGGAAATCCATCCCCATGTGGTAGCTCGGCGACGAGATCGGCGCGTACATCGTCCCCGCGACCCCGGCCACGGCGGCGGCGATGCCGAACATGATGGTGAAACGGCGGTCGATGTTGATGCCGAGAAGTCCGACCGTTTCGCGGTCGGCCATGCCGGCGCGCACCACCATGCCGAAGGTGGTGAACTGCAGGAACGAGAATACCCCGGCGATCACCGCGAGCGAGAAGGCGAAGTAGATCATCCGCCAGTAGGGATAGATGATGGCCCCCGGAGGAAAGCCCATCAACGTGCCGAAGTCGAACGAACCGGCGAACGCGCCTGGCGCGGGGGTCGGGATCGGGTTGGCCCCGAAGAAATACTTGACGATCTCCTGCAGCACGATGGCGAGGCCGAATGTGACGAGGATCTGGTCCGCGTGCGGGCGCTTGTAGAAGAAGCGGATGAGGCCCCGCTCCATCGCGAAGCCGATCGCGACCATCACCGGGATCGCCAGCAGGATCGCCAGCGGCACCGACCAGTTGACGATCGCAGCGCCGGCGTCGTGGCCAAACCAGGATTCGACGTAGGGCGTCTCTACCTTCAGCGGATTGCCGAGGAAGTCCTTTCGGGTGGCGTCGACGCTGACATGGCTCAGCGTCAGCACGCGGTTCATCACCACCGCACAGAACGCACCGATCATGAACAGCGCGCCATGGGCGAAGTTGACGACGCCGAGGGTGCCGAAGATCAGCGTCAGCCCTAGCGCGATCAACGCATAGGCCGAGCCCTTGTCGAGCCCGTTGAGAATCTGCAGGATAATCGCGTCCATTGTTCCCCGCCGCGGTGAGGCGCCCGGCATGCGACCGGCCGCGCCCCGTGGGACGCGGCCGGTCTCGATGATCAGGCCATCAGGCGCCGCTGTTGCACGTGCCGAGGTCGCCGCCCGCGAACATCTCGTTGTCGGGCTCGTACCAGACCTTCGAAACAGGGGTGGTCTCGATGATCTCCAGATTGTCGTACTCGTTCTCGGGGTTTTCCTTGCCCTTCAGGACCAGAACGTCCTTGAAGCACTGGTGGTCGGCGGCGCGGTAGAGGGTCTTGCCGTTGCCGAGCCCGTCGAACAAATAGCCCTGATTGGACTTCGAATCGATGCCCTCGAGGCTGCCAGTGTTCTTCTCCAGCGCGGCGACGACCGAGCAGGGATCGAACGAGCCGGCCCGTTCGACAGCGTCGGCGTAAAGCAGCGTCTGCGCGTAGCAGGTCTGTGCCGCTTGGCTCGGCGGGAAGCCGTACTTGGTGCCGTAGGACTTGACCAAGGCCTTGGTGCCTTCGTCCTGCAGCGTCCAGGACCAGTTTGCCGAGCCGAACACACCCTTGATGTTCTCGCCCGCGCCCTTGGCCATCAGCTCGGAGTAGAGCGGCACGACCACCTCGAAGTTCTTGCCGTTGGCCTGCTTGTCGCGCAGGCCGAACTGCACCGCCTGGGTCAGCGAGTTGACCATGTCTCCGCCGTAGTGGTTCAGAACCAGCACGTCGGCGCCGGAGTTCAGCACCGGAGCGATGTAGGACGAGAAGTCGCCCGCGCCGAGCGGCGTGCGGACGTCCTCGACGAACTGCCAGCCCTCGGCGGTCAGGAACTTCTTCATCGAGTCCGACTGGGTCCAGCCCCAGGTGTAGTCGGCCGTCAGCATGTAGAACTTGCGGTCCTTGCCATAGGCCTTGGCCAGCACCGGCGCCAAGGCCGCGCCGGACATGTAGGCGTCGAAGAAATGCCTGAAGCCGTTCGCCTTCTTGTCCTTGCCGGTGGTGTCGTTCGAGTGCGTCAGGCCGGCCATGAAGATGATGCCGGCCTCCTGGCACAGCGACTGCACCGCCACCGCGACGCCGGACGACGAGCCGCCCGAGATCATGATCACGCCGTCCTTCTGGATCATCGACTGCGCCGAGGCGCGGGCGGCGTCGGTCTTGGTCTGGGTGTCGCCGGTCACGAACGCGACCTTCTTGCCCATGATGCCATTGCCTTTCAGCGTCTTCGACGAGAAGGTCGGGATCATCCCGCCGTCGCCCTCGCCGTTGAGATGCTCAACGGCGAGCTGGAAGGCGCGCAACTCGTCCATGCCCTCGTCGGCGTAGGGGCCGGTCTGCGGAACGTTGAAGCCGAGGGTGACGGTGTCACCCTTGGGCTCGTTGGCGAACGCAGAGGCGCGCGACGTGAAGATCGTCGGCATTGCAAGCCCCGCACCGACGACGGCGCCCGTCCGCATCAAGCTGCGGCGCGTCAGTCTTGATAGTGTCATTTCAACCTCCCAATTCTTTTTCAACTGCGGTCTTGAGCTCTCCAGACAGGGAGCGGCCGCTTAACGAAGCTCGATAACGAAGAACTTAGCAACGAAGTGCTTGGCGGCAAGCGCAAAATTCGCCGACACCCACGGCGCTTATTGCGTTCTCCCTCGTGGCTGGCATCTTGTGGCCCTGGCCTTTCCCCGCGTTTAGGGCCGTCTGGAACTGGAATCCTCCGGTTCGAATGGGCGATGAGCGGCAGCGCGGACCCCGCAAGAGGCTCAACCGCTGCTGCGGAGCTGCGGAAATTGGCGGTGCGCAAGGCCTTCGATTCAGTGGAGCTGCCGTTGCCCGCCCAGAGCGGTGGTGAGCTCGTCCGCGGCCTGCGCGACCAGTCTGCCGAGCGCCGGCAGTCGTGCCTGCGCCATCCGGACCGGCAACCCAGAGACCGAGATGGCGCAGATCGCCTCTGCCTTGTCATTATAGACCGGCGCCGCGACACAGCGCAGTCCGGGGACGAACTCCTCGTCGTCGACCGCGTACCCGTTGCCACGGACCTCTGTGAGCTCGACCTCGAGCGCCTCTACCGACCCCAGCGTGGTGCGAGTGACCCGGCGCATGCCCCGCCGTTCGACGACCGCATGCAAGCTCGCACGCGAGTAGGACGACAGGATCGCCTTCCCCATCCCGGAAGCGGTCATCGGTGTTCGCCCACCGACCGTCGAGATCGCGCGCGCAATCTCGCGGCTCGGCACCTGGGTCACCAGAACGATAGCCATGTCCTCGACCACACCGAGGTTTGCCGTTTCACGCGTCTGGTCGCGCAGCCGGCGCAGGAAAGGCAGTGCAGGAGCGACGAAGTTCCGCTCGCGACTGAAGGCTGACCCGACCGCGAAGGCCTGCAGCCCCACGTGCCAGGCGTTGTCAACCTGCGAGAACTGGACGAAGCGCCGTTGCTGCAGCGTGGTGAGCAGTCGATGCACAGTGGTGAGCGAAAGCCCGGTCTGCCTTGCGAGTTGTGTCAGACGGAGCCCCCGATCGCCTTTCGCGAGCTCCTCGAGCAGGATCAGCGCGCGGTCAACCGACTGAACTCGCCCATTCAAGCCGTTGTCCATTAGATTTGTCCTCCCCGGACTGTACTGTCAGCCGGCTCGACTCCGGACTTGGTTTGATTTATGGTAGCGCTACCATAACTCAGCGTCAACGCCATTGGATGGTGGAACGCAGCAGGACCGCCACGGGAGTCTCAGGGCGGAATGACGAGCCGAAGATCGAATGGACGGGCGACGATCGCCGACGTTGCCGCTCGCGCCGGCGTGGGGGCGATCACCGTATCGCGGGCCCTGCGCAACCCGTCTCAGGTTTCGGAACAGCTTCGCAAGTGCATTGCGGAAGCGGTCCGCGAGCTCGACTACGCGCCGGACCTGAACGCACGGGCACTCGCGTCCCGCCAGAGTAGCATGGTTGCGGTTCTCATTCCGGCGATCGCGCAGAACATCTTCGCCGACGTGCTTCGGGGGGTCTACGACGCTGTCGAAGACAGCGGGCTAAGGATTGAGATCGCAAACACTCGCTACCAGCGCGAGGTCGAGGAGCGGTTGGTGGCCGAGCTCCTCCGGCACCGGCCGGCGGGCGTGATCATTTCCGGCGTCGGTCAGTCGGCCGCGACGCGGCGGATGCTTGAGGACGCTCGCCGTCCGGTCGTGCAGATCATGGACCTGACCGACGACCCTATTCAGAAGATCATCGGTTTCTCGCATTTCGACGCCGGCTTCGGAATGACAGAGCACCTGGTCGAGGCTGGCTACCACCGGATCGGCTTCGTCGGCGGAATGATGAACGAGCGCTCGTTTGGGCGGTTCGCCGGTTACCGCAGGGCGCTCGAGGCGGCGGGGCTCTACGATCCACGCCTGGTCGGCACCCTCGGTTCGATGCCGGACGAGCCGCAGTCGGGACCCGTGATGGAACATGAGTTCGCCAGCGCACGGATGGGCCGGGATCTCACGGACAGTCTGCTCGACCGCCATCCCCGCCTGGATGCAGTTTTCTGCAATACCGACGTGCTCGCGATCGGCGCGCTTTTCGCCTGTATGGCGCGCGGCATCTCGGTGCCTGAGGCCTTCGGGATCGCCGGGTTCAACGACTTCGACTACATGGAGGCGGCCGAGCCGTCCATGAGCAGCGTCCGCACGCCGCGCTGGCGCTGCGGCAACGATGCGATGCGGGCAATCCGGGAGATGCTGAGCGGCGCGCCCGCCAGCGAGCCTGTCGTCGACCTCGGAATCGAGATCAAGCAGCGGCGGAGCACCGACCGATCGGGCAAATGGGGCGCAGCTCAAGTCGGGTGACCAAGGGAGTTCTTCCAGGCACTAACCTGCCGCAATCAGGGACGATTGCAGATCACATCCGCCAGTCGCCCTCCCATTCCTGCACCACGTGGCCCTCGGATACCGTTCGCCAGGACCGCTTGGGCGTGACGTAGTCGACAGCCCGGATCGGGCTCTTGATCTCGTCGTTCGCCACGGGGCGGAGCTGCTCTCGGCGGGCGGGGTCGGGGACCGGCACGGCGGCGATCAGCCGCCGGGTGTAGGGGTGCTGCGGGTCGTTGAAGACCGCATGCGCCGGGCCGATCTCGACGATCTCGCCGAGATACATCACCGCGACCTTGTGGCTCATGCGCTCGACCACCGCCATGTCGTGCGAGATGAAGAGGTAGGCGAGGCCGAGCGACTGCTGCAGGTCGAGAAGGAGGTTAACCACCTGGGCCTTGATCGAGACGTCGAGGCCCGAGACCGACTCGTCGGCGACGATCACGGTCGGGTCGAGCGAGAGGGCGCGCGCGATGCAGATGCGCTGGCGCTGGCCGCCGGAGAACTGTTGCGGATAGCGGTTGGCGAATGCGGGGTCGAGCCCGACCCGCCGCAGGAGGTCGGCGACCTTGGCCCGCGCCTGGGCGCGGGTGCCGAGCCTGTGGGTGAGGTAGGGCTCGGCGATCGCGTCGCCGACCCGGATGCGCGGGTTGAGGCTCGCGAAGGGGTCCTGGAAGATCATCTGGATGTGGCGGCGCATGTCGCGCATCCGTTCGCGGTCGAGCGCGAGGATGTCGGTGCCGTCGAGCAGGATCGAGCCGGCCTGCGGCTCGATCAGTCGCATGATGGCGCGGCCGGTCGTCGACTTGCCGCAGCCCGACTCGCCGACGAGCGACAGCGTCTCGCCGGCGTAGAGATCGAAGGAGACGTCCTCGACCGCGTGCACCCGGCCGGAGACGCCGCCGAAAAAGCCCTTGCCCATGTCGAAGCGCTTCGTGAGGTTGCGCACCGAAAGCACCGGTCTGCCTGCGTAATCGACCGTCCTCGGGCGGTCGGGCGGTGCGGTCAGCGCGCCCGTCTCGCGATCGATGATCGGGAAGTGCTGCGGCTGGCCCTCGCCGGTCATGGTGCCGAGTCGCGGCACCGCGGCGATCAAGCTCCGGGTATAGGGGCTCTTCGCCCGGTCGAAGATCGCCTCGGTCGGCCCTTCCTCGACCACCTCGCCGCCCAGCATCACCACGGTGCGGTCGGCGATTTCGGCGACCACGCCCATGTCGTGGGTGATGAAGAGGACGCCCATACCCTCCTCGCGCTGCAACTCCTTGATGAGGGCGAGGATCTGCGCCTGGATCGTCACGTCGAGCGCGGTGGTCGGCTCGTCGGCGATCAGCAGCTGCGGCCTGCAGGCGAGCGCCATCGCGATCATCACCCGCTGGCGCATGCCGCCCGATAGACTGTGCGGCAGGTCTTTTGCGCGGGCGGCGGCGGCTGGGATGCGGACCCGTTCGAGCATCCGGACGGCCTCGGCCTCGGCGGCGGCGCCCTCCTTCAATCCGTGGATCGCCAGCACCTCGGCGATCTGCCTGCCGACGGGAGCGAGCGGGTTGAGGCTCGTCATCGCCTCCTGAAAGACCATGCCGATCTGCCGCCCGCGCACCTCGCGCATCTGCGCCTCGGGCAGCGTCAGAAGCTCGCTGTCGCCAAGCCGCACCGAGCCCTCGACGCGGCTCGATTCCGGCGAGAGAAGGCGCATGATCGAGAGCGCGGTCACGCTCTTGCCCGAACCCGACTCGCCCACCACCGCCAGCGTCTGGTGCGGGGCGATGTCGAAGGAGATGCCCTTCACGATCGGCAGCCAGCCGGTGCGGGTCCGGAACGCGGTACGCAGATCGCGCACCGAGAGGACGGAGGTCACCGCGGTGTCGCGCATCAGTCCTGCTCCGCCGTCGTCGGATCGAGCGCGTCGCGCACGGCGTCGCCGACGAGATTGAAGGCGAGGACGACGAGGGTGATCGCGGTACCGGCGGCGACGATCGGCCAAGGCGAGCCGAAAAGGTTGTTCAGGCCGTCGCGGATGATGTTGCCCCAGCTCGGGTTCGGCGGCTGCGTGCCGATGCCGAGGAAGCTGAGCGACGCCTCGAGCCGGATGGCGGAGGCGACCCAGAGCATCATCAGCACGATGATCGGCGCCATGATGTTCGGCACGATGTGCCGGAAGATGATGACCGGCGTGCGTACGCCGACCGCGATCGCCGCCTCGACGTAGGGCTCCTGCTTCACCGAGAGGGTCTGCGCGCGGGCGACGCGCGCAAAGCCCGGGATGAAGGCGACGGTGATGACGATGATGATGTTCCAGAAGCCGCCGCCGAGGACCGCCGCGATCATGATCGCGAGCAGCAGCTCGGGGAACGCGAGGAGGAGGTCGATCACACGTGAGACCACCCGGTCGATGATGCCGCCGAAATAGCCGGCGGTGACCCCGAGCGTGGTGCCGAAGAGCGCGGCGAAGAGCGGCGAGAACAGCCCGAAGAGCAGCGAGTTGCGCGAGCCGTAGATGATGCGCGACAGCACGTCGCGCCCGAACTGGTCGGTGCCGAGCCAGTTCTGCCAGCTCGGCGGCCGGTTGATCCGCGCCATCGACTGGGTGATCGGATCGTACGGGGCGAGCAGGGGCGCCAGCACCGCGACGAGCACGAAGACGACGATGATGACGAAGCCGAACCGCGAACCGGGACGGCCGAGCAGGACGCCCCTGAGCGCCCGGAGCCTGCCGGGTGCCGGGGCGAGGGCGGGCGCGCTGGTGAGGTCGGTCATCATTGCATCCGAATTCGCGGATCGACCACGATGTAGAGCAGGTCCATCAGGAGGTTGATGATGACCACGAACATGGCGAATACCACGATCCCGCCCTGGATCACCGGATAGTCGCGCTCGGCGATGGCGCTGATCAGGAGCTTGCCGATGCCGGGCCGATTGAAAACGAGCTCGATCGCGACCGACCCCGAGAGGGTGGCGAGCAGCGACAGACCCATGCCGGTGGTGAGAGGCAGCAGTGCGTTCCTGAGCCCGTGGCGATAGATCGATCCGGTTCTTGCTGGCGCCCTTGGCGCGGGCGGTGCGGATGTAGTCCTTGCCGAGCACCTCGAGGAGCGAGGTGCGGGTCAGGCGGCCGACGAAGGCGGTCTTCACGAACGCCAGCGTCAGCGCCGGCAGGAAGACGTGGTAGAGCCGGTCGGTGAAGCCATCGCCGCCGCCGTTGATCGGGAACCAGCCGAGGTTGAGCGCGAAGGTGATGAGCAGCAGCGCCCCGAGGTAGAAGTCGGGAATGGCGTAGCCGACCAGCGACAGCCCCCGGACAGCCGCGTCCGGCCACTTGTTGCGATTGGTGGCGGCCCAGACCCCGAGCGGCAGTCCGGCGCAGGTCCCCATCAGCATCGCGACCAGCGTAAGCTCGATCGTGTAGGGCAGGTTGTAGGCGATCAGTGAGGCAACCGTCTTGTTGTTCATCATCGACGTGCCGAAGTCGAACGTCAGCGCCCCCTTCACGAAGGTGACGAACTGCAGCCAAAGCGGATCGTTCAGCCCCATCCGCTCGCGGAACATGTTGAGCTGCTCGGTCGTCGCCATGTCGCCGAGCGCGGCGATCGCCGGATCGCCCGGCAGGATGCGCATGGCGATGAAGACGAGGAGCAGCACCAGGAACACGGTTGGAATCAGCGTCCAGAAGACGGAAGATCAGGTATCTCGCCATGCGCGCTCTCCCCGGCTCGCGTCCAGCCTACTCCTGTAAGCACGGTGACATAGGGTTCGTTCGCCAGATCGTCGGCGAGCCCCGGAACGATCACCGAGCGGCCGCCGCGGCCGAGCGTCGCGAAAAGCTGCAGGTGGAAGTCGCTCTCCGTGTAGTCGGCCGGGATCTCGGCGACGTACCCGTTGCCGTTGCGCTGCATCGGCATCGATTTCCAGCGCTCGGCCTGGTTCACGTGCCGGAAGTGCAGCACGGGCTCGGTGTCGGCGTCGCCATGGAGATGGACGGCAAGGGGCTTGCCGCCCGTGAAGCGGCAAGCGGTCTCGAGCAGCGCCCCGCCGCCCGCGATCGTCGCCTGCCGGGCGCGGAGTGCGGCCGCGGCCGCCTCCGTCGCCGCGGTCGGGCTGCACCGACTCGGTCTTGCCTGCCCCGCGCATCGCCTCGAGGTCGAGGATTTCGGCACGCATCTCCGGCAGGCGTTCGTGCCACGAGCCGCGGAGCCAGCTCTGCGGCCCGTAGGTGATGTCGTCCGGGTAGAGGTCGCGCGACACCGCGGCCGCACCCTCCCAGGCGAGGACGGCGCGCCTGGCGTGGTCGATCGCCGGCTCGATCAGCGCCGTCGACTTCCGTCGCGACGAAGAGCTCCGCCCAGCATGCGGCGCGGAAGCGCTCGGCAAAGTACCGGGCGATGCCGGCAAGGATCTGCACGTCGGCGGTGATGCGCTGGACCTCGGGGCGGCCGAAGTCGCCGGCGCTCCGCGCCCGGGTGAGTGCGGCCTCGCAGCCCTCGGCCAGCGCTTCCAGCCAGTCGGCGACGTCGAGCGGCGTGTAGCGGGCGCAGGGTTTGCCGGCGAGGAGGAGCTCGGCGTACTCGCGGGCGTTCGCGAAGAGGGCGGAGTCGAAGGTCGGCGCATTCCCGAAACGGATCGGACCTTCCATGTCCCGACCGTAGGCGCGGCGGCCGGAGCCTTCCAGGAGGCCGAGGTTGGAGTATATCTCGGGCCAGTAGTGATTGTTCGAGGCCGACGGTCCATGGGTCAACGTGATCAGCGGCAACACCCGGCTCGCCAGCGCGAGGCCCTTCTCGCAGGGCTCGGCTGCGTCGCCGCACGCCTTGGACAGCCAGCGCATCCAGCTCTCGCGTGGGGCTTCGGGATTGTAGAGCAGCCGCCCCCAGACCCGGTACTGGTAGGCATACTTCATCCAGTCCTGCCGCGTCGGCAGGCCGTGCTTCTGGTAGGTGAAGCGCTGGCCGGGGATGCCGGTGCCCATGCGGCCCTTGAAGCTCTGCGGCTCGCACCACTCGACGCCGTCGGAGCCGGCGAACATCGAGCTCCGCCCGTAGCCGCCGGCGAACGCGGGATCGCCCCAGAGCAGCACCCGTTGGGTTCCGGCCCAGATGCGGTAGAGCACCGAGTAGTCCTTGTCCTTGGTCAGCAGGTCTCCGTACGAATAGCGCAGGAACTTGCGCGAACCCTCCGAGAGCTGCTCGCGCTCGCTTCGCGCCCGCTCCGGCGGGTATTCCTTGTCGCGGATCGCCGACTGGTGGTACGGCAGCCCCATATGCTCGGCGAGATACTTGGGCGAGGCCGTGACCGGCATGCCCGAGCGGCGGGCGATGTCGATCATCTTGTGGTCGAGGCCCTTGCCGTGCATGTCGATCTCGACCGGGCGGCCGGCGGCGGCGACGCCGGCGAAGGCCTCCTCCCAGAAGCCGTAGTCGCCTTCCGCGATGCCGCCCTCCACGTGGACGCGGAAGGTCAGGCCGGTGATCTCCGGCACCTCCTTCAGGAGCCGGGTGATCGAATCCCGGCAGTAGGGTGCGAGGTTCGCGTCGGTCACGCCCTCGACCGTGTAGTTGGCGCGCGGCACGTCGTCGAAGTCGTAGCGCTGGGTCCAGAGTGCCAGCTGAAAGTCGAGCCCGCGCCGCGCCGCCTCGCGGCCGATGAACTTCAGCGTCTCGAGGTTGGCCTCGCGCTCCTCTTCCGGCAGCTCCTTCACCCGGATGTCGTAGCCGTCGGGAGCGAGCAGGAACGGATAGGGAAAGTAGAAGTAGACGTCGGTGATCCACGGGTTGTGGTAGGGATAGTTGTAGCCCATGCCGAGCGTCAGCGCGAAGCGGTTGAAGCGGTTCGAGGCGAGCATGGTCAGGTAGTCGCGCCACTGCTGGCGGTCGTGGAACCAGACCTTGTCCTCCTCCTCGCTGCAGAAGAGCCGCGCCATGGAACGAATGCGCGCGGACGGCTGCTCGACGAGGGGATAGGTGCCGGGGAAGAGAACGTCGTCGCCCGGCGCATGAACGGCGCGGTCGGCAAGTTCGGTCAGCGCGTAGACGATGCCGCGCGCATCGTGGCCCCAGGCAAGGAACCTTTCGCCCTCCTGCATCACAGCCATGCCTTCGGCGACCTCGGGGAACCCATCGCCGAACGACGGCGCTACGCCCGCGCCCGCCACCTCGACCACCGTGCCGCCGCCGGCCGTCGTCCCGACGCTCGCCGCGATCCCGCGGCGGGCCAGCGCCTCGGCGAGCGCGCCGGCCGCCCAGGCGACCGCGGGGTTCGCGGCGAGTGCCTCCGGCACGACGATGCTGACTGCGGCGTCTCCGCTCATTCGGGCATGCTCCATTCACCTGGCCGCGCGCGGCCGCATTCTCCGGCCCCCGAATTTCCGGGGCCGTCCTTTCAAGTTGCGCTCGAGGAGAGCGTCAGCTCGTGGCGATCTTCGCCTCCGACAGCGGCCAGTTGACGTAGCCCGAGACCACCTCGTAGCCGAGGTCGACCTTGGGCGACCGCACGACGAGGAAGCCGTTGGTCGAGATCATCAGGATCACCGCGTCCTTCAGCGCCTGGACCTCCATCTCGCGCGTCATTTCGAAGCGCTTCTCGAGATCCGGCTCTGCCAGCGTCTTGGCCAGCATGTCGTCGATTCCCGGCATTGCCACGCCGTAGTGGCTGAAGTTCGACCCGCCGTTGCCGTCGGAGCGCACCTCCGCCGTCTTGGTGAGGTAGGTGACGATCACCTGGGTCGGGACGGGCGGCAGCGCCGATGACTGCTGGAAAAGGGTATTCTTGCCGATGTTCTGGTCGGCATGGAACGCGGTGTGGTCCTTGATCTCGAGCTGCATGTCGATGCCGACCCGCCGCAGCTGGTCCTGGATCATCAGCATGATCGCCGAGAAGTCCTCGCGCTGCGAGGTGATGTTGGGGAAGCTGAAGCCGTCCGGCTTTCCCGCCTCTGCGAGCAGCGACTTCGCCTTGTCGGGATCGTAGTCGTAGGCGACCTCGGCCGGGATCGTCTCCTTGGTGAAGGCGCCGGGGAAGCTCGGCGGGTTCAGCCCGTAGCTGCGCTTGCTGATCGGCGCGATCGCCGTGGTGATCTCGTCGCGGTCGATCGCGTAGAACAGCGCCTGGCGGATCTTCGGATCGTCGAAGGGCGGCACCAGCAGGTTGACCTGCATCGAGAAGAAGCTGCCCGGGCTTGCGACGTCGAAGATCAGGCTGTCGTCGCGCTGCTTCATCGAGTCGGCCCAGCCGGGAGCGCGGACGCCCTCGATCATGTGCACGTTCCCCGAGAGGATCGCGAGCGTCCGGGCGGTGGTGTCGGCAATGTAGAGAATCTGCAGCTTCGGGGTCGCAGCCGGCGTGTCCCAGTACTTGTCGTTGGCGACCATCGTCACGCCTTGCGATGGGTCGGTCGCCACGCTTTCGAGCACGTAGACGCCGGTTCCGATCGGATCGGTGCCGATTGCCTCCTCGCCCTTCTCCTCGATCGCCTTCTTGCTCATCACCGAGCCGTCGTAGTCGCTGAGCACACCGAGCGGGAACAGCGGGTCGGGCTGCTTCAGGTTGAAGGTAACCTTGTAGGGGCCGTCGGTCGAGACGCTCTCGATGTTGGTGAACTTCTCTCGTACGCCCCCGACGCGCACCGCGTCGGTAGCGCGGTCGAAGGTGAACTTGACGTCCTCGGACGTCATCTCGCCATATCCCTTGTGGAACTGCACGCCCTCGCGCAGCTGGAAGGTCCATGCCTTGCTGTCGTCCGAGGCGGACCAGCTGGATGCGAGCCGCGGCACGAGATCATCGAGGGTTTCGGGGAAATGCCAGCGCGGCAGGTCCACGAGCTTGTCGTAGATCGCAATAATCGCCCAGTTGTCGACGCCCTGGATCGATTTGTGCGGGTCGATCGTGCGCAGCCCGCGTGCCGCGCCCGCATACTTCAGGGTGTCGACCCCTTGGGCAAAGGCCTTGCCGCCGAAGACTGCGGCGAGCGTGACTGCGGCCGCGCCGCCGCCCATGAGTTCGCGCCGATTGAGCTGCATTCTTCCCTCCCTGTCGCCGATGCCCTGGCTCCCGTCGGCGCAAGACTGCCGCCCACGTGGCCGTGCGCCATTGTGTGGCAGCAAAGCTAGGACCCGCGACCCCCGCTAGGCAACCCGGGGGCGACGGCTTTCCGCGATGCGGAAGTCTCGCGCGCCACTTCCGCATCGCGGAAAGCACTTCCGAGGCTCGGGCCAGCGGGGCAGGTGTCCGCTATCACTGCGCCGTCCCGAACTGGCGGAGGATGCAGATGAGCGGCAAGGCCTGGTATCTGACGACGCTCAGGTGGGCGCAGACCAACCTCGTCGAGGCGGACCCCGCACGCTATGATGCGGACTGGTGGCGCGAACACTGGCGCCGTACCCGCATCCAAGGCGTCATCGTAAACGCCGGCGGAATCGTCGCCTACTATCCGTCGCGCTTCCCGCTGCACCACCGCGCCGAGAAGCTCGGCGACCGCGACCTCTACGGCGAGATCGTCTCGCTCGCACGTGGGGAGGGCCTTTCCGTCCTCGCCCGCATGGACTTCGAACCGGGTGGCGCAGGACTTCTACGAAGCACACCCCGACTGGATCTGCCGCGACATCGACGGAGAGCCGATCCGTCAGGCCGACAAGTTCGTCACCTGCATCGGTTCGCCCTACTACAGCGAGTTCCTGCCGGACGTGATGCGCGAGATCATCGAGCGCAGCCACCCGGACGGCTTCACCGACAACAGCTGGCCGGGCCTGCCGCGTACGAGCATCTGCTACTGCGAGCATTGCAAGGCGCAGTTCCGGGACTATGCCGGCAAGGTGCTGCCCCCCGCGCACGACTGGGATGTCGAGAGCTACCGTGACTGGGTGCGCTGGAACTTCCAGCGGCGTACCGACCTCTGGAAGTTCAACAACGAGGTGACCCGCGAGGCCGGCGGCCCAGAGTGTGCCTGGATGGGGATGATAGGCGGCGAACTCCTCTCCAACTCGAACCGCTTCATCGACCTCCAGGCCATCCTGCCCGAGGCCGCGATCGTCATGCTCGACCACCAGCGCCGCAACCCCTACGACGGATTCGAGCAGAACACCGAGGCCGGGAAGCGGCTTCACGAGGTCGCTGGCTGGGACAAGCTCATCCCCGAATCGATGCCGCAGTACCAGCTCGGCGCGCCGGCCTTCCGCCTCGCCAGCATGCCGAAGGCTGAGGTTCGCCTATGGGCGACCTCCGGATTCGCCGGCGGAATCCAGCCTTGGTGGCACCATATCGGTTCGATGCACGAGGACCGGCGGCAGTACCGGACCGCCGAGCCGATCTTCAGCTGGCACGAGGCGAACGAGGACCTGCTCGTCGACCGTGAGCTTCTCGCAGATGTCGGTGTCGTCTGGACCCAGCAGAACCACGATTACTTCGGTCGTGCCGACGCCGCGGACCGCACGATGGCGCCCTACCGGGGAGTCGTGAAGGCGCTGAACCGGCATGGGCTCACCTACGTGCCGCTCCACGCCGACGAGATTGCCGGGGCCGGCGACCGCCTCAACGTCGTCATCCTGCCCAACATCGGAGGGCTCAGCGAGGCGCAGTGCGCTGGCGTGGAGGCCTTCGTCGCTGCCGGGGGCTCGGTGATCGCCACCGGCGAAACCTCGATTGCAAGCGAGTTCGGCGACACCCGCGACGACTTCGCGCTCGGCGCCCTCTTCGGGGTCCACCGTGGCGAAGGCGACCGGGGGGGGATCGACCCCATCAACAACAATATCGAGACGCACGTTCGTCACACTTATCTCCGCCTCGCGCCAGAGCTGCGCGCCGGGGTCTACGGCCCTCGCGACGCCACTGCCCCCTTACCCGAAGGTGAGCGCCACCCGGTTCTCGCCGGGCTTGACGAGGCTGACACGCTCCCCTTCGGGGGCTACCTCCCGGTGGTCTCGATCGACCCGGGCACCGAGGTGCTCGCAACCTTCATCGGCGACTTCCCGATCTATCCGCCCGAGACCTCCTGGATGCGCGAGCCGCGCTCGGATCTCGCCGCGCTCACTGCCCGCGAGGCGCCGTCGGGCGGCAAGCTTGTTTGGTTCGTTGCAGACCTCGACCGATGCTTTGCGCGCGACGAGTCGTCTGAGCACGCGCTTGTCCTCGCCAATGCCGTCCGCTGGGCGCTCGGCGACCAACAGCGGGTGACGATCTCGGGCGGCCACGGCGTCGTGACCGCGGACCTCTATCGCCAGCCAGGCCGCTACGTCCTCCACCTCAACAACCGGCTGCTCCTCTCCCGCGTTCCCGGCAGGCAATACGACCTCGTCCCTATCGGGCCGGTCGAGGTTCGCCTCGCGACTGACGCACCTGTGACGGGCGTCCGACTTCGTGTAGCTGACCGCGAAGCTGCATTCAAAAATGTCGGCGGCGCCGTGCATTTCACCCTCGACGCCATTCTCGATCATGAAGTCGTTGAGATCGCATGTTGACGACGGTCGCCGCGGTTTGGCTTGCGAATAGCCAGTCCTTGGTTCGAAGGCGCTCGATCTCCGCGCCGACCGCTGGCTGCTGACGTCCCGTCAGCAGCAGATCGGTTGCTGGGATCTACGCGGCGACGAGAAGGCTTCTTGCCAGCTCGATGTCGTTCATGATGTCGATTTCGTTCTGGTCGCCCGCGAGGAGGTAGCCATAAACCTGCCTGTTATCCAGGTACTGCGGTATTCCGACGTCCCTGGCTTTCTCGGAAAACACGACGTAGTCGTGGCGACCGTCCTGGTTGACGTACGCTAGGTCGTCCAGCACGTCCGTGCGGATCAGATACGTGCACTTTACGACCGGCATCTCGAGAACGCCGCGAATGTGGCGGTTCACGACCCAGCTGTACTGGGCGCAGTCCTTGAAGTAACCGCGTTCGTCGACCTCCGCGTGAAAATTCGAATAGGGGGCCTCGGCAGAGGCGAGCGAGCGAAGGAACGGCGCGACGATCGGCAGGTTCAGCGCCACCAGCTCCCGGAGCGTGCAGGGCACGACGAAATCTTCCAGATCCGCAACGAAGTAGAAGTCGCACTCGTGCGCCTTGGCCCGGCTGAAGCCCGTGTTGATGCCTTGTTCCAAAGCCAGGGAGGCATCGAAGTGATCGAAGCCCAGCTCGGCCCCTAGCGCTTCAAATTCCACGCCTGCGTAGAGGTGGCCGGTGCGGTCCACCCACTGGCGCAGCAGGTCCTCGGCCTCGCCGGCGCCGCCGCCTGTCCTGATGTAGAGGAAGATTGCCGACTTCGGGTAGTCTAGCGCCTCGATGCACTCCAGGTAGAGCGACAGGCACTCCTTCATCCGGCTCGCGAGGATCGCGACGAGGACCCGCTGCGGTTCGACCAGGCGCGAACGCAGAGGCCGCGGCGCGCCTAGCCTATGCTGCGCGACGAAGCTCTCGGTCCCTGCCGATCCCAGGTCCGGTTCGCGCTGCAGCCCTTCCATCGCAAACTGCGCATTCGTGACGATGCGTTGCGCCTCATCCGTGCCGAGTTTGCCGGCTGCGAGCATCCGCAGGCTCGCGTCGAGACAGTCCCAGTTATGTCCCGACCAGTACGCATTGAGCGAAAACTCGTCGAGAAGGCCGACGTCGTAGACCCGGGGCTCGACGAACAGCGCGTCGGGCGGCAGGGGTATCGGCAATCCGCGCCTGGCAATCCGGTAGCCCTCCTCATAGCGCTCCCGCTCGCGGCAGAAACGGCTTGCATTGCACAAGGCCTCTGCCCGCGTCGGCGATGCGTCTGCGGCGCGCATGTAGGCGTCGAGGATCTCCTGTTCGGGATATCCGAGCTGCTCCATCAGCTGAGCCGCGGAGTACAGGCTGTAGAACACCTCCTCCTGCCAGTAGCCGAGCTCGGCCCGCGCGAGGTAATGCTTGAGAGATTGCCCGGGTTCGTTGCAGTCGCGGTAGCTTTGAGCGAGATAGAACTCGTATCGCGCGACCAGGAACGGGTTGGCTTCGGTCAGCAGCGCCGCCTCGAGCACAGCGGCATCCCGCTTGTAGGTCATCGGTTCCTTGCGGCGGGCGCCGTCATGATTGCGCCGGATGGCGATCTCCGAAAGACTGCCCGGCGAAGCGGCCTCGTCGCAGCTGAGAAACTCGTGGAGCACACCTTCGTAGCGCCACGGCAAGGCACTTCGCACCAGCTGGAGTCGCTGGTAAACGATGCTCGCGTCGTTTATCTGGAACATGTACGAGTCTGCAGCCAGGGCAGGAAGCTTGTTATGGCGATCAATTTGCAGTTCGTCGTCCGCGTCGATGATTAGTGTGTAGGTACATTGCCCGCGCGCCAGCTGCAGCGCCTCGCTGCGGTTGTGTGCGAAGTCCTGCCAGCGCCGTTCGTGCAGTTCGCCCGGCAGATCGCGCATGTGCTCCCGGACGATGTCCTGGGTGCCGTCGGTGGAGCCGGTGTCCACGATGACCCAGCGGTCGATGATCGGGCGAACGCTGTCGAGACATCGCCGGATCACTTCGGCCTCGTTCTTGACAATCATGTTGAGACAAATCGTCTGACCCGGAGCGTTCATGGCAAGGTCCTTTGGCGGGAATGGTGGCTGTGGGCGATGCGGGCCGGGTTCGATCGATTGACCGCCGGCGGCCAGCCATGAGACGACGAGGCTTCGTTTCCTTGCTTGGAGCGGCCGTGTTCTTTCCGAAGGGTCCCGCAGCTGCGTTGCCGAACTCCCCCGGAGTGACGCTGCTCACGGCTGGCCTTGAGCTCGGCGGCAGCTGGGGCGGGTCGCAGAAGAGCGACGCCGCAGCCGTGATCGAAAGCATGCGCGTGGCTTCGCTCGCCGGCGTGGACCTGATCTCCGACCGCCAGCCCGAGAAGCTCCGGGTCGACGATCAATCCGGCGACAACCCGTCGATCTGGCTCCACACCGATTTCCCCACGACCGCCTGGATCAGGGTCGTCGTCGGAACCAGGGACTGGTGCAATCTGGCCTATCAGTTCGGGCATGAGCTCGGGCACGTGCTCTGCAACAGCTGGCAGCGCGATGCGCAGCCGCGCAACCCCTGCCAGTGGATCGAGGAGGCGCTGGCGGAGGCGTTCTCGCTGAACGGTCTCGAACGCCTGGCGGGGAACTGGGCGCGCATGCCGCCTTTCCCGAACGACGCCGCCTATGCAGGCTCGATCCGGAGCTACCGGGAAACGATCCTCGCCGGCTACCGCGAGGCCGCCCGGACCCAGGGGATCGCGGCGGGCTTCGGGCGCTGGTTCAGGGAGCACGAGGCGTCCTTCGATCAGGAGGGTGGGCTCGATGCCGCCGCCGGCGCCGTCACCACCGTGCTGAGCCTTCTGGAGGATGATCCGCCCGCGATCGCCGACATGGGTGCTGTGAACCGCTGGCCGGGGCGGAGCGGCGTGCCGCTGCCCGCCTACCTCGACCTGTGGCAGGCGAGCTGCGGGGAGCTGCGAGCACCGGGCCGACTGCCGGCGCGGCTCCGAAGCCTCCTTGCCGGAGCGTAAATGAAGTTCTGGCCTCACGACACGCCCCCGGGCGTCACGTCGGCTAGCTCGCCCCCGTCCGCCTCTGTCTCGCCATAACCAGCAGCACCGGCCTCGCCGTCCTCGGGCACTCCCGGAGTGTGGGCCTCGTCGCCCCCAAGCATGAGGGCAGCCGTGGGGTGCCCGTGCTCGGCCGCCTCGGCAAACCAGCGCCGCGCCTCTGCGGGGTCGACGGCGATCCCGGTCTGCCCCCCGTCATGCAGCGCTCCCAGGGCGAACATCGCATCGGCGTGCCCGGTATCCGCCGCATGGAGCAGCCACGATTTCGCCATCGGAGGGTCGTGCGGCACGCCGCGGCCGTTCACCAGCGCATCGGCCAGGGCAACCTGCGCCTCGGCAACGCCTGCCTGGGCGGCACGGGCGAACCAGAGAGCCGCCTCGGCATCGTCCTTCGCCACGCCGCGCCCGTCGGCGATCATGCGACCGTACCAGTATTGCGCGTTCGCCAGCCCGGCGGCCGCTCGCCTCAACCAGACCACGGCGCGCGCGTCGTTGCGGGCGACGCCGACGCCTTCGGCGAGGCAGACCGCATAGTTGAACGCGCCGATCAAATCGCCCTGCTCGGCTGCGCGCTCGAACCACTCGTGCACGGGCGGCGGGTCGTGCGCCAGGCTTGAGACCGCTCCGGTCTGGAGCAGAGTCGCGAGGTCGGTCTGGGCGGCCGGATCGCCGGCCTCGGCCGCTTGCTTGAACCATATCGCGGCCTCGTCGGGGTCCCTGGCGACGCCGGCGCCGGTCAGGTAGAGCATGCCGAGCGCCCGCGCCGCAGATCGGTGTCCGCGGTCGGCCGCCATGCGGAACCATTCCGCGGCCTCGGCATAGTTCGGCGGCAGTGCGCCGCCCCGGGCATGAATGTCCCCCAGCAGCGCGGCCGCGTCGGCATCCCCGCTCAAGGCCGCCCGCCGCAGCCAGGTCTCGCCGTTCAGGAGGTCCGGCGGTCCGCCCCGGCCTTCGAACAGCAGCACCCCCAGCCTCGCTTGCGCAGTGCCGAGCCCGGCCTCCGCGGCGATGCGGTAGTGCTGCCGGGCCGTCGTATCGTCCGGCGTTCTGCCGTCCGGACTTTCGGCGAATACGCCGAGCAGATAATGCGCCGTCGGCAGCCCGGCCTCCGCCGCCCGGAGCAGTTCGTCTCGCGCGACGGACGTACTTTCCTCGGCGTCGCTGTTGCGCATCAGCGCGAGCGCGTGGCCGAGCCGTCCTTGCGGGCAATCCTGCTCGGCGGATTTGCGATACCAGCTGAGCGCAGCGCTATGATCGCGCAACTCTTCCGGTCCGTAGGTCATGACATGCCCGAGCATCGCCTGGGCCTCGGCCGAGCCCGCGGCGGCGGCGGGCTGTGCCCAGAACAGGGCAGCATGAAAGTCGGCGCCGCCCGTCGCGACCGGATCGAAGAGCCCGTTATCCTGCCCGGCTGCGGCTTTCGGAAGGCCGAAGAGATGGAGCTGGGCGAGGCGGCACTGGGCGCGAACGTGACCGGCATGAGCCGCACGAAGGTACCAGCGCGCCGCCTCAAATGGCTGGCGCAGGGTCCCCTTGCCCTCGAGAAACCGCTCCCCGACCATGAAAGCCGCTTCGGGGTCCCCTGCCTCCGCCGCTGCGGCAAAGAGCGCGAGCGCGCGTTCCGGGGCCGCCTCGGAGAGGTGCTCCGCCCGCGCGCGGGCCCGTTTGGGCGAGCCTGACGCGAAGTAGTCGAAAAGTCGGGCGACATTGAATTGGGGCATGTGGACACTCACGGCTCGTGCATGCTGTCGGTGGCGACCGGAAGGATCTTGGTCATGAAGTAGGCGAGCACGGAGCGGGTCCCGACTTTGACGTCTGCGGTCACCGGCATCCCGGGCATCAGTCGAAAGCCCGGTGGCGTGTCGTGCAGCATCAACTCGCTGAGCGCGATGTCGCCCTTGTAGTAGAGCATGTTCGGCCGGTTGGGCAGGACGGAGTCGCTTTCCCGTGCCGTGGCTTCGGGGTTGAAGCTGTCGGCGCTGATCGAGCGCACCACGCCAACGGCATTGCCGTACTGGAGGTAGGGCAGGGTGGCGAACTTGATGGTCACCTCGTCGCCCGCGCGAACATAGCCACTGTCGATGCCGGATATGTCCGCCTCGACTGAAAGCGGCACGTCGAGCGGGACGAGCTGGATTAGCGCCTCGGAGCCGTTTACCACCGAGCCCACCGACACCTTGGCGACCGAGAGCACGATCGCGTCCCGCGGCGCAGTCATCACCACCAGCTGGTTGCGCAGATCGGCCTTGGCATAGTCCTGCTGCGCCTGCACCAGGCGGCGGCGGGTCTCGGCCAGCGTCTGGGAGGTCTCGCCGTCCCAGTGTTGGACGAAGGTTTCGCGATCGGCCTGCTGGACCGCCAGCTGGCGGTGAGCCTGGGCGCCTTCGCGAGGACGCCTCGGCCAGCGAGCCGGAGATGCTCAGGCGCGCGTCGGTGGCGAGCAGGGTATTGAGCAGGCTGCCGACCTGCAGGTCCTCCAGCCGCTGCCTCAGCCCCTCGATCTTGGAAGCGAGCTGGAGACGCTTCTGATAGTAGCTGGCCTGCGATTCGTTGCCGGCGATCTGCGACTTGAGCTCGCTGATCTTCTGATCGTAGCTCTGCAGCGTGGAATTCTTTTCCCGCGACCGCTGGGTGAAGATCGACGCTTGCAGCTCGGTATGGGAGTTGTCGTGGTCGGGCAGGTAAACTGTCCCGGCAGTCTCCGCTTCCAGGCGGGCAGCCATTGCGCTGAGCAGATCGACCTGGTCCTTCATCGTGGTGAGATCGGCGAAACTGAACGTGGGGTTGAGCCGGGCGAGCACCTGACCCTTGCGGACGATATCGCCCTTGCGCGTGTCGATGCTCTCGACAATGGCCTGGTCGAAGGGCTGCAGGACGATGTTGGGGGTGTCGGCGACCAGCTTGCCGGTGGCCGAGACGACCTTGTCGACCTGGAACAATCCGCTGGCGACCAGCATGGAGACGACCAGCAGGAAGACCAGCAGATTGGTCGCGCGCGAAAGCGGCGGCACCCGCGTGGCGATGACCGCCGCGGACGGGCTCTCGAATTCGAGGGCGGCGAGGGGGAGGGGGCTTTCGCTCCCCTCCTCTTCGTCATCCAGCCGGGGCAAGCTTCGGAGCGGGCGCGACATGTGCGGCTTCCTGGATTTCGACGTGGCGGTTCTGTTGCTGCCAGAGACGGCGGTAGACCGTGCAGCGCTCGAGCAGTTCGCGATGCGACCCCAGGTCGACCATTTTGCTGCGATCGAGAACGAGGATCTGGTCGCAGTTCACCAGCGAGGAGAGGCGATGCGAGACGATCACCATGGTGCGTCCGCGCGCCATCCGGAGCAGGTTGGCATTGATCAGCGCCTCGCTCTCCGGATCGAGCGAGGACGTGGCCTCGTCGAGGATCATCAGCTTGGGATCGACGATCAGCGCGCGTGCGATCGCAAGCCGCTGGCGCTGGCCGCCCGAGAGGTTGGGCGAGCCTTCCTCGATCCAGGTGTCGTAGCCCTGCGGCAGCCGCTCGATGAACTCCTCGGCGCCGGCCAGTCTCGCCGCGCGCACCGCGTCGTCGAACGTGAGGCCGGGGCGTCCGGCGAGGATGTTGTCCCTGACGGTCCCACGAAAGAGGAAGTTCTCCTGCAGCACCACTCCGAAGCTCTGGCGCAAGTGCCGCAGATTGATCTCGCGCAGCTCGGTGCCGTCGATCTTGACCGCGCCCGAATAGTCGCGGTTGATGCCCATCAGCAGCCGGGTAATCGTGGATTTGCCCGAGCCCGAGCGGCCGACCAGCCCCATCATCGTGCCGGGCTCGATGGCGAAGCTGATCTTGTCCAGCGCCGGCGTCTTGGTGCCTTCGTAGGTGAAGGTCACGTCCTCGAAGCTGATCGCGCCGTCGAACTTCGGCCGCAATCCGTGGGTGAGGGCCTGCGTCTCGGTCTTCCGGTTGAGCACCGATCCGACCTGCGACAGCGCCTCGCGGGCCTCCTGGACGTCCTGCAGCAGCCGCGCAAGGCTGACCAGGGGGCCCGCGACCCGGCCCCCGAGCATCATGAAGCCGATCAGGCCGCCGAGCGACAGCGGGTTGTTCGAGCTCAGCGCGATGTAGGCGCCGAACGCCAGCACCCCGGCCTGGGTATACTTCTCGAACGGCATCACCAGCACCATCGGCCAGTTGCTGAGCTTGCCCATCTGCAGGTTGAGGCCGCCGAGTGCGGCGACCCGCGCATCCCATTCCGCCGCCCGGGCCGGTTCGAGGCCGAGCGACTTGACCGTGCGGATGCCGTAGATGCTTTCGACCAGCGTCGAGCCCTTGTCCGATTCCGCCTGGATCAGCTTGGCGGTCATCCGCGCGAGCGGCCCGAGAAAGCAGGCGATGACCAGGGTGATGCAGCCCGCGGCGATCAGGACGGTCCAGGCCAGCGTCGCCTGCATGTAGAAGAGCACCGGCAGCAGCAGCACCACCATCGAGGCGTCGATGAAGGTCGTCATCAGCCGCCCGGTGAGGAAGTCGCGCACGCGGTAGAGCTGGGCCAGCTTGTAGGCGAGCTCGCCCGCCTGGTTGCGCTCGAAGAAATCGATCGGCAGCGCCATCAATCTGTCGAAGATCGCGAGGTTGAGCCGCGTATCGAGGCGGCACGCGAGGATGACGAGCAGCATCCGCCGCGACCAGGTGATCAGCATCTCGAAGACCAGCGCGATCAGCAGGACGATGATGATCAGCGTCAGCGTGTTGACGCTGCGGTAGGTCACCACGGTATTCAGCGTGGTGATGATCATCAGCACCGGCAGCACGCTGAGGATGGTGATGGTGACCGAGCCGATGGCGACGTCGCGCAGGATCGATTTCTCGCCCCAGACCAGCTTGACGAGGAGGCCGAGGTCGAACGGCTCCTCCGTCACGCTGCCGGCGCGCGAGGCGCGGACCAGGAGCACCGACCCGTCCCAGACCTGCTTGAGGCGCAGCTCCGCCACCGGCATCGGGGCATCGCCTTCGGCTGCCAGCGGATCGCGCACCAGCAGCACGCCGCGCTCGCGATCGCGCCCGACCAGCAGGGCGGCGCCTCCGTCGGACAGGAGCAGGAGGACGGGCGCCGGGCTGTCGATCTTCATCAGCTGGCCGAAGCTCAGCCGCACGCCGCGCGCCCAGAGCCCCGAGCCGCGGAACCACGCCGCCAGCTCGGGGATCGAGGGCGTGCCTGCAGCGGCGCTTCTCAGGCCGTCGGGGGCGAGATCGACGCCGTGGTAGCGGGCGATCCGCGTCGCCGCCGCCAGGCGCGCAGGCGCCTGGTCGGTGCGAGCCCCATCCCCGAATGAAGGCTCCTGCGGCGGCGCGGACGGGTGGACGGGCATGTCCGGGCCGGCGAACCGGCGGGACTTGCGCAGCACGTCGGTCATCGCAGCGGCGGGAACGAGGTTGGGTTTCGCCTTCGGCCGCCTGGACAGGCCGGCGTCGATCAGCCCGCCCACGGCGATCGCGGCGATGAAAAGCGATCCCAGGAGCAGCAGGGCCCATGGACCGACGGCCGCGAGATCGCGGCCGGCGGGCAGAAGCAGGAAGCTGGCCGCCAGGACGACCAGGATATTCAGAGCCTGGGAGAAGAAGCCGCCGAGAAAGTGCGCGGGCCGAACTTTCATTTTAAATCACCGGATGACGATGTCATGACGAAGCCGGCCTCCTTTTCAGTGGGGTCGGAGAGACCGGCCGAGGCCGGTCTCTCCCGCTGCATGGCCTTACTTGGGCACGACCATGGTGTGTGCCTGCTGCTCCGAGTTCGGAACCGAGGCGCCCGAGTGGCCGGTGGACTTCACCGGCTGCTCCGCCGCCATGAACCCGTGCTTCGAGTTGCTGGCGACCTGCGAGGCCGCGCCGTGAGGCGCGACGTCGCGCGGCGTAAGGGTCACTTTCTGCGCAGCGGTCTGAGGCGAGGCATGGCTCCCGGCCGTGGCCGTCGGCTTGCCGTTTCCGCTGCCGTTCTTGGAGGCGTTGGACATGAAGGTCATCTTCTTCGGCGGAGTGGTGGCCGTGTGTCCCTTGCTCGCACCGTATCCGGTTTGTCCGGTGCCGCCCTTGGGTCCGGTTGCGCCCGTGTTGCCCTTGCCGCCACCGTAGCCGGTGCCGCCCTTGGGTCCGGTTGCGCCCGTGTTGCCCTTGCCGCCACCGTAGCCGGTGCCGCCCTTGGGTCCGGTGTTGCCCTTGCCGCCACCATAGCCGGTGCCGCCCTTGGGTCCGGTGTTGCCCTTGCCGCCACCATAGCCGGTGCCGCCCGTGTGGCCGGTTCCGCCGGTGTGTCCGGTGCCTCCCTTGGGTCCGCTCCCTCCCTTGGGTCCGGTATTGCCCTTCGGTCCGGTGTTGCCCTTGGGTCCGGTGGCGCCGGTGGCGCCGGTTCCCCCCTTGGGTCCGGTAGCACCGGTGGCGCCGGTTCCCCCCTTGGGTCCGGTAGCACCGGTGGCGCCGGTCCCCCCCTTGGGGCCGGTAGCGCCGGTGGCGCCGGTCTGCCCGGTCGCGCCAGTGCCTCCCCTGGGTCCGGTCGCGCCGGTCGCTCCGGTTCCACCGGTAGCGCCCGTGCCGCCGGTCTGCCCGGTCGAGCCGGTGTCTCCCTTGGGTCCGGTCGCGCCGGTTGCCCCGGTTCCACCGGTAGCGCCCGTGCCGCCGGTCTGCCCGGTCGAGCCGGTGTCTCCCTTGGGTCCGGTCGCCTCCGGTTGCCCCGGTTCCGCCGGTCGCGCCCGTTGCCGCCGGTCTGCCCGGTCGCGCCGGTGGCTCCCTTGGGTCCGGTCCCTCCGGTCGCCCCGGTTCCGCCGGTCGCTCCCGTTCCACCCGTCGCCCCGGTGGCTCCGGTTGCCCCGGTCCCGCCGGTCGCGCCCGTGCCGCCCGTCGCCCCCGTTCCGCCGGTCGCGCCCGTGCCCCCGGTCGCCCCCGTGCGCGTCGCCCGGTTGCTCCCGTACCCCCGGTCGCTCCCGTGGCGCCGGTCGCGCCCGTTGCCCCCGTGTCACCAGTTCCGGTCGCTCCCGTGGCGCCGGTCGCCCCTGTGGCGCCGGTTCCGCCGGTCGCCCCGGTCGCGCCTGTACCACCGGTTGCGCCCGTGTCACCGGTTGCACCCGTCCCCCCGGTGGCACCCGTTCCACCCGTGGCCCCCGTGTCGCCGGTCGCCCCGGTCGCGCCCGTGCCTCCGGTTGCGCCCGTGTCACCGGTTGCGCCGTTCCCGCCGGTTGCTCCCGTTGCGCCCGTGCCTCCCGTTGCGCCCGTTCCGCCCGTAGCACCGGTGGCCCCGGTCGCACCCGTAGCCCCAGTCGGCGTTACGACCTCGATAGTGAAATCGCCATTTATCTGCGGGATCTGCAGCCCAGGTGCTGGATGGTTCCGGCCTGATTGTAGACGATGATATTGGCCTCATCCAGTCCATCGGGAAGGAGGACCAGATGAGTGTACGTGGCCGAGAAGAATGCTCGATCCATCCTGCGCATCGTTGGCAGCGGTGGTGTTCGATGCACTTCCCAAAAGTCGGAAAGTACTGCCGTTTTGATAGTAGATGAATTCAGTTGTTCCGGCGATGTCCCGCCCCGCTAACCACAACAAGTTGGCTCATAGCGTTTTCTCCACTAAAATCCCGTACAGGACTTGGTTACGACCGTCGGGCTGAGCCGGCGCGCTTGGAATACTCCGCAAATCTTGCGACTACCTCGGGCCTCAACCCCAGTGGGGTCGAGCAAGGCAGTACGCTGACGTCCGAGAGATGTTCGTCGCCGTTCTTGTCGTCGGTGACGACCACGCTGTCGGCCGAACACCCGGCCGGGAGCAGGATGGAGACGGCGAACTGCCCCGGCGTGATTCCAGGGGGCAGGGCTTCGCCCCGCACGACGTGCCCTGACCCAACGAGAGTGTAGTCCGCAAGATCTCCTGTGCGGCACCACACGTAGACGAACGTCGCTTCGTCACTGGGGTCGATGCCGAGCACTCTGTAAAAAGCGTCGTTCATTCTGGCGCACCCATACATTTGAGGAGCAGTGCGAATCGAATTCGCAACTGCAAACTCAGTTTCAGCAAATATTCGGAGGTTAAGGCTAGGCTAGTGGGCTTCGTCGCTAGACGATTTATCGCCCAATGATCGTAAAAGTAGCGACTAATATCAGAGTAGACAAGCGTCCATTCGAGGTTTCAATCCGGCCAAAATTGATGTAAGCATGGTTATCAACAGAAAAAAATATTCTCTCCAAATTGAACCATAAACGGTTGATCGTTCCACGATTTGTCCGGCTGCCGCGGATGAGCTTTCACAGCGGAAGTTTGGATCGGCATTCACCAATGTTCGGGTAGGTTCGGTTGAGCCTTCCTGACGTGTAAGAGAGACTTGGCGCAGAAATCCGCATTCGGGGATTCCGACCCGAATCACCTTCGGCACGATTGCTTTGCCGGTCAGATGTAGGGCGTTATTGGACAACCCCTCGGGAGGCCCGCCTTCGCTCGCCAGAGGAACAACTATGAGTTGTATAGCCCGCGTTGGTCAGAAGCGGGACGGGATTGCCTCTCCCGCTACGGCCCCGCCGCTAGTAGGCTCCCGCGAAGCGATCGGAGACCCCCTCGCATGATCTATGTCGACGCCGATGCCTGCCCGGTCCGCGACGAGACCCTCCGGGTCGCCGAGCGGCACGGCGTGCGGGTGACGTACGTCACCAACGGCGGCATCCGGCCCAGCCGGCATCCGTTGGCGCAGGTCGTGGTGGTCGATCAGGCTGCGGACGCGGCCGACAAGTGGATCGCCGAGCGGATCGGGCCGGAAGACGTCTGCATCACCGCCGACGTGCCGCTGGCGGCGCGCTGCGTCGAGCGCGGCGCGCGGGTGATCGGCCCCGACGGTGCGCCGTTCACGCCGCAGAACGTCGGAACCCGCCTCGCCGTGCGCGATCTGATGACAGACCTCCGCGCCGCCGACCCGTTCCGCCAGGGCGGCAACCGGCCGTTCGCCGCGGCCGACCGCGCCCGATTTCTCGAGGCTCTGGAGCGGGCGCTACGAGCGGTGAAAACCGGCCCGTGAGCGGCCAATCCCGAAAAAACCCTTAATTCGCACCACTTTCTCCAGTGTAATCAAGGGCCTTTCCGCTTCCACAGTGGAAGCGGCGAAGGGCCGCGCCCGGCGCCGGACGGCCATCGGGCGAGAAACGCCCGGTCGCCTTCGATCGACAGCCGCTCGATCGCCGTCGAAACCGGCATCCAGACCGCCCGGTGTTCGGCGTCGCTCGGCTCGCCGCGCCTGAGCACCGGCCGGGCCAGATAGATGTGGCAGACCTTGCGCGCCCAGAGGTCGTACTCCGGCATGTAGGTGAAGCGCTGGTACGCCCCGATCCGCCGCAGCACCCGGATCGTCCAGCCGGTCTCCTCGAGGCATTCCCGGTGCAGCGCCCTGAGCGCGCCCTCCTCGGGGTCCAGGCCGCCGCCCGGCAACTGGAACTCGCGGGTCTCCGCATCCTGCTCTGTGACCAGCACATCGTCGCCGTCCCGGATCACCGCGTAGGCGCCCGGCCGCTCGCGATAGGTCTGCCCAGGGTCGACCGGTTCGCCGTAACGTCGCATGGCCCGCAGTCTAGGCGGGGTCGGCACGGGCTGCCAGTGCCGGTTTGCACTTGCCGCCCCTAGCCCCTATCTCTGTGACCGACCTTTTCGGGAGAGCCTCATGAGTCTGGCCGGCCGTATTGCCTGGGACGACACCATCCTGCCTTTCCAGCTCGACCGCGCCGACATCCGCGGCCGGGTCGGGCGGCTCGATTCGGTGCTCGAGACCATCCTCGGGCAGCACGACTATCCCGGCTCCGGTCGCGGCGCTGGTGGCCGAGGCGACGCTCATCACCGCGCTGATCGGCCAGACGATCAAGGAGCGCTGGAAGCTCAGCCTGCAGATCCGCGGCGACGGTCCGGTTCGGCTGATCGCCACCGACTACTTCGGCCCGACCGAAGGCGGCGGGCCGGCGCGAATGCGCGCCTGGGCCGGCTTCGACGCCGAGGCGCTGCCGCAGTCGCCCGCGCGCCCGTTCGACCTGATCGGGCAGGGGGTCTTCGCCATCCTCATCGACCAAGGCCCCGGCACCACACCTTACCAGGGCCTGACGCCGATCGCCGGCGCATCGCTCTCCGACTGCGCCGAGACCTACTTCGCCCAGTCCGAGCAGCTCCCGACCCGGTTCGCGCTCGCGATGGGCGAGGCGCTCGAGCCCGGCGGCGGCGCCCACTGGCGCGGCGGCGGCGTGCTCTTGCAACACATGCCCAAGGCCTCGCCCTACGCCAAGCAGGACGCCACCGGCTTCGACGGCCTCCTCGCGGCCGAGGACATGCTCGACGGCGACGATGCCGACAACTGGAACCGCGCCGTCACCCTTCTCGAGACCGTGGAGGCGACCGAGCTGATCGGCCCGCACGTCGGCGCCGAGCAGCTGCTGCTGCGCCTCTTCCATGACGAGAGCCCGCGGGTCTACCCCGCTCAGCCGGTCCGCTTCGGCTGCACCTGCGGCCCCGAGAAGGTCGTCCGCTCGCTCGCGATCTATCCGCCGAGCGAGATCGCCGGCATGACCACCCCCGAAGGCAAGGTCACCGCCGACTGCCAGTTCTGCGGCGCGCACTACGAGTTCGACCCCGCCGAGCTCGGCCGCCACGACGACTGAGCCGTCAGGCGATCCGGCCTTCCTTCGACAGCAGCACCGCGATCGACCGGGTGCTCTCGAACTCCGAGAAGACGATCACCAGGATCGCCATGATCGGCACCGAGAGGATGGCCCCGGCGATCCCCCAGATCGCCGTCCAGGCGACGAGACTCACGAGGATCACGAACGGGCTGAGGTTGAGCGAGCCTCCCATCAGCCAGGGCTCGATGAAGTTGCCTAGCGCGATCTGCGGCCCGCACATCGACAGCACGAAGACCACGACGGGCCAGACCTCGCCGAATTGCACCAGCGCCAGGAGCGCCGGCATCGACACGCCGATGAACCCGCCGATGTAGGGGATGTAGTTGAACAGGCCGATCAGCAGCGCCCAGAAGCCTGCGAACTCGATCCCGAAGCCGCGCAGCACCAGATAGCTCGCCGCGGCGAGCATGGCGTTGATCAGGGTCTTCATCACGAGGTAGGTGCCGATGCGGCTGTTGATGTCGCGGATCAGCGCTTGGAGCTGGGCGACCTTGGCCGGCTCCTCCGAAAGCAGCGCGATCTTGGTCGCGAAGGCGCGCTGCTCGGTCAGGATGAAGCCGGCGTAGATCAGCACCACGACGAAGGTGGCGATGGTCGACATCGCCGAGACCGCCGAGGCGAGAACCAGCCGCTGCAGGTCGAGCTGCCCCGCAAGCTCGCGCCGCAGCGACGCCCAGGTCGGCGCGTCCTCGACGCCGAACCGCTCGGCGCCTCTCTGGATCATCCCCAGCAGCTGCTCCTGGTAGGCCGGCAGGCGCGTCGTGATCTGGCCGAAGTTGGTGGCGATCAGCCAGGCGATCAGCGCGACGCCGGCGAAGCAGCAAGCGACCGCCAAGGCGTAACGCAGGGCCGGGTGCACGCCGCGCAGGCCGGGAACGCGCCCGATCAGCTCGGCGAGGCCCAGCACCACGTAGGCCACGACGATGCTCGCCATGACCGGCAGGATGATCGGCCGGCCGATCACCAGCACCCATCCGATCATCAGCGCGAGGCCGACACCGTAGAAAAGTCGCGGCAAGCTGTCCCGCATCGCGCCACCCGTTCGCTGCCGCCAGATGGAACCCGATTGCGTCATCCGGGTCCAGCGCCGCAACGCCACGCGCGGCGGTCGCCCGCGCCGGCAGCCCGGCGCGAAGGCTCACCCGAGCAGGCGCGCGACCCAGATCAGCCAGATCGCCAACGACAGCCACGGCCCGAAGGCGATCCTGCGGGCCGGAGATGCCTTGCCGAGCGCGCCGGCCACGGCGTAGAGAATCCCGCCGATCGAGGCGACGAGCAGGATCGGCGGCAGCGCCTGCCAGCCCAGCCACGCGCCGCCCGCCGCGAAGAGCTTGGCATCGCCGAGCCCAAGTCCCTCGTGCCCGCGCAGGCGAAAATAGAGCCAGCCAAAGCCGGCAAGGCTCGCGTACCCGACCCCCGCGCCGATCGCATAGGCCGACGGCGCCTTCTCGCCGAACCAAAAGCTCCATGCGAGCCCGGCCGCGATCAGTGGCAGGCTGAGCCGGTCCGGGATGCGCTGGGAGCGCCAGTCGATGATCGAAATGGCAGCGAGCATCCCGGCGAGGAAGCCCGAGGCCAGGATCAGTTCAGCCAGCTCGGTCGCTGCCCGCGGGATCTATGCCGGCTCCCTGCCCAGAACTCGGTTTCACGAACATGCGCCCGGGAAACCCTTGACGTCGTGGCTGCTTAACCGGATGACCGGTGTTCTACAATCCGGGCGAACCGCTTCGGGCGAAATCGGTCCCATTGAAGACCTGGGCCGTGGATGTGATCGGGAGGAAAAGGATGCTGGACTGGAAGCGTCTCGTGGGGGTCTGCCTCACCGGAGCGGTCGCGGCCGCGGGTTCGGCCGCCTCTGCGGCCCCTGGGTCCGCCGGCACGCCGAGGACCGACGGTGCGGGGTTCTACATGTTCCGCAGCTACGAGCCGGGGCGCGAAGCGTACGTGACGCTCATCGCGAACTACTATCCGGTGCAGAACCCCTCTTACGGCCCCGACTATTTCACGCTCGACGACGATGCGATCTACGAGATCAGCATCGACAACAACGGCGACGCCGTCGAGGACCTGACGTTCCAGTTCAACTTCAAGACCGAGCTTGGCAATGGCGGCGGCGGGATCACCCTCAATGTGGGCGGCAAGAACGTCGCGATTCCCTTCCGGCAGGCGGGCGCAATCACTAAGCCGAGCGACGCCACGATCAACGAGTTCGAGAAGTACTCGCTGAACATGATCTCCGGCGATCGCCGCACCGGCAAGATCCAGGCGATCAAGGCCCCCGGCGGCAGCACAGACTTCGTCAAGCCTCTCGACAACTTCGGAAACAAGACTTTTCCGGACTACCCCACGTACGCCGGCAAGCACGTCTACCCGATCCAGATTCCGGGCTGCAGCGGCTCGGGCAAGGTCTTCGTCGGCCAGCGCGAGGAAGCCTTCGCCGAGAACCTCGGGGAAATCTTCGACCTGGTGAACTTCATCCCGCTCGAGGGCGACAGCGCACCCGGCGCCGGCGACGGCGGTGGGTTCCCCGGCGGCATCACCCAGAGCGCCGCGAACGACAAGCTCGTCGGAAAGGCGAACGTGACCTCGCTCGAGCTCGAGCTGCCGATCGCCTGCCTGATCGGAACCGGCAACGGCGTCATCGGCGCATGGACGACCGCGAGCATGCCGCAAGCGCGGCTCCTCGACCCGTCGCCGGCCTACAACTTCACGAACTATTCCGGTGGCGCCTACGTCCAGGTCTCTCGGGTGTCGACGCCGCTCATCAACGAGCTCCTGATCGGGCGCAAGGATCAGGACCTCTTCAATGCGAACGCGCCGACGCAGGATTCGGTGATGACGACCTATGTGACCAATCCGACGCTGCCGGCGTTTCTCGATGCGCTCTTCCGGGACACGATCAATGCTGCGACAGGGGCCACCTTAAGGAACCTCGCTCCGGCGAACATCCCGCGCAAGGACCTGGTCGCGGCATTCTTCACCGGCATCGCCGGCATCAACCAGGAAAAGGTCGTGACGCCGGCGGAGATGCTGCGCCTGAACACGACGATCGCGCCGACGCCCCAGGCGACGCAGTCGACGTTCGGTCTGACCGGCGGCGATCTGGCCGGCTTTCCCAACGGCCGCCGTCCGGGGGACGACGCGGTCGACATCATGCTCCGGCTGATGATGGGACGGCTCTGCTACGACCTGCCGATCGGGACGGCCCTCGGGACGTCCTCACCCAACCTCAACCTCGGCCTCTGTTCGCCCTCGGACGCCCCGCTCGGTTCGGCTTCCCTGACCGACGGCGCGCCGATCAGCGCGACCCAGCTGCAGAACCAGTTCCCCTACCTCAACGATCCCCTTCCGGGATCGCCGAACAACATCTGATCGGCGGGGAAGGACATCACGATGGACGCAACTTTGCGGCTTTCAGCACTTCTGGTCCTGGCCGTTTTCGGGCTCGGCGGGTGCAAGAACGACACCAAGGCCTACGTCGCGCCACAGGATCAGTTCGGACCGGTGTTCTCGAAGGCGTTTCGCGCCGACCCGGATTCCGTGCCGATCAATCCGGGGCCCGGCGATGCCGGCACGCTCAGCCTGACGACGGAGCCGGTAGACTTCTGAGAGACCTCTGCGGAACTCGTCGGGTTTGGTGAAGAGGGAGTGAACGGCGTTCCTGATTTCGTTACTTATCAATAAGATAGCAGGAATTTCACGCGTGTTACGAGGTCGGCCCCAGCCGTTCTGACACCGGGGACGCCTTTTCGCAGCGGTGTCTCTGAGCTCTGCGCGCCGCCCGATCAGGTCGCGGGCGGCGGCGGAACGGCCGCCGAGAGCGCGTTGCGGCGCTCCACGACGATGACCTCGGGGCCTCGGGCTCCGAGGCGGCGGCTCAGCAGGCTGTCGACCGATTGCACCGTCTCCCCGATCCGCACCGTGGTCCGCACCCAGAAGAGATTGGAGGTGTACCCGGTCCCCGGCGGCAGGACGACCTGGGTCGCCTCGAGATCTTTCGCGGTCAGGTAGCCGATCTGTTGCCTGCGGTTGATCAGGTTGCTGGCAAGCACCCGGTTCTGGAGCAGCACTTCGAGCAGCGCCTGCGGCGCGGCGTTGATGTTGACGTCGCCGTTGCCGGGCAGGGCGGTCGCCAGCGCGCCGAGCTTTCTGACGTCGTCGGGCTCGATCCCCACCCGCGTCGTGAGATCCTCCAGACGATGCAGCGGCCCGTCTAGCGCGAGGCTCGCGAGAATGCGCGCGGCGTCGTCCTCGGGTAGCCCGACCGCCTCGACGATGGTCGCGAGGAACTGCGTCGACTGCAGATCGGTCTCAGCCAGCGTGTTGAGATTGAAGAGCCCCTGCGCGTCGGTGATCTGAAGCTCGAAGGTCCCGCCGGGAATGCCGATCTTTTCCTGCGCGATCTTGCCCCAGGTTTCGGTGGGGTAGTCCGCTTCCGGCGCCTCGGCCAAGTCCCGCCGCAGGGCGGCGATCGCCGACTGCTCGCCGCCCCGGATCAGCGCCAGCCCCTGGCCGGCGTCGCTGAACGCCTGGCTGCGGGCGATCGCGAGGTCGGCCAGCGTCAGCATCGCGTAGACCACCGTCGCCGCCAGCCCCAGCACGACGAGGACGTTGATCAGGATGACGCCTGCTTCCGGCCGGCGGCTCATCGGTCCACCTCGGCGGGCAGGATCGCGATCCGCTCCAGATCGCCCGACAGCCCCACGCCGGTCACCGTCATCCCGACCGCCACCGCCGCCGGGTTGCCCGGTTGCTTGGCCAGCGTCTGGGGCGGCGGCCAGGTCGGGTTCCACTTCGCCTCGCGGTCGAGAAACGCCCAGCGCAGCGCGGCAACCCCCGGCAGCAGGACCTGCCGCGCCGGCTGCCCGCCCACGATCCCCGAGACGGTGCGCACCAGTGTCTGGTCCTCGAGGTCATAGCGCACCGCCATCTCGCCGTCGCCGGCGCTGCGCCGGAACGAAACGGCCCCGTTGGCAAAGCTGAGGCTGCCGCTCGACGCGAACATGAAATCCTGCGTGACGATGTTCATCGTTCGCTGCAGCTGTGCGATCCGCTGCAGGCGGCCATCGGTCTGCGCCTGCACCCGGACGACCTGGCTGAGCACCGAGTACCCCGCCGTGGCGATCAGCGCGAAGAGCACCATCGCCACCAGAACCTCGACCAGCGTCACGCCGGCCTCGCCGTGCCGCCCCTCTGCCGCCGTCTGCCGCGGCGTCATCGCCGGCTCACGTCCCCGTCACCTCGCCGATCGTGACGATCGCGCCGTTCTCGATCGAGAGCACCGCGAGGTCGCGCTGGCACCGGCCATCCGGCAGGAAGCGGTAGGTGCCGAGCGCCCCGCTGAAGCCTTCCTTGCGCGTCAGCCCGTCGCGGTTCAGCTGGCCCGCGTTGCCGAGGAGCGCCGCCGTCAGCGCCGCATCGTGCCCGAGCGCGGCGACGACGCCGGCGTCGGCGCTCTCGCCGAACCGTGCTTCGAAGGTGTCGAGAAACTGCACGAACGGCTCGGGCGGCGGCGCCGCGAACCACGACCCGCTCAGCCGGCTCTCGCCCGCGACGTCGAGCACGCCCCACTGGATGCCGCCCATCAGCCGCACGCCCGACCCCGAGAGCGCGTCGGCGAAGGCGACAAGATCGCTGCCGCCGTCCGGGATGAAGACCGCGTCCGGCAGCGCGCCCCCGCTCGCCTCGCGCAGCGCCGCCGTGACGCCGCTGGCATCGTCGCGGAGCAGGACCGCCGTCAGCGTCAGCCCCCCCGCCGCGGCCAATTCGCGCGCCGCGCTGGCCGACGCGGTCCCGAGCGGCCCGGTCCGGGCCAGCACCGCCACGCGCTTCACGCCCTGCGCCCTGGCATAACTGAAGACCGTCGCCACCGACTGCGCCGGCGTCAGGCCCATCACGAACGCGCCCTGGCCGGCCAGCCGGTCGTCGTTGGAGAACGTCACCACCGGCACTTTGCCGGCTTCCGCCAGCACTGCCGGCGTCTGGTCGGCGCGGAGCGGCCCGAGCAGCATCCTCGCACCGGCGTCGAGTGCCTTGCGCGCAGCCATCCGCGCACCCTCGACGGTGTCCTCGGTGTCATAGACCGGGATCACGCCGGCGTGGCGGTCCGAGTTCACCACCAGACTTGCCGCACGGGCCATATTCTGGCCAATTGGCGCCGCCTGACCGGTCGTGGGGACGAGCAGCGCCGCATCCCGGCCGCCGCCCATGACGGCCCGGTAGGTGGCGCAGCCGCCCAGCCCGCCGGCGAGGAACGGGAGGCTGGATGCCGACAGAAGCAGACGACAGACCTCGCGCCGGCTCCGGCCGCCGCGCTCGGCGCACCCGGTCGTTCGCGCTGATCTCAGCCCTGGTCGTGATCGCATTCGCCACGTCCCTCCTCGCCACGTTTCCCGCCGCGGTTGCGGCACGCTACGTGACGGCGCCGATCGAGATCAACGCCTACTCCGGAACGGTGTGGAATGGCAGGGCCTCTTTCGCGGGCGGCCATGCGATCCGCTGGCAGGTGGACGGCTGGGCATCGCTGCTGGCGCTCGGCCCGCGGCTCGACCTCACCGTCACCGGGCCCGGAACACGCCTCGCCGGTCGCGTCGCGCTGCGCGGCGCGCTGCTGCGCCGTCTGGATCTGGCCGATGTCTCCGGCGAGGTCGCCTGGCCGCTGGTGGCCGCGCTGGCGCCGGACCTCGGCTTCGCCTGTCAGGCCAGCGCAACGCTCACCAGCGTCGTTCTCGAGCTCGCCCCCGCCGCCTATGCGGGCCAAGGCAGGCTGCGGGCCGGGCCGGGGACCTGTACCGAACCGGGCGGAACCGATCCCGTGCCCGTCCCCGAACTGTCGGGCACGCTCGCCACCGCGGCAGACGGCCTCCACCTTGTGGTGACAACGACCGACAATCCCGACGATCCGCTCGCCGAGATCGCGCTGATGAACACCGATGCGCTGGCGGTCACCCTTCACCCCGCGGGCGCGGTCCTTGTGCCCGGTCTGCCTTCTTCGGGAGAGATCACGCTGGAATACCCGCTGCCCTGGTAGCGGCGCCGACGGCATCTCACAGGCCGGCGAGATTGTTCATCGAGACGATCGGCAAGAGGATCGCGAGAACCATCATCATCACCAGGCCGCCCATCACCAGCAGGATCATCGGCTCCACCAGCGCCACCAGCGTGCGGACCCAGGCGTCGAGGTCGCGCTGCTGGTCGTCGGCGGCGCGCGCCAGCGTCTCGCCCAGGTTGCCGCCGGCCTCACCGCTCGCGATCATCGCGATCAGCATCGGCGGGAAGCACTTCGCGGCGCTGATCGCATCGCGCAGGCTGGCACCTTCGCGCACGCGCAGCGTCGCGGCCTCGACGCTGCGGCGGATGTAGAGGTTGGGCGTCACGGCGCTCGCCGCGGTCAACGCCTCGACCAGAGGCACGCGGCTTTGCACCAGCGTCGCCAGCGTTCCGGAGAATTGCGCCGAGTTGACCCGGGTGACGTAGCGCGCCGTCAGCCCGTTCTCGGCGAGGAACCGGTGGAAGCGCAGCTTGTTGGCGGGATTGGCGACCCAACGGCGAAAGCCCAGCGCGGCCGCCGCGAGCGCCAGGACCGCGATCAGGCCATAGCCGCGCACCGCCTCGCTGAGCGCGATCAGCGCTCGGGTCAGGAACGGCAGGTCCGCGCCGCGCGAGGTGAAGACCCGGATAATGTCCGGCATCACGTAGGTCATCAGCATGGTGATGATCCCGAGCGAGACCATCGCCAGGAGCGCGGGGTAGAGCAGCGCCAGCTGCACCGACTGGGTGTTGCGCGAGCGGTTCTCGACGAAGGCCGCGAGGTGGCGCATGACCTGGTCGAGCTGGCCCGAGTGCTCGCCCGCGACGACGGACGCGCGATAGTACTCCGAGAACACTCCCGGATAGTCGCCGAGCGCCTGTCCCAGGCTGCGGCCTTCCATCACTGCGGCGCGCAGGTTCAGGAGCAGTGCTGCGACCCGCGGGGTGCTTTGCAGCGCCACGGTCCGCAGCCCGTCCTCGATGCGGACGCCGCTGCCGATCAGCGTCGCGAGCTGGCGGGTGACCAGCGTCAGGTCGCGCGAGCCTATTCCGGAGCGGAACCGTCCGAACGCGGGCGCCTTGCCCGAGGCGCCGGCTGCGGCCTTCTGGCCGCTGGCCTCGACCTCGACCGGCAGCAGCCCCCGCGCCCGCAGGTCCTGCCGGGCCGCGGCGGCGCTGACCGCCTCGAGCACGCCGGCCTGGCTCTTGCCGGCGCGATCGACGGCGCGAAAGGTGTACGCGCCCAAGTCAGTGCTCCTGCGCCACGCGGGCGACTTCCTCGACCGTGGTGATCCCCTGGCCGATCTTGCGCACGCCGTCGTCGACGAGGCTCGGCCCGAGCTTGCGGGCGTGGGCGACCAGCACCGCTTCGGCGGCGCCGGTATGGATCAGCGCCTCCATCTCGCGGTCGATGGTCACCACCTCGTAGATGCCGGTGCGGCCGCGATACCCGAGCCCGAGGCAGGCCGGGCAGCCTTGCGCGCGGTGCACCGGCGCGCCGACGGCGATCGCGCCGTCCAGCAGGTCGCGGTCGGCGGCCGTCGCGGTATCGGGCGTCGCGCATTCCGGGCAGAGCTGCCGCACCAGGCGCTGCGCCACCACGCCGGCCAGCATCGGCGCCAGCAGAAACCGCTCGACCCCCATGTCGATCAGCCGCGCCACGGCGCCGATCGCAGTGTTGGTGTGCAGCGTCGACAGCACGAAATGCCCGGTCATCGCCGATTCGACGGCGATCTGCGCCGTCTCGCGGTCGCGGATCTCGCCCACCATGATCACGTCGGGGTCCTGGCGCAGGATCGCCCGAAGGCCGCGGGCGAAGGTCAGGTCGGTGCGCGGATTGACCTGGGTCTGGCCGACCCCGTCGACCGAGTACTCGATCGGGTCCTCGACCGTCATGATGTTGCGGCTGCGGTCGTTGATCGACCCGAGCGCCGCATAGAGCGAGGTGGTCTTGCCCGAGCCGGTCGGCCCGGTGACCAGCATGATGCCGTCCGGCCGCGCCAGCAGCCGCTCGAAGGCGGCGCGGTCTCGCGGGCTCATGCCGAGCCTGTCGAGCCCCAGCCGCGTCGCGTCGCGGTCGAGCAGCCGCATCACCACCCGCTCGCCGTACTGCGACGGGATGGTCGAGATGCGGACGTCGACCTCGTGGCCGCCGACGCGCAGCGACACGCGCCCGTCCTGCGGCAGGCGCTTCTCGGCGATGTCGAGCTTGGCCATCACCTTGATGCGGCTGACGAGCAGCGGCGCCAGCGCCCGGCGCGGCTCGAGCACTTCCCGCAGGATCCCGTCCACCCGGAAGCGCACCACCAGCCGCCGCTCCTGGGTCTCGACGTGGATGTCCGAGGCGTTCTCCTTGATCGCTTCGAGGAGCAGCGCGTTGATCAGGCGCACGACAGGTGCGTCGTCGCTTTGGTCAAGAAGGTCGTCCACCAGGGCGGCGCTGTCGGCGAGCGCCGCCAGATCGTCGTTCGCCGCGGCGGCCTGCGATGCCTCCGAGGCGGTGTCGCGATAGACCTGGGCCAGCACCGTATCGAACCGCGCCGGCTCGAGAACCTCGAAGGAGACGTTGGGCCCGGCCAGGCGCTGCACCTCGACCAGCGCCATCACCGGGGCGCCGGGCCGGTGCGAGCAGACGAGGTCGTCCCGGACGCGGCGCAGGATCACCCCGTTCCGGCGCGCGAAGCCGTAGGGCAGGGTGGTTGCCGCGCCGTGCGGATCGCTGGCCTGCATTTACGCTACCGCTGTACCGTCAGGTTGGCGCTGACCACGCCCGGCTCCGGCCTGCGGTCCATCTCGATCGCCATGACGTGCAGGCCATGCTCGGTTTCCAGCGCATCGATCCAGCGCAGGATGGACGAGAAGTCGGCATCCTCGATGGTCAGCCGCGCCCCGTCGCCTTCCGGCTCGATCCGGCGGATCGAGAGGCCGAAATCCGTAGCGGTCTCGGTCAGGATCGCCGCCGCGGGCTGGCTCGACGGTTGCGCGGCCGGTGCCGTCGCCCCGGCGGGCAGCGCCGCCAGCCGGGCCATCGCCGCCTCAGAGCTCTCGATGGAGGCCTGCGCCTCGCGGCGCGCGGCCAGGAGCGGATCGACCGCCGCCACCATCACGAGGTAGAGCGCCGCCACCGCCGCCATGCCGATCACCAGCACCCGCTCGCGCGGTGTGCGCTGCAGCCACCAGGCCGAAAGGCGCATGCGCCGGCTCACCGCCGCACTGATCATTGTCCCGGCCCGATCACGTAGCGAACCTCGGCGCCGCCGTCGCCGGTCGTCGCGACCCCCGACGAGACCTTCAGCCCCGCGTTCCCGAGATCGGTCTCGACGCGTTGAAGCGTGCCGAGATCGGGGGCCTCGACCGAGACCGCCAGGGTGCCGTCGGCCGCGCTGAACGCGAGGCTCTGCACCGCCACGTCCGACGCGGAGGGCTGCAGCGCCTCGGACACCTGCGACAGCAGCGGAATGAAGCTACCCGGCTGGTCGGCCGCCGCCGGCATCGCTCGCCGCATCGCCAGATCCAGGGACACCCCATCGGGCAGCCCCGGCACCCGCGCCGAAAGCTCGCTCCGGAGAGCCGCCTCGCGGTCGCGCGCGATGCCCTGTAGTGCGAATGTATCGGCAGCGAGGATCGCGCCATGCGCGAGGAGTGCCACCGCGCCGATCACTGTGAGCCGCGCCGCGAGCCGCTTGCGCGCATCGTTGTCGCGCAGGTACGGCCCCTGCAGCAGGTCCACCGCAAGCGCCTCGGGCGTCGGCGTGGCCGGCATAAGGCCCGTCGCCACGACCGGAACACCGTCCGGCAGCCGACCGCCGAAGAGCACGATCTGCGGCGCGCCGTCCGCCTGCCACAACGCCTCGAAGGTCGCGAGCGGTGCTGCGTAGCCGGTTCCGTCCGCCCGCCGCACCATGACCCGGCCGAGCGCCTCGCGCACCGAGCAACTGCCCCCGGCCGGGATCGGCAGGCCCAGTACGTCGGGAACCAGCCGGCCGCGGCGCCTGTTGGCCGCAGCCGCCCACTGCGCCATGACCTCGTGCCGCACGACGAAGACCAGATACTCGCCCGTGCCGACCTGCGGCCCAAGCACGACGTGCGAGGCCTCCAGCGGTTCGGCGATCAGATCCTCGACCGCGAAACCCGCGGCCGCCTGCCGCTGCCGGTGCGAGGCGAGGGGCAGCGCGATACGCGCCACCAGCACCTCCTCGGTCGGCAGCGCGACGGCATCCGGCCCTAGTCCCGGCTCACCAGGGCCGACGACCGACAGCCGTGTCCTGGAAGACACATCCCTTTTGACCGCACGCGAGCGGATCGGTGCGGGCATAACCGATTGTTCCCCCGACATCTGCACCCTGTACCCAACGGATCGAAACCTTTTCGAGTTTCAGATCGTAGCAGATACGACTAAAATAGCCCAACAAAACAGGTAGCCGCTCGCATCATGGTGACTCGACCCCGGAAATCGGCCCGGCCGGCTGGCAGGCGCGACGGCGAAAGCGGCGTAACGCTCATCGAGATGATGGTCGTCCTCGTGATCATCGCCATCGTCGCCGCGCTGATCGTGCCGAACGTCATCGGCCGCCCGGACGAGGCGCGGGTGACCGTCGCGCGCACCGACGTGCGCACGATCGCCTCGAGCCTCGAGATGTACCGCCTCGACAACCGGACCTATCCCGCGACGAACCAGGGACTGCAGGCTCTCGTCACCAAGCCCGACACGGCGCCCATTCCTCCGAACTGGTCAGCGAGCGGGTACCTGGGCCAGCTGCCGGTCGATCCCTGGGGCCACCCTTATGTCTACCGCTCGCCGGGTCAGACCGGTCCCTATGACCTGATGTCGCTCGGCGCCGACGGCAAGCCGGGCGGCGAAGGCGTCAACGCCGACATCGCGGCGGGCAATTCGCCGTGACCCGGCGCGACACGGAGGCGGGCATGACGCTGCTCGAGATGCTGATCGTGCTGCTGATTATCGGCATCATGGCCGGCGTGACCGTGCTCGGCCTCGGCTCGCTCGACCGCGGCAACCGCGCCGAGGCCGAGGCCATGCGGCTCGCCGACCGCCTGCAGCTCGCGAGCGACGACGTGCTGGTCTCGAGCGCTCCGCTCGCGATGATCTGGGACACCCGCGGCTACCGCTTCCTGCGCTGGGACCCCGCTCGGTCGGTTTGGCAGGCAAGCGACCAGCCCCTTCTCGGTCAGACGCACATCCTTCCGGCCGCCCTCCAGCTCGAGCGCCCGGGCGCTAACGGCACACCCGCGGTCATGATCACGCCCAACCTTCCCCAGCCGGAGGTCCAGTTCCGCATCACCGGCTCGTCGGCACCGTGGGCCGTCATCTTCGACGGCTTCGGCGCGGCCGCCACGGCGCTGGGGCAATGAGTTGACCGACCGCAGCGAGGCCGGGTTCAGCCTGATAGAGGCGCTGATCGCGCTCGCCGTCCTCGCGATCTCGGCGATCTCGCTGCTCGCGGCGACCCAGGCGCACGTGACGCGAATCGCCGGTCTCGAATCACGCGCCACGGCGCAGTTCGTCGCGGAGAACCGGCTCGCACAACTCGAGCTCGGCATTGCCGGCGATAACGATCCCGCGACGATGCTGGGGCGGTCGTTCGAGGTGACCGCGTCGCGCACCGGCACCAGCGACCCCGATCTTCAGCGCATCGACCTCAGCGTCAGCGACGGCAGCACGGTCGAAAGCTTCATCGGCTTTCTCGCGCGACCGGCCGGCCCATGAAGCTGCCGAGCTCGCGCACCGTCCTCGTTCTGGCCGCAGCCGTTGCGGCCATTTCCGTCGGCCTCGCCGCGGGACCGCTGCCATGGCGGTTCGCCGGCGACAGCGGGCTGCCTGCGCCCGACGCCGTTCCGCCGGCGGGCGAGAAGGCCGCGTCCATCTCGATCGACCCGATCATTGCGCTCTCGCCGTTCGGTCGGCTGCCGCAGGCGGCCGATCCCGCGCCGCAGGCGCAGGAGGAGACCTCGCTCGGCCTGACGCTCCTCGGGGTGGTGATCTCGACCGACCCGGCATCTTCGAGCGCCATCCTGTCGAGTGAATTGGAGCCTGCCACAGTCTACGTGGTCGGCGACAGCGTTGCCTCCACGGCGGTCCTCGACAGCGTCTTCGTCGATCACGTGGTCCTCAAGGTCGACGGCCGGCAGGAAACGCTCTCGTTCCCTGAAAACATCCAGTCCCCGGCCGCCGCGCCGGACCCCGTCACCAGCGGCGTCGACGCGCTGCGGGCGCTCGCCACCGGCGAAACCGACGCGGCGACCGATGCGACGGACGGGAGTGACGACTACGTCGATCCCGTCACGATGATGGAGCGCTACCGCACCGAGATGCAAAACGATCCGCAGACTGCTCTGGACGATCTCGGGCTGCAGCCGACCGATCAGGGCTATCAGGTCGGAGACGGCGCGCCCGATACGCTTCTGCAGGCGGGGCTTCAGCCCGGCGACGTGATCGCCAAGGTAAATGGGCAACAGGTCGGAAATATCGAACAGGACCAGAGCTATTTTGATGAGGTCATGGCCTCCGGTCGTGCGAGAATTGAGGTCCTGCGGAACGGGCAGCGCATCGTGTTGTCGTTTCCCCTCAGATAATTGGGACCGGTTTGTTGAAGCGCCTGAACTTCCTCGCTCTGGCCCTCGCCGCGATCGTGGCGTGGATGCCGGTCGTCGCGCAGGAAGCCGCGGACGCCCCGGGAAACTACGTCATCAATCTGCGTGGGGCCGATATCCGCGCCTTGTGCGAGCAGGTCTCGCAGATCACCCAGCGAACCCTCGTCATCGATCCCGCGGTGTCCGGGGACGTGACCGTGATCTCGCAGGAGCCGCTCGACAAAGAGGGGGTGTGGGACCTTTTCCAGTCGGTTCTGCGCGTGCAGGGCTTTGTCGCGGTCCGCTCGGGCTCCATCTGGCGGATCATCCCGCAGGCCAACATGCGTGACGCGGGGGTCGATCTTTCCAACGAAACCGAGGCGGGACGTCAGGACGTCGTTACCCGGCTCATTCAGCTCGTCAATTTTCCGGCGGTGACGGCGGTGGGCGTCCTTCGCCCCCTGGTAGCGAGCTTCGGCTATATCGAGGCGCTGCCCGAGACCAACACCGTCGTCGTCACGGACAGCTCGGAGAACGTCGACCGCATCGAGGAGATCGCCCGCTCGCTTGATCAGGGCGACGGCAGTCAGGTCTCGACGATCCCGGTCCGCAACGTCGATGCCAAGGACGTCGCGGAGTCGCTGACCAAGATTCTCAGTGCCACCGACGCCAGCGGCCTTTCGCCGCGCGTCGCGATCGAGGCGCGCGGCAACGTCCTGCTGGTACGGGGCACGCCCGAAATGACCGATCGGGTTCGCGCGCTGGTCGCATCGCTGGACGTGCCCGGAGGCCAGGCACCGGGCCTGGTGCCGGTCACCCGGGTCTACCGGCTTCAGTTCGCCAATGCCGCCTCGATGGTCGAGGTTCTGCGCGGCGTGATCGGCGGGCAGGCCACAGCGACGAGCAGCGTAGTCGACTCGCTCGGAAACGGTGCCCCGATGGATGCGGGACTCGGGCTCGCCGCCCCGGCGGTGCAGGATCCGTCCATCGCGAACGGGTTCGGCGCCGAGGATACCGGAACGTCGGTGAAACAGCTGACCTTCTCCCCGGCATCCGATTCCTTCGCGTCGCAAGACATCACCATCCAGGCCGCCAAGGACATCAATGCCGTCGTCATTCGGGCGCGGCCGCAGGTGCAGAACGATCTCGCCCAACTCGTCGCGCAACTCGACCAGCGCCGGCCGCAGGTGCTGATCGAGGCGGCGATCGCCGAGATTTCGGGCGACATCGCCGAGCAACTCGGCGTCCAGCTCGGCTTCGGCGACGCCGCCCCGGCGGCAGGCTTTGCGACCACCTCGTTCAACAACAGCGGAATCGCGCTCGCCAACATCCTGGCCCTTCTCGACGTTCCGGTCGCCGCGGCGCTGTCGTCGGGCCTGACGGTGGGCCTTTCGGAAGAGGACAAGTACGGCATCCTGATCCAGGCGCTCGGCCAGTCTTCGAAGGCCAACCTGCTGTCGACCCCCAGCGTCACCACCCTCGACAACCAGGCCGCCTCGATCCTGGTCGGCCAGAACGTGCCGTTCCGCACCGGCACCTACGCCACCGGCGGCAACGGAAGCGATCCCTTCACCACCATCGAGCGGCAGAACATCGGCATCCAGCTCAGCGTCACGCCGCGGGTGAGCCAGGGCAACGTCGTGCAGCTCGACGTCAGTCAGGAAGTCTCCTCGATCAGCAACGCCGTGGTGCCGAACGCCGCCGACATCATCACCAACCGCCGGCTGATCCAGACCTCGGTCCTCGCCGACAACGGCGGCACCATCGTGCTCGGCGGCCTCATCACCGACGACCGCACCTCCAACAAGAGCCAGGTCCCGGTCCTGGGCGATCTGCCCGTCGTTGGTCGCCTGTTCAGCTCGGGCGGCGAGAACGGCACCAAACGCGTCCTCTTCGTCTTCCTGCGCCCGACGATCCTGCGCACGCGCAGCGACATCTCGACGGTCTCCGCCAACCGCTTCCAGCGCTTGCGCAGCATCGAGGCCCAGCCCGGCGCCTCCAACAACCTGCTCGCCGAGCCGAAGCCGGTCCGCCGGCTGCCCGTGGAGATCAACGGGCTCTATTAGTCGGCGGTTGCGCGCGGGCCGGGTTTCGGCCCAAGCTGGGAGCTCAACCAGCCCCCCCGGATCAGAGGCAACGACAGTGACCCTTCGCGTTCTCTACATCGGCGGGACCGGCCAGATCTCGCTTCCCTGCGTCGAGGCGTCGGCCGCCGCCGGCCACAGCGTGACGGTCCTCAACCGCGGCAAGACCACCGTGCCGCTGCCCGACGGGGTGGAAACGCTGGTGGGCGACATGGGCGCCGAGACCTATGCCGCGCTCGGCAACCGCAGGTTTGACGTCGTGGCGCAGTTCCGGCTCTTCGCGCCGGACGAGATGAAGCGCGACATCGCGACCTTTTCGGGGCGGACGGACCAGTACGTCTTCATCTCGTCGGCTTCGGTCTACGAGAAGCCGGTGCGGAACTACCTGATGACGGAGCGGACGCCGCAGAACAATCCGTTCTGGGGATACAGCCGCCGCAAGACCGAGTGCGAGCTGCTGCTGCGCGGCCAGAGCGCGCTGCCCTACACCATCGTGCGGCCTTCCCACACGGTCCGCACCGGCATGCCGATCCAGGTCGGCAACCCCGACAACGCGGTCCGGCGCATGCTGGGGGGCAAGCCGGTCATCGTCGCGGGGGACGGCTCCTCGATCTGGACGCTGACGCGGTCGGCCGACTTCGCCAGGCCTTTCGTGCGCCTCCTCGGCAACGCGCAGGCGGTTGGCGAGGACTTCCACATCACCACCGCGCGCGGGTTCAGCTGGAACCAGATCCATGAGGCGATCGCGCGCGGCTTCGGCGTCCAGGCGATCCACGCTCACGTTCCGACGGAGACGCTCGTCGCCTTCAACAAGGAATGGGAAGGTCCGCTCCTGGGTGACAAGACCTGGTCTGCGCTTTTCGACAATTCGAAGGTGAGAAGTGTCGCGGGATCGTTCGATGCGTCCGAGGATATCGACGAGATCCTCCGCGACTCGGTCATGCATGCGAAGGAGAGGGTTGAGGCGCCCGCGCCGACCGGAGCGAACGAGGAAGACGCCCTCATCGACGCGATCATCGCCGCCCAGGCAGCCGTCCGGCCCTGAACCCCGGCCGGTCCAAGTCAGGACATCGCGGCGCGGATGATCAGCGTCGCCATGACGGCCAGGTAGACCGCGCCGGTGACAGTGAGCTTCGGCCAGTCGGGATGGCGGCGCTCGCCGCCGAGCTCCATTTTCCGCCGGTCCCATAGCGCGATGAAGGCGAGCACGATGATCAGCACCAGGGTGACGAGGTGGATCTTGGTCACCAAGGTGAAGTGTCCCATGTCGCCGATGCTGGTGTCGGCGCTTCGCAGGTTGACGAGGACCGCGAAGAGGCACCCGACCAGGAGGCCGAGCTTGCCGCCGAAGCCGCTCCGGTCGTTGGGGTCGTAGAAGAACGAGATGAAGGCGATGAACGCGGCCGCGAACACGCCCGACGTCAGTTTGAAAAACGTGACCGTCTGGGTCCGCTCCAGATCGATGATGGCGTCGAGCCGGGCGTAGCGCGAGCTGGTGAGGCCGGGGACGCCGTAGGTCGATGCGTGCTCGGTGACCAGCGCCTCGACCGTCAGATCGGAAATCTTCCACTCGTCGAGGCGGTCGCGGATGTTTGGATTGAGGAAGGACGAGGCGGTGTCGGCCTCGAACACCAGCGTGTCGGCACCGTACTCGGACTCGTCGATGGGGATCACGATGCGCTGGCGATCGAAGGGATAGAAATCCATGTTCCAGTTGTAGCGGAAGGTGCCCTGGACGTGGCGGGACGCATAGAACTGGCCAGGCCCGACCTCGGATGCAGTCACGTTGCCGAGGTTCAGGCTGGCGGCGCTGGCGAACTCGATGGTCTCGAGCGGCTTCAGGTCGGGCGACGGGCAGAGGCTCCAGAGCCACATCGTCGCACCGAAAGTGTCCCGCGCCATGTCGAGGTCGTAGAGGTCCTCGATGCTGACCCCCATCTTGCAGACCGCGGGCGCCTTGCCCTGCGCGAGACCCGGGGAGGCCCCGAGCAAGGCGGTCAGGACGATCAGGAGGATCGCAGCGCTGGCGGGGATGGCGCGCCGCTTGCCGGAAGGCCTCGGAAGCCGGCGAACCCGTCCTTTCACCTGGCTCAACGAAAACTCCACGGAAACGCTGAGACGCAGATTGTCGGAATGTTGCGCGGTTCACAATGATCCTGTGAGGCGGCGATAGCTCGCCTCGGGGCCGACGAAGGGCACCGTGGCGGGCAGGCTCGCAGCGCGCGGGGTCAGGCGCATGGCGCGGGGTGCGAAACGGGGGATTTCGCGCGCGAAACTGTGGTTAAGCTTTTGTTTTTAAATGGTTTAATCTTCAATAATTTTGGGTTAAGCGGCATGGCAGGGGCAGATCACCGTCAGTCGCGGCCGAAAACGGCGTCGGTCGGATCGGCGCCGGCCTCGACGGCGGACAAGGTCACGGAGGGAAAGCCCACGGGTTCGGTTTCGCTCGCCGCCCAGGCCATGACGACAAGATCGCGGATTTCGGCAACCGCGGCGGCCATGCGGGTCGCGACGAAATCCTCTCCGGGCAGGTTCGGGCCGGCGAAGGCATTCTGGCGCTCGAGCTCGTAAAGCGGCACCACCTGTGCATTGCTGGCGGCGATGTAGCCGCGGACGCGGTCGAAGATGGCGCAATCGCATGGGGCGGGCTCCGCCACGCGCTGCCGGACTTCGCCGGCCGCGACGTTGGCTTGGACGAAGGGGCCTTCGAAGCGGATGTGAAACCCCTTTTCGGTCGAATAACCCGCGGGGTTGGGATAGTTGCCCCAGCCGTCGGAGTGGATCGTGGTGTGCATGGGGTTGCTGGCGTCGGCGACGAAGTGGCTCCAGACGCCGAGGTCGCGCAGGATCAGCATCTCGCGGAGCGCGCGATCGCGGGCGTATCGGGCCGCCTGCGCCGGGTCCGCGGCAAGTTCGGTCGCCGCAAGGTCGACCCGCCAGTAGCCGAAGTCCTTCACCAGCTGCTGCCAGCCGTCGACGATGTTGTAGGGCAGATAGCCCGCGCCGTACTGCGTCGAGCCCGCGGCGCGCATGCGCGTGTCGTAGTCGACGCGGGTCTCCGGCAGCTCGGCCAGCGTCGGTCCGCCGAGGATGCGGCCGGTGTCATCGAGATTGACCCAGTGGCCCGAGTTCCGCTCGCTGTCGTGCGTCGGACCGGAATCGCGCGAGCGGTCGGGCTCGCGGCTGAGCTGGCCGACCTCGGCGGGCACGTCCTTGCCGTGAAGAAAGGCCGGCAGGCCGTCCGGGAGGAGCTCCATGGCCATGCTCGCGATCATGACGTGGCCGGTGGCGCCCCAGGCGTGGGCCTCGCCGGCCGTGCCCGGGAGGAGCAGGCAGACGATTGCGGCGGTTCTGCGGAAATCCGACATCGGCGTCCTCCTCGCCGGGACGGCCCTACGCTCCGATCTTGCGCTCAACGTCCGCGCCCGTCCAGCGTTGGAGAGGCGGTATCCTGTCAGGCGAGCCGTTCGGCGATCAGGTCCGCGACCCGGAGGGCGTTGGCGATGATCGTGAGGGTCGGATTGACCGCGCCGATGGAGGGAAAGAAGCTGGCGTCGGTGACATAGAGGTTGTCGATCCCGTGCGCCCGGCAGTCGAGAGATCGAGGACGCTGGTGGCGGGGTCCTCGCCGAACCGCAGGGTTCCCGACTGGTGCGCCGTGCCGCTGATCGGCACGTTCTGCCCGAGGTAAAGCCGGCGGTTCAGGAGATGCGGGTGGATGTCGACGCGGTCGAGGATCGTGCGCAGCTTTTCGCGAAGGCGATGGTGGGCCTCCATGTTGGTTTCGGTGAGGTCGAGGTGAACCTGGCCGTTCCGGTAGAAGATGCGGTTCTCCGGCAGGGGCAGGTCCTCGGAAGTCAGCCAGAAATCGACCGAGTGGCCGGCGATCCAGTCGAACGGCCGTTCCGGCAGCCATTCCAGGAAGTCGGGCAGCCCCTCGATCTCGACCTGGGTGCCGTCGGACTTGCCGAGCATCTGGATGTGACCGAGGGGATACTCCCAGTCGTTCGCCGGGGACAGCGCCTTGCCGTGGTAGAAGTCGTTGAGCGCCAGCGTCTTCTGGAATTCGGTCGGGTTCGGCGTGCGCGAGATGGTCAGGACCGGCGAGTTGTTGTGGCGCATGTAGTTGCGGCCGACCTGGCCCGAGCGGTTGGCGAGGCCGTCGGGGTGGGCGTCGTTCGCCGAACGCAGGAAGAGCAGCGCCGAGCTGAGCGCGCCGCAGGCGACGACGACGATGTCGGCGGCCAGCGTGTGGCGCTTGCCGTCGATCTCGGTGACGACCCCGGTGACGGCGGTGCCGGCCGCGTTGGTGACGAGGCTCTCGACGTAGGCGCCGGTCAGGAGCGTCAGGTTATCGTGCTTCTGCAGGGCCGGATCGACGCAGATGATCTGGGCATCGGACTTGCCGTTGGTGAGGCTCGGATAGCCGTCGAAGGGATCGCAGCGCAGGAGCGGCGAGTGGGGCAGGGTGCCGCCCTTGCCGTCCTCGATCATCAGCCCGCCGAGCGGAAGGTGGAAGGGGTGCAGGCCTTCGCGCGACAGCCCTTCGGAGAGCTCGGCGATGCGCGGCTCGTGGCTGATCGCGGGCCAGGGGTAGGGCACCGGCGCCGGCGGCTCGGTGGGGTCCTCGCCGCGGGCGCCGTGGACCTGGAAGAGGTCCTCGGCGGCCTGGTAGTAGGGCTCGAAGACGTCGTACTTGACCGGCCATTCCGGGGCGATGCCGTCGGGATGGAGCACGTCGGCGAAGTCCTCCTGGCGCAGGCGGAAGAGCGCCGCGCCGTAGACTTTCGAGTTGCCGCCGACGAAGTAGTGCAGGCCGGGCTTGAACCGCTCGCCGGACGAGGAGGTCCAGGTTTCGTCCACCTGGTAGCGCGCCTTGCCGAACACCGCCTCGGTGTCCCAGTTCTGCCGTTCGCGCTTGAGATAGTCGCCGCGCTCGACCAGCAGGATGCGCTTGCCGGTCTGGGCGAGCTTCCAGGCCACCGAGCCGCCGCCGGGGCCCGAGCCGATCACGATGACGTCGTAGCGATCCTGTGTCATGCTGCCTCCGGAGTGTCGCTGACTGCATAGCAGCGCCGGCTCGCCGGCGTCCACGGTTCGGGCACGCGGCAGCCTGCGTCGAGACGTCGAAGGGGAGTTGCATGACGTTCGCCATCCTTGTCACCTTCCTGGCGCGATTGTCGCTGGTGTTGCTGTTCCTGCCGTTCAGCGCGCTCGACAAGCTGATGAACTTTCAAGGCGCTGTGGGGCAGGCGAGCCAGGCGGTCTCGTCGCGCGACGCCGCCCGGGCGCTGATCGTCACAGGCTTTCTGGTCGAGGTCTTCATGTCGCTCGGCGTGCTGACCGGGGTCGCGGACCGGCTGGCTGCGTTCATCCTGGCGGGCTACTGCGCGACCACGGCGCTCCTCTGGAAGCCGTTCTGGGCGCAGCCGGACTTTCGGCTGCGGGGGCCGAGCAAGGGTCGGGACATGTTCTGGGACTTCCTGAAGAACTTCGCGGTGGCGGGGGGATTCCTGATGGTGACGTTCGGGCCGAACGCAGGATCGGTGGGCACGTTCTTCCGTGCGCCGTTCTCGTCGACGCACCCGTATTCGGTCGAGGCGCCGGAGGCCAGGCCATGACTGACCGGCCGCGCGTGCCGTACTGGCATCTCTTCACCGATGCGGATGGGGTGAGCCGGCAGACGCTGTGCCACATGACCGAGTTCGAGATGAAGGCGGTCGCGCCGGCGGCGCCGCAGTGGCAGGGGCGGCACTATCACGACGGCATGACGATCCAGATGATGGTGCTGCCGGTGGGGTGGCTCGGCACCTGGCACGAGAACCCCGCGCCGCAGTGGATCATCCCGCTGAGCGGGCGGTGGTTCGTCGAGGCGATGGACGGAACCAGGCAGGAGTTCGGACCCGGCGAGGCGTCGTTCGGCGAGGACCAGGGCTGCGTCGCGCGCGACGGCAAGAAGGGGCATCGCTCGGGCACGGTCGGCGACGCGCCGGCGGTCTTGATGGTGGTGCAGCTCGACACGCGCGCGGGACAAGGTCACGCCTTGCCGCTTCGCCTGAGCCATGGCGGAGGTCGAGGTCTTCGATCCGCGGTTCGCCCGCTATATCCTCGGCAACGCCGAGCTCGAGGAACTGGCGTCCGGGTTCCGCTGGCTCGAGGGGCTGGTCTGGATGGGCGACTGGGACTGCCTGCTGTTCCAGGACCTGCCGCGCAACCGGATCATGCGCTGGTCGGAGACCGAGGGGGTGTCGGTCTACCGCGAGCCGTCGGACTACGCCAACGGCCAGACCCGCGACCGGCAGGGGCGGCTGATCTCGTGCTCGCATCACGGGCGCTGCCTCTATCGCACCGAATACGACGGGCGGGTGGTGACGCTGGTCGACCGGCACGACGGCAAGCGGCTGAACGCGCCCAACGACGTGGTGGTCAAGTCGGACGGGACGATCTGGTTCTCCGATCCGCTCTACGGCATCTCCAACGACTACGAAGGCGGGCGCCAGGTGTCCGAGCAGCCGCCGGCGCTCTACCGGTTCGACCCGGCGACGGGCGAGATCGTGGTGGCGGCGGGGGACTTCGAGGGCCCGAACGGGCTGGCGTTCTCGCCGGACGAGCGGCGGCTCTACGTGGCGGAGACCGGGGACCAGACGCGACCTGATCCGCGGCAGTTCATCCGGGTGTTCGAGGTGGGCGAGGACAACGCGCTGTCGGGCGGCGCGGTCTTTCACACGATCACGCCGGGGTACTGCGACGGGATGAAGGTGGACGAGGACGGCAACGTCTGGTCGAGCGCGGCCGACGGGGTGCACTGCCTGTCGCCGGAGGGAGAGCTGCTGGGGAAGATCAGGATTCCCTACCGGGTGTCGAACCTGGCGTTCGGCGGCGCTGCATCGCAACCGGCTGTTCATCGGCGGATCGCATACGCTCTATGCGATCTTTCTCGACCGGCGGGGGGTGGCGTTCCCGTGAGCGGGCTCCGGATCGCGGCGCTGCGGCTGATGTGCAGCGACGTCGAGCGGGTGCGTGGGTTCTATCGCGCGGCGTTCGGGTGCGGCGCGGACGGCGACGGAGCGCTGAGGCTCGGCGGGCAGCGGATCGAGTTCGCGGCGGCGCGGGAGCGGGCGGGGCCTGCGGCGGCGAACTCGACCGGCTTCCAGCATTTCGCGATCGTGGTGGACGACATGGCGGCAGCGCAGCGGGCGCTGGGCCAGGTGCAGGGCTGGGAGCCGATCTCGCGGGGCGGTCCGGTGACGCTGCCGGCGGCGTCGGGCGGTGCGACGGCGTTCAAGTTTCGCGATCCGGAGGGTCATCCGCTGGAGCTGATCCGGTTCCGCGACGGGGTCTGGTCCGACGGGCCGGCCGCGGCGCCGGGCGTGATCTTTCGCGGCATCGACCATTCGGCGATCACCGTTGCGGACACCGGGCGCAGCGTCGGGTTCTACGAGGGGCTGGGCTTCTCGGTCAGCGGGGGGCAGGTCAACCGGGGCGACGAGCAGGTGCGGCTCGACGACGTGGCGGGCGCGGTGGTCGAGGTGACGGCGCTCAGGCCGCCCGGCGGCGCTCCGCCGCATCTGGAGCTGCTCTGCTACCGCGAGCCGGGGACACTGATCGAGGCGGTGGACAACGACGGGACGCGGGCGACGCGGCTGGTGCTCCGCGGGGGGGAGCGCGCGGAGGACGAGCGGCGCGATCCGGACGGGCACCTGATGGTGTTCGGCGAGCCTGCCTGATCAGAAGGTCCCGGAGTGCTGCGTGTCCATCGGCCCGGCCGAAGGCATCATGTTGTGGTTGAGGTTGGTCATGATCCAGAGCGAGCCGACCACCACGAGCAGCACGATGAGCACGCCGAAGGCGAGGGCAAGCGCGTTGTTGGTGTTGTCCGGGCCGGTCGTGACGTGCAGGAAGAAGACGAGGTGGATGCCCATCTGCGCCACGGCGAGCACCATCAGCGCGACCGGCACGCCCGGCGCCCAGACCAGGCCGCTGCCGGCCAGAGTGAAGGAGGCGACCGTCAGGCCCACCGCCAGCACCAGCCCGAGCAGGTAGCTGCGGATGCGTGCCCCCGGGCTGCGGCGCTCGGTGTCCTCGCCGGGAGGGCTGTCCGTTGCGATCATCCGGTCCATCACAGCATCCCCATCAGGTAGACGATCGTGAAGACCCCGACCCAGATGATGTCGAGGGCGTGCCAGAAGAGCGCGAAGCAGAGCATCCGGCGCATGATGTCGGGCCGGAAGCCCTTGGCGAGAAACTGCGCCATCATCGTGCCGAGCCAGAGGAGCCCGAGGCTGACGTGCACGCCGTGCAGCCCGACGAGGCTGAAGAACGCCGAGAGAAACGCGCTGCGCGTCGGGCCGGCGCCCTTGGCGATCATCCCGGCGAATTCCCGCAGCTCGAGAGCCAGAAAGCCGGCGCCGAGGAGGCCGGTGACCAGCAGCGCGAGCTGGGTCAGGCGCATGTTGCGCGCGTCCGAGGCGACCGTCGCCATGCCGCAGGCGAAGCTCGACGCCAGCAGGAGGCCGGTCTGGGTGGCGGTGTTGGTCAGATCGAAGAGGTCCTTGCCCGCCGGACCGCCGGCGGTGGCGCCCGAGAGCACCGCGTAGGTCGCGAAGAACGCCGAGAACATCACGATGTCGCTGAGCAGGAAGATCCAGAAGCCGTAGCCGACCACGATGGGCTTGGCCGATGGCCCCGCCCACCTTCGTTCCGGTGCGGGGTGCTCGGCGGCCGGGATGCCGGCGACGCTCATGCGCGCTGCCCGCGCTCCGCCAGCGCATCGGACCAGACCTGGCGCTGCCGCTGGTCCATGCGCGCGACGTCTTCGGCGGCGATGCGGTCCTCGCTGCGGTCGCGCCAGGCGAAGCGGACGAAGACCGCGAAGGCGCCGAGCGCCGCGACGCCGACGAGCCACCAGATGTGCCAGATCAGCGAGAAGCCCCCGAGCGTCGCGAAGAAGGCGCAGACCACGCCGGTGGCGCTGTTGCGCGGCATCTCGATGTCTTCGTAGTCAGGCGCCTCGGCGATCCTCTGCTCCTCGATGGCGCGCTCCTTGATGCCCCAGTAGGCGTCCTCGCCCTGGACGTCGGGCAGGACCGCGAAGTTGTAGGCCGGCGGCGGCGAGGACGTCGACCATTCGAGCGAGCGGCCGTTCCAGGGGTCGCCCGTCAGGTCGCGGCGGCGGTCGCGGGTGCGGATGCTGACCACGAGCTGGGCGATCTGGAAGCCGATGCCGACGAGGATGAGCGCGGCGCCTGCGGCCGCGACGAGCAGCCAGGGGTGCCAGGCCGCGACGTCGTAGCTCTGCATCCGGCGCGTCATGCCGAGAAGGCCGAGCACGTAGAGCGGCATGAAGGCGACGTAGAAGCCGATCACCCAGAACCAGAACGCGAGGCGGCCGAGCCGCTCGTCGAGGGTGAAGCCGAACGCCTTGGGGAACCAGAAGATGTATCCGGCGAACGACCCGAAGAGCACGCCGCCGATGATGACGTTGTGGAAGTGCGCGACGAGAAAGAGGCTGTTGTGCAGCACGAAGTCGACCGGCGGAACGGCGAGCATCACGCCGGTCATGCCGCCCACGACGAACGTCACCATGAAGGCGAGCGCCCACAGCAGCGGCAGGCCGAACCGGATGCTGCCGCCGTAGAGGGTGAACATCCAGTTGAACACCTTCACACCGGTCGGCACCGCGATGATCATCGTCATCACGCCGAAGAACGCGTTGACGTCGGCGCCGGCACCCATGGTGAAGAAGTGGTGCAGCCAGACCATGAAGGAGAGCACGCAGATCGCCATGGTGGCGGCCACCATCGAGCGATAGCCGAAGAGCGGCTTGCCCGAGAACGTCGAGATGACCTCGGAGAACACCCCGAAGACCGGCAGGACCAGGATGTAGACCTCCGGGTGTCCCCAGGCCCAGATCAGGTTCATGAACATCATGACGTTGCCGCCGTCGGTGTTCGTGAAGAAGTGAAAGCCGAGGTAGCGGTCGAGGAGCAGCATCGCCAGCGTCGCGGTCAGGATCGGGAAGGCCGCGACGATCAGGAGGTTCGAGGCCAGCGTCGTCCAGCAGAAGATCGGCATGCGCATCAGGCGCATGCCGGGCGCGCGAATCTTCAGGACGGTGGTGGTCAGGTTGATGCCCGACATCAGCGTGCCGATGCCGGAAATCTGCAATGCCCAGAGGTAGTAGTCGACGCCAACGTCGGGCGAGTACGCGAGCTCGGAGAGAGGCGGGTAGGGCAGCCAGCCGGTCCGCGAGAACGAGCCGATGAAAAGCGACAGGTTGACGAGGAGCGCGCCGCTCGCCGTCAGCCAGAAGCTCACCGAATTGAGCGTCGGGAACGCGACGTCGCGCACGCCGAGCTGCAGCGGCATGACGAAGTTCATCAGGCCGATCACGAACGGCATCGCCACGAAGAAGATCATGATGGTGCCGTGCGCCGAGAAGATCTGGTCGTAGTGCTCGGGCGGCAGGAAGCCCGGAGCGTTGTAGGCCAGCGCCTGCTGCGAGCGCATCATGATCGCGTCGGTGAAGCCGCGCAGCAGCATGACGAGCGCCAGCACGCAGTACATCACGCCGATGCGCTTGTGATCGACGCTGGTGATCCAGTCGCGCCAGAGATAGGGGAACCAGCCTTTCCAGACGACGGTGGCCAGCACGGCGAGGATCGTCGTCACCACGATCACCGAGGCGGTCATCGGGATCGGCTGGTCGAACGGGATCGCCTGCCAGCTCAGCTTGCCGAGCATCAGCGGCGCGTCTCTTCGGGACCGGGGACCGCGGGCGGGACCGCTCCGCTGACGATGCCGGCGAAAAGTGCGGGGTCGACCCGGCCGAAGGCGAACGGAGCGACGTCGCGACTGGGCCGACCGAGCTCGGTGTAGGCGGCGCGGTCGAGGGTCCGGGCTTCGCGCCGGGTGTCGTCGATCCAGGCGGCGAAGCGCTCCGGCGCGACCGCTTCGGTCGAGAAGTTCATCCCCGGGAAGCCGGCGCCGCTGTAGTGCGACGCCATGCCGCGGAACGCGCCGGCGGTGTCCGCCTGCAGGTTCAGCCGGCTCTCCATGCCGTTCATCGCATAGATCATGCTGCCGAGCTGCGGGATGAAGAAGGCGGTCATCACCGAGGCGGAGGTGATGTGGAACTGGACGGGTGTCCCGACCGGAATGACCAGGCGGTTGACGGCGGCGACGTCCTGCTCGGGGTAGATGAAGAGCCATTTCCAGTCGAGGGCGACGACCTGCACGTCGAGGGGCTTGTTCGGCGATGCGAGCGCCCGGGCGGGATCGAGGGCGTGCGCACCGATCCAGGTGATGCCGCCGAGAAACAGGATCACCATCAGCGGGATCGACCAGGTGATGAGCTCGAGGCTGCCCGAATAGGACCATTCCGGCCGCCGCCTGGCGCGCGGGTTGCCGGCGCGGAACCACCAGGCCAGCGCGAGCGTGCCGACGATGACCGGAACGACGATCACCAGCATGATCGCAACTGCGTTGAACAGGATCGTGCGCTGGGCGCTCCCGACCGGTCCCTGCGGGTCGAGAACCGCACCGCAGCCGGCAAAGAGCAGGCACAGCGGAAGGATGCGTCTGTGTGACATCGGCCCGCAGCCGGCCCCCGCTCGAAACCCCTCGGGTCATCAAAACGGATTTCCGCGCCTGGAACAACCCGGTTCCCGGCGGGCGCGCGCCGCGAACCGATCCTGAGGGTCAAGCCCGCTGTTGATCGGCGCAGTGGTTCTGGTCCACATTCGACGCAAGCGACCGCCCGGGGCGGGCCGCGGTGCGGGGATGGGAAATGGAGATCAAGCTCGACAAGCGGCGTGCGCTGGTGACGGGGGGGAACTCCGGCATCGGGCGGGCGATCGCGCTGGCGCTCGGGGCAGCCGGGGCGCGGGTGGCGGTGAACTACGTCGTCGACCCTGACGCCGCCAATGCCGTGGCCGGCAGCCTGAAGCAGGCCGGCGGTGAGGCGCTGGCGATCGAGGCGGACGTGTCCGACCCGGGTCAGGTGGCGTCGATGTTCAAGCAGATCGACGACGCCTGGGGCGGCATCGACATCCTCGTCAACAATGCCGGCATCGACGGCAAGCCGAACCTGACCTGGGACGGTGATCCGGAGGATTGGCGCCGCCCGATCGAGATCAACCTCTTCGGCAGTTATCTCTGCGCGCGCGAGGCGCTGCGCCGCATGGTCGCGCAGAAGCACGGCGTGGTTCTGAACATGAGCTCGGTGCACGAGCGGATCGCCTGGACCGGCTACAGTGCGTATGCCGCGTCGAAGGCCGGCGTGTCGATGCTGTCGAAAACCATGGCGCAGGAGGCCGCGCCGCACGGGGTGCGAGTGGTTGCGCTCGCACCCGGGGCCATCCAGACCGAGATCAATCGCAACGTCTGGCAGAACCCGGTGATGCTGCGCGATCTGCAGACCAAGATCCCGATGGGGCGGCTGGGGAAGGTCGACGAGATCGCCTCCATCGCCGTGGTGCTGGTGTCGGATGTGGCGAGCTACGCCACGGGCACGACCGTCTTCATCGACGGCGGCATGCTCGACTATCCCGATTTCGCGCATGGCGGCTAGCGCGATGCGGAGCTGGCCAGCGTGACCGACAGCGATCCCGGCGGCGACGCGCCGAGCAGCGCGCAGGACGTTGCGCCGACCTGGACCTCGTCGGCGAAGGACCTGGTGACGACGGCGCTGCGCTCGAGCCGGGTGTGGGTGACGATCGGCCACGGCATCCTGAACGAGGTCTACTGGCCCTCCACCGGCGAGCCGCAGATCCGCGACCTCGGCTTCATCGTCGCGGGACCGCATGGGTGGAGCGAGGTCAAGCGGGTCTACCGCTACACCATCACGACACCGGAGCCCGATCTTCCCCTGCCGACGATCGTTCACGAGGGTCCCGGCGGCAGCTACCGGCTGACCCTGGAGATCGTGCCCGACTCGGCGCGTGACGTCGTGCTGATCCGCTACGCGCTCGAGGGCGACGGATGCCGGCTCTACGTTCTGCTTTCGCCGCGGCTGGGACAGTGCAGCAACGCCAATAGCGCATGGACCGGCCGCGTTCTCATGGCCGAGGGCGGCGGCGCGTGGCTGTGCCTGGCGTGCAGCCGCGGCTTCTCGCGGGCGAGCGCCGGGTACGTCGGCACCTCAGACGGGTGGCAGGACTTCAACCGCAACGGGCGGATGACCTGGAACTGGGGTCATGCCGGTCCCGGCAACGTGGCGCTGATGGGCGAGGTTGCCGAGAACTCGGGCACTCTCGCGCTGGGGTTTGCTCACATGAGAGAAGGCGCGATCACATTGGCGCGGTCGAGCCTCGCCGTGGGATTCGAGATGGTCCACGCCGTGACCCGGCACGGGTGGCTGAACTGGACGCGCGATGTCCGCACCGAGCCGCTTGCCGGGCTCGCGCCCGGTCTCGTTGAGCAGGCCAAGCGGTCCGCGGCGGTTCTGAAAACCCACGAGGACCGCACCTTTCCCGGTGCGGTCGTAGCATCGCTGAGCGTACCATGGGGCAACTCACGCGACGATCTTGGCGGCTACCATCTGGTCTGGGCCCGCGACGCGGTGAACGCGGGGCTCGGCCTGCTCACCATCGGGCTGGTCGGCGACGCCCGGCGCATGCTCGCCTACCTGATGGCGATGCAGCAACCGGACGGGCACTGGACGCAGAACTTCTTCCCCGCGGGCCGGCCGTTCTGGAATTCGGTGCAACTCGACGAGGTCGGCTTCCCGATCCTGCTGGCCGCCAAGCTGCACGAGACCGGCCTCCTCCGCGATTCGGGCGAGACGGCCGATGCGATCCGCAGAATGGTCGAGAGCGCCGCCGGGTACATCATCCGCAACGGTCCGAGTACGCAGGAGGACCGCTGGGAGGAGAACTCGGGGTTCAACCCCTACACCCTGGCGGTGATCGTCGCGGCGCTGATCGCCGCGGCGGAGTGGCTGGAGGGGGACGCGCGCGCGTATGCGCTCGCCGTCGCCGACGACTGGAACGCCCGCATCGAGGACTGGACCTACGTCACGGGCAGCGATCTGGCCCGGGCGCATCAGGTCGAGGGGCACTATGTGCGGATCGCGCCGAACGCGGTCGTCCCGGTCGCCGAGCAGTCGGTCGAAGTACACAATCGCGGCGGGTTCTCGATCCGCGCCGACGCGCTGGTAGCGCTGGATTTCCTGGCGCTGAGCCGCTTCGGCCTGCGTTCGGCGTCCGACCCGCGCATGCAGAACACGGTCAAGATCTGCGATGCCGTGCTCAAGGTCGCGACGCCGCTCGGCGATGCCTTTCACCGCTACAACGAGGACGGCTACGGCGAGCGTGAGGACGGCGGCCCGTTCGATGGGGTCGGGGTGGGCCGGGGATGGCCGCTCCTGGCCGGCGAGCGCGGGCATTTCGCCCTGCAAGCCGGCGAGGATGCCCGGCCGTGGCTTACGGCGATGTCGCGGATGACCGGTCCGGGCGGCCTGATCCCCGAGCAGGTCTGGGATGCCCAGGCGGCGAGCTTTGGCCGCGAACCGGGAAAGCCGAGCGGAAGCGCCATGCCGCTGGTCTGGGCGCATTCGGAATTCCTGCGCCTCGCCGTCGCGATCGGCACCGGCAAACCCGTCGAGACGCTCGACTGCGTCACGGCGCATCTCGCGGGCGCGTCCCCGAAGGTGGAGGCGCGGCGCTGGCGCAGTGGAACGCCACTGCGGGTGCTGCCGCAGGGCGGGACGCTGGTCGTCGAGGATCCGATGCCGTTCAGCCTGCATTTCAGCTGGGATGGATGGCACTCGGTCGAGGATGAGGAGTCCAGGCCGCTGCCCTTCGGGATGAACGGCGTGTCCCTGACGATCCCGCCGGCCGCAACCGGCCTCGTCTTCACCCGGCGCTTCGAAGCCGGCTGGGAAGGAATGAACCACACGGTTGCCGCGGGTGGCGGCTCGCCCTGAACCCTAGGACGACGCCCTCCGCATCAGCGACCCTTCGTCCGCATCGTCCTCACCCTGGAACATCTCCAGGGCGGCGACGAGTTCGAGGGCGCGCGCGTATCCGGTATGGCGGTGCAGGACCTCGGACCGCGCGGCTTCGGCCCGCTTTCGCACCGTCTGCGGTGGAGCGGAGAGGGCGCGGCAGACGTCGTCGGCGCTGTCGGCAATGACGATGGCGTCGCCTTCGCGGAAGAGCGAGCCGAGGCCCGGCCAGCGATCGCTGATCACCGGCGTGCCGCAAGCGGCGGCCTCGAACAGCCTGACGCTCGGCGAATGGCCGGCTGCCCGCATCGCCGCGCGGGTGACGTTGAGGGTGTGGCGCTGGCCGCAGTAGAAGGCCGCGTGCTCGGCCGGGGGAACATGCTCCAGGCGCTCGACGTTGGCGGGCCAGGCGATGTCGGCCGGGTAGCCCGGGCCGGCGACGACGAAGCGCATGGCGGGAAGCCGCCGCGCCGGCTCGAGCAGCAGCTCCTCGAGCGCCGGCTGGCGGTCGGGGCTGTAGGTGCCGAGATACCCCAGGTCGTAGCGGACCTTCGTCTCGAGCGGCCGGTAGAGCTCGTCGTCGACCGAGCAGTAGAGCGGAAGCGCGCAGCGGGCACCGAACTCGCGCTCCAGCCGCTCGAGGATCGGACCGCCGGCGAAGGAGAAGTAGCCGTCGAGCTGCGGGATTTGCGCCGGCGCGATGTAGCTGGCTGCGCCCGTGGCGAGGGCCTCAAGGGTGATCGGCGTGTCGATGTCGTAGAAGGCGGTGACCCCGCCGGCCTCGGCGATCACCAGGTCGATCACCTCGCAGCCGTCCGGAACGTAGGAGCCGACGATCACCGCGTCGGCGTCGCGGATGAGTTCCAGGTGGGACGCCGCCAGGGATTCGAGGTCGGGATAGAGCTCGAGCCTGCAGAACGCGGGGTCGGCGAGGTCGCGCGCGGCCGCGTACCAGGGAACGTCGCGCTCCAGGAACGTCACCCGATGTCCGAGGCGGTCGAGGCCTTTCAGGAGCGCCCGATAGGTCGTGGCATGGCCGTTTCCCCAGCTCGAGCTCAGCGAGAGCCCCAGCACGACGATGTCGAGCGGCCGGCTCACGCGACGGGCACCCGGCCGCCGGCGCGCGCCATCGTCTCGGTGAGGAGACCGTCGAGCTGGACCGCCCTGCGGTCGTAGGTGTGCTCGGCCAGCACGCGGGCGAGGGCGTTGCGGCCGATCTCGCGGGCGCGCTCCTCGGTGAGGGTGGCGAGCATCTCGGCGACGTCGGCGCCGTCGCGCACCACCAGCACCTCGTGTCCGGGCGTCAGGAACTCTTCGAGCCCCAGGAAAGGGTCGGTGGCGAGGCAGGCGGCGGCCCCCGCCGCCTCGAAGACCCGGGTGGCGGGGGAGAACCCCGTCGCCGCCATGCTGTCGCGGTTGATGTTGAGGACCGCCCGCGGCGTGACGTTGAAGGCGTTGTGCTCGGGCGTCGGCACGTGGCCGAGGACGGACACGTTGCCCGGAACGGCGTCCTGCGACCATCCGGAGCCGCCGAGGAGATACCGGCGCTCGGGACTGCGCAGCGCGGCGTCGAAGAAGAAGGTGCCGACCCGGGCCTCGCGGTCGGGCAGGCGGTTCCCCAGGAAGCCGAGGTCGGCCGTGAAGCGCGGGTCGGGGTCCACCGGATGATGGGTCTCGGGATCGAGGGCGTTGTAGATCGGCACGCAGCGTCGCGCGCCGAGCGCCTGGTACGCCGAGACCACGGGCTCGCCGCCGCCGTAGGTGAGGACGAGGTCGAGCGCACCCAGCGATTGCCGCAAGGGGTGGTCCGGCTGCGCGTTCAGCTCGGCCAGCGTCGCGGGGGCGTCGACGTCGAGGAAGATGCGCAGCGCGGCGGGGTCGGCGGTTGCGAGGAGGCCCGCGAGGAGCGCGTCGTCGGCGTAACCGACGCCGCTTGCCTTGATGACGACGTCGGCCGACCCCGACGCGCGGACCGCGCCCTCGAGGCCGGGCCGGGTGGCAGGATAGACCACGACGTGGCACCAGCCCGGCAGATCGATGTCGCGGTGCGCCTGGCGGTCGAAGGCGTCGGGCTCGAAGAAGGTGATGTCGTGGCCGAGCGAAGCCAGCGCGCGGAGCAGTCCGCGGTAGTAGGTCGCCGCGCCGTTCCAGTAGGAGGACAGCAGGCTGGAGCCGTAGAAGGCAATCTTCATAGCGCGACCTCTCGGGGCTGGTGTTCGAGCTGGGCGACGATCGCCAGAAGCTCGTCGACCCGGTGACCGCAGGTGTGCCGGGCGAGGATCGTCTCGCGGCCGGACGTCGCAAGCGCATGCCGAAGCTCGGGATCGTCGCGCAGCCGGGTCATGGCGGTCCGCATGGCGTCGCCGCCATCGACCATCAGGAAGTCTTCGCCGCGGCGGAAGAGACGCTCGCAGTCGTCCCAGGGCGCCGAGATCAGCGGGATGCCGGCGGCGAGCGCCTCGAAGATGCGGATCGTCGGGATGCCCGGCAGATGCGTCACGTAGGGTCGTCGGGGGATGTGGACGGTGAAGCGGTGCCCGGCGAAAGCCGAGGGCACGTCGGCGTTGGCAATCCATCCGCCGTAGTCGAGCCCGGCCTCGCGCAGGCTCGCGAGCGCCTCGGGCGGGTAGCGGACGCCGCGCACCGTGGCGGTGAGACCGAGTTGCGCGGCCGGGTCGATCAGGTACTCGGCGATCTCGCGGGTGCGTTCGCCGTCGCCCCAGTTGCCGATCCAGACCACGTCGCGGGTTGCGGCGGTGTCGGGGTGCGGGTGGAAGAGGCGCACGTCCGCGGCTTCGTGCCAGGTGAAAACCTGCCGGCCCCATCCCGCGCCAAGGTAACGCTCGCGGAGGGTTTCGCCGAAGACCAGCACGCCGTCGTAGCCGTCGAGGTCGAGCTTGGCGATCGAGCGCCGGTCGGAGACGGCGCGGTGGTGCGTGTCGTGGAAGAGCAGGAGGAAGCTGCCGCCCTGCCGCCGGAGCCGCCCGAGCGCGGCGACGATCTCGGGATCGGTCCATTCGTGGACGACGACGATGTCGGCATCGCCGACCAGGGCGTCGACGGCTGCGCCGCGGTCGTATTCATGGCTTGCGAGGCCGGGGAAGTCCTTCGCAAAGCGGGCGACTGCGTGCGGACCCTGCTCGCGCAGCAGATTGTCGCGGCTCCAGCCGCCGCGGGGTTCGTGCGCGATGGCGTCGTGGCCGCGCTCAACGAGCTCGCGCATCACGCCGCGCAGGAAGTGGGCGTTGCCGTGGTTCCAGTCGGAGACGAGCGAGTGGGTGAAGAAGGCGAAACGCATAGTGTCAGAAGGGCTCCGCCATCGCGTCGGGGGTCCGGGCCATCGTCGCGGAGTAGGCCGCCAGCAAGCCTTCCGTCTGAGCGGCCGGCGTGAAGTGGAGGGCGTTCTCGCCGGCGGCGGCCGCGAGTTGCTCCCGCAGCGCCGGGTCGCGGGCGAGCGTGTCAAGGCAGGCGGCCAGCGCCTCGGGTGAGCGCGGGTCGAAGAACAGCGCCGCGCCGTCCCAGATCTCGCGGTAGGTGGGGATGTCCGAGACGACCAGCGCCGCACCGGAGCGGGCCGCTTCGAGCGCCGCGAGTCCGAACGGCTCGTAGAGCGAAGGCGAGACGAAGACGGCGGCGCGGCGCATGGCGGCATAGACGTCGGCCGCGCCGCACTGGCCCTCGGCCCTCACGTGCCGCACGGACGTTCGGGTGCCGTCCGGACCCGACAGGCTGCCGAAGATGCGAACCGGCAGCGCGGAGCGGCCGGCGGCGTCGTCGAGCACGCCGAGGTTCTTGCCCTTGTCCCACCAGCGCCCGGCTGCCAAGGCGAAGCGCTCCCGGTCGCGGTTGCCCGGCGGCGCCGAGCTGGAGTTCGAGACCACGGCGACATGGTCGAGCCCGTAGGCCTGCCTGACGGCCGCCGCGTGGCTGGCGCTCGGGGCGAGTACCGCATCGGCGCGGCGGAAGCCCTGGGCCTCCACGTCGGCGCGCCACCGCCAATCCGCAGGCGGCTCGGATCCGAGCACGGCCTGCCACCAGGTGGTCAGGCAGGAATGCGCCGCGACGACAACCGGCACCGGAACGTCGAGGAACGCGGCCTCGGCCGGCTGATTGACGTGGACGAGATCGGCGCCGTGCCGGTGCTGCAGTTGCGCCAGGGCGGCACAGAGCTCGCGGATCGCTTCAGGGTCGGGCGCGAGCCAGGTTGGCGCGTGGTCGAGCCAGAGCGCCGATGCGGGGCTCTCGATCGCCGCCGTTGCCTCGGGCCGGGGTCCGATCCCGACGACGATCGTCTCGACACCTTCGGCATCGAGCGCGCGTACCAGATCGAGCGTGTAGCGCCAGATGCCGCCGACGGCGTCGCATGTCATCAGCACCCGCCGCGGCTTCACACCCGGCTGCAGCATTGCGCCTCCAGTTCCGGGAGGGGCAGGGGGCGCTCGTCCTGCAAGTCGCTGAAAGCGTTGAAGAGACCGAGGTAGTGCGCGTGCGCGCGCTCCCATGCCGTGTCGTCGGGCGCACCCCAGAGCGCGCGGTAACTCGGCGAGCTGGGGTAGGGGTAGAGCGGAACCGGATCGTTCGCCCAGACGCCGTTCTCGATCAGGTGATTGCGCCAGTAGGCCACCAGCTCCGGCGAATCCTCGATCGTGCCGATCAGGTTTGCCTGGACGAACGGCACATGCCGGCGAGCATCGATCAGCAATGCCGCCAGCGCTTCGGTGTCGAGCCGGCAGCGCTTGGCCAGCATCTCGCGGCCTTCGACCGTCAGGCTCTCGAGCCCCGCCTCGATCGAGACGCAGCCGGCTCGCCCGAGAAGCGCCAGAAGCTTGGGCTTCCAGAGGTCGATCCGGGTCTGCACCCCGAAGACCACCGGCCGCTCGACCAGGGCTTCGAGCAGCGCCGGCTGCGGCAGGAAGATCTCGTCGATGAAGTAGAGATAGCCGACACCCTGGGCGATCAGCCCGTCGATCTCTGCCAGGAGCAGGTCGAGGTTTCGCCGCCGGTACTCGTCGCGAAAGTCGATCTTGGCGCAGAAGGTGCAGTCGTAGGGGCAGCCGCGCGACGCCTCCACCTCGGCTCCGAAGCCGGTCTGCGGCCGGTCGAAGCGGTGGTGATGATGCGCGTGGGCGGCGATCCATTCGTCCGGCCAGGTGAGAGGCGGATGATCGACGAACCGGCTCTGAGCCAAGGGTCCGACGACACGGCACTCATCGCCGTCGCGGTAGGCCGTTGACGGAACGCGCGACCAGTCGGCGCTCCGCGCCAGCGTGGCCACGGTCTCCTCGCACTCGCCGCGGACGACGAGATCGACGCCCAGCTTGCCGAGCGTGGCGCGCGGCGTGGCGGATGCGTGCGGCCCGACGGCTACCGTCCGCCCGCCGCGGCCTCTGAGGCGGCCGAGGAATTCGGCCGGGACCCGCAGTTCCGGCGGAGCGCAGCGCCAGAAGAGATAGCTCGGCGCCGTGGTGACGACGGTCATCTCGGGATCGAATTCGGAGACGCGCTCCGCAAGCGCCGCATTGTCCAGGCCTTCGAGTTGGCCATCGAAGAGGCGCGGCTCGTGGCCATCCCGCGCCAGCATCGCCGCGGCATAGCCATGCTCCAGCGGAAGGTGCGGCGCCCGGCAGCCGAAGTAGATGCTTCCCTCGTAGCTCCAGGCGGGGTTGACCAGCGCAACCTTCATGCGCTGGCCCGGCGCTGGGCGGGGGCCGCCCCGGCTCCCGTCAGCCAGCCGTGCAGATCGTCGAGCCCGCTGCGCCAGCCGATGGTGGGCTGCCAGCCGGTCGCACGGGTCAGCTTCTGGGTGTCGGCGACGAACCAGAGCTGGTCGGCCGAACGCCAGTCGGCCATGGTCACCCGGGCCGGCCTCTCCAGCAGGCGGCCGATCTCGTCGAGCAGCATCAGCAGGCTTACCGCGTTGGCCGGTCCGCCGCCGAGGTTGAAGGCCTGCCCGGAAACCGCGTCGATGTTGTCGAGCACCTGCCGGTACGCCGCTACCGCGTCGGCCACATGCAGGACATCGCGCACCTGCTTGCCGTTGCCGTAGATGGTGATCGGTGCGCCTTCGATCGCCCGCTTCAGAAAGTGCGCGACCCAGCCCTGGTCCTCGGTGCCGAACTGCCGCGGCCCGTAGATGCAGCTCATCCTCAGAACCGCCGCCGGCCCGCCGAAGGTCTTGGCCTGGTCGAGCACGTACTGGTCGGCGACCCCCTTCGAGCACCCGTAGGGCGTGGAGAAGGCGAGCGGCTGCGTCTCGGGCACGCCGGTCAGAAGCAGATCGCCCTCCGCCGGGCTGTACCGGTCCGACCCCTCCTCGAGAGCGAGCGTCTCGAGGTCGCCGTAGACCTTGTTGGTCGAGGCGAAGACCACCGGGATGCGCCGCCCGCTGCGCCGCACCGCCTCGAGCACGTTCAGCGTTCCGCGGGCGTTGATCTCGAAGTCTTCCACCGGCGACGACAGACTGGTCGTCACCGCCACCTGAGCCGCGAAATGGAAGATCGCGCCGGCCTCCGCGAGCGTCTCCGCAAGCAGCGCGTCGTCGCGCACATCGGCGATCACCGCCCGCAGGCGGTCACCGTGCCGGGCCTTCAGCCAGGCGAGGTTACGCTCGACGCCGTCGCGGGCGAGGTTGTCGACGAGGATCACGCTGCGGCCGTCAGCGAGATAGCTGTCGGCGAGGTTCGATCCGATGAAGCCGGCCCCGCCAACGATCGCGATGGGCGCTGCGGTATGGGAGTGCAGGACCCGCGCGTTCGGTTCTCCCGAGGTGGAAAGTCGGGCCTTCCTGATCATGCGACCAGACCGTCGAGCCCGGCGGCCCTGCTTGCGGGAGTCTTCATCCGCGCGCACCCCCTCACGACACCAGCCCCCGCTCCTGGAGCGCCTGCCGCATCTCGGCGCCGCGATCGCGGTAGCTCTGGCCGGAGACCCAGCCGGCGAACTCGGCGAGGCTGTCCTCCAGCGCGAACTCGGGGGAGTAACCCAGCGTTTTTCGCGCCAGCGAGATGTCCGCGAAGCAATTGCGAATGTCGCCGCTGCGGGCACGCTCGAGGATTTCCGGAGCGATGTCGCTTCCCATCGCCGAAGCAAGCAGCTCGGCGACCCTGCGGATCGAGTAGGCGCGGCCGCTGCCGACGTTGATCACCTGACCGGCGGCTTGAGGCGTTTCCATCGCCAGCCGAAATGCGCGGGCGACATCGCGCACGTGCACGAAGTCGCGGCGCTGATTGCCATCCTCGAAGATCGTCGGCGGGGCACCCGCGGCCAGCCGGGCGGCGAAGTTCGCCAAAACGCCGGTGTACGGGTTGGACAGGGCCTGCCCCGGGCCGAAGACGTTGAAAAGCCGCAACGCGACCGCATCGACGCCGTAGGCCTCGCCGAAGAGGAGCACGGAGCGCTCCTGCACGTACTTGGTCAAAGCATAGATCGAGGCGAGGTCGGGCTGCTTGGCCTCGTCGGTCGGCACCGGCGTCAGTGGTGTTCCGTGCCGGTCTTCGAGGTCCCAGCGGCCGGCAGTGAGCTGAGGCTGGCGGCGGCGCGTTACCGCGACGTCGCGGCCCTGGTCGTCCTCGTAGCGTCCCTCGCCGTAGACGCTCATCGAGGAGGCTACGACGATGCGTTCCACCGGGCGGTCGAGCAGCGCCTGCAGCAGGACGGCGGTGCCATGATCGTTGGTCCCGACGTACTCGTCGATCTCGTACATGCTCTGGCCGACACCCACCTGAGCGGCGAGATGGACGACGTAGTCGGCACCGTTCAGCGCCTCGTCGACCGCTCGCCGGTCGCGGATGTCGGCCTGGATCAGCTCGACCCGCCCCGCGAGGGCCTCGGGAAGCTCGGGAGCGGCATCACCGGCCTCACCGTGGACCTGCGGGTCGAGCCGGTCGAGCACCCGAACCCGGTAGCCCGCTCCGAGAAGCTCCTGGCAGAGATGCCTGCCGATGAACCCTCCACCTCCCGTGACAACGCAAAGCTTTGATCGTGACACGCTGTTCCCCTCGTTGCACTCGCGCGACGGCGAATGTCGTTTTCAACCATCGCAGAGCGACCGGATACGGGGAGAAAATGAGCCCGCGTAAGGAAAGTTCCTGCCCGGGGCAGCAGGAAAATTGTACGCTATCGCACATTGCCCTGGCGGCGCCCGGGACCGAAGGTCCGAAGAAGCGCGCGACCTTGGTCCGATGCGATCTGCCCGGTTGCAGGGCTAATCCTAAAGCCTGGTCCGCTGGAGGCCAGACAACCCGGAGGACGTCCCCAATGAACGCAATCGCTCCCTCGAAGCTCGTCGCTGTCATGGCGGCCGCTACATTCTTTGCCGCAGCCCCGATCGGCCTTCACCTCTCGGAGCATGCACTGAGCTTCTCGCCGGCGTCGGCCGAGGCCAGGCAAGGTGCCGACGACAAGACCGCCGAGCGCCACGGTCGCCATGCCGATGACACCAAGCCGGACGATCGCGGCGGCAGGGGACGCCACGGAGCCGACGACACGCGGCCGGACGATCACGGCGGCAAGCGGCACCGCTGAAGGCGCTCCCGAGCGCCGGCCGGCCTGCCGGCCGGCGTTCAGTTCATCCGACCAAAGTCCATGGGCAAGCGCGCCTGGCCCGCATATTGCATCTGCAGGGCAGCCGTGGACGGACGAGACCTTGACCATCTTCACTTCCTGGCGGGATCGACCCTTGGTCGTGAGGTTCCTCGCGGCCGGCGCCGCCGTCATGATCGCCGCCATGCTGGTGATCGGCGCCTGGATTTCCGGGCGCATCGAGGGGGCGGTGGTGGCCAACACGGCGTCTGCCGGGGCACTCTACCTTGAGAGCTTCGTCTCGCCGCTCAGCCAGGAACTCGCCGCGAACGACCGCCTGTCCGAGCCCGCGGTGCGCGCGCTCAACGAGGTGTTCAAGACGACGGGCATCGGCGAGCGCATCGTCTCGTTCAAGATCTGGAAGCCCGGCGGGCTGATCGCGTACGCCTCGAATCCCGACCTGATCGGTCGCCGCTTCCCGCCGAAGCCGGAACTGAAGGCAGCGTGGGCCGGCGAGGTCACCGGCAGCTTCGACGATCTCGACGACGAGGAGAACGCCAGCGAGGCGGCGCTGGGGCTGCCGCTTCTGGAGGTCTATTCGCCGCTCCATGAGGTGTGGTCCGGCAAGATCATCGGCGTGGCCGAGTTCTACGAGGTCGCGACCGAGCTGAGCCGGGACCTCGCGGATGCCCGCCGCAAGAGCTGGCTGCTGGTCTCCGGGGTCTTCCTCGCGAGCGGTCTGATGCTTCTCGGCATCGTCCGTTCGGGGGGCCGCACGATCGCTCGGCAGCAGGCGATGCTGGAGGCGCAGATCGCCGAGAGCCGTGGCGTCGCCGCCCAGAACGCCGAGCTGCGCCAGCGCGCCATCGGCGCCTCGGCGCGCGCCACCGCCCAGGCCGAGCGTGACCTGCGCCGGGTCAGCGCGGACCTGCACGACGGTCCCGGCGCAGTACGTGGCGCTCGCAGCGATGCGTATCGACGGCATTGTCCCGCCCACCGAAGCCGGGCTTCGCGAGGCCGGCACGCTGCGCGAAGCGCTCCAGACCGCGCTGGCGGAGATCCGGGCCATCTCGCGCGGCCTGTCGCTGCCGGAGCTGGACCGGCTGCCGCTCTCGGAGGTCGCTCGCCGCGCTGTGGACGCCCACCTGCGCCCAGCCGGGCGACCCGTCACGCTGGACTACCACGGTCCCGAAGAGCTCGAGGTCGACGACTCGGCCCGCATCTGCCTCTACCGCTTCCTGCAGGAGGCGCTGTCGAACGCCGCCCGTCACGCGCCCGGTTCCGACGTCCGCGTCAGGATCGACGTGTCGTGCGACAGGCTGGTCGCCTCGGTGAGCGACGAAGGCCCAGGCTTCGACACGCGGGCACGCGGGACCGTGTCGCGCGATGGAGGCCAGGGCCTTGCCGGGCTCAGGAACCGGGCCGAGAGCATCGGCGGCGACGTGAGGCTCGAGACCGCCAAGGGAGCCGGCACGATGCTGGTGCTGACGCTGCCGCTCGGAAAGGGAGGGACGCTGCAATGACGATCCGGACGCTGGTGGCGGACGATCACCCGATCTTTCGGGACGGGCTCGTTCGCAGCCTGGAGGAGAGTGGCGCCTTCCTCGTCATCGGGGCGGCGGCCAGCGCGGACGAGGCCGTCGCGATGGCCGAGGCCCATGGTCCTGACCTTGCGCTTCTCGACATCTCGATGCCCGGGGGCGGCATCGCTGCCGCGCGGCGCATCCGTGCGGCGGTGCCCGGGACGCGCATCGCCATGCTGACGGTTTCCGAGAGCGACAAGGACGTGGCCGGCGCGCTGCAGGCGGGAGCGATCGGTTACGTGCTGAAGGGCGTCTCGGCGCGCGAGCTGACCGACATCCTCACCGGGGTCGCGCGCGGCGAGGCCCATGTCTCTCCCGCGCTGGCCTCGCGCATCCTCGTCGACCTCGACACCGGCCGGCGCGATGCGGAGCGCAATCCGATCGACACACTGACCCGTCGGGAGGAAGATATCCTCCGGCGGGTCGCCAAAGGCCTCAGCAACAGGGAGGTGGCGGAAATGCTGTCGATCCAGGAAAAGACCGTCAAGCATTACATGACCATCATCCTTGAGAAGCTCCACGTCCGCAACCGCGTCGAGGCCGCGCTGATCGCCCGCGACGCATGGCGCGGCTGAGGCGCTCCGCGCGGGCGCTCAGCCGCCCGCCAGAGCGGTCAGCCGCCGGATGTCGGACGGTGTCGCGACGCGCTGCACGACCGTGTTGCTGTTGGGGTCCTTCAACTCGTATCGGCCGCCGGTGAGTTCCTCTTGCCACCCGGTGGCATAGGTCACCTCGATGGCTCCGTCCGCGGCCTCGACGCGCACTGCCCCCCGTCCCAGGACCGGCGCCATTCCCGAATTTCGCGCATTGGCGTCGAGCCGGGTGATATCCCGCTGCGTCGCCGGGCGTTCGACGACGGTCCGCCCGGCTGCATCCTTCACCTCGAGGCGACCGTTTACGATCTCTTCGCTGATCCCGTTCGAGTAGACGAGCTCGATCCCCGAAGCCGTCCGCTCGACCTTGACCGCCCGCACCCCGCCTTCGGGCAACCGCCCCGCACTGGTTGCTGTCGACTCGCCGCCGCGAAGGACCTCCGTGCCGCCGTCGTCGCCACCCTCGCGGTGCCGGGCACCGCCGCCGTCGTCGGCGCCGCCGTTCCCCCGGCCGCTGCTGCCGCTGCCGCCGCCGTTGTTGTCGCCGCCGCCGCTGTCGTCATGACCGCCGCCGCTCGACCCGCCGCCGTGACCGCTGCTGCCGCTGCCCGACCCGCCGCCGTGCCCGCTGCTGCTTCCGCCGCCGTTGTCATCGCCGCCGCCGTTGCCGTCCTTGGCAAACGCCGGGGCAATCGAGAGGACCGCGCCCGCCCCCGCCTGAAAGTGAACGCCGACAGGCAATGCCGCGACGAAGGCGCCGAGCGCCACTGCGGTAGCGCCCTTCCTGGCAAAACTCTGAAACGTCATGTCCGATCTCCCAATCGATGTGCTGCTTGGGCCAACAAGCCACGAACGAAGCGGAGAAACATCGGACCAAGGTCCGGCGAAGCGGCCGGGGCGGGGGGGAAGGGCGCCCGGGTCGTTGCTCTGCCATCTTCCGCCCGATCGAAACCGGGCCTATCCTGCAACTCGTTGGAGGAGACGACCCATGACCACTCGAGTTGCGCGGATCAGGACCGGCTTTGCGGTCGCACTGCTGGGGCTGATGCTTTCGGCCTGCGGCTACAACGCCATTCCCACGCTGGAGGAGCAGGCCAAGGCGAAGTGGTCGGAGGTGCAGAACAACTACCAGCGCCGCGCCGACCTGATCCCGAACCTCGTGGCCACAGTGCAGGGCTATGCCAAGCAGGAAAAGGACGTGCTGACCTCGGTGGTCGAGGCGCGCGCCAAGGCGACGCAGATCACCCTCTCGGCGGACGACCTCACCGATCCGGCCAAGGTCAAGGCGTTCCAGGAGGCGCAGGGCCAGCTGAGCGGTGCGCTCGGCCGGCTGCTTGCGGTCAGCGAGAACTATCCCGACCTGAAGTCGAACCAGAACTTCCTGGCGCTGCAGTCGCAGCTCGAGGGCACCGAGAACCGCATCGCCGTCGCGCGGCGCGACTACATCGAGGCGGTGCGCGCCTACAACACCGAGCTGCGAACCTTCCCGAGCGTGCTCTGGGCGATGACGGTGTTCCGCGGCAGCAAGCCCATGGCTGAGTTCACCGCCAACGAGGGCGCCGAGACGCCTCCTGCGGTGAAGTTCTGAGGCGGGCGGCCGCGCCGATGAGAAGCCGTTCTGTCGTGCGCGTCCGCTGGCACCCGGGGCTGATCGCCGCAGCGCTGCTCTTCGTCGCGACGATGGTCGTGGCGCTGAGCTTTCCGCCGCTGACCGGCCGCATCGTCGACCAGGCCAACATCATCTCGCCGGCGGCGGAAGCGGCACTGGAGCCGAAGCTCGCGGCGCTGGAGCAGAAATCCGGTATCCAGATCGTCGTCGCGACGGTCTCCTCGCTGGAAGGGCAGGAGATCGAGCCCTATGCCAATGCGCTCTTCCGCGCCTGGAAGCTCGGTCAAGCGACCAAGAACAACGGGGTGCTGCTGCTGGTGGCGCCGAACGAGCGGCGGGTGCGGATCGAGGTCGGCTACGGGCTGGAAGGCACGCTGACCGATGCGCTGTCGAGCGTGATCATCACCAACGCCATCACGCCGCGGTTCAAGGCGGGCGACTTCAGCGACGGCATCAGCCGCGGCGTCGACGACATCATCACCGTGCTGACCACCGATGCTTCCGAATGGGAGCAACGGCCGGAGCTGCGGCTCGATCGCGCGCCGGAAAGCGGGCCGACGAACTGGTTTCTCGTCGTCGCGTTCGTCGTGTTCGTGGCGTTCTGCATCATCTCCCGAGGCTTCCGCCGGGTTGTCAGCCAAGTGCTGCTCGGCCTCCTGCTGAGTTCGGGCGGCGGGCGGTCGCGCGGCTACCCGGGCGGCGGTTCCCGCGGCGGCAGCTGGGGCGGGGGAGGCGGCGGCTTTTCCGGCGGCGGCGGATCGTCCGGCGGCGGCGGCGCGTCGGGGAGCTGGTGATGGAGATGTCGCCCGAGGATCGCGAGCGCATCGCCGCGGCCATCCGCGCGGTCGAAACCCGGACCACCGGGGAGATCGTCTGCGTGCTCGCCGAGCGGTCGGTGGACAGCGGCGCGCTGCCGATCCTGCTGGCCGCGCTCGCCGCCCTGGCAGCGCCGTGGGTTCTCGTCGCCTTCACCGCGCTGCCGGTGACGACCATTCTCTCGTTGCAGGTCGTGGTGTTTCTGGCGGCCGTGATCCTGCTCAGCCTGCCGCCGGTGCGGCTGGCGCTGATCCCGCGCCGGGCGCGCCGCGCGATGGCGTTCCGGGTGGCGACCGAGCAGTTCTTCACCCGCGCCGTGTCGCGGACGCCCGAGCGGTCGGGCATCCTGATCTTCGTCTCGCTCGCCGAGCACTATGCCCGCATCATCGCCGATGACGGCATCTCGGCGCGCGTTCCCCAGTCCCATTGGCAAGGTGCTGTCGACGCGCTGATCGCGCACACGCGCGAAGGCCGGGTCGCCGACGGCTTCATCGCCGCGATCGAGATGTGCGCAGCCGTGCTCGCCGAGGAGTTTCCGAGCGCGGACGGCGGCCGGAACGAACTGCCCGACCGCATCTATTTCATCTGAGAGACCCCTGCGAAGGGTGTCCCCGGGTGTCGGATCGGTTCGGGCCCACCCCGTAACACGCGTGAAATTCACGCTAACTCGTTGATTTGTCACCAAATCAGGAACGCGATTTATTCCCTCTTCACCGGGCCCGACGAGTTCCACCCGCTCAGGACCGAACCGCCGCCTTCACGACGTCAACCGCGCGAAGCGTCAGGGCGGCGATCGTGAGCGTGGGGTTCGCCGTCGCCGAGGTGGGAAAGACGCTCGAGCCGAGGATGAAGAGATTGGGATGGTCGTGGCTGCGCAGGTCGCGATCGACCACCGAGCTTGCGGGGTCGTCACCCATCCGCGCGGTCCCGATGATGTGGCCGGCACCTTGCGCCTGCGGGCTGTGCTGGACTTCGGTTGCTCCGAGCTTGGCAAAGATCGCGTCGTGCGCCGCGACCGAGGCGGCGAAGCCGGCCTTGGTGTAGTCGTCGAGGCGATAGCTGAGCCTCGGCACCGGCACGCCGTAGACGTCGCGGGTGCTGCCGAGCGTCACGCGGTTCTCCGGATCGGGCGGCTGCTCCACCAGCGAGGCGAGCCGGACGTGGCGCGACGCCTGCTCGGCCAGCGCCTTGTCGAGCTGCGCTCCGCGCAGCCCCTGCATCGCGAAGTCGGCGGCGGTGCTCATCGGCGCGCCGGTGGGCCAGGACCAGCCGTCGTTGCCGATCTCGATGCGGAACGCGCCGCGCTGCTTGCGAAAGGCGCCGTCGCGCAGGTTCTCGATGCCGGAGGTCGAGAGCGGCCCGCGATAGGGATAGACCGGCCGGTCGGCGAGCGCCCAGGAGAGCTGGGTGGGGTGATCCATCAGGTTGCGGCCGACCTGGTCCGACGTGTTCGCGACCCCGTTCGGCATCGCTTCCGAGGTGGAGTTCAGGAGGAGGCGCGGCGTCTCGATCGCGTGCGCGGCGATGACGAAGACCTTGCCCGTCGCCCGGCCCTCGCTGCCGTCCCAGCGCTTGAACCGGATCGCCGCGATGGTGCGGTCCGGGCCGGCCTCGACGAAGACCGCCGTGGTCTGGGCGAAGAGCGTCGCGCCTGCCGCCGTCGCGCGGTCGAGATGGATCGTGGCGTCGTACTTGGCCTGCACCGGGCAGATCGGGATGCAGCTCGCATTGCCGCAGCAGGCCGGCCGTTCCGCCCCGTTCTGCGACAGCCGCCCCTGCGGCGTCGGGCGCACCTGGTAGTCGGTTTCCGCCAGTGCGGTGGCGAAGGCCTTGTCGAGGAAGGTCTGCGGGATGGCGGGCATCGGGTAGCCGCTGCTCCGCGGCGCGCCGAGGTCGTCGGCCGCGTCGCCGGAGACGCCGATCTCCTGCTCGGCGCGGCCGTAGAACGGCTCGAGGTCGTCGTAGGAGATCGGCCAGTCCAGGCCCTGGCCGTAGAGCGTCCGGAGCCGGAAGTCGTTCGGCACGAACCGCAGGCAGGTGCCGAGCCAGTGCCAGGTGGTGCCGCCGACCACCTTGATGTACGTGCTGGCGAAAAGGTCGGGGCCGGCCTGCTCGTACCAGGAGCGCAGGTCGTTCGAGACGGGGTGCATCGCCTGCGGCGTCGCCGGGTAGGGGCATTCCGGGACCTTGATGACCGCATCCCAGTAGGTCTGGACCGCAGTGCTGCGATCGACCTCCTGGCCGGCTTCCAGGATCGCGACCTTCACTCCGCCGGCGGCGAGCTCGGCCGCCAGCAGCGCTCCGGCGATGCCCGAGCCCACGACGATCACGTCTGCCGAGATGTCTTCCGCCATGGCTACTTTCAGGGTTCGGGCGGGTCGGCCCAGTAGCCGGTCGCGCCCCCGCAGGAGCCGAACGGCTTGGTGAAGCTGAGCGCCGTCCAGACCAGCGCCCCGTTGAAGTCGGACACCGCGGTGCCGTGCCCGGTGTCGTAGAGACCCGAGTACCAGGCCGCGACGATGGCGTCCGCCAGTGGCGAGGCGGGCACCGGTTCGGCGCGGGCAAGCTCGACGAGCGCCGGGCCGTGGCCGGTCGCAAGAAAGCCGCCGAGAAGGGTTGACGCGACGTCCTCGTCGAGGCCGCTGGCTCCGGTCAGCCGCTCGGAAAGCTCGAGAAACTGATCGACGCTCAGGTCAGCCTGGGCGAAGACGCCCGGGGCGAAACCCGCCGGTCCGGCCGCGGCAATCGCCGCCGCCACCGATCTCAGGATCGCCGTTCGTCTCGTGATCGCCGTCATGAAGAACCCCGAGCTTCGACGAAGGGCCTGATTCCCGTCGGGCAGCATATCGCGTCGCCGCCTCGGGCGGGTGACCGATTTTCCCTGCCTCCGGAACAAGGCTGCGATCAGCCCCGGACCGGACGACATCGTCTCACTTGGTCTGTTGCAGCGGCGACACCGCATAGATTTCGTCCAGCACCTTGACCATCAGGGTGTTCGCGGTTGCGATGCCGTCGAGCGCGAGGGTCAGGTTGGTCCAGATGACCAGGGTGACGTCGTTGTCGGGATCGTAGCCCATGAAGGACTGGTACCCCGGCATCTCGCCTTCGTGATAGTAGATGACGTTGGGCCCGAAGCTCAGCGAGAGGATGCCGTAGCCGTACTTCTGCATCGAGGCCTCGCCGGGCACCGGCGCCTCGGGGCTCGCCAGCCATTGCTTCTGGTACTCCGCGTCAAGGACCTTGCCCCCGACCAGCGCCCGCATCCACGTCGCGAGGTCGTCCGCGGTGGAGATCACCCCGCCCGCCGCGAAATAGGCCGAGGGGTTCTGCCAGGTGTCGTCGTTGGGCTGGAGCGTTCCCGCCCTTGCCGCCGCCTGGATCTCCTCCGGATAGGGCGCATCGGCCAGAGCGTAGGATGTGCTTCCGTAGAGATAGCCGTGCGCGTAGGGCTCCGGAATGGTGTTCGAGGATGGTGCCGGCAGCGCCGTGTTCTTCATGCCGAGCGGCCCGAACAGACGGTCCTGGAAGACCGCCGCGAGCGGCTTGCCGTCGATCTTCTCGGCGACCAGCCCGAGCAGGTAGTAGTTGGTGTTGCAGTATTCATATTCGGCGCCCGGCGCGAAGTCCGGCGGCCGCTCGAACGCCATTCCCAGGACCTCGGCCGCCGTCCACACCTTGCCCGGATCGTCGTCGAGGCTCTGCGCAAGCTCCGGCGCGTTGGTGAAGTTGAAAAGGCCCGACCGCATCTTGAGCAGCTGGCTGATCGTGATGCTGTCGCCGCCGGGGACGCCGTCGACGTACTTCGCGATCGGATCGTCGAAGCCCAGCTTGCCTTCCTGAACCATCTGCACGATCGCGGCCGCGGTCATGGTCTTGGTGTTCGACGCGGCGCGGAAATGGGTATCGGCACGCGGCAGGTTCGTCGTGCCGAGTTCGGTCGTGCCGTAGCCGAAGACGACGTCGCCCTGCGGCGTCGAGAGCAGGACCATGGCGCCGGGCAGCATGAGATCCTTTGCAAGCTTCTCGATGCTGGCCTGCAGCGCGGCCGGGTCGATCGGCCTGAGTCCGGTCGCATTCGCTCCCATCGCGGTGCACGCCCATGCCGCGACAAACGCGGCGTCGAACAGTCCCCTGATCATTGGGTCCCCCTCCCGATCGATCGGCAAGTCTGCCAGAAATCCGCACCCGTGTCGCGGGGTCGTCGCGCGAGGAAGCGGCCCGACGGCTCGGTCGGGCTCGGAGCCGGTGACCCGAGGCAGGGAACTTTCCTCGCGCAGCGGATTTAACCCGTCAGTCGGCTTGCGCCGTGCAGTGATCGGGGGCGCCATGGCTCGCAGCAAGGTTCGTGTCGGTATCGTCGGTGTCGGGAACTGCGCGTCGTCGTTCGTGCAGGGCCTGACGCATTACGATGCGGCGACCGCGAACGAGCCTCCGCCAGGCCTGATGCACGTCGAACTCGGCGGCTACCACGTCAGCGACGTGGAAGTCTCGGCGGCGTTCGACATCCATGCAGCCAAGGTCGGCCGGGACATCAGCGAGGCGATCTTCGCCGGGCCGAACAACACCTTCCAGTTCGCGGCGCCCGGTGCAGGAGGCGTGAGGGTCGATCGCGGGCCCACGCTCGACGGCATCGGGCGATACATGGCGGACGAGATCGAGGAGTCCGCCGAGCCCGCAGTCGATGTTGCCGAAACGCTGCGCGCGTCGAGTACCGACGTCCTGGTCTCCTACCTGCCGGTCGGCTCGCAGCAGGCGACGGAGTTCTATGCCGAGCAGGCGCTGCAGGCCGGCTGCGCCTTCGTGAACTGCATCCCGGTCTTCATCGCGTCGGACCGGACCTGGGCGCGCCGCTTCGAAGAGCGCGGGCTGCCCATCGTCGGCGACGACATCAAGAGCCAGGTGGGCGCCACCATCGTTCACCGCATGCTCGCCAACCTCTTCCGCGAGCGCGGGGTGCGGATCGACCGGACCTATCAGCTGAACTTCGGCGGCAATGCCGACTTCAAGAACATGCTCGAGCGCGAGCGGCTGATCTCCAAGAAGATCTCCAAGACCCAGGCCGTCACCAGCCAGTTCGACATCGCTCCGGACGAGGACAACGTGCACGTCGGCCCGAGCGACTTCGTGCCCTGGCTCACCGATCGAAAGTGGGCGCATATCCGGGTCGAAGGCACCACCTTTGGGGGGGTGCCGCTGAACGTCGAGCTGAAGCTCGAGGTCTGGGACAGCCCCAACTCGGCCGGGATCGTGATCGATGCGGTGCGGTGTGCCAAGCTGGGCCTCGACCGCGGCCTGTCCGGCCCGCTGCTCGGTCCGTCGAGCTACTTCATGAAATCGCCTCCCGAGCAGTACACCGACAACGAGGCGCGCGAGAAGACGCTTCGCTTCATCGCCGGGGACGACCTCCGGAAGTCGCGTCTGGCGTCGTGAGCTCGACGACGGTCTTCCTGGTCCGCCATGCCTCGCACGACCGAGGACACATCCTGTGCGGGAGGATGGCCGGGGTCGACCTGGGCGACAAGGGATTGGGCGAGGCGCACCGGGTCGGGGAGCGGCTGAAAGGCGAGCGGCTGTCGGAGATCTACACGAGCCCGCTGGAGCGGACCCGGGCGACCGCCAAGGCGATCGGGGCGGCGGCGGGGCTCGACCCGAAGGTCGCGGAAGACCTGCACGAATTCGACTACGGGGACTGGTGCGGCCGCAGCTTCGACGAGCTGCGCGGCGATCCGGACTGGCAGGCGTGGAGCGCGGACCGGCCGCATCGCAGGCCGCCGGCGGGCGAGACGCTGGCCGAGCTGCAGTGCCGGGTAGGCCGGTGGCTCGACTTCGTCCGCGAGCGGCACCCCGGCGCGCGCGTGGCCGCGGTGAGCCACAGCGAGCCGATCAAGGCGGCGTTGCTCTGGGTGCTGGGTGCGCCGCTCGATGCGCTCGGCCGCTTCGACATCGCGCCGGCTTCGGTCAGCGTGGTCGTCGCCGGGGACTGGGGGTTCAAGGTGCATTCGATCAACGAGACGGTGGCATGACTGCACTGAGCCAGGAGGAAATCCGCGCGCGCGTGGACGAGCTTGGGCCATGGTTCCACAACCTCGATCTGAGCGGCGTACGGACCGCGCCGGACCACTTCCTGAACGACTATCCCAACGTGAAGTGGCGGCGGTTCTCGCAGGCCCTGCCAGAGGACCTCGCCGGGCAGACGGTGCTCGACATCGGCTGCAACGCCGGCTTTTACGCCATCGAGATGAAGCGGCGTGGTGCCGACCGCGTCGTGGGCATCGACTTCGACGAGCGGTACCTGGCGCAGGCCCGCTTCGCCGCCGAGGTGATGGAGCAGGAGATCGAGTTCCGCAAGCTCTCGGTCTACGACGTGGCCGAGCTCGGCGAGCGCTTCGACGTGGTGCTGTTCATGGGCGTTCTCTACCACCTGCGCCATCCGTTGCTGGCGCTCGACCTGATCCACGAGCACGTCGCGCGCGATGCGTTCATCTTCCAGTCGCTGCAGCGGGGGTCCTCCGAGGTGGAGCCGGTGGCGCAGGACTACGACTTCTTCGATGATGCCCATTTCGAACGCCCGGGCTATCCGAAGCTGCACTTCATCGAGCATCTCTACGCCCACGATCCGACCAACTGGTGGGCGCCGAACCGGGCCGCGTCGGAGGCGATGCTGCGCAGCGCCGGGTTCGAGATCGTCGATCATCCCGAGGAGGAGGTCTTCGTCTGCCGCTGGACCGAGCGGCCCGGTCCTTCCGGTGCGGTCTACCCGGCGCGGCTCACCGAAGCACGAGACCGAGGCATGATCGAAGCCGTCAAGATCTGGAACGAGCCGAACAACAAGTCGCACTGGGACCCGGCGCTCGACCCCGAGTGGGACCGTTTCGCCGAGATGACGCGGCTCGCGGGCGAGGCGATCCGGGCGGAAAACCCCACGCTCTGCCGGGTGCTCGGAGGCATCTCGCCGATCGACCCGTTCTTTATCCAGCGCCTCGCCGCCAAGGGCGTCCTCGACCATGTCGATGCGGTGGCGGTGCACGGCTTTCCGCTCGACTGGAACCTCTGGCAGATCGACGAGTGGCCGGCAAAGGTCGCCGAGATCGAGGCGGTCACCGACAAGCCGGTCTGGGTGACCGAGGTCGGCGTGTCCTCGTTCGGCTCGGAGGAGGTCCAGGCCTGGGGCGTCAGGAAGACCGCCGAGCTCCTGGTCGGACGGGTCGAGCGGCTGCACTGGTACAGTCTCTACGACCTGCCCCAGGCGTGGGAGGCCACGACCCGCCACAAGGAGGCAGAGGGCTCGTCGTACTACCGGCACTTCCACATGGGGCTGCTGCGCCAGGATGGCTCGCCGAAGCCTTCGCTCGAGGTCTACGGCGACTATGCCCGCGACATGGGCCTCTGCCAGTGGTTTCATTATCATGATCCGCGGCTCGACGACGCGGTCGCCTGGCTGCGGCGCCTCGGCGTCCGGCATCTGCGCACCGGCCTCTCCTGGGCGGACGTCTTCCGCGAGGGGGCGCTCGACTGGTTCGACCGCCAGATGGATGCGCTCGCCGAGTTCGATGTCACCGTGACCTTCTGCTTCACTCCGGAGCATCGCGGCATCGAGCCGCACCACACGAGCCCGCCGCAGGTCGCGGCCGAGTTCGCCGAGTTCTGCGCGTGGATGGTCAGGCGCTACGGCGCCGCTCCCGCCAGTGTTCCATCCGCGGGCGCGCTGCGGGCACCGGTCTAGGCCGGATCGGTGGGCAAAAGCCGGTCAAGGAGGCGGCCGATCGGACCGCGCGAATAGGTCAGGGCCTGGTAGAGCCTGAGCGAGGCACGCGCCCATCCCAGGTACATGCCAGGCATCCGGACGGCCTTTGCGCAGCGGAAGACCGGATGGCTCCAGGCCGATATGCCGGCGCGCATGCGGTAGACCAGCCGGCGTCGCAGCGGCAGCGCGCCAGCACCGGGGGCGACCCGCTTGACCGGCATGATGCCGCGGCGCGCCCAGGTGAGCCGGTAGGCGAGGCCCTCGCGGCGGTGACGGAAACCGGCGGCCTGCGTCGCCGCCACGAAGTCCGCGTCAACTTGTTGCAGCTGCAGCCGCCCGTCGGCCCGCGCCGCCTCGACCAGCCGGTGCATCGCGGGCGAGCGGACCACGACGACGTTGGTGCCGCGCCCGTCCGAAGAGTAGGGCTCGACCCAGGCGTCGCCGAACGAGATGTCGGCGGTCTCGGCCACCACGTCGTCGCAGGCGTCGCAGGCCGAGTTCTGGAAGAATCCCGCGCCCCAGTCGCCATCGGCCATGTCCCACCAGTGCTTGCTGCGAACACCGCCGTCGGCGAGGCCGAGTTCGGCCACGTACCAGTTCGCCGGCCGCCCCGGGTCCTTCGCCCGGTAGTCGATGCGCCGGACGTCGCGCATCTCGGTCTGCATCTGCCAGGCGAAGCTCTCGATCATCCGCGCGCTCTTCATGTGGCCGCAGAAGAGCCCGAGCGTGGCCACGATCCGCTCGCCGAGCAGCGGATCGGCTGCCCGCAGCAGGTTGACGGCCTTGATGAAGCAGGGAACCCCGACGACCGCATAGTGCCCCGGGGTGGCGCGGATCTGCTGTAGTACACCAGAGAGCTCGACCGGATAGTACCGTGACCGGGCGCCCTCGCGCAGCGCGGACGCGTCGCGCGAGATTCGGTAGGCGAACCGCGGATCGCCCGGCATCGGCGCGACGTGGGCAACCCCGTCGACGATGCCCGTCCGCAGCAGTTCGGCCGCGACCCAGCTTACCATTCCGCCCGAGCTGCCTGCGTCGCGGAAACCGTCCTCGGCGGCATGGCCGACGTAGGCGGCCTCGATCGACCCCAGCCGTCCGTCACGCTCCGGCGCATCGGGAAACAGCCGCTCGCCCAGCGTATCCTCGTCGTCGGCCAGCGGCGAGAACGGGCAGATCCGGGAGAACTTCGCTGGACCGCGGTCGAGCGGCGGCACCCTCGGCTTGTACTGGCCGTTGCGGTCCATCGCCATCCGCGCCGGCGCTGCCACTGCGCAGGCGCCACAGCCGATGCACAGCCCGGACCGGACGATCTCGCCGGGCGAAAGGGTAGGGGGGTCAGGCGAGGACACGGTCAAGGTAGGCGTGCGAGCGGGTCTTGAGTTCGCCGATACGCCCGGACGTGCCGGCACCGGGCGGCGCATCCAGCGCGGCGGCGTACCCCGCCTCGGGCGTCGAGCAGTCGACGAGGCGCTCGTCGGCGTCGAGGAGCGAGACCAGCGAGGCGATCTTGTTCGCGCGGTAGTCGCTCGCCGCACAGACGAACGGCTTGCCGTGCAGCAGCGCGAAAACGCAGCCATGAAAGAACGTCGTGGCGACGGCGCGCGCCCCGGCGATGCAGCGGGTGAAGTCCTCCGGGCCGGCGTCGAGCCATTGCGCGTCGGCCCAGTCGTTGCGGTAGCCGAGGCTGAGCACCTGCAGCTTGCGCGAACGCGCCCAGGCCAGCACGCCGCGCTGGAACCAATCCGGAAAGCCGTGGCCGTAGACGACGACGGTGTCGGTCTGCGGCTGGGCAGGTGGCCGGGCGATCTCGGGAAAGAGCAGGCAGGGATCGAGTACCAGGTCGGCCTCGCACCCCAGTCCCTCGCGGATCAGCCGCAAGGAGTTGTCGTCGCGCACCGAGATCGCGTCGAAGCGGCCGAGAAGCCCAGCCAGCGCCGGATCGAGCCCCTCCGCCGCCGGCTGGTTGCCGAAGCTCGCGGCATAGGACGCCAGCCGCGGCGCCTGCAGGTCCTTGCCGTAGAACAGGTCGTAGACCCCGTACCAGGGATGGCGCCGGTTCCAGACCTCGTCGCTGCCGACGAGCACCATGTCGCAGTCGTCGAGCGTCGGCGGAAAGTCCAGGCTGAACGGCGGCGACAGCGGCAGCTCTTCGAACGCCGCGAAGAACCGCCGGGTCTTGCAGGCGTAGGCTTCCCGCTCCGGCCGCCCGGTGTGGGCGGGACGCTGCGGCGCCAGCGCGCAGCGCCACTCCGCCAGGTCGACGCGGGGGGTCTGGTGGTCGAGCAGGACGGCATCCGCCCCGCGCTGCCGCAGTCCTTCGACCAGGCAGCGGGCCTGCCAGTAGGAGCCGTAGTTGATGCAGCGGTGGAAGGTGAGCACGCCGATGCGGGGCTGGGTCATCGAAGCGCGCGATCCTGAATGGCTGCCTGAGGGAAACTTCCGAAGCTGCAGCCGGTTCCGGCCCGCACTACGCCGCCGTCTGCGCAGGGGCGATCGCCCCGGCCGAGCGCCGCAGGTCGGCGACGTAGCGATCGACCAGGGCGGCGACCTGCGGGCTCCCGCGCTCGCCGATCATGCTCCAGCTCGCCGCCTGGAATGCGGCGTAGCAGAGGCGGAACGCCGCGACGGCGCGGGGGTCGACGGCGCGACCTGCCTCCGCCTCGACCGCCGCGCGCAGCAGTGCTGCGTCCTGCTCCGACAGGGCGAACTCGACGGCGGCGCCGGCGACGTCCCACGCGATGTCCTGGCAGCCGATCAGGTCGTGGGCCACCGCGTGGTCGAGCGCGTCGGTCTTGCACAGGCTGCCGTCGGGCCGGCGCAGCCACTCCCAGGCATGCAGCCGGCCATCGACCCGGACCGGCACCAGGCCTGCGAGATCGTCGATCCCGGCGAGTTGCTCGCTCACGAGATCGCCGAGCGCATCTCCGCCGAGCTCGGTCGCATTGGTGATCGCCATGTGTCCAAGTGCTGCGAGACTGGCGCCATCCTCGTCCCGCGCCTGCAACGCCCTCGCGCGAAAGCCGAGGTACCGCCCGAGGTGCCCGACGGGCGGCTCGCCGGAAGCGCTCGCCGTGTCCAACCGGTCGCCCTCGATCCAGCGCTCCAGCAGGAACCCGCGCCGAAGCGCCAGCGGCTCGGGGGTCAAGCCGGCCGCATGCAGCAACCGCGCCGCCGCGAGCTTTTCCTCGCCGATGGCTCCCAGCCCGGCGAAGCGCGCCAGCACCCGGCCGCCGGCTCCGGTCAGCCGGAACTTGCGCCGTTCGGCCACCGGCGCGGCGGGCGGCTGGCAATCGGGCGCGCCGGCTCGCCAGGCTCCGCCCGAGAGGTCCTCGATCAGGGCGGCCCCTGATCACGTCGCCGAACCAGTCGCCCACCTGCCGCTCCGCGATCGGGCAATCGGCCGTCTGGCGGTGCGCCCGCTCATAGCGCGCCCGGTGGGCCGGCGAGGCCCGCGGGCCGAGCTCGCCGGCGTGGGTCGGCACGAAGACGATGCGCTCGAGCGGCACTCCGGTCGCCTCGAGCAGGTCGGCCGTCGCGCCGAACGAGCTTCCGGATAGCCCGGGCCCCTCGTCGACGATGATGAAGAGGCCCGCATGCCCGGCGAGCCGCTGCCTCAGCGCCTCCGACAGCCGGAGCTCGCGATGGAACGGGTGGCCTGCCGGGCGCACCGTCACCGCCGCGCATCCGAGCCGCGCGGCGACCGCCGCCGCCAGGCTCGTGCCGATGCTCCTGAGGCCGATAACCAGCGCCCGCGTCGGGTCGGGGACCGTCACGGCTGCAGCACAGCGTTCCGGGTAGACCGCGTAGAAGGCAAACCCCTCGGGCGCCTTGCACCGGATGAAAGGTGGCAGCGAAGCGCGCCGCACCCCGGCCAGCGCGGCGCCGATGCTGCGAGGAAGAGCCGCCTGAACCCCGGCCGCGTCCAGCAAGGCGCCGGCCACGGCGACTGCGAGTTCGAGTGTCGCGGTGGAGGCGGGCGTGCAGTCATCGACGCCCGCCGCCTCGAATTCGGCGTCCGCCACCCCTTGCGCCAGCTGTCCGCTGAGGATCAGCGCGCCGGTCAACAGGTCCACCCGCTCCAGCCCGCCGGAGGCGGCCGCGTCCTTCAGGCCGCGCTCGACCTCAGTAACGAGGACGGGCGGCGCTGCAGACCGGAACCGGTCACCGTAGACCAGCACGTCAGGAGGACTTCCGCAGGTGACGGTAGGCGATCCGCCCGAAAGCGTCGAAGGTCGGCACCTCGTGCCCGGGCGCCTCCCGGCGCAGCCAGTCGGCCCAGGCGTCGTACTGGGAGCGGCTGGGCGAGATCTTCTCGCGCGCATCCTTTGCCAGCGACAGCGCCTGCAGCGGCGCGTGGCCGCGGTCGACCAGCACGCAGAGCGCGACCAGCGCCGAACGGCCGATGCCGTGCTGGCAGTGGATCAAGAGCTTCGAGCCCGCGGCGGCCGCGCGCCTGGCGAACTCCACGCCTTCTTCGAGCATCTCTTCACTGACCGCGCAGGTGTCCGCGGTCGGCAGATGCAGGAAAGTCATGCCGGAGGCGAGCAGCTCCTCGGCAGGGTCGCAATCCTCCAGCCGCACATCGACCACCGCGCCCACGCCGAACTCCTGGGCGATCCGCACGGCCACCCCGGCCGGAAAGCTCCCGCCGATGCAGAGATCGTCGTGCAGCCAGCTGAATTCCGGTTGCCACGCCGCCGGGTCCGCGTCCGAAACACCGCCTCCTTCGGGCTCTTCCCCGACGCAACTCACGCTGCCCATCTCCGCTCCCGCGCTGCCGCTTTGCCTCAATTGCGCCGCCGCCGGATCGTTCCGGCAGCGCGCAGCTTCTAGGGCGGCAGCGCTCGAAGCCAGACGGCGCTAGTCGCTTTCCGCAGGTCCCCTCAGGCGCACCTGCATTCCCGCCGGCGCGCACGCTGGAGGGGGTACCCGAGCGCTGGCCGAACATGAAGAACTGGTGAAATTCGGAGAAGCCGAGGCTTCCACCGGGGAAGCCCGTTCTATCCCGGCGGCAGCGGGCAGCTCAGGTCGCCCTCCTCGCAGCTCAGATAGCCGCCAAGCGTGCGGCTGCGATCCTCGGTCAGCGCCTGCCGGCAGGCGGTATAGATCATCGGGTAGATGCTTCCGCCCTCGACGCTCGAGGCCGCGAAGGTGCACTCCGCGTCGCGAAAGGCGATCCAGGCCCGCTGCGCCGCCACCGCTTCGGCCCGCGCGGGATCGTTCCCCGCCAGCCGGGCCGTGAGCTGCTTCCAAAGCCGGTTGAGCTCGGCGTCGGCGGCGTCATAGTTGCGCCCGGCGCAGGCGGTCATCTCCATCTGGGTCGCTAACGCGGAGCAGTCCTCCGCCCGCGCCAGCGCCCCCGCCGACAGCCCCGCGAGCAGGATCGCCGCGCCGCGCATCACAGCCCCCGCGCCTTCGCCGCGTCCCAGAGCGCGTCCATCTCCGCGAGGCTCGAGTCCGCCGGCTCGCGACCCTCCGCCGCCAGCGCCGCCTCGATCGCCTCGAAGCGGCGGACGAACTTGCCGTTGGCGGCCCGCAGCGCCGCCTCGGGGTCGACCTTCAGGTGTCGCCCGAGGTTCGCCACGACGAAGAGGAGATCGCCGTACTCCTCCGCTGTCCGGTCGGCATCCCCTGCGTCGCGCGCCTCGACCAGCTCGGCGCTCTCCTCGGCGATCTTGTCGAGCACCGCACCGGCGTCGGGCCAGTCGAAGCCCACCCGCGCCGCGCGGTCCTGCAGCTTCACCGCCCGGGTCAGCGCCGGCAGCCCCTGCGCCACACCGGCGAGCGCGCTGGCGTCGCGCGGCCGCGCCGCCCGCTCGGCGGCCTTGATCCGCTCCCAGTCGTCGGTCTGCTGCCGCGCGGTCTTGTCGCGGCTCTCCTCGCCGAAGACGTGCGGATGCCGCCGCACCATCTTCTGCGAGATTGCCGCCGCCACGTCGGCGAAGCCGAAGGCCCCCGCCTCCTCCGCCATGCGCGCGTGATAGACCACCTGAAGCAGCAGGTCGCCCAGCTCGTCGCGCAGCTCGCCCATCTCGCGCCGCGCCACCGCGTCGGCCACCTCGTAGGCCTCCTCGATCGTGTAGGGCACGATGGTGTCGAAGGTCTGCTCGATGTCCCAGGGACATCCCCGCTCCGGATCGCGCAGCCGCGCCATGATCCCCAGAAGCCGCTCGATGCCCTCCCCGGCGCCGCTCGCGGGCTCGTTTGCAGTCGAGGTGCGGTCTTCCGGCATTGCCGCGACCCTATCCGCGCCGCCTGCGCTCAGCCAAGCCCAGATCGCCG
>CAWFYR010000021.1:0-41116 GCA_963819995.1 uncultured Alphaproteobacteria bacterium | reverse complement strand
CGCTCGACGGAAGGAACGAGGAGCTCTCTGATCCGGCGATGGTCGAAGGGCCGGACGGCGCGTTGCACCTCGCCTTCACCTTCCACCGCCGCGCGATCAAGTATGTCGTCCTCCAGCGCAGCTGGTTCGACGCCGAATAGCGCCGCAGAGAAGGTTATTGCGGCGCGGGCGGTCAGTGGCCTCCGAGCACGAGGGTTTGCACAGGCAGCATCATCGCCTGCATCCTGAGGATCATGGCGTGCACCAGGCCCACGGTGTCGACGACGTGCAGGAAGAGCCATCGGCCGGTGCCGATGCCCGGGTCGGCGAGTGCGTCGTGGTTGTTGGTGTAGGCGTTGGCGATGCAGCTGCTGCCGGGCGGCACGCCGACATCTCGCCGGCGAAGAGCGGCTCGAGAAACACGGTGAGGGTGCCGGGCTGGCTCAGGTTCTGCATGTCTATCAGCTGGTCGGCGGGCGAGCTGCCCGGCGGCGATGACGTTCTGCACCTGGCTCACCACCATCGGCAGGATGGTGAAGGGCTTGGCGGCGCAGGTCGCCTCGGCGATCATGCCGACCTTCATCACCTGCGCCTCGATCTGGCCGAAGCCGGCGATCAGCGCGGTCTCGCCGGCGCCCTCGGGACCAGGAGGCCGGCGGAGCGGATCATCGGGTTCACCACGTCGCCGGGGCGCAGGACGAACTGCTGCACGGTGCCGTCGACGCCGGCGCGCACGATGGTCTTGTCGAGCTCGACCTGGGCCTGGGCGAGCTCGGCCTCGGCGCTGGCCTTGGCCGCCGGCAGGGCCGAGGCGATGCGGGTCTGCTGCGTCGCCTTGCTGGCCATGGCGGCGTCGAGCGCGCCTTGCCGGCCGTCCACCACGACCTGCAGCTTTTCGATCGCGCGCTGGGCGATGGTGTCGGGATTGCGCCGGCGCAGCTCGGTCTGCACGTCGAGCTCGTCCTGCGCCTGTGCCAGGGCGCTGCGCGCATCCTGGATCTGCCCGTCGGCGGTGGCGAGCTCGGACTGCGCCACCACCGCGTCCGCCTCGACCTCGGCGATGCGCCGCTCGGCGGTCGTCACCGCGGCGCGCTGCTCGGCGTCGTCGAGCCGGAAGAGCGGCTGGCCGGCCGCGACCTTCTCGTTGACCGTGACGTAGACCTCGGCCACCCGCCCGTTGGCCTCCGGCAGGATGGTGACGGTGCGAAGACCGCCGTGACGTTGCGGGTCGCCGGATGGAAGTAGAAGATCAGCGTGATCAGCAGCACCGTGAGGATCAGGCAGGCGGTGATGCCCCAGCGCAGCTCGAACCAGACCGAGTAGAGGTTGATCTCGCGCCCCACCCGCTTGCCCTGGACGTAACGGCGGAAGAGGTAATCGGGGAGTACGGTCAGCATCGAGCAGAGTAGCAGTTCGAACATCGCTCAGGCCTTCGCTTCCGGCGCCGGGGGGACGATCTGCAACGGCTCAGCCGGCCGGGCTTCCTCGGCGGGCTCCTCGAGCATGGGATTGTGCAGGCTGGGATCGTGCCGGCCGGAGAGCCTCTCGAGCTACTCGGCGATCGAGACCATCGGGGTCTGGAAGTCGGGGAACCGGATGAAGGCGAGGAGCAGCCCGATGATCCAGAAGATGTGGTTGTGGGTGAAAAGCGAGATCAGCGCCAGGACCGCGACGATCTCCATCTGCACCACGTTCGCCCGGTGCGACATGCGCTCCGGCAGCGCGTGCAGCCGCAGGTAGAAGTTGCCGATCACCAGCACCGCCACGATGAGGAAGACCGCGACGGCATTCAGCAGCCAGTCAGTCTGGCCCGGCGCGGTGATGAAGACGGGCAGGTGCTCGGTTGCGACCGGGTGCAACAGCGGGACGTCCGAAGTGGCCACTCTAGTGCCTCCATGATGCGATTCGGCGCTGCGCGGATCATGCGCTCACCGGCCGTCCCGGCGCCAGAGGTGCGGTGGGGCGCTCCACGCGCCGCGAACAGCCTGGGCCTTCCTGCTGGATCGAATCACTCGAAGGTGCTAAGACACCGATGTCATGACATCGGTGTCGGATGGCACGGAGAGGCTTTTGGCAACGATCTACGACGTGGCACGCGCAGCGGGTGTGTCTCCGAAGACGGTTTCGCGGGTGATGAACGGAGATGCGCCGGTCAATGCCCGGACCAAGGAAAGCGTCGAGGCGGCGATTGGCCAGCTCGGCTACGTCCCGTCCAGCGCAGCCCGGACGATGCGGTCGAACCGGACCGGCCTGATCGGCCTCGTGACGGGCGCGATCAGCGGCCCGCAGGCGGAAGGCGGAGCCACCGGCCTGCCGGACCTGCAGATCGTGCAAGGGATCCAGCGCGAGCTTTCCGAGGCGGGGTTCACGCTGCTGATCTCCGATACCGGAGGGGATGCGGCGCGGATCCCCCGGCTCGTGCGGACGCTGCGCGAGCATCGGGTGGAGGGGCTTTTCTACGTCGCGGGCCATCACCAGAGGATCGATCTGGCGGCGGTGGCGCGAGCGGAGCGGCTCGTGCTGGTGAACGCCTTCGATGATGCCGGTACGCCTTGCGTGCTGCCGGACGACCAGGGGGGCGAGTACGACCTCGTGGCGGCGCTGATTGCCCGGGGGCACCGGCGGATCGGCTTTCTGACGCTCCCGCCCTCGCTGGTGGCGTACGAGTTGCGGCTCGCGGGTTATCGGCAGGCGCTGGCCCAGGCCAGCATCGAGTGGGACCCTGCGCTGGTCATCGATGCCGACCGCGACGGCGCGCCCGAGGAGCGGGTCGCGATCCAGGATGCGTTGGACGCCCTGCTGGCGATGCCGGAGCCTCCCACCGTGGTCTGCTGCGGCAACGACCGGATGGCCGTGACGGTCTACGGCGTCCTGCGGGCGCGCGGTGTCGCGGTGCCGCAGGACATGTCGGTGGCGGGGTTCGACGACTACCGGGTGATCTCGGAGACACTCTACCCGCAGCTGACCACCATGGAGCTGCCCTACGCCCGGATGGGCGAGGCGGCGGCGCGGCTGATGCTGAACGCGCTACGCGGCGGCGGTGCGGTGCCTGCCGGCACCCGCATCGTCATCAAGGGCGACCTGCGCTGGCGGACCTCGGTGGTGCCGGGTCCGGCGGCGGCAACCAAAAAAGCAACCCAAGGAGGAAGACCATGACGATACTGACCCGGATCACCGCCGGACTGCTGGCAACGACGTGCCTAGCGGGCGCAGCGGCGGCGCAGACCGAGTTGAGCCTCTGGTATCACGGTGCCGGCAACGAGGTCGAGCGCGGCGTCCTTACCGGCATCGTCGATGATTTCAACGCGTCCCAGTCGGACTGGAAGGTCGTGATCGAGCAGTTTCCGCAGGCCGCCTATAACGACTCGGTGACCGCGGCGGCGCTGTCGGGTGAACTCCCGGACATCCTAGACGTCGACGGGCCGATCATGCCCAACTGGGCATGGGCAGGCTACCTCGCGCCGCTGACGATCGACCCCGCGAAGCTCGACGGTTTCCTGCCGGGCGTGATCGGCAAGTGGAACGGCGAGATCTATTCGGTGGGCTTCTGGGATGCCGCGCTCGCGATGTTCGCGCGGAAGTCGATCCTGGAGGAGAACGGCATCCGCATCCCGACGCTCGACAAGCCCTGGACCAAGGACGAGTTCCAGGAGGCGCTGGAGAAGTTGAAGGCGACCGGCAAGTACGAGTATCCGCTCAACATCGGCATGGCCGACAAGAGCGAGTGGTACCCCTACGCCTATCTCCCGTTCCTGTGGAGCTTCGGGGGAGGGCTGGTGAACCGCGATGACTATCAGTCGGCCGAGGGCGTGCTGAACGGCGATGATGCGATCGCCTGGGGCGAGTGGTTCCAGGCGCTGGTCCAGGACGGCATGGTCCCGGGCACCAGCCAGAGCCTCGCCGATCACCAGAACGGGTTCGCAGAAGGCAAGTACGCACTGAATTGGACCGGCAACTGGCTGGCGCTCTCGTCGCTCGAGAAGTTCGGCGACGACCTGCTGTTCCTGCCGGCGCCGGACTTCGGCCACGGGCCGAAGATCGGGGCGGCGTCGTGGCAGTTCGCGGTCTCGGCCAAGAGCGAGCACCAGGACGGGGCGAACGCCTTCATCGACTTCGCGCTGCAGGACAAGTACTTCACCGCCTTTTCGGACGGTATCGGGCTGATCCCGCCGACGCGGTCGGCGGCGGCGGCAAGCAAGTACTATGCGCCGGGCAAGCCGATGGAAGTCTTCTACGACCTTTCCGAGAAGCAAGGAATGCTTCGGCCGGTGACGCCGGGTTACGTGGTGCAGAGCAAGGTATTCCAGAAGGTCGCGGCCGATATCGCCGACGGGGCGGACGTGCCGACCGTGCTCGACACGGCGGTCGACGAGATCGACGCTGATATCAAGAACAACCAGGGGTACGGTCACCAGTGAGGACCTGTCGCGCCCGCGTGCGATCCAACCACTGATACCTTCCGCGGCGTCACGCCTCAGCTTCGGTCGACGCCGCGGAGCGCCCTCACGCAAACCTCGGGGAGGAAGGCATGGCCGCATCCGGCTCTCGCCTGTTGTCGTCGAACCGGGCCGGCTGGTCCATGGCCGCGCCGGCCGTCGGGCTGATCCTGCTCTTCATCATCGTGCCCTTTGCGCTCGCCTTCGGGCTGAGCTTCACCAATCAACGGCTCTTCTCGCCCAACCCGACGCAATGGGTCGGCACGGCGAACTTCAAGCAACTGCTGGGCGTCGGTGTGCTGACGCTGGAGCCGGAGCGGGACGCCGCGGGCGCGATCAAGCTCGACGCGGATGGCCAGCCGACCTACCCGCGGCTCCGTGGCTACACGCGCAACAACCCGGACTACCCGAAGCTGCAGGGCATGCAGGAGTGGTTCAGCTTTTCCCGGGGAGAGAACCGCACCTACGTGCTGGCGAGTGACGTCGTCTTCATGAAGGCCTTGAAGAACACCTTCCTCTTCGTGCTGGTCGTGGCGCCGGTGCAAGGGGGTCTCGCGCTGCTCCTGGCCCTCATGATCAATCAGAAGCTCCGCGGCATAAACTTCTTCCGGGCCGTCTATTTCATGCCGGTGGTGGTTTCGATCGTCGTCGTCTCGCTGCTCTGGCGGTTCATCTACTCGGGTGGGGACAGCGGGCTGCTGAACAACGTCCTCTCGTGGGTGACGTTTGGAGCCTTCAAGCCGGTCGACTGGCTCGGAAATCCCTCGACCGCACTGGCCGCGATCATCGCCATGTCGATCTGGCAGGCGGTCGGCTTCCACATGGTGATCTGGTTGGCCGGGCTGCAGACGATCCCGCCCACGCTCTATGAGGCGGCCAACATCGAGGGCGCCACCCGCTTCCAGGCTTTTCGCTACGTGACCTGGCCAGGGCTGCGAAACACCGCGGTGTTGGTGCTGATCGTCATCACCATGCAGGCTTTCGCGCTATTCGCGCAGATCGACGTGATGACCAAGGGCGGGCCGCTCGACTCGACCCAGACCATGGTCTTCCAAGCCGTCGAGCGCGGCTACCGCAAGCAGGACATCGCCGCCGGCTCGGTCATCTCGGTGGTGCTGTTCCTGATCGTTCTGACAATCTCGCTCGTGCAGCGCTACCTCACCCGGGAGAAGCAGTGATGGCGACAGTCGAAGGTACCAACCGGGGGTTCGACCGCACCTGGCGGTATGCGCTCCTCCTGCTCGGCGCGGCGATCTTCATCGGCCCGCTGCTCTTCATGGTGATGTCCTCGCTGAAGCCGGATGCGCAACTCCTCTCCGACACCTCGAGCCTGCGCGCCTTCCTGCCCGTGGGCGAAATCTCGTTCTCGAACTACGTCTCGGCATTCCAGCGCGCGCCGGTGGCGACCTTCATCTTCAACTCGGTCTTCGTGACCGGGCTGACGGTCGTGCTTTCGCTCTTCATCTGTTCGCTGGCCGCGTTCTCCTTCGTCTTCCTCAAATGGCGCGGGCGCGACGTCGTGTTCGCGGTGATCATCGCCACGCTGATCGTCCCCTTCGAGACCATCGCCATCCCGATGCTGATCGTCGTCAACAACCTGCCCTGGATCGGCACCGGCGGCGTCACGGTCGGCTGGCTCAACAGCTACCGCGTGCAGATCGTGCCCTTCATCGCCGACGGCCTCACGATCTTTCTCTTCGTGCAATTCTTCAAGGACCTGCCGCGCGAGCTGATCGAGGCCTGCCGCGTCGAGGGCGCCACCTGGTTCCAGATCTACTGGCGCGTGGTGATGCCGCTTTCGGGCCCGGTCATCGCCACCGCGGCGATCCTGAAGTTCCTCTACATGTACAACCAGTACCTCTGGCCGCTGATGGTGACCCAGGCGGAGGAATACCGGCCGGTCATGGTGGGGCTTCAGTACTTCTTCCAGCTCAACACCGCGTGGGGCGAACTGATGGCCTACCTCTCCGTCATCACCGTGCCGGTGCTCGCCTTCTACCTGGTGCTGCAGCGGGCGTTCATTTCCTCCATCGCGTCGACCGGCGTGAAAGGCTGACCGAAATGACGCTTGCACTGCCCGACAAGTGGATATGGGACAGCTGGTACGTCCGCGATGGCGACCTCTGGCACGGGTTCTTCCTGCAGGCCGACAAGTCGCTGGGGAACCCCGATCTGAGACACTTCAACGTGACGCAAGGCCATGCGACCAGCCCGGACCTCAAGACCTGGAAGCACGAGGGAACCACGTTCGCGCCGGCCGCAGGGCCGGCGTGGGACGACTACACCACCTGGACCGGATCGGTGGTGCGTGGCGATGACGACCTTTGGCACCTGTTCTATACCGGGACCAATCATGCCGAGGACGGGCTGAGGCAGCGGGTCGGGCACGCAACGGGCACCGACCTGCACACCTGGACGCGCGTCGGCGACGGCCTGGCGCTCGAAATCGACGATCGGTACGAGCACTACACCCCGGGCCATTGGCACGATCAGGCTATGCGCGATCCTTGGGTGATGCGCGATCCTAAAGGCGGCTGGATGATGTTCTTTACCGGCCGGAGGCCGGGTGTCGAAGAGCCGAACGCCGGTGGGGTGATCGGCTTTGCGACGTCGCCGGACCTCTACCAGTGGACGCTTCAGGACCCGGTCTATGCCGGAGGCTCGTTCGGGCAGATGGAGGTTCCACAGGTCTTCGAGGTGGCCGGCCGTTGGTACTGCCTCTTCTGCACGGACGGCGGTCATTACTCGAAGTCCTACGCCGCCACCTATCCTGGTGAGCCGGACCGGGGCACGCACTACCTGCGGGCGGACGATCCGCGCGGGCCTTGGGAGGTCGCGCCGGGGCCGTTCCTCGACGGCGATCCGGCGGTCGACCGGTATGCGGCCCGGATCGTCGACACGGGCGAGGGACTGGTGCTGCTTGGCTTTTCGCACAACCCCGGCGGCGCCGGGTTCGTCGGCGAGATCACCGATCCGGTGCCGGTGACGATCGACGCCGAGGGCTGGCTGAAGCTGGGCTGACGACAAGAAAACGGAGGAAACGGAAATGGCGGACGTGAAGCTTGTCGACCTGAAGAAGAGCTATGGCAGCGTCGACATCATCAAGGGTGTGAGCCTCGACATCAAGCACGGCGAGTTCGTGGTCTTCGTCGGCCCCTCGGGCTGCGGCAAGTCCACGCTGCTGAGAATGATCTCGGGGCTCGAGGAGATCACCGACGGCGATCTCTACATCGCGGGCAAGCGGGTCAACGACGAGCAGCCGCGCGAGCGCGGCATCGCCATGGTGTTCCAGAGCTACGCGATCTTCCCGCACATGACTGTAGGCGAGAACATCGGCTTCGGCCTGACGCTGGCCGGGGTGCCGAAGGCGGAAAAGAAGCGGGCTGTGGACGAAGCCGCGCGAATCCTTCAGATGGAGCACCTTCTGGAACGCAAGCCGAGCCAGCTCTCCGGCGGCCAGCGGCAGCGCGTGGCGATCGGGCGGTCGATCGTGCGCAAGCCGCAGGTGTTCCTGTTCGACGAGCCGCTGTCGAACCTCGATGCGGCGCTGCGCGTCGACATGCGCATGGAGATCGGCAAGCTGCACAAGGACCTCGACGCCACGATGATCTACGTGACGCACGACCAGGTCGAGGCGATGACGCTGGCGGACAAGATCGTGGTGCTGCGGGCCGGCGAAGTGATGCAGGTGGGCACTCCGCTGGAGTTGTACCACAACCCGGCCAACCAGTTCGTGGCGGGGTTTCTCGGGTCTCCGAAGATGAACTTCCTCGACGTGGAGGTGAAGGAGGCAGGGGACGGGCGCGTCACGGTGGCCTCGCCGGCGCTCGAGCCGGTGTCGATCCCGCACGCGGTCGGGCGGTTCGTTCCGGGGGGCCGGGCGATCCTCGGGGTTCGACCGCAGTTTCTGCACCCGGGCCAGTTCGCCGACCGCGGGCACGTGCACGGCCGGGTCAGCCTGGTCGAGCGGCTCGGGACCGAGACGGTGCTGAACGTCGATGTCACCTCCGGCGGGCGGATCGTCGTGGCGCTCGACGGGGACCGGCCGTTCGATCTGGGCGCCGAACTGCTGGTGGGCTTCGAGCCCGATCGCGCGCACCTGTTCGAAGCCGCCTGACCCGGGGCGATGGTGCAGGCCCGCTCTGCCCCGACCGTTCCGTTGCATGGTCGTCGAGGGGACGGGCTGCTCATTGCCCTTGTCGTTTGTCCCGTCACCTCGCAAAAGCAGCGCATGGCGGAGTTCTGATCCCGCCCGTCCGTCGCGACCTTGAAGGAGCTTCAGAACGATGAAAGCCGTCGTATGCCGCGAGCCCGGCAGGATGACGTTGGAGGATCGACCGGAGCCCGCCCGCGCCCGCGGCGAGGTGCTGGTTCGCATCCGCCGCGTCGGAATTTGCGGCACGGATTATCACATCTACCAGGGCCACCACCCCTTCCTGGAATATCCCCGGCTGATCGGGCACGAGCTGTCGGGCACCGTTGCCGAGGCGCCCGCCGGAAGCCGATTCGCGGCTGGCCAGGATGTCATCGTTCTGCCGTATCTGAGCTGCGGCCGCTGCAATGCCTGCCGCAACCGAAAGCCGAATTGCTGCACGCAGATTGCGGTGCTCGGCGTTCACCGCGACGGCGGAATGTGCGAGTGGCTGAGCTTGCCGGAAGACAACCTGCTCCCGGCGGACGGCCTGTCACTCGACGAAGCCGCGACGGTTGAGTTCCTTGCGATCGGGGCGCACGCCGTCCGCCGGGCCGGACCATTGCAGGGACTTCGGGTCCTGGTGACCGGGGCCGGTCCGATCGGCATTGGCACCGCAATCTTCGCCGGGATCGCCGGAGCGGAAGTGGTCCTGATGGATCGCGATGCAAACCGCCTCGCACTCGCCGCCGCGGCGACCGGCCTCGACCGCAGCATCGTCGCCGATGGTGCCTCCCAATCTGCCGTGAGCGTGGCGACGAACGGCGACGGGTTCGACGTGGTCTTCGACGCCACTGGCAACCGCACCTCGATGGAGACGAGCTTCGGACACGTAGCGCACGGCGGCACACTGGTCTTGGTCGGCGTCCTTCAGGACCAGATAGCCTTCTCGGATGCCGACTTCCACAAGCGTGAGATGACCCTCATGGCGAGCCGAAACGCGACGCTTGAGGACTTCGAACACGTGATTGCGGCGATCAAGGCCGGCCAGGTGCCGGTAGAGAAGATTGTGACCCATCGCACCTCGCTCGACTCGGTCGCCCGCGATCTGCCGGTCTGGGCAAACGACAGGGCCGCGCTCATCAAGGCGTTGGTCGAAGTCGAGGACGGCTGAACCGTCGCGAGACCGACGGCCCGTCTTGGCCGGCAAGCCGACCTCAGGCCAGCCGGCCGCTACGGAGCGCGGCGCGGAGTTCGGTTGGCCTCAGGGCGCCGAATGCGAGTGCGGCCGCTCCGTAGGTCACCATGCCAAAGGCCACCAGGAGCAACAGCGCAAGGTAGCGGAGGTGGCCGTCGGCGAAAGCGCCGGCGAGGAGGCGGGCGCCGAAGAACAGCGCCACGCCCATCGCGGCGCTCGCGGCGACGATCCGCGGCGCGACCCGGCGCAGGCGTGCGTCGGGAGCTGCGGCGTCACCCATCGGCCGCGAACCGCGCCAGAGCTGGAAGAGCATCACCCACCCCGCGACCGTGGTCCCGAGCGCCGCGGCGATGAAGCCGATGAACGGCGCAAGACCGAGCGCGATGCCGGCGTTCACGATCATCGCATGGACGGCGTAGCGAAACGGCGAGCGGGTATCCTCCCGCGCATAGTAGAGCGGCGAAATTACCTTCTGCATGACGAATGCGGGCAGGCCGGCGCCGTAGACCGCCACCGCCAGTGCCGTGGGCAGCGTGTCGGCGCGGGAGAAGGCGCCGTGCTCGAACAGCACGGCGACGATCGGCACCGGGATCACGACGAGCGCCACGGCGGCCGGCAACGTCAGGGCGAGGGTGAATTCGGTGGCACGGTTGATCGCGTCACGCCCGCCCTTGCCGTCACCGGTCGAGAGGCGCCTCGAGAGATCCGGCAGGAGTACGACGCCGATGGCGATGCCGACGACGCCGAGCGGCAGCTGGTAGAGCCGGTCGGCGTAGGAGAGCCAGGCCACCGCGCCGTCGAAGAACGATCCGACCTGCCGGCCGACGAGCAGGTTCACCTGCACGACGCCGCCGGCGAGAACCGCCGGTGCGGCGATGACGGACAGGCGGCGGAGCTCGGGCGTCCAGCGCGGCCAGCGCGGCAGGATCGGCATGCCGACCCGGGCGCAGCCCCACCAGACCAGTGCGAGCTGCGCCACCCCCGAGACCGGCACCGACCAGATCTGCCACAGTCCGACGTTGCCGCCGCTCCACCAGCCCCAGACCAGGAACGCGATCATCACGACGTTCATCAGAATCGGCGCCGCGGCAGCGAGAGCGAAACGGCCGAGTGAGTTCAGAACGCCCGAGAGCAGGGCCGTCAGCGAGATAAAGAGGATGTAGGGAAAGGCGATGCGCCCGTGCTCGACGGCAAGCGCGAAGCGCTCGTCGCCGGCAAAGCCGCTCGCCATGGCAAAGACCAGCCATGGCATGATGAGGAGCCCGACGAGCACGAGGAGGATCAGTACGCCTGCAAGCCCGGAGAGCGCATCGCGGGCGAAGCCTTCGGCGTCCTCGCCTTTCTCGACCTTCTTGGCAAACATCGGCACGAACGCGAGGTTGAAGGCGCCTTCGGCGAAGAAGCGGCGAAACATGTTGGGCAGTGTGAAGGCGATCAGGAACGCCTGCGCGACCGGGCCGGTACCGAGGAAAGTCGCCATCAGGATGTCGCGGGCGAGCCCCAGGACCCGGCTCAGCATGGTCCACGCCCCGACGCTGAGGAAGGCCGGCAGCAGCCGGATCGGGCGGTTCACTGCCGCTCCCCTTCGGCGCGGGCGATCACCGCCTTGAGCCGGCTTTCGAGCGTGCGCCGCTTGCTTTCGGCATGGAGCTTCAGGCCGAAGAGGTCCTTGACGTAGAAGACGTCGACGGCCTGCTCGCCGTAGGTGGCGATGATCGCCGACGAGATCGAGATGTTGTTGGCGGTCAGCGTGCGGGCGAGATCGTAGAGGAGGCCGGGCCGGTCTCGGGTCTCGACCTCGATGATTGTGTAGATGTCCGAACCGGTGTTGTCGAAGCTGAGCCGCGTCGGGACGACGAAGCCGCGCTCGCGCTTCTTGATCTTGTCCTTGTCCTTCAGCGCCTCGCGCGCGACGATCTCGCCGTTGAGCGTCCGCTTCACCGCGGTGCGCAGCCGGGTGCGGCGCGCCCGCTCGTAGGGCTGGCCGTTGGCGTCCTGCAGCCAGAACGCCGCCGTGGCGATGCCGTCGGTCGTGGTGTAGGTGCGCGCATCGACGACATTGGCTCCCGCGAGCGCCAGCGCGCCGGCGAGCCTGGCGAAGATGCCCGGGTGGTCGGCCATGGCGAAGCAGGCCTGCGTGGCGTCGCGCTCGAGGTCGAGCTCGAAGTCCACCGCCGGCTCGAGTTCGGTCAGCGATTGAACGAGATGGGCAAACACCGCGTGGGTGCGGGTGTCGAAGCCGAGCCAGTAGGGCGCGTAGTGCCGTGCGAGCTCGGCCGCGATCGCCGGCTCGCTCCAGTCCTTGAGCGCCGCCGCCAGCGCTGCCTTTGCCGCGGATTCCCGCTCCGGCCGGCTGGCCGCTTGGCTGCCGCCGGTGAGATACTCCAGCGTCTCGCCGTAGAGCCCCCGCAGCAGCATCGCCTTCCAGTTGTTCCACACGTTCGGACCGACGCCGCGGATGTCGCAGACGGTGAGCACGGTTAGCAGCTTCAGACGGGTCGGGCTCTTCACCGCCTGCGCGAAATCGCGAACGGTGCGCGGTTCGGCGAGATCGCGCTTCTGCGCGACGTCCGACATCAGCAGGTGGTTGCGCACCAGCCAGACCACGAGCTCGGTCTCCTCCTCGTCCAGACCGAAGCGCGGGCCGAGGCGGGCCGCCACTTCTGCGCCGACCGTTGAGTGGTCGCGGCCGGAACCCTTGCCAATATCGTGCAGCAGGAGCGCCACATAGAGCACCCGGCGGTCGACGCCTTTGATCATGATGTCGCTGGAAACCGGAAGCTCGTCGACCAGTTCGCGGCGCTCGATCCGGCTCAGCGTCGAGATTGTCCGGATGACGTGCTCGTCGACGGTATAGTAGTGATACATGTTGAACTGCATCATCGCGACGATGCGGCCGAACTCGGGGATGAAGGCCCCGAGGACGCCGACCTCGTTCATCAGCCGAAGCGCCCCTTCCGGATTGGTGTGGCTGAGAAGAAGGTCGAGGAATATCCGGTTGGCCTGCGGGTCGGCACGCACCTTGTCGTCGATCAGATCGAGGCTGCCGGCCACCCGGCGCAGGGCGTCGGGGTGGATCGGGATGTCCGTCGCGAGCCCTTCCTCGAAGAGCCGCAGGATGTTGACCGGATCGCGGCGGAAGGCGCCTTCGTCGATCAGGTCGAGCCGGCCGTTCTTCAGCTGGTAGCCAGGCCCGGTGGGGTCCCTGCCGAAGGCAAAGACGGTTCGCAGCTTCTCGCCGAGGCTCGGGCGCGGCTTGACGTGCTGGGCCTCGAGCGCGGCGAGGAAGATGCGCGTGAGATCGCCGACGTTCTTGGCGTGGGTGAAGTACGCCTGCATGAAGCGCTCGACGGTGCGCTGGCCTTCGGTGGACCGGTAACCGAGCGCGGCGGCGATCTCGACCTGGGTGTCGAAAGTGAGCTGCTCGCTGGCCCTGCCGTTCAGCAGGTGAAGGTGGACCCGGGTGGTCCAAAGGAACGCCTCGGCTTCGGCGAAGATGCGGAACTCCTCGGGGGTGAAGAGGCCGATCCGCATCAGGTGGCCGGGGCTCTCGGCGTGGTTGAGGTACTTGCCGATCCAGAAGAGTGTCTGCAGGTCACGCAGCCCGCCTTTGCCTTCCTTGACGTTGGGCTCGAGCAGGTAACGCGAGCTGCCCTGCCGCGCATGGCGCTCGGCACGTTCGGCGAGCTTCAGCTCGACGAACTGCGGGCCGGTACTTTCGAAGAGCTCGGACCAGAGCCGGGCGTCGAGGCGATCGGCCAGTTCGACATCGCCCCAGAGGTAGCGGTGTTCGAGCAGGCTGGTGCGAATGGTCACGTCGGCGCGGGCGAGCCGCAGGCAGTCGTCGATGGTGCGCACCGAATGGCCGACTTTGAGACGCAGATCCCAGAGGCAGTAGAGGGCGCTCTCGATCAAGCTCTCGCCCCAGGGCGTCTGCTTGTAGGGCGTGAGAAACAGCAGGTCGACGTCGGAGAACGGCGCCATCTCGCCACGGCCGTAGCCGCCGACGGCGATGGCGCTGACCCGCTCGGCGGCGGTCGGGTTGGCGAGCGGATGCAGCCAGCGCACCGCCATGCCGAGCGTCAGCGTGACGATCTGGTCGACGAGCCAGGCATAGTCGTGAATTGCGCGGTGCGCCTCGCGCGGCGCGGTCGCGATTTCGGCGGCAATCGTGGCGCGGCCCTCGGCAAGGGCGCGACGCAGGACGGCGACCGCGGCGGGGCGGATCTCGCTGCGTTCGCGGGCTGCCCCTGCGGCGGAGTCGAGCGCCGCCCGTGTCGCCGCCACATCGAGGAGTGTTCCGGGCGCTGCCGTCAGTCCCCGCCAGCCGGGCGCAGGCGGGGCGGTCCGCTGGTCAGAAGCCAACTGCGTCAAATGACCTCGCGGCGTGCTCGGCAACGATGGCCTGGCCCCCCTGAACCTCGAGGATGGCAAGGTTGCGCTGGACACTGCCGTTGTTGGCGAAGCGGAACGCGCCGTTGACGCCGGCAAAACCCGACGGCTGGGTCAGCCGTTCGGTCGAGAACGGACTGCCGCCCTGGGCGCGGGCCTGGGCGATCAGGGCCCCTACGGCCGCGATCCCGTCATAGGCGAGCCCGGCGAGCTCGTGCGGGCTCTCGCCGTAGGCCGCGCGGTACCGGCCGTTGAAGGCGGCGACAAGACCCGGGTCGGGTGCGGCAAAGACGCCGCCCTGCAAGCTCGGCACCGCCAGCGCCTCGGCCGAGATGTCCCACCGCTGCAGCCCCATGAACTGGGCACTGTCCGCGCTGAGCCCGTTGCCGCGCAACGCCTCGGCGATGAAGGCGAGGCCGCCCGTAGGCCCGTCGGTCAGGATCACCGCATTGGCCCCGCCGCTCATCATCGCCGAGGCAACCGGTCCGGCCGACGCCTGAATGCCCTCGACCGAGAGGCTGTAGGGCTGCGAGGCCACGAGCGTGGCGCCGCGCTGGCTGACCGCTTCGGCGACGGCGTCGCGCGCGGTCTCGCCTTCGAGGCCCTCGGGATAGACCACCCCGAAGTTGCGCAAGCCGTGCGACATGCCATAGGCGACCAGCCGGTCGGCGGTGTTCTCGAAACTGGTGCCGAGGATGTAGACGTTCTGGCCCGCGACGCCCGGGTTGTTGCTGAAGCTCAGCACGTCGAGCCCGGAGGAGGCCGCCACCGGCGCCGCGCCTGCGGTTTCGGTGCTGAAGAGCGGCCCGACGATGATCTTGGCTCCTTCGGCAATCGCCTGAGAGGCCGCCGCGGCGCCGCCGTCGGTGCTGCCCGCGGTCGGGTAGACCGTGAGGTCGATGATGGCGTCGTGAAGGTCGCTCTGCGCAAGCCGTGCCGCGTTCTCGAGACTGCGCGCGATCTGGTCGCGCCCCGCATCGCCCGATCCGTAAGGCACGAGAAGCGCGACCTTGACCGGCTGGCTGGTATCGACCGCGATCCCGTTGTCGCCGGTGCCGGAGTTGGAGGCGGCGCAGCCCGAGAGAACGGCGAAGAGGACCAGAAGCCCTGCGGCAGGAAAGCGGTGCAGGACCGAGAAACGTGTTGACAGCATCATCCCTCACCGTGACTCTTGAATGGCGAATTTTCGGGCAGGCAGCGGCCGCCACCTACTACGGTCTGGACCGCAAAAAGTAAACGAAGAATGGACAGCGACCGGACCGAAGCACCGCCTGCGGCCGGGAGCGAAGCAGGGCCACGTCCGCTTGCGGGCGGGCTCTATCTGGTGTCGACACCGATCGGCAACGCGCGGGACATAAGCCTGCGCGCGCTCGACATCCTCGCAGGCGCCGATCTTCTCGCGGCCGAGGATACGCGTCACACGCGCAAGCTGCTCGAAATCCATGGCGTGCGCCGGGACCACCGGCGCATCCTGCCCTATCACGATCATAACGGCGCTGCGCAGCGCCCTCGGCTGCTGGCGGCGCTGGCCGAAGGCCGTTCGGTCGCGCTGGTCTCCGACGCGGGCACGCCTCTCGTGGCCGATCCGGGGTACCGGCTGGTGGCCGAGGCGGTCGCGGCGGGGCACGCGGTGACGGCCGCACCCGGTGCCTCGGCGCTGCTGGCGGCGCTGGCGATCGCAGGGCTGCCGACCGATCGCTTCCTCTTCGCGGGCTTTCTGCCGCCGCGCACGGCCGCCCGGCGGCGCGCCCTGACGGAGCTCGCGCCGGTGCCCGCCACGCTCGTCGTCTACGAATCGCCTCGCCGACTTGCCGGGTGCCTTGCGGACATGGCGGGGACCCTCGGCGACCGACCGGCGGCCGTCTGCCGCGAGCTTACCAAGCGCTTCGAGGACGTCCGGAGGGGGCCGCTCTCGGAACTGGCCGAGCACTACGCGGCGAGCGCCGAGCCGAAAGGCGAGATCGTGATCGTGCTCGGCGGGCCGCTCGAGGCTCCGGCGGCGGATGGCGACGTCGAGCGGGCGCTCGTCGCGGCACTCGCGACGCTGTCGGTCAAGGACGCGGCGGCGGAGGTCGCAACCCGGTTCGGCCTGCCGCGGCGGGAGGTCTATGCCCGCGCGCTGGCGTTAACCACGGTCAGGGAAGGCGGAGGAAAGCCGCCGCGAAGCACGCTAGAGTAAGCGAATGTTGCAGCAGTCCGCCGTCAGTCATCGCTCCGCCACCGCGCACTATTGCGGCGTCTCCGCCGAGGAGGCGGTCGCCCGCAGGTACCGCGCGGAGGGAGGCACCATCGTCGCCGAGCGCTGGCGCTGCGCGGAAGGCGAGATCGACATCGTGGTCGAACTGCCCGGCGAAATCGTCTTCGTCGAGGTCAAGGCGCGCCGTCGGCATGCCGCCGAAGCGGTGACCGCGCGGCAGTGGGCGCGCATCGGCGCGGCCGCAACCCGCTACCTCGCCGAGATGACCGATGGCGCGACAGCATGCCGGTTCGATCTGGCGCTGGTCGATCGCAACGGACGCACCGAGCGCATCGAGAACGCGCAAGCGTTCGACGGCTGGTAGGCTTGCAAGCCGGCTGGCGCTCGGCCAAGACTGCCGCGCAGCCCCGCGGAGCCCTCAATGCCTCTCAACGTCGCCGTCCAGATGGATCCCATCGAGCGGATCAACATCGCCGCGGATTCGACCTTCCGCATCATGGAGGAGGCCCAGGTCCGCGGGCATCGCCTGTTCTACTACACGCCCGACCGGCTGGCGCTCGACGAAGGGCGGGTGACGGCGCGCGGGTGGCCGGTCGAGGTGCGGCGGGAGAAAGGCAATCATTTCACGCTCGGCCCGGAGGCCGTCATCGACCTCGCAGGCCAGGACGTGGTCTGGCTGCGGCAGGATCCACCCTTCGACATGGGCTACATCACCACGACCCATATCCTCGATCTGATCCATCCGCGCACGCTGGTCGTCAACGACCCCTTCTGGGTGCGCAACTATCCCGAGAAGCTCCTCGTCCTGCGCTTTCCCGAACTGACGCCGCCGACGACCATCGCGCGCGATCTCTCGACGCTCAAGGGCTTCAAGGCGCGGCATGGCGACATCATCCTGAAGCCGCTCTACGGCAACGGCGGCGCCGGGGTGTTCCGGCTCGACCCCAACGACCGCAACTTCAACGCGCTCTGGGAGGTCTTCACCGGCATCAATCGCGAGCCGCTGATCGCCCAGAAATTCCTGCCGGCGGTCGAGAAAGGTGACAAGCGGATCATTCTCGTCGACGGCGAGGCCGTCGGCGCGATCAACCGCGTGCCTTCCGACGGCGAGACCCGCTCCAACATGCATGCCGGCGGGCGGGCGGAGAAGGTCGACCTGACCGCGCGCGACCGGGAGATCTGCGCGGCGATCGGGCCGCTCCTGCGCGAGAAGGGGCAGATCTTCGTCGGCATCGACGTGATCGGGAACTGGCTGACCGAAATCAACGTTACCTCGCCCACGGGGCTGCAGGAACTCGAACGCTTCAACGACATCAACGCCACTGCGGCGATCTGGGAAGCGATCGAGCGACGCAGAGGCTGATGTCCTGGCAACTCGGCGCCCTCGATCTCTGGTTGCGCCTCGCCGAGAAGCCCCGTCTGGCCCGCGCCCGTTCGGTGACCGTAGAGCGCGCGCGGATGGAACGGCTCGTCGATCGGCTGGCCCCGCCGGTGGGGCTTCGCCGGGAGCCGCTCGGGCACGTTCCGGCGCTGAGGCTCGCGCCGCCTCCGAGCGGCGGTATCCTGTTCTGGCTGCACGGCGGAGCCTATTGCGTGGGCTCGCCACGGACCCATGCGTCGATGGTCGCAGGGCTTGCGGCGCGGGCGGGGCTCGGCGCAGTGCTGCCCGGCTATCGCCTGGCGCCGGAACACGTGTTCCCAGCCGCGGTCGAGGACGCGCTCGCGGCCTGGCGGGCGCTTGCTGCCGAAGGCTGGCCGCCGGGCTCGGTCGCGCTCGGCGGCGACAGCGCCGGCGGTGGTCTCGCCTTCGCGCTCCTGCAGACGCTCCTCGCCGAAGGCGCGCCGCCGCCCGCCTGCGTCGTGACCTTCAGCCCGTGGACCGATCTGACGCTCGGAGGTGCAAGCCTGACAAGCCTGGCCTGGCGAGACGCCATGGTGCCGGTGGGGCGGCTGAAGGAGGTGCGCGACCTCTATCTCGGCGGCGCCGACCCGCGCGACCCTCGCGCCTCGCCGCATCTCGGCCGTTTCGCCGGAGGACCGCCGGTGATGATCCAGGCGAGCCGGGCCGAGGTCCTGCTCGACGACGCCCGGGCGATGGCCGCGCGACTCGAGGCGGACGGGGTTGCGGTCACGCTTGAACTCTGGAAAGGCGCACCGCACGTCTGGCAGTTCTACCAGGGGCACCTGCCGGAGGCGGACGCCGCGACGGCCCTGGCCGCTGCGTTCCTGGCGGCCCACGTCTCAAAACCGCGTGATCCGGGCACTCCGGTGTAACAATGCCGGGCGCTCGATCCGTAATGAGTTACGTTGACGGGCAGCGTCGGAGGAGAGGCAGATGGTGACGAGGCGAGGATTGCTGACATGCGGCGCGGCCGGGCTGGCGTTGGCCGCCTTCGGCTCGCGGCTACCCCGCGCACAGGCCGCCGCGGTCTTCGAGGTCACGCACACGGACGCCGAGTGGCGGGCGCTGCTGAGCCCGGCGGCCTTTGCGGTCCTGCGCAAGGAAGGCACCGAGGCACCGTTCACGAGCCCGCTCCTCGAAGAGCACCGCAAGGGCACCTTCACCTGCGCGGGCTGCGAACTGGCGCTTTTCTCTTCGGACACCAAGTTCGAAAGCGGTACCGGCTGGCCGAGCTTCTGGCAGCCGCTCGATGGCGCCGTCGGGACCACGACGGACAGCAGCTTCGGGATGCAGCGCACCGAGGTGCATTGCAGCCGTTGCGGCGGCCATCTGGGACACGTCTTCAACGACGGCCCGAAACCGACGGGTCTGCGCTATTGCATGAACGGCGTCGCGCTCGGCTTCACGCCGGCCACCGCCTGATCGAGGAAATGAAACCGATGAAACCCATCTCGCTCTACGCTTCCGCCGCGGCCTTGCTCGTGGCGCTCGGCGCGTCTATCGCGTCTCCGTCATTCGGTCAGGAGGGGGTCGCCCTCCCGGCGCCGGCGCTCGACGAAGCCCCCGGTTCGGCCGGGCACAGCGAGGTTGCGGTCCTCGCCGGCGGCTGCTTCTGGGGTGTCCAGGGCGTCTTTCAGCATGTCAACGGTGTGGACAACGCCGTTTCGGGATACACTGGTGGCTCCGAAGACACCGCGCAGTACCACATGGTCGGGAGCGGTCGTACCGGTCACGCTGAATCGGTCCAGGTGACCTTCGATCCGCAGAAGATCAGCTATGGCAAGCTTCTGCAGGTCTACTTCTCGGTGGCGCACGACCCGACCCAGCTGAACTACCAGGGCCCCGACAGCGGGACGCAATACCGCTCTGCGATCTTCCCGCAGAGCCCCGAGCAGGCCAAGATCGCGGCCGCCTACATCGACCAGCTCGACCAGGCGAAGCTCTTCGACGCCAAGATCGTGACGACGATCGAACCCGGCAAGACGTTCTACCCGGCCGAGGGCTATCACCAGAACTATCTGACGCTGAACCCGACGGCGCCGTACATCGTCTACAACGACCTGCCGAAGATCGCGAACCTCAAGCGCATCCTGCCGCAGGACTATCGCGACCAGCCGGCGCTGGTCACCGAGGCGATGCTCTCGAACTGATCAGCCGGTCATCCGGTAGCCCGCCGCTTCGGCCACGTGCCGCTTGTCGACGGGCCCGGACCCCTCGAGGTCCGCGATCGTCCGCGCAACCCTCAGCACCCGGTGATAAGCGCGGGCGCTGAGGCGAAACTTCGCGGCGATTTCGGCGATCAGCTTCGCGGCCGGCTCCGACAGGGCCACGATCGCCTCGAGCAGATCGCCTTCGGCGTCGGCGTTGACCGAGACGCCGGCGTGGCCGGCGAAGCGCTCCCGCTGGACGCGCCGTGCCCGCGCGACGCGTTCGGCGATGACCGCGCTGGTCTCGCCGGTTCGCGGAAGCCCGAGGTCCTCGACCATCACCGGCGGCACGTCGATGCGCAGGTCGAACCGGTCGAGCAGCGGGCCCGAAATGCGCCCGAGGTATTCCGCGCCGCATTCCGGCACCCGGGCGCAGGCGCGGCCGGGGTCGGCGAGATGGCCGCACCGACAAGGATTGGCGGCCGCCACCAGCATGAAGCGGCAGGGATAGCGCACGTGGGCGTTGGCGCGCGCCACCACCACGTCGCCGGTCTCGATCGGCTGGCGCAGGGTCTCGAGGACCGCACGCGGAAATTCCGGCAGCTCGTCGAGAAAGAGGACCCCGTGGTGGGCGAGGCTGATCTCGCCCGGCTTGGCGCTGCGCCCGCCCCCGACGATGGCGGCCATCGAGGCGGTGTGATGCGGCGTGCGGAACGGCCGCGCCCGGCTGATGCCGCCCTCGTCTAGCAATCCGGCCAGAGAGTGGATCATCGAGGTCTCGAGCGCCTCGCCGGGCTCCAGCGGCGGCAGGATGCCGGGAAGGCGCGCCGCGAGCATCGACTTGCCGCTGCCCGGCGGGCCGATCATCAGGAGGTGGTGGCGGCCGGCGGCGGCGATCTCGAGCGCGCGCTTGGCCTTCTCCTGACCCTTGACCTCGGCGAGGTCCTTGGAGAGCGCGACATCCGCGACAGTGCCGGGCTGCGCCGGAGCGAGCGGCGCGCGGCCGGTGAAGTGGTTGACCAGAGCGAGGAGGGTCTTCGGTGCGATCACCTGCACCGCGCCGACCCAGGCGGCCTCGGCGCCGCAGGCCGCCGGGCAGATCAGCCCGCACTCCGCCTCGGCCGCGGCGAGGGCCGCAGGCAGCGCGCCGATCACCGCGATCAGCGTGCCGTCGAGCGAGAGCTCGCCGAGCGCCACGTGCGCCGCGACTTCGTCGCCGGGAAGCACCTCCATCGCCGCGAGCACCGCCAGCGCGATCGGCAGGTCGAAATGCGAGCCTTCCTTGAGCAGATCGGCGGGCGAGAGGTTCACCGTGATGCGCTTGGCCGGCAAGGCCAGCCCCATCGCAGTCATCGCGGCGCGCACCCGCTCCTTGGCTTCGCTGACCGCCTTGTCGGGCAGGCCGACGAGATTGAACGCCGGAAGGCCCGCGGCGATGGCGCATTGCACCTCGACCAGCCGCGCCTCGACGCCCTGAAATGCCACCGTGTAGGCGCGCGCGACCATCTGCCTCGGCCCGATCCTCTGGGGTGAGACCGTTGCGCCCGGCCGGTTGCGTTTCGATTAACGCTCCGGTCCCGGCCAAGGACGCTCGGGCAGGTCCAGGTCGTAGTGCGGCTGCGCGTACGGTTCGGCGAGGCCGGCGTTCCGCCAGGCGACGAACGCCGGCTCGGCGAGGTGGGCCGCGACGTAGGTCTCGGCCTCCGGCCCGACGGGCAGGGCGTAGGTGGCGATGCGGGCGGCGACCGGCGCGAAGAAGACGTCCGCAAGCGAGTAGTCGCCGAAGAGCCAGGGGCTGTCGCCGGCGAAGTCCGCGCGCGCCGTGCGCCACAGCGTCTCGATCCGGTCGAGATCGGCAAGCACCGCCTCCCCCGGCTCGAAGCCCACATAAGCGCGGCGAAGATTGACCGGGCAGGCGTTGCGCAGGGCCTGGAAGCTCGCGTGCATCTCGGCGGTGAGCGAGCGGGCCAGCGCCCGTGCCGCCGGTGCCGCGGGCCAGAGGCCGCGGTCGGGGTGCCGCTCGGCGAGGGTCTCCGCCATGGCGAGGGTATCCCAGAGGGCGAAGTCCTCGCCCTCGCCGTCGCCCTCGATCCGCAGGGCCGGGACGGTTCTGGCTGCACCGAAGCGCTTGAGGAGGGCGGCGACCTCTGGCGAGTAGAGCCGGGCCGTCTTGATCGTTACCGGCAGCCCGAAGCGGGCGAACATCAGCCAGCCTCGGATGGACCAGCTCGAATAGCTGCGATCGCCGATCGCCAGGACGTAGGTCATCTGTGCCCTCTCGGTGACGGCGTGTTCAGCACGCGATCTCATGGCGGGCGCCATGGGTCAAGCCGCCATCACGGGCGGGGGCGCGTCACAAGATCGCGTGAACGGATGTCATTCGCCTCGCACGATCGGGGCGGCGGCAGGTAGGCTCTCGAGGTGATTGCACCTGAATGGGTCCGCTGGATAGGTCGACGAGCGTCATCAGCCTCACGAGTTCGGCAAAACAGTTCGGTTCGTGGAACCGGGGTGTGATCCAAAGGTTGGGGTAAGGCGTAGCCTGATGAAGAGGGCCCCTAGGGCTCTTGGTCCGTACCCGGCGGCGAGGAGGGCGGAGATGGTTTTCGAGGATATCGGTACGCGGGCGGTCACCAAGCGCGCGATGGGCGCCGAGATGCTCGACGCCGACACCGAACTGGCGTTGGCGCGGGCCTGGCGCAACGAGGGCGACGAGAAAGCCCTGCACCGGCTGGTCAATGCCTACATGCGGCTGGCGATTTCGATGGCGTCCCGCTACCGCCGCTATGGCGCGCCGATGCCGGATCTGATCCAGGAGGCCGGCGTCGGGCTGATGAAAGCCGCGGAGAAGTTCGATCCCGACCGCGGCGTCCGCTTCTCGACTTATGCGGTCTGGTGGATCAAGGCGTCGATCCAGGACTACGTGATGCGCAACTGGTCGATGGTGCGCACCGGGTCGACCTCGTCGCAGAAGGCGCTGTTCTTCAACCTGCGGCGAGTCCGTGCCAAGCTTGAGCGCGAAGCGGGGGCCAACGGCGAGGTGCTCGACGGATATCGGCTGCGCGAGATGATTGCGGAAGAAGTGGGCGTGCCGCTCCGCGACGTCGAGATGATGGATGCGCGCTTGGCCGGATCCGACTTTTCGCTCAACGCCCAGCAGGCGGGGGAGGAAGGCCGGGAGTGGGTCGAGACGCTCGAGGACGAGGCACCCCAGGCTGCCGAGACCGTGACGCGCGGCGCCGACCTCGACCGGGTGCGCGGCTGGCTCGCCGATGCGCTGGCTTCCCTCAACGCACGGGAGCGGATGATCATCGTCGAGCGCAAGCTGCGCGACGAGCCCCGGACGCTGGAAAGCCTCGGGCAGGAACTCGGCCTGTCCAAGGAGCGCATTCGCCAGCTTGAGGCGCAGGCGCTCTCCAAGCTGCGCAAGCGGTTGGAAAGCGTGACGGGCTCGGCAGCGGAGATGCTGACCTCCGCCTGAAATCGCGTGACCCGATGCGGGACGCATGCCATAGTCAGGCGTCTCGTGACATTGGGGGAGCGGCGATGCAGTTGGGATTGCGCATCTTCGTCGTTCTGTGCGCGGCGGGCCTGCAGGCGGCTGCAGATCCGACGTCGGTGGCGCGGTTCGTGACGCAGGCGCGGCATGCCGACATCATCGTGCTCGGCGAGATCCACGACAATCCCGGTCATCACCAGAACCAGGCGGCGATCGTGGCGGCGCTGCAGCCGGCTGCCCTTGTCTTCGAGATGATCCCGCAGGCCGACGAGGACGAAGTCAACCGTCTCAGGGCCGAAGGCGCCAGCCGGGAGGCAATCGCCGCGGCGCTCGATTGGCCGGCGAGCGGCTGGCCGGACTTCGACCTCTATGCACCGATCCTCGAGGCCGCGCCGGACGCGCGCATCTTCGGCGCCGGCCAGCCAAGTGCCGACGTCCAGCGCGCGGCGGTCGAGGGTGCCGCCGGGGTGTTCGGCCCCGACGCCGCGACCTACGGGCTCGACGTGCCGCTGTCGCCCGAGGAGGAGGCGGCGCGGGAGGCCGATCTCGCCGAGGCGCACTGCGGGGCGATGCCCCCCGAGCTGCTGCCCGGAATGGTCGAGGCGCAGCGCTTCCGCGACGCGGGGCTCGCCGACGCGGCGCTCTGGGCGCGCACGATGACCGGCGACGGCCAGGTGGTGGTGATTGCCGGCAGCGGCCACGCCGACAAGGCGCGCGGCGCGCCCGCGGCGCTGGCCGCTGCGGATCCGTCGATCACCGTGGTGTCGCTCGGCCAGTTCGAGGCGCAGCCCGGCGATCCCGGGCACTTCGACGCCTTCATGATCGCGCCGGCCCCGCCCCGCGGCGATCCCTGCGCACCATTGCAGCCGGCCGGCGGGTGACCGATGCGTCCTGCCGAGGACGTTGCCCCGAGTCTGGGCATGGCGTAAGTCTTTGATCCTGCAAGGTAAGTGTTTATGACTCGTTCGTTAACGAGGCACGTACCGAGGTTCAGGCGGCGGCCTCTTCGGCCAGGTATTTGCTGAGCAAGGCGTCGGCGTTCTGCATGACGCGGCGCACGTTGCGGGCCGCCTGCCGGATGCGGTGCTCGTTCTCGACGAGGCCGAGGCGGACGTAGCCTTCGCCGAATTCGCCAAAGCCGATCCCCGGAGCGACCGCGACCTCGGCTTCGCGCAGCAGGATCTTGGAGAAGCCCATGGAGCCGATGGCGGCGAAGGGTTCGGGCACCGGCGTCCAGGCGAACATCGTGGCTGGCGGCGAAGGAATCTGCCAGCCGGCGCGGCCCATGGCATCGACCAGCACGTCGCGGCGGGATTTGTAGATGCCGCGGATCTCGGCGATGCAGTCGTCGGGACCGTTCAGCGCCGCGGCGGCGGCGACCTGCACCGGGGTGAAGGCGCCGTAGTCGAGATAGGACTTGATCCGGGTCAGCGCGTCGATCAGCCGGGTGTTGCCGACGGCAAACCCCATGCGCCAGCCGGGCATCGCGTAGGTCTTGGAGAGCGAGGTGAACTCGACCGCCACGTCGCGGGCGCCGTCGACCTGCAGGATCGAGGGCGGCGGATTGCCGTCGAAGTAGATCTCGGCATAGGCGAGGTCGGAGAGCACCCAGAGGTGGTGCTTCTTGGCGAAGGCGATGAGCGCCCGGTAGAAGTCGAGGTCGCAGACCTGGGCGGTCGGGTTGGAGGGAAAGGACACCACGAGCGCCACGGGCTTCGGCACCGAATGCAGCACGGCGCGCTCGAGCGCGCGCAGGTACTCGTCGGGATCGAACCTGCCGGCGTGGAGCGCGGGGACGTGGCGGAGGGTGCCGCCGGCGATCATGAAACCGTAGGGGTGGATCGGGTAGCTGGGGTTCGGCACCAGCATCACGTCGCCGGGTGCGGTGATCGCCATGGCGAGGTTGGCGAGACCTTCCTTGGAGCCGAGCGTGGCGATGACCTCGGTCTCGGGGTCGAGCTTCACGCCGAAGCGGCGGGCGTAGTAGCCGGCCTGCGCGCGACGGAGGCCGGGGATGCCCTTGGAGGCCGAGTAGCGGTGCGTTCGCGGCTTGCGAACGGTCTCCACGAGCTTGTCGACGATATGGCTGGGCGTGTCCATGTCGGGGTTGCCCATGCCGAAGTCGATGATGTCCATGCCTTCGGCGCGGCAGCGCGCCTTGAGCCGGTTCACCTCGGCGAAGACGTAAGGGGGCAGACGCTTGATGCGGTAGAATTCTTCGGACATGGGGCGCGGCCGCGGGCGTGAGGGTGAGGACCGCCCTTATAGCGCCGCCCGGCCGCGAGTGACAGGGGGATCAACAGAGTGCCCGCGGCCTCAGGAAGTCAGGGCTGCGCGCCGAGAGGGGGGCGGGCTGCCTCGAGGAGAGCGCGCTCCGGCGCGGACCCGGGATCAGGCGAGGCCGACGAGCGACAGGACGGCGAGGACCACGACGATCAGTCCGACGAGATAGATGATGCTGTTCATTTCGGCTTTCCTTGAGGTTATCGGCGCCCTTGCCCGGAACGGCGGGGCACGCTGCACGTCCTGAAAATGCGCAAGGCCCTGCAAGGTTCCCCGGGCGCCGGGCTCAGCGCGGGGCGGCTTCGAGGCGTTCCCGGGTGGCGGGGTCGACGACCTCGCCGGTGAGCGCGGCGGCGCGGGTGCGGAGCGCGGCGGCGCGGGCCGCGAGCGCCTCGGAGCCGCTGGCGAGGCGCTGGGCGTCCGGCGCGGCGGTGGCGAGCGCGGCGTCGAAGGATGCGGTCTCGCCGAGCTGGGGCGGCGGTGCTGTGCGCAGGGCCTCGGAGATCGGCACCTCGGCGCCCGGCGGGGCGCAGCCGGCGAGGCCGAGCACGAGCGCGAGTGACAGGCGTACGGCGGGGTGCCGGTTCGGCATTGCTCTCTTTCTGGGCAAAGTCCGGGCGAGCCTGTAGTATCGCCTGCACCGGCGTGCTGCAAGGCACCGGACCCGCGGGGAGGCGTTGCCATGAGCGAGCTCAACGATGGCGAGACCCTGGCCGAGCAGGGCCAGCACATGGCCCACACCATGGCCGAGGTCTTCGACGTGTCGAGCCAGATCTGGCAGACCTTCCTCGCGGCGCAGTTGCAGGACGGCGGATCGAAGCACCTCGATCCCTTGAACACCTGGCCGACGTTCGCCGAGCTCTACCGCACGATGTGGGACAATCCCGGGCAGGTCGCCGACATGACGCTCGAGTACTGGGCGGCGCAGGGGGCGCTGTGGCAGAACGCGATGCTGAAGTGGCTGGGCGCCAAGGACGTGCCCGAGGACCTCAAGCTGCCGCACATGATGAAGGCGGACCGGCGGTTCGCCCACAAGGAGTGGACCGAGAACGCGCTCTTCGACTATCTCAAGCAGTCGTACCTTCTGACCTCGGGCTGGCTGCAGGACAGCGTCGGCACCGTCGGCGAGATGGACCCCAAGGAGCGCAAGAAGGCGGCGTTCTACACCCGGCAGTTCGTCGAGGCGATGAACCCTGCGAACTTCTTCGCGCTGAACCCCGAGGTGCTGCAGGCGACGGTCGACGAGAAAGGCGAGAACCTGGTGCGCGGCCTGAAGATGATGCTGGCCGACCTCGAGCGCGGCAAGGGCAAGCTGCTGATCCGGCAGACCGACATGGCCGCCTTCGAGGTCGGGCGCAACACCGCGGTCAGCGAGGGGGCGGTGATCTGGCAGAACGACTTTCTGCAGCTGATCCAGTACGCGCCCCTGACCGAGACGGTGCTGGCGCGGCCGCTCCTCTTCATCCCGCCGTGGATCAACAAGTACTACGTGCTCGATCTCAATCCGAAGAAGAGCATGGTGAAGTGGCTGGTCGAGCAGGGCCATACCGTCTTCATGATCTCCTGGGTCAACCCCGACGCGCGCCAGGGCAAGGTGACCTGGGAGGACTACATGTTCGAAGGGGCGAGCGCCGCGATCGACAAGGCGCTCGAGGAGACCGGTCAGAAGAGCCTGCACCTGGTCTCCTACTGCGTCGGCGGGACGCTGGCGGGGACGCTGCTGGCGTGGATGGGGAAGAAGCGCGACAAGCGGGTGGCGAGTGCCACGTTCTTCACCGCCCAGCTCGACTTCGAGGATGCGGGCGAGCTGCAGATCTTCGTCGACGAGAACATCCTGCAGGTGGTGGGCGAGGAGATGGAGCAGGGCTTCATGCCCGCCGACCGCATGGCGACCGCCTTCAACATGCTCCGGGCGAACGACCTGATCTGGGGCTACATCGTCTCGAACTACATGCTGGGCAAGGACCCGTTCCCGTTCGACCTGCTCTACTGGAACGCGGATTCGACGGCGATGCCGGCGCGGGTACACCGCTATTACCTCGAGGAGTTCTACATCCGGAACGCCTTTGCCAAGGGCGAGCTGACGATCCGCGGCGAGACGGTGACGCTCGCCGACGTGCGCGGGCCGGTCTATCACGTGGCGACGCGGGAGGACCACATCGCGCCGGCGGCGTCGGTCTATCGCGGCGCCAAGGAGATGACCAAGGCCGATGTGCGCTTCGCGCTGTCGGGGTCGGGGCACATCGCCGGCGTGGTGAACCCGCCGGTGCTCGGCAAGTACCAGTTCTGGACCAACGGCGACCTGACGCCGCCGACGCTGGAGGAATGGCTCAAGGGCGCCGAGGAGACGGCCGGAAGCTGGTGGCCGGACTGGGACGCCTGGCTGAAGCAGCGCTCGGGACGCGCGGTGCCGGCGCGGGTGCCCGGGGCGAAGCTCGGCACCATCGAGCCGGCGCCGGGCTCCTATGTCAGGGTGCGCTTCGACCGGGAATGAAGCGGCCGGCCATCCCCGGGGAAAAGGCCGAAATCGAGCGGTTGGCCATCAATCGGGCATGGGAAGCGGGCTCCTGTGCTGGCAGGAGCCCGGGCGGTCGGGTCAGGAATCGCGCGATTCCTTGAGCGCCGCGAGTTGGGTGATCGTCAGGTGGCTGGCCTGTTCGACGGTCAGTCCGGCTTCCATTGCCATTTGCTGGAGGGCGGTCGGGCTCAGGGTCCTGGCGGGAGCCGAACCGTTGGCCGGCGGCGAATTGTACGGATGGGTCATCGTCGCATAGGCGGGGGCGAAGCTGGCCAGCATGGATAAAGCCATGGCGGCCGGCAGGACGAACTTCTTGGACATTTCCTTCATCCTTCGCTTGCGGAAACCCGGCGAGGGGTATTGGCGCCGGGCCGGCCTCTCGATCGGTGGCCGGTTCCATTGATCTCGGATCATCGGGAGCATTTTCCATCGGTCTCACGAAATCTTGGCCTGCAGTCTCAAGCTCGCGATCGAAGCCTCTATCGTGGCTCATGAAATGCGAGGATCGGCGCGGGCGGAACTCCCCGGGGACCGGGGAGGGATTCCCGGAGCAGCACGCCGGAGCCGTCGCCTGAGCCGATCCGACCCGGCCTTGGTCGGCGGCGTAGTGCCGGTGGGCCCTGCTCTGGAGGAGCGGCGAGCCAGCCGCTCCGCCTTGGGGAACGGCTGGGTCTGGTCGCGGCGGAAGCGGAAGGTCTCGATCGGGTGCCGGCCGAGGAACGTGCCTGGTCGCGCTTAGACGTGCGGCCAGCGATCGTCCGCGTCGGGCCGCCGAGAAGTGGATGAAGGCTCAGAGGACCGCGTGCAAGCTGGCGGCCCGCGGCGACCAGCCGCCAGCGAGGTTCGCCTTGCGCACGAAGACCGGGAAGCAGGCGGGGAACGCCGGCCCGGTCCGCCATGGCCACCGCATCGGTCCGGGGCTTCAGAGCCCCGGATAGATCGGGAAGCGGTCGCAGAGCGCCTGCACCCTGGCCCTGACGCCGGCCTCCACCGCACCATTGCCGGCCTCGCCGTTGGCGGCGAGGCCGTCGAGAACCTCGACGATCAGCGCGGCGATCTCGGTGAACTCGGCCTCGCCGAAGCCGCGCGTGGTGCCGGCCGGAGTGCCGAGGCGGACGCCCGAGGTGACGGTCGGCGGCTGCGGGTCGAACGGGATGCCGTTCTTGTTGCAGGTGATGTGGGCGCGGCCGAGGGCGGCTTCGGCGTCCTTGCCGGTGACGCCCTTGGGGCGCAGGTCGACCAGCATCAGGTGGGTGTCGGTGCCGCCGGTGACGATGTCGACGCCGCCTTTGATCAGCGCCTCGGCGAGGACGGCGGCGTTTCTGACCACCTGCGCGGCGTAGTCGGCGAACTCGGGGCGCAGCGCCTCGCCGAAGGCCACGGCCTTGCCGGCGATGACGTGCATCAAGGGGCCGCCCTGCAGGCCCGGGAAGATCGCGGAATTGATCTTCTTGGCGATGGCCTCGTCGTTGGTCAGGATCATGCCGCCGCGCGGTCCGCGCAGGGTCTTGTGGGTGGTTGTGGTGACGACGTGGGCGTGCGGCACCGGGCTCGGGTGCTGGCCGCCGGCGACGAGGCCGGCGAAGTGCGCCATGTCGACCATCAGGTACGCGCCGACGCTATCTGCGATCTCGCGGAAGCGGGCGAAGTCGATCCGCCGCGGGATCGCCGAGCCGCCGGCGATGATGAGCTTGGGGTGGTGCTCGGCGGCGAGTTCGGCGACCGCATCGTAGTCGAGCAGGCTGTCCTGCCGGCGGACGCCGTAGTGCACCGGCTTGAACCATTTGCCGGACATATTGGGTTTCGCACCATGGGTCAGGTGGCCGCCGGCGGAGAGGTCCATCGCGAGAAAGGTGTCGCCGGGCTGCAGCAGCGCGAGAAACACCGCCTGGTTGGCTTGGCTGCCCGAGTTCGGCTGGACGTTGGCGAAGCCCGCGCCGAAGAGCTGGCAGGCGCGCTCGATCGCGAGGGTCTCGGCGACGTCGACGAACTGGCAGCCGCCGTAGTAGCGCCGGCCGGGATAGCCCTCGGCGTACTTGTTGGTCATCACCGAGCCCTGCGCCTCGAGCACGGCGCGGCTGACGATGTTCTCCGACGCGATCAGCTCGATCTCGTTGCGCTGGCGGGTGAGCTCGTCCTGGATGGCGCCGAAGATCGCCGGGTCGCGGGCGGCGAGGTCTTCGCTGAAAAAGCCGCTGTCGGGAAGGGTGTCTTTCACGGGCGGGCCTCCGGTCGCTGGGGTCGCGCGTCAGATACCGCGAATGAGGCGGACGGGGAACCCGGAATCGGGTCCCGGAGCGACGGGGGTTGAGTTCGGCGTGGGCGCGGGTGACAGTGCGCGTCCCGGGCGCGGTGGAGCAGGACCCTTTGGCATTCCAGCGGATCCATTTCGTGGCGAGCCCGGCGGAGTTGGCCGAGGCGGCGCGCGACCGGCTGATCCAGCGGCACGGGCAGAGCCCGGTCGAGGACGCCGACGTGATCGTGGCGCTGGGCGGCGACGGGCTGATGCTCTCGACGCTGCACGCGACCGAGGGGCTCGACATCCCGGTCTACGGCATGAACCGCGGGACCGTGGGCTTTCTGATGAACGCCTTCGCCGAGGACCGCCTGTTCGAGCGGCTGAACGCGGCCGAGGCGGCGGTGATCAATCCGCTCCGGATGTGCGCGACCCGGGCGGACGGCGACAGCGATCGAGGCGCTGGCGATCAACGAGGTCTCGATCCTGCGCGCCGGGCCGCAGGCGGCGAAGCTGCGCATCCTGGTCGACGGCCGCGAGCGGCTGGCGGAGCTGATCGCGGACGGGGCGCTCCTGTCGACGCCCGCGGGCTCGACCGCCTACAACTATTCGGCGCACGGGCCGATCCTGCCGATCGGCGCCGACATCCTGGCGCTGACGCCGATGGCCGCGTTCCGGCCGCGGCGCTGGCGCGGCGCGCTCCTGCCCAAGCGCGCCAAGGTGACGTTCGAGGTGATGGAGGCCGACAAGCGGCCGGTGTCGGCGGTGGCCAACTCCACCGAGGTGCGCGACCCGGTGCGGATCGAGATCGTCAGCGCGGCGGACGTGACGCACCACATCCTGTTCGACCCCGGCCACGGGCTCGAGGAGCGGCTGATCCGCGAGCAGTTCGTCTGAGCCGTCCGGAGCGTGTCTGGCCTTGCCACGCCCTGCGTGCTGCGTCACCTAGGGCCGCGGAGAGCGAGGTCGCGAGATGGCGGTGCGGGCGGATCGGCAATTGCGGTTCTGGGGCATCGCCGCGGTGGTGTTCATCCTGGTGCTGTGGCTCCTGGGGTCGACCCTGCTGCCGTTCCTGCTCGGCGCCGGGATCGCCTATTTCCTCGATCCGATCGCCGACCGGCTGCAGCGGCTGGGGCTGAGCCGGCTCTGGGCGACGGCTGTCATCGCGGTGACGGCGGTCGTCGTCTTCGTGCTGGTGCTGGTGCTGGCGGTGCCGGCGCTGGTGCAGCAGGTCCAGGGACTGATCGCGACGGCGCCGGACTACGTCGCGGGGCTGGTGACGTTCCTGAGCCGGCGCTATCCCGACATCTTCGGCGAGAACTCGCCGGTGATGCGCAACCTCGCGGGCTTCGAGACGATGCTGCGCGAAGGCGGGCTGACCGTGCTCAATCAGGTGCTGAGCGGCTCGCTGCGCATCTTCGACTTCCTCATCGTGATGGTGGTGGCGCCGGTGGTGGCGTTCTACCTTCTGCTCGACTGGGACCGAATGGTCGGCCACGTCAACCAGATGCTGCCGCGCGAGCACGCACCGACGATCCGCCGGCTGGCGCGCGACATCGACGTCGTGCTCGCGGGGTTCGTGCGCGGGCAGCTCTCGGTCTGCCTGATCCTCGGCACCTACTACGCGGTCGTGCTGATGGCGATCGGGCTGCAGTTCGGCTTCCTCGTCGGGCTGACCGCCGGGCTGATCACCTTCGTGCCTTACGTCGGCTCGACGATCGGGCTGGTGCTGGCAATGGGGATTGCGGTCTTCCAGTTCTGGGACGACAAGGTCTGGATTTTCGTGACGCTGGGCCTGTTCTTGTTCGGGCAGTTCGTCGAGGGCAACGTCCTGGCGCCGAACCTGATCGGCAAGTCGGTGGGGCTGCATCCGGTCTGGCTGATCCTGGCGCTGTCGGTCTTCGGCGCGCTCTTCGGTTTCGCCGGGCTGGTGGTGGCGGTGCCCGTGGCGGCGGCGCTGGGGGTGATCGGGCGGTTCCTGCTGGAACAGTACCGCGCGAGCGCGCTCTATACCGGGCGCGAGGCGCCGCCGGGGGACGGCTGAGCTTGCCGGCGGGCGGGCCACGCCAGCTGGTGCTGGAGCTGCCGGCGCGGGCGGCGCTCGGCCGGGCGGACTTTTTCGTCTCGCCGTCGAACGCGCTGGCGCTGGCGCAGGTCGAGCGCTGGCCCGCCTGGCCGGGCGGACGCCTCGCGGTCGCGGGGCCGGTGGGATCGGGCAAGACGCACCTCGCGCATGTCTGGGCGGCACGCGCCGGGGCAGAGGTGCTGCCGGCGGCGGCGCTGCCGGGGCTCGATCTCGGCGCCGTCGCCGCCGACGCGCGGCTGGCGATCGAGGATGCCGACCGGATGGCGGACCTCGGGACCGCGGCGCGGGCGGCGGAGGAGGCGCTCTTCCATCTCTGCAACCGGCTCGGGGCCGGCGGCGGCAGCCTGCTGGTCAGCGGCCGCGAGGCGCCGGCGCGCTGGCGCCTCGCTCTGCCGGACCTCGCGAGTCGGCTCGCCGCCCAGCCAGTGGCCGAGTTGGAGGCGCCCGACGACGCGCTGCTGGCGGCCGTCCTCGTCAAGCTCTTCGATGACCGGCAGATCGCGGTGACGCCCGACCTCGTCGCCTGGCTGGTCAGCCGCATCGACCGCGCCTTCGAGGCCGCGGCGACGGCGGTGGCGCGGCTGGATCAGGCGGGGCTCGCCCGGCACCGGCCGATCACGGTGCGGCTCGCGGCGGAGGTCCTGCGCGACAACGGGCGCGTGTGAAGCGCATTGCGGCCGGCCGCACCGGGCGCTAGGCGGGGGGCAGATGGCTTCCCTCGACACCTCCCCTGCGACCGCGCGGCTGCTGGCGCACCGGCCGTTCCTGCGCTACGTCGTCGCCCGCGGCTGCTCGCGCTTTGCGGCGCAGATCGCGACGGTGGCGCTGGGCTGGCAGGTCTACGCCATGACCGGCAGCGCGTTCTACCTGGGGCTGATCGGGCTGACGCAGTTCCTGCCGGTCCTGATCCTCGTCTTCGTCGCGGGCCACGCCGCGGACCGCTACGACCGCCGGCGGGTGGTCGTGGCCTGCCAGGTGGCGGAGGCGCTGACCGCGGGCGTGCTGGCCTGGGGCAGCTTCGCCGGCTGGCTGACGGTGCCGCACATCTTCGTCGCGGTGAGCCTCCTCGGCGTCGCCAACGCCTTCGAGTCGCCCGCGGCCGGGGCGCTGCTGCCGGCGGTGGCGCCGCAGGGCCAGTTGCAGCGGGCGACGGCGATGACGACTGCGGCGGGCCAGTTCGCGATGATCTGCGGGCCTGCGGCCGGAGGCTTCGCCTACGCCGCGGCGCCGGCGCTGCCTTATGCGCTGATGGGGCTGTTCTGGATCGCGGCGAGCGTCCTGATCATCGGGATCAGGCTCGACCGGCCGGTCGGGCAGCGGAAGCCGCCGCGGTTCTCGGAGCTCTTCGCCGGCGTGGGCTTCGTGCGGCGCAACCCGGCGATCCTCGGGACCATCTCGCTCGATCTCTTCGCGGTGCTGCTCGGCGGCGCCACGGCCTTGCTGCCGATCTACGCCCGCGACATCCTGCACACCGGCCCCTGGGGGCTCGGCGTGCTGCGCGCCGCGCCGGCGATCGGCGCGCTGACCATGACGGCTTACCTCGCCCGCAATGCAATTACCCGCCGGGTCGGGATGCGGATGTTTCAGGCGGTGATCGTCTTCGGGCTTGCGACGGTGGTCTTCGGGCTGTCCAAGCTCGTCTGGCTGTCGCTGCTCGCGCTCTTCGTGATGGGGGCGGCCGACACGATCAGCGTTGTGATCCGGGTGTCGCTGGTGCAGCTGCGCACGCCCGACGCGATGCGCGGGCGGGTGGGGTCGGTCAACTTTCTCTTCATCAATGCGTCGAACCAGCTCGGCGAGTTCGAAAGCGGCATGACCGCCGCACTCTTCGGCGCGGTGCCTGCGGCGGTGATCGGCGGGATCGGCACGGTGGCGGTGGCGCTCCTCTGGATGCGGCTCTTCCCCGACCTCAGGAACGTCGAGCGGCTGGAATAGGCGCGCCGCCCCCGTCCCGGTTCCAAGGGCGTTGCGCCGAAGCGGAAGAACACTCAGGATATTTTGCAGGACAACGCGTGCGGTCCCCGCTGGGGGGACGGAGGTGAGCGATGCTGGAGGTCGCGGCGGCCGGAGCCGGGCAGGTCGATGCGGATTTCCTGCGCTCGGCCGCGGTACCGGGGCGATGTGCGCCCGCGGCCGACATCGAGGGGCCGGAGCGCTTCATCAACCGCGAGCTGAGCTGGCTGGCGTTCAACTGGCGGGTGATGTCGGAGGCCGAGAATCCCGCCGTGCCGCTGCTGGAGCGGGTGCGCTTCCTGTCGATCTCGGCGTCGAACCTCGACGAGTTCTATTCGGTGCGCGTCGCCGGGCTGCGCGGTCTGGTGCGCGAAGGCGTGCATGCCCCGAGCGCCGACGGGTTGTCGCCGACCGAGCAGCTCCGGCGGATCGACCTCGACGCCAGGGCGCTGATGATCCGCCAGCAGGAGTGCCTCGCGGTGCTCGAGCGGCTCCTGAAGGCGGAAGGCATCGAGATCCTCGGGCCGCAGAACCTGCGCGGCGCCGACCTCAAGCTGATGGAGGCGCACTTCTTCGAGCAGGTCTTCCCGATCCTGAGCCCGCTCGCCATCGACCCGGCGCATCCGTTCCCGTTCATCGCCAACGGCGGCTTTGCGATGGGGCTGCAGCTGCGGCGCGCCGCGGATGACACCGTCCTCGAGGCGCTCCTGCCGGTGCCCGCCCAGGTGCCGCGCTTCGTGCGGCTGCCGGAGGGGTCGAAGGGCCAGATCCGCTTCCTGCCGCTCGAGGGGCTGCTCGAGGTCTTCCTCGGCAAGCTCTTCCCCGGCTACGCGCTGATGCGGCACTGCGCCTTCCGGGTGCTGCGCGACAGCGACCTCGAGGTCGAGGAAGAGGCCGAGGACCTGGTGCGCGAGTTCGAGACCGCGCTGAAGCGCCGCCGCCGCGGCGAGGTGATCCGGCTGACCATGACCGTGGAAGCCCCGGACGACCTCAGGCGCACCATCGTGCAGGCGCTCGGCGTCGGCGCCGACGAGGTGATCGAGCTGCCCGGGCTGATCGGCATGGCCGACCTCGCGGAGCTGACCCGCGCCGGGCGGCCGGATCTCCTCTGGCCGCCGTTCACCCCGCGGATGCCCGAGCGGGTGCAGGACTTCGAAGGCGACATTCTCGCGGCGATCCGCCAGAAGGACATGCTGCTGCACCACCCCTACGAGACCTTCGACATCGTCGTGCGCTTCCTGCAGCAGGCAGCACTCGATCCGGACGTGCTCGCGATCAAGCAGACGCTCTACCGCACCAGCCGCGACAGCCCGATCGTCGCGGCGCTCTGCGAGGCGGCGGAGGCGGGCAAGTCGGTGACCGCGCTGATCGAGCTCAAGGCGCGCTTCGACGAGGCGGCGAACATCCGGCAGAGCCGGCGACTGGAGCGGGCCGGCGCGCAGGTGGTCTACGGCTTCATCGACTGGAAGACCCACGCGAAGATCTCGACGGTGGTGCGCCGCGAGGCGGGCGAGCTCGTCACCTACACCCACTTCGGCACCGGCAACTACCATCCGGGGACGGCGGGCATCTACACCGACCTCTCGCTTTTCACCTGCGACAAGGCACTGGGGCGCGACGCCACGCGGGTCTTCAACTACGTCACCGGCTACGTGCGGCCCGAGGAGCTGGAAAAGCTCGCGATCTCGCCGCATCACCTGAAGCAGCGCCTGCTCGACGGGCTCGAGGGCGAGATCGGCCATGCGCGGGCGGGCCGGCCGGCGCAGGTCTGGGTCAAGCTCAACGCGATCACCGACCCCGAGGTGATCGACGCGCTCTACGCCGCGAGCCGGGAGGGGGTAAAGATCGACATGGTGGTGCGCGGCATCTGCGGCCTGCGCGCCGGCGTGAAGGGGCTGAGCGAAAACATCCGCGTGAAGTCGATCATCGGCCGGTTCCTTGAGCACAGCCGCATCGTCTGCTTCGGCAACGGCTACGGCCTGCCGTCGCGCGGCTGCCGGGTCTACATCAGCTCCGCCGATTGGATGGAGCGCAACCTGACACGGCGGGTCGAGGTGCTGGTCGAGATCACCAACCCCACGGTGCATGCGCAGATCATCGACCAGATCATGGCGGCGAACCTGGCCGACCAGGCGCAGAGCTGGGTGGCGCAGCCGGACGGGACCTACCTGCGCCATGAGGCCGAGCCCGGGGCGCAGCTCTTCTCGTGCCACCGCTTCTTCATGGAGAACCCTTCGCTGTCGGGCCGGGGCCGCGCCGGGGCGCGCGATGTCATCCAGCTGGTGCACAGCTACGATTGACGCGCCCCGGCCTGGGTGCGACACGTGAGCCCGTCCTGGACAGCAGCGGAACGACAACCATGCCGACGCCAAAGCGTGCGACAAAGGACGTGCCGCTGTTCCAGCTCGACGAGTTGGCCAAGACCCGGCTGAGCCGGATCGGGGTGATCGACGTCGGCTCGAATTCGGTCCGCCTCGTGGTCTTCGACGGCATCGCCCGGAGCCCGGCCTACTTCTACAACGAGAAGGTGCTCTGCGGCCTCGGCGCGGGGCTGGGTGAGACCGGGCGGCTCAGCCCCGAAGGCTGGGCCAAGGCGCTGGCGGCGCTGCACCGGTTCGCGGCGCTCGCCGGCAGGATGCAGCTCTCGGGGATGATTGCGGTGGCGACGGCCGCGGTGCGCGAGGCGCGCGACGGGCCGGCGTTCTGCGACCAGGTGGAGCGCGAGACCGGGCTGCAGCTCCACGTGGCGAGCGGGCAGGAGGAGGCGCGGCTCGCCGCCAAGGGCGTGCTCCTCGGCTGGCCCGACGCCGACGGGCTGGTCTGCGACATGGGCGGCGCGTCGATGGAGCTGGCGCAGGTGGCCGACGGCGAGATCCTTGCCTGCGCGACCTCGCCGCTCGGTCCGCTGCAGCTCGCCGACATCTCCGACGCCGGCAAGCGCGAGAAGGCGATCAAGAAGGGGATCAAGGCATTGCGCAAGGCAGTGCCGGGTGCGGCGCCGCGGCTCTTTCTCGTCGGCGGGTCGTGGCGCGCCATTGCCCGGCTCGACATGGAGCGCGTCGGCTATCCGCTGAAGGTGCTGCACGGCTACGAGCCGCCGATCCCGCAGCTGCTCGACACGCTGAAGTGGATTCGCGAGCAGAACGAGTTCGAGATGTCGGCGCTGACCGGCACCTCGACGCAGCGGCTGTCGCTGATCCCGCTGGCGAGCCAGGTGCTGGCCGAGCTGGTGCGCCGGATCGAGCCGGACCGGGTCGCGGTCTCGGGCTATGGCCTGCGCGAGGGGCTGCTCTACCGCCAGATGCCCGAGATGATGCGGATGCTCGACCCGCTGATCGAGGCCTGCCGGCACATGGAGGCGGCGTCGGCGCGCAGCCCGGGCTTCGGCGACGCGCTCTATGCCTGGCTGAAGCCGCTCTACGCCGACAAGCCCGAGCCAGAGCAGCGGCTGATCCTGGCGGCGTGCCTGCTGCACGACGTGCAGTGGCGGGCGCATCCGGACTATCGCGCCGAGCTCTGCTTCGAGTTGGTGACGCGCGCCAACATCGCGGGCGTCGACCACGCCGAGCGGGTGTTTCTCGGGCTGGCGCTGCTCAACCGCTACAAGGCGGTGGCACCCGCCGAGGAGGTCGAGCGCTACGGTACCCTGCTCAGCCCCGAGCGGGCAGCGGAGGCGGCGGTGCTTGGCCGGGCGATGCGCCTGGGCTCGATGCTGTCGGGGTCCTCGACCGGGGTGCTGGAGAACGCCGAGCTCGCCAGCGACGGCGACCGGCTGGTGCTGACGCTGCGCGGTCCGGCACGCGAATTCGCCGGCGAGGCGGTGGAGCGGCGGCTGCAGACGCTGGCCGCCCGCCTCGAAGTCGCCGGCGAGATCGTGCTGGCCGACTGAGCGGCCGCGCAACGAAAAAAGCGGCCTGCGAGGGCAGGCCGCTTCCGATTCTTCCTCCCCAGACCTGGGCCAGCACCAACGGGACTTTTCCGAGGCTCCGGTTTGCGTCGGGCGCCGAATGCAGCCCCCGCTTCCGTAACGCCACCCTCTTATCGGTGGGCGGACTTAATCAGCTTCATGCGCCGGATGCAACGCAGAAATGCTTCAGACGCAAGGCTCGGGGGGATTCGGGAGGGTTGCAGCGGCTCGGTCCGGGCCGGCTGCGGCCGATGCTCAAGGGGCGAGCGTGAAGCCCTGCGCGGCGAGCTGGCGGCGCAGGGTCAGCTTGGAGACCTTGCCGGTGGCGGTGTGCGGGATCGCTTCGACGAAGAGGATGTCGTCCGGCAACTGCCAGCGGGCGAAGCGCTGCGCGAGGAGTGCTGCGATCGCCGCGCGGTCCGGCGCGCAGCCCTGCCGGGGCACCACCACCAGCACCGGGCGCTCGCCCCACTTCGGATGCGGCATGCCGACGGCCGCGGCTTCGGCGACGTCGGGGTGCGCCACGGCGGCGTTCTCGAGCTCGATGGAGCTGATCCATTCGCCCCCGGACTTGATCACGTCCTTGGCGCGGTCGGTGATGCGCACGTAGCCGTTCGCGTCCATCGTCGCCATGTCGCCGGTGTCGAACCAGCCCTCGGGGTCGACGGCGTCCTCGTCGGCCTTGAGGTAGCGCCGGACCACCGCCGGGCCGCGCGTCCAGAGCTTGCCTTGGGCGGCGCTGCCGGGGGGCAGTTCGGCGCCGGCCTCGTCGGTGAGCCGGAGCTCGACGGTGAACGGCGGATGGCCGACCGTCTCCTGCACGGTCAGCCGCTCGGTGGCGGGCAAGGCGGCGACCTCCGGTTTGAACGAGCAGACGGTGCCGACCGGCGACATCTCGGTCATGCCCCAGGCGTGCAGCACGCGCACGCCGTAGCGGTCCTGGAAGCGCTCGATGACCGCGCGCGGGCACGAGGAGCCGCCGATGATCACCCGCTCCAGCGTGGAAAGGCCGAGCTCGTTGGCGTCGAGGTAGGCGAGGAGCGCCATCCAGATCGTCGGCACCGCGGCCGTCACCGTCACGCCGGTCTCGAGGAGTTCGTGGAGGGCGGGCGGCGTCAGGTCGCGGCCGGGCATGACCAGAGCCGCCCCGGCCATCGGTGCGCTGTAGCCGATCGACCAGCCGTTGGCGTGAAAAAGCGGTACCACCGGCATCATGCTGTCGCGGGCGGCGATGGAGAGCGCGTCGGGCTGGCTGGCCATCAGCGCGTGCAGCACGTTCGAACGGTGGGTGTAGACGACGCCCTTTGGGTTGCCGGTGGTGCCCGAGGTGTAACAGATGCCGCAGGCGTCGCGCTCGTCGCCCTCGACCCACGCGAAGTCGCCGTCGGCGTCGGCCAGCCAGTCGCCCCAGGTGGTGGCGGCGGGGAAATGCCCCGCGTCGGCCAGCACGATCACGGTCTCGACGGTCTCGAGCCGGTCGCGGATGCCGGCGATGACCGGCAGGAGATCGGCGTCGACCAGCAGCAGCCGGTCGCCGGCATGGTTGATGATGTAGGCGAGCTGGTCGGGGAAGAGCCGCGGGTTCAGCGTGTGCAGCGCGGCGCCGCAGCCGGGCACGCCGTACCAGACTCCATCAGCCGCGGGGTGTTCCAGGCCATGACGCCCACGACGTCGCCGCGGCCGATCCCGTCGCGGGCGAGCCGCTGGGCGAGGCGCAGCGCCCCGTGCGGACCGCGGCGTAGGTGGTGGCGACGAGCGGGCTTTCGGCGGACCGGCCGCGGACCGGGCGCGCGCCGTGGTAGCGGGCGGCGTGGTCGATGATGCGCGAGACGCGCAGCGGCCAGTCCTGCATCAGCTCGTGCATGGCGCTTCTCCCCCGGTGCGGCCCGTTGGCGGGCTCTCATGGGCGGAGGGTAACAGCGTTCGACGCCGCGGCATAGCCGGGCGTCTCGCCGGTGGGATCAGGCGGCCGCGGCGGGCTGGAAGCGCGCGTAGAAGCCTTCGCCCGCCGCCGCCATGTCGCGCAGCAGTTTCGGCGGGGTGAAGCGAGGGCCATGCGCCGCAGCGAGGCCGTCGCAAATCTCGACGGCCTTGGCTGCGCCGAGCATGTCGAGCGATGAGAACGGCCCGCCGGACCACGGCATGTAGCCCCAGCCGAGGATGGCGCCGACGTCGCCTTCGCGGATGTCGGTGAGCACGCCCTCCTCGAGCGCGCGCACCGCCTGGAGCGTCTGGATCATCGCGAGCCGGTGCTGCACCTCGATCAGCGCCGGCTGGTCGGCCTGCGGCGGCCAGTGCCCGGCGAGGCCGGGCCAGAGGCCCTGGCGCTTGCCGGCCTCGTCGTAGGCGTAAAAGCCCGCGCCGGCCTTGCGGCCGAGCCGGCCGAGGTCGGCGAGCTTGAAGAGGACGGCGTCCGAGGGGCTGTCGGGATAGGAGTCGCCCATCGCGGCCCGGGTCGCCTTGGCGATGCGGACGCCGAGGTCGACCGAGGTCTCGTCGACCAGCTGCAGCGGCCCGAGCGGGAAGCCGAGCTGGCGGGCGGCGTTCTCGACCAGCGCCGGCGCTACACCTTCGGCGACCATCCGCACGCCTTCGTTGAGATAGGGGATGATGCAGCGGTTGGCGTAGAAGAACCGCGCGTCGTTGACGACGATGGGGGTCTTCCTGATCTGGCGCACGAAGTCGAGCGCCTTGGCGACGGCGCGGTCGCCGGTCAACGGGCCGCGGATGATCTCGACCAGCGCCATGCGG
>CAWFYR010000020.1:0-73402 GCA_963819995.1 uncultured Alphaproteobacteria bacterium | reverse complement strand
ACGGTGCCGGCTTGAACGGCCGCATGCCTTCGCGGGCGAGGGCGTCGGCGCGTTCGTTCTCGGGGTGGCCGGCGTGGCCCTTGACCCAGTCCCACTGGACGGTGTGGTCGGCCGCGGCGGTTTCGAGGCGCTGCCAGAGGTCGGCGTTCTTGACCGGCTTGCGGTCGGCGGTCTGCCAGCCGTTGCGCTTCCAGCCGTGGATCCAGCGGGTGACGCCGTCGCGCAGGTAGGCGCTGTCGGTGACGACGGTCAGCGTCGTGGGCCGCTTCAGCGCCTCGAGCGCGGCGATGGCGGCCATCAGCTCCATGCGGTTGTTCGTCGTCAGCGCCTCGCCGCCCGAGAGCTCGCGCGACTTCACGGCGCGCTCGCCGTCGCGGGCGGCGAGCACGACGCCCCAGCCGCCGGGGCCGGGATTGCCGGAGCAGGCGCCGTCGGTGTAGGCGAAGACCTCAGCCATAGAGCGCCCCGACCAGCAGGCACGCGGTGACGACCGAGGTCAGCGGCAGGCGCAGGGTCAGCCACCAGTCCGGCGCCACCTGCATCCGCTGAAAGACCACGTCGATCGCCTGCAGCACCACGAAGCCGAACGCGAGCCACAGGCAGGAGAGCGCCGGGCTCGGGCGGATCGCGAGAAACGCGATCAGCGCCGGCACCGCCGAGGCGGCCAGCAGCGTCAGCCGCGGCGTCAGGCCCGGCCCGGCGGAGAAGCCCCAGAGGCAGCCGCCCATGAAACCGAGGATCGCCGCGCCGAACCGCTCGAGGATCGTCACCCCGCCTTCGGCATTCGATGGAAAGAGGCCGAACGTCGGCAGCGTGCCGGGATCGACGAAGATCATCGCGAAGCCGTAGACGAACGGGATGAGGCCGGCGAGGCCGACCAGCAGCGCGGGCAGCGGGACCCGGGTCACGCGACCCTGGCGCGCAGCACGCGGGGCACCTTGAACTCGACGCTCTCGCGCGTGGTCTCGACCAGCCGCTCGGTCACGGTGTAGCGGTCGCGGAACGCGGCGATCACCTCCTCGACCAGCACCTCGGGCGCCGAGGCACCGGCGGTGATGCCGACCGCGCCGGCGCCCTCGAGCGCGCGCCAGTCGATCTCGGTGGCGCGCTGGACGAGCTGGGCGTAGCCGCAGCCGGCCTTGCGGCCGACCTCGACCAGCCGCTGCGAGTTGGAGGAATTCGGGGCGCCGATCACCAGCAGGGCGTCGACCAGCGGCGCCATCGCCTTCACCGCCTCCTGGCGGTTGGTGGTGGCGTAGCAGATGTCTTCCTTGTGCGGCCCGACGATCTGCGGGAAGCGGGCGCGAAGTGCTGCCACCACCTCGGCGGTGTCGTCGACCGAGAGCGTCGTCTGGGTGATGTAGGCGAGCCGCTCGGGATCGCGCGGCGCGAGGCCCGCCACGTCGGCCGGCGTCTCGACCAGCAGCACCGCGCCGGGCGGCAGCTGGCCCATGGTGCCGATGACCTCCGGGTGGCCGGCATGGCCGATCATCACCATCTGCAGGCCGCTCTCGTGGTGCCGCTCGGCCTCGCGGTGGACCTTGGAAACCAGCGGGCAGGTGGCGTCGAGATAGAGCATGCGCCGGGTCTCGGCCTCTGCCGGCACCGACTTCGGCACGCCGTGCGCCGAGAACACCACCGGACGGTCGGGCGGGCAGTCGGCGAGCTCCTCGACGAAGATCGCGCCCTTGGCCTTGAGGCCGTCGACGACGAAGCGGTTGTGGACGATCTCGTGGCGGACGTAGACCGGCGCGCCCCACTTCTCGAGCGCCATCTCGACGATCTTGATCGCCCGGTCGACCCCGGCGCAGAAGCCGCGCGGCGCGGCGAGATAGAGGGTAAGCGGCTCGGGCATGGCAGCGATCTCGGGCATCCGGCGGGTCGTGGCGACCATACACCGGCGGAACGGGCGGAATACAGTCTCAATTGCCGTCGGCCGGCCGCAGGACCGATGCCCGAGTCTGGGCACCACCTAAGTACCTGATCTTGTTACACAACAACATATGACTCAGGCGTTAACGAGGCTGCATCCCGCCTCGTTCTGGCCGCCCGGACGGGCGGCGCTATCTGAGCCAGAGGACCAGAAAAGGACGATCCATGCCGCTCAAACTGAATGTCGTCGTCGCCAGCACCCGGCCGGGCCGGGTCGGGGTGCATGTCGCGCAATGGCTCTACGGCGTCGCCGAGCAGCATCCGGCGTTCGAGGCGGAATGGGTCGACCTCAAGGACGTCGGCCTGCCGCTCTACGACGAGCCGAAGCACCCGCGGCTGCGCCAGTACGAGCACGAGCACACCAAACGCTGGAGTGCCATCGTCGACGCGGCCGATGCCTACGTCTTCGTGATGCCGGAATACAACTACAGCCCGACCCCGGCGCTGACCAATGCGCTCGACTTCGTCTTCAACGAGTGGGCCTACAAGCCCCTCGGGCTGGTGAGCTACGGCGGGGTCTCGGGCGGCCTTCGCGCGGCGCAGGCGGTCAAGATGACGGCCCAGGCGCTGAAGCTCGTCGCCATCCCCGAAGGCGTCGTGGTGCCGTTCGTGTCGCAGCAGATCGAGGACGGGGTCTTCAGCGCCCAACGACGTCCAGGCGGAGGCGGCGCCCGCGATGCTCGGCGAACTGGCGCGCTGGGCCGAGGCGCTGAAGCCGCTGCGCAGCTAATGCTGCGTGCGCGTCGATCGGCGGTCTCGAAGGCAGCTGACGGCTTTTGGACGCAAACCGGACGCGGAAATCAGATGAGTGCTCGCCCCAAGCCCGGCGGCAGGACCGAGGCGATGGCCTGCACGAGGGCGCCGCGGTCGTACGGCTTGCGGACGACCGGGACCGCCTCCATCCCCGCGGGGATCAGCGGCCCCTCGCCGTAGCCGGTGGCGAAGACGAACGGGATGCCGCGGCGCTCCAGTTCCAACGCCAGCCCGATCGAGGTCTCCCGCCCGAGATTGAGGTCGAGGACCGCGACGTCGGGCGCGGTCTCGTCGAGGCGGGCGAGGCCGTCCTTGACCGAGGCGCTGGCCGTCACCGAGCCGGCGCCGGCTTCGGCGAGCATCGCCTCGGCGTCCATCGCGATCAGCATCTGGTCCTCGACCAGCAGAACCTCGAGTCCCGGCGGCAAGGCGGCAACGCCGGAGCGGGAAGGTTCGGCCGGCCTTTCCGCGGGCGCAATGACGGGCGCGGCGGTCCCGAGGACGTGGCTGGCCGGCAGGAGGAACCGCGCCCGCATTCCGTCGGGGCGGTATTCGACCGCGCTCTCGCCGCCGAGATCGAACGGGACGCTGCGCTCGATCAGCGCCGTGCCGAAGCCGGCGCGCGACGGCGGTGCGACCGGCGGCCCGCCGTGCTCGTGCCAGGTGATCTCGCAGCCCCGCGCCTCGTCGAGGCGCCAGCAAAGGTCGAGGCGGCCCGAGGGCAGGGCGAGCGCGCCGTACTTCGCGGCATTGGTGGCGAGCTCGTGCAGCACCAGCGCCATCACCGGAAACGCCCGGCTGTCCAGCCAGACGCCGGGGCCGTCGAGCGTCACCGCGGCGCCGAATTCGCGGTAGGGGCCGAGCTCGGCCTGCAGCAGGTCGGCGAGCATGCCGCCGCCCTCGCCGCGCACCACCTGGTCGTGGGCGACCGCCAGCGCCTGGATGCGCCCCTTGAGCGACAGCACGTACTCGGCCAGGCTGCGGCCTTCGCGGACCGGATGGCCGACCAGCGAGCGGATCACCGCGAGGATGTTCTTGACCCGGTGGTTGAGCTCGTCGTTGAGCATCCGCTGGCGGAACTCGGCCTTGCCGCGTTCCTCGGCCATCAGCTCGTTGTGGCGCAGCACGATCTCGACGGTCGCGGCGCGGGTCGCCTCGGCGATCTCGCGATCGGGCTCGGTCCAGGGCTGCGCCCGCCGGTCCACGGTCTCGCGCCAGATCGCGAAGCTCTGGCGCGGGGTCAGCCGGTCGCCGAGCGGGCCGGTGGTATAGGTCTTCTCCGGTCGGCCGGCCCAGTCCAGGGTCTGCACCAGCTCGCGGCGGAAGAAGATGAGATAGTCGCGGGGGAGCTGCGACAGCGGGATCGCGAGGAGCCCGGAGACCTCGGCGTGGTAGCTCTCCGCCGGCGGGTGCGCGGCACTGAGCGCGTCGGTCATCCAGACCCGGCCATCGGCGACCGAGCCCACCATGCGGACCAGCTCGGGGATGGCTGCCTCGGGCGGGGTGACGCCGCGGGCGCGCCAGCGGTCGTTCATCCAGAGGCCGATCCCGTCGCAGGGCATCAGGCGCGCGAAGTCCTGAAGGTTGCTGCCGAGCAGCTCCTCGACGTCGCCGTCGTGCGAGGCGACGCGCAGGAAGCGGTCGAGCGTCCGGCGCGCCTCGTTCGCCGTGGCGAGGCTGCGGCGCTGCTTCAGCGTCTGCAGGTGCAGCGAGAAGAACTGCCCGAAGAGCTCGGCCGCGACCCGCTCGGCCATCGGCAGGATGCGCGGCGCGTAGTGGTGGCAGGCGATCAGCCCCCAGAGCCGGCCGTCGACGATGACCGAGATCGACATCGAGGCGCCGACGCCCATGTTGCGCAGGTATTCGCAGTGGATCGGCGAGACGCTGCGCAGATGCGCGAGCGAGAGGTCGAGCGGCTCGCCCGCCGCATCGAGCTCGGGCTCGATCGGCACGCGCGGGTTGTCGGCGTCGGAGATGATCCGGATGGTGTTGCGCAGGTAGAGCGCGCGGGCCTGGACCGGGATGTCGCTCGCCGGAAAGTACTGGCCGAGAAAGCTCTCCAGGTCGCCGCGCTTGACCTCGCCCACCACCTTGCCGGCGCCGTCGGCCTCGAAGCGGTAGATCATGACGCGGTCGTAGCCGAGCATCGCCTGGGTCAGTCGTGCGGCGCGGCGGATCAGCGTGTCGACGTCGTCGATGTCGCGGATGCGCGCGATCAGCTCGCGGGCGCGGCAGAGCGGGTCGGCCCCTTTGGTGGCGGGCTCGAACTCGAGGATCACCCCTCCCGCGGTCATGCGATGCGCCGCCACGTCGAAGCGCCGCCCGGTGGCGATCTCGAGGCCGAGGACCAGGGCCGGGCGCACCCCGTCGGTCGCGGTGGTGAGCGCGTTGCGCAGATCGTGCACTGCGGCCCCGCCGATCAGCTCCTCGACCGGGCGGCCGTTCATCGCGCCATCGAGGCCGAGCATTCCGGCGGCGTTCTGCGAAGAGCGCAGCACGATCCCGGCCGCGGCGTCGCAGGCGAGCAGGCAGCCGTGCGGCTGGATGCTGCCGGGAATATGGATCGGCTCCCGGTCGCAGTTGGTGAGATCGACGGGCTCAGCCATGCGGCGGCTCGGCGAAGGCGCGGGCCGCGGCATCGAAGGCGGCGTGCGCGGCGCGGGCCGCCGCGTCGGGATCGTAGTCCTCGGCGGCTTCGAGCGCCACGCAGAAGGCCCGCCAGCGCGCGGGATCGGCGGTCTGCGCCGTCAGGTGGCGGGCCTCGAGCCCGAGCCTGCGGACCTGCGCCGCGATCAGCCGGGCGCCGACGGCGGAGCCTTCGAGGACGTAGGCGAGGCCGAACTGCGACGCGCTGTCGCGGGCCAGGGGCGCGATGGCGACCGGCGGCCGGCGCGGGACCGCGAGTGCCGCCATGTCCGCCTCGATCAGCGCCGCCAGCGGCGGGGTCGGCCAGGGCGACGCCGCCACCTGCGGCTCCACCGCCGCGCGGAAGGCATGGATGCCGCGCAGGTAGCGCGCGAGATCCGCGGGCGCGGCGATTTCGCCGACCGCGGCGTCGAGCGCCGCGTGCGCGTCGGCGGTGGTGGCGCGCAGCGCCGCGCGTCGGGAGGGGTCGTGCTTCATGCGGCCTGCTGGTCGAGGCGCGCGCGCACCTCGGCGAAGACTTCCTCGAACATCGCCGCGGTCAGGCGGCCGGTGTTGGTGTTGTAGCGCGAGCAGTGGTAGCTGTCGAAGACCGCGAACGGTCCCAGTTCGTACTTTCGGCCGTGGCCGAAGGGATGCTCGGCCAGCCGCCGCCCGAGCGCGCGGAGCAGGGTCTCGTGCGCGATCCGTCCCAGGCAGAGGACCGCGGCCAGCCGCGGCAAGGCGGCGAGCCGGGCCAGGAGGAACGGGCGGCAGGTGGCGATCTCGGCGGGCAAGGGCTTGTTTTGCGGCGGCACGCAGCGCACGGCGTTCGAGACGATGCAGTCGGTCAGCGCCAGCCCGTCGTGCGGGTCGGCGGCGAAGCGGCCGTTGGCGAAGCCGAACTTCGTCAGCGTGGCGTAGAGCAGCGTCCCGGCATAGTCCCCGGTGAACGGCCTGCCGGTGCGGTTCGCGCCGCTGACGCCGGGGGCGAGCCCGAGCACGAGCAGCCGGGCCTGCGGATCGCCGAACGAGGGAACGGCGCCGTTGAACCAGTCGGCGTGCCGGGCGGCGTTCTCATGACGGTAGCTGACGAGGCGGGGACACCGGGCGCAATCGCTCGGCGGCTCCGGCGGGATCACTCGTCCTCGTCGGCGGTCACGACGTCGGCGCGCTGATGCTGCTCGCCGCGGGGCGGCCGGCCGATCACTTCGCGCAGCTCGTCGAGCTCGATGAAGTTGTCGCACTGGCGGCGCAGCTCATCGGCGATCATCGGCGGCGAGGAGCGGATCGTCGAGACCACCGAGACCCGGACGCCGCTGCGCTGCAGGGATTCGACCAGTGGCCGGAAATCGCCGTCGCCGGAGAAGAGCACGATGTGATCGACGTGCGGCGCCATTTCCATCGCATCGACCGCCAGCTCGATGTCCATGTTGCCCTTGACCTTGCGCCGGCCGGTGCTGTCGGTGAATTCCTTGGCGGGCTTGGTCACCATGGCGAAGCCGTTGTAGTTCAGCCAGTCGACCAGGGGACGGATCGGCGAATATTCCTCGCTCTCCAGGAGCGCAGTGTAATAGAACGCCCGCAGCAGCTTGCCGCGCCGCATGAACTCGGTCCGCAGCAGCTTGTAGTCGATGTCGAACCCGAGCGCGCGGGCCGCCGCGTAGAGATTGGCGCCATCGATGAAAAGGGCAAGCCGTTCGTCACGGTAAAACATTTGCCTGGATACCCCTTTCGGCAGGTTTTGAGACTGGACCGGGACACTCAATTTCGTTCCGGTCATTATCGTTTATATGACGCTGCGAGCGCCAGCGAAAGGCCAAACGGCGCCGCAGGGAGGAAGCGCTGATGCACGTTGTCGCGCTCGGCGCGAATTTGCCGTCGCAGGCGGGCGATCCGCGAGCGACGCTCGAGGCGGCGCTGGCCGCGCTCGGCGATCGCGGGTTTGCCGTGACCGCCCGCAGCCCCTGGTACCGCACGCCGGCGTTCCCGGCGGGGTCGGGGCCCGACTACGTCAACGGCGCCGCTCTGCTGGCGGCGCCGCTCGATCCGGAGGCGGTGCTTGCGGCGCTCCATGCCGTCGAGCAGCACCTCGGCCGCGCCCGGGACCGGCGCTGGGGCCCGCGGGTCTGCGACCTCGATCTCGTCGCGAGCGGCGACGCGGTGCTGCCCGACGAGGCAACCGTGCGGAGTTGGATGGCTCGCCGCGGCGCGGCGCAGAGGGAGGTGCCGCCCGGGCTCATCCTGCCGCACCCGCGGATGCAGGAGCGCGGCTTCGTCCTGCGCCCGCTGGCGGACATCGCGCCGGACTGGCGGCATCCGCTGCTCGGGCTCAGCGTCCGCGAGATGCTGGCGGCGCTGCCGGCGCAGGCGCTGGAGGGAATCGAGCGCGTCTGAGGTCGTCCTCGGCGGTCGCCGGTCCACCCGCCGAGGCCTCGTGACTCGGCTGGCTCAATCGACTAGAGCCAATCCCATGACGAACCCGCTTCTGACCGTATTGGAGCGTCGCGACCGTCTCAGCCCGGTGGAGAGGGCGGCGGTGGACAGGCTCTTCGGCGAGCCTTCACACGTTCCGGCCGGACGCGATCTCGTCAGGGAAGGCGACCGGCCGAGCCACAGCACCTTCATGCTGTCCGGGATTTCCGCCCGCTACAACCTGCTCAGCGGAGGCAAGCGCCAGATCAGCGCCATGCACATCGCCGGCGACTTCGTCGATCTCCACAGCCTGCTCCTCGACCCGATGGACCACTCGGTGGTGGCGCTGACCGAATGCGACGTGGTCGAGGTGCCGCACGGGCTCCTGATCGAGATCAGCGTCACTTTGCCGCACCTGACGCGGATGCTGTGGCTGCTGACGGTGATCGACGCCGCCATCTTCCGCCAGTGGCTCGTCGCCTCCGGGCATCTGCAGGCGGTCGGGCAGATCGCGCATTTCTTCTGCGAGCTCTATGTGCGGATGTCGGTGGTCGGGCTCGCCGAGGAGCACGGCTTCGACCTGCCGATCAGCCAGTCCGACCTCGGCGACGCCATGGGCCTGTCCAACGTCCACGTCAGCCGGTGTCTCAAGTCCCTCAGAAGCGACGGTCTCCTGCAGTGGGACGGCAGGATGGCCAGCATCCTGGACTGGCCCGGGCTCCAGCGCCTGGCGGAGTTCGACCCGTCCTATCTCAACCTCGATCCCCGCGCGCGCTGAGCCCGTCCTGAAGATCGAAGCACAGGGTGGCGACGAAGTTCGCCTGGTCCGCATCGTTGCTGACGCGGACCTCGAGCCGAGCGTGCTCGGTCAGTCCGACAGCGTCCCGGGCGAGATCGACCAGGATGCGGGCGGCTTCGTCCCTTGCAGCCGACCGGTCGGGAAACTCGCGCCCGACCTCGTCCTCGGTCCGGTCGGCGCCTTCGACGATATCGAAATAGTACCGGACCACGTCGGGTGCGCCTCGCAGTGCTGGTAGGGTGGGTCTCGATCATGCCGGTTCTCTGGACGAAATGCCCGAGCACCGGAGCCGTTCCCGCCTTTCGCGGGTCTCGAGGCCCGTGATCACGAACCGGCGACGTGCTTTTTCGCCAGCGGATGAACCCCGGGGCCGCGTGCCGCGTTCTGCTCTACACGAAGTCCGGAGAGAAACCATGCCCGCCACCGATGAAGCCCAGATCGCCCGCGTGGCCCACTCCCTGTGGGAGGCGGAAGGCCGGCCCGACGGCCGCGACAAGGAACACTGGTCCCGCGCCGAGCGGCTCCTCGCAGGACGCGCCGAGAACCCGCCGGAGAAGCCTTCTGCTCCAGGCCCGAGCCGGGCCGAAACCCCGGGTCCGCGCGATCCCGCGCCGATACCCGCGACCAATGCCGCGGGCTTCGTCGCCATCCCGAGCGTTGACGAAAACGCCGCGATGGCGACGAGCGACGATCCGGTCCCCCCGCGAGAACCCACCAAGACCCAGGCCTGACCTGCCCTGGCGACCGACATGGGGTTCGCCTTGCTTGTCGCGCGGCAAGGCATGCCGCACGTGATCGCCGAGGCCGGCGCCGCCGGGCTGTCGGTGAGCGCCAAGCCGGCAACGGCGCGCTCCGGCAGATCGAGCACGGCGCCGCCTGGGCTGAAGCGGAACGTCTCCCGGAGCCGGTCGTTGGAGACCTGAACGGCCATGCCGAGGAGAAACACCATGAGCGATACAAGGACCCGCGACCCGCACGAGGTGGTCGACAAGCAGCGCGACGTGCAGGCCGAGATTGCCGAAGCTGACCGCAAGGAAGAGCAGAAGCCCGAGCCGATGCAGGCCGGGGCACGCACGTATCCCGTGCCGCCTTTCCCCGAACAGCACCAGCCCAAGCCCGGCGCGGAAGCGCGCCTCGAACCGGCGCCGATGTACGACGCGCCGTTCTGGAAGGGCTCGGGCAAGCTCGACGGCAAGGTCGCGCTGATCACCGGCGCCGACAGCGGCATCGGCCGCGCCGTCGCGGTGCTCTTCGCCCGCGAAGGCGCCGACGTCGCGATCGGCTACCTCAGCGAGCGGCACGACGCCGAGGAGACCAAGGCGGCCGTCGAGGCCGAGGGCGCGCGCGCGATCCTGATCGAGGGCGACGTGACCAGCCGCGCGTTCTGCCGCGAAGCCGTCGCGCGGACGGTGCGCGATCTCGGAGGCATCGACGTCCTGGTCAACAACGCCGCCTTCCAGGTCCACACCCAGGACTTTCTCGACCTGAGCGAGGAGCACTTCGACGAGACGCTGAAGACCAACCTCTACGGCTACTTCCACATGGCTCAGGCGGCGGTCGAGCACATGAAGCCGGGCTCGGCGATCGTCAACACCGGCTCGGTCACCGGGATCGACGGCTCCAAGGAGCTCGTCGACTACTCGATGACCAAGGGCGGCATCCACGCCTTCACCCGTGCGCTCGCCGGCAACCTGCTGCCGCGGGGCATCCGGGTGAACGCGGTGGCGCCGGGGCCGGTCTGGACGCCGCTGAACCCCAGCGACAGGGAAGCCCCCAAGGTCGCCAAGTTCGGGTCGCAGTCCAAGATGGGCCGCCCGGCCCAGCCGGAGGAGCTCGCCCCGGCCTACGTGTTCCTCGCCTCGCCGCAGTGCTCGAGCTACATCAGCGGCGAAATTCTCCCGGTCATCGGCGGCTACTGAACCGCCGGAAAAGAGGAGGCCAACGCCATGGCGGAAGCCAAGCGGACCACCGACCACGACACCATCCGGAAATGGGCCGAGAAGCACGGCGCGAACCCGTCGCGGGTCAAGGGCACCGGCGACGACGAGGACGCCGGGCTCCTGCGGCTGGACTTCGACGAGCCCGAGGACCGGCTCGAACCGATCAGTTGGGAGGACTTCTTCGAGAAGTTCGAGGAAAGCAACCTCGCCCTCCTCTACCAGGACGAGCCCGACAGCCGCTTCAGCAAGCTGGTCCGCCGCTAGGGGGCGTTCCCGATGAGTCGGCGCTTGGGTCTGCTTTGCTCAACGAGCCGTCGTCCTCGCCGGCTGCTTGACCGAAGCGGGCAGGTTCCGGCCCGACAAGCCGAAGCACTGCTTCGGCCGGGCCGTTCGCCGCAGCGCGTGAGCGCTGAGGCGAAGAGGGGTGCACCCTGCTCCGGACGGACCCAATCCGACCGCGGGCGCCCCGCGGACGCGGAACGCGTCCGCCCGCGGGGGGCGGCCGCGGTCGGATTTGTCGACGGCCAAATCCGACAAGCCGACCGTTCCGCTAGGACGCCGGCCGCATTGGGCCGAAACGGACCTTGTACGGGTAGATCGCTCCGCCGGCGTTCAGGGCGCGATCATCACGTCCCGGATCGCGATGATCGCGTCCTTCAGCTGGCCGTCCTCGTCGTTGGGCTGGCTGTTGGTCTGCACGGTGATCAGCATGCCGTCGTCCTCGAACCAGCAGTAGAGCGTGCGAAAGCCGAGCGTCGTCCCCTGGTAGTACCAGACCGGCCCGATCCCCGGCATCAGGCCTTGCGCCAGCCCCAGCGCGAAGCCCAGGGGATGCTCCGGCGTCACGTCGCCGATCGGCTCGCCGGTCTTGGTCGAGACCATCTGCAGCCATTCGGCCTGCTGCTTCGGCGGCACCACCCGGCCGGAGAAGACCGCGCGCATCCAGGTCGTCACGTCGCGGGCGTTCGAGATGGCACCTCCCGCCGCCTGCGCCCACGAGTTGCTGTCGGCCCGGGTGTCGCGGCCGACCATCGGCTGGTTCCAGCTCACCGCGCAGTCGGCGGGCTGGTACTCGGCGCACGCGGTGTTCTCGAAATAGCCATGCGCCAGCCGGGCGATCACCTCCGGCGGGTAGTCGCCGGATTCGTAGAACGTCGAGCGCAGGCCGTAGGGCTCGAGCAGCATCTCGCGCACCAGCGTGCCATAGGTCTTGCCGGTGGCCTTCGCCGCGATCATGCCCGCCAGGATGTAGTTGGTGTTGGAATAGTGGTAGCCGGTCGTGACCGGCAGGTCGTTGGTTCCCGTGGGGTAGGCCGCCTTGACCAGATCCTCGGCGGTCAGCGTCTTCTTCGGCTCGTCCACCCAGACCTTCGAGATCATCTCGGTCTCGGAATAGTTCGGGATGCCGCTCGTCATGTCGAGGAGCCGGCGGATGCTGACGTCGCCCCAGGCGGGATACTGCGGCAGCCACTTGCCGACGGTGTCGTCGATCGACAGCAGCCCCTGCGCCTCCAGCTTCAGGATCACCGCGGCGGCGAACGACTTCGAGGTGCTGCCCATCTCGAAGAGCGTGTCCTGGTTCACCGGCGCATCGTCGGCACCGGTGCCGACCTTGCCGGCGAACGCCTCGATCGCCGGGCCGGGATCGCCGAGGCTCACGTAGGCGGCGATGCCCGTCACCTTCTCGATCGGCGCCCGCGCGGCCAGCCAGCCGTCGAGCGCCGCCTGGACCCGCTCGACCTGGCTGGCGGGCTCCGCGACGGCGGCGCCGCCGATCAGAAGAAGCGGGCCGATGGCGGCCGCGACGATGCGCGATAACATGTGTGGGTCTCCCGGGCGATCCGCGGTATCCTGCGTGCGGCGGACTGATTTGGGAACCGATTCGTTGGCATCGTGCCCGCGGTGGCCCTTGCCTTCGGCCGAGTGGGACGCTAGGTAGCTTGCTTTCCGCCCCGAGAGTGCTCTGGAGGTCCGACCATGGCCCGCGTAACCGTTGAAGACTGCGTCGACAAGGTGCCCAACCGCTTCGAGCTGGTGATGCTCGCGGCGCACCGCGCGCGGTCGCTGGCCTCCGGGTCGCCGCTGACCGTCGATCGCGACAACGACAAGAACCCGGTGGTCGCGCTCCGCGAGATCGCCGAAGAGACGCTGACGGCCGACCAGCTCCGCGAGGCGGCCATCGAGAGCTTCCAGCGCCAGATCGAGGTGGACGAGCCCGAGGAGGACGTCATGACGCTCCTGCCCGGCAGTCATGACGCCCCGGCCGAGGACGACATGTCCGAGGAGCGCCTGCTGCGCGCGCTGATGGAAGCCCAGGGCGAAAACTGAGCGCCGACCTTTCGCCGGTCTTCGACGCGGCCCCGGCCAGGCCGGCGGCCGACGGCGTCGTTCCGGTTGAGCAGCTGATCGCACTCGTCCGCTCGTACAACCCAAACTCCGACAGCGGCCTGATCGAGGCCGCCTACGAATACGCCCGGCGGATGCACGCCGGGCAGAGCCGCACCAGCGGCGAGCCCTATTTCAGCCACCCGGTCGCGGTGGCGATGCTCGTCGCCGAGCAGAAGCTCGACGACGCCTCGGTGATCACGGCACTGCTGCACGACACCATCGAGGACACGCTCTCGACCTATTCCGAGATCGCGCTGCGCTTCGGCGACGAGATCGCCCAACTGGTCGACGGCGTCACCAAGCTCACCAACCTCGAGCTCTCCTCGGTCGAGAACGCCCAGGCCGAGAACTTCCGCAAGCTGCTCATGGCGATGTCGAAGGACCTGCGGGTCCTCCTCGTCAAGCTCGCCGACCGGCTGCACAACATGCGCACCATCCGCCACCTGCCGCTCGAGAAGCAGCAGCGCAAGGCGCGCGAGACCATGGACATCTTCGCGCCGCTCGCCGGGCGCATGGGCATGCAGTGGATGCGCGACGAGCTCGAGGATATCGGCTTCCGCGTGCTGAACCCCGAGGGGCGCAAGTCGATCATGCGCCGCTTCCTGACGCTGCGCCGCGAGAGCGGCGACGTCATCGCCAAGATCACCGAGGACATCCGCACCGTCCTCGCCCAGGCCGGCGTCGAGGCCAGGGTCTTCGGCCGCGAGAAGAAGCCGTTCTCGATCTGGCGCAAGATGGAGGAGAAGAAGGAAGGCTTCAGCCGCCTCTCCGACATCTACGGCTTTCGCATCATCACCGGCTCGGTCGGCGACTGCTACATCGCGCTCGGCGCGGTCCACCAGCGCTGGACCGCGGTGCCGGGCCGCTTCAAGGACTACATCAGCCAGCCCAAGTCGAACGGCTACCGCTCGATCCACACCACGGTCTCGGGCCGCGACGGCAAGCGCGTCGAGGTGCAGATCCGCACCCACGAGATGCATGCGGTCGCCGAGACCGGCGTCGCCGCCCACTGGTCCTACAAGGACGGCGAGCGCTTCGAGAACCCCTTCGCCGTCGACCCGTTCCGCTGGCTGCACGCGATCACCGAGCGCTTCGAAGGCGCCGAGGACAGCGAGGACTTCCTCGAGCACGTCAAGCTCGAGATGTTCACCGACCAGGTGTTCTGCTTCTCGCCCAAGGGCGACGTGGTCAAGCTGCCGCGCGGGGCGACGCCGATCGACTTCGCCTATGCGATCCACACCCGGATCGGCGACAGCTGCGTCGGCGCCAAGGTCGACGGCCAGCGCGTGCCGCTCTGGACCAAGCTCAGGAACGGCCAGCAGGTGACGATCATCCGCGCCGAGGGCCAGCGGCCGCAGCCCTCGTGGGAGGACATGGTGGTGACCGGCCGCGCCAAGGCCGCGATCCGCCGCAGCCTGCGCGGCGAGCAGCGCGCCACCCAGGTCCGGCTCGGCCGCGAGATCGCCCGCGTGGCGCTCGAGCGGGTCGGCAAGAAGGCGACCGACAAGGCGATCGAGGCGGCGGCGCGCCGGATCGGCGCCGAGGACGCCGAGGAGGTGCTGGCCCGGCTCGGCGCCGCCGAGATGACCGGCAAGGAGCTGGTTTCGGCACTCTATCCCGAGCTTGTGCGCGAGACGACGCTGCCGCGGCCGCTCGACAAGACCGCCCCGGTGGTGATCGGCCTCAATTCCGGCCAGGTCGCGCGCCCGGCGCCGTGCTGCAACCCGATCCCCGGCGAGCGGATCATCGGCATCGCGGTGCGCGGCAAGGGCGTGATGATCCACGCCATCGACTGCGTCCAGCTCGCCGCCTTCGAGAACGAGCCCGACCGCTGGATCGACCTGCGCTGGGCCGAGGGCAAGTCGGGCCCCGAGCACGTGGTCCGCGTCGAGATCACGCTGGCCAACGACTCCGGGGTTCTGGGGCGCATCTGCACGCTGATCGGCGAGCAGCGCGCCAACATCACCGACATCGTCTTCACCGAGCGCAAGCCGGATTTCTTCCGCATGGTGATTGATATCGAGGTCAGGGATATGGAACACCTGACCCACGTCCTGACCGCGATCGACGCCGATTCGGACGTGGCGGAGGTCCGGAGGTTCCGTCAGGGCCCCGGCGCGCCAGCAGGCTCCGGCCGCGCGTGATCGAGATGAGGCGCGGCATCCGTCTCGGGTGCGGCAGGGCGAAATCCGGGTAGATGGTCTTCAAGCGACGCGACAGGCCCCCGCTCCTCCGCCGCGTTCGCGACACGCTGCTGCCAAAGCGCGGCTGGCGGCGCGGGATCGAGTACCTCGGCCACCGGGTCCGCCGGCTGCCCGACACGCCGCACCGCATCGCCATGGGGATCGCTTGCGGCGTCTTCAGCTCGTTCACCCCGCTCTTCGGCCTGCACATCCTCTTCGCCGCGGCGCTGGCGCGGGTCGTCGGCGGCAACCTCGTCGCAGCACTCCTCGGAACCCTGGTCGGCAACCCGCTGACCTTTCCCCTGATCGCGGCGATCGCCCTGGCGCTCGGCCGGCGCATCCTCGGCTTCGGCGTGACCGGCCGCGACTTCAGCCGGGTCTCGGAGGCGTTCACCCAGGCGTTCTCCGGCATCTGGCAGAGCTTTCTCAGCCTCTTCGGCCATGGCGAGAGCCACTGGGACCGCCTGATCCCGTTCTTTCGCGACATCGTCTGGCCCTACGGGGTCGGCGGCCTCCTGCCCGGCATCGCCGCCGCGATCGCGAGCTACTATCTGACCCGGCCGCTGGTCAGCGCCTACCAGATGCGGCGGCGGGCGCGCATGCTGGCGCGGGCGCACGAGCGTCTGGCCCGGCAGGATTTGGAGGCTGACGCCGGCCTCGCGCGGCCGTATAACCCGGCAAAAGCCGGCCCGACCCGAAGCGAGACGCCGTCATGACCGAGACACCTCCGCCCGGGCACCTGCGGCTCGGCGTCAACATCGATCACGTCGCCACCGTCAGGAACGCCCGCGGCGGCCCGTTCCCCGCGCCGGTGCGCGCGGCGCTGCTCGCCGAGGCGGCCGGGGCGGACGGCATCACCGCGCACCTCCGAGAGGATCGCCGGCACATCACCGATGCCGACATCGAGGCGCTGGTCGCCGAGCTGACCGTGCCCTTGAACCTCGAGATGGCGGCGACCGACGAGATGCAGGCGATCGCCCTGCGCCACCGCCCGCACGCCGTCTGCGTCGTGCCCGAGCGGCGCGAGGAACGCACCACCGAAGGCGGCCTCGACGTCGCAAGGGACGAGAACCGGCTGGCGCATTTCATCGCCCCGCTGCGCGAGGCCGGCTGCCGGGTCTCGATCTTCATCGCCGCCGACCGGCGCCAGGTCGAGGCCGCGCACCGCATCGGCGCCCCGGTGGTCGAGCTCCACACCGGGGGCTACTACGAGGCGGACCTCGCCGGCGACCCCGCGGCGCGAAGCCACGAGCTGGCGCGGCTGACCGACATGGCCGCCTTCGCCCACGACCTCGGGCTCGAGGTCCATGCCGGCCATGGCCTCACCTACGACAACGTCGGCCCGGTCGCGGCCCTGCCGCAGGTGCGCGAGCTCAACATCGGCCACTTCCTGATCGGCGAGGCGATCTTCGTCGGGCTCGACGCCGCGATCCGGCGGATGCGGGCGCTGATGGACGCGGCGCGAGACACCCCGGGCCCGACCGCTTGACCTCAGGGAGGGCCGCGCTGACCGGCGCCTTCGAGGGCGAGGGGGCCGGTCGCCGTCAGGCCCGGAGGAGCCTCCGCCGCGAGGGTCCGCGCGGCCTTGTGGCTGGCGAACGCCGCACGCGCCGCGTCGCGCTCGGCCGGCGTGCAGAGCGAGCCCACGGCGATCATCTCGCCGGCCTGGTCGAAGAGTGCCGCGCAGCCGCTCGCGAACTCGACGCCGACCTCCGCCGTCGGCAGGTCGGTCACCACCGGCGGGGCGGGAGCCGGCGGCGCGGCGTCCCAGGCGCAGGCCGACGTGAAGAGCGCGAAGGCTACGGCAGAGGGCAAGCGTCGCGGCATGGCGGTCTCCTCCGTTCGGTCGGCCGGGGCAAAGGTGTGGAGGCGGCCCCGAGGCGAGTTTCGGACGGGTCGGTGGCTCAATGCAACGGCAGATGCGGCCGGCGGCGTACGGGAAGCGTCCGGTGATCCTCGGCATCGGCAACGATCTGGCCAACATCGAGCGGATCGGGCGCACGATCGACCGCTTCGGGGCGCGGTTCCTCAATCGGGTCTACACCGAGACCGAGCAGGCGCTGGCCGAGCGGCGGGCGCAGCGCGTCGCGACCTACGCCAAGCGCTGGGCGGCCAAGGAGGCCTGCTCCAAGGCGCTCGGGACCGGGCTGCGGATGGGCATCAGGTGGCGCGACATGGGCGTGGTGAACCGCCGCTCCGGCCAGCCCACGATGGTCCTGACCGGGTGGGCCGAAGAGCGGCTCCGCGCGATGACGCCCCCAGGCCACCGGGCGGTGGTGCACGTGACGCTGACCGACGATCACCCCTGGGCGATGGCGGTGGTGGTGATCGAGGCGTTGCCGGAGCCGTGAGCCTCGGCGCCGGCTGCCCGCGGCACGCAATTTTAATGAAGATTAAACTGTTTTAAATCAACACCATAAGGATAGTTTCGCGCGCGAAATCCTCCGATTTCGCGCTTTTCACCTCCCCGGGCCGCCTTGGCTGCCGCCTTGACTCCCCGGGGGTCAGGCGCGACAAGGCGGGCGCGTTGCGGCAGGCAGAACGGGCGGAAACGGATGGCGACCAAGAGCAAGACCAAGGGCGGGTTCCTCGAACTCGTCAAGACCGTGGTCTACGCGCTGCTGCTCGCCGGGGTGATCCGCACGCTGTTCTTCCAGCCGTTCTGGATCCCCTCCGGCTCGATGAAGCCGACGCTCCTGATCGGCGACTTTCTCTTCGTCAACAAGATGGCCTACGGCTATTCGCGCTATTCCTGTCCGTTCGCGATGTGCCCGTTCTCCGGCCGCATCCTCGCCCGCGACCCCGAGCGCGGCGACGTGGTGGTCTTCAAGCACCCCACCAACGGCACCGACTACATCAAGCGGCTGATCGGCCTGCCCGGCGACACGGTCCAGGTCATCGACGGCGTGCTCTACATCAACGGCCAGGTGCTGCCGCAGGACCCCGACGGCACCTTCGTCGAGAAGAACGAGCCGCAGGGCCCGCTCGGCACCATGCCGCGCTGCAAGAACGCCGACGTCCCGGCCGGCGGCGACTGCATCGCCGACGAAGCGATCGAGACGCTGCCCGGCGGCAAGAAGCACGCGGTCCTGAACATCGAGGACGGCTTCGCCGACAACACCCCGGTCTTCACCGTGCCCCAGGGCGAGTTCTTCTTCATGGGCGACAACCGCGACAACTCGCTGGACTCGCGTTTCCCGCGCAGCGCCGGCGGCGTCGGCTTCGTGCCGTTCGAGAACCTCGTCGGCCGGGCGGACCGGGTGATCTTCTCCTCGGCTGGCCCGTCGATGCTGGCGTTCTGGACCTGGCGGCCCGACCGCTTCTTCAAGGCGATCGAGTGATCCGGCCGGTGCGCGCCGCATGAAGCTCAGCCGCGCCATGGCCGGCGCGGAGGCCCGGCTGGGCTACGGCTTCGCGCGGCCCGACCTCCTGATCGAGGCGCTGACCCATCCCTCTCTCGCGACCGGCAGCCACAACCAGCGGCTGGAGTTTCTCGGCGACCGCGTGCTCGGGCTCGTCGTCGCCGAGGCGCTGATCGCCCAGGACCCCGACGCCGAGGAAGGCGTGCTCGCGCCGCGGCTGAACGCGCTGGTGCGCAAGGAAACCTGCGCCGACGTGGCGGCGGCGCTCGATCTCGGCAGCGCGCTCCGGATGGGCCGCTCCGAGATGCTGTCCGGCGGCCGGCGCAAGACCGCACTCCTCGGCGACGCGATGGAGGCGGTGATCGCCGCGGTCTATCTCGACGGCGGCCTCGACGCGGCACGCACGCTCATCCTGCGCGCCTGGGGCGACCGCATCGCCGCGGCGCGCGGGCTCGGGCGCGACCCCAAGACCGCGCTGCAGGAATGGGCGCAGGCCCGCGGGCTGCCGCCGCCGGTCTATCTCGACCTCGACCGCGAAGGCCCCGACCACGCCCCGCTCTTCTCGGTGGCGGCGCAGCTCGCCGACGGGCGCACCGCCGAGGCCCGCGCCGCCTCCAAGCGCGCGGCGCAGCAGGCGGCGGCCGAAGTGCTGCTCGGCCGGCTGGAGCGCGAGGCGTGACGCCGCAGGCCTCGCGGCTGCGGCGGAGGCGGCGCGGCAGCGTCCCGCGCCGTGCGGCGTCGTGCGCGCGCCGCCCGGCAACGGGGTCGAGGGTTTGGGCCGGGCAAGAGAAGAGAAGGTTTGCCGGGGAGGCGCCTGAGGAAGCGGCTGCTTCCTCGGGGCGCCTTTCCCATGATGGGGCTGCGAGTCGCGCCGGCGTCAAGGGCAAGCGGGCTTGCGCCCGCCGCGTGCCGCGGCCCTTGACCCCGGCGCGACTCGCGAACAAGGCAAGCAGGGGCGCGGCGTGAGCGGGGAGACGCGGTGCGGCATCGTGGCGCTGATCGGCGAGCCCAACGCCGGCAAGTCGACGCTCCTGAACCGCATGGTCGGCGCCAAGGTGTCGATCGTCACCCACAAGGTGCAGACGACGCGGACGCGCATCCGCGGCATCGCGCTCGAAGGCGCGGCGCAGCTGGTCTTCGTCGACACGCCGGGGCTCTTCCGGCCGCGGCGGCGGCTCGACCGGGCGATGGTCAAGGCCGCCTGGGGCGGCGCGGCGGACGCCGACGTCGTGGTGCTGCTGATCGAGGCGCACCGCGGGATCACCGAGGGGGTGAAGGCGATCCTCGACGCGCTGGCGGACCAGTTGCCGGCCGGCCGGATTGTGGCGCTCGCGATCAACAAGATCGACCGGGTGCCGGCGGAGAAGCTGCTGGCGCTGAGCGCGGAGATGAACGGGGTGCGGGACTTCGCGGCGACCTTCATGATCTCGGCGGAGCGGGGGCACGGGGTCGACGACCTCCGGCGCTGGCTGGCGGAGCGGGCGCCCGAAGGGCCGTGGCTCTATCCCGAGGACCAGATCGCCGACGCTGCCGCTGCGGCTGATCGCGGCGGAGACGACGCGCGAGAAGCTGACGCTGCGGCTGCACCAGGAGCTGCCCTACGAGCTGACGGTAGAGACCGAAGGCTGGGAGGAGCGCAAGGACGGCTCGGTCAAGATCGACCAGGTGATCTACGTCGCCCGCGACGGCCACAAGGGCATCACGCTCGGGCCGAAAGGCGAGACGATCAAGGCCAGTCGGCAAGGCGGCGCGCGAGGAGATCAAGGCGTTCCTCGGGCGCGAGGTGCACCTCTTTCTCACGGTGAAGGTGCGGCCGGGCTGGCTCGAGGAACGCGAGCGCTACGGCGAGATGGGGCTCGACTTCCGCGACGGCGACGGCTGAGGCGATGGCGCCGCGGCTGACCGCCGAGTTCTGGGTGCAGGCCTACCTGACCCGGCTGCGGCTCGCCGACATCCCGGCCTTCGTGGTGGCGCGCGGCGACGCCACCGCCGGCGCGGTGCTGGTGAAGCTCAACACGCTCGACGGTGCGGCGCAGGCCTTCGCGCGCAGCATGGACGCCTCCGGCGCCCGGGTCTGGACGCCGCTGGCGGCGGGCCCCGAGGCCGAGGTCGACGCCGCGGTCGGGCGGCAGCGGCGTTTCGACCCGGACCTCTGGGTGATCGAGGTCGAGGACCGGGCCGGACGGCACCTGCTCGACCAGCCGGGGTCTGGCGGACTAGGATCACCCGGGGCAAGCCGGGCGCCCGGCACGGCGTAACACGCGTGAAATTCAGACCAAGCAATTGAGACTAAAGGAATTCTGCAAGAGCATCCGGCCGGCGGGAGCATTCGGCGATGGACTGGCGCGACGAAGGCATCCTGATTGCGGCGCGGCGGCACGGCGAGAGTGCCGCGATCATCGAGGTGCTGACGCGGGACCACGGCCGGCATTCCGGGGTGGTGCGCGGCGGCGCCGGCCGGCGGATGACGCCGGTGCTGCAGCCCGGGGCGCGGCTGATGGTGGAATGGTCGGCGCGGCTCGAGGAGCATATCGGCGTCTTCCGGGTCGACCCGATCGGGTCCTGGACCGCGGCGATCATGGGCGACCGGGCGGCGCTCGCGACGCTCGGCGCGGTGACGGCGCTGATCGCGGTGAGCCTGCCCGAGCGGGACGCGCATCCCGAGCTCTACGCCCGCAGCCTCGCGCTGGTCGAGGCGCTGGGCGGCGCGCCCGACTGGCCGGCGCGCTATGCCGCCTGGGAGCTGGCGCTGCTGGCGGAGCTGGGCTTCGGGCTCGATCTCGCCTCGTGCGCGCTGACCGGCGGCACCGCCGACCTGGTCTGGGTCTCGCCGAAATCGGGGCGCGCGGTGAGCCGGGCGGCCGGCGCGCCCTGGGCCGGACGGCTGCTGGCGTTGCCGGGCTTCCTGCGCGACGGCTGGGAGGCGCCGCCGGAGCCCGGCGGAGGTGGCGGCGGCGCTGGCGCTGACCGGGTTCTTCCTGCAGGCGCGGGTGGCGCCGGGGCTGCCGCGCGAGGCGCTGCCGGCGGCGCGCGAGCGCGCCGTCGCGGCGATCCGGCGGGCCGGTGCTGCGAAAACGCAGCCGGGCGGCCGGGAGCTTTAGGCAAATTGCGCCGAGACGCCGCCGGTCCGTTGTCGGGCTGTTAACGCCGCCGGCCGCAGGGTCGCACCGGGCAAGTCCGGGGGGACGTGGGCGGTGGCGCTGGATGCGAATGCGGAGTTCGAGCGGCTGAACGCGCTGCGGCGCTACGCCATCCTCGACACGCCGCCGGAAGGCGCCTTCGACCGGATCACCGCGCTCGCCGCGGAGATGCTCGAGGTGCCGGTGGCGGTGGTCAGCCTCGTCGACACCAACCGCGTCTGGTACAAGTCGGTGCACGGGCCGCTCGCCGAACGCGAGATCGGCCGGCTGCCGGCGCTCTGCGGCGCGGCGATCGGCCATGACGGCCCCTACATTGTCGAGAACGCCAGCGCCGACCCCCGCACCCAGGAGCATCCGCTGGTCGCCGGGGGGTTCGGGCTGGAATTCTACGTCGGCGTGCCGCTGAAGACCCACGACGGCCACGTGCTCGGCATGCTGAGCTGCATGGACCGCCGGGCGCGCGGCGCGACGCGCCAGCAGCTCGGTTACCTGCAGACGCTGGCGGCGATCGTCATGGACGAGATCGAGCTGCGCCGGTCGGCGGCGCAGATCTCGCGGCTGAGCGAGGCGCTGGCGGACGCCTGCACCGACCTCGAGCGCCGGGCGAGCTTCGACCCGCTGACCGGGGTCTTGGCGCGCGCGGCGATGCTCGAGCGCAGCGGGCTCCTGGTCGAACGCGCGCTCGCAGGCATGAAAGGCGCGGCGGTGCTGATGCTCGACATCGACCGGTTCAAGGCGATCAACGACGGGCTCGGCCACGCGGCGGGGGACAGGGTGCTGAAGGAAGTGGCCGGGCGGATGGCCGCGAGCTGCCGGGCCGGCGATCTCCTCGGCCGGGTCGGCGGCGAGGAATTCCTCGCGGTCTTCGCCGATGTGACCGGCGCCGAGGCGGCGGTGATCGCCGAACGGCTGCGCGAGGCGGTGGCGCGCACCGCGGTGGACGCGGGCGCCGGCGCCCCGATCGCGGTGACGGTCAGCGGCGGCCTCCTGGCGCTGACCCCGGCGGATGCGGGCCGGCCGTTCTCGGACGCGATGTCCGGGGCCGACGCGGCGCTCTACCGCGCCAAGGCGGACGGGCGGAACCGGATCACGGCCGCGCGCGCGCTGAGCCTTGCGGCCGCTTCAGGCGCGGATCGCCGCGGCCTTCACCTCGGGCGAGACGTGGGCTTGGTACTGGGCGAAGTTCTCCGCGAACATCGCCCGGAGCTTCGCGGCCTGGGCATCGTAGGCGGCGGGGTCGTCCCAGGTGCTGCGCGGGTCGAGGAGGCCGGGGTCGACCCCCGGCACCCCGGTCGGCACCTCGAAGCCGAAGTTCGCGTCGGTGCGGAAGCGGGCGCCGGCCAGCGAGCCGTCGAGCGCGGCGGTCAGGAGCGCGCGCGTCGCCGCGATCGGCATGCGCCGCCCGGTGCCGTAGGCGCCGCCGCTCCAGCCGGTGTTGACCAGCCAGCAGGCAGAGCCGGCGCGGGCGATGCGCGCGCCGAGGAGTGCTCCGTATTCCTCGGGGCGGCGCGGCATGAACGGTGCCCCGAAGCAGGTCGAGAACGTCGGCTGCGGCTCGGTGACGCCGCGCTCGGTGCCCGCGACCTTCGAGGTGAAGCCGGAAAGGAAGTGGTACATCGCCTGCGCCGGGTTCAGCCGGGCGATGGGCGGCAGCACGCCGAAGGCGTCGCAGGTCAGCATGACGATGTTTTTCGGCTCGCCGCCGAGCCCGGTCGGGCTGGCGTTCGAGATCGCCTCGATGGGGTAGGCACAGCGGGTGTTGGCGGTCAGGCTGTCGTCGGCGAAGTCGAGCGCGCGGGTGACCGGGTCCCAGACCATGTTCTCGACGATGGTGCCGAAGCGGCTGGTGGTGGCGAAGATCTCCGGCTCGGCCTCGGGGTTGAGGTTGATGGTCTTGGCGTAGCAGCCGCCTTCGAAGTTGAAGGTGCCGCGGTCCGACCAGCCGTGCTCGTCGTCGCCGATCAGCACCCGCGCGGGGTCGGCCGAGAGCGTGGTCTTGCCGGTGCCCGAGAGGCCGAAGAAGACGGCGACGTCGTCGGGGTCGCCGTGGGCGTGGTTGGCCGAGCAGTGCATCGGCATCACGCCGCGGTCGGGCAGGAGGTGGTTGAGCACGGTGAAGACCGACTTCTTGTTCTCGCCGGCATAGGCGGTGCCGCCGATCAGGATCAGCTTCTGCTCGAAGGAGATGGCGATCACGGTCTCGCTGCGGGTGCCATGACGTTCCGGGTCGGCCTGGAAGCTCGGGCAGTTGAGGATGGTGAAGCCGGGCACGAAGTCCGGCAGCTCGGCGCGCTCGGGGCGGCGGAGCAGGTGCCGGATGAAGAGGCCGTGCCAGGCGAGCTCGGTGACGACGCGCAGGTTCAGCCGGTAGGCGGGGTCGGCGCCGGCGTAGAGGTCCTGCACGAAGAGCTCGCCGCCGCGGACGTGGGCACGCATGTCGGCCAAGAGCCTCGCGAACGCCTCGGGCGCCATCGCGGCGTTGTTCTCCCACCAGATGCTCGCCTCGAGGGACGGCTCGCGGACGACGAACTTGTCCTTGGGGCTGCGCCCGGTGTAGCGGCCGGTGGAGACGAGGAACGAGCCGCCGCGGCCGAGGTCTCCCTCGCCCCGGGCGATGGCGGCCTGCATCAACGCAGGCTCGAGAAGGTTGTAGTGGACCCGCGCCGCGCCGGGGAACCCCGAGGCCTCGAGCGTCATCCGCGCGTTGACCTCGTCCTGCACCTTGAAGACTGTCGTCATGCGCTGCATACCCCTTGCTGAGGCCCGACGCTCTGGCGCCCGGCCGGACCCGAACTGAACCAACGGCCCGTCGCGATGCAGCACCGGCCTTGCCGATCTATAACACGGAAGGGTCGCAAATGTTGCGCTTTCAGTTGGTTCCGACCCGGCCGCTGCGCCCGCTTTCCGCTCCGCGAGTGTCGAAACATGTTGGGGTGAGGTTTCGCCTATGTTCGCTTTTCGGCGAACGGAACAGCATGGCCGCGGGCCGGGGTTGAGCGAAGCTGCGACAGAATCGCTGACGGTCCACGGCTCGGCGGTGGCCTTCGCCGGACGCGGCATTCTCATCCTCGGCGGGTCCGGCTCGGGCAAGTCGTCGCTGGCTCTCGCGCTGATCGGGCGCGGTGCGGCGCTGGTCGCGGACGACCGGGTCACGGTGCTGCGGCGAGGCGGCGCGCTGGTCGCCGCGGCGCCCCCTGCAATCGCCGGGCTGATCGAGGCGCGCGGCATCGGTCTGCTGCGATTGCCCGCCATGGAGGAGGCCCCGCTGGCGGTTGCGGTCGATCTCGAGAAGGCTCCCGCGGCACGGATGCCACAGCCTGTGACAATTTCGTTCCTGGGGGTCGAGATCGAGTTGATTTCCGGGCGCGATCTCCCAAATCTTGATCTCGTGTTGACCATATTCGTGCAGAACGGCCGCGCCTTTCCCGATTGAGGCAAGCACGGACGGTTTGTTGGGCACGGGGTAGAAGGTGACTGACGCAGGACGCCCCGAGCAGGGCCACATCGTGATCATGAGCGGACCGGCTGGCTCGGGACGCTCGACCGCGATCGGCGCCTTGGAAGACCTCGGGTTCGAGGCGATCGACAACCTGCCGATCAGCTTCCTGCCGCGCCTCTTCGCGGCCGGCCCGGTGGAGCGGCCGCTGGTGATCGGGATCGACCCTCGCAATCGCGACTTCTCGGTGGACCGCATGCTGGCGGCGCTCGGCGAGGTCGAGGCCGCCGCCGCGCGCGCGCCGGTGCTGGTCTATCTCGACTGCGACGCGACGACGCTGGTGCGCCGCTACAGCGAAACCCGGCGCCGGCATCCCCTGAGCCCCCGCGAAAACCCCCTCGTCGGCATCGAGCGCGAGCTGGCGCTCATCGCGCCGCTGCGCGGCCGCGCCGACATCCTGATCGACACCCGTTCGATGACCCCGCACGAGCTGCGCGCCGAGATGGCCCGCCAGTTCGGCGAAGGCGAGGCGCGCGAAGGTCTCGCGGTGACGCTGCAGTCGTTCTCGTACAAACGCGGCCTGCCGCGCGGCACCGACATGGTCATCGACGTGCGCTTCCTGAAGAACCCGCACTACGACCCGGACCTGCGGCCGCGCGACGGGCGCGATCCGGCGGTGCGGGCCTTCGTTGAAACCGATCCGGCCTACGTGCCGTTCTATTCAAGACTGGTTGATCTTCTTCGTTTCTTGCTGCCCGCCTATCGGGCGGAAGGAAAGAGCTACTTCGGCTTGGGGCTCGGCTGTACCGGTGGCAAGCACCGGTCGGTGGTTCTGGTCGAAGAACTGGCGAAAACGCTTGCGGCGGAAGGGTGGCAGGTGTCTATTCGCCACCGTGACCTGGAGCAGGCGTCCGGCGACGTCGCCTCAGGTGTGGGAGTGGGTATCGCGTGATCGGAATCGTTATTGTCGCCCATGGCGGCCTGGCCCGGGAGTATCTCCTGGCGATGGAGCATATCGTGGGCAAGCATCGGGGTACTGTCGCCGTATCGATCGACGCCGATGACGACTGCGGATCGAAACAGGCCGAGATCGATGCCGCGGTCGCTTCGGTGGACGAAGGCCAGGGCGTGGTGGTGGTGACCGACATGTTCGGATCGACACCTTCGAACCTCGCGATGGGCGCCTGCCGCAAGACCCCCGATCGCCGCGTCCTCTACGGCGCCAACCTCCCCCTCCTCGTCAAGCTTGCCAAGCTCCGCAAGAAGCCGCTCAACGACGCGGTCTCCTGCGCCCTCAGCGCCGGGCGAAAGTACATCAGCTGCAGCGAAGGCCCGAACCCGGACGGGGTCGCTCCGATCTGACGGCGCGTATCCTACAAGCATTCCGGATTTTGTGCGCCCCACCGCCTCATTTTGCATGACAGGGCGCAAGCGAACGGGAACACTGGGCAATCTCCGCTGATCCCGCCCGAAGGCTCCCGATGCAGTTCTCGCTGGAAATCGTCAACGAGAAAGGCCTCCACGCCCGGGCCTCGGCCAAGTTCGTCGAGACCGTCGAGCGCTTCGACGCGCGTGCCGTGGTCAGCCGCGACGACATGGAGGTCTCCGGCGACTCGATCATGGGGCTGATGATGCTCGCCGCGGCCCGCGGCACCTCCATTGTCGTGCGCTGCGAAGGCGCCGAGGCCGAGGCGCTCGCCGAGGCGCTGCGCGAGCTGGTCGCCGGCCGCTTCGGCGAGCCGAACTGATGATCGCGCGTTCCGCCAGGCGGCGGTGAGCCGCGGATGGTCGAGCCTGAGCCCGAGCCGCGCAAGAGCTACCATCACGGCAACCTGCGCGAGGCGCTGGTGGCGGCGACCCTGAAGCTCATCGACGAGAAGGGCCCGCTCGGCTTCACGCTGGCCGAGGCGGCGCGCGCCGCGGGCGTCAGCACCGCCGCGCCCTACCGGCACTTTCGCGGCCGCGACGAGCTGATCGAGGCGGTGGCGCAGCAGGGCTTCGTCATGTTCGCCGACCGGCTGGAGCGGGCCTGGAACGACGGGCGACCCTCCGCACTCTCCGCGTTCATGGCGACCGGGCGCGCCTATCTCGACTTCGCGCGCGAGAACCCCGGGCACTACGTGGCGATGTTCGAGAGCGGCGTCTCGGTCGCGGGCGATCCGGACCTCGCGCGCGCCGGCGACCGGGCGATGTCGGTGCTGGTGCGCGCCGCCGAGCGGCTGAGCGCGGCGCTGCCGCCCGACCAGCGCCCGCCCGCCTCGATGGTCGCCAACCACATCTGGGCGTTCAGCCACGGCGTCGTGGAGCTTTTCGCCCGCGGCCGTCCGGGCGGGCGCGCTCCGTACTCCGCCGACGAGATGCTCGAGAGCGGCACCGCGATCTACCTGCGCGGCCTGGGACTGATCGGGCGCTGACGCGATGACCCTGCACCCGACAGCGCCGCCTGCCGCCAGCGCCGCCCCGGGGGCCGCGCCCTGTGCCGCGGCATCGCGGCCGTGGGTGCTGGCCGCGACGATCCTCGCCTCCGCCATGGCGTTCATCGACGGGTCGGTGGTGACGATCGCGCTGCCGGTCCTGCAGCGCGAGCTCGGCGCCGGGCTCGGCGCGCTGCAATGGGTGGTGAACGGCTACACGCTCTTTCTCGCGGCGCTGCTGCTGGTCGGCGGCGCGGCGGGCGACCGGTTCGGACGGCGGCGGGTGTTTCTCGCCGGGACGGTGCTTTTCGCCGTCGCCTCGGCCGCCTGCGCCCTGGCGCCGGGCATCGCCACGCTGATTGCGGCGCGGGTGATCCAGGGCGTCGGCGCGGCGATGATGGTGCCGCAGAGCCTCGCGATCATCTCGGCGGCGTTCCCCGCTGAGATCCGCGGCCGGGCGATCGGCACCTGGGCCGGGGCGGCCTCGATCACCACCGCCCTCGGCCCGGCGGTCGGCGGCTTTCTGATCGACAGCCTCGGCTGGCGCGCCGCGTTCTGGCTGAACCTGCCGCTGGCGGTCGCGGTGGTCGTCGTGGCGTTCGCCCATGTGCCCGAGAGCCGCTCGCCGGTCGCCGGCCGGCTCGACTGGGCCGGCGGCGTGCTCGCGGTCACTGCCTCGGCGCTCCTGACGCTCGGGCTGACCGTGCTCGGCGCGCCCGACCGCGGCGGCTGGATGGCGGCGGGGCTCCTCGCGGCCGGCGTCGCCGCGACCTTCGCCTTTCTCCGCGTCGAGCGGCGTGCCGCGGCGCCGCTGGTGCCGCTGTCGCTCTTCACGATCCGGGCGTTTCTCGGCGCGAACCTGCTGACGCTCTGCCTCTACGGCGCGCTGACCGCGGTGCTCTTTCTCGTGCCTTTCGGGCTGATCGGCCGGCGCGGGCTGTCGCCGAGCGAGGTCGGGCTGGTGCTGCTGCCGCTCGGCCTCATCATCGGCGTCGGCGCGCGGCCGGCCGGCGCGCTGGCCGACCGGCTTGGCGTGCGCCCCTTCCTGATGGCGGGATCGCTGATGGTGGCGGCGTCGGCGGTCTGGCTGGCGGTGGCGCCCGGCGGGCTGGTCGCGGCGGTGATCCTGCCGCTGGTCCTGCTCTCCGCCGGCATGGCGCTGGTGGTGGCGCCGCTCACCACTGCGGTGATGAACGCCGCACCCGACACGCTGGCCGGCGCCGCCTCGGGCGTCAACAATGCCGCGAGCCGGCTCGCGGGGCTCTTCGCGGTGGCGCTGACCGGGGCGATCGCAGCGCTGGTCTTCGCCGCGGCGGCGCCCGGGCCCGGCGCGCGCTTCGGGGTCTTCCCGCCTGCGGGAGACCCCGCACTTCCGGCCGTCGCCGCGGCGTTCGACCATGCCTGGGCCGCCGGGATGGCGGCCGCGGCGGCGATGGCCGCCTTGGCGGCGGTCGCGGCCTGGCTGACGCTCGGCCCGGCGCCGTCCGATTTTTCCGACCCGGCCTCTTGAAGCGCGCCCGGGCTTTTCCAATCTATGTGAATGTTAATTACATTAACATCGAAAGGAGCGCCTGATGAATACCGCCGTCCGTTCGCTGGGCCGAGCGCGCGACTGGCTCGACGACCGAGGCAGGGGTGCGTGGATCGCCCTGATGGTCATCGGCTTCGTGCTCTTCTGGCCGATCGGACTAGCCCTTCTCGCTTATGTCATCTGGAGCAAACGCATGCGCTGCAATTCCTGGGGTTCCCGCCGCCACTACCGGTCCGCCATGATGGGCCGCACCGGCAACACCGCCTTCGACGGCTACCGCGAGGAGACGCTGAAGCGGCTCGAAGAGGAGCGTGACGCGTTCCTGAAGTTCCTCGAGCAGCTGCGCGCCGCCAAGGACCGGTCCGAGTTCGACCAGTTCATGTCGAGCCGAAACACGCCCGAAACCGTCTGACGCCGGCCTTTCGGCCGAACGCCGCGCCCCACCCGGGGCGCGGTTTTCGTTTGCCTCAGGCGCCGCGGATCATCCGGGTCAGCACGCCGTCGCCGCTCGACGAGGTGATGCCTGAGCGCGGCGCCGGCGTGCACCGCGAGGATCGCCGCCAGCGCGATCGCGCCCGAGACGTGCACCAGACGCGCCGCGGCCTCGATCGCCTCGTTGCCGGGCACCACCGGATCGGGCAGCGCGAAGGCGCCGAACACCATGTTCTGCATCTGGAGCAGGTCCTGGACCGGCGACGCCGAGGCCAGCAGCCATCCCGACAGCGGCATCAGGAGCATCAGCGCGTAGAGCGCGACGTGGCTGAGGCCCGCGGCCCGCACCTGCCACGCCGGCATCGTCGCCGGCAAGGCGGGCCGCGTCCGGTTCGCCAGCCGCCAGCCGACCCGCACCAGCGCCAGCACGAAGACCACGAACCCCCAGCTCTTGTGCACCTGGGTCAGCGTGAAGCGCGCCAGCACGTCCGGCACGAACTGGGTCATGTAAAGCCCGAAGCCGAGCTGGAAGAGGATCAGCGCCGCCATCGTCCAGTGCAGCGCCCGGCTGACCCAGCCCCAGCGCGCGGGACCGTCGAACGCCCGCGGCACCCCTACTTCGAGCTCATCTGCAGGCGGATGCTGATCGGCAGCACCGCCTCGACGTCGGGCAGCCCGCCGGTCGAGCCGAACTCGGTCCGGTCGAGGCTGCCGGTCAGCTGGAACCCCGCGTCGAACCGCGACGGATCGTCCGCGGCCGGTCCGTATTCCAGCACCTGAGCGTCGAGCGCGAGGGGCTTGGTCACCCCGCGCAGGGTGATGCGCCCGACGATCTCGGCCGTGCTCTTCGAGGTCCGGGTCAGCTTGTCGAGCCGGAAGGTGATCGCCGGGTACTCCGCGGCATCGAGATAGTCGCGGCTCCGGAGCAGCTGGTCGACCACGCCGACGCCGGTCGTCGCCGTCGTCGTCGCGACGCTGATCGACGCCTTGGTACGCTCGGGATGCGTCTCGTCGAAGTCGACGGTGCCGGTCAGCGTCGGAAAGCTGACCGGAACTTGCTTGCCGTGCCAAGGCACCTCGACCGTGACCTTTGTCTCGGGAGACAGCCGCCACGGCGCCGCGAAGGCCGCGGCCGGCATCAGGGCGAGAATCAGGACGGCGCACTTGAGCACCAGGCAAGTCCTCCGATCGCGGGCATGATAGCCCATCCGGACCGTTCCGTCGCGGCCCTTCGGCGGCCCGCTCCACCCGTCGAGATTGCCTCGCTGTCCGACCCGAGGCAGGCTCGCGCCGCGGCAACGGGGGAATGACCTTCGACAAGGTCGAGGTTGTCGACCCCGCTGCGTGTCGGTCTGCACCTCGCCGATGCGGCGGGTGGCGCTCGCCCACGGCATCGGCTCGTTCTTCTACAACACGATCATCCTGGCGCTCGCCGTCAACGCTGCGGTCGCCTGCGCGGGGTGACCGCAGCGGTCGCGCCGGCGACTACTCGCTGGCCTTCTTCTCGTGCATGGCGGCCTCGAGCCGGGCCTTGTCGGCGTCGGTCAGCTGCGGCGGCTCCACGTCGAGCGTCAGCTTGTCGATGGTGCCGTCGAAGGCGAACGGCACCTGGTAGTCGGCGTCGTCGACCGGCGACCCGGTGTCGGCGCCGACGTCGAGGTTCTCGTCCCATTGCAGGATCAGCGGGATGGTATGCGCCATCTTCTGCGTCGCGACGACCTTGCCGTCGACCTTCAGGTCGCCCGTGGCCGGCTGGCCGATGCCGGTCATGCTGTTGAAGCCGAGCGTGCCGATCCCCAGCCCCTCGTACTTGAAGTCGAACTCGATCTCGTGCTTGCCCGGGGTCAGCGCATCGGCGCCTTCCCAACGGGGCCGCTCGAGATCGACGAGGTTCCAGACGAAGACCGGCTTGCCCTTGAGCAGGTAGAGCCCGTAGCCGGCAAACCGGCCGCCCTGGGTCACGATCATGCCGTCGCCGCCGCCTTCGGGCACGGTGACGTCGGCCTTGTAGCTGAAGGACGAGTTCAGGAGCTGCGGCGCGTCGCCGTTCGGCGTGCCGGTGAACTCGCCTTTCCAGGTGAACTCCTTGCGTCCGGCGGTGATGCTCGGCCGCGGCGTGATCAGCCGGGCCGCGATCGAGGCGTCGAGCGGCAGGACGTGGTACTTTTCCGCCTCGCCCCAGAAGATGTCCTGCATCTCCTTGAGCTTGTCCGGGTTCGCCGGCGCCACGTCGTGCGCCTGCGTCCAGTCCTTGGAGATGTCGAAGAGCTCCCACTCGGAATTGGCCGGGTCGAGGTTGGCCGGGCCGAAGGTGACCCACGACGGGCGGGTGATCTTGGTCGAGGCCATCCAGCCTTCGTGATAGATGGCGTACTCGCCGAACATCTCGAAGTACTGCGTCCGGTGGTGCGACGGCTCGTCCGCGTTGGCCTTGTCGAAGGTGTAGGCGAGGCTCGTCCCCTCGATCGGGCTCTGGGCGATGCCGTCGACCACCGAAGGCGGCTGGATGCCGGTCGCGTCGAGGATCGTCGGAACGATGTCGATCACGTGGGCGAACTGGTTGCGGATGCCGCCTTTGTCGGTGATGACGTCGGGCCAGGCGATCGCCATCCCCTGGCGCGTTCCGCCGAAGTAGGCGGCGATCTGCTTGGTCCACTTGAACGGGGTATCGAAGGCCCAGGACCACGGCACCGCCATGTGGTTGTAGGTCTTGTCGCTGCCCCAGATGTCGTAGAAGTCCCTGAGCTGGACGTCGACCGGCACCTCGACGCCGTTGAACATCGCCACTTCGTTCGGGGTCCCGTTCAGCGTGCCTTCGGCGCTCGAGCCGTTGTCGCCGCTGATGTAGATGATCAGCGTGTTGTCGAGCTTGCCCATGTCCTCGACGGCCTGGATCACCCGGCCGATCTCGTGGTCGGTGTAGGCGAGATAGGCGCCGTAGACATCGGCCTGCCGCACGAACATCTTCTGCTCGTCGGCGCTGAGGTCGTCCCACTTCTTCAGGAGGTCGTCGGGCCACGCCGTCAGCTCGGCGCTCTGAGGGATCACGCCCAGCCGCTTCTGGTTGGCGAAGATGGTGTCGCGCAGCTTGTTCCAGCCGCCATCGAAGAGATGCATCGCGCTGATCTTGTCGATCCACTCCGGCGTCGGATGATGCGGCGCATGGGTGCCGCCGGGCACGTAGTAGACGAAGAACGGCTGTTCCGGGCTCAGCGTGTTGACCCGGTTCATGTAGGCGATCGCGTCGTCGGCCATCGCGGTCGTGAGGTTGTACTCGGGATGGCCGACGTAGGGATAGATCGGCGTGGTGTTGCGCATCAGCGGCCCCGGCTGCCACTGCGAGGTGTCGCCGCCCATGAAGCCGTAGAAGTAGTCGAAGCCCATGCCGATCGGCCACTGGTCGAAGGGACCGTTCTGGCTGACCATGAACGCCGGGGTATTGTGGTTCTTGCCGAACCAGGATGTGGCGTAGCCGTGGTCCTTGAGGATCCGGCCGATCGTCGCCTTGTCCTTGGGAATGAGGCTGTCGTAGCCGGGATAGCCGGTCGCCTGCTCGGCAATCACGCCGAATCCCACCGAGTGGTGGTTGCGCCCGGTGATCAGCGCCGCGCGCGTCGGCGAGCAGAGCGCGGTCGAATGCATGTTGGTGTAGCGCAGGCCCATCTCGGCGATGCGGTCGAGCGCCGGGGTCGGGATCACCCCGCCGAAGGTCGAGGGCGCGCCGAAGCCGACGTCGTCGGTCATGATCAGCAGGATGTTCGGCGATCCCGGCCGAGGCGCGATCCGCGGCGGCCAGAACGGCGTCGACTGGGCGGCATTCCGCTCGATCGTGCCCCCGAACGGCGTCGCCGGAGCCGGCAGCTGCAATCCGTCGATGGCGACCGTCGCGTCGGGCGCCCCCGGAGTGCCGGTGACGGTCTGAGCGTCCGCCACCGCCGCGCCGAAGAGGGCCGCGGCGGCCAGAACCAGAAGTGTGCGCAAGATGGAATCTCCCCCGAGACTATCCGGCGCACGCTATCACAAGGCCGCGATCCGCGGTTGAGATAGATCAAGTGCCCGGCGGCCGAACCGGCCTTTCCTCCGCGGCAGAATCGGCTAAGGTCGGGTCGCGAAAATCGGGCGGACTCGGGCAGAATGGCAAAAGGCATCGACTACGGCCAATTGATGCGCAAGGCGCTCTGTCAGGTCATGGCGGAGGTGCTGAGCCAGGTCGCCCGCGAGGGTCTGCCCGGCAAGAATCACTTCTTCATCGGCTTCGACACCACGCATCCGGGCGTCGACATGGATGCGAGCCTCAGGGCGCGCTATCCCGAGGAGATGATGATCGTCCTGCAGGACTGGTTCTCCGACCTCGCGGTGATGAAGGACCGCTTCACGGTGACGCTCAACTTCGGCAACGTGCCGGAATCGATCGTCGTGCCGTTCGAGGCGATCAAGACCTTCGCCGATCCCAGCGTCAACTTCGGCTTCCGCCTCGACGCCCACGAGGCCGACGCCGCCCTCGAGGAGGAAGTCGAGGCCGAAGCCGAGGCCGAGGCCAGGGACCCCGACGCGGCGGCCGAGATCGTCAGCCTCGACACCTTCCGCAAGCGCTGAGGCCTGTGGCTCAGGGTTCGGCCCGGCTGACCTCGAGCACGCCGAGTTCGCGCAAGAGCTTGCGCTGCATTGCCTCGCCGAAGTCGCTGTAGTCCTGCGCCGCCTCGACGAAGGCGCCCGGCCCCTGCACCACGAACTGCTGGTAGTACCGGCCGAGCGGCACCATGTTCGCCCCCACCACCAGCCCGTTGATCGTGATCCCGGCCATCGGATAGTCGCGTCGCGCCACTTCCGGCGCCACGCCGTCGTTGTTGGTGCCGTCGCCCGCGACGTCGAGCGTGCGCCGCTCGCATTCGCCGCGCTCGGCCAGGGCGCGCGCGCCGAAGAGGAGCGCGAAGCCCAGCGCCGTGGGGTACTGGTCGAAGCTGCGGCCGCCGGTGCGCAGCCGCTCGGCCACCGCGTCGAGATCGGCCGTCGTCTCGATCGTCACCCAGTCCTGCCGCACCACCTGCTGCTGCCAGCCGCTCCACTCGAAGACCTGCAGCTTGACCGGCTGGCCCGGCACCGCGAGGAACGCATCGCGCACCACCGGCGTGCTGAGCGCCGTCGCGAGCCCCTCGGCCATCAGCCGGTACTCGCGCGCATCGACCGAGGACGAGACGTCGATGGCGAGCGACAGCGCCAGCCGGCAGCCCTCGGCCTCGGCCGCGCCGCCCGCAAGGAGCGCGGCCGTCGTGGCGAAGGCGAGGGCCGCCCGGCTCACCAGGTGCCGGTGTTGGGCATGCTGGCCCACGGTTCCGCCGGCTCCAGCGAGCCCCCCGTCTGGATCAGTTCCACCGACACGTTGTCGGGGCTGCGCACGAACGCCATGTGCCCGTCGCGCGGCGGCCGGTTGATCGTCACCCCGGCCTCCTGCAGCTTGGCGCACATGTCGTAGATGTTCTCCACCCCGTAGGCGAGATGCCCGAAGTGCCGGCTGTCGGACGGCAGCCCGTCGTCGCCGTCCCAGTTGTAGGTCAGCTCCACCGGCGCCTCCTCCTGGCCTTCGGGGGCCATGAACACCAGCGTGTAGCGGCCCTTCTCGTTCTCGTTGCGGCGGATTTCCTTGAGCCCGAGCAGCTCGTAGAACCGCTTGGAGTCCTCGAGGTCCTTCACGCGCACCATGGTGTGCAGATATTTTACCTTCATCTTGTGCGTCCTTTCGTCTCTTATGCTACATCTGGAGACCGCCCGATTCCCGCGGGCGACCGTTCACGAGGCAGGTTACCCCATGTCGCTCACCGCGGAACAGCAAGCCGAGATCGCCGCCGCTCGCACGCCGGCGCCGACCGTCCGTCCGGTCGCCCCCGGCCTCGAAGCGCGGCTCCTCGATCCAATCCCCGTCCTCGACCACGGTTTCATCCGCGTCATCGACTACATGGGCGACGATGCCGCGATCGTCCAGGCGGCGCGCGTCTCCTACGGCGCCGGCACCCGCACCGCGCGCGACGACGCCGGCCTCATCCGCTACCTGATGCGGCACTGGCACTCGACGCCGTTCGAGATGTGCGAGATCAAGCTCCACGTGAAGCTGCCGGTCTTCGTCGCCCGCCAGTGGATCCGCCACCGCACCGCCAACGTCAACGAGTACTCCGCCCGCTACTCGATCCTCGACCGCGAGTTCTACATCCCCGCCCCCGAGCACCTCGCCGCCCAGTCCCGCGTCAACAACCAGGGCCGCGGCGAGACCCTGTCGGGCGAGGAAGCCGCCCGCGTCCTCGCGATCCTCCGCGCCGACGCCGGCACCGCCTACGACCACTACGAGGCGATGCTCTCCCAGGACGGCCAGCAGGGCCTCGCCCGCGAGCTCGCCCGCATGAACCTGCCGGCCAGCATCTACACGCAATGGTACTGGAAGACCGACCTCCACAACCTCTTCCACTTCCTCCGGTTGAGCGCCGACCCCCACGCCCAATACGAAATCCGCGCCTACGCCGAGGCCCTGTGCGAGGTGGTCAAGGACTGGGTCCCGGCCGCCTGGGACGCCTTCGAGGACTACCGCCTGAACGCCGTCACCTTCTCGGGGAAGGGGATGGCGGCGCTGCGGCGGATGCTCGCGGGGGAGACCGTCACGCGCGAGGACGTCGGGATGAGCGCGGGGGAGTGGCGGGAGTTTGAGGGATGGTTGCTGAGTTGAACTAGGATCGAACTCATAAGAGCTAATTGCAATACTTCAACGAAATGCAGGACGGCGAGGCTTGTCGCGGATGGATTGCTGGAGTGTCCAAACTTTATAGTATCGTACAGCTCGTCCTTAGCTAGCTTTGCAATGGCTACTCGATATACATTGGTGCTGATCGCGTGTTGTCTGAATACCAGCTAAGATATCTCGTGAAAGATCGTAGCCTCGACGTAGAGATTCGCTATCCTGAGGAAATACTACGATATTCGAATGTGCCGTCTAGTCCAAGGCTAGCTCTGTGTCACATGGTCTAGATTACATTGATCGATTCTTGATATTTGATAAGTACGATGCAGGCCATCGCGAGATAGTCCTGCTGACTCGGATGGATACAAGCCTGAGTGCTCGAGTAAGATAGATGCGTCTACAACTGGACAGTAGCGAAGGCTCGGTATCTCATCCAGATTCGGAGATACTGTCAGCCGGATAGACGACGACAGATCCAGTTGCAAGGCCCGTCGACTTCTGGACGAACGGCCGGTACGAAGCGGGTGCAGCGGTGGCCGATCACTCATGCGAAACTGGGAACGTGATAGGTGTAGTTTCATCGTCCATAGTAGATCGTCCGGTGAGTACATCTCTTCGGACACTAATTCGCTCGATCAGAACTTTCAGTCCGATTTTCGAGAGTGACGTGCCGAGCGAGCATGCTCTGGGCTGGATGATCGGGGTAGCATATCGTTGACAGTGCTGGATTCATGACGATTGACACCGCATGATGTCAGCACTAGTCCGAATTCCGTCGACGAATCTTTGACTATTCCCAAAGATTGCAAGCTCGATTTCCTCGCGGATGGGCTCGCAGTCATCGAAAGAATCTTGATTGCTCGTTGCGACCAAGTCGCTAGCGGCGTGACGCCAGCGAAGCTGTCGAGCGGCACCACCTTGACCAGCGGCCGCCCGCCCAGCGATTACGAAGCCTTGCCCTTCGCCGCCGCATCGACGTAGCAGCGGCCCGGATCCTGAGCGCATCGGTCGGCTCCTTGACTGGACCAAGTGAACTTGGTCCATCGCCGCTCGTGCGGCAAGCCCGTGCCGCTCCGAACCGGAAAGGCAACGCATCGCGTTGCCCGGTTCGGTCGCCCGGAGCGCGTGAGCGCGGAGGGCGAGGGGGGTGCCGCCTGGACCGACGCGCGCAATCGGGGCGCGGCTGCCCGGCTGGCGCGTTGAAAACGCGCCTGCCCCGGCAGGGCAGTCGCGTCACGATCTTGCCGACGGTCAAGATCGTGGGGTGAAGGCGGCACCGTTCCGCGGAAGGCCGGGGCGAGAGCCGGCGTCATCGCGCAGGGAAACGCCTCCGACAAAGTTCTCGAACATGAATGTAAGCATTTTCAATAGCTTATCCATAATTTCACGCGTGTTATCACGCTTTCAGCGACGGAAGCCTCAGCCGATCCACGCGCTGAAGCCGTAGAGGACGCCGCCGATCATCGCCCCCAGGACGGCGCCGTTGACGCGGATGTACTGCAGGTCCGGGCCGAGCTCGGTCTCGAAGCGGTGGATCAGCTCGTCGGGCTTCCAGCCGGCGATCACGTCGGCGACGTAGCCGCCGAGCGCCGGGCGCAGGTCGCCGATGATGCCGGCGACGAGCGCCGCGAGCCGGGCGTCGAGCGCGCGCCGCGCCTCCGGGTCGGCGCGGAGCCGCGCCGCGAGGCCGCCGATCAGCGTGGCGACCGGGGCGGCCACCGCGTCGGGGTCCGCGGCGATCCGCTCCGCCAGCCGGTCGCGCAGCGCGGTGGCGAGACCCAGCGCCAGCGTGTCGAAGGCGCCGGACTGCGCCAGCTGCCGGCGGGCGTCGCCGACGGCGCGCTCCAGCGTGCCGTCGGCCAGGAGCTTGTCGATCACCTCGTCGAACGCGGTCTCGAAGCTCTGGCGCAGGCGCGAGCGCTCGGCGCCCATCTCGCCCAGCAGCGACAGCACGCCGTCGACCGCGAGCCCCGCGACGCGGCGATCGATCGCCGAGGCGATCCACCAGCGGCTGCGCTCCTCGACCAGCGTCACCGCGGTCTCGCGGTTCTCGTCGACCACCCGCCGCGCCTGGGCGAGGATTTCCAGCACGAGCTCGGTGCGCACCCCCTGCTTGACCAGGTCGGCGATGTTCCGCGCGATCGCGGCGTCCGCGCCGGCGCCCAGCGCCGCGGCGCGCAGCCAGGCGCGCGCCCGCACCAGGAGCCGCCGCGGCGGGTCGGCCTCGACGAGGCCGCCGGCGATCGTCGCGACCTGGCGCGCCAGCGTCATCGCGTTGGCGGGGTCGGCCAGCCAGTCGGCGACGTGGCGCGCCGGCTCGATCCGGCGCAGCCGCGCCTCGAGCTCGACCGGCTCGAGAAAGTGCGTCTCGAAGAAGCGGCCGACGTTCTTCGCCGCCCGCGCCTGGTTCGCCGGCAGCAGCGCGGTGTGCGGGATCGGCAGCCCCAGCGGCCGGCGGAACAGCGCCTCGACCGCGAACCAGTCGGCGAGGCCGCCGACCATGCCGGCCTCCGCCATCGCCTGGATCACCTGCTTCAGCGTGGTATCGCCGCCGACGAAATGGCTGCCGACGAAGACCGCCGCCAGCGCCAGCAGCACGCCCGTGGCGAGCCGCCGCGCCCGGGCGAGCGCCGCCACGCGGTCATCGGCCGGCATCGCGCCCGTCAGACCACCTCCACGACGAGCGGCGGCAGCCCGTTGATGCTCGCCTCGATCCGGTCGCCGCGCACGACGGGGCCGACCCCCGAAGGCGTGCCGGACAGGATCACGTCGCCCGCCGCGAGGTCGAAGTAGGCCGAGAGATAGGCGATCATCTCCGGCACCTTCCAGATCATCTGCTCCAGGTCGCCGCGCTGCCGCACCGCGCCGTTGACCGCCAGCGTCACCGCGCCGCGGTCGGGATGGCCGAAGTCGGCCGCAGGCACCAGCGGCCCGATCGGGGCGGAGCGCTCGAACGATTTGGCGATCTCCCAGGGACGGGCGAGCCGCTTGGCCTCGTCCTGCAGGTCTCGCCGGGTCATGTCGAGCGCCACCGCATAGCCGTAGACGTGATCGAGCGCCGTCTCGGCGGGGATGTCCGAGCCGCCCTTGCCGAGCGCCACGGCCAGCTCGACCTCGTGGTGGACGTCGCTGCTTTTGACCGGATAGGGGAAGCTGCCTGACGGATCGAGGCTGTCGGGGTTCTTCTGGAAGAAGAACGGCGGCTCGCGGTCGGGATCGTGGCCCATCTCGACCGCGTGCGCCGCGTAGTTGCGGCCGATGCAGTAGACCCGCCGCACCGGGAAGGTCGCGGCGCTGCCCTGCACCGGCAGCGCCGTCCGCGCCGGCGGATCGAACACGTAACTCACCATCTCTCCGGCGCCTCCGCTGCTTCTGCCGCCCGGCAATCTGCGATGCCGGCGGGGGAGGGTCAACCGAACGTCAGAGCCGCCCGACGATCGCCGCCATGGTGCGGCGATACGCGCGCTCGGCGGCCTCGCGGTCGACGTGGCGCCCCTCGCGGACGACGTGGCGGCCGGCGGACCAGACCTCGCGCACCACCCGGTCGTCGGCGGCGAAGATCCAGCCGTCGAGGAGCTGGTCGAGGCCGAGCGGCATCAGCACGGGGTGCTCGCGGTCGACGGCGACGAGGTCGGCGAGGCCGCCGGGGCGGATTGCGCCGTTCTCACGCTGCAGCGCCTGCGCCCCGCCGGCCAGCGCCGCGGCGTAGAGGGTGGCGCCGACAGAGGCGCCCGGCGCGGCGAGGACGTTGCGCGCACGAAGGCTGAGGCGCTGGCCGTATTCGAGGCTGCGCAGCTCCTCGCCCAGCGCGATGCGGATGTTGGAGTCAGCGCCGATGCCGAAGCGCCCGCCGGCCGCCATCCAGGCGGCGGCGGGAAAGACGCCGTCGCCGAGGTTGGCCTCGGTGATCGGGCAGAGGCCGGCCACCGCCTGCGACCCGGCAAGGCGCTCGACCTCGTCCGCGGTCATGTGGGTGGCGTGGATCAGGCACCAGCGCGGGCCGATCTCGAGATGGTCGAGGAGGAACTCCACCGGTCGCGCACCGAGCCAGGCCTGCACCTCATCGACCTCCCGGGTCTGCTCGGCGGCGTGGATGTGCATCGGCCCCTGCGGCAAGGCGGCGGCGAGCTCGGTGAGCTGCGCCGGCCGCGTGGCGCGCAGCGAATGCGGTGCCGCCCCGAGGACGGCATCGGCAGGCAGGCCCTGCGCGGAGGCGGCGTGCAGGGCGAGGAAACGGTCCAGGTCGTTGCCGAAGCGGAGCTGCCCGCCGGCGAGCGGCGCCTCGCCGGCGCCGCCGTAGCTGTAGAGCACCGGCATCAGGGTGAGCCCGATCCCGGTTTCGGTCGCGGCGGCGACGATGCGGTGCGCGAGTTCCGCGAGATCGGCGTAGGGCGCGCCGCCGGGCTGGTGGTGGAGGTAGTGGAACTCGCCGACGCAGGCGAAGCCCGCCTCGAGCATCTCGACGTAGGTCAGCGCGGCGATCGCCTCGACGTCCTCGGGGGTGAGGATGTCGAGGAAGCGGTACATCAGCCGCCGCCAAGTCCAGAAGCTGTCGTCGCCGGGGCCGCGCCGCTCGGTCATGCCCGCCATCGCCCGCTGGAAGGCGTGGCTGTGCAGGGTGTTCATCGCCGGCAGCAGGGCATGGCCGGTAAGGCGCTGGTCCTGCGGAGCGGCGGCAGCCCCCGCCTCGACGGCGGCGATACGGCCGCCTTCGATCGTGACGCGAACATCCGTCGACCAGCCGTCGGGCAGCAGGGCGTCGGGCGCGAAGAGCGTCGTCATGGCGGCAAATCCTCCGCTTGCGGCGTATGGCGACTTAAGTCGAATATGCCGGGCAAAGCAAAGCCCGGGAGTGGCGCTTGGAGCGGTCCGACGTCCTGATCACCAACGCGACCGTCGCCACGATGGAGACGGGAGGCGAGCCCTACGGCCTGATGCGCAATGCCTCGGTCGTGGTGCGCGGCGGCCGGATCGTTGCGGTCGGCTCCGGCGAGGGCGGCGCCGGGCTGCCGGCGCTGGACGTCGCGGGGCGGCTGGTGACGCCGGCGCTGATCGATTGCCACACCCATGTGATCTTCGGCGGCAACCGCGCGCGGGAGTTCGAGCTGCGCCTGAACGGCGCGAGCTACGAGGAGCTGGCGCGCGCCGGCGGCGGCATCGCCTCCACGGTGAGGGCGACGCGCGAGGCCGATGCCGTGGCGCTCCTCGCCTCGGCGCTGACGCGGGTCGACGCGCTGATCGCCGAAGGGGTCGCGACGATCGAGATCAAGTCGGGCTATGGGCTCGACCGCGAGACCGAGCTCCGCATGCTGCGGGTCGCGCGCGAGATCGGCCAGGTGCGGCCGGTCCGGGTCCGGACGACGTTTCTCGGGGCGCACGCGGTTCCGGAAGGAATGGCCGCGGACGCCTACATCGACGGCGTCTGCATCCCGACGCTGGAAGCGGCGCATGCCGAGGGGCTGGTCGACGCGGTGGATGCGTTCTGCGAGCGCATCGCCTTCAGCCCGCAGCAGGTCGAGCGGGTCTTCGCCGCCGCCCGCGCGCTGGGGCTGCCGGTCAAGGTCCACGCCGAGCAGCTGTCGAACCTCGGCGGCGCGGCGCTCGCGGCGCACTTCGGCGCGCTCTCGGCCGATCACCTGGAGTTTCTCGAAGAGATCGGCGTCCGGGCGATGGCATCGGCTGGTTCGGTCGCGGTGATCCTGCCGGGCGCGTTTTACACGCTGCGCGAGAAGCAGGCGCCGCCGATCGAGATGCTGCGAATCCACCGCGTGCCGATGGCGGTCGCCACCGACTGCAACCCGGGCTCGTCGCCGATGGCGTCGCTGCTGCTGGCGATGAACATGGCCTGCACGCTCTTCCGCCTGACGCCCGAGGAGGCGCTGGCCGGTGCGACACGGGTGGCGGCGCAGGCGCTGGGGCTCGCCGATTGCGGGCGGATCGCGCCGGGACTGCGCGCGGACCTCGCGATCTGGGACGTCGAGCATCCGGCGGAGCTCGCCTACCGCATCGGCTTCAACCCGCTCCACCAGCGCATCTTCGCGGGGGCGTCGTGCTGACGCTGACCCCCGGCGCGGTGACGCTGGCCGAACTCGAGACGGTCTGGCGGGACGAGGTTCCGGTGAGGCTCGATCCGGCGGCGCGGGCGGCGATCGAGGCTTCGGCGGCCCGGGTCGCGGCGGCGGTGGCGGGCAGCGCGCCGGTCTACGGCGTCAACACCGGCTTCGGCAAGCTCGCGAGCGTCAAGATCGCGGAGGGCGAGACGGCGCGGCTGCAGCGCAACCTGATCCTGTCGCACTGCTCGGGCGTCGGCGAGGCGACGCCGCGCGCTGTGGTGCGGCTGATGATGGCGCTGAAGCTCGCCTCGGTCGGGCGCGGCGCCTCCGGGGTGCGCTGGGAGCTGGTCGAACTCCTGCAGGCGATGCTCGCGCGCGGCGTGACGCCGGTCGTGCCGCTGCAGGGGTCGGTGGGCGCCAGCGGCGACCTCGCACCCTTGGCGCACATGGCGGCGGTGATGATCGGCGCCGGCGAGGCCGAGCACGCCGGTCGGGTGCTGCCGGGCGCCGACGCGATGGCGGCGGCGGGGCTCGCGCCGATGACGCTGGCGGCGAAGGAAGGGCTGGCGCTGATCAACGGCACGCAGTTTTCCACCGCCTGGGCGCTCGTTGGGCTCTTCGCCGGCTGGCGGGCGGCGCAGAACGCGCTCCTCGTCGCGTCGATGACGACGGACGCCATCATGGGATCGACGGCGCCGCTGCGGCCGGAGATCCACGCGCTGCGCGGGCACCGCGGGCAGATCGAGGCCGCCGCGGTGATGCGAAGGGTCATGGCGGGCTCGGCGATCCGCGAGAGCCACCGCGAGGGGGATGCCCGCGTGCAGGACCCCTACTGCATCCGCTGCCAGCCGCAGGTCACCGGCGCGGCGCTCGACCTGCTGCGGCAGGCGGCGGCGACGCTGGCGATCGAGGCGAACGCCGCGACCGACAATCCGCTGGTTCTGGCCGATGCCATCGTCTCGGGCGGCAACTTCCACGCCGAGCCGGTGGCTTTTGCCGCCGACATCATCGCGCTGGCGCTGGCCGAGATCGGCGCCATCGCCCAGCGCCGGGTGGCGCTGATGGTCGATCCGACGCTCAGCTACGACCTGCCGCCGTTCCTGGCGACGAACCCGGGGCTGAACTCGGGCTTCATGATCGCCGAGGTGACGACGGCGGCGCTGATGAGCGAGAACAAGCACCTGGCGATGCCCTGCTCGACGGATTCGACGCCGACCAGCGCCAACCAGGAGGACCACGTCTCGATGGCGGCGCACGGCGCGCGCCGGCTGACGCCGATGGTGGCCAATCTCGAGCACATCCTCGGGATCGAGGCGCTCTGCGCGGCGCAGGGGATCGAGTTCCGCGCGCCGCTGCTGACGAGCGGACCGCTTCAGGCGGCGCTGGCCGCGCTGCGGGCCGAGGTGCCGGCGCTGGGCGAGGATCGCTACCTCGCCCCCGACCTCGCCGCGGCGGCACGGCTGGTGCGCGACGGGACGCTGATCGCGGCGTCGGGCGCCGCGTTCCCGGAGCTCGAGGTGTGACCCCGGTCGAGGTGGTGCGCGGCGACGGGCCGGTGGTGCTGGGGCTGCCGCACACCGGCACCTGGCTGCCGGAGGACGTGCACCAGCGTCTGAACGAGACCGGCCGGGCGCTCGCCGACACCGACTGGCACATCGATGCGCTGTACGCGGGGCTGCTGCCCGGCGCTACCACGGTTCGGGCGACGTTTCACCGCTACCTGATCGACGCCAACCGCGGGCCGGACGATGCGAGCCTCTATCCCGGGCAGAACACCACCGGCCTCTGCCCGCTGATCGACTTCGACGGCGTGCCGATCTGGCGGGAGGGCGCGGCGCCGTCCGAGGCTGACGTCGCCGAACGGCGGGCGAGCTACCACGCGCCTTACCACGCGGCGCTCCACGCCGAGCTGCAGCGGGTGCGCGACCGGCACGGGGTGGCGATCCTCTACGACTGCCACTCGATCCGCAGCCGCATCCCGTTCCTCTTCGAGGGCACGCTGCCCGATTTCAACGTCGGGACGAACGGCGGGGCGAGCTGCGCGCCGGCCGTGGAGGCGAGCGTGATGCGGCTCTGCCGCGACGCGGGCGGCACCGGCTCGGTGCTGAACGGACGCTTCAAGGGCGGCTGGACGACGCGGCACTACGGGCGGCCCGAAGCGGGGCTGCACGCGATCCAGATGGAGCTGGCGCAGTCCACCTACATGGACGAGGCGCCGCCTTGGGACGTGGTCCCGGAGCGCGCCGACCGCCTTCGCCGGCACCTCCGCGGCATCCTCGAAACCCTGGCCGCGCTGGCCCCCAAGCTCCGGAGCCAATCATGAGCGACCCGCGAAAGAACACCCGCGACGTCTATCCGCCGACCGGTCCAGAGATTACGGCGAAGTCGTGGCTGACCGAGGCGCCGATGCGGATGCTGATGAACAACCTCCACCCCGACGTGGCCGAGAACCCCCACGAGCTGGTGGTCTACGGCGGCATCGGGCGGGCGGCGCGGACCTGGGAGGATTTCGACCGGATCGTCGCGACGCTGAAGACGCTCGAGGACGACGAGACGCTGCTGGTGCAGTCGGGCAAGCCGGTCGGCGTCTTCCGCACCCACCCGGACGCGCCGCGGGTGCTGATCGCGAACTCGAACCTCGTGCCGCACTGGGCGACCTGGGAGCATTTCAACGCGCTCGATCGCAAGGGGCTGATGATGTACGGCCAGATGACCGCGGGGTCCTGGATCTACATCGGCAGCCAGGGGATCGTGCAGGGCACCTACGAGACCTTCGGCGAGGCGGGGCGCCAGCACTACGGCGGCAGCCTCAAGGGGAGGTGGATCCTGACCGCGGGGCTCGGCGGCATGGGCGGGGCGCAGCCGCTGGCGGCGGCGATGGCGGGGGCGTGCTGCCTCGCGGTGGAGTGCAACCCGGACTCGATCGATTTCCGCCTGCGCACCCGGTACCTCGACGAGCGGGCGGACGATCTCGACACCGCGCTCGCGATGATCGAGCGCTGGACGGCGGTGGGCGAGGCGAAGTCCGTCGGGCTCCTCGGCAACGCCGCCGACGTCTTTCCGGAGCTGGTGCGGCGCGGGGTGCGGCCGGACATCGTCACCGACCAGACCAGCGCGCACGACCCGATCAACGGCTACCTGCCGCAGGGCTGGACGCTCGCCGAGTGGCGGGCGAAGCGCGAGACCGACCCCAAGGCGGTCGAGACGGCGGCGCGGGCGTCGATGAAGGTGCACGTCGCGGCGATGGTCGACTTCTGGAAGGCCGGGGTGCCGACGCTCGACTACGGCAACAACATCCGCCAGATGGCGCTCGAGGAGGGGCTGGCCGATGCCTTCGCGTTTCCGGGGTTCGTGCCGGCCTACATCCGGCCGCTCTTCTGCCGCGGGGTCGGGCCGTTCCGCTGGTGCGCGCTCTCGGGCGATCCGGAGGACATCTACCGCACCGACGCCAAGGTGAAGGAGGTGATCCCCGACGATCCGCACCTGCACCGGTGGCTCGACATGGCGCGCGAGCGCATCGCCTTCCAGGGGCTGCCGGCGCGCATCTGCTGGGTCGGGCTCGGGCAGCGCGACAAGCTCGGGCTGGCGTTCAACGCGATGGTGCGCTCGGGCGAGCTGAAGGCGCCGATCGTGATCGGCCGCGACCATCTCGATTCCGGGTCGGTGGCGAGCCCCAACCGCGAGACCGAGGCGATGGCCGACGGGTCGGACGCGGTCAGCGACTGGCCGCTCCTGAACGCGCTCCTGAACTGCGCGAGTGGCGCGACCTGGGTCAGCCTGCACCATGGCGGCGGGGTCGGCATGGGCTTCTCGCAGCACGCCGGGATGGTGATCTGCTGCGACGGCACCGTGGAGGCCGACCGGCGGATCGCGCGGGTGCTCTGGAATGATCCCGCGACCGGGGTGATGCGCCACGCCGACGCGGGTTATCCGCTGGCGCTCGACTGTGCGCGGGAGAACGGGTTGCGACTGCCGGGCATCCTCGGGAACTGACGCTCAGCTCGCCTGCAGCTCCGCGCCGGCCGAGATCAGCGCGTCGGCGGTGGCGAAGCTCAGATCGACGGTGTCGCCCAAGGCGGGCGGGCGGAAGGCGCTGGTGTTGAAGGTGTCGAGCGCGACGATCTGCTGGCCCAGGGCGACGCGGGCGCGGACCACCGAGCCGAGGAAGCTCACTTCCTCCACCGTGCCGCGGATCGTCGCGTCGTTGCCCGGGCGCGGTCCGAGCGCGAGGGTCTCGGGGCGGAGCGCCAGCGAGATGGTGGCGCCGGCCGGCGCGTCGACGGGACGCTCGAGCCTCACCGGCTGGCCGTCGATGGTGACGACGCCGTTTTCGGCATCGACGACGCGGGCGTGGAGCGCGTTGAGGGTGCCGACGAACGAGGCGACGAAGCGGGTCGCCGGGTGGTTGTAGATCTCGAACGGGTCGCCGACCTGCTCGGCGACGCCGGCGTTCATCACCACGATGCGGTCGGACATCGACAGCGCCTCTTCCTGGTCGTGGGTGACGTAGATCGTGGTGATGCCGAGCTTGCGCTGGATGGCGCGGATTTCCTGGCGCAGCGACACGCGGATCTTGGCGTCGAGTGCCGAGAGCGGCTCGTCGAGGAGGAGAAGGGTCGGCCGTCCCGCCAGCGCGCGGGCGAGCGCCACGCGCTGCTGCTGGCCGCCGGAGAGCTGGAACGGGTAGCGACGCGCCGAGATCGGGCAGCTTGATGATGCCGAGCATCTCGGCGACGCGGGCGGTGATCTCGGGCCTGGGCGCACCGGCGATCTTCAGGCCGAACGCGACGTTCTGCGCCACCGTGAGGTTCGGGAAGAGCGCATAGGACTGGAAGACCATGCCGATGTTGCGCTGGTTGGGCTTGAGGTTGACCACGTCGCGGCCGTCGATGCGGATGCTGCCCTCGGTCGGCGTCTCGAAGCCTGCGACCATGCGCAGAGTGGTGGTCTTGCCGCAGCCGGACGGCCCGAGGAAGGAGACGAACTCGCCCTGCGCCACGTCGAGGTTGAAGTCCCGCACCACCTGGGTGGCGCCGTAGGCCTTCTGCAGGCCGGTGATCTCGAGAAACGCCATGGGCTACCTGGGTGTGCGGGTGTGTTTCTGAAAGCGCGTGACGAGCTGGATCAGGCCCATGCAGGCCCAGGTGATCGCGAAGGAGATCACCGCGAGCGCCGCCGGCTCGTAGGCGCGGTTGGCGCCGAGGACCTGCAGGTACGGCCCGAACGCCGGGCGGTTGAGGAGTGCCGCCAGCACGAACTCGCCGATGACGATGGCGAAGGTCAGAAACGCGCCGGAGAGGATCGCGACGAGCACGTTCGGCAGGATGACGCGCGCCATGATGGTGACCCAGCCGGCGCCGAGGCTCTGGGCCGCCTCGGTCAGCGTCGCGACGTCGATCGCCCGGAGGCCGGTGTCGACGGCGCGGTACATGTAGGGGAGCGCCAGGACGGCGTAGCCGCAGAGGAGCAGAACATTGGTGCCGCCGGCGGTGCCGGTCAGCGGCAGGATGGACGAGGTGTTGTAGAGGCGGATGTAGCCGAAGACGAGCACGATCGGCGGCACCACCAGCGGCAGGAGGGTGATGAACTCGACCACCGGGCGCCAGCGCGGCAGCTTCAGCCGCACCCAGTAGGCAGTGGGCGCTACGACCAGCACGCCGACGACGATGGTGAGGAGCGCCATCACCACCGAGAAGCCGAAGGTGGCGCGGAACTGCGGATCGGCCAGCACCACGCGGTAGGCGTCGAAGCTGTAGGTGCCGCGGCGCATCCGGAGCGAGAACTCGATCGTCCCGATCAGCGGCAGGAAGAAGTAGAGCACGCCCACCGCCAGGGCGAGCCAGGCCCAGAACCGGCTCATGTGCGGCGCGTCCCGGTCGCGAAACTGTGGATTTCGCGCGTGAAACTACGGTTATGTGTCTGATAATAATGGCTTTTGCAAACGATAATTCTTCGTGAACGGGGTTCGATGCCGGGGGCAGGTGATTGCTTCGACCAGCGTCCGGCGACGAGCGCGGCGGTGCCGCTGTGACTTCGCGGATTTGTCCGTCGACAAATCCGCGCGCGCCTGCCTGCCCCCGGCAGGCGCGTCTCCGACGCCCCAGCCAGGCAGGCGCGCGCGGATTGCCAGCGGACGGTGATGCCCGACCCCCCTCGGCCTGCGCGCTCACGCGCTCCGGCCGACGAACCGGCGCGGCGCAATGCGCCGCTCTTGCCGGTTCGAGGCGTGCGCGATCCGAACGATTCACCCGCTGATCGTATCACTTCTGCCACCGTTCGGCGCGGGTGCGCATCCAGATGTAGAGCGCGTTGCCGATGCCGGTCAGCACGATCATCCCGAAGGCCAGCGCGTAGCCGAGGTGCGGGTCCTGCAGCACGTCGCCGCGGATCTGCGCGAAGAGCAGGATCGGCACGATCGAGAGCGACGAGCCGGTCAGCGCATAGGCGGTGGCGACCGCGCCGAAGGCGTTGGCGAAGAGCAGCGCCAGCGTGCCGAGGAGCGTCGGCCAGAGGATCGGCAGCGCCACCATCCGCCAGTACTGGGCCCGGGTCGCGCCGAGGATTTCCGCCGCCTCGCGCCATTCGCGCTTCAGCCCGTCGAGCGCGGGGGTGACGATCAGGATCATCAGCGGAATCTGGAAGAAGAGGTAGGTGAGCGTCAGGCCCCAGAAGCTCAGGAGGTTGAAGCCGAGCGCGTAGATGTTGATGCCGAACCAGTCGCGCAGCAGCACGGTGACGAGGCCGAGCCGGCCGAGCGTCGCGAGAAAGGCGAAGGCCAGCGGCACGCCGGCGAAGTTCGAGGCGACGCCCGAGAACGTGAGCAGCGGCCCGCGCAGCCACTGCGGCAGCCCGCCGATCGTCACCGCCGCGGCGACGCAGAAGCCGATGACGCAGCCGAGAAACGCCGAGGCGAAGCTGATGCGGATCGAGATCCAGAACGCCGCCATGATCGACGGCTGGAAGAGGTTGACGATGTTGGCGAAGGTGAAGCCGCCCTCGGCGCTGCGAAAGCTGCCGACCACGATGAACATCGTCGGCACGATCAGGAAGAGCAGCGCGAACGCCATGAACGGCGCAAGTCCGAGCCAGGCCCACGAGCGGGCGGGTGCGGTTCCGGTGCGGGGCATCGAGGGGCGCCCGGCCGCGGTGCTGCGGCCGGGCGCGCGCCTTACTGGACGTTGGCGCCCACGACCTTGTCCCAGCCGCTGGTGATGACGTCCTTCATCGCAGCCTGCTCGTCGAGGGTCGGGAAGACGGCCTCGGCATAGGCCTTGGCCGGCGGCAGCTTGTCGAGCATCTCCTGCGGGATCTTGCCGGCGTCGGCGAGGCTGTTGAAGCGGATCGGGTGGCAGTAGCCTTTCAGCCAGCCGAGCTGGCCTTCGTCGGAGTAGAGGTACTCCATCCAGAGCTTGGCGGCGTTCGGATGCGGCGCGAAGGCGCTGATCGCCTGGACGTAGACGCCGGCGACGACGCCGTTGCCGGGCACGACCACCTCCATCGGCGGGTTGCCGTTGAGCGCGTCGCGACCGGACAGCGCGTTATAGTCCCACCAGACGACGATCGGCGTGGCGCCCTGGGCGAGGGTTCCGGACTTGCCGATCACCGGCACGAAGTTCCCGGCCTTGTTGAGGTCGGCGAAGAACTGCAGGCCCTTCTCGCCGGCGTCCTTGCCGGGCTTGCCTTCGGCGGCGAGGCCCGCGGCGTAGACGCCGAGGATCGCCTGGTTGGAGGCGCGCGGATCGCCCGCGAGCGCCACCGAGTTGGCGTACTCCGGCTTCAAGAGGTCCTGCCAGTCGGTCGGGACGTTGGTGACGATGTCCTTGTTCACCGCGAAGCTGAGCACGCCGTAGTAGTCGCCGTACCAGTAGCCCTCGGCGTCCTTGGTGTTCTCCGGGATCGAGTTCCAGGTCGAGACCTTGTAGGGCTGGAGCAGGCCTTCCTGCTGCGCCGCCGGGCCGAACGAGAAGCCGACGTCGATCACGTCGGGCGCCTGCGGGCCGGTGTTGTCCTTGTTGGCGCGGATCGCCTCGAGCTCGTCGGCGCTGCCGGCGTCGGGATTGAGCTCGTTCACCGTCAGGCCGTACTTGGCCTTGAAGCCGTCGATCACGGCGCCGTAGCCGCACCAGTCGTGCGGCAGCGCGATCGTGGTGAGGCTGCCTTCGGCTTTCGCGGCGGCGATCAGCGCGTCCATGTCGGCCGCGGCGGCAGGCATGGCCGCCGCGACGGCAAGCATCGACCCGCCCAGCAGGATGGCGTGTTTGAGGTTCGGCATTGGTTTTCCCCTGTTGGTGTCTCGCGCTTTCGCGAGCACTCCCTTGTTTCGGCGCGACTGTAGCGTCGAAGCTTGACAGATTTGCAACAAAATTGCGACGGCGCGATGCGCCCTCCGGGCGAGATCACTCCACCGCCTCGGCGAGTTCGTGGAGCATGTCGTGGACCCTTTCCGGCCCGACGATGGCGCGGCGCACCAGGTTGTCGAAGAGCCGCGACAGCGCCGCGACCTGGTCGGTCGAGGTCACCACGAGGTAGGCCTCGCCGAGGTAGAGCGCGGCACGAATGCGGCCGAAGACCGTGAACGGGGCGGCGAAGGTGCGGCGGCCGTCGTAGAGATGAAGGCGCAGCGTCGGGAATGCCTCGGCGCAGGTGGCCGCCATGTGCGAGAGCTGGCGGCGGCGCAGCGCCGGGTCGGCGCCGCGCCAGAGGCCGGTGCCCTGTGAAAGGTCGCGCAGCGTCTGCACGGGCATGGCGATCTCGACGTCCATGTCGCCGAGCCGGAAGCCGCCGAGCACGTTCTCGGGCTGACCGGTGCGCGGCGCCTGCTCGGTCGGCGGGCCGTCGTCGAAGAGGCCCAGCATGTCGGGGAGGCTCGACGGGACGTAGCGCAGCTTCATGCCCGCCGCCTCGCGCCGCCACTGGTCGATCGGCGAGCCTCCCTCGGGCGTCGCCTCGGCGGATTCGATCTGCACCGAGGGCGTCACCTCCTGGCGGCCTTCGGGCGCGTTGGAGAGGCTGAGGAGCCAGTCCACCGTGACGCCGCGGGCCTCGGCGATGCGGCGCAGCGTCTCGGCGCGCGGCATGCGGTCGATCGCCGGATCGAGGAACTGGCTGAGCGCCGAGCGATCGACGCCGGTATCGCGCAGGAACGCGGCGACGCCGCCGCGATCCTCGCTCAGAAGCACGCGAAGGCGCTCGCGAAAGGCTTCTGCAAGGGCTCGCTTGTCCATGGGCACGGAGGATCGACTCACTTCGTTGCGAATGCGCTACAAAAAGAGTGATAGCACAACATTTGCAGCTCATTAACCAAAAATTCACGTAATTGCGGCGAGGGTTCCGTCGTCGTAAGATCGTCGCAATTCCTTGTAGGACAAGCAAAATGGTCAACGGAAGGGCGTCGGCGCGCCCGGCTGCCGCCGATGTGGAGTGGCCGACCGTCGGGCTGCTGATCCTCGCCTACGGCGTCTGGGCGCTGGTCACGGCTTTCGCGGGCGACCTCGGGGTCTGGATTGCGATCCCGGTTCTGGCGGTGGTGCTGGCGCAGCACTCGTCGCTGCAGCACGAGGTGCTCCACGGCCATCCCGACGCGCAGCCGGCGGCTGAACGAGGCGCTGGTCTTTCCGGCGCTCGGGCTGGCGGTGCCTTACCAGCGCTTCCGCGACCTGCACCTCGCGCACCACTACGACCCGTTGCTGACCGATCCGCACGACGACCCGGAGTTCGAACTATCTGGACCCGGCGGTCTGGGGCCGGCTGCGGCGGCCGGTGCGGGTGGTCCTTGCGGCCAACAACACGCTGCTCGGGCGGATGGCCATCGGGCCGCTGCTCGGGACCTGGCGGCTCTGGCGGGACGATCTCGCGGCGCTGGCGGCCGGTGACCGCCGGGTGGCGGGCGCCTGGCTGCTGCACCTCGCCGGGGTGGCGCCCGTCGTGCTGTGGCTGGCGCTGGTCGGGACCATGCCCTGGTGGGCCTATGCCGCCGGTTGCTATCTCGCGCTCTCGATCCTGCGGGTGCGCACCTTCCTCGAGCACCAGGCGCACGAGCGATCCGGTGCCCGCAGCGTCATCATCGAGGACCGCGGTCCGCTGTCGATCCTGTTTTTGAACAACAACCTGCATGCCGTGCACCATGCCGACCCCAGGCTGGCCTGGTACCGGCTGCCGCGGGAGTACGCCCGCCGGCGCGACGAATGGCTGCGGCGGAACGGCGGCTACAGCTATCGCTCCTACGGCGAGGTCTTCGGGCGCTACCTCTTCAGCCGCAAGGACCCGGTCGCGCATCCGATCTGGACGCCGCCGGAACCGGGCGAGGTCCGCGGCCGGCTGTCGGACCGCCCGCTGGTGCAATGACCGCGGGGCCGGTCGCCTCGCTGCCGATGTACGACTGGCCGGAGGTGCGCGACGCGACCGACCGGCTGTGGGCTTCGCTGCGCGAGCACCTGCGGGACGCGGGCATCGCGGCCCCCGACGCGCTGACGCGGGACGCCGACCCGGCGCGGGTCTGGACCGACCCGCGGCTGGTGCTGAGCCAGACCTGCGGCCTGCCGCTGACGCGAAGCCTGGCGGGCCGGGTGGAGGTGATCGGCGCCCCGGACTATGGGGTGCCCGGCTGCCCTCCCGGCTGGTATCGCAGCGCCGTCGTGGTGCGCGCGGACGACCCGCGCGAGACGCTCGACGGGTTCCGTGGGGCGCGGCTCGCGGCCAATGCGATGGACTCGCAATCCGGATGGGCGGCGATGCTGCACCATGCCGCGCCGCTGGCGCGGGACGGCTCGTTCTTCTCCGAGGTCCGGGTCACCGGCGCGCACGCGGCCTCGATCGCAGAGGTTGTTCGCGGCAAGGCCGACCTCGCAGCGATCGATTTCGTGAGCTGGCGTCTCGCCCGGCGCTACCTCCCGGAGGCGCTGCGGCTGCGGGTGCTGATGCTGACCGATCCGACGCCGGGCCTGCCTTACATCACCGCTCCGGCGGCGACGTTCCGCGCTTGCGCGAGGCCGTCGGCGCGGCGTTCGGGACGCTGGAGCCGGCCAGCCGCACCGCCCTCGGCATCGAGGGTTTCGTCGCCTTCACCGGCGCGGACTACCGTATCATTGCCGAGCGGATCGTCGCCGCCGAAGCGGTTCTCGGGGTTCAGAGGGCAAACCGCAGCAGCCGCTCGTAGTAGGGACGGGCGGCGGCGGCGAGCGCGGCCATGTCCGCGGAGAGCGGCGGCGGTGCGGGGTCTGGCGCGGCGAACCCGGTGGAGCCCAGCACCGCACCGTACCAGTGCGCAGCCCAGACGCCATCGCTCGCCCGCGGACCGGCGGGCCAGGACAGCATCGCCGCGATCGAACGGGATGGCGAGCGCCGCGCAGAGCCGGCGCAGCACCGCCTCGGGGTCGGCGCGGAGCGCCTCGGCGTCGATCACCGGCGGCGCCTTGCCCGTCCGCCCGGCCACGAGGTCGAAGAGCTCGGCCTGCTGCACGAAGCCGATGTCCTGCAGCGTCGCCGCCTCCCGCTTCGCGGCATAGCTCGCCACCACGCGCTCGGGCGCGCGGATCAGGAAGACGTTGGCGAGCCCGAGGATCCAGTCCCGGTCGATCTCGGGGAGCATGTGGTGCGTCATGTGCTTCTGGTAGACCAGCTTGCCCGCAGGCGCCGTGCGCGCCGGCGCAGGCGGCCGCCACCACGCGCCAGTCCTGCGGCTGGCTGGCGAGCACCTCGGCGCGCATCGGATGCGCCTTGCCGGTCATCGCGAGGTAAGCGGCGTAGAACGGCTCGTCGCGGACCTCGGCGACGTCGGCGCGGTTGCCGAAGGACCGCATCATCGCGGTCGAGAGATTGCGCGGGCCGGACCACATGGCGATCCGGGCCGGCGGATCAGCCACGGGCGAGCAGGTCGCGGTAGAGTTCCTGGATGCGCCGGGTGACCGGCCCGGCGCCGCCGTCGCCGAACCGGCGGCCGTCGATCTCGGCGACCGGCGTCTGGCCGCCGAAGGTGCCGGTCAGGAAGGCTTCCTCGGCGCCGTAGACGTCGACGAGGCTGAAGTTCTTTGCGAAAACCGGGATGCCGTCGGCCCGGCAGAGCTCGATCACCTTGGCGCGGGTGATGCCGTTCATGCAGTAGTCGCCGGTCGAGGTCCAGACCTCGCCTTTGCGCACGATGAAGAAGTTGCAGGCGTTGGTGGTGTTCACGAAGCCGAGGGGGTCGAGCATCAGCGCCTCGTCGGCGCCGGCCTTCTCGGCCTGGATGCAGGCGAGCACGCAGTTGAGCTTGGAGTGGCTGTTGAGCTTGGGGTCCTGGCTCATCGGCAGGCCGCGCACCTGCGGCACCGTCGCGAGCCGCACGCCGCGGGCGAGCGCCGGCGGCGGGGGCGGAGTGCTCCATGATGATGACCATCGTCGGACCGGAGCGCGACAGGCCGGGGTGCTGGAACGGCCTGATCTTGCGCCCGCGCGTCACCATCAGCCGGGCGTGCGCGTCGCTGACCATGCCGTTGGCGGCGCGGGTCTCCTCGAGCGCCGCCGCCACGCCGGCCCGGTCGCGGCCGAGGTCGAGGTCGATGGCGCGCGCCGCCTCGAACAGCCGGTCGAGGTGGTCGGCAAGGAAGCCCCAGCGGCCGTCGTGCAGCCGAAGCCCTTCCCAGACGCCGTCCCCGAGCAGGAAGCCGCTGTCGTAGACCGACACGCTGGCCTCGGCGCGGGGCACCAGCCGGCCGTCGATCCAGATCAGGATCGTCTCGTTGCGGACGTCGGTCTCGGCGTCGTGGGTGCTCATGGCGCTCGGCTCTCCTCAGCGCTGGCGGCGCAGGTAGACGTAGAACGCGCCGGCGCCGCCGTGGCGCTGGTGCGCGGGCGCGAGCTGCAGCACACGGCCGAGCAGCGGCGGGCCGGACAGCCAGTGCGGCAGGCTGTGGCGCAGGATGCCGTGGCGGTGCGGCTGCATCGCGCTGTCGTCCTGCCGGCCCTTGCCGGTGATGACCAGCACCAGCCGCAGGTCCCGGGCATGCGCATCGAGCAGGAAGCCGGTCAGCGCCGCGTGCGCCCGCTCGCTGGTCATGCCGTGGAGATCGATCCGCGCCTCGGGCTCGAGCTTGCCGCGGCGCAGCTTCTCGAAGCGGCGCCGGTCCATGTGCGGGGTGGCGCGGTCGAGTGCCGCGTGCGGGTCGGGGGCGAGATCGAGGCTGGTGCGCGGCAGCGCCGGCCCGCGCGGCACGAGGCGGGTGCGCTCGGGCCTCGGCAGGGCGGCAGTCGGCGGCCGCGAGGGCAGGGGCTCAGTCGCTGGGTCGGCCGGATCGGCGGCCTGCGGCTTCAGCGGCGTGGCGGTCGCGGCGACCTGATCCCAGAGCTGCCTCTCCTCCGGAGACAGCCTGCGCTTGCGGCCCGCCACGATGCTCCGCCCGGGTGCGTCAGCCGCCGGTCCCGGTCAGGAGCCAGTTGGGATTGTCCGACGTCATGGTGCGGCTGAAGGTCCAGACATCCTTCTGCTGCTTGAGCTCGTTCGGAGACCCCTCGACGATGCGGCCCTCCGGGTCGCGGACCACCGAGGTCAGCTCGCCGACGAAGCGCATGGTGATGTCGCCCTCGTTGGTGGCGGGGTCGAAGCGCGCCTCCATGAGCTTGACCTCGCGGACGCCGGCGAAGCTCGAACTCGACCGAATAGCCCTTGGCCTTGCGCGCGTCGATCGACGTGGCGAAGGGCTCGAAGACCTCCGGGGAGAGGTGCTGCTGCAGCGTGTCGACGTCGCCGTTCTCGTAGGCCATCACGATCAATTCATAGGCCGCGCGCGCGCCGTGCGAGAAATCGGCGACGCTGAAGTCGCGATCGACCCGCTTCATCGCGGCCAGCGCCTTGCCGGTCGCGCTCTCGGGATCGGTGAAGTCGGCGATGTCGGGGTCCACCGAGCCGCCTTCGATCACGTCGAAGCCGCGATCGCGCCGCGCCGCGGGGACCGGCGCAGGCGTCTCCTGCGGCTTTTCGAAGCCTTCGCGCGTGCCGAGCGCGTTGCGCAGGCGGAGGATCAGGAAGAGGGCAATTCCGGCGAGGATGATTATCTGGATCATTTGCGAGCCCATCGGCCAACCTTTCACTTTTCCGACCCAGGCGATGGCGGCCCATGGTTGCCTGTCCTATGTAAGGGGTCGGGGGCGCGAAGTCCATTGGAGCGCCCGAAAGGGAATGGCCGAAGGCGCCGGTTCTGGCTAATGGCCCGAGGCAATGGAGCATGCTGACGTGGCAATCTGGCTTTTTCTGATCTTCGTGGGGGTGCCGGTCGTCGAGATCGCGCTCTTCGTCAAGGTCGGCGGTGCGATCGGCGTTCTGCCGACGCTCGGGCTCGTGCTGCTCTCGGCGGTTGTCGGCACCTATGCCATCAGGCTGCAAGGCGTGCGCGCGCTGGAACGGCTGCGCGCGAGCGCCCAAGCCGGCGGCGATCCGGTCGGCCCGATCGCCCATGGCGCGATGATCTTCGTCGCCGGCTTCCTGCTGGTGGTGCCGGGGTTCTTCACCTCGGCGATCGGCCTGCTGCTCCTGATCCCGCAGGTGCGGACGCTGCTGATCGGCTGGGGCGCGTCGCGGGTGACGGTGCGGGCGACGAGCTTCGTGCATGCCCGGCGCCAGGGCGGCGGGGCGCCCGGGCCGGCCGACGCCATCGAGGCGGACTACGAAATCGTCGACGAGGGCGACGCGCCGCGCCGCCGCGGCAGCTCCGGCTGGACCCGGCCGCAGTCCTGAGTCCGAGCCCCAGGCGGCCCTCGCGCGTTGTGGCTTTCGGCCGGCCATGCTAGACCGCCGCCGATCCGACACAGCGCGAAAGAGCAATCGATGGCCGAAGAAACCAATGGAGCAGCCCCACCGGAAGCTGCCGCCCCGGCGCCCATGCTGCAGATCCTGACCCAGTACGTCCGCGACCTCTCGTTCGAGAACATCGCCGTGCAGAAAGGGGTCGCCAACGAGGGCCGGCCGGACATCAAGGTCCAGATCAACATCGACGCGCAGACCAAGCCCGGCGACCGGTTCGAAGTGGGACTGAAGCTCAAGGTCGACGCCCGCCTCGCCGAGGCGCAGCTCTACATCCTGGAGCTCGACTACGCCGGTCTCTTCCTGATCCAGAACGTGCCGGCCGAGCAGCTCCATCCGCTCCTGATGATCGAATGCCCGCGGCTGGTCTTTCCGTTCCTGCGCCGGGTCGTCAGCGACGTGACCCGCGACGGCGGCTTTCCCCCGCTCAATCTCGAGCAGATCGACTTTCTCGGCCTCTACCGCGCCGAGCTGGCGCGGCGTCAGGCCGCCGACGGCGAGACCGCACAAGCCTGAGCGGCGTTATGCCTGAGCCCAGAGAGCCGCTTCGCCGAGGGTTGCGACGAACCGGGCGTGCGCCTCGGCCTCGGCCGGAGTGAGGCGCAGCGCGAGCGGGCGCGGCCGGGGCGGCGGCGTCCAGCCGATGCCGCCGGCGAGGCCGGGACCGCTCGAGACGACGGTCAGGGTCAGGTCGGGCTGGCGCCCGCCCATCAGCTCCAGGTAGACCTCGGCCAGAAGCTCGCTGTCGAGCAGCGCCCCGTGCTTGTCGCGGCCGGAGTTGTCGACCCCGAACCGCCGGCACAAGGCATCGAGGCTGTTCTGCGCGCCGGGAAACCGCCGCTTGGCGAGCTCGAGCGTGTCCACCGCGCGCGCCCAGGGCAGGCTCGGGTGGCCGGCCCAGCCAAGCTCGGCGTTGAGGAATTTCATGTCGAAGCCGGCGTTGTGGATCACCAGCCGCGCATCGCCGATGAACGCCGCGAACTCCGCGGCGATGCTGGTGAAGACCGGCTTGTCGGAGAGGAACGCCGCCGTCAGCCCGTGCACCGCCACCGCGTCCGCCGGCACCTCGCGCTGGGGGTTGATGTAGGCATGAAAGCTGCGGCCGGTCGGCATGTGGTTGACGATCTCCACCGCGCCGATCTCGACGATCCGGTCGCCGGTGTCCGGATCGAGGCCGGTGGTTTCGGTGTCGAGCACGATCTCACGCATCATCCCGCTCCGCCTTGATCCGCGCGATCAACGATAGGACGTCGGCGCGGGCCGCGTCGATGCCTTGCGACGTGTCGATGACGAAATCGGCGCGCCTGCGCTTTTCGGCGTCGGGCATCTGCCGCGCCATCAGCCGCTGCAGCGTGGCTTCGGTCATTCCCGGCCGCGCGAGGACCCGCGTCCGCTGCACGTCGGCGGGGGCGGTCACCACCAGCACGCCGTCGAGCCCGCGTTCGGCAGCGGTCTCGTAGAGGAGCGGGATGTCGAGCAGGATCAATGGCGCATCGGCGTGGGCGGCGACGAAAGGCGGTCCGGTCGGCCGCCACCAGCGGATGCACCTCGGCCTCGAGGCGGGGGAGAAGATCGGCGCGGGCGGCGACCGCCTGCCGCAGCCGGGCGCGGTCGACGGCACCGTCCACCACCGCTTCCGGGGCGAGCCCCGCAACTGCGCTTACCGCGCTCGCCGCCCGGGGCGTAGAGCCGGTGGACCGATGCGTCGGCGTCCCAGACCGGAACGCCGGCCTCGCGGAAGAAGGCGGCCGTCGTCGACTTGCCCATGCCGACCGATCCGGTCAGGCCGAGCCGGTAGGGCCGCGGGGCGGTCACGCCAGGACGGCGGCGCGGAGCGCGGCGTCGACCTCGGGCCGGCGGCCGAACCAGCGCTCGAAGCCGGGCACCGCCTGGTGGAGCAGCATGCCGAGGCCATCGACCGCGGTCAGCCCGAGCCGGCGCGCCTCGGCGACGAACGGCGTCGGCGAGGCGCCGTAGACGAGGTCGGTCACCAGCGCCGAGCGGACGCCGTCGAGCCGCAGCGGCAGCTCGGTGCTGGCACCCATCCCGAGCGGCGTGGTGTTGACGATGGTCGCGGCATCCGCCGCTGCGGTCTCCGCCTCCGCCCAGTCGAGCGCCGTGGTGCGCGGGCCGAAGTGCGCCTGCAGCGCCTCGGCCCGGGCGCGGTTGCGGTTGGCGATCCGGACCTGGGGCGCGCCTTCGGCGAGCAGCGCCTCCACCACCGCGCGGGCGCTGCCGCCGGCGCCGAGCACCAGCGCGGGTCCGGCTGCGGCGCGCCAGCCGGGCGCTTCCTGGCGGAGGTTGGCGATGAAGCCGTAGCCGTCGGTGTTGTCGGCGTCGATCGCGCCATCCGGCGCGAAGGTCAGCGTGTTGGCGGCGCCGACCGCGCGGGCGCGCTCGCTTACCGTCGTCGCCAGCGCCAGCGCCGCCTCCTTGTGCGGGATCGTCACGTTCACGCCGCGGAACCCGAGCCCCGGCAGCGCACGCAGGCCGGCTTCGAACCGTTCCGGCGGCAGTGCGATCGGGATGTAGTAGCCGTCGATCCCGTAGTGGCGCAGCCAGTGGCCGTGCAGCCGCGGCGAGCGCGAATGCGCGATGGGCCAGCCGAGAACGCCCGCGAGCGGCGGCGATCGCGGTCATTCCGCCACCACGCCGCGGGTCCTGAGAAAGCCCAGGAGCTCCAGCAGCGGCAGCCCCATGATCGTGAAGATGTCGCCGTCGACGTGGCTGAAGAGCTGCGCTCCGCCGTCTTCCAGACGGTAGCAACCGACGGTCGCAAGCAGGTCGTTGCCGTTTCGGATGAGATAGTCGCCGAGAAAATCGCCGCTGAACGATCGCATCGTCAGCTGCGCCCGGCCGATGTGACGCCAGACCGGCTCGCCGGCTTCGAACACCACCGCGGCGGAAAGCAGTTCGTGTCTCCGTCCGCGCAGGGCAAGCAATTGCTTGGCTGCCTCGAGGAGGTCGGCCGGCTTGTCGAACAGCCGGCCTTCGCAGACCAGAACCTGGTCGGCACCGAGCACCAGCCTATCCGGCATCCGTGCCGCGATGCGCCGCGCCTTGAGCTCCGCCAGCGTGTCGGCGATGTCCCGCGCCGAGGCGTTTTCCGCCAGCATGCCCGCCTTGACGGCGGCTTCGTCGACCGCCGCCACCACCACCTCGAACGGCACGCCGGCCTGCCGCAGCAGCGCCGCCCGGGCCGCGGAGCGCGAGGCGAGGATCAGCGGCGGAGAGGCGGGGTTCTCGGACATCGGGCGGCTCTTTTGCCTCGCCTGCGCCCGCGGGGCAAGCGCCTCGCTGCATGGCGCAGAGCGGCTTGCGGCGGTGGCGCTGCCGTGAGATTGCTGGACTCCGCAAGCAAGGGAGTCCGCGAGACCGATGGCCACGGCCCGCACCTCGATTTCCCGCAGCGTCGCCGCCCACGGCATCCTGATCGTCTACACGCTGATCGCGCTCTTCCCGGTGTTCGTGATCGTCATCAACTCGTTCAAGTCGCGCCGGGCGATCTTCGCCGATCCGCTGGCGCTGCCGGGCCGGGAGACGTTCGATCTGGTCGGCTACCGGACGGTGCTCGATCAGGGCGATTTCCTGCACTACTTCCAGAACAGCCTGATCGTCACCGTGGTGTCGCTGGCGGCGATCCTGCTCTTCGGGGCGATGGCGGCCTTCGCGCTCTCGGAATACCGCTTTCGCGGCAACCGGCTGATGGGGCTCTACCTCGCGCTCGGGATCATGATCCCGATCCGGCTCGGCACCGTTGCCATCCTGCAGCTGATGGTGGCCTCGGGGCTGGTCAACACGCTGCTGGCGCTGATCCTCGTCTACACCGCCCAGGGGCTGCCGCTGGCGGTCTTCATCCTGGCGGAGTTCATGCGGACGGTCTCGGACGACCTCAAGAACGCCGGGCGCATCGACGGGCTCTCGGAGTACCGCATCTTCTTCCGGCTGGTGCTGCCGCTGGTCCGGCCCGCGATGGCGACGGTGGCGGTCTTCTCGATGATCCCGATCTGGAACGACCTCTGGTTCCCGCTGATCCTGGCGCCGGCCGAGGCGACCAAGACGGTGACGCTCGGCGCGCAGGTCTTCATCGGCCAGTTCGTCACCAACTGGAACGCGGTGCTCGCGGCGCTGTCGCTGGCGATCCTGCCGGTGCTGGTGCTCTACCTGATCTTCTCGCGCCAGCTGATCCGCGGCATCACCGCCGGGGCCGTGAAGTGAGCCGTAACACGCGTGAAATTACAGGTAAGTCATTGAAATACATGGTGTTCATCTTCGACAAAGCGAGGCGTGCATGATCCGCACGCTAGTCGCCGGGCTCGGGACGATGGGGCGGAGCCACGCGCTCGCCTACCATCGCGACCCCGCCTTCGAGATCGTCGGCCTGGTCAACCGGTCGGAGCCGGCGCTGCCGCCGGAGCTGCGGCTTTACGACGTGACGGCCGACTTCGACGAGGCGCTGGCGCGGCTGAAGCCCGACCTCGTCTCGATCGCCACCTATTCCGACAGCCACGCCGACTATGCCTGCGCCGCGATGGACGCCGGCGCGCACGTCTTCGTGGAAAAGCCGCTCGCCACCACCGCCGCAGACGCCGAGCGGGTCGCGGCCAAGGCGATCGAGACCGGCCGCAAGGTCGTGGTCGGCTACATCCTGCGGCACCATCCGTCCTGGCAGCGGCTGATCGCCGAGGCCCGCCGGCTCGGCCCGCCGTTCGTCTTCCGGCTCAACCTCAACCAGCAGTCTTCGGGGCCGACCTGGGAGGCGCACAAGGCGCTGATGCAGACCACGTCGCCCATCGTCGACTGCGGCGTGCACTACGTCGACGTGATGTGCCAGATCACCGACGCCGCCCCGGTCGAGGTCCGGGGCATGGGCCTGCGGCTGTCGCCGGAGATCGCGGAGGACATGTACAACTACGGCCACTTCCAGGTGCTCTTCGCCGACGGCTCGCTCGGCTGGTACGAGGCCGGGTGGGGGCCGATGATGTCCGACACCGCGTTCTTCGTGAAGGACGTCGTCAGCCCCAACGGTGCGGTCTCGATCCGCATGCCCGAGACCGCCCGCTCCGACGACATCGACACCCACACCGCGACCTCGCTGCTGCGGCTGCACCGGGTGGGCGAGCCCGACCAGGACCTCAGCATGGCCGACGAGCCGGGCCACCAGGACCTCTGCGACCGCGAGGCGGCGTTCGTCGCGCGCGCCATCGCCGAGGACCTCGACCTGACCCGCCACATGCAGGACGCCGTGCAGTCCCTGCGGGTCTGCCTCGCCGCGGACGAGAGCGTGCGTTGCGGCCGGCCCGTGAAGCTGTAAGAGGAACGGCATGGGTTCGCTCTCGCTCACCGGCGTCACCAAGGCCTTCGGCCAGACCGAGGTCATCAAGGGCGTCGATCTGACGGTTGAAGACGGCGAGTTCTGCGTCTTCGTCGGTCCGTCCGGCTGCGGCAAGTCCACGCTGCTCAGGATGATCGCGGGGCTCGAGGACACCACCTCGGGCGACATCATGATCGACGGGGCGCGGGTGAACCTGACGCCGCCGAGCAAGCGCGAGATCGCGATGGTCTTCCAGTCCTACGCGCTCTACCCGCACCTGAACGTGCGCGACAACATGGCGCTCGGCCTGAAGCAGTCCGGGGCGGCGTCCGACCTGGTCGCCGAGCGCGTCGCCACCGCGTCGCGGATGCTGTCGCTCGAGCCGCTGCTGGCGCGCCGGCCGGGCGAGCTCTCCGGCGGCCAGCGCCAGCGGGTCGCGATCGGCCGCGCGATCGTGCGGACGCCGAAGCTCTTCCTCTTCGACGAGCCGCTGTCCAACCTCGATGCGGCGCTGAGGGTCAACACCCGCATCGAGATCGCGCGGCTGCACCGCGAGCTCAAGGCCACGATGATCTACGTGACCCACGACCAGGTGGAGGCGATGACGCTCGCCGACCGGATCGTGGTGCTGAACGCGGGGCGGGTCGAGCAGACCGGCCGGCCGATGGAGCTCTACAACGATCCGGCCAACACCTTCGTGGCCGGCTTCATCGGGTCGCCGCAGATGAACTTTCTGGAGGCCGGGCCGCTCGGCGCGCCGGGCAAGACGCTCGGCATCCGTCCCGAGCATCTCGAGATCAGCCGGGAGGGCGGCACGTTTCCCGGCACCGTCAGCCATGTCGAGCACCTCGGCGGCGAGACCAACGTCTACATCCGCACCGATCCGCACGGCCTGCTGACCGTGCGCCGCTTCGGCGAGCACCAGTACGTGGTGGACGAGACCGTGCACCTGACGCCCGATCCCGCCCGTACGTTCCACTTCGATGACGAGGGGCGACGGCTCGCCGCCTGACTGCCGGCTTGCGGAACTCGGGCGCGAACCGCCGGGTTGCCTTGCAGGACGTTCGCGGAGCGCCGCGGAGAGGGCGTCAGCTGGTCCTGACCCTTGCCGCAAGAAGAGATGAGGAGACGTGAAATGAACCGATTGAAGCGGACTTGGGCGGGGCTGGCCCTTCTGGGCCTCGCGGCGGTGGCGGCGCCGGCTGGACCGGCCCGGGCCGCCTCGGCCTCGGAGATCGACGCCAAGGCGGACATCGCCCTGAAGCATCTCCTCGAGACCTCCGAGGCCGCGCGGGCGATCTCCGACAAGGCGATCGCGGTGCTGATCTTCCCCAACATCGTCGAGGCGGGCTTCGGGGTCGGCGGCCAGTACGGCGAGGGGGCGCTCCGGCGCAACGGCGTCACCACCGGTTACTACAACATCGCCGCCGCTTCGTTCGGTTTCCAGATCGGTGCGCAGTCGTTCTCGGAGATCATGTTCTTCATGAACGAGGACGCGCTCAAGTACCTCGACCGCAGCAAGGGGCTCGAGGTCGGCGCCGACGCTACGGTCACCGTGGCTGACGAGGGGATGAGTGTCGGCGCGACGTCGAGCACCATCCAGGACCCGATCGTGGCGTTCGTCGTCGGGCAGCAGGGGCTGATGGCGGGCGCGACCGTCCAAGGCTCGAAGATCACCAAGATCAATCCGGGCCACTGACGAAAGCGGGGGCCCGTGGGCCCCCGCTTGTCGTATCAGACCCGGTTTGGGTCGCGTCCGGTTTCGGACGCGGCCTGCTTGAGCCGGTCGGCGGTCTCGTGGACCTTGCGGTCGGCCGCGTCGGCCATCTCCCGGCCCGAAGGCAGGTTGCGGCCGGCCTCGTCGGTTGCCTCGTGGGCGATCTCCACCGCCTCGTCGACAACGGCGCTGGCGACGTCCTGGAGCTTGCTGCCCTGCTCCTGGACCATGTTCTGGACCTTCTGCTTGGCCTCGTCGGCGCGGGCGCCGAACATCCGGTCCTCGGCGTTGGACCGCGGCAGCACGCCGCCGACCGCGGCGCCGAGCGCCATGGCTAAGGCGCCGAGGACCAGCGGCTGCTCTTCGACGAGCGTGTCGAAGCCGTTCTGGATGCTTTCGCCCGCGCCGGCCGCGCCGTTGCGCAAGCCGCCCATCTGGTGGCGTGCGCCTCGGCCGGCGCTGCCGACCGCCCCGCGCGTGCTGTCGTAGGCCGACCGCGCGGAGTGCGACATGCCCGAGGAGAGACCGGAGGCCCGATCCTGCAGGCCGCCGACGGCGCCGGAAACCGCATCGCCGACGCGGTGGGCGGCGTCGGAAAGCCTGCCGCCGATGCCGCTGCCTTCGTCGGAGCCTTCCTCGTCCGTGCCACCTTCAGCGAACGACGGCCGCACGTAGGTTTCGCCGGCAACGAAGTCGGTATCGGTGCCGAATTCCGTCTCGGAATAGCGGCCCGTCTCGGGATACCGGTCGGTGTCGGGATAGCGCCGGAAGCTGTCGCGGCCACCGTCGGCGACGGTCTGCCTGCTGCTGCCGCCGCCGGCCATCAGCCAGGCCACGCCGACGCCGGTCAGGAGTGCGGCCATCGGGTTGTCGCGGAGCGAGCGACCGAGATTGCGGCTGACGTCGCCGCCGTTCTCGGTGACGGCCTTGACCACCTGATCGAGGATGTTGGCGGCCGAGGCGCGGGTCTGCAGCTCGTCGACGGTCGCAGAGACGCGGGCGCGCTCCTGGTCGACCTCGCGCTCCAGCTCCGTCACGCTGCGATCGCCAGGATTCGTGCTAGTATCGGACATCAGATCTTCTCCTTGACCATCGAGGCGTCGTGCGAGGCCGCACGCACCGTGCGTTCGGGTGTCAGGCTGCTGGCCTTGAGGTTGTGCATGCCCCGGTTGGCCAGGATGTAAGCGACGATCGCCAGACCGACGCCGACGATCACCGCCGACCACGCGCCCGGGATGCCGGCGTTGCTGAGTGCCGCGACCAGCGCGGCTGCCAGCACGTTCAGCGCCGTGATGGCGACGACGGCGGCCGCAACGATGGCGCCGGCGGCAACCATGGCCTGGTTCGCCTTCTCGTTCATCTCGGCCCGGAAGAGCTGGGTCTCCTTGCGAACCAGCTGGGTGACCTGGTCGATCAGATCACCCATGAGGCCGGCTGTGGAACGCTCCTGAACGTCAGCCATTCTCGGACCCTCCGGCAAAGTCAGACTTTGGCCACGTCTTGGTCTCGGGCCGCTTGGTCTCGCTCTCCGTCAGGCCGACGTTGGTGCCTTCCCTCGAGCCGTAGCCGACGCCGCCACCCACGGTGCCGCCGGACGAGCCGCCCATGCTGGCGCTGGACGAACCGCCCGCGGTGCCGCCGGTGGTGCCGTAAGCAGAGCCGCCCTTGGTGCCGCCGGTGGTGCCGTAGGACGAACCGCCGGTGGTGCCGTAGGACGAGCCGCCCGCTGTAGCGTCGGGCGAGCCGGCCCGGGCGAAGCGTGCGAGCGCAAAGCCTGCGAGGGCTGCGCCGCCGAGGAAGGCCAGCGGATTGCGGCGTCCGAAATCGGAGATGTCGCCGACCATCTCGCCGACGCTCTTGCCCTGAACGGCCTGCGCGATCTGGCGGAGGCCGTCGGCGGCCTCGCGCAGCAGATCCTGCTGCATCGGCGAGCCTTCCAGGTCGTCGGCCGCGGCTTCGAGCCCGTGCGCGGTGCGGTCGATCTCGCCCGCTGCCTGGCCCTTGACCTCCTCGGTCTTGTCCATCGCCGCGGACTTCGCGTTGTCGACGGCCGATTGCGCCTCGTCGCGGAGGCCGCCGAGCTTTTCCTTGGCAGCAGCGCTCGCCTCGTGTGCGGTATCGCTGAGGTTGCGTCCGGCGCTACCTTCGCCGGTCGTGCCGACCTTGGGGTTCATCGGGTCGGTCAGTTGATCCGTATCTTGCTGCATGGTGGTTGTCTCCCTTCGCACGCAAAGACTTCGTTCACGCAAGCGAGCGTGCCGGGGCACGGGTTGGCAACTCGAAGAGCGTCATGATCTTACGGGTACTCGCTGCGCCAATGGTTCCCCAACTCAATGGGAGCGCCGACGTTCCGCCGATTGCGTTCAGGAACGAAATCGCGCGCTCAGAGCGCGTAGAGGCCGCCGTATTTCGCTTCGAGCTGCGCGAGCAGCGTCGCCGCGTCGGGATCGCGGCCGCAGGCCTCGGCGATCAGCGCGCGCGGCGAGAGGAGCCGCCCGCGCTGGTGGATGTGTTGGCCGAGCCAGCGGACGACCGGGCCAAGGTCGCCGGCCGCGAGCAGCGCATCGAGGTCGGGCAGCGCCCGTCGCAGCGCCGCGTGGAGTTCCGCCGCATAGAGATTGCCGATGGTGTAGGTCGGGAAGTAGCCGAAGAGCCCGACCGACCAGTGCACGTCCTGCAGCACGCCCCGCCGGGCGTCCGGCACCTGCCGCCCGAAGTCCGCGGCGAACCGCTCGTTCCAGGCAACGTCCAGCTCGCTCACCGCAAGCCCGCCCTCGATGAGCGCCCGCTCGAGGTCGAAGCGCATCATAACGTGGAGGTTGTAGTGCACCTCGTCCGCCTCGGTCCGGATGAAGCCGGTCTCCACCCGGTTGACCGCGTGGTAGAGCGCGTCGGCGTCGGCAACGCCGATGGCGCCGAAGGCGTCGCGCATCGCGGGGAAGAGCCAGTCGCAGAAGGCGCGGCTGCGGCCGAGCTGGTTCTCGAAGAGCCGCGACTGGGATTCGTGGACCCCCATCGAGGCGCTGGCGCCCGCGGGCAGCAGCGCCTGCATCGGGTCGAGGCCCTGTTCGTAGACGCCGTGGCCGACCTCGTGGATCGTCGAGTAGATGCACTCGCGCGGGTCGGCGTCGTTGACCCGCGTGGTGATGCGCACGTCGCCGCCGGACCCCGACGACGAGGGATGCACCGCGAGGTCGATCCGGCCCGCCGCCCAGTCGTAGCCGAAGACGTCGCCGAGCCGCCGCGACAGCGCCAGCTGCCGGTCGGGCGGGAAGGTGCCCGAGAGCGCGGGCGCCGGCTGCTGCGCTGCGGCGATCCGCTCCCGGAGCGACCTCAGGCCGGGACGCAGCTGCCCGAAGAGCGCCTCGAGCTCGGCCGCCGTCGTCCGGGGCTCGTAGTCGTCGAGGAGGGCGTCGTAGCCGCTTTGTCCGTCCGGGGCGAGGCATCGGGCCTCCTCGCGCTTGAGATCCACCATGCGCGACAGCATCGGCGCGAAGACCGCAAAGTCGTTCGCCTCGCGCGCGGCCTCCCATGCCGTCTGCGCCTGCACGGCTGCGCTTGCCAGCTCCGCCGCGAGCTCGGCAGGGATTCGCACCGCGCGTGCGTGAAGCCGCGCCGCTTCGGCGAGGTTCACGGCGGCCGGGCCTTCCTGCGGTCCCGCGGCGTCGATCCACTCGGCGATGCGCGCGTCGCTTGCCTGGGCGTGGATCGCCGAGGCCACGGCGGCGGCCTGTTCGGCGCGCTGCGCCGCGCCCTTGGGAGGCATCTGGGTCTCCTGGTCCCAGTTGAGGAGGCCCGCCACCTGCTCGAGAGCCGTGAGGCGGCGGAGGTGAACGGTCAGCGCGTCGTAGGCGGTCACGGTGTCCAAGAGGCTGTCTCCGTCCGGGTTCCCGGGGAACCTAGCCAGACGCGGCCGCGCGGTCCACGCCTCTTGACAGCCGGGTGGTGCGGGTTCAGGCGCAGCGGCCAGCGACAAGGGGGATTTCTGATGAGCGCCGATGCCCGCACCCTGGCGGCCGTGCCGCTGACCGCTGCCGCCTTCGCGGCGTTCGGCGATGTGCTGGAGACCGGCGGCGAGAGCCATCCGATCAATGACGGGATGTGCGACCGGTTTCACGACCTCGCGCGAATGGAGTTCACCGGGGAGGGGGCGCGTGCCGGCATCAGCATCGGCTATGGCCGGCCGTATCCGATGCCGCTGGTCTTCAGCCTGGTCGAGCGGCATCCGCTGGGCAGCCAGGCCTTCGTGCCGATGACCGAGGACCCGTTCCTCGTCATCGTCGCCCCCGACAAGGACGGGCGGCCGGGAACGCCGCGGGCGTTTCTCACCGGCCCGGGGCAGGGGGTGAACTACCTGCGCAACGTCTGGCACGGGGTCCTGACGCCGCTCCGCCGTCCGGCGCGGTTCCTGATCGTCGACCGCATCGGCCCGGGCAACAACCTTCAGGAACACCGCTACGACGCGCCCTGGACGGTGACGGCGGGCTGACGCCGCTACTCCGCCGCCTGGATGGCCTCGGCGGGCTCGACCCGGACGGCCGCGAACTTGAACTCGGGGATCTTGCCCCAGGGGTCGAGAACCGGATTGGTCAGGATGTTTGCCGCCGCCTCGACGTAGGCGAAGGGGATGAAGACCATGTCCTCGGCGACCGCCCGGTCGGCGCGCGCCTTGAGCGCCACCGTGCCGCGGCGCGTCGTCAGCCGCACCGCCTCGCCGGGCGCCACGCCGAGCCGGCGCAGCGTCGCGGGGTGCAGCGAGCAGGTGGCTTCGGGCTCCAGCGCGTCGAGCACGCTCGCCCGGCGGGTCATCGAGCCGGTGTGCCAGTGCTCGAGCTGCCGCCCGGTGGTCAGCACGAACGGATAGTCGCGGTCGGGCACCTCGGCCGGGGGCAGCACCTTGGCCGGCGTGAAGCTCGCCCGGCCCGAGGCGCGCGGAAAGCCGTCGCCGAAGACCACCGCCTGGCCGGGCTCGTCGTCGCCGAGGCAGGGATAGGTCACCGCGTTCTCGGCCTCGAGCCGGTCCCAGGTGATGTGGTCGAGGCTTTTCATCGTGGCCTTCATCTCGGCGAAGACCTCGCGCGGATGCGCGTAGGTCCAGTCGAGCCCGAGCCTGCGGCCGATGTCGACGGTGATCCGCCAGTCCTCGCGGGCCTCGCCCGGCGGCTCGATCGCCTTGCGGCCCATCTGCACCTGGCGGTTGGTGTTGGTGACGGTTCCGGTCTTCTCCGGCCAGACCGACGCCGGCAGGATCACGTCGGCGAAGTTCGCGGTCTCGGTCAGGAAGACGTCCTGGACGACCAGATGGTCGAGCTTGGCGAGCGCGTCGCGGGCGTGCTCGACGTCGGGGTCGGACATCGCCGGGTTCTCGCCCATGATGTACATGCCGCGGACGGTGCCGGCGTGGATGGCGTCGAGGATCTCGACCACGGTGAGGCCGGGCACCGGGTCGGTCTCGGTGCCGCTCCAGACGTCGCGGAAGAGCGAGCGCACCGCCGTCGTTGCCGACCGGCTGGTAGTCGGGCAGGAACATCGGGATCAGGCCGGCGTCGGAGGCGCCCTGCACGTTGTTCTGGCCGCGCAGCGGATGGAGACCGGTGCCCGGCCGCCCGACGTGGCCGCAGAGCAGCGCCAGCGAGATCAGGCAGCGCGAGTTGTCGGTGCCGTGGATGTGCTGCGAGATGCCCATGCCCCAGAAGATCATGCCGGCCCGCGCGCGGGCGAAGGTCCGGGCGACGTCGCGGATCACCGCCGCGTCGACGCCGCAGAGCGGCGCCATCTTCTCGGGCGGGAAGCCGCGGATGTGCTCGGCGAACGCGGCGAAGCCTTCGGTGAAGCCGTCGATGTACTGCCGGTCGGTCAGGCCTTCCTCGACGATCACGTTCATGATCGCGTTCAGGAGCGCCACGTCGGTGCCGGGGCGGAACTGCAGCATGTGCGTCGCGTGCCGCTTCAGCCCCATGCCGCGCGGGTCCATCACGATGAGCTGGCCGCCGCGCTTGGCGAACTGCTTGAAGTAGGTCGCGGCGACCGGGTGGTTCTCGGTGGGGTTGGCGCCGATGACGATGGCGACGTCGGCGTTCTCGATCTCGTTGAAGGTCGCGGTGACCGCGCCCGAGCCGACGTTCTCCATCAGTGCCGCAACCGAGGAGGCGTGGCAGAGCCGGGTGCAGTGGTCGACGTTGTTGTGCGCGAAGGCCTGACGGATCAGCTTCTGGAAGAGGTAGGCCTCCTCGTTCGAGCACTTGGCGCTGCCGAAGCCCGCCACCGCCTTGCCGCCATGGGCCGTGCGCAGGGCGTCGAGCCCACCGGCGGCCAGGTCCAGCGCCTCCTCCCAGCTGGCCTCGCGGAAGTGCGTCAGCGGGTTGGCCGGATCGACGTTCAGGCCTTTGGCGGGGGCGTCGTCGCGGCGGATCAGCGGCCGGGTCAGCCGGTGGGGATGCGTGGCGTAGTCGAAGCCGAAGCGGCCCTTGACGCAGAGCCGGTTGTCGTTGGCCGGGCCGTCGAGGCCGTCCACCCAGGCGATGCGGCCGTCCCGGACCTTGTAGGCGATCTGGCAGCCGACGCCGCAGTAGGGGCAGACCGAGTGCACCTCGCGGTCGAAGGCGGCGCTGTCGCCGCGCTCCTCGGCGTCGAGCACGCGTCGCGGGCATCAGCGCGCCGGTCGGGCAGGCCTGCACGCATTCGCCGCAGGCGACGCAGGTCGAGGCGCCCATCGGGTCGGCCATGTCGAAGACGATCGCTTCGCCGAAGCCGCGCCCGGCCATGCCGATCACGTCGTTGACCTGGACCTCGCGGCAGGCGCGGACGCAGAGATTGCAGTGGATGCAGGCGTCGAGGTTGACGCGCATCGCCACGTGGCTGGCGTCGAGCAGCGGCACCTCGGCCTGCGGGCGCGGCGGGAAGCGGCTTGCGGAGACGCCCTGCAGCGCCGCCATCTCGCGGAAGTGGCTGGAGCGGTCGTGCGCCGCCTCGGGCGGCGGCTGGTCGGCGAGAAGCAGTTCCACCACCATGGCGCGCGCCTTCTCGGCGCGCTCGCTGTTCGTCGTGACCACCATCCCGGCAAGCGGCTTGCGGATGCAGGAGGCGGCGAGGACGCGCTCGCCTTCGATCTCGACCATGCAGGCGCGGCAGTTGCCGTCGGCGCGGTAGCCCGGCGCGTCGGCGTGGCAGAGGTGCGGGATGCGGTTGCCCGTCCTGAGCGCCACGTCCCAGAGGCTTTCGCCGGGGGCGGCCGTTACGGCGCGGCCGTCGAGGGTGAAGCTGATCTCGTCCATGCCGCGCACCTTCCGATGCCGCCTCAGGCGGGCAGCGTCGCCTGCATCGACGGCCGCTCGGAGAAGCGTGCCGCCCAGGCCGCGAGCGCCGGCCGCCCGGTGCGCCAGGCCCGCGCGTCGTGGCGGAAGTCGAGGTAGCCGAGGGCGCAGCCGATCGCGACCTGGCCGATGTCGATCTGTCCGGCGAGGTGGGACATCCAGCGGGCCTCGAGTGCGTCGAGCGTGCGGGTGACCTTGAGCCACTGGGCGTCCAGCCAGGCCGGCCGGGTCTCGTCCGGCCAGATCGTCGTCTCGTAGCGCATGAGGACGGCGGCATCCATGATGCCGTCGCCGGTCGCTTCGAGCGTCAGCGATTCCCAGAGCCGCGGCTTCGCCGGGTAGAGGCCGCCGCCGGCGGCGTCGTTGAGGTAGGCGCAGATGACCGGGCTGTCGTAGAGCGCCGGGCCGTCCTCGCGCTCGAGCGTCGGGACCTTGCCGAGCGGGTTGCGTTCCGCCGGCATGGTGCCCGGCGCCACCGGGTTGCCGGCGGCGGGAACGAGCTCGACCTGGTCCAGCAGACCCAATTCGTGGACCGTGACCATCACCTTGCGGACGAACGGCGACCCGGCGGAGTGATAAAGTCTCACGTCAGCTCGCGCGCCGGAGGCGCACACGGCCGAGACCCGCAGCCTCGATCTCCACCGCCTGCGACCCGAAGCGCAGCACCCGACGATAGCGTCCCGCGGCGTGGACCCCGCGCTCGGCCTCGGCTCGATGCGAGTGGGCGGCAAGCCCGTCCGGAAGGTGGTCGAGGACCTCCTCGTGGCCGGCATCCTTGGGGTGCGAGTTGCGGCGGGAGGCGTAGACGGCCATCGCGGCGAAGGCGCCGATCTGGACCGCACGCCAAGCCAGCGGGGTCAGGGCCAACGGAAACAAGGTGGAAGACCTCCGACAGAGGAATGTACGCAACGAATATAATACGAAAGCGCCCGACGCAAACGGCTGTCGGCCTCGATCAGCGGTATTTCACGCCGCCGGGAACCCGGAAGCCACTTTGGGCGTTGAAGTGCGGTTCCGAATGAACCGACCAACGGAGAGAAAAAAATGACCCGCAATATCCTGCTGGCACTCGTGGCCGTCGCTGCACTGTCAGCTTGCAATACCATGAAGGGCGCGGGCAAGGACGTTTCCGCGGCCGGCGATGCCGTCAGCGACCAGGCGGCCGAAACCCAGCAGCAGATGTAATACCAGCGCAGGTGCCCCCTTTCGGGGGGCATCTGCCCCTATGAGGCTTCGGCCAGAAGGACGCCTTCCTCCTGACCGGTGATCCGGGCCGCAACGATCGAGCCTGGAGGATGGTGCGACGAGATCTGCGTGGGAGCGAAGCCCTCGGTTCTTCCGGAGCTGGCCTTCTCCATCAGCAGCTTTACGGACCTGCCTTGCATCTCGGCCAGATGAGCGGCGACGCGCGTCGAGCCGAGGGCGCGCAGGCGTCGGGCGCGCTCTCTTATTCGAGTTCCGTCCACTTGCGGCATCCGGGCAGCCGGGGTTCCCGAGCGCGCGCTGTAGGGAAAGACGTGCAGCCAGGTCAGGCCGCATTCCTCGACCAGCCGCAGCGAATTCTCGAACATCGCCTCGGTTTCGGTGGGAAACCCCGCGATGATGTCGGCGCCGAAGACCATGTCCGGCCGCGCCGCCCGCATCGCCGCGCAGAACGCGATGGCGTCGTCGCGCAGGTGCCGCCGCTTCATCCGCTTCAGGATCATGTCGTCGCCGGCCTGAAGCGAGAGGTGCAGGTGCGGCATCACCCGGGGCTCTCCCGCAAGCACTTCGATCAGCCTCGGGTCGGCCTCGACCTGGTCGATTGACGAGAGGCGCAGGCGCGCGAGGTCGGGCACGCCCGCGAGAACGCGCGCCACAAGGTCGCCGAGCCTCGGCGACGCCGTCGAGGTCGGCGCCCCAGCTGGTGAGATCGACGCCGGTCAGCACGACCTCGTTGAAGCCGCGATCCACCAGCCGGGCGACCTGCTCCACCACCGTCGCCGCGGGAACGCTGCGCGAGTTGCCGCGGCCGAACGGAATGATGCAGAACGTGCAGCGGTGATCGCAGCCGGTCTGGACCTGGACATAGGCGCGCGCCCGCGTCCCGAGGCCGTCGACCAGCGGCGCCAGCGGCCGCCGCTCGGCCATGATGTCGCCGACGGCGACGCGGGTCTCGGAC
>CAWFYR010000019.1:0-78547 GCA_963819995.1 uncultured Alphaproteobacteria bacterium | reverse complement strand
GGCCTCATCGGCCGCCGCGGGCTCGTGATCGCCGCCGTTGTGCTGGTGGGCCTCTGGCTCGTCATGTCGTTCTACACCGTGCGTCCCGAGGAGCAGTCGGTCGAGCTGACCTTCGGCGAATGCCGCGGCGATTGCATCGGCGAGCCGGGCCTCAACTTCGCGCCCTGGCCGATCGTCACCCACGAGATCGTGCAGGTCACCCGCGAGAACACCGAGGACATCGGCTCGGGCACCATCCGCGGGGCCAGCGCCGGCCTGATGCTGACCGGCGACGAGAACATCGTCGACATCACCTTCCAGGTGGTCTGGAACGTCCGCGACCCCACCGAGTTCATCTTCAACCTCTCCAATCCCACCTCGACCATCCAGGCCGTTGCGGAATCCGCGATGCGCGAGGTCGTGTCGCGCTCGCAGCTCTCGCCGATCCTCAGCCGCGACCGCGGCGTGATCAGCCAGGAGGTCAAGGACCTGATCCAGCAGACGCTCGACGAATACGGCTCCGGCGTGAACATCGTCCGGGTGAACTTCGACAAAGCCGACCCGCCGCAGCAGGTCATCGACAGCTTCCGCGAGGTGCAGGCCGCGCGGCAGGAGCGCTCGACGCTGCAGAACCAGGCCGACGCCTACGCCAACAAGAACCTCGCCGCCGCCCGAGGCAACTCGGCGCAGATCCTGCAGGAGGCCGAAGGCTACCGCGCCAAGGTGGTCAACGCGGCGCAGGGCGAGGCCAGCCGCTTCACCGCAGTCGAGGCGGAGTACGTCAAGGCGCCCGAGATCACCCGCAAGCGGCTTTACCTCGAGACCATGGAAAGCGTGCTCGGCAACGTCCGGATGTTCCTGCTCGACACCCCGTCGGGCAACGGCAACGGCGTCGTGCCCTACCTGCCGCTCGACCAGCTCAAGCCGCTGGCGCCGGCTCCCGCCGCGACCGCCGGAGGAACCAACTGATGCGCCGCGCCCCGATCCTCATCGCTCTCCTCGTCTTCCTGGGCTTCCTGCTGCTCAATTCGATCTTCACCGTGGACGAGCGGCAGAAGGCGATGGTCCTGCAGTTCGGCCAGGTCCGCGAGGTCAAGGAAAAGCCTGGCCTCGCGTTCAAGATCCCGTTCATCCAGAACGTGGTCTACTACGACAGCCGCATCCAGGGCCTCGACACCAACGCGCTCGAGGTCACGCCGCTCGACGACCGCCGGCTCATCGTCGACGCCTTCGCCCGCTGGCGCATCTCCGACGTCAGCCAGTTCCGCCGCGCCGTGGGCGTCGGCGGGATGAACGCGGCCAGCCAGCGGCTCGAGGCGATCCTGAACGCCAACGTCCGCGAGGCGCTCGGCGCCGTGCGCTCGGAGGCCGTGCTTTCGGCCGACCGGGTCGGGCTGATGAACCGCATCCGCGATGCGGCGATCGTCGAGGCGCGCGATCTCGGCATCGAGATCATCGACGTCCGGCTGAAGCGGGCGGACCTGCCCGAGCAGAACCTCGCCGCCACGTTCGACCGCATGAAGGCCGAGCGCGAGCGCGAGGCGGCCGACGAGCGGGCGCGCGGCAACGAGGCGGCGCAGCGCGTCCGCGCCCAGGCCGACCGCACTGCCATCGAGATCGTCTCGGAGGCACAGCGCGACGCCGAGGTCATCCGCGGCCAGTCCGACGCCGAGCGCAACCGCATCCTCGCGGAATCCTATGGCGCCGATCCCGAGTTCTTCGCGTTCATGCGCTCGATGGACGCCTACAAGGCCTCGCTCAGGGGCGACAACGCCACGCTGATGGTCGAGCCCGACAGCGCCTTCTTCGACTACCTGCACACCCCGGACCCGAACGGGTCGCCCGGAGCCGCCACGGCGCGGGCCCCCGTCGCGCCGGCTCCGAGCGCGAACGCGGGCCTGAATGATTAACGATCTGCTGCTCGGCCTCGGCCTCGTGGCGATCGTCGAAGGACTGATGCTGGCGCTGGCGCCGTCCCGGATGCGGGAGGCTCTGGAGATGATCGCGCGGATGGACCCCGACCGCCGGCGCACGATCGGCCTGCTGGCGGTGACAGTCGGCATCGCTCTTGTCTGGTTCGCGGGGGCGTGAAAAGCTGAAGGCCGCGCCGGCGCACGAAGGCGTGACTTGCGCGCTTGGCGGCGCGCATCAGAATCCAGGCGAGCGGAGCCCGGCACACCGCCGGCAAGGAGAGGCGAGTTGGCACATTTGGGCGATCGGACTGGCCTCTTTGCGGCGCCCGCGCTGGCGCTGGCGCTTGCGTTGGCACCGGTTCTCGGCGCAGCGGAAACCGCCGCTGGGCCGCTCAAGGTCGATCCCGGTCCGCGCTTCGTCCCGGAAAGCTTCTCCGAACTGGCAGACCGCCTCAGCCCTGCCGTGGTCAACATCACCACCACGACCACCGTGGCCGAGGTCGACGACAGCATGCGCCCGGTGATCCCGCCGGGCTCGCCGTTCGAGGACTTCTTCCGCGACTTCATGGACCGCCAGCCGAACGCGCCAAAGCGCGAGCAGAAATCGAGCGCGCTCGGCTCGGGCTTCATCGTATCGCCCGACGGGTACATCGTGACCAACAACCACGTCATCGACAGCGCCGACGAGATCTCGGTCGAGCTCTTCCACGGCGGCAACCTCGATGCCCACCTGGTCGGCCGCGACCTGCGCACCGACATCGCGGTGCTGAAGGTCGACAGCGAGACGCCGCTGCCCTTCGTGGATTTCGGCGATTCCGACGCAGCGCGGGTCGGCGACTGGGTCCTCGCCATCGGCAACCCGCTCGGCCAGGGCTTCTCGGTCTCCGCCGGCATCATCTCGGCGCGCAACCGCACGCTCCAGGGCTCCTACGACGACTTCATCCAGACCGACGCCGCGATCAACCGCGGCAACTCCGGCGGTCCGCTGTTCGACATGACCGGCGGCGTCATCGGCGTGAACACGGCGATCCTTTCGCCCAACGGCGGCTCGATCGGCATCGGCTTCGCCATGTCCTCGGCGGTGGTCAGCCGCGTCGTCGACCAGCTTCGCGATTTCGGCGAGACCCGCCGAGGCTGGCTCGGGGTGCGCATCCAGAACGTCGACAAGGACGTGGCCGACGCGATCGGCCTCAAGGAGGCCAAGGGCGCGCTCGTCACCGACGTGCCCGACGGCCCGGCGCAGGCGGGCGGCATGAAGGCTGGCGATGTCGTGGTCAGCTTCGACGGCAAGGACATCACCGACACCCGCGAACTGGTGCGCATCGTCGCCGACACCACGGTCGGCAAGACCGTCGACGTGGTGGTCTACCGCGACGGAGCCCAGACCACGCTCAAGGTCGAGGTTGGCCTGCTCGAGGACACCGACGCGGTTGCGGCGGCGGCGCCCGGCGCGCCGCCCGACGCCGCGCCGCCGCCCGAGCAGAGCGTGCTCGGCATGACCGTGGTCCCGCTCAACGACTCGCTGCGCGACCAGTTCAAGATCGACAAGGACACCCAGGGCCTCGTGGTGACCGATCTCGACGTCAACTCCGACTCCTACGCCAAGGGCATGCGCAAGGGCGACGTCATCGTCGAGGTCGGCCAGGAAGCGGTGGCGGACGCCAAGGACTTCCAGACCCGCATCGACGCGGCCGAAGCCGCCGGACGCAACTCGATCCTGCTTCTCGTCCGCCGCGAAGGTCAGCCGCGCTTCGTGGCGCTGAACCTCTCGAGCTGACGCGGGAGGCGCAGGCTTCCGGCCTCAGGACCACCCCAGCGGCCGCCACGACCCCTCGCCCTTGGGCGCCACATAGGGGATAGCGGCGCCAGCCGGGAGCGCCTCGATCCCCACAATCTCGTCGAGAAGCGGCGAGATGTCCTCGATGCGCTCGGCCACCACGTGAACCACGTCGCCGTCGCGCTGCAGCCGCCCGGTCACCTTGAGGCAGCGGCCAGCGATCACCGCCCGGCGGAAGCGCTCGAACATATTGGCCCAGACCACGATGTTGGCGGTGCCGGTCTCGTCCTCCAGCGTCAGGAAGATCACCCCCTTGGCGGTGCCCGGCCGCTGGCGGCAGACGACGATCCCCGCCACCGCCACCCGCGATCCGCCGGGCGGCACGTCGAGCTGCCGCGCGGTCAGGCAGCGCGGCGGCCGCGGCCAGTACGGCGGCCGCCCGCTCATCGCGCCGGTTCGCCGTCAGGCGCGACGCCGGTCCGGTGATCCCGTCTCTGAACGACAAGGGTGGCTGTCATGAGAACGAATATAGAACAACGCCGCCTTCAGGACAAGCCGCTGCGTTCCAGATCCGCCCGTCCCGCCACGGGCTCCGCGACCCGATGCCGCCGCGGCCATCCCGCCCAGAGGCTCGCAAGCACGAAGACCAGCGCGCTCAGCGCGGCGATCCAGAAGCTGGTCGGCCAGTCGGTATAGAACGCAAGCGTCAGCCCCGCCCAGGCTTCGGCGACCGCGAGACAGGCCGAGACGATCAGCCCGGCGCCGACGTTGGTGGTCAGCCGCTGCGCGGCGGCGGCAGGACCGACCATCAGGGCGAAGACCAGCAGCACGCCCACGATCTGCGCGCACAACGCCGTCGCCAGCGCCACGATCATCAGGAACAGCACCGAGAACCGTCGCGGCCGCACACCCTTGGCCGCCGCCAGCTCCGGCTGCAGGCTCACGAAGAGCAGCGGCCGCGCGATGACGCCGAGCACCGCCAGGCTGACCGCGCCAAGCGCGAAGAGCATGTGCACCGTCGCCCAGTCGACCGCCAGCACGTTACCGAAGAGCAGCGCCGTCGCCTGCGTCGCCGCGCTGGTGTAAAAGTGCAGGAACAAGAGCCCCAGCCCCAGCGACAGCGTCAGCACGATGCCGATGGCGACGTCGCGGTGCGCCAGCCGCTCGCCGAGGAGCCCCATCCCCACCCCGGCCGCCAGCGTCAGCAGCACCAGCCCGGCGAGCGGCGAGGCCCCGATCAGCACCGCGCCGGTCGCGCCGGCGAACCCCACATGCGCGAGCGCATGCCCGGCGAAGGTCTGCCCGCGCAGCACCAGGAAATAGCCGACCAGCCCGGCGACCAGCCCGACGATCGTCGCCGACGCGAACGCCGTGCGCATGAACTCGTACTCAAGCATGATGCCCGTGCTCGTGGCGGTGCATGTCCTGCTCGACGTCGAACCCGCCCGACATGACAAAGATGCGCCCGCCCACGCGCACCACGTCGATCGGCGCGCCATAGAGCCGCGACAGCACCGGCCCGGTGATCACGTCCTCCACGGTCCCCAGAGCCGCCTGTCCGTTGCCGAGATAGAGCACCCGGTCGAGCGCCTCCAGCAGCGGGTTGAGCTCGTGCGAGCTGAAGAGAACCGCGATGCCGAGCTCGCGCTGCAGGTCCTTCACCAGCCGCACGACGGCGCGCTGGTGGTTGGGATCGAGGCTGATCAGCGGCTCGTCGAGCAAGAGCAGCTTCGGCCGGCCGATCAGCGCCTGCGCCAGCAGCAGCCGCTGGCGCTCGCCGCCCGAGGTCTCGCCCAGCGGCCGACGGGCCAGCCCGCGCGCGCCGACCATGTCGAGCGCCCACTCGACCTCGGCCCGGCCCGCCCGGCTCAGGATCGGCAGGCCGAGCCGATGCCCGTCGACCACCCCCGCGACGAAATCCCAGCCGCTCAGCCGCAGGCTCTCCATGCTGCTGCGGGCCTGCGGCATGTAGCCGATCGCCGGGTTGCCGGTGACCGCCGGCGCCCCGAGGACGCGGATCGCGCCCGACCGCGGCGGCAGCAGCCCGAGGATCGCGCGCATCAGCGTCGTCTTTCCCGAGCCGTTCGAGCCCAGCACGCCGACGAACTCGTCGCCGCGCACCGCCAGCGTCACGCCCGACAGCACGGCGCGCTCGCCTGCCCCCAGAGTGACGCCGAGAAGCTCGACCGCGTTCACGGCGTCGCCGGCCGCAGCGCCGCCGCGACCCCCTCGAGCGCGGCGGCGATCAGCGCCTGGTAGGTCATGCCGGGCGGCGCGGTCTCGGTCACCGCCATCACCGGGATCCCGGCATCCTGTGCCAACGCCAGCAGCCGCTCGGCCACCGGATCGCTCGCCTGGCTGTTGTAGACGAGAAGCTTGATCCGCCCGGTCTTGAGGTCGGTCTCGAACGCGGCGACGTCCGAGGCGCTGGGCTCGGTCTCGTTCATCACCGCCAGCTGGAACGAGCGGTCGCGAACGTCCAGGCCAAGCGCGTCGAACATCGCGCCGAACACCGGCTCGGTCGCCGCAACCGGCGTTCCGGAAAACTTCGCCCTGAGCGCGGCGATCTCGGCCTGGAGCGGCGCCATCGACGCCAGAAAGCCCCCCAGCCGCGCTTCGTAGCCGGCCCGGCCGGCCGGGTCTTCGGCGATCAGCGCGTCGGCCAGCGCCCGCGCGTAGGCGAGCATCACCGCGGGGTCGTACCAGATGTGCGGGTTGTCGCCGGGCACCCGGCCGGCAACATCGGCCACGACGATCACCCGCCGGTCGGGCGATGGCGACGCGCCGAGCAGCGTCTGCATCCACGGGTCGTAGCCGATGCCGCTCACGACCGCGATCTGCGCATCCGCAAGTCCGCGCGCCACCGACGGGCTGGCTTCGAAGAGGTGCGGGTCCCGGTCCGGATTGGACAGGATGCTCGTCACCGTGACGCCCGGCCCGCCGATCTGCGCCGCGACGTCGCCGTAGAAATTCTCCGCCGCGACGATCCTGATCGGCGCGGCCGACCACGCGGGCAGCGTCGCCATCGCCAGGGCGCCGGCGAGAGCAAGCGACTTCATTCGGGGTCTCTCCAGGTTAGCGGGAGTGCGGCCGATGTTATACTGTAACGCCCGCGCGAGAGTCCATGCCGGCCGGAACCCGGTGCCGGCGGTTCCGCGTGCGGAGGACCTTGCGCGCCGCACCTCTCTTGCGGCACAACGGTCGGGCCGGTTCGGCCGGGGCCGCGGCGGGTCCTGAAGTTCAGGAAAAGGCCCGACGCACCATGCGGATCACCGCGCTCAAGACCTTCCTCGTTCCGCCGCGGTGGCTGTTTCTCAAGATCGAGACCGACGAGGGCATCTCCGGCTGGGGCGAGCCCGTCGTCGAGGGCCGCGCCGCCACCGTACGGACCGCCGTCGAGGAGCTTGCCGACCAGCTGGTCGGCGCCGACCCGATGCGGATCGAGGACCTCTGGAACGTGATGTACCGCGGCGGCTTCTACCGCGGCGGCCCGGTGCTGATGAGCGCGATCTCCGGCGTCGACCAGGCGCTCTGGGACATCAAGGGCCGCGCCTACGGCCAGCCGATCCACCAGCTCCTCGGCGGACCCTGCCGCGACCGCATCCGGGTCTATTCGTGGATCCACGGCACACGGCCTGCCGAGGTCGCCGCCAAGGCACGCGAGGCGGTCGCGCTCGGCTTCACCGCGCTCAAGATGACCGGCGCCGAGGAACTGCAGATCGTCGACGGCTACGACAAGGTCGACCGGGTAGTCGAGATCGTCGGCACCGTGCGCGACGCGGTCGGCCCGCATGTCGGCCTTGCCGTGGACTTCCACGGCCGGGTGCAGCGGCCGATGGCCAAGGTGATGATCCGGGCGCTCGAGCCCTTTCGGCTGATGTTCATCGAGGAGCCGGTGCTCTCCGAGCACCTGGAAGCCGTTGCCGAGGTCGCCCGCGGCAGCGCCACGCCGATCGCGCTCGGCGAGCGGCTCTACTCGCGCTGGGACTTCAAGCGGGTACTCGAGGCGCGCTCGGTCGACATCGTCCAGCCCGACCTCTCCCACGCCGGCGGCATCTCCGAGTGCCGCAAGATCGCCGCGATGGCCGAGGCCTACGACGTGGCACTGGCGCCGCACTGCCCGCTCGGCCCGATTGCACTCGCCGCCTGCCTGCAGGTCGACGCCGTCAGCCACAACGCCTTCATCCAGGAGCAGAGCCTCGGCATCCAGTACAACACCGGCAACGACCTGCTCGACTACCTGCAGGACCCGGGCGTCTTCGCCTACGAGGACGGCATGGTCGCCATTCCCGAAGGGCCTGGTCTCGGCATCGAGATCGACGAGGCGGCGGTGATCCGCGCCGCCGAGGTCGGCCACCGCTGGCGCAGCCCGCTCTGGCGCCATGCGGACGGCAGCGTCGCCGAGTGGTAGACCCCGGCGCGAAGCCCGCTCAGCGCCAGAGAAGCCCCGCCTTCGGGCCGCCTGCCCACGGCCCCATCACCACGTTCTGCTGCGCGAGCTCGGTGCGTGCGGTCTGGCTGCCGGCCCGGGCGCGGTCGACCAGCACCCGGCCGTCGTCGGTGGCGTCCCCCGCGGCGCTGGCGATCACGTCGCGCATCAAGATGAAGCCGTAGGCCTGCTCGGTCAGGTCAGCCGCATCGTAGGTCATCTGCCCCAGCCCGACGTAATGGCGCACCGTGCCGTGGCGCCGCAGCCGCCGCTCGAAGAAGGCGCAGGCGATCAGGCACTCGTCGGCGAGTGTCCGCACCACGTCGCGCGGCGCATTGGCATCGAGCGCCTTGGCGATGCGAACGGTCAGAAGGTCCACCGCGATCGTCGCGCCGATGAAGCGGGCGAAGGTGATCGAAAGGTAGGCTTCGAGCGTGCTGCTGAGAGGGATGCCGGCTTTCTCGATGCCGGTCTTGACGAACTCCGAAGCGATGCCGAGGGTCCCGGGGTTCATGGCCGCAGCCCGACGCCGTGGCCGGTCGGTCGAGCGAGGCGGAGGCCCCGCCGGCCGTTGCAGATGCTCCCCTCGGCGCGTTTCGCCATGGTCACCTCATGCTGGACGTCCCCGCGGGGACCTTTCCTGTTGCAAGGCTACACAACAAATCTTAACCCTCCCTGACCGAGCAGAGTTCCATTGCCGGTTGCCGGGACTGCCATCGATAGTCTGGATTCGGCGAGCGGCGGCGGCAGCGCGACAGGTAGGAAAGCAGGGTCGAGCGTGCGTGCAGCCATTTGGTCCCGATGCGGGGAAGCCGTCGTCAAGAATGACGCTACCATGACTGGACGCCGCGGACCAAGCCTTTGCCGCGCGGGTTGCAGTTTCGTGACCGGCGGTGTCGCGTGATCGAGACCGAGCTCAAGATCGCCCTCGACGCAGCTACGATGGCGCGGCTCAAGCGGCATCCCGCGCTGCCGGAGCTGCGGATCGCGCCGCGGCGAACCGAGAAGCTCGTGTCGGTCTACTACGACACCGCCGACCATGCGCTCGCCCGCGCCGCAGTTTCGCTGCGGCTCAGGCGGGTCGGTCGCGGCTGGGTCCAGACCATCAAGCGGCCTGCCGGCGCCGGCCCCGCCAGCGGTCTCTTCTCGAATCGCGAGACCGAGTGCCCGGCCCCTGGCGGCCGTCTCATGCTCGAAGGCGCCGATCCCGACGGCGCGCTGGCCGACGTGGCGCGGGCGGCCGGCGACGCCCCGCTGGCGCCCGTCTTCGAGACCCGGGTCCAGCGCGTCATCGAGCGCCTCAAGGTGCCCGGCGGCGAGATCGAGCTCGCGCTCGATCAAGGCGAGATCGTCGCCGGCGAGACCAGTGCACCGATCAGGGAGGCCGAGCTCGAACTCAAGGGCGGCGAGGTCGGTGCGCTCTACGGCCTGGCGCGACGGCTCTTCACCCGCGGGCCGGTTGAGTTCGCCGCCTCGAACAAGGCGGCGCGCGGCTACCGGCTCGCCCGGACCGGCAGCATCGGCGACGAATTCGAGCCGCGCAACGCCAGGACGATCCCGGTCGCGGGCACGGCGACGGTCGAGGCGGTCGCGCGCGATGTGCTGCGCGATTGCCTTGCCCAGGTCGCGGCCAACATGGTCGTGGTGGCGGGGTCCGAGGCGATGGAGGGGCCGCACCAGCTGCGCGTCGGCCTGCGCCGGCTCAGGACCGCCTTCGCGCTCTTCGGCCCGAGCCTCGGCGCCGCCTCGCTGGCGCCGTTGAACCAGGCCGCGAAGCGGCTCGGCCAGGTCGTGGGCGGCTTGCGCGACATCGACGTCCTGATCGGCGAGGTCGTCGCCGAAGCCGCGAAGCTCGGGCTCGACCCTGTGGCGCACCAGGCGCTGGCGGCGGTGCTCGGGCGGCGCCGGGAAGCCGTCCGCACCGAGGTCCGAACCGCGCTCGCGGCGCCCGAAGCGGTCGGCTTCCTCTTCGATCTCGGCGCCTTCATCGAAGGCCGCGGCTGGCTCGCGCCGTCGGACTACAGCCAGACCGAACGGCTGGCGGCGCCGATCGCGACCGTGGCGCCCGGCATCCTCGACCGCCACCACGCCCGGGTTTCCAAGCGCGGCCGCCGCATCCGCGAACTCGATCCCGAAGGCCTGCATGACCTGCGCAAGGAGCTCAAGAAGCTGCGCTATGCGGTCGACATGCTCGGCCCGATCTACAAGGCCGAGAAGGTCGCCGGGTTCCTCAAGTCGCTCAAGGAGCTGCAGGACGCCTTCGGCTCGCTGAACGACGCCGCGATGGCGCATGAGGCGCTGACTGGCGAGGCGGTCGGCGAAGACCCGGCCGCCCAGCGCGCCACCGGCTGGGTGCTCGGGACGCTGACCGTCCAGGTGCGCGACGACCGGCCGAAGTTCTTCGAGCGCTGGGACCGCTTCGCAAAGGAAAAGCCGTTCTGGACCTGACCCGTCGCGCCGTGCCAGACAGGACGCTCCACACGGAGATCGGCCGATGCCCGTCGAGCGCCTGACCTTCAGCGGACACGACGGCGGCACGCTCGCGGCGCTGCTCGAAAAGCCTGCGGGGCCACCGGTGGCCTACGCGCTTTTCGCCCACTGCTTCACCTGCTCCAAGGACATCTTCGCAGCGGCTCGGATCGCCGCGGCGCTGGCCGAACGCGGCATTGCGGTTCTGCGCTTCGACTTCACCGGCCTCGGATCGAGCGAAGGCGAGTTCGCCAACACCAACTTCTCCTCCAACGTCGCCGACCTGGTCGCGGCCGCGGCCTTCCTGCGCGCGGAGCACGCAGCGCCGGCGATCCTCATCGGCCATTCGCTCGGCGGCGCCGCGGTGCTCGCCGCCGCGGGCGCCATCCCCGAAGTGCGCGCCGTGGCGACGATCGGCGCCCCGGCCGACGCCGCGCACGTGGTCAAGAACTTCGCGGCCGATCTCTCCCGCATCGAGACGACCGGCGAGGCCGAGGTGACGCTCGCCGGCCGTCGCTTCACCATCCGCCGCCAGTTGCTGGAAGACCTGGAAGGCACCCGCCTCGCCGACTGCGTCGCCGGCCTGCGCAAGCCGCTCCTCATCTTCCACGCGCCGCGCGACGCTACCGTCGGCATCGAGAATGCCGCGGCGCTCTACGCCGCCGCCAAGCACCCCAAGAGCTTCGTCTCGCTCGACGATGCCGACCACCTGCTCACCCGCAAGGCCGACGCCGTCTACGTCGCCGAGGTGCTCGCCGCCTGGGTCTCGCGTTACGTGCCCCAGCCGGACGCCCCCCGGACCACCGACGGGCTCCGCGTCACCGAAACCGGCGCCTCGCCGTTCCAGCTCGCGGCCGAGGCCGGGCGCCACCGCCTGGTCGTGGACGAGCCGGTCGCGTCAGGTGGCACCGACAGTGGGCCCGACCCCTACAGCTACCTCGCGATCGGCCTTGCCGCCTGCACCGCGCTGACCCTGCGGCTCTATGCCCGCCACAAGGGCCTGGCACTTGGCCGCATCAGCGTCGCCATCGACCACGGCAAGGTCCACGCCGCCGACTGCCGCGACTGCGGCGAAGGCCGCGAGGGCCGGATCGACCGCTTCGAGCGCATCATCTCCGTCGAAGGCGGCATCGACCCCGCGCTTGCACCGAGCCTTCTCGCGATCGCCGACAAGTGCCCGGTCCACCGCACCCTGGAAGGCTCCCCCGCCGTCGTCACCCGTCTGGCCGACGACTAGTGCTGCCGCTGGCGGATGTGCTAACCAGCGTCAGCATGCCGGGGAGGGCGCCGTGAAACGATCCGAGGTCAACGACATCATCCGCGCGAGCGACGACTTCATCCGCTCGTTCGGGTTCATCCTGCCGCCGTTCGCCTACTGGTCGCCCGGCCAGATGCAGGACCGCCGCTCCGAGATCGGCGGCATCATCGGCGCCCGGCTCGGCTGGGACATCACCGACTACGGCCAGGGCCGGTTCGGCGAACTCGGCCTCTTCCTCTTCACCGTGCGCAACGGCTCGGAGGAGGACCTGCGCCGCGGCGGCGGCATGTGCTACGCCGAAAAGATCATGATCTCGCGCCAGGACCAGATCTCGCCGCTGCACCGCCACGTCGTCAAGGCCGAGGACATCATCAACCGCGGCGGCGCGGTGCTGGCGCTCAAGCTCTTCAACTCCGACGCCGACGGCAAGCCCGACGCCACCTCCGAGGTCGAGGTCGCAACCGACGGCGTCCTGCGCCGCCAGGACGCCGGCGAGATCCTGCGCCTCGATCCCGGCGAGAGCGTGACGCTGCTTCCCGGCAACTGGCACGCGTTCTGGGGCGAAGGCGGCGACGTGCTGATCGGCGAGGTCTCCACCGTCAACAACGACCTGACCGACAACATCTTCAACGAGCCGATCGGCCGCTTCTCCGAAATCGACGAAGACGAAGACCCGCTGCACCTGCTGGTGTCCGACTATCCCAAGTGGTTCGACTGACGCGAGCCATGGCGGGCTCGGACACCGGCTTCACCGGCTCGATCCCGGAGCTCTACGACACCCTGCTCGTGCCGATGATCTTCGAGCAGCCAGCCGCAGACCTCGCCCGCCGCGTCGCCGCCGCCGCACCGGAGGCGGTGCTCGAGACCGCCGCCGGCACCGGCGTTCTCACCCGCGTGCTCGCACCGCTGCTGCCGCCTGGCGCGCGCTACCTCGCAACGGACCTCAACCAGCCGATGCTCGACCGCGCGGCGAGCCGCCAACCGCCGCTGGCCGGCGTCGACTGGCGCCAGGCCGACGCGATGGCGCTGCCCTTCCCGGACGCGACCTTCGACGCGGTCTGCTGCCAGTTCGGCGCGATGTTCTTCCCCGACCGGATCGCGGGTTTCCGCGAGGCGCGCCGCGTGCTGCGGCCCGGCGGCCGCTTCCTCTTCAGCGCCTGGGGCCGGATCGAGGACAACGGCTTCGCGGCGCGCGTCACCGAAGCCGCCGCCGCGCTCTTCCCCGACGATCCGCCCCGGTTCCTGGCGCGCACCCCGCACGGCTACGCCGATCCCCAGACGATCCGCGCCGACCTGGCCGCGGCCGGCTTCGCCGCTGCCGACGTGGAGACCATGCAAGGCACCAGCGCCGCACCGTCTGCCCGGCACGTGGCCACCGCCTACTGCCAGGGAACGCCTCTCAGTGGCGAGCTCGAGGCGCTCGCCCCCGGCCGCCTCGCCGAACTCACCGGGCGAGTCGCGGCCGCCTTGGCCGAAACCTTCGGCACCGGCCCGGTCTCGGCACCGATCCGCTGGCTCGTGGCGACCGCATCGGGCTGAGCTGCGGCGAACCTGCCGCGGCGCACAAAAACGTGTTACGATCCGGCGGGTTCCCTGGCTCCGGAGGTGCCGAGGTGAAGCTTCCCGAAACCCGCTACGCCCGCAGCGGCGATCTCCGGATCGCCTACCAGGTCACCGGCCACGGTCCGTTCGACCTGGTCCTGGTGCCGGGCTTTCTGTCGAACCTCGAGGTGCACTGGGAGGACCCGGGCTACAGCCACCTGATGCGGCGGCTCGCCGGTTTCGCCCGCCTGATCCAGTTCGACAAGCGCGGCACCGGCCTCAGCGACCGGGTGGACCCGGCGAACCTGCCCGATCTCGAAACCCGCATCGACGACATCCGCGCGGTGATGGAGGCCGCCGGAAGCGGCCGCGCCGCGCTCCTCGGCGCCTCTGAAGGCGCGCCGATGGCGATGCTCTTCGCCACGACCTACCCCGAGCGGACCCGCAGCCTGGTTCTCTACGGCGGCTACGCTCATTTCCACAAGTGGGTGCTCGGCCCCGAGGCGGTCGACCGCTTCGTCGCCGCGGCGGAGCGGAGCTGGGGCACCGGCGCATCGATCAAGCTCTTCGCCCCAAGCCGGGTTTCCGACCCCTATTTCAGCGCCTGGTGGGCGCGGTTCGAGCGGCTCTCCTGCACCCCAACCGCGGCGATCGCGCAGGCACGGATGGACGAGCAGGTCGATCTGCGCGGCGTCCTCGTTCGCATCCGGGCACCGACGCTGGTGCTGCATCGCCGCGGCGACGCCCGCGTCGATCCTGCCGCCGGGCGCTACCTCGCCACGCATATTCCCGGCGCCCGGTTCGTCGAGCTTGCCGGCCGCGACCATGCGCTCTGGATCGGCGACATCGATGCGGCGGTCGATGCGATCGAGGCGTTTCTGACCGGCCTGCCGCCGCGTCCGCCGCCGCAGCGCGTGCTGGCGGCGCTGCTGGCGCTGCGGGTGAGCGGGCCGGAACGCCGCGCCGCCTGGCCGAGCGATCGCCGCTGGCTCGAGACCCTCGAACGCTTCGGCCGCACCGTGGAGGACACCGCCCGCCGGCTTGGAGGGCAGGTGCTGCGCGCCGCCGGCGAGGCCGCCTTGCTGCGCTTCGACGGGCCGGGCCAGGCCTTGCGCGCCGCATCCGCCCTGCGCGACGCCGCACGGGCCGAGGGGCTGCAGGTGGCGCAGGGGGTGCACGTCGGCGAGATGGAAACCGGCGACGATGGCGTCGCAGGTGCCGCGCCGCGCAACGCCCAGCGCATCGCCGCGGTCGCAGCGCGCCGGCGAAATCCTCGCCTCGGCGCTGGTGGCGGAGCTCTCGGCCGGCTCGGGCGAGCATTTCGCCGACCGTGACCCGATCGAGGCCGAAGGGTCCGAGCGACCGCTGCGCCTCGTCGTGGCGCTGACCGAGCAACATCTCGAGCCGGCGCGCCGCCCCACGCCGAGCGTTCCCGACCTGTCCAGGCTGACGCCGCGCGAGCGCGAGGTCCTGGACCTCGTCGCCGAGGGGCGCAGCAACCCCGCCATCGCGGTGGATCTCGGCCTCAGCGAACACACGGTCAAGCGGCACGTCGCCAACATCCTCGACAAGCTCGACCTGCCGACCCGCGCCGCGGCGGCGGCACTCGTGTCGCGCCAAACGCCTCCCTGACGCTGGCCCGGACGGGCCACGCCCGGGCTGGCCCTTTCGGTCGAAGCCGGGCGGGCGCGTCTCGGGCAGGATGGGCGGACCGCAAAAGGGGAGAACCTGCCATGCTCGTCACGACACAGCCGGTGACCGGCGCAATGCTCAAGGACGCGATCGAATCCCGCAACGGCGCCAGGCTCTCGAGCTTCTACACCGACGACGCCCGGGTGCGGGTCATCGACCGCAACAACCCGCCGAGCAAGCCGCGCGACATCCGCGGCCGCGCGGCAATCACCACGTTCTGGGACGACATCTGCAGCCGCGCCATCACCCACCGCGTCGACATGACCATCGCCGACGGCGACAGGCTCGCCTTCACCCAGGCCTGCGCCTACCCCGACGGCACCAGGGTCTTCTGCATCGCCGCGCTGGAGCTCGACGGCGGGCTGATCGCCCGGCAGACCGTCGTCCAGGCCTGGGACGAATGAGATGTTCATCGCACGCTGGCAGATCGACGCCCGCTTCGGGCAGAAGACCGCAACGATCGACCTGATGCGGCAATGGGAGCGCGACATCGGGCCCCAGGTCGGGCTCGACACCATGCAGTTCCAGCTCCTCACCGGATCGATCGGGGCCCGGGAGGCGACGATCGAGACCGACCACCAGGTCGAGACCCTGGCCGAGCTCGAGACCTTCTTCGCCCGGATCGGCGAGCTTGAGGCGCACCACGCCTGGGGCAAGGCAATGGAGCCGCTGGTGGTCTCGGGATCCTCGAAGTGGGAGATTTTCCGCGTGCTCTGACTCAGGCGCGCCCGGCGAGGAACTCCAGCACCATCGCGGCGGTCCAGCTGAAGCTTCCGCCGCCGAGCGGCCGCCCCGATCCGGGATCGTAGTACTCGGCAAAGCCCCCTGCGTCGATCAGCGCCAGCGAGGCGGCGGCGATGCGCGCCGCGGCCTCCGGCTGGCCGGCGGCGGCGAGGCCGTCGGCGATCATGTAGTTGACCACCAGCCAGACCGGCCCCCGCCAGTAGCGCAGCGCGTCGAACCGGGGGTCGGCGGGATCGTGGCTCGGCACGATGAACCGACTCCCGCGCCGGGCGATCGTCGCAGCGATCGCCGCTGCCCGCGCCGTGGGGATCGCGGCAAAGCTGGCGAGAAGCCCGCCGCACGAGGCGCTGTCGATCAGCGCGCCTGTGACACGGTCGCGGCAGAGATACTGCCCGTGCCGGTCGGACCACAGCCCCTCGAGGGCCGCGAGCCCCCGCACGGCGAAGTCCCGGTTCTCCGCCGCGATCCCGGCTTCGCCCAGGTCCTCCGCCAGCGCCGCGAGATCGGCGCAGGAGCGGATCAGGATCGCGTTGAAGCCCGGGTCGACCACCCGGAACGGCGAGGCGTCGTGCAGCCGGCCGCCCGCCCAGCCGAGGCTCCGGAAATGCTCCACCAGCCACAGATAGCGGTCGTACTGCGCCTTGGTCGGACGCTGCGCCGGATCGGCATGCTGCGTGTCGCGGCGGGTGTAGGGCGCGATGCCCTCGACGGGGACCCGCGCCAGCGCCTCGTCCCAGTCGACCGAGTTGTCGCGCCCGGACTCCCAGGGGTGCAGGATCGCAACCAGCCCCTCCCCCGCCGGATCACGGCACGCGAAGAACCAGTGGTGCCACGCGGCGAGCTTCGGCAGCAACGCCCGCACCCGCCGGTCGGCGGCCTCGCGGTCCCTGGCACCGTCGCGGAGCCGCCGCAGCGCGAACCCCGCGACCGGCGGCTGGGTGATCCCCGACGTCGGCGTCGGCCGGCCGGTGGCCCAGACCTCCGGCCCCGGAAAGTAGCCGTCGTCGGGCACGTGGAAGACGATGTGCGGCACCATGCCGTCCGGCCACTGGTGCGCGAAGAGCGTCTCGATCTCGGTGAACGCGCGCCCCTCGTCGACGTGGCGCAGGCCGAGCGCCGTCAGGCAGCTGTCCCAGTTCCACTGGAAGGGATAGAGCCCCCGCGTCGGCACGGTGTAGCCGCCGCGGTCGTTCTCCGCGAGAATGCCCACCGCAGCCGCGGCAAGCGCGCTCCGGGCCGTCACGACCGGTCCCGCCGCCATCCTGCCTCCCTTGCCATGCGTTCCCCCCGCCACCATAGCCGCGGCGGAACGCAGGCGCCCAACGAAAAAGGGCCGGCGAAACGCCGGCCCCCTCGTTAGGATAAGCTCAGGTTCAGTTGCGGTTGCCGAAGAGCTGCAGCAGCATCATGAACATGTTGAGGAAGTCGAGGTAGAGCTGCAGCGCGCCCATGATCGCCGCCTTGCCGAGGAACTCGCGTCCCGTCGGCGGCCCGCATCTGCAGGTAGGTGTTCTTGATGTTCTGCGTGTCGTAGGCGGTCAGGCCCGCGAAGATCAGCACGCCGAGCGCCGAGACGGCGAAGGTGACGGCCGCCGACGCCAGCCAGATGTTGACCAGCGACGCCACGATCAGGCCGATCACGCCCATGATCAGGAACGACCCCCAGCCGGAGATGTCCTTCTTGGTCGTGTAGCCCCAGAGGCTCAGCCCGGCGAAGGCGATCGCGGTGACGAAGAACGTCTGGGCGATCGAGATGCCGGTGTAGACCGCGAAGATCCACGAGATCGACAGCCCCATCAGCGCGGCGAAAAGCCAGAACACCCCCTGCGCCGCGGCTTCAGACATCCGGTTGAGCCCGGCCGAGAAGCCGAACACCACCGCGAGCGGCGCGAACATGATCACCCACTTCAAGGGCGACGTGAACATCGCCTGCAGCACGGCGGGCGGGATCAGGCGGGTCGGCTCGCCGGCGACGACGCGGGCGAAGTCACCGCCGACCACCCAGGCCACCAACCCGGTGATCACCATGGCCACAGCCATCAGGCCGTAGACCTTGTTCATGTGAGCGCGCAGACCCTCGTCGATCTGCGCGGTGCGTACGCCGGCGCCAGTCCGACGAACAGTCCCGAGTTCGGCCATTGATTCCTCCGTTAACCCCGTGCCGCGCGGAAAGGGTCCGCGGGGCTCGCTGTTGCATATTGGCGATGCGGGCCGGGTTTTCAACCGGTCTGCAATCCCGTCGCTGCGGGCAATATGACAAAATCTCTAGGGTTTGTCACCCGCCCGCGACCGGCACGCCGATCACTCCCGCGCGCGCAGCACCCGCGCCGGACGCGCCGCCAGCGGTCGCAGCGCGAAGGCGAGCCCGGCGATCAGGCTCGCCAGCGCGCCACCGGCAACGATGGCGAGTGCCGTCACCGGCTCGAAGCGGAAGGTGCCCTGCATCACGTACGTCGTCACCCACCAGCCGGCGACGCCGCCCGCGATGATCGCGACGATGCCCGCCGCCATGCCGATCAGCCCGGCGCGCAGCGCAAAGCTCGCGAGGATGCGCCAGCGCGCGGCGCCGAGCGTCTTCAGCACCGCCGCCTCGAAGACCCGCCGCCGCTCGCCGGCCGCCGCCGCGCCGATCAGCACGACAAAGCCGGTCAGGAGCGTGGCCCCGGCCGCCCAGCGCGTCGCGGCACCGATGCCGTCGAGCGCCGTCGACAACCGGGCGATCGTGGCGCGCACGCCGATGCCGGTGACGTTGGGATAAGCCGAGGCCTCGGCGCGCAGCAGCGGCGCCTCGGCCCGCGGTTCGGCGTAGACGGTGGCGATCGAGGTGTGCGGCGCGCCGGCGAGCGCCGCCGGGTCGAGGATGATCAGGAAGTTGATGCCCATCGTCTCGAAGCGCACCTCGCGGAAGCTCGCGATGGTGGCGGTGACGTCGCGGCCGAGCACGTTCAGCGTCAGGGTATCGCCGAGCTTGAGGTTCATCTCGCGGCCCTGCTCCGCCGCGAAGCTGATCAGCGGCGGCCCGGAATAGTCCTCGGGCCACCACTGCCCCTCGGTGATCACCGTCCCTTCCGGCGGGGCGGCCGCGAAGGTGATGCCCCGGTCGCCGTTCAGCGCCCAGTGGTTGCCCGCGACCTCGCGGGCCGGCCGGCCGTTGATCCGGGTGATGATGCCGCGCAGCATCGGCGCGGTGTCGACCGCGCTCACCCCCGGCGTCTCCTTGGCGAGGTCGACGAAGCCATCGAGCTGGTCGCCCTGGATGTCGACGAAGAAATAGGCCGGCGCCCGCGCCGGCAGGTCGCGGGTGATCAGGCTGCGCAGGTTCCAGTCGATCTGCCCGACCGCCCCGAGCACGCTCAGCCCCAGGCCGAGCGCCAGCACCACCGAGGTGGTCTCGCCCGATGGTCCGCCGAGCGCCGCCAGCGCCCAGCGCAGCGCCGGCCTGCCCCGGGTCACCGGGCCGCGGGCGAGCGCGCTGGCGAGCCGGCGCAGCCCCCATGCCGCGGCGAGCAGGACGAGGAGCGCACCGGCGACCCCGCCGGCGGTTCCGAGCGCCAGCATCGGCGCGCCGGACAGGATCGTCGCGGAGCCGACGAGCGCCGCCGCGAGGGCGACGGTCGCCAGAACGTATGGCAGTCGGGGCCACACCCGCCGGGCCGTGGCGAGATCGCGGAAGAGCTCGGCCGCCCGGATGTCGCGGGCGCGCCCGAGCGGCCAGACGGTGAAGAGGAGCGCGGTCAGCAGGCCGTAGAGCGCCGCCTCTGCCAGCGGACGCGGATAGAGCCCGAATTCCACCGGCACCGGCAGCCGGTCTCCGACGAAGGGGGCCGCGATCAGCGGCAGGGCGGCGCCCAGCACCTCGCCCAGCGCGACCCCGACCACGGCGAGAAGGCCGATCTGGATCAGGTAGACCGCAAAGATCGTGCCGCCGGTCGCGCCGAGCGTCTTCAGGGTGGCGATCGTCTCTGTCTTCGCCTCCAGGTGCGTGCGCACCGCCGCGGCGACGCCGACGCCGCCCACCGCGAGACCGGCGAGCCCGACGAGGACGAGGAACGAGGCCAGCCGGTCGACGAACTGGCCCACGCCCGGGGGGCCGCTGCGCCGGTCGCGCCACTGCAGGCCGGTCTCGCCGAACCGCGCCAGCGCGTCGGCGCGGAGCGCGGTCAGGTCGGCGCCCGGCGCCAGCCGCAGCCGGTACGAACTGTCGAAGAGCGACCCTTCGCTCAGCAGGCCGCTCGACGCCAGATCGGCGCTCCGCACCATCACCCGCGGTCCGAAGGCGAAGCCGCTCGCCATCGCGTCTGGCTCGACGGTCAGCGTGTCGGTCAGGCGGAAATCCTCGGTGCCGAGCCGGACCACCGCCCCCGGCGCAAGCCCCAGCCGGTCGACCAGCGTCTTCTCGGCGACGAGCCCCGGCAGCCCGTCGTGCGGCGCCAGCGCATCGGCCAGGGTGCCGCCGCCCGCAAGTCCGACGCTGCCGTAGAGCGGATAGGCGCCGTCCACCGCCTTGACCTGCACCAGTGGCCGCTCGGGCTCGCCGCCCCCCGGCTGCGGCACGGCCAAGAGCGAGCGGAAATCGACGATCTCCGACACCGCCGCGGCGTTGGCGTCCATCCACGCCCGCTCCTCGGCGCTGGCGTAGCGATAGGTGAACTGGACCTGCGCGTCGCCGCCCAGGAGCGACGAGGCCTCGCGTGACAGGCCGTGGTCGATGGCGGCGCGCACCGATCCAACGGCGGCGATCGCCGCGACTCCGAGCGCCAGGCAGGCGATGAACACGCGGAAACCCTCGAGCCCGCCACGCAACTCGCGCAGCGCAAGGCGAAGGGCGAGCGGCAGCCTCACCGGGCGACCTTCGTTAACATGTGGTGAACACCGAAAAATTTTCCACGCAAAATCAAGATGTTGCTCATCATTTCACGCGCGAAATAACCTTCGTTGCGGCTCATTCCGCCGCTTCGGCGAAGCGCTCGAGCGACCCGTCGCGAAGCCGCAGCACCCGGTCGCAGCGCGCCGCGAGCTCGGCTGCGTGGGTGACCAGCACCAGCGTCGCGCCATGCCGGTCGCGCAGCCCGAAGAGCAGCCGGATGATTGCCTCGCCGGTCGCAGTGTCGAGGTTCCCGGTCGGTTCGTCCGCCAGCAGGATCTCCGGCCGCCCGACCGCCGCCCGCGCCAGCGCCACCCGCTGCTGCTCGCCCCCCGAGAGCTGCGCCGGATAATGATCGCGCCGTGCTCGCGAGCCCCATCGCGTCGAGCTCCGCCGCGGCCTTGTCGAAGGCATCCCGGTCGCCGGCCAGCTCCAGCGGCGTCGCGACGTTCTCGATCGCCGTCATCGTCGGGATCAGGTGAAAGGACTGGAAGACGACGCCCATGTGCGCGCGCCGGAACCGCGCCAGCGCGTCCTCGCCGAGCGCGGTCAGGTCGTGCCCCAGCGCCGTCACCCGCCCGGACGTCGCCGTCTCGAGCCCGCCCATCAGCATCAGGAGCGACGACTTGCCCGACCCCGAAGGCCCCGCGAGCCCCAGCGTCTCGCCGCGTTCAACCTCCAGCGAGATGCCGCGCAGGATATTGACCGGCCCGGCATTGCCCTTGAGGGTGAGCGCCACATCCTCGAGCGCGATGACCGGAGACGACATATGATCCCTTCCACGCCGACCCGCGCCAGCGTCTGGGCATATGGGGCAGTCGCCGCGATCCGCAACCTCGCGTTCGCGCTCGCGGCATCGCTGGCGCTGGCCGGCGCCGCCTCCGCCGAGGTGCGCATCCTCGCCTTCGGCGATTCGCTGACCGCAGGCTACGGACTGCCCCAGGACCAGGGCTTCGTGCCGCAGCTCCAGGCCTGGCTGCACGCCCACGGCGCCCCCGATGTGACGGTAATCAATGGCGGCGTCTCCGGCGACACCACCGCGGGCGGGCTCGCCCGCATCGGCTGGGCGCTCGACGGCAGCATCGACGGCGTGATCGTCGAGCTCGGCGCCAACGACATGCTCCGCGGCCTGCCCACCGCGGCGATGCGGCAGAACCTCGACGGCATCCTCGCCCAGATCGCCAAGCAGAAGCTGCCCGTGCTCATCGCCGGCATCCCGCCGCCGCCGAACTACGGCGCCGAGTACGCCCGCAGCTTCACGGCCGCGTTCGTCGATCTTTCCGCGAAATACCACGCCATCTACGTCAAGTCCTTCCTCGGCGGCATGGGCACCACCATGGGCCAGGTCATGGCGATGATGCAGCCCGACGGCATCCACCCCAATGCCAAGGGCGTCGCCGCCAACGTCCAGGCGATCGGCCCGGCCGTGCTGAAGCTCGTGGCCGCCGCCCGCAAGCGATGACCGTCCGCGCCTTCGCGGCGCTCGCGCTGCCGGAGGCCGTCCGCTTCGATCTGATGCTGGTGCAGCAGGGCCTGCCGGTACCGCGGACGGTTCCGCCCGAGAACCTCCACCTGACGCTGGTCTTTCTCGGCGAGCTGCCAGAGCGCGTCCTCGAGGACGCCGACACCGCGTTCCGCCAGGTGCGCGCCCCCGGGTTCGAGCTTGCCTTGCGCGGCCTCGGCCTCTTCGGCGGCGCCAGGCCCCGCGTCGTCTACGCCGGCGCCGCGGAGGCGACCTTGCTGCACCGCCTGCAGGCCAAGGTCGAGACTGCCGCGCGAAGCGCCGGCATCGAGCTGCCGGCACGTCGCTTCACGCCGCACGTCACGCTGGCCCACCTGCCCGAACGCCTCGCCGGCCGCGACCGCCTGGAGCAGGCCGTCGCAAGCCGCGCCGGCTACCGGACCCCGCCGTTTCCGGTCGAGGACTTCCGCCTCTACCGCTCCCGCCTCGCAGCCGCCGGCGCGGCCTACGAGGAACTGGCGCGCTACCCTCTCGGCTAGCGCCGTCTCACCGGATCAGCGGCCGCCGCAGCTCGTCAGCGACGTCGGCGCGGGTAATGCCGATGTCCTTGAGAGCGGAGTCGTCGAGCTCTCGCAGATGAACCCGCGCCCGGTAGCGCTTCTCCACAGCGAAAAGGGCGCCCACAATTCCCCGCGCCGTCAGGTGCGGCCGATACGAACGAACGTGGCGCAGGTTGGTCAGGGCGAGCATGGCATTCTCCATCAGAAAGGCTGTAGCGTTCCGGTGCTTCCATCACCGTGCTTGATATCTAGGGCGCCCTGTCGTATAAGAATAACGAATATTTGTGGTAAGAACCATCAAGGAAGCTGATATGCCGCGCAACCTCGACCTCACCGCGCTCCGCTCGTTCACCGCGGTCGCCGACTCGGGCGGCGTGACCAAGGCAGCCACCCAGCTCAACCTGACGCAGTCCGCGGTTTCGATGCAGCTCAAGCGGCTCGAAGAGCAGCTCGGGCTGCCGCTCCTCGACCGCTCAGCACGGTCGATCGCACTGACTGCCCAAGGCGAGCAGCTCCTCGCCTACAGCCGCCGGCTGCTGGCGCTGAACGACGAGGCCCTGGGGCGGCTGACGCATCCGGCCTTCGAAGGCGAGATCGACTTCGGGGTGCCGCACGACATCATCTATCCGTACGTTCCGGGCGTGCTGCAGCAGTTCGCGGCGGAGTACCCGCGTGTCAAACTTCGGCTCCACTCGCTCTACACCAGCGGGCTCAAGGAGCTGCTGGCGCGAGGCGAGATGGACCTGATCCTGACGACCGAGGCGGGCACCGACGCAAGCGGCGAGACCCTGACCCGCGAGCCCCTGGTCTGGGCCGGTGCGCCAGGCGGACAGGCGTGGCGCGGTCGTCCGCTGCGCTTTGCCTCCTGCGCCAACTGCGTCTTCAAGCGGCCGGCCCTCGAAGCGTTGGAGGCCGCGGGCATCCCGTGGGAGTTCGCCGTGGAGTCGGTCTCGACGGCGGCGGTGGATGCCAGCGTCGCCGCCGACCTCGCCGTCAGCGTGCAGATGGAAAGCGGCGTGCCGTCGCGCTGCGAGGTGATCCGCCACGGCGGCGCCTTGCCGGCCCTGCCGGTCCACAGCATCAACATGTACCTCGGCTCGGGTCCGCGGGCCGCACTGGCAGAGCGGCTCGCGGTGCTGGTGCGCCAGACCTGGGGCGTCGCCGAATCGCTCGCCGCAGAGTAGCCGCCGCGCGGAGATTGCCGCCGTGGCGGCTTCATGAAAGAAGACCGGGCGGAACCGGCGGAGAGAACCCGTGATGCGCTTTCTGCGAGGCCTCGCCGTCGTCCTCATGGCGATTGCCGTCGTATTGCTGGGGATCGGCTTTGTGCTGCCCACCGAGGTCACGGTCACGCGCGAGATCGTCATCGCCGCACCGCCGGAAAAGGTCTTCGCCAATCTCAACGCGCTGCAGAAGGCCGCTCGATGGTCGCCCTGGGTCGCGGGCGATCCCGCGATCAAGCTCTCGTATGCCGGCCCGCCTCAGGGCGTGGGCAACCGAATGGTCTGGTCGAGCAGCAATCCCGGGATCGGCAGCGGCAGCCAGGAGATCATCGTCAGCGTGCCCGATCAACGCGTCGAGAGCGCGCTCGACGCGGACGGCATGGGGGTTGCGACGGCCTGGCAGGCGCTGAAGCCCGAAGGGAACGGTACCCGCGTCACCTGGGGACTTCTCGCCGACACCGGCAGCTCGCCGATCCGGCGGTTTCGCGGCCTCCTGACCGGCCACCGGCTCGGCGCCGAGGTCACCGCCGGCCTGGCACGGCTGAAGGCGCTCACGGAGGCCAAGTGAGCGAAGCCGGTCACGCCGGAGCAGCGGGCGGCCGCAGGAACCCACCCGCGGCGGGCGGCGTTCGCAGGGTATGCTCCGTGAGGAATTCTTCGGCGAACTGGCGCTGCCCCTGCCGATCATCGTGGTCCGGATGGTGGGGGCGGCTCTCTTGTGCGCGCTGATCGGCTACGAGCGGGAGGCGACCTCGCACGCGGCAGGTCTCAGGACCCACATGCTCGTCGGGCTCGCTTCGGCAAGCTTTGCCCTGATCACCCTGACCATGACCGAGATCTTCGCCGACCGCGGCCCGACGATCCGCATGGACCCCGGGCGCCTGGTGGAAGCCCTCACAGCGGGCGTGGCCTTTCTCGCCGCCGGCATGATCGTGATGAGCCAGGGCCGCATCAAGAACCTGACGACCGGCGCGGCGATGTGGCTTTCGGCGGCGATCGGGCTGGCGGCGGGCAACGGCCTCTGGCCGATCGCCGTCCTGGCTGCCCTCCTCGGCCTCGGCATCATGGCACTTCAGCTGGTCCTGCCGGACAGCAAGGACTAGCGCTCCCGGTTCGCAGGCGTAAAGTCGGGCTCGCTTTGCGACGCCGGACGACAATACCGGTCCCACATCTGGCGCTACCGTCTGCGGCGCGGCTGGAGGCGATATGGAACATTCCCGGAGCTTTGCCGGCCTGGATGCCAGGGAAGACGGCGTCGTCGCCTCGGGGGTCTATTGCGGCGGCAAGCGCATCGCCGACGTCCCGATCGAGGGCGCGTCGGACTGGGCGGCCAAGGACGGCCACGTCGTCTGGATCGGCCTGCTCGAGCCCAGCCGCGACATGCTGATGCGGGTCCAGCGCGAGTTCCAACTGCACGATCTCGCGATCGAGGACGCCGAGCATCCGCACCAGCGGCCAAAGCTCGAGCAATACGGCGACGCGCTCTTCATCGTCGCCCGCACGGCCCAGCTGACCGACGGCCGGGTGAGCTTCGGCGAAACGCATCTCTTCGTCGGCAAGGGCTACATCATCAGCGTGCGGCACGGCGCCTCGACTTCGTACGCCAAGGTGCGCAAGCACTGGGAATCATGTCCCGAGGTCCTGGCCAAGGGCCAGGATTTCATCCTCTACGCCATCCTCGATTTCGTCGTCGACAACTACATGCCGGTGCTCGAGGCGATCGAGGAGGAGGTCGACTCCATCGAGGACCGGGTGCTGGTCACGACGATGTCGACCGGCGACATCGAACGGCTCTACATGCTGCGGCGCGACCTGCTGCGCCTGCGCAGCGCCGCGGGACCGCTGGTCGAGGTCTGCCGCCGGCTGACCGGAGCGGACCTGCCGCAGATCAGACCCGAGATGCACCACTTCTTCCGCGATGTCACCGACCACATCCGCACCGTGCAGGAAAAGGTCGACAACCTGCGCGAAGTCCTGGCGTTCGCCTTCGAAGCGAGCGTACTGATGGGCCAGAGCCAGGAGACTGCGATCTCCAAGAAGCTCGCCGCCTGGGCCGCCATCCTCGGCGTGCCGACGGCGCTCGCCGGCATCTACGGCATGAACTTCACCGACATGCCGGAGCTGCACTTCGAGTACGGCTATCCCGTCGTCGTCTCCGGCATGGCCACGATCTGCGGCATCCTCTTCTGGCGCTTCAAGAAGAACGGCTGGCTCTAGCCCCACGGGATGGCGGAAATGCCGGCGTCAGCGGCGCGCCTGCAACGCGGAGCCGGCGCGCGCTGCCGCCTGATTGATGTCCGGTCGGCTTTGCCTTACACGGGCCAGCGGAGCGGAGCGAAGGGCAGCGCGCATGAGCCAGACCCATGACGTGGCCATCCTCGGCGCGAGCGGCTATACCGGCGCGGAACTCGTGCGCCTCATCGCCACCCACCCGGGCCTGCGCATCGTCGCGATGACTGCCGACCGCAAGGCCGGCCAGAGCATGGGCCAGGTCTTTCCGCACCTGCGCCACCTCGACCTGCCAGTGCTGACCACGATCGACGAGGTCGATTTTTCCAAGGTCGCCCTTGCCTTCTGCGCCTTGCCTCACGCGACCAGCCAGGAGGTGATCGCGGCGCTGCCGCGCGACCTCAAGGTGGTCGATCTCTCGGCGGACTTCCGGCTGCGCGATCCGGCGGTCTACGAGCACTGGTACGGCCACCCGCACCTCGCGCTCGACCTGCAGGCCGAGGCGGTCTACGGCCTGACCGAATTCTATCGCGACGAGGTCAAGGCCGCCCGGCTGGTGGCGGGAACCGGCTGCAACGCTGCGACCGGGCTCTACGGCATCCTGCCGCTCCTGAAGGCCGGGGTGATCGACCCCGACGACATCATCATCGATCTCGCCACCGGCGTCTCGGGCGCCGGGCGCTCGCCGAAGGAAGGCATGCTGCACGCCGAGGTCTCCGAGGGCTTCCACGCCTACAATGTCGCGAAGCACCGCCACCTCGCCGAGTTCGACCAGGAGTTCTCCAAGGCAGCCGGCCGCAGCGTCGAGGTGACCTTCGTGCCCCACCTCTTGCCGCAGAACCGCGGCATCCTCGCGACCATCTACGTCCGCGGCGAAGGCGAAGCGATCCACCGCGCGCTGGCGGACGCCTATGCCGAAGAGCCGTTCCTCGTCGTGCTGCCCTACGGCGAGGCTCCGGCGACGCGGCACGTGCGCGGCTCGAACTTCGTCCATCTCGGCGTGATCGCCGACCGGAAGCCTGGCCGGGTGATGGTGTTCTCCGCGCTCGACAACCTGGCCAAGGGGTCCTCGGGACAGGCGATCCAGAACGCGAACCTCATGCTCGGCCTGCCCGAGACCATGGGGCTCATGGCGGCGCCGCTGTTTCCGTGAAGAAGGTCCGCCGCGCCGTCCGGGTGATCTGGGTCGCGATCGACCGCTTCAACCGCAACGACGGCTCGGCGATGGCCGGCTTCATCGCCTTTTCCGGCTTCCTGTCGCTCTTCCCGTTCCTGATCTTCGCCGCGACGCTGACCGGCATCATGGTGGGTGGCGACCGGTCCGACACCATCATCGAATCGCTGTTCCGGATCGCGCCGCAGCACGTCGCGGAAACGCTCGAGCCGGTCGTCGAGGAGGTGCTCGGCGAGCAGAGCGAACAGGTGCTGACCCTGTCGGCGCTCTTCGCGATCTGGGTGGCCTCGAACGCGGTCGAGGCCTTCCGCATCGCCTTCGACCGTGCCTATGCGGTGCCCGACCCGCGCGGCTTCATCGAGAACCGGGTCTTGGCGATCATGCTCGTCTTCATCGGGGCGGTCGTCGCAGCCCTTCTCGGCGTCTCCATCCTCTTCAGCCCGCTGATCCAGCGCGTCGCCGAGCATGTCCTGCTGGTGCCGGTGCCGGCGATCGCGACCTACGTCACCTACGGCTTCGGCGTGATGGTCTTCGTCGGGTTTCTTCTGATGATGCACCGGATGCTGCCGGGGCGGCGGCTGAAGACCTCGCGGCTCTGGCCCGGCGTTCTGGTCACCACGGTCCTCTGGGTCGCCTTCGCCTCGGCGTTCTCGGTCTATCTGAGCTTCACCCCGAGCTATACCGTCACCTACGGCACGCTCGCGGGAGTAATCATCACGCTCATGTTCTTCTATCTGACCGGGGCAACGATTATATTCGGCGCCGAGGTCAACGCGGCGCTGAACCAGATCGGCCCGTTCGAGCGGAACTGAAGGGGCGCCATGGCGGTCGGACTGAAGAAGCGGCGCCGTATTCAGCTGGTCGTCATCGGCGCGCTGATGCTGGCGCTCGCCACCGGGATCGTCGGCTACGCCATGCGCGACGGCATCGAGTTCTTCCGCAGCCCCAGCCAGCTCGCCTCCGAGCCGCCCCGCCCGGGCGAGCGCTTCCGCCTCGGGGGCCTCGTCGCCGACGGCTCGGTGGAGCGCACCGACGGCGAGGTGCGCTTCGCCGTCACCGACGGCGGCGCGACCCTGCCGGTCGTCTTCCGCGGCATCCCTCCCGACCTTTTCCGCGAAGGCCAAGGGGTGATCGCCACGGGCGAGATCGAGGGCGACACCTTCGTCGCCAGCGAGATTCTGGCCAAGCACGACGAGCGCTACATGCCGAAGGAGGTCGCCGACGCGCTCAAGGCGCAAGGTATGTTCCATCCCGACGGGAACCGCGCGCCCGGCAGTTGAGCGGGCGGCGGGGGTCGCGTCCGGCTCAGGTGATGGCAATCACACCGAGCACAACCAGGACGAAGAGCACCAGAACGATTCCGATCAGAACCTTCGCGCCAGTCAGGGCCACGCCGGACACGGTGCCGAGGCCCAGCAGGCTCGCGACTGCGGCGACCGCCAGAAGTATTAGGATCCACTTGATCATTTTGTAAGCCAAATCCGCGGTTGTTGTTGCGACCATCAAACGCTCCGGGTCGTTCGCGGGTTCCACTGAGCTTCTGCGACGCACGGGCGCAGCCACTGCAAATCAATCGAATTTTAGCGGCTTCGTGCCAGGGTCCGGCGGTTTACCCCAAATCGTCAGGAGACGGCAGATGCACTCGGTCGAGAGCATCGCGGCGGAGATCGTGCGCCGCGAAGGAGGATACGTGAACGACCCGGCCGATCCAGGCGGGGCCACCAACCACGGCGTGACCCTGAAGACCCTGCAGGGCCTCGGGCGCGACGTGACCGGCGACGGCCGCATCGACGTCGCCGACGTCAAGGCGCTGGGGCCGGACGCTGCCGCGGCGATTTACATGCGCCACTACTTCGAGGAGCCCCGGCTGAACCTGCTGCCGGCGCCGCTGCAGCCCAGCGTCTTCGACATGCAGGTGAACGCCGGGGCCAACGCCGTGCGCATCCTGCAGCGGCTGATGGCGGCCTTCGGGCTGCCGCTCAAGGACGACGGCGTGGTCGGTCCGGTGACCGCCCGCACCGTCGCCCGGGCGCTCGAGGCGGCACCCGACCACCTGGTCGACGCCTACGGCATCGCCCGGCGCAACTACTACTACCGCTTGGGCGACCAACGGCCGGCGAGCCGCAAGTACGCCTGCGCCCGCGACGGCGGCAAGGGCGGCTGGATCGTCCGCGCCGAGGAATTCATCTCCGAACGCTTCCGGCTGACCCGGGCCGAGCATGATGCAAGGGTGGCGGCATGGGCCTGATCGGCAGCATCCTCGGCGGCGCCAACGCCGTCCGGCAGGTCGGCGAGGCGGTGGGCGGCGTCGCCGAGGTCTTCGTCGGCAACCAGGCCAAGCGCGACGAGATGGCGAACCAGCAGTACCTCTCGGCGGTCAGCGAGGTCGGCGTCGAGTTCGCGCATGCCGGCTCGTCGAGCTTCGACAGCTTCGTCAACGGACTGAACCGGCTGCCGCGGCCGTTGCTCGCGCTCAGCACCCTCGCGCTCTTCGGCTACGCCATGGCCGCGCCCGCCGGCTTCTCGGTCCGGATGCAAGGCCTCAATCTCGTGCCCGAGCCGCTCTGGTGGCTGCTCGGCGCCATCGTGTCGTTCTACTTCGGCGCGCGCGAGTTGCATCACCAGCGCGAGCGTTCCGCGGCTGCGGCCCTGCCGCGCCTCGCCGCCCGGCTCGCCGGCGACGCCGCCGCCGAGATGCCGCCGCAGCCGATCGCGACGCCCGCGCCCCGCCCGCACGCGCAGGCCGCGGCCCGCGCCATCGATCCCGACTACAACGCCGCGGTCGAGGAGTGGCGCCGCAAGCGCCGCTGACCCTGCCCGCCGGAGGCGCGTCCTCCGGCGGCTCACGCTCTTGCAAATTGAACCTCCCGCGGTTTGGCACCATAGTGCCGTCCCGAACCGCGGAGCTGGGCATGATCGTCGAACTGGGCCACGTCGCCCTCATTCTCGCCTTCCTCGTCGCCATCGTGCAGATGATCGTGCCGATGGTCGGCGCCAGCCGCGGCTGGGCCGACTGGATGCGCGCCGCCGTCCCCGCCGCCATCGTCCAGTTCCTGCTGACGCTCGCGGCCTTCGGCGCGCTGATGCACGCCTTCGCCGTCTCCGACTTCTCGGTGCGGCTCGTCGCCCTCAACTCCAACTCGGCGCAGCCGCTGATCTACAAGCTCGCCGGAACCTGGGGCAACCACGAGGGCTCGATGCTCCTCTGGATGCTGATGCTGACGCTCTTCGGCGCAATGGTCGCCTGGTGGGGCGACAACCTGCCGCCGGCGCTGCGCGCCCGGGTCCTGAGCGTGCAGGCGACGATCGCCGTGGCGTTCTTCGGCTTCATCCTCTTCACCTCGAACCCGTTCCTGCGGCTCGCGACCCCGCCGCTCGACGGCAACGACCTGAACCCGCTCCTGCAGGACCCCGGCCTCGCGTTCCATCCGCCGTTCCTCTATCTCGGCTACGTCGGGCTCTCGATGGCGTATTCCTTCGCCATCGCCGCGCTGATCGAGGGCCGCGTCGACGCCGCGTGGGCGCGCTGGGTGCGGCCCTGGACGCTGCTCGCCTGGGTGTTCCTGACCATCGGCATCGCCATGGGCTCCATGTGGTCCTACTACGAGCTCGGCTGGGGCGGCTGGTGGGCCTGGGACCCGGTGGAGAACGTCAGCTTCATGCCCTGGCTGATCGCGGGCGCGCTCCTCCACTCGGCGATCGTCGTCGAGAAGCGCGACACCCTGAAGAGCTGGACGATCCTGCTCGCCATCCTCGCCTTCTCGTTCTCGCTGATCGGCGCCTTCATCGTCCGCTCCGGTATCATCACCTCGGTGCACACCTTCGCCGACGACCCGCAGCGTGGCGTCTATCTGCTCTGGATCCTCGGCGCGTTCATCGGCGGCTCGCTGATGCTCTACGCCTGGCGCGCCCCGGTGCTGCGCTCGAACAGCGCGTTCTCCACGATCAGCCGCGAAAGCGGGCTGGTGATGAACAACCTCCTCCTCGTCGTCGCGACCCTCGTCGTCTTCTTCGGCACCATCTGGCCGCTCCTCGCCGAGGTCCTGACCGGCCGCAAGGTCTCGGTCGGGCCGCCGTTCTTCGATCTCGCGTTCACCCCGTTCATGGTGGCGCTGGCGGTGATCCTGCCGGCCTTCGCGCTGCTGCCGTGGAAGCGCGGATCGCTCGGCCGCGCGATGCAGCCGCTCTGGGGCATCCTCATCCTCTCGATCGCGCTCGGCGCGCTCGTCTGGTCGCTGCAGACCGGCCGCTCGATGCTGGCGCCGATCGGCGCCGCGCTGGCGATCTGGCTGGTCTTCGGCGCCCTCGCCGACATCGCCGCCAAGGTCCGCCTCGGCCGCGCCGGGCCCGCCGAGACGCTGCGCCGCGCCTGGAACCTGCCGCGCGCCGACTGGGGCAAGACCATCGCCCACGCCGGGCTCGGCGTCAGCATCTTCGGCATCGCCGCGATCAGCGCCTGGACCGTCGAGGACGTCCGCGCCATCCGCCCCGGCGAGAGCTTCGCCATCGGCGGCTACAACCTGCGGCTCGATGGGATCGAACCGACGCGCGGCCCGAACTACAGCGCCGAGACCGCCACGATCGCGGTGCTGAAGGACGGCCGCCAGATCGCGACGCTGCGCCCGGAAAAGCGCCTCTACGACGTCCAGGGGATGGCCACGACCGAGGCCGCGATCGACCGCGGGCTGACCCGCGATCTCTACGTGGCACTCGGCGACCAGCAGCAGGACGGCGCCCGGGCCCTGCGCACCTACATCAAGCCCTTCGCCAACTGGATCTGGCTCGGCGCGCTGATGATGGCCGGCGGCGGCATCGTGAGCCTCACCGACCGCCGCTACCGCGTCGGCGCCCCGGCGCGACGCGCGGCGCGGGCGGCTGCCGTCCCGGCGGAATAGATGCGCCGTTTCGTTCTCGCGCTCGTCCTCTGCCTCGCACCCCTCGCGGCGCTGGCGGTGCAGCCCGACGAGATCCTGCCCGATCCGGCGCAGGAGGCGCGCGCCAGGGCGATCACCTCCGAGCTGCGCTGCGTCGTCTGCCAGAGCGAATCGGTCGACGAATCGGAAGCCTCCATCGCCCGCGACCTCAGGCTTCTCGTCCGCGAGCGGATCGTCGCCGGCGACACCGACGCCGAGGTGCGCGCCTTCGTCGTCGACCGCTACGGCGAGTTCGTGCTCTTTCGCCCGCCGTTCACCTGGCGCAATGCGCCGCTCTGGCTCGCGGGCCCGGTGCTGATCCTCGCGGGCGGCGCGCTCGCCTTCGGCTTCATCCGCCGCCGCGCCCGGGCCCCGGCACCCGCGCGCCCGCCGCTGACCCCCGAGGAGCAGGCCCGGCTGAGCGAGCTCACGCGCGGCTGACGACGGCCGGGTTTTCCTTGGACCGAGCGGCGGCTATGGTCCGCCGGACACCTTGGGGCTCCGCCGATGGACTACGCCACGCTGATCTACGCGCTCGACCGCGACGTCGCGACGATCACCCTCGATCGCCCGGAGTCGATGAACGCCCTCACCCGCGCGCTGCGGCTGGAACTCCGCGACGCCGTAGCGCGCGCTGCCGTCGAGGCCCGCGTGCTGGTGCTGACCGGCGCCGGCCGCGGCTTCTGCTCGGGCCAGGACCTCGCCGACACCGTCGGCGACGAGCCGATCGACCTCGCCGCCACCCTGCGCGACGAGTACGAGCCGCTGCTCCGCGCGCTCTACGACTGCCCGATCCCGACGATCGCCGCGGTCAACGGCACCGCCGCCGGCGCCGGCGCCAACCTCGCGCTCGCCTGCGACGTGGTGATCGCGGCGCAATCGGCGATCTTCATGCAGGCCTTCGCCCGGATCGGGCTCATCCCCGACGCCGGCGGCACCTACTGGCTGCCGCGCCAGATCGGCTTCGCCCGCGCGATGGGCGCCGTGCTCTTCGCCGAGCCCGTCACCGCCGACGAGGCCGCCGCCTGGGGCATGATCTGGCAGGCGGTCCCCGACCCGGAGTTCGCCGCAACCGTCGAGGCCCGCGCCCTGCAGCTCGCCCGAGGCCCCACCGCGGCCTACCGGCTGGCCAAGCAGGCCCTCCGCCGGTCCTTCGCCAACGATCTCGACCAGCAGCTAACGCTCGAGGCCGAGCTGCAGAACCGGGCCGGCGCGACCGACGACTTCCGCGAGGGCGTCGCCGCATTTCTCCAGAAGCGCCCAGCCCGTTTCCAGGGCCGCTGAGGCCGGATGGGCCGCGCCCTCGCCGACCGCATCACCCGCGCGCCGCGCCCGCACGACGCGGCGCAGCTTGCCGACATCGCCGAGCGCTTCGGCGATCTCGAAGGCCCCGCCCGCAGCCTCCTCGAAGGCACCGCCGGCTGTTCGAGCTTTCTCGCGGGCCTGATCCGCCGCGAGGCCGACTGGCTGCGCCAGGCGCTGGCCGAGCCGCCGGAGGCCACCTTCGCCGCCATCCTCGCCGCCATGCCTGCGGACGACGCCGCAGCCCTCGCCGACAGCCTGCGCGTCGCCCGCCGCCGCGCCGCGCTGCTGATCGCGCTGGCCGATCTCGGCGGCGCCTGGGACCTCGCCGAAGTCACCGAGGCGCTCAGCGCGCTGGCCGACCGGGCGGTGCAACTCGGCCTCGAAGCGCTGGTCGCCGCCGAGATCGCGCGCGGCAAGCTCCCCGGCTGCACCGAGGCCGACATCCCCGAGGCGGCCGGCATGATCGCCCTCGCGATGGGCAAGCTCGGCGCGCGCGAGCTCAACTATTCCTCCGACATCGACCTGATCGTCCTCTTCGACGAGACCCGCCACGACCCGGCCGACTATGCCGAGCTGCGCCAGGGGTTCATCCGCGTCACCCAGCGGCTGGTGAAGCTGCTCTCCCAGATCACCGCCGAAGGCTACGTCTTCCGCGTCGACCTGCGCCTGCGCCCCGACCCCTCGGTCACCCCGGTCTGCATCGCCACCGATCCGGCCGAGCACTACTACGAGAGCGTCGGGCGCACCTGGGAGCGCGCCGCCTACATCAAGGCGCGCCCCTGCGCCGGCGCCATTGCCGCCGGCAACGCCTTCCTCGCGCGCCTGAGGCCGTTCATCTGGCGCCGGCACCTCGATTTCGCCGCGATCGAGGACGCGCAGAACATGCGGCTGCGCATCCGCGCCCACAAAGGCCTCGCCGGGCCGATCCGCGTGGCCGGCCACGACCTCAAGCTCGGCCGCGGCGGCATCCGCGAGATCGAGTTCTTCACCCAGACCCGCCAGCTCATCGTCGGCGGCCGCGATCCCGACCTGCGCCAGCGCGACACCCTCGGCGCCCTCGCGGCGCTGACCGCCAAGGGCTGGGTCGACCACGCCGCGGCCGGGACGCTGAGCGACGCCTACATCGCCCACCGCACGCTCGAACACCGGCTGCAGATGCTCGAGGACGCCCAGACCCAGCGCATCCCCGACGCTGCTGACGATCTCGACCGCCTCGCCGACTTCTGCGGCGAGCCGCGCGACAGCTTCGAGCGCGACCTCGCCGAGCGCCTCGCCACCGTCAACGGCCTGACCGAGCCCTTCTTCGTCCCCGACGCCCGCGCCACAGAGGCCCCCGAGGCCGCCGGCGTCTTCGCCGACCCCGACGCCGCCCGCGCGACGATCGCCGACTGGCGGCGGCTGCCCGCGTTCCGCAGCGAGCGGGCGCGCGCGATCTTCCACCGCCTCGAGCCCGAGCTGATGCGCCGCTTGGCCGGCGCCGCCAGCCCCGACGACGCGCTCCGCTCGCTCGACGCCTTTCTCGCCCGCCTGCCCGCCGGCGTGCAGATCTTCTCGCTGATGGACGCGAACCCGCCGCTGATGGACCTGCTCGTCGACATCTGCGGCTCGGCGCCGGAGCTCGCGCGCCATCTCGGCAGCAACGCCGGCGTGCTCGACGCGGTGATCAGCCGCGACTTCTACCTGCCGCTCCCGAGCGCCGCCGAACTCCGCGTCGAGCTCTCCGACCGCCTCGGCCGCGCCGCCGACTACGAGGCTGCGCTCAACGCCGCCCGCATCTGGATGAAGGAGCGCCACTTCCGCATCGGCGTGCACCTCTTGCGCGGCATCACCGAAGCCGAAGAGGCCGCGGCCGCCTACTCCGCCGTCGCCGAGGCGGTGCTCGCGGCGCTCTGGCCCGTGGTGATCGCCGATTTCGCCACCCGGCACGGCCCGCCGCCGGGTGCCGGCGCCGTCGTCGTCGCCATGGGCAAGCTCGGCAGCCGCGAGATGACGGTCAGCTCCGACCTCGACCTGATCGTCATCTGCGACCCCGAAGGTGCGGAGGCCTCCACCGGCCGCCGCCCGCTCGCCCCGACCGTCTACTTCGCCCGCCTGACCCAGGCGCTGATCGCGGCGCTGAGCGCGCCGATGTCGGAGGGCATCCTCTACAAGGTCGACATGCGCCTGCGTCCGTCCGGCCGCCAGGGGCCGGTCGCCACCATGCTGCCGGCCTTCCGCCGTTACCAGGCCGAGGAGGCCTGGACCTGGGAGCACCTCGCGCTGACCCGCGCCCGCGTCGTCGCCGGTCCCGAGCGGCTCGGCTCTGCCGTCGCCGCCACCATCGCCGCGATCCTCGCCGAGCCGCACGACGCCGGCAAGGTCCTCACCGACGTCGCCGACATGCGCCGCCGCCTCGCCGAGGCGCAGGAGGCCGCCGCGGCCAACCCCTGGGAGGTCAAGCTCGGCCCCGGCCGGATGATGGACATCGAGCTCCTCGCCCAGGCCGGCGCGCTGATCAGTGGCCTCGCCGGCCTGCGCAGCCCGCGGCGGATGCTGGCCCGGCTCGGCGGCTCCGGCTGGCTCGCGCCCGAGGACGCCTTGCATCTCGGCACGGCACTCGGCCGGCTCGCGACGCTGCAGCAGATCGGCCGGCTCGCGAGCGACCACACCATCGACCCGGCGGAAGCCGGCGCCGGCCTCGTCCGGCTGGTGCTCTCGGCAACCGGGCAGCCCGACCTCGACACCCTGCGCCGCCGCCTCGCCGACGAGGCCCGGCGCAGCGCCGCGATCATCGCCGACCGGGTGGCCCGTCGCTGATGCTGCCGATCGTCTTTCACCCCGACTATCTCGCGCCGCTGCGCCGCGGCCACCCGTTCCCGATGTCGAAGTACGGCTACCTGCGCGCCGCACTGGTCGCCCGCGGCCTCCTGCCCCCGGCCGGGGGCTTCCTTGCACCCGCGCCCGCCACCGTCGCCCGCGCCGCGGCCGTCCACGCGCTGCCCTATGTCGAGCGGGTGGCGAACCAGGCGCTCACTCCCGCCGAGGAACGCGCGATCGGCCTGCCCAACACCGCCGCCGTCGCCCGCCGCGCCTTCCTCGCCTCGGCGGGCACGCTCCTCGCCGCCCGGCTCGCGCTCGAGCACGGCCTCGCCTGCAACATGGCCGGCGGCTCGCACCACGCCGGCCCCGAAGGCGGCGCCGGCTACTGCGTCTTCAACGACGTCGCGATCGCCGCGCAGGCGCTCCTCGACGAAGGCCAGGTCGCGCGCGTCCTCGTCGTCGACTGCGACGTGCACCAGGGCGACGGCACCGCCCGCATCTTCGCCGGCCGCACCGACGTCCTCACCCTGTCGCTGCACGCCGAGCGCAACTATCCCGCGCGCAAGGCCAGCTCGCATCTCGACTACGCGCTGCCCGACCGCCTCGCCGACCGCGCCTACCTGGAAGTCCTCGCCCACGCCCTCGCCGCGACCGAAGCCTTCCGCCCCGGCATCGTCTTCTACAACGCCGGCGTCGACCCGCACGCCGGCGACCGCCTCGGCCGCCTTGCGCTCACCGACGCCGGGCTCCGCGCCCGCGATGCGCTGGTCCTCGGCTGGGCCCGGGCACGCGGCGCTCCGGTCGCCGGCGTCCTCGGCGGCGGCTACGACGCCGACCCGGTCCGCCTCGCCGCCCGCCACGCCATCCTCTTCGAGGAAGCCGCCCGCCTCGCCGCCGCCTGACCGACCCCTCGCTGGTCTTTTTCGGTCCGAGGCTGCTTTGCGGCACCGCGCGGCGCTGATACCGTGCCGCCAGCCAACCCAGGGAGGGAGCATGGTTGCCCGCATCGCGACGACGGCACTGAGGACGATCGCCGCGCTCGTCCTCCTCGCGACCGCGGCGCTCGCCCAGGCCGATCCGCTGCCCTCCTGGAACGAAGGCGCCGCCAAGGCCGCGATCCTGGCATTCGTCGCGAGCGTCACCACCCCGGACGGCCCGGCCTTCGTGCCGGTGCCCGAACGGGTCGCCACCTTCGACAGCGACGGCACGCTGATCACCGAGCAGCCGATGTACTTCCAGATTCAGTTTGCCGAGGACCGCATCGGCGCCATGGTCCCCGAGCACCCCGACTGGAACACCAGCGACCCCTTCGCGACGCTGCTGCACGGCGACCGCGCCGCGCTCGCCGCCTTGGGCGACAAGGGCTTCACCGCTCTGATGGCGGCGGCGAACATCGGCATGACCAGCGACGCCTTCCACGCCGAGGTCCTGAACTGGCTCGCCACTGCGCAGCATCCGCGCTTCAACCGACCCTACACCGATCTCGTCTACCAGCCGATGCTGGAGCTGATGGCCTACCTGCGCGCCAACGGCTTCAAGACCTTCGTCGTCACCGGCAGCGACGTCGCGTTCCTGCGTCCGTGGACCGAGGCGGTCTACGGCGTGCCGCCCGAGCAGATCGTGGGCTCGAGCGCCATGACCACGTGGAACCTCACCGGCGACGTCCCGGTCATCGACCGCACCGGCGACATCGAGTTCGTCGACGACGGCCCGGGCAAGCCGGTCGGCATTGTACGCTTCATCGGCCGGCGGCCGATCTTCGCCGCCGGCAATTCCGACGGCGACCTGCAGATGCTGCAATGGACGACGATGCGCAACAGCCCGGCCTTCGCGCTCATCGTGCATCATACCGATGGCGAGCGCGAGTGGGCCTACGACCGCAACTCGCCGGTCGGCCACCTCGACAAGGCGCTCGACGAGGCCCCGTCCCGCGGCTGGCTCGTCGTCGACATGAAGGCCGACTGGGGCCGCATCTACCCGTTCGATCCCTGAGCCGCGCCGCCACCCACTCCGTCCTCCCTGCCGTCTGACCGAGGTTCCATGCCCCACCCAAGTTCCCTTCGCATCGGCTGCTGGCTCGACCTGCCGAGCCCCGAGATCGCCGAGATCGCCGGCGCCGCCGGATACGACTTCGCGATCGTCGACCTCGAGCACGGCGCGATCGGCATCGAGACCGCCGGCCGGATGATCGGCATCCTCACCGCCTCGGCGACCCTGCCCTTCGTCCGCGTCCCCGAGCCCGGCGAGGGCTGGATCAAGCGCGCGCTCGACGCCGGCGCCGCCGCGGTCATCGTGCCGCGTGTCGAGGACGCCGCCACCGCCCGGCGGCTCGCGGGGTTCGCGACCTACGGCCCCGAAGGCCGTCGCGGCGAGGGCCTCGGCGCCGTCCGGGCCGGCGGCTGGGGCCGCACGGCGCCGGCCTACCGCAGCCAGTGGCGCGAACGCGGCGGGCTGATCCTGCAGATCGAATCGCCCGAAGGCCTCGCCGCCGCCGCCGAGATTGCCGCGGTGCCCGGCGTCACCCAGCTCTTCTTCGGCCCCTCGGACTTCTCCGCCTGCCTCGGCACCGGCCGCGACGATCCGCGGGTCGCCGCCGCCGCGCGCGAGGTCGCGGCGATCGCCCGCGCCGCCGGCCGCGAAGCCGGCACGGTCACCTTCCCCGGCGGCGGCTGGGCCGAGCTCGTCGCCATGGGCTACGACTGCGTCGCCGACGTCTCGGACGTCGGCGTCCTGGTGCGCGGCTTCGACGGCCACCTCGCGGAAGCACGCCGGGACGCCGCCCGTGGCCAAGGGTGATCTCGCCGCCGATCCGCGCGGCCTGATCTACGAGGCCTACCGGATGGACCTCGGCCCCGAGGACTGCCGCACGATCTTCCTCGACTGGGCGCTCGGCCTGCCCGAGGGCGCCGGCGCCGCCGAGATCGCGGCACTCCTCGCGCACTATGCGCCGGACCACCCCGACCACCCGATGACCGCCGTCCTCCGCGAGGGCCTCACCCCCGCCGCGACCGCCGCTCGGAGAGCCCGCCGCCGTCCGCCGCCCGCGGCGAAACCCTGAGGCTCACTGAAAACAATGCCACTCCGCAGCTTCCACAATGGAAAGCGTCAGGGTTATCCTCTCTGCTGCCGGGGCCGGGGCCAATCGGGATGGTCGCGCACGAAGCGGTCGATCCAGTCGCCGATCAGCGACCGGGCGCCTCGCCTGAGGTATGAGTAGCCGTAGAGCGCCACGAGCAGCGCGCCCGTCGCGTCGAAGATCAGGTCCCACATGGTGTCGCCGAGGCCCGAAGGGTCCGACGGCGTCGGGGTCTGCATCGCGGTGCCGAGGACCTGGTCGAGCGCGAACTCGACGATCTCCCAGAGCGCTCCGAACGCCATCGCGAGGCAGAACGCGAAGACCGCAACGAGGCCCGGCTTGGCCGAGAACCCGATCCGCTCCTCCGCATCGAGCAGATAGACCAGCATGAACCCCAAGACGCCGACCAGCAGCCCCGAGCTGAAGTGCAGGAACGAATCCCACCAGGGGAACATCACGTAGAACCCCACCACGCTGCCGAGATAGACCGACGCGAAGACGAAGAGCACCACCATGATCTGGAACACATAGGGCATCCGAACGGACAGCCGGTCAGGCAGCAGCAGCGGGCTCAGCGTCAGGCCCATGCAGGACACCACGATCGCGGCGTCCTGCCAGTGCCCGCGCCAGACCGCGAGCGCCAGGCCCACGGCCATGATCGCCTGCAGCCCGATGAGCACCAGCCGGTGCAGGCGCTCCGCCGGATCGTCCGGCAGCCGGAGCGCGGTGGCGCTCAAGACCCGGCTCCGGTCAGCGCCGCCAGCACCCGCGCCCAGCTGCGGATACCCTTGTGGAAGCTCGCGAGGTCGTACTTCTCGTTCGGCGAATGGATCGCGTCGTCCTCCTGCCCGAAGCCGATCATGATCGAATCCATTCCGAGGATCTCGCGGAATTGCCCGACCACCGGGATCGAGCCGCCGCAGCCGACGAAGACCGCGGGTTTCGGCCACTCGTCGCTCAGCGCCCGCCGCGCCTGCTCGAACTCCGGCGCATCGACCGGCAGCGTCGTCGCCGGTGCGGGGTCCTTGCCGCTGAAGCTGGCCGTGCAGTCCTCCGGCAGGCTGGCCTCGACGTAGGCCTTGAAGCTCTCCAGCACCCTGACCGGGTCCTGCTCGCCCACCAGGCGGAAGCTGATCTTGGCATGCGCCTCGGCCGGCAGCACGGTCTTGAAGCCCTTGCCGGTATAGCCGCCCCAGATGCCGTTGACGTCGCAGGTCGGCCGCGACCAGATCTGCTCGAGGAGCGAGCGCCCCTTCTCCCCCGCGGGCGTGCTCAGGCCGACGGCGCCGAGAAAGCCCTCCGCGTCGTAGTCGAGCGCCTCCCACTGCGCCTTCACCACCTCCGGCAGCTCGGTCACGCCGTCGTAGAAGCCGGGCAGCGTGATCCGGCCGCTGTCGTCGTGCAGCCCGGCGATGATCCGCGCCATCACCCGGATCGGATTGATCGCGGCGCCGCCGTACGACCCGGAATGCAAGTCGCGGCTCGCGGCGTGAATGGTGAACTCCATCCCCGCGAGGCCCCGCAGCATCGTCGAGATCGCCGGCGTGTCCGGCCCGAGCATCCCGGTGTCGCAGACCAGCGCCATGTGCGCGCGGAGCTCGTCTGCGTTGGCCTTCAGGAACGGCACCAAGGACGGCGAGCTGCTCTCCTCCTCGCCTTCGAGAAGGATCGTCAGCCGCCCGGGCAGCTTGCCCGTCACCGCCTTCCAGGCCCGCACGGCCTCGAGGAAGGTCATCAGCTGGCCTTTGTCGTCGGACGCGCCGCGGGCGAAGATCGCCTTGCCGCGCGGGGTGTCGACCAGCGCCGGCGCGAACGGCGGCCGGTCCCAGAGCTCCAGCGGATCGACCGGCTGCACGTCGTAGTGCCCGTAGAAGAGAAAGTGCGGCCCGTCGCCCTCGCCGTGCGCCACCACCATCGGGTGGCCGGCGGTGTCGCGCCGGCTCGCCTGAAATCCGATCTCCGCCAGGTCGCGCACCAGCCAGTCGGCCGCCTCCCGGCAGGCCCCGGCATAGGCGGGATCGGTCGAGATGCTCTCGATCCGCAGCAGCTCGAAGAGCCGCTCGAGCGCCTTCGGCTGGTCGCCGTCGATCTGGTCCAGAACTGCGTTGAGCGCCATCGCCGCTTCTCCCTCGTTGCCTCGTGCGCGACCCTATTGCTTCTGCGCCGGGGCGCAATGTGGAGCGGTCAGCTCCGGTCTCCGGGTCATTTTCGTCTCTCTTTTCAGCATCACACGCCTCTGTGATGCCGGTCACAGAGCTTCCGCCGCGAATCGGCCATGGTCCTCTTGTCGGACGGGAGCGCACCCGCCCCGGAGAGAAACGACCCGCAACAGCGCAAGATCGGAGCTTCTGCCATGACCCATTCCCCGGCGATCCTCTACTCCGTCGAAGCCCTCTTCACCGGCCGCTCCAAGCCCTCCTCGGCGATCGCGCGCGCCAAGGCCGCGCTGCACGACGCGCTCGAACGGCGCCGCGCCCGCAGCCAGTACAGCCAGCTGCTCGAGTGCGAAGACCACCTGCTGCGCGACATCGGACTGAAGCGCGAGGACATCGTGAGCGCCATTCTCGGCGTCAGGTGACGCCAAGCCGCCCGCGTCGGACCCGAAATCTCCCGGCCCGTGCCGCAAATGCGGCGCGGGCCCTTGTCCGTCTGCAACTTCCCGCCCGCCCGGCCGTTCCCTCGCACCACCCGATAAGCGGGACAGGGGGAGGTCCCGTGCGGCCAGCAGCATCGATTGCCATCCTTGCCACGGCCGTGGCGCTCACCGGCTGCGGCGACAACGCGCGCTATCCGGTGTCCGCCGGCGTCGGCCCCGACCCGGTCCTGCCCGGCCCGAGCCAGGCGCTGATCCCAAAGGTCGCCATCGCGCCGGCCAGCGGCTGGACCGCGGGCGAGGCGCCCGAGGCCGCCCCCGGCCTGCGGGTCTCGGCGTTCGCCACCGGCCTCGACCACCCCCGCTGGCTGCTCGCCCTGCCGAACGGCGACGTGCTGGTCGCCGAGAGCAACGCCCAGCCCGCCCCGCCGCGCGGCCTCAAGGACTTCGCGATGAAGCTGGTGATGCGGGTCGCCGGCGCCGAGGTGCCGAGTGCCGATCGCATCACCCTGCTGCGCGACGCCGACCACGACGGCGTCGCCGAGACGCGGAGCGTCCTGCTCTCCGGCCTGACCTCGCCGTTCGGCATGGCGCTCGTCGGCAACGACCTCTACGTCGCCGACACCGACGCGCTGCTGCGCTTCCCCTACGCGCCCGGCGCCGCCCGGATCGACGCGCCGGCAACCCGCATCGCCGCCTTGCCGGCCGGCGAGATCAACCACCACTGGACCAAGGGCCTCGTCGCAGCGCCCGACGGCCGCACGCTCTACGTCTCGGTGGGGTCGAACAGCGACCACGGCGAGAACGGCCTCGCCGCGGAGGCCGGCCGCGCCGCGATCTGGGCGATCGATCCCGCGACCGGCAGCACCCGCGTGCTGGCCTCGGGCCTGCGCAACCCGGTCGGGCTCGACGTCGAGCCCCGCACCGGCGCGCTCTGGGCCGTGGTCAACGAACGCGACGAACTCGGCGGCGATCTCGTCCCCGACTACCTCACCGCGGTGCGCCCCGGCGACTTCTTCGGCTGGCCCTTCAGCTACTACGGCGACCACCTCGACCCGCGCGTCACGCCACAGCGCCCCGACCTCGTCGCCACCGCCCGCCGCCCCGACTATGCACTCGGCCCGCACGGCGCCCCGCTCGGGCTGAGTTTCGCCGACGGCGCAGACTTGGGCGCCCGCTTCACCGACGGCGCGTTCATCGGCCAGCACGGCTCGTGGAACCGCGCGCCGCAAAGCGGCTACCGGGTGATCTTCGTCCCGTTCCGCGGCGGCCGCCCCGCAGGCCGGCCCGTCGACGTCCTCACCGGCTTCGTCGGACCCGACGGCGAGGCCCGCGGCCGCCCGGCCGGCGTGATCGTCGACACCGCGGGAGCGCTCCTCGTCGCCGACGACGTCGGCAACACCATCTGGCGGGTGACGAAGGCTCCGGCGGCTCAGGCCCGGCCGATCCAGCCGCCGCCGAGCACCCGCGTGCCTTCCGGCGCATAGAAGACGCACGCCTGGCCCGGCGCCACGCCTTCCTCGGCGTCGAGCAGCTCGACCCGGGCGCGCCCCTGCCCCTCGGGATGCAGCCGCGCCGGCTTCGACGGCCGGGTCGAGCGCACCTTCACTGCGACCTCCCAGCCGCCCTCGGGCGCCGCCTCGACCGGCTCGTCGCCGAGCCAGTTCACCTCCGCCACCGCCACCGACCGGCTGGCGAGCGCCGCGCGCGGGCCGACGACGACCCGGCGCGCCTCGGCGTCGAGCCGGACGACGAAGAGCGGCTCGCCGCCGCCGAGGCCGAGCCCGCGGCGCTGGCCGACCGTGTAGCGGATCACCCCGTCATGGCGGCCGAGCACCCGGCCATCGACGTGCACGATCTCGCCGGGCTCGACTGCACCCGGCCGCAGCTTCTCGATCACCGCGGCGTAGGAGCCGTTCGGCACGAAGCAGATGTCCTGGCTGTCCGGCTTGTCCGCCACCGCCAGCCCGTAGCGCGCGGCCAGCGCCCGCGTCTCGGCCTTCGACGCCAGCCCGCCCAGCGGAAAGCGCAGGAACCCGAGCTGCGCGCGCGTTGTGGAGAACAGGAAATAGCTCTGGTCGCGCGCAGGATCGGCGGCGCGGTGCAGCTCGGGGCCTCGCGCCCCCTCCACCCGCCGGATGTAGTGCCCGGTCGCCATGCAGTCGGCCTCGAGCTCCTTCGCGGTCTCCAGCAGATCGCGGAACTTGACCCGCTCGTTGCACCGGATGCAGGGCACCGGCGTCGCACCCGCCAGATAGGCGTCGGCGAATTCGTCGATCACGCTCTCCCGGAACCGATTCTCGTAGTCGAGCACGTAGTGCGGGAAACCCATCGCCTCGGCCACCCGGCGCGCGTCGTGGATGTCGCGCCCGGCACAGCACGCGCCTTTCTTCGCCAGCGCCGCGCCGTGGTCGTAGAGCTGCAGCGTCACGCCCACGACGTCATAGCCGTCGTCCGCCAGCATCGCGGCCACCACCGAACTGTCGACGCCGCCCGACATCGCCACGACCACGCGCGTGTCGCACGGCGCTTTGCTTATGCCGAGACTGTTGAGTGTGGTTGCGTTTCGTGGCAAAAGCATCGTTGGGGCGTCCTTGTGGATGCGGGGGAATATAGTAAAACCTTAAGCAAGCACAAGGCCTTGGTTCATCCGGACTTAAGGGATGAACCTGTAAGTAGTTGCGTGGGTTACGCGAGTGTAAGGGAGTACAACGTGTATATTCGTCGTGAGAAGGGTCCGGTCTACGTAGTTCTTCCGGACGGAACCAAATTGACCCGTTCCGATCTTCCGCCAGCCAACACCCAGCGCTGGGTCGCCCGCCGCAAGGCAACGGTGGTGGCGGCGGTCGACTATGGCCTGATCGAGCCGACCGAAGCCTGTTCGATGTACCGGCTGTCGGACGAGGAGCTCGATCTCTGGCGCAGTGCCGTGCGCCGGCACGGGGCCGCAGCCCTTCGCGTGACGGCGATACAGAAGTATCGACAACTTTAAGGCGAGCTGTTAGGCTGATGCTATCGTAATCAGTCGTTAACCAGTGCGCGCTTAAGTGAGGCCCGTGCGAAGGGCCGGTTGGTCGAACGGAGAACGCTCCATGCGAATCCTTCTTGTCGAAGACGATCCGACGACGTCGAAAAGCATCGAGCTGATGCTGCAGAACGCGAACCTGAACGTCTACGCCACGGATCTCGGCGAAGAAGGCATCGATCTGGCCAAGCTCTACGACTACGACCTGATCCTGCTCGATCTGAACCTGCCGGACATGAACGGCCACGAGGTCCTCCGCCAGCTGCGAATCGCCAAGGTCGAGACCCCGATCCTGATCCTGTCGGGGCAGGACGACACCGAGAACAAGCTCAAGGGCTTCGGGTTCGGCGCCGACGACTACATGACCAAGCCCTTCCACCGCCAGGAACTGGTCGCGCGCATCCACGCGATCGTCCGCCGGTCCAAGGGCCACGCCCAGTCGCTGATCGCCACGGGCAAGTTCACCGTCAACCTCGACGCCAAGACCGTCGAGGTCGAGGGCAAGCCGGTGCACCTGACCGGCAAGGAATACCAGATGCTGGAACTCCTCTCGCTTCGGAAGGGCACCACGCTCACCAAGGAGATGTTCCTCAACCACCTCTACGGCGGCATGGACGAGCCGGAGCTGAAGATCATCGACGTCTTCATCTGCAAGCTCCGCAAGAAACTCTCCGAGGCCACCGGGGGCGAGAACTACATCGAGACAGTCTGGGGCCGCGGCTATGTGCTCCGCGATCCCGCGAGCAGCGAGGCGAAACGCCGGCTGGCGGTCGGGGCCTAGGCAACCCCGCACCCGCGCTTGTTGCGAAGCGTATCCCGGTCTCATCCTCCTTCGTGTCGCCGGCTGGCGTGATCGCTGGCCGGCCGCACGCGTGCGCGTCCGGCACTTTCTCGCCCGGACCGACCCACCGCCTGATCCTCCCAGAATGATCCCTGTGCAATCCGGCTGCGTAATGTCTGCACGCCCGCCGAGCAAATCGGTGACGGGCTGCATCGAAAAGGGGTTGGCACGTGATCTGGATGTATCTTGCGGCGCTGGCCTCGTTCCTGGCGCTCGACGCCGTCATGATCAAGGCGGTCATCCTGCCGCTCTTCACCCGAAACATCGGCGACATGCTGCGCGACGACGTGCAGGTCGGGGTGGCGCTGGGCTTTTACGCCTTCTTCGTTGCGGGCATCATCTACCTCGCGGTCCTGCCGGCGATGGCGGAACAGTCGGTCTGGCGCGCGGTCAAGAACGGCGCAGCACTCGGGTTTGTCGCCTACGGCACCTACGAGGCGACGAACCTCTCGACGCTGCGCGGCTGGAGCTGGTCGATGCTGGCCGTCGATCTCACCTGGGGCACCGTCCTCACCGCCACGGTCGCCGCTATCGCCTTCGGGGTTGGCCGGCTGGTCTCGTGAGGCGGTTTACCGAAAGTTATTGAAGATGAATCGCTTCGGGATCAAAGGGTTACTCTGAGTTTCGCGTGCGAAACGGCCGGGTTGCGCACCGGCCCGGCTCCGGGCTAACTGGACGAGCCGACGATCCCGGAGACCTCGCGATGCCCTCCGCCCCCCGCTCCGTCGAGGACCTGACCCCGCAGCAGGCGATGGAAGAACTGGCCGAGCTGGCCCGCGCGATCGAAGGCGCGAACCGGGCCTATCACCAGGCTGACGCGCCCGACCTGACCGACGCGGCCTACGACGCGCTGAAGCGCCGCAATGCCGCAATCGAGGCGCGCTTCCCCGAGCTCAAGCGCCCCGACAGCCCGTCCGACCAGGTCGGCGCCGCCCCGGCCGAAGGCTTTGCCAAGGTCCGCCACGCCCGCCCGCTCTTCAGCCTGGAAAACGCTTTCGAGCCGGCCGAGGTCACCGAGTTCGCGACGCGCGATCCGCCGCTTCCTGAACCTCGCCGCCGACGACCCCCTCGCCTTCACCGCCGAGCCCAAGATCGACGGCCTGTCGCTGTCGCTGCGCTACGAAGCCGGCCGGCTCGTCCAGGCCGCCACCCGCGGCGACGGCGAGACCGGCGAGAACGTCACCCCGAACGCCCGCACCATCGCCGACATCCCCGAAACGCTGACCGGCGCCCCCGACATCCTCGAGGTCCGCGGCGAGGCCTACATGCGCCACGCCGACTTCGCGGCACTCAACGCCCGCCAGGTCGAGGCCGGGGCGCGAACCTTCGCCAACCCGCGCAACGCCGCCGCCGGCAGCCTTCGCCAGCTCGACGCCCGTATCAGCGCTGCGCGTCCGCTGCATTTCTTCGCCTACGCCTGGGGCGAGCTCAGCGCGCCGCTCGCCGAAACCCAGGCCGGCGCCATCGCCCGGCTGGACGCTCTCGGCTTCGCCACCAACCCGCTGATGGTCCGCTGCGACAGCGTCGAGGAGATGCTGGCGCAGTACCGCGCCATCGAGGCCCAGCGCGCCACCCTCGGCTACGACATCGACGGCGTCGTCTACAAGGTCGACCGGCTCGACCTGCAGGCCCGCCTCGGCTTCCGCTCCGCCACCCCGCGCTGGGCGCTGGCGCACAAGTTCTCCGCCGAGCGCGCCTCGACCCGCCTCGAAGCAATCGAGATCCAGGTCGGCCGCACCGGCGCCCTGTCTCCGGTGGCCCGCCTCACCCCGGTCACCGTCGGCGGCGTCGTCGTGCAGAACGCCACGCTGCACAACGCCGACTACATCGCCGGCCGCGATTCCAAGGGCAACCCGATCCGCGAGGGACGCGACATCCGCGTCGGCGACTGGGTCACCATCTACCGCGCCGGCGACGTCATCCCCAAGGTCGAGGACGTCGACCTCACCCGCCGCCCCGCCGACGCTCGGCCTTACGTCTTCCCCGACAAATGCCCGGTCTGCGGCTCCGACGTGATCCGCGAGGAAGGCGAGGCCGTCCATCGCTGCACCGGCAACCTGATCTGCCCCGCGCAGCAGGTGGAAAAGCTCAAGCACTTCGTCTCCCGCGGCGCCTTCGACATCGAAGGCCTCGGCTCCAAGCAGGTGGAGGCGTTCTTCACCGAAGGCTGGATCCGCGAGCCCGCCGACATCTTCAACCTCGAAGCCCGCCACGGCGAGGCGCTGCGGACCCGCGAGGGCTGGGGCGAGAAATCGGCCTCGAACCTCTTCCGCGCCATCGCCGAGCGCCGCCGCATCCCGCTCGACCGGCTGATCTACGCCTTGGGCATCCGCCACGTCGGCGAGACCGCCGCGCGGCTCCTCGCCCGCCACTACGGCAGCTGGCAGCGCTTCGCCGCCGCGATGGAAGCCGCCCGCGACCATGCCGGCCCCGAGTGGGACGGCCTGAACGACATCGACGGCGTCGGCCCGATCCTCGCCGCCTCCCTGGTCGACTTCTTCCACGAGCCCGCCAACCGCGCCGCCATCGACCGGCTGGTGGCCGAGCTCACCGTCCTCGACGTCGAGGCGCCCCGCTCCGCCGGCTCGCCCATCGCCGGCAAGACCGTCGTCTTCACCGGCACCCTGGAGCGCATGACCCGCGCCGAGGCCAAGGCGCGCGCCGAAGCGCTCGGCGCCAAGGTCGCAGGCTCGGTCTCCGCCCGCACCGACTACGTCGTCGCCGGCCCCGGCGCCGGTTCCAAGGAGAAGGCCGCGCGCGAGCTCGGCGTGGCGATCCTCAGCGAGGACGACTGGCTGGCGCTGATCGCCTGACGCGCCTTCAGTTCTTCAGCACCATGCAATCGCCGCCGGCGGCCTTGAGCCGGGCGCAGAGCGCGTCGGCTTCGGCGCGGCTCGGCCGGCCGACCTCCGCCATGTAGAGCCGCGCCGGCATCCCCGGCGCCCGGGCGCGGGTATAGCTGACCGTCTCGCCGCGGAGCACGGCGGCGTGGCGGTTCTTCAACCTCCCGACCTGCCGCTCGGCCCCGTCCCGGTCGCGGTTCGAGGCCAGGATCACACCCCAGGGCAGCACCGGCGATGCCGGCGCGCGAAACGTCCGCAGGCTTCGCGTCGCAGCCTGGGCGATGCACGCCGGCTGGAATGCCTCGGCCTTGGCCAGCGCCAGATCGAGCGTCGCCGGCGGCGCGTCGCGCCAGGTCTCGGCCGAATGCCCGGTGATCGCCTGCACATAGGCGCGGGTCTCGTCCGGCAGCCCGCCGTCCCGCGCGACGAACCGGTCCGCCCGCGCCTCGCCGCCGTTGTACGCGATCGCCGCGAGCCCCGGATTGCCGTAGCCGCGGCTCAACTCGGCAAGATAAGCGGCCGAGGCCGCAAGTGCCTCCGCCGGATTGAACGGGTCTGCGACCCCCCGCAGACTGCGCCGTGCCCGGCATGAACTGCGCGATGCCTTGCGCCCCCACCGGACTGACCGCGCCCGCGTCGAACAGGCTTTCCTGCCAGATCAGTCGCGCGAAGAAGTTGGGGTCGAGGCCGTTCTTGACGGCGACCGCCTCGATGATCCCGCAGACGTCGGGCACGTAGTTCGAGAGCCGGATGCAAAAGGCATGGTCAGCGGTGCAGCGCACCGCCTCCGGAGCGTCGGTCCGCGGCATCGGCCGTTCCAGCGCCGCAACCACGGCCCCGGCATGCGACGCGCGGCATCCGCCGCCAAGGCGATGCCGAACGCAAGCGCAACGATGCAGTGCAATCTCCCCGCCATGCCGCGGAGACTAGCGGTGCCGGACGCCCGGCAGAAGCCGCCGCGACACCAATTTTAGTGCATCGTTAACCGCACCGGCGAGCCGCTTCGCCATGTGGCGGAGCGGCTCGGGACGCTTGGATCAGGCGAGCGTGCGCTCGACGGTCTCGGTCTCGAAGATCTCGATGACGTCGCCTTCGCGCATGTCGTCGTAGTGCTCGAAGGCCATGCCGCACTCCTGGCCGACCTGGACCTCGCGCACCTCGTCCTTGAAGCGCTTGAGCGTCTTCAGCTTGCCTTCGTGGATCACCACGTTGTCGCGCAGCAGGCGGACGCCGGCCGAGCGGCGGGCGACGCCTTCTGTGACCTGGCAGCCGGCGACCTTGCCGACGCCGGTGATCTTGAAGACCTGCAGGATCTTGGCGTAGCCGATGAACTTCTCGCGAATTTCCGGCGAGAGCAGGCCCGAGGCCGCCGCCTTCACGTCGTCGACCAGGTTGTAGATGATCGAGTAGTAGCGGATCTCGACCCCCTTCTGGTTGGCGGACTCGCGCGCCGGCGCGTTGGCGCGGACGTTGAAGCCGATGATCGGCGCGCCCGAGGCTTCCGCCAGCGTCACGTCCGATTCGGTCACCGCGCCGACCCCCGAGTGCAGCACGCGGATGCGCACCTCGTCGGTGGAGAGCTTCTCCAGCGCCTGGACGATCGCCTCGGCCGAGCCCTGGACGTCCGACTTCACGACGATCGGGAGCTCCTTGAGATCCTTGTCGGCCTTGGCCTTGGCGAGGAGCTGGTCGAGCGTGGTCGACGAGCCGACCGCGGCGCGCTTGTCGCGGGACAGGCGGTCGCGGTAGCTTGCGATCTCGCGGGCCCTGGCCTCGTCGTCGACGACGTTCAAGACGTCGCCGGCCTCGGGCGTGCCGCTGAGACCGAGCACCTCGACCGGCACCGACGGGCCGGCCTCGTCGATGCGCTCGCCCTGGTCGTTGATCAGCGCGCGCACCCGGCCCCACTGCTCGCCGACGACGAAGATGTCGCCGCGTTTCAGCGTGCCCTTCTGCACCAGCACCGTCGCGACCGGGCCACGGCCGACGTCGAGCTTGGCCTCGATGACCGCGCCCTCGGCCTGCCGGTCGGGGTTTGCGGTGAGGTCGAGGATCTCGGCCTGCAGCGCGATGTCGTCGAGCAGCGTGTCGAGCCCCTTGCCGGTGATCGCGGAGACCTCGACGTCGAGGACGTCGCCACCCATCGCCTCGACCACGATGTCGTGGCTGAGGAGCTGGGTGCGAACCCGCGTCGGGTCGGCTCCCGGCTTGTCGACCTTGTTGATCGCGACGATGATCGGCACGCCTGCCGCCTTGGCGTGGCTGATCGCCTCGATGGTCTGCGGCATGACGCTGTCATCGGCCGCCACCACCAGGACGACGATGTCGGTCACCTGCGCGCCGCGGGCGCGCATCGAGGTGAAGGCGGCGTGGCCCGGCGTGTCGAGGAAGGTGATCACCGCCCCGCTCTCGGTGGTCACCTGGTAGGCGCCGATGTGCTGGGTGATGCCGCCGGCCTCGCCGGAGACGACGTTGGTCTTGCGGATGGCGTCGAGCAGCGACGTCTTGCCGTGGTCGACGTGACCCATGATCGTCACGACCGGCGGCCGCGGTTTGCGGTTGCCCTCGTCCTCGCCCGAGGCCTGGACGATCACGTCCTCCACGTCCGATTCGGAGACGCGCACCACCTTGTGGCCGAATTCCTCGACGATCAGCGTCGCGGTCTCCGGGTCGATCGCCTGGTTCTGGGTCGCCATGATGCCGTTCTGCATCAGGACCTTGACCACGGCGGCCACGCGCTCGGCCATGCGGTTGGCGAGTTCCTGCACGGTGATCGCGTCGGGGATGTTGACCTCGCGCACGACCTTCTCGCGCTCGCCGGTGTGGCTCTGGACGCGGCGCTTCTCGCGCTCCTGGCGGCGCTTCATCGCGGCCATCGACCGCTGGCGGCCTTCCTGGTCTGTGGCGTTGGCGATGGTCAGCTTGCCGGAGCGGCGGCGATCGTCCTCGCCCTTGGCGCGGCCGCGCTTTTCATCGGCGGCGGGGGCCTTGTCCGGAACCTTGTTCGCAAACTTCGGACCCACCGGGCGTCCGGCCTCGGCGCGGGCGGCCTGGGCCTGGGCGGCAGCGGTATCGATGACCTCGGCGGCAGCAGCCGGCCGGGAGCTCGGCGCCTTCGCCTTCTGCGCGGCCTTGGCGGCGTCCTCGGCCTGCTCGGCGACAGCAGCGGCGGCACGCTGCTCCTGGATTTCACGTTCCTTCTCGGCGCGCTCGGCGGCATCCTTCTCGGCGCGGAGCCGGGCCAGCTCGCTCTCGCGCGCCTCGGTGGCCTGGACCTCCTTTACGCGCCGCTCGGCTTCCTGCGCCTTCGCGGCCTCCACGGCCTTTAGGCGGCGCTCGAACTCGGCGTCCGAGAGGCTCGGCGTCGTGCCGACGCGGCCCACGTTGGGGCCGGAGTTGCTGGCGGGAGCACCGGGCTTGGGCACCAGGATGCGCTTGCGCTTGTGCTCGACCGTAACGGACTTGGTCCGGCCGTGGCTGAAGCTCTGGCGCACGTGGCTCGTCTCGGTGCCGCCGCCGCGCAGCCCGAGCGTATTGCCTTTGCGATCCGTGTCCTTGGTATCCATCATTCCCGTTCTAGCCTTTCCCGCGGGGGCCTTCCCCCGCCGATCCATCGCCTGCCGCGTCTCCGGACGCCGGCGGGTTCGTCGCATCCCTGATGCCTGACAGCCGCAGGGCCTCGTCTCTTATCCGCTCGCCGAGACCGCCCGCCAGCACGGCGGCATGTATCACACGATCGCGGCCGAATGCCAAACCCAATTCGTGCCCGAAAAGGCAGGAAACAAGGGTGTTCCGGCCCTCCGGAGGACGCAGCTGCGCGCGTTCCCGCGCCGACCCGTCCATCGCCTGCAGAAGCAGCGCCGCCTCGTTCGAGACCAGCGCCGCCTTGGTCTTTTCCAGCCCCGCCACCGCCTGGCCCGCCTTGCGCGCCAGCGCCACCAGCTCGACCAGCCGCTGCGCCAGCAACGATTCGACCCGTTCGGCCAGATCGCCCGGCACCTTCACCTGCCGCTTCGCCGCGCGGGCGAAGAAGCCCTTGGTTCCCGCCTGCCGCAACGTGGCGGCATCGGCGCTGACCCACATCCCGCGGCCCGGGAGCCGCTCGGCGAGGTCGGGGACGATCTCGTCGTCCGGCCCCGCCACGAAGCGGATCAGCCCCACCTTCGGCCCGCTCTCGCGGGTGACGATGCAGCGCCGCTCCGGCTCGCTCCGCTCCACGTCGCGCCCCCCGCGCGTCATGGCCTCAGGCCTTGGTCTCGTCCTCGGCGGACCCGTCGTCCTCCTCGGGCTCCTTGGGCTCCAGGTCGGCCGGGTCGACCCAGCCGAGCTGCACGCGGGCGCTCATGACCAGGGTCTGCGCCTCCTCCAAGCTCATATCGAACTTTTCAAGAAGGCCGGTGTCCTTGACCCGCTTGCCGTCGACAGTCGTGTAGCCGCCGGCCAGCTCCCAGTCGGCGCAGGTGGCGAAGTCCTCGAGCGTCTTGATCCCGTCCTCGGCCAACGCCTCGATCATCTGCGGGGTCAGGCCCTCGAAATCGAAGAGACTCTGCTCGACGCCGAGGTCGCGGGCATGTTCCAGCGCCTTGGCGTTGATCTCCTCGAGGCTTTCGCGGGCGCGGGCCTGCAGCTCCTCGGCGGTGTTCTGATCGAATCCGTCGATCGAAGTCAGCTCGTCGAGGTCGACATAGGCGACTTCCTCGAGCGTTGCAAACCCTTCGGCCACGAGCAGCTGGGCCACCATCTCGTCGACGTTCATGGTGTCCATGAAGAGCTGGGTGCGCTCGGCGAACTCGGCCTGGCGCCGCTCGCTCTCCTGGGCGTCGGTCATGATGTCGATGTCGAAGCCGGTGAGCTGCGAGGCGAGCCGCACGTTCTGGCCGCGGCGGCCGATCGCGAGCGACAGCTGCTCATCGGGCACCACCACCTCGATCCGCTCACTCTCGTCGTCGAAGACCACCTTCGAGACCTCTGCCGGCTGCAGCGCGTTGACGAGGAAGGTCGCAGGGTCCGCGTTCCAGGGGATGATGTCGATCTTCTCCCCCTGGAGCTCGTTGACCACCGCCTGGACGCGGCTGCCTCGCATGCCGACGCAGGCGCCGACCGGGTCGATCGAGCTGTCGTAGGAGATGACACCCATCTTCGCACGAGAGCCCGGATCGCGGGCGACCGCCTTGATCTCGATCACACCGTCGTAGATCTCCGGGACCTCCATCTTGAAGAGCTCGGCGAGGAACTCCGGCGCGGTCCGGCTGAGGAAGATCTGCGGCCCGCGGGTCTCGTGGCGCACCTCGCGGATCAGCGCCCGCACCCGGTCGCCGTTCCTGAACGCCTCGCGCTGGATCAGCTGGTCGCGGCGCAGGATCGCCTCGCCCCGGCCGACGTCGACGATGACGTTGCCGTACTCGGTGCGCTTGACGACGCCGTTGATGATCTCGCCCTGGCGGTCCTTGAATTCCTCGTACTGACGCAGCCGCTCCGCCTCGCGGACCTTCTGCATGATGACCTGCTTGGCCGACTGCGCGGCGATGCGGCCGAAGTCCATCGGCGGCAGCGAGTTGGTGATGTAGTCGTCGAGCTGGACGTCCGGCTTGATCGCGCGGGCCTCGTCGAGCGTGAGCTCGGTGAAGAGGTTCTCCGGCTCCTCGACCACGTGCCGGTAGCGCGTCATGAAGAGCTCGCCCGACTTGCGGTCGATCCGCGCGCGGATGTCGTACTCGGCGCCGTAGCGCGAGCGCGCGGCCTTGCCGAGCGAATCCTCCATCGCCTCGATGACGAGGCTGGGGTCGATCATCTTCTCGCGGGCGACCGCGTCGGCGATCTGCAGAAGCTCCAGCCGGTTGGCAGAGGTCACGCTCATTTCACTTCCTCGTCCTTCTCATCGTCTGCATCGGCATCTTCATCGTCGCCGCCGGCGTCGGTCTCGACGTCGTCGAACTCGCTTGGGTCGAACGCGCCCGGGTCGAAGCCCTGGGCCTTGCGGTTGGCCAGGCTCTCGGCCAGCAGCGCGTCGGTCAGCACCAGCTTGGCGTCGGCGATCAGGTCGTAGGCGAGGCCGATCGTCCCTTCGGGGATCTCGATCAGCACCTCGCCGTCCTGCACGCCCGCGAGCACGCCCTTGAAGCGGCGGCGGCCGTCGATGGCCTCCTCCGTCTCGAGCCTGACCTCGTAGCCGTCCCAGCGCTCGAAATCCTTGAGCCGGGTCAATGGCCGGTCGATGCCGGGGCTCGAAACCTCGAGGGTGTACTCGCCCGAGATCGGGTCCTCGACGTCGAGGACCGCCGAGACGGCGCGGCTGATGCGGGCGCAGTCCTCGACCTCGATCCCGCCCTCGGGGCGTTCGGCCATGATCTGCAACAGCGCCCGCCGGCCGGACATCAGCCGCAGCCGCACCAGCTCGAAGCCGAGACCCTCGATCGTCGGCGCGACGAGCGCCGCCAGTCGGCGGTCGAAGGCGGCTCTGGCAATGAGGTCGGCCAAGCAGGTCTCCAGGGGCACAAAACAAAAAAACGGGCGCGCGGCCCGTTTTGAAATCCGGTGGAGGATCGATCAGGTAACCGAACCGCCGCTGATGGACGTCCATATAGGCGCGTCGTCCGGACGATGCAAGCACCATGCTGGCGGGAAAGTCAAAACCGCCGGGCCAGGCTTCGGCTGCCGCCTGCGAGGCCGCGCGTCAGCCCGCGTAGGGCCGCACGATGTCTGCGGCACCGAGCCGCTGGAACAACACCACGCTGCCGAGCGAATGCCGCGGATCGTAGACGAAGCCCTGCCCCGCCATCGTCGCGAAGAGCCCGCGTATCCCGGAGAGGCCGGTGACATGGTCATGCATCTCCAGAAAGATGCGGTCCACGCCGCCAAGGTCGGCGCCGTTGAAGAGCACGGTCTCCGCGCCCTCGACGTCGCAGACGATGAGATCGATTCCCTCGTCGCGGAGCAGCCGGTCGAGGTTGAGCGTCGGCACCTCGACGGTTCCGACGTAGGGATTGGGCGCCGCGGAGAGCGATCCCATCCAGAAGTCCCGCCTGAGGTAGAAGGTCGCGGTTTCCTTCGGCTCGTTGGTCAGGACGGCGTTGAGTTGGCGGACCTTGCGGACCCGGTTGCAGGCGTGAAGCCGCCCCATGTAGTCGATCAGGTGCGGGTTCGCCTCCACAGCAATGATCCGGCTGACCCGGCGCTGGCGCGACAGCAGCGTCGAGATGAACCCGATGCCGGCGCCGATCTCCAGCACGCGGTCGCCCGGGCGGACGATCTCGGGGATCTGGCTCGCCTCCTCGGCCTCGAAACGCCCGTCGAGAATTGCGCGCCGGATCGTGGGGGTGATCACGGCCGGATCGTCCGGGATCAGCACGCCGGCCGCTTCGAGCACCTCCGGCATGTATTCATGAGGTCGTGATTTTATCATAGGTTGAACGTGGCACAGACCGGCGCGTTTTGTCCATGCTCTCTCGCAAGCCAGAACCGGGCCAAACCGCACGGCCCTCCGTGGGAGCGCGGGGACAGCGTTTCGAACGAAAGGCGGTTACTTGGGACTGCGCTTCGCCAGGATGCGCTGCAGCGTCCGCCGGTGCATGTTGAGACGACGCGCCGTCTCCGAGACGTTGCGATCGCACAACTCGTAGATCCGCTGGATGTGCTCCCAGCGCACCCGGTCCGCCGACATCGGGTTGTCGGGGAGCTCCGGCTTGCCGAGGTCGCGCGCCAGGAGCGCGCAGGTCACGTCGTTGGCATCGGCCGGCTTCGAGAGATAGTCGGTGGCTCCGATCTTCACCGCAGCCACCGCAGAGGCGATCGCTCCATAGCCTGTCAGCACGACGATACGCGCATCCGGCCGGCGCTCGCGAAGAAAGGCGACCAGATCGAGCCCGTTGCCATCCTCGAGCCGCAGATCGACCACCGCGTACGCCGGCGGCGCGCGATCGGCGACCGCACGCCCTGCAGCGACCGTGTCGACCGCCGTCACCTCGAAGCCGCGCTTTTCCATCGCACGGGTCAGGCGGCGCAGGAAAGGCTCGTCGTCGTCGAGGATCAGAAGCGATCGGTCGGCGCCGAGTTCCTCATGCGGCTGAGCCACCATGTCCTGGTCCATTCCTTAGAGCTTCGCGGCGTAGCAGGCCGCCGAGGAAGCCACGTCATCGGCGCTCATCTCGGACGGGTAGAACTCCAGGAACCCGACCTTGGGCGCCATGAGGTAGGTGAACGTCGAGTGGTCCATCAAGTAGTACTGCGGATCGTCGCCGTTCTTGCGGTAGTAGACACGGTATGCCTTGGCGGCGGTCGCAACCTGCTCCGGCGTTCCGGTCAGCCCGATCAGCTTGGGGTCGATCGCCGATGTAAAGTCGCGCACCACGGTAGGCGTATCCCTTTCGGGGTCGATCGAGATAAAGACCTGCCCGACCGGTTCGTTCCGGTTGGCCAGCTCTTCAGCCGCCAGCGCGTTCCGCGACAGATCCATCGGGCAGACGTCGGGACAGAAGCTGTAGCCGAAATAGACCAGCGTCGGACCGGTGATCGCCTGCGCGTCGGTAACCGTGTTGCCGGACCCGTCGACCAGCGTGAACGGACCGCCGATCGCTGCGGTGCCGCCTGCGATGGCCTGGTCGCGGCAACTCGCGAAGGGGTCGGAGCCATCTTTCCGTATCGCGACGACGCCGCCCACGGCGAGGCCGATCAGCACCACCGCCGTTGCGGCCAACGCATAGACGCGGGTCATAAGCGACGAGCCTCCGGAACGCGAAATGCGGCGGGGTTGTGGCACGCGCCGGTCCGCTTCACAAGGCCGCGGGCCGTTCAAATCCCTTTGAGCGGCCGACGGGGCCCTGCTATGGCCGGCGCATGGCCGAGCTTGCCGCCTTGCCCCCTCTCGCCACCGATGCCCGAAGCGCCTGGGTCCGGCTGCGCACCCTGCTGCTGCTGCGCTGGCTCGCGGTCATCGGCCAATCGGTGACGGTGCTGGTGGCGAGCCTCGGGCTCGGCATCCAGGTGCCGCACATCCCTTGCGCGGTGGTCATCGGCGCCTCGGCGGCGTTCAACCTCATTGCCATGTCAGTCGCCGAGAACCGCCGCGTCAGCGAGCGCGAGGCGGTGCTGACCCTCTGCTTCGACCTCCTCCAGCTCGGCGCGCTGCTCTATCTGACCGGCGGCCTCGGCAATCCCTTCGCGCTTCTCATCATGGCGCCGGTCACGATCAGCGCCTCGGTCCTCACGCTTCGGGCGACGATGTTCCTCGGCGGCGTGGCGACGGTGATCATCACCATCCTCGCCAACTACTACGTCCCGCTCGAGCTCGCCTCGGGCGAGGAGCTGGCGGTCCCGGAGGTGCTGGCGCTCGGCAGCTGGACGGCGCTCCTGACCGGCACGGTGTTTCTGGCGACCTACGCGCGCCGGGTGACCGGCGAGACCTTCTCGATGTCGCAGGCGCTGGCCGCCACCCAGATGGCGCTCGCCCGCGAACAGCAGCTCTCCGCCCTGGGCGGCGTGGTCGCGGCCGCGGCGCACGAGCTCGGCACGCCTCTCGCAACGATCAAGCTCGTCTCGACCGAGCTCGTCGAGGAACTCGCCGACCGCCCGCACCTGCAGGAGGACGCGGCGCTGGTCCGCGCCCAGGCCGATCGCTGCTCCGAGATCCTGCGGGCCATGGGGCCGCGCGGCAAGGAGGACATGCTGGTTCGCCATGCGCCCTTCTCCAGCGTCGTCGAGGAGGCGGCCGCGCCTCACGCCGACCGGGGCATCCGCATCATTACTCGGATCGAAGGGGCGTCGGTCGAGGACGGCCCCGAGGTCCAGCCCTCGCTGGCCCGCCGACCGGAGATCATCCAGGGGCTGCGCAACCTGATCCAGAACGCCGTCGATTTCGCCGCCACCACGGTCTGGATCGACCTCGACTGGACCGACACCGAGCTGCGCGCGGTGATCGGCGACGACGGCCCGGGCTATCCTTCCGACCTGATCGGGCGGATCGGCGAGCCTTTCGTCCGCAAGCGCGCGCTTTCCTCGACCGAGCGGCCGGGTTACGAAGGAATGGGCCTCGGCCTCTTCATCGCCAAGACGCTCCTCGAACGCAGCGGCGCACGCCTGCGCTTCGGCAACGCCGAGGCCGCGGACGACGATGCCGCTGCGGTGCCTCCGGAATTTGCCCGTCCCACCGGCGCCACCGTCACACTGATTTGGCCGCGCGCCCGCGTCTCGGACGCCGCCGGTGCGACCCGCGCGCCCCTCGGCGCAAACGCCCAGGTGCCGGGGTGATCCACGGACACCGCGCACCGCCTTCCACCTGTCCGGCAGGGTTAAGGGTTCCTTAAAGATCGCCGCCTCAGATGGCCCGGAGTTTACCCCTGAGGCCCGTCCCCATGGATCTGTCGCGCTTCTCCCTGAACAGCTGGCCTGAGCTCGCCTTTCTCCCCCCGCCGTTCCGGAAGCGCTGGTCGCGGCGCTCGTCAGCGCCGTGGCGACGCTGGTCCTGATCACGAGCTTTGCGCCGCGGCTGCCCTTCGCGCGGTTCGGACGCATCGCCGGGCCCGAGGACCGCGACGCCGGAGCCTGCGACTATCTGATTACCGGGGCCAGCCTGCGGGCCCTGACCGAGCCCGCCCGCGCGCTCCTCGAGGGGCTGCCTGCCGGAGGATCGCGGCTCGCGGCGCTGGCCGTGCACCTCGCCAACGACTGCCCCGGCCTGCAGGGCGACCTGGAGGCACTGGTCCTCTACGGCACCGCCTTCCGCCATCACTGCCCGCGCGGCGACGGCACCGCATTCGAGATCGTCGGCGAACCGCGCGGCGGCGCGGCCTACCTCTCGATTCGTGCGGCGAGCGAGGACGTCCGCGCGCTCCGCGATGCCGAGGCGGCGCTCGCCCGCGCCGGCACCGAGCTGCGCTTCCTGCGCGACGTGCTCGACGCCGCCCCGGTCATGGCCTGGAGCCACGGCCCCGACGGCCAGGTGAGCTGGGCCAACGCGCGCTATCGCGCCTGCTTCGATGCCCTGAGGGGCGACCTGCCCGACCACCGCATCACCGATGCGTTCGGCCACGTGCTCGAGGAAGTGCCGCTCACCGCGCGCGGCGCGGGCAGCCGGCGCCGGGTCTCGGTGCCGAGCCGCGAGGACGGCGAGCCGCATTGGTACGAGGTCAGCCAGAGCCCGGCGCCTTCCGGCGAGACCCTGGGGTTCGCGATCGAGGCCGACGACCTCGTCGCCGCCGAAGCCTCGCTCCGCCGCTTCGTCGAGACCCTGACCGAGACCTTCGCGCACCTGCCGATCGGCCTCGCGGTCTTCGACAAGAACCGCCGCCTCGGCCTCTTCAACCCGGCGCTGACCGATCTCGTCAAGATCGACGCCGTCTGGCTCGCCGGCCGGCCCTCGCTGCGCGATTTCCTCGAGCGGCTGCGCGAGACCCGGCAGATGCCAGAGCAGAAGGACTTCGCCTCGTTCCGCCGCAAGCTCGGCGAGCTCGAAGAAGGCGCCCGCGACGGCACCTACGAGGAGAACTGGCAGCTTCCCTCGGGCAAGATCTTCCGGGTCACCGGGCGGCCGCACCCGCAAGGCGCGCTGGCGTTTCTCTTCGAGGACATCTCCAGTTCGATCATCCTGGAGCGCAAGTACCGCTCCGAGCTCGAACTGTCGCAGGCCACCCTCGACCGCATGGCCGAGGCGGTCGCGGTCTTCGACACCTCGGGGATGCTCGTCTTCGTCAATTCCGCGTTCGAGCGGCTCTGGGGCCTCGATCCGATGGAGCGCCTCGACGGTCCCGGAGTCGCCGAGATGACCGCCCTCTGGGCCGAGCGCTGCGCGCCGTCGCCGGTCTGGGCGCAGTTGGCCGAGTTCGCCACCGCCGCCGAGGCCCGGACCAGCTGGACCGCCGTGGTTGCGACCCGCTCAGGCGCCCGCCTGCACATGCTCGTGGCACCGCTGCCCGACGCCTCCGCCCTCGTCGTCTTCCGCGACCTTTCGGCCGAAGGCGCGGAAACGACGGGCGCGGCGCTCGCCGTCCGCGATGCGGCGTTCGACGACCTCGCCTTCGAGCAGGTAGCACTCCCGGCCGAGGTCGCCGTCCACAAGCTCCTCGCCGCGATCCCGGCGGCGCAGTCGCCCGAGGCGTTCCAGGCGCTCGGCGCCGCCGCGCAAGGCCTCAAGGACGGGCTGGCGCGCGCGGGCGAGCTGCGTCGGCTGGCGCAGGACACCCCCGGCGAGGGACCGTTCCCGGGCCTCGCCGCGGCACTCGCCGCGCGCGGCCTCACCCTGAGCGCCCCCGCCGACGCCGCCGCATGGCCGCCGGAACTCCGGCGCGCGGCCCTCGCGCTCGGGCTTGCCGCCGCCGAGATCGCCCAGCCCGGCGCCGGCGTCGCCCTCGCCCTGGAGGCTGGCGAGACCCGAAGCCTCGCCGCGCGCGTCGCGACCGAAGCGCGACCGGGCCGCTCCGAGGGCATGGCGATGGCACTCGCCCGACGGGTCATCGAGGCGGGCGGCGGCACCCTCGATCTCGCCTTCTCCGACGACACCGCGACGTTTGCCGCCACGCTTCCGGGAACCCGGAGCGGCGTCAGGACCGAGGACATCGCCCTGCGCGCCTGACCCGCCCTTGCGTCCGCCCGCCGTCCTTGTAGAACGGCGGCCCAACACGAAGGCGGGACGGACGACCGGTGAAGTCAACCTTGACGCTAGCGGACCCCGCCGCGACCGAGCGCCTCGCCGGGGCCATCGCCCCCCACCTGGTCGCGGGCGATCTCCTCGGGCTGACCGGCGGCCTCGGCGCCGGCAAGAGCTTCTTCGCCCGCGCCCTGATCGGGACCCGGCTCGCGATGGTCGGTCGAGCCGAGGACGTTCCGTCTCCGAGCTACACCCTGGTGCAGACCTACGAAGTGGGCGAACCGGACCGGCCGCTCGAGATCTGGCACGCCGATCTCTACCGCCTTGACAGCGCCGGCGAGATCGCCGAGCTCGGCCTCGCCGACGCCTTCTCCAGCGCGATCTGCATCGTCGAGTGGGCCGAGCGCATCGCGGCGGCGCTGCCCGAACGCCGGTTGATGCTGGCGCTCGACTTCGACCCCGCCGCCGAGGACGCCCGCCGTGCCACGCTCGCGCCGCAAGGCCCCGGCTGGGACTGGCTCCCGGCAGCAGTGGCCGAGGCGCAGGACCGGTGAGCCGCAGCGCCGAGATCGACGCCTTCCTCGCGCGCGAGGGCTGGGGCGGGGCCGAGCGCCGGCCGCTGCCGGGCGACGCCTCGGCCCGGCGCTACGAACGCCTGCGCCGCGGTGCGGCCGGCGCGATGCTGATGGACATGCCGCCCGGAAGCGGCCTCGACGTCCGGCCGTTCCTCGCGGTGACCGCGTGGCTCCGCGGCGGCGGCTTCAGCGCTCCCGAAGTGCTCGGCGCGGACTGCGCGCAGGGCCTCGTCCTCCTGGAAGACCTCGGCGACGATCTCTTCGCCGTGCTCTGCGCCGCCGACCCCGGCCGCGAGGGCCCCCTCTACGCCGCGGCCGTCGACGCCCTCGCCGACCTGCAGCGCCGGCCGCCGCCCGGCGCCGAAGTCGGATGGACGCCGCCGCCCTACGACCTCGCGTTCCTGCTGCGCGAGGCGCAGCTCGCGCTCGAATGGTACCTGCCCGCCGCCACCGGCGAACCGGCCCCGCCCGATCTCGCCGCCGAGTACGAGGCGCTGACCCGCGCGGCCTTCGCGCCGCTGACCGAAGTGCCGCAGGTGCCGGTGCTGCGCGACTATCATGCCGAGAACCTGATCTGGCTGCCCGACCGCTGCGGCAACGCCCGCGTCGGCATGCTCGACTACCAGGACATGCTGCTCGGGCACCCCGCGTACGACCTCGCCTCGCTGCTGGAGGACGCCCGGCGCGATACCGGCGAGGCCATGCGCGCGGCGATGCTGGCGCGCTACCTCGAGCGCTCAGGCGCAGACCCGGAAGCCTTCGGTGCCGCCGCCCGCACGCTGGCCGCGCAACGCAACCTCAAGATCCTCGGGCTTTTCACCCGGCTCTGCCGGCGGGACGGCAAGCCGCGCTATCTGGCCTACCTGCCGCGCGTCTGGGACCACCTCACGCGCGATCTCGCGCATCCCGCCCTGGCGCCGCTCGCGGCGCTTGTCAGCCGACACGTTCCGGCGCCGACGCCGGAAGCCATCGCCCGGATCGAGGCGGGGACATGACGCCGCAGGCCATCATGATCTTCGCAGCCGGGCTCGGCACCCGAATGGGCGCGCTCACCCGGGATCGGCCGAAACCGCTGATCGAGGTCGCGGGTCGCCCGCTGATCGATCACGCGCTGGCCCTGGTCCGCGCTGCCGGCATCCCGCGCATCGTGGTCAATACCCACGCCCACGCCGCGATGCTGCACGCCCATCTTGCCCGTACCGCGCCCGAGGTCCTGATCTCGCACGAGCCGGTGCTGCTCGAGACCGGCGGCGGCCTCAAGGCGGCGCTGCCGCTCCTCGGCGGAGGCCCCGTCTTCACCCTCAACGCCGACATGGTCTGGTCCGGGCCGAACCCGCTCCACGCCCTCGCCGCAGCATGGCGGCCCGGCGACGGCGCGAGGCTCGCAGTCGTTCCGCGCGCCGCAGCGACGGGCCACGCCGGACCGGGGGACTTCTTTCTCGACCAGGACGGCCGCCTGCGCCGCCGGTTTGACGCGGAAACGGCGGATTTCGTCTACGCCGGCGCGCAGATCATCGAAACCGCCGCGGTCGCCGCCTGCCCCGACCACGCCTTCTCGCTCAATCGCATCTGGGACCGGCTGATCGCCGATGGCAGGCTCATGGCAACGATCCACCGCGGCGGCTGGGTCGACGTCGGCCGTCCCGAAGGCATCGCGCTCGCCGAGGCCGCGCTGGCATGACCGCGCTATTCCCCCCTTCGGACGGACCGCGCGTCTTCGCGCTGCCGGCCGGCGTTGACTTCTCGCGGGCGCTGGTCGAGGGGCTCGACGCCCGGCTCGCCGGCCAGCCGCCGGAGGCCGCCGCGCACGTCGAGGTCTGGGTTAACACCCGCCGCGCGGCCCGCGCCCTCGTGGCGCTCCTCGCCTCGGGTCCCGTGCGCCTCCTGCCCCGCATCCGCGTCGTCACCGAGCTGGCCGACGATCCGCTCGGCCCGGCGGAGCTGCCGCCACCGGTCCCGGCGCTGCGGCGCAAGCTCGAGCTTGCGGACCTCGTGCGCAGGGCCGCGGTGGCCGACCCGCGCCTCGCTGCCGGCACCGCGGTCTTCGATCTCGCCGACAGCCTCGCCGACCTCCTCGACGAGATGCAAGGCGAAGGCGTCCCGCCCGCCGTCTTCGCCGCGGTGGACGCCGTCGACCACGCGGCGCACTGGCAGCGCAGCCTCCAGTTCCTGAACCTGATTGCGGGCTACCTCGACGCCGCCGGTCCCGGCGACGGCCAGGGGCGGCTGCGCGCCGCGGCCGAGGCGCTCGCAGCCGCCTGGGCGGCCGAGCCCCCAGAGCACCCGATCATCGTCGCCGGCTCCACCGGCTCGCGCGGGGCGACCCGCGCCTTCATGGCCGCCGTCGCCCGGCTGCCGCAAGGCGCGCTCGTCCTGCCTGGCTTCGACGCGGGCCTGCCTCCGGCAGTCTGGCAGCGGCTCGGCGCCGACGACGCCGGCGCCGCCGATCACCCGCAGCACGGCTTCCGCGCGCTGGCCGACGCCATCGGCTTCGATCCATCCGGGGTCGCACCCTGGCACCCGGTCGCCCCGCCGTCGCCGGCGCGCAACGCCCTCGTTTCGCTGGCCCTGCGGCCCGCCCCGGTGACCGACCAGTGGCGCGACGAAGGCGCGGGGCTTGTCGGGGCGCTCGCCTCGGCCTGTGCCGGCCTCACCTGGGTCGAGGCGGCCGACCAGCGCGGCGAGGCGCTGGCGATCGCGCTCCGGCTGCGCCAGGCCGCCGAAGACGGCATCCGCGCCGCGCTGGTGACCCCCGACCGCCTGCTCGCCCGCCGGGTGACGAGCGAGCTAGACCGCTGGGCGCTCATCCCCGACGACAGCGCCGGCCGGCCGCTGGCGCTCACCCCGCCCGGCGTGCTGCTGCGCCGCCTCGCGGCGCTTCCCGGCGAGAAGCTGACCCCCGAAGACCTGCTCGTCCTCCTCAAGCACCCGCTGACCAGCAGCGCCCCCGGCGCGCGCCGCGGGCACCTGGCCCTGACCGCGCGCCTCGAGATCGACCGCCTGCGCGGCGGGGCGCCATGGATCGACTGGCCCGACCTCGCCCGCTGGGCCGGCAAGCGCGGCGGCGACGCTCCCGCCTGGATCGCCTGGCTCAGCGCGACCCTCGGCCCGCTCGCCGGCGGCGAACCCGTCCCTCTCGCGACCCACGCGGCGCGGCATCGCGCCGCCGCCGAAAGCCTCGCCGCCGGTTGGGCTCCAAACCCCGCCCATGCGCTCTGGGACGAGGAGGCGGGCCAGCAGGCCCGCGCCCTCCTGGAAGCGATGGCCGCCGAGGCCGCCGCCGCCGCCACGCCGCTGCGGCCAGACGAATACCGGGCGCTGCTCCAGTCGGAGATGGCGGCGCGCGACGTCCCCGACTCCGCCGTCACCCCGCATCCCGGCCTCGCGATCTGGGGCACGCTCGAAGCCCGGGTCCAGTCGGCCGACCTCGTGATCCTCGGCGGCCTCAACGAAGGCACCTGGCCCCGCCTGCCCGCCGCCGATCCCTGGCTCGGCCGCGCGATCCGCCGCGCCGTCGGCCTGCCCAGCCCCGAGCGCCGCATCGGGCTTTCCGCCCACGACTTCCAGCAGGCGATGGGGGCCGCCGAGGTCGTCCTCACCCGCGCCACCCGCGACGCCGAGGCGCCGACGGTCCCCTCGCGCTGGCTCCTGCGCCTCGAGAATCTCCTCGCCGGGCTCGGCCCCGAAGGCGCCGACGCCCTCGCCGCCGCCCGGAGCCGCGGCACCCGGCTCGCCGCCGACGCCGCCCGCCTCGACGTGCCCGCCGAACCCGTGCCGCCCGCGCGCCGTCCCGCCCCGCGCCCCCCGGCCGCAGCCCGCCCATCCGAGCTCTCGGTGACCCAGGTCGAACGCATGATCCGCGACCCCTACGGCATCTACGCCGCCAAGGTCCTGCGCCTCCGCCGCCTCGACCCGCCCGGACGCCGCCCGGACGCGCTCACCCGCGGCAAGGTGATCCACGCCGCGCTCGACGACTTCGTGACCGCCACCGAAGCCGGCCTTCCAGCCGATGCCGAGCGCGTCTTCTTCGATACCGTCACCAGAGCCCTGGCCATCGAGGCGCCGTGGCCGGCCGTCAACGCGATCTGGACCGCCCGCCTCGCTCGCGCCGCGGCCTGGTTCCTCGACGGCGAGGCCGAACGCCGCGCCCGCGGCACGCCTGCCGCCCGCGAGGTCAGCGGCCGCCGCGACGTCCCCGGCCTGCGCCAGCCTTTCGCCGTCACCGCCCGCGCCGACCGCATCGACCGCCTACCGAATGGTTACGCCATCTACGACTACAAGTCGGGCACCGGTCCCACGAAATCCGAAGCGGAAGCCTTCCACCTCCAGCTGCCGCTCGAAGCCGCGATCGCCGCGGCGGGCGGGTTCGAGGGCCTCGAGCCCGGCACCGTCCGCCACATCGAGCTCCTCAAGTTCGGCAAGGCCGGCGACACGCTCGCCCTCGACGCCGACCCCTCCGCGCTCGCCCTGACCTGGCAACGCTTCGTGGCACTCATCCGCCACTACCAGCACGAGGCCAACGGCTTCCCCGCCCGCCTCCGCCCGCAAAAGCTGACCTGGGGCAGCGACACCGACCACCTGTCGCGCAAAGGCGAGTGGGCCGACGGCGACGAGCCGGAGACGGCGTGGTGAAGGACGCCGTCGCCGCCCAGGTCCGCGCCGCCACCCCCTCGATCTCGAGCTGGGTGTCGGCCAATGCCGGCTCGGGCAAGACCCGCGTCCTGACCGACCGGGTGGCGCGCCTGCTCCTCGCCGGGACCGACCCGCAGAAGATCCTCTGCCTGACCTACACCAAGGCCGCCGCGGCCGAGATGCAGAACCGCCTGTTCCGGACGCTCGGCGCGTGGTCCATGCTCGACGACGCGGCACTCCGGGAGGCGCTCGGAACCCTCGGCGAGCCCGCCGAGGCCATTCCTGCCGGCCGGCTCGCACGCGCCCGCACCCTCTTTGCCGGCGCGCTCGAAACCCCCGGCGGGCTGAAAATCCAGACGATCCACGCCTTCTGCGAGGCGCTGCTCCGCCGCTTCCCGCTCGAGGCCGGCGTCGCCCCGCGGTTCGGCGTGCTCGAGGACCGCCAGGCCCGCGCCCTGCGCGAGGAGGTGCTGGACGCCCTCGCAACCGACGCGCCCGCAGCCTTCGCGGCCCTCGCCCGCCAGCTCCCCGGCGACGACCCCGACCCGCTGCTCCTGGAGATCGCCCAGCACCGCGCCGCCTTCATCCCCGCCTTCGACGCGGCGGCACTTGCGGCGACGCTCGGCGCTCGTCCCGAAATCACCCCGGCCGCCCTCGCCGCCGACGTCCTCACGCCGGAGGCCGAAGCGCTCCTTCGCGAGCTCCTCCCCGATCTCACGGCCCGAGGCGGCAACGACGCCAAGGCCGCGGCAACCCTTGCCGAAGCCCTCGCCACGAACGACCCGTCGACCCGTCTCGCGAGACTTCGAATCCGTGCTGCTCTACGGCCCCGACGCAAAGGCGGGCCCGGTGGCCAAGATCGGGAGCTTCCCGACCAAGAGGGTCCAGATCGCGCGCCCCGACCTCATGCCCGAACTCGAGGACCTGATGCGCCGCGTCGAGGCCGCTCGCCCGATCCGCCTCGCCAACGCCGCCCTCGCCCGCTCGGTCTCGCTCAACCATTTCGCCCGCACCTGGCTTGCGGCCTACGGCGCGCGCAAGGCGGCCGCCGGCCTTCTGGACTTCGACGATCTGATCGACCGCGCCGTCGCACTCCTCCACCGGCCGGGAACCGCCGCCTGGGTGCTCTGGCGGCTCGACGGCGGCCTCGACCACATCCTGGTGGACGAGGCCCAGGACACCAGCCCCGCGCAATGGCGGGTGATCCAGGCGCTCTCGGAGGAGTTCTTCGCCGGTGCCGGCGCCCGCGACGTCGCCCGCACCATCTTCGTCGTCGGCGACGAGAAGCAGTCGATCTACAGCTTCCAGGGCGCCGATCCCGCCGAGTTCGGCGACAAGCGCCGCCACTACCAGCGGGTGCTCGCCGAGCTCGACCAGGAGCTGCAGCACTGCGACCTGCTCTACTCCTTCCGCTCCGCCACGCCGATCCTCGCGCTGGTCGATGCCGTCTTCGGCGGTGTCGCCGGCGAAGGCATCACCGGCGCGGTCACCCACCACCCGATCGATGCGCTGAAGCCCGGCCGCGTCGAGCTCTGGCCGTTCCTGGTCAAGCCCGAGAAGCCCGAAGAGCCGCCCTGGGACCACCCGCTGGATGCGCTGACGCCCGACGACCCGGTGCAGATCGTGGCGCGCCGCATCGCCGACTCGGTCGCCGGCTGGCTCGAGGACGGACGCGAACTGCCCGGCGAGGGCCGGGCCATCCGGCCCGGCGACGTGATGATCCTCGTCCAGCGGCGGAGCGACCTCTTCCACGCGGTGATCCGCGAGCTGAAGCGCGCCCGGGTCCCGGTCGCGGGCGCCGACCTGCTCCGGATCGGCGGCGAGCTCGCGGTCAACGATCTCCTCGCCGCTCTGCGGTTCGCCGCCACCCCCCGCGACGACCTCTCGCTCGCCGCACTCCTGCGAAGCCCGCTCGGCGGCCTCTCCGAGCGCGAGCTCTTCGAGCTGGCGCATCCCCGCACCGGCACCCTCTGGGCCGCACTTTGCGCCGAGCCGCGCGATCGCTGGCGCGGGGTCCGCGCGCTCCTTGCCGACATGCTCGCCCAGGCCGACTACCTGCGCCCGTTCGAACTCCTGACCCGCATCCTCGTCCGCCACGACGGGCGCCGCAAGCTTGTAGCCCGGCTCGGCGCGGAAGCCGAGGACGGCATCGACGCGCTGATCGACCAGGCGCTCGCCTACGAAAGCGTCGAGGCGCCGAGCGTCACCGGCTTTCTCGACTGGTTCGACCGCGCCGAGGTGGCGGTCAGGCGCCGCAGCGACGAGGACGCCGACCAGGTCCGGGTGATGACCGTCCACGGCGCCAAGGGCCTCGAGGCGCCGATCGTCATCCTGCCCGACACCGCCGTCCGCCACGACGGCGCCAACCCGCCGCAGATCCTGCGGCTCGCCGACGGCACCCCGGTCTGGAAGGTGAGTTCCGACCTGGCGCCACAGGTCTTCAAGGACGCCGAGGGCGATCGCCAGAAACTGGTGCGGCTCGAGAGCCGCCGGCTGCTTTATGTCGCGCTGACGCGCGCCAGGTCCTGGCTGATCGTCTGCGGCGCCGGCCAGACTGCGAAGAAGAAGGGCGAGAGCTGGCACGATCTCGTCGCCGATGCCATGGTGGGCCTCGATCCGGTTCGCCTGCCCGGCCCCGACGGCGAAACCCTGATCCTTTCGCACAACTGGACGGAAGCGCCTGCTCCACCGGCACCCGGAGGGTTGGTTGCCGCGCCGCCGCTGCCGCTCTGGACCACCCGCCCCGCCGCTGCTCCCGCCGCGACGCGGCCGCCGGTCTCGCCATCGGCACTCGGCGGGGCGCATGTCCTTCCCGGCGAGCCGACCGGGCTCCTGACCGAGGCCGAGGCCAAGGCGCGCGGCAGCGCCGTTCACCGCCTGCTGGAGCACCTCCACCGCCGTCCCGCCGCCGAACGAGCGGCGCTTGCCGCGCGCCTGCTGCCGGAGGCTGCCGACCTGCCGGAACTCCTCGCCGAGGCCGCGGCGATCCTCGACGATGCCGCCCTGGCCTTTCTCTTCGCTCCCGACTGCCTGGCCGAGGTCGACGTCGCGGGGCCGCTGCCCGGGCTCGGCGGCGCGCGCATCCTCGGTCGCATCGACCGGCTCGTCGTCGGGCCCGACCGCATCCTGGCGGTCGATTTCAAGAGCAACCAGGCAGTGCCGAAGACGCCCCGGGAGGTCCCCGAGGGCATCCTGCGCCAGATGGCGGCCTACCGCGAAGCCCTCGGCCTCGTCTGGCCCGGCCGCAGGATCGAGGCCGCCATCCTCTGGACCCGGACCAACTGCCTGATGCCTCTGCCCGATGCGCTCCTCGCCGCAGCCTTTGCCCGCGCCGCGTTAACCGACGAGTAACAAATGGTTATCCAGCAATACCAAGGTGTTAGATACCGCCCAGACTCGGGCAAGCCTCACCTGCCGCCCGCCGCGACATGGTGTGGCACCGCTTGACCCACCCGGCTCCCGCACCTACCTTACGGGTCAACTTGAGATCATTGGAGGCCAGCGAATGGCGACGGTCAAAGTTACGGACAAGACCTTCCAGGGCGAGGTGCTCGACGCCGACGTGCCCGTTCTGGTCGATTTCTGGGCGGAATGGTGCGGCCCCTGCAAGATGATCGGCCCCGCCCTCGAGGAGCTCGCCTCCGAATACGAAGGCAAGCTGATCGTGGCCAAGGTGAATGTCGACGAGAACCCGAGCCTGCCCGCCCAGTACGGCGTGCGCGGCATCCCGGCGCTCTTCATGTTCAAGGGTGGCGAGATCGTTTCGAACCGCACCGGCGCGGCGCCCAAGGCGTCGCTCAAGGGCTGGATCGAAGAGTTGGTCTGACCCTCCCGTCCTCTGCCGAACCCCTCCAGGCCCCGCGCAAGCGGGGCCTTTTCGTGTAGGTGGCTGCGAAGCAGGGCTCAGACGGCGTCGTCGCCGGTCTCGCCCGTGCGGACACGCATCGCCTGCTCGACGTCGAGCACGAAGATCTTGCCGTCGCCGATCTTCCCGGTTCTCGCGGTCCTGGCGATAGCCTCCATCACCGCCGCCACCGCCCCGTCCGCCACCACGATCTCCAGCCGGACCTTGGGGACGAAGTTCACCACGTACTCGGCGCCGCGGTAGATCTCGGTATGCCCGGACTGCCGCCCGTAGCCTTTGACCTCGGACACCATCAGACCCTGCACGCCGGCGGCGGTCAGCGCCTCGCGAACCTCCTCGAGCTTGAAGGGCTTGATCACGGCGATGACCAGCTTCATCGGTTTCGTCCTTCCTCCCGGTGCAGAACCCTCCGGGGACCCTTTGAAAGGTCCCCGGACCAGCATCGCGGCGCGCGCCCGCTCAGGCGCGCGCCCGACTTGTCCGCATCAGTACACGTACGCGCGTTCGCCGTGTTCGGCCAGATCCAGGCCCTCACGCTCGGTCTCGGGCGACACCCGCAGACCGACGATCATGTCGACCAGCTTGTAGAAGACGAACGACCAGATGCCGCACCAGAGGATGGTGACGCCGACGCCCTTGCACTGGATGATCACCTGCCCGGCCATCGTCACGCCATCGGCATAGCCGACACCGCCGAGCGAGGTCGAGGCGAAGACCCCGGTCAGGATGGCGCCGACGATGCCGCCGATGCCGTGGACGCCGAAGACGTCGAGGCTGTCGTCGTAGCCGAAGCGCTCCTTCACCACCTGCACGAAGAAGTAGCACAAGGCGGACGCGATGAGGCCGAGAACGATTGCCCCGACCGGCCCGATGAAGCCAGCGGCCGGCGTGACCGCGACGAGCCCCGCGACCATGCCGGAGGCGGCGCCGAGCATCGAGGCCTTGCCGCGGAACATCGCCTCGATCGCCGCCCAGCCCAGCACGGCCCCTGCCGTCGCGGTGAAGGTGTTCATCATCGCGAGCCCGGCGCTGCCGCCGGCGCTGAGCGCCGAACCGGCGTTGAAGCCGAACCAGCCCACCCACAGGATCGAGGCGCCGACCATCGTCAGCGTCATCGAGTGCGGCGCCATGACCTCCTTGCGGAAGCCGATCCGCGGCCCGATCAGGAGCGCCCCGACCAGCGCCGCGATACCGGCGTTGATGTGGACCACGGTGCCACCGGCGAAGTCGTAGACGCCCCAGTTGAAGTAGAGGCCGGCCGGGTCCCACGCCATGTGCGCGATCGGCAGGTAGACGACGGTCACCCAGAGGATCACAAACAGGACCACAGCCGAGAACCTCATGCGCTCGGCGAAGCCGCCGACGATCAGCGCCGGGGTGATGCAGGCGAAGGTCATCTGGAACGCCACGAAGACCAGTTCCGGGATGGTGCCCGAGATCGAATCCGGCGTGACGCCGGAAAGGAACGCCTTGCCCAGCCCGCCCCAGTAAGGACTGGTTCCCCCGCCGAACGAGACCGAATAGCCGTAGAGCACGTAGATCACCATCACCACGGAGGTGATCACCGTGCACTGCATCAGCACCGAAAGCATGTTCTTCGACCGCACGAGCCCGCCGTAGAAGAGCGCAAGGCCGGGAAGGATCATAAACAGAACGAGGAGCGAGGAGGTCAGCATCCACGCGGTGTCGCCGCTGTTGATGGTTGCGACCACGTCGGCGGCGGCATCGACAGGCGCCGTCTCGGCGTCCTGGGCAAAGACCGGGCCGGCCGCAAGGGCGAGCGCAAGCCAGGGCAACTTGTTGAACAGTCTCATCGATTGCTTTCCTTGCATGTAGATTTTGGCCTCACAGAGCTTCGTCGCCCGTCTCGCCCGTTCGCACGCGCATGGCCTGCTCGACGGCGAGAACGAAGATCTTGCCGTCGCCGATCTTGCCGGTCTTGGCGGTCGCGGCGAGCGCCTCGACGACCTGCGGCGCCGCAGCATCGGTCACGACCAGCTCGAGTTTGATCTTCGGTACGAAGTTCACCACGTATTCTGCGCCGCGGTAGATCTCGGTGTGACCGGACTGACGCCCGTAGCCTTTCACCTCCGAGACCATCAAGCCTTGTACGCCTAGCGCGGTCAGTGCCTCGCGCACCTCCTCGAGCTTGAACGGCTTGATCACGGCTATGATCAATTTCATGAGCGCCTCGTCGTTGTTGTTCCGTGGCGCAATGCACGCCGCTCCGTCCGATGCATGTTCCGTGCCAAAAGCAGCAACTAAAGGGAACCCGTTGATCGGCTTACGCAAACCACGCTGCTCAGCGATGCCGACGGCGGAACCCGCCTGAAAAAGAGGCAGAACGCGGGAATGCGTCAGAGCTCTGCCGCGCGGATAGGCAGGACAGGATCGGTGCCGCGCCCGGGGTAAAGCGGCTGGCCCCGTGGCCGCTTTCCGGCTAGGATGCGGCAAAACACGAGCAGAAACGACGGGACCATGGCCCGGACAGGCAGAAGAAAGACCAGAGCCGCACCGCAGCGGGGCCTGATCCGACGGGTGATCGTCGGACTCGCCGAGCCGAGTGCTGCGGCTGACGTGGTGGGTCGGGCTCCGCGCCGCGATCCTCGGCGTCGTCGTGCTGGCCGCGGCCACCGCCTGGTACGCCAGTCAAATCCCTGACATTGATGCGCTGCTCGATCCGCGCGACGGTGGTTCGGTGACGTTGCTCGACGCCTCGGGCGACACCTTCGCTTGGCGCGGCCAGCAGCTCGGCCTGACCAGCGCCTCGAAGGTCTCGCCGCACCTGATCAATGCGATCGTCGCCACAGAGGACCGCCGCTTCTACTGGCACTTCGGGATCGACCTGCAGGGCACCGCGCGCGCCGCGCTGGTCAACCTGCGCTCCGGCGACACCGTGCAGGGCGGCTCGTCGATCACCCAGCAGGTGGCCAAGCTCGTCTTCTTCGACAATTCGCGCACGCTATCGCGCAAGCTCAAGGAGATCCCGGCGGCGCTGGCGCTGGAGGCGCGCTTCACCAAGAACCAGATCCTCTCGATCTATCTCAACCGCGCCTATCTCGGCGCCGGCACAACCGGCTTCGAGGCGGCGGCGCAGCGCTACTTCGGCAAGTCGGCGGCTGACGTCACCCCAGCCGAGGCGGCGATGCTTGCGGGCCTTCTCCGCGCGCCATCGCGCTTCGCGCCGACGAACGACCTGGCGCTCGCCCAGGCGCGGGCCAAGACGATCATCGGACTGATGCAGGAGCAGGGCTACCTGACGCCGAAGCAGGCGCAGAACGCGCTGGCCCACCCGGCGGTGCTGTCGGCAGCGGCGGCGGCGCGGGCCGGCGGCGCCTTCGCCGACTGGGTGATGTCGTCGGGGCCGGAGTTTCTGACCAGCAAGACCACCGAGGACGTCGAGGTCGCGACCACCTTCGATCCGCGCATCCAGCGCGCCGCCGAGGCGGGCCTGGCGGCGGTCTTCGACAGCAAGCTCAAGGAAGGCTCGAACGCCCAGGCCGCGATCGTGGTGATGTCGCCCGACGGCGCGGTGCGGGCGATGATCGGCGGCCGCGACTTCGGCGGCGGGGAGGGCCAGTTCAATCGCGCGACGATGGCGCAGCGGCAGACAGGCTCGCTCTTCAAGCCGTTCGTCTACGCCGCGGCGCTGCAGGCCGGCGCCAACCCCTTCGACCCGGTGCTCGATGCGCCGCTGTCGCTCACCGTCCCGGGATCGGGCGAGTGGTCGCCGCAGAACTATTCCCGCAGTTATCTCGGCGAGATCACGCTGGCCGAAGCGCTCGCCCAGTCGGTCAACACCGCGACCGTCAGGATCTCCGAGCAGACCGGCCGCGCCCGCGTCCGCGCGGTCGCGCAGGATTTCGGAGTGACGTCGCCGATCGCCGCCGGCCCCGCGATCGCGCTCGGAACCTCGGAGGCCACGCTCCTCGAGATGACTGGCGCCTATGCGGGCTTTCTCAACCACGGCATGCGCGCGAACCCCTATGGCCTGACCGCGCTGCGGCGCAAATCCGACGGCACGCCGCTGATGCAGGGCGGTCCCGGAGCACCGATGCGCGTGCTCGACGAGCGCGCGGCGGGCGAGCTCGTCTGGATGATGGAGCAGGTGATCGACCACGGCACCGGCGCCCGGGCACGCCTGCCGGACGGCCGGCCGGCCGCGGGCAAGACCGGCACCACCCAGGCCGCCCGCGATGCCTGGTTCATCGGCTTCACCGCCGATTACGTCTGCGGCGTCTGGATGGGGTACGACGACAACACGCCGCTTTCGGGCACCACCGGCGGCGGGCTTCCCGCCGATATCTGGCGCGAGACGATGACCCGGGTCGAGGACGGCCTGCCGATCAGCCCGCTGCCGGATTGGCAGCCGGAGCGGCCCGCCGTCGTGGCCTCGGTGCTGCCCGATGCCGTCAACGGCGTCCAGACCGCAGTGCGCACTGTGGTGCAGAACGTGCTCCAAGGCCTCTTCGGCAACTGACCGCGGGCCTTTCGCGTGAATCGCGCGGGCCTGGCACCCCGCGCCCCGGCGCGTCAGGCGCGCTCTACCGACACCGACTGCGCATTCAGCTTGTTGTCGCCATAGACGATCATGAAGGCGATGTCCGCCGCATCCCGTCCGATGCCGATGCGCACCATGGTGTCGGGCTGCGCCATCCCCGTGGCATCGATCAGCCGCCACTCGCCGCCGACGTAGACCTCCGCCACCGCGTGAAAGTCTGGGGGTGTGACGTCGGGCGCGTAGACGCTGACCATCCGCGCCGGCATCCCCGCCGCACGCGCCAGCGTCACCATCATGTGGGCATAGTCGCGGCAGATGCCCTGGCGCGCCACGAAGGTGTCGACGACCGTCGTCTTCCCGTCGCTCGATCCCCGCACATAGGAGAAATTCGCCTCGATCCAGGCGCGCATCGCCGCGACCTGGGCGCCGCCCTCGAGCCCGCCGAACTCGGACTGCACGAAGGTGCCGAAGAGGTCGGACTGGCAGTAGCGCGACGGCATCAGGAACTTGACGACCTCGCCGGGCAGTTCGGGCTGCGGGACGCGCCCGAGGCTGCGGATGTCAGCGAGCTTGCGGTCGATCTCGACGTCTGCCGAATACTCGCAGACGAGCCGCTTCGACGCCGTGGCCCAGGTCCGCGAGCCGATCCCCTCGTCGGCCGGTACCCGGACCGCATTCTCTGCCTTGCCGAGGTCGAGCTCGCTCGACAACACCCGCTGATCAGGCAGCTCCGCCGCCTCGATCTGCAGAAGGACCGGGCAGGTCTGCCCGACGTCATAATCGAGCGAGCATCGTATCTTGACGATCATCGGGCAGTCACCTGGCTGGGAGGGAGGGAGCAGTCCGCCGGCGCTTTGCCACGTGTTGCACCGCGGCACAACGATTCGCGAGAGTGCCAGCCTTGCGGCCAAGGCCTTGCAGTCGCCGCCGGAGCATGCAACGCCGTCATGAACCAAAACCTCCGAGCGATCCCCGAAATGAGCACCGCCACCACGAGCCCCGTTGCGGCCGAGACGCGCACTGCGCTTGCGGTGCTGCTGGCGCTCAGCGCCTGCCACCTGCTGAACGACACCATCCAGTCGCTGCTGCCCGCGATCTACCCGGTGCTGCAGCAGAACTATGCGCTCAGCTTCACCCAGATCGGCATCCTGCACTTCTGCTTCCAGGTGACCGCCTCGTTGCTGCAGCCGGCCGTCGGCCTCTACACCGACAAGCGACCGATGTTCCGGCTCTCGACCTTCGGCATGGGCGCGAGCCTTCTCGGCCTCGTCATTCTCGCCTTCGCCACCCACTACTGGGTGCTGCTCGTCGCTGCGATGTCGATCGGCGTCGGCTCGTCGATCTTCCACCCTGACAGCTCCCGCATCGCCCGCGCGGCGTCGGGCGGGCAGTACGGCCTGGCCCAGTCGGTCTTCCAGGTCGGCGGCAACACCGGCAGCGCCATCGGACCGCTGCTCGCCGCCTACGTCGTCTTGCCGTTCGGGCAGACCAGCATCGCCTGGTTCTCGGTGCTGGCGCTGATCGGCATGGTGCTGCTCTGGAACATCGGCACCTGGGCGCGAGCCCAGCACCTGCGCCGCGCCGCGGCCAGCCGCTCCACCGCACCGCTCGGCTCGGTCCTGCCGCACCGAAAGCTCATCGCGGTGATCGGCGTTCTCGCGCTCCTGGTCTTCACCAAGTACATCTACCTCGCCAGCATCACCAGTTTCTACACCTTCTTCCTGATCGAGAAGTTCGGTCTCAGCGTCCGCGACTCGCAGCTGATGCTCTTCGTCTTTCTCGGCGCGGTGGCGCTCGGCACGCTGATCGGCGGCCCGATCGGCGACCGGATCGGGAGGAAGGCGGTGATCTGGGTCTCGATCCTCGGCGTGCTGCCGTTCACGCTGGCGCTGCCCTACGCCAACCTGCTCTGGACCGGCATCCTCAGCTTCATCATCGGCGTGGTGATCGCCTCGGCGTTCTCGGCGATCATCGTCTACGCCCAGCAGCTGGTGCCGGGGCGGGTGGGGCTGATCTCGGGGCTATTCTTCGGCTTCGCCTTCGGCATCGCCGGCGCTGGCGCCGCGGCGCTCGGCGCCGTCGCCGACTGGAAGGGCATCGTCTTCGTCTACCACGTCTGCTCGTTCCTGCCGCTGCTCGGCCTGCTCACGGTCTTCCTGCCTTCGGACACCGCGATCCGGCGGCGCTGATGCGTCAGGCCGCCGATCTCAGCTGCGCGGTCAGCCCGTCGATGCTGCCCTTCTGCGCGTCGAGCATGGCGCCGATCTCGGCTCGCTCGTTCGCGAGCATAGAGACGCCCTCGATGAGCAGGTTCACCACCTTGGCCGAGCCGCTGCGGTCGCTGACCTGCCAGTCGACCGCGATGTCGTCCTGGCCGGGACGCGCCACCTTGGTCTGCACCAGGATGCCGGCCTTGCCGCCGTCCTTCGCGCCCGTGACGGTGATGGTCGCGTTCCTGTAGTCCTGGAACTGCTTGCCGTACTTGTGCGCCATGTAGCTCTGGAACCCGGCGACGAAGGCCTGCTTCTGCGCGCTGCTTGCACCGCGCCACGGCGGTCCGAGCACGCTCGCCGCAATGGCGGGCATGTCCGCGTAGCGCGCGAAGATGCTCTCGAAGGCCGGATAGATCTGCGCCGGGCTGCGGCCGGAATTGACCAGCTGTTCGAGGTCCTGCCCGAGTTGCGTCACCAGGCTCTTGGCCGTCGAGGCCGCGTCGGCCCAGGCCGGAAGGCCGAGCGCCGCCACCGCGCCGGCGGCGGCCATCCCGAGCAGCACCGCGCGCCGGGTCAGCCGCGGCAGGATTTCATTGGGTCGCATAGATATCCTCCAGGTCGTTCGAAGCGTCGCCGCCCTGCAGGCGCGTCCGCATGTTCTGGATATAGCTCAGGCGCAGCGCTTCGTAGCTGTCGGCCGATTCGTGCATGATCGACTGCAGCGGCACGTCGAGCTCATAGCGGTCGTTGACGATGTCGAGCGCTCCGAGCGCAATCAGCGAATTGGTTGCCGCGACCGGAAGGATGTAGAAGACCGGGTCGAGGGCGAGATCGAGCACATAACCGGTCCAGTCCCGCTGGGTTCCCGGCCCGCCGGCCGGCAGCTCCAGATACCCGCCTTCCGGCAGGCCCCATCGGTAGAAGACTTCGTCGAAGTTGGTCTCGTCGTAGGGCAGTCCCATGTCGACCGCGATATCGAGAAGGCCGGCGAAGCCGAAGATGGTGTTGACGAGGAACCGCGTGGTCGATTTCGCCGCGTCCACGCCACGTCCCTGCAGCCCGTACTGGATCACCTGCTCGGGCAACCTCCAGTTGTCGCGCACGTTTGTGATGCCCCGCCGCACCGGCTGCGGCACCGCGTGGCCGTAGGCGCGGGACACGGGCCCATAGAGCGAGGCGTCGACCTGGGTATTGGTCGCGTGCACCTCGCGGTTCTGCGCCTCGAAGGGGTCCCACTCGAGCGACTTGGGGTCGGGCGCGGCGGCGCAGCCGGCCAGCGCCACCAAGACAACCCCGCCCAACCCGATACCAAAAATCCGCACGGCCGATCCTCCGGCAGCCTGCTTAGCGGGCTTCGCTGAAGGACGCCACCTCTCGGGGCGCTAAAATCTCCGCGTTCGCACGGCTATTGCAGAAGCGTGTTCGGCCCGCTCGTGAAGGCGATGTAGCGTCGATCCACCGGCGCCCGTCCGGC
>CAWFYR010000018.1:32500-188679 GCA_963819995.1 uncultured Alphaproteobacteria bacterium | reverse complement strand
TGTGGTGTTCGGGTCACGGTTGTCACTTCCCCTTTGCTGCATCGTCGGGAAACATCGTCTTCCAGTCGTTCTTCATGCTGATCACCGTCCAGTCGTTCGTCTTGGCGGCGTCCATCAGCGCCTGGCTGAAGGCTCCGACTTTGGTGTCGGGCAGGCCATTGGCCGGGCCGTAGGCGAACTCGCGCTCGGCGTCGTCGTGCAGGACCAGGAAGCCGAGCCGGGCGCCCTCGCCGGCGGTGGTCCATTGCAGCATCTCCTCGTCGCCCTCGGTGTTGCCGAAGGCGATCTGCGGGCGCTTGCCGATGAAGAGGTTGATGCCGATCGCCTTGCCGTCATCATTGTCGTTGAAGAAGAGCTTCGGGTCGCGCATCAGCACGGGCTTGCCGTCCTGCATCTGGTATTTGGTGACGATGCTGGAGCCGATCACCTGCTCTGGCGGGATGCCGTAGACGTCCTGCGGAATAGGCGCGGACGAACTCCTGGCCGCCGCCGGTGACGATGTAGGTCCGGTAGCCGTGGGCTCGCAGCAGGTCCATGACTTCCAGCATCGGCTGGTAGACAAGCCTGGTTACCGGTACGCCGAAGACCGGGTTCTTCGACTTCGGCACCCAGTCGGTGACGAGCTTCTCGAAATCCGCGGTGCTCATGCCCGCGTGGGTGACCGCCACGATTTCGAGCCAATCCTTCTCGGAGAACCTGGCCATGGCCGCTTGGTCGCCGGTGAGCACCGACTTGAACGGCTCCTCGTCCTTCCACTCGGGGTGCTCGGGCGCCATTTCCACGAGGCGGTCGAGCGCAAAAAAGCCCTGGCCATAGAGCGGATGCTCGACCCAGGTGGTGCCGTCCTGGTCGAAGGTGGCGATCCGGTCCTCGGGCGGCACGTAGACGGCGCTGCCTTCGGTCGTCGTGTCGTGGACGAAGGCGATGATCGTCTGCTTGGCCGCACCGTCATTCCACGAGGGCAGCGGGTCGGTCTGCGCGCCAGCCGCGAACGGCGCGGCGAGGAAGCCGGCGACGGCGAGCGCCAGGACGGCGCGTCGGGTATTCTGGGCATCGGGATGTCCTCAGTTGCAGGGCGGATAGGGGGCGTAGCCGCAGTAGGGCGGATAGGCGTAGGCGGGATAGTCGTAGCCGTAGTTGCGGTTGGCCGCCGCCGCCCCGATCGCGGCCCCGGTGGCGAGGCCGGCAGCGCCCCAGCCCCAGCCGTCGTCGCCGCCGCCGCCGTAGTTGTAGTGCGGGTCGTAGTTGACCACGCGGTCGTCGGAGCCCGTCGAGTGGTACCAGGCGGCGTGCGGGTCCTGGACGTGGGCGTAGTGGTCGAAGTGGTCGGCCTGGTCGAAGTTGCCACGGTCGAAGTCGCCGCCGCGCGCGAAACCGCCGCCGCCGTGGAAGCCGCCGAAGCCGCCGCGATCGATGAAGAGCGCGGCGGCGCCCTGCGCGCCGGTCAGGCCGCCTTCGAGCACGACGGCGTCGAAGGTGAGGGTCTCGCCGTCGAGTTTCGGCTTGGAGATGGTCACGACGGCGTCGGAGACGTTCGCGCCGTCGAGGACCGAGATCGTCGCGTTCGGCGGGTCGATGTTGGCATCGTCCTCGCCCTTCAGCCAGTCGGCGATGAGCTGCGCGGTCTCGATGTGGCCGGCGGCGCGCACCGGACGGTCGGCGAAGGCGATCGAGCTCGGCGAGATGCCGGTCATCGTCAGCTTGCCGTCGGCGAGGGTGGCGCCGTGGGAGTTGAGGACGAAGAGCGAGGCGACCGGGCCGGTCTGGGTCGTCTTGCCGATGGTCTTCATCAGCGGGACGTTCGGCTTGGCATCCTGGGCGAGCGCGGTCGAGCCGGCCAGCGCGGCACCGAGCGCGAGGGTGAGGGCGAGCTTCATGCTTGGGGTTCTTTCGGTTCGGAATTGTCTGGATGGGGGAGACCGGCGGCTGCCGCCGGTCCCCGGCAAGGCTACATGCCTTTGATCTTCTTCCAGGCCTCGGAGACGAGCTTGTCGGGATGGTTGGTGCAGTCCTCGTTCAGCCCGTTCGCGATGTCCGCCGACGACACCGTCTGGTTGCTCGACATCTGCGAGTTCATCGAACTCGAGATCGGCCTGCACCGCCATCTTGCCGGCGTTGTCGAGCTTGGCGTAGTCGGCGCAGACCATCGTTGCAGCGTCCTGCGCGAAGGCGGGCGCGACGGAGGCGGCAGCGGCGAGTTCGACGGAGGCCAGGATCGTTCGGTAATGCATCGTGGTGGTTCCATTGTGTTGCTTGCGGGTCAGTCGGCACCCACGTGGGTCGAGGCCATCTTCTTCACCTGGTCCATGACCTGATCGAGGTTGTAGCTGGCCGGGTCCTGCATCGGCGGGTAGTCGATGTAGGACGAGAGCTCCCTCAGCCAGAGCGCCTGGCCGATCGGCAGCATGTTCCAGTCGTAGATGTAGGCGGTGACCGGGGCGCCGATCGCCCCGCCCATGCCGAGCAGTGTCTTCGCCTGGTCGCCGATCGCGGTCTCGAACGGATCCCGCTTGATGTTGACGACCTGGGTCCAGTGGTAGGGCACCACGCCGTTCAGGAAGCCCGTGGGGCTGTCGGACACCATCGCGAAGTACATCTTCCAGTTCTTGTAGCGGACCGCCGAGGGGTCCTTGCCGGAGTAGTAGAAGAAGGTGTCACGGTTGGACTTGTCCTGCTTGCCTTCGAGGTAGTCGCGCTGGTCGATGCCATCCAGCGTGGTCTTGACGATCCCGGGATATGCGCCCTTCTGGATCTCGTCCTTGAGGCCGTCGCCCTTCGGGCCGCCGGCGATGTCGACGAGCGTCGGCACCCAGTCGAGCGACGCGAACATGTCGGTCTTGATCGTCCCGGGCTCGATGTGACCGGGCCAGCGGATCAGCATCGGCGCGCGCATGCCGCCTTCCCAGGTGGTGAGCTTGCCGCCCTTGAACGGGGTGGTGCCGCCGTCGGGGAAGGTGATCGTCTCCGCACCGTTGTCGGTGGTGAAGACGATGATGGTGTTGTCGAGCTGGCCCATTGCCGAGAGCTTGTCGATGACGACGCCGATATTGTCGTCGAGCTGCTTCATGCCGGCTTCGTTGACGCCCCAGTCCTTGCCGCCGGGCTCGCCGACCATCGCCATGTACTTCGGCGGCAGCATGGTGGTGATGTGCATGCGCGCCGGGTTGTACCAGACGAAGAACGGCTTGTTGGTCTTCTTGGGGTCGTTGCGGTCGAGGAAGTCGACGACCTTCGACGAGATCTCCTCGTCGACGGTCTCCGACCGTTCGAGCGTCAGCGGGCCTTGATCCTCGCAGGTCTGGTTCGCCGAGGTGCCGTCCGACGACTTGCAGGCCAGGACCGGCCGTGGCGGCGTCAGACAGGTTGTCGTCTTGGGATCGACGGCGCCGGGAACCTCCGCCAGACCTGGAATCGGCGTGTTCTGGCACGGCGGTGCCACGGTCTGCTCGGTCGGCGACGAGTTGATGTCGGGAAAGCTCACCCCCTGCATCGCGTCGAGATGGTAGAGATAGCCCCAGAACTCCTGGAAGCCGTGCGCGGTCGGCAGGGCGTCGGTATGGTCGCCGAGGTGGTTCTTGCCGAACTCGCCGGTGGTGTAGCCGAGGTCGTAGAGGAACTTGGCGATCGCCGGCGTGCCGGGCTTGAGGTAGGAGGGGCTGCCGGGCAGCTGCGGCGGGATCATGCCGGTCCGCAGCGGATGCATGCCGGTGAAGAAGGCGTTGCGTCCGGCGGTGCAGCTCTGCTCGGCGTAGTAGTCGGTGAAGAGCGCGCCTTCCTCGCCGATGCGGTCGATGTTCGGGGTCTCGCCGACCATCAGGCCGCGGTGATAGATCGACGGCTGCATGTAGCCGATGTCATCGCCCATGATGAACAGGATGTTGGGCTTGGTCGCGTCTTGCGCGGCGGCGGGAACCGCCTGTCCCAGCGTCGCGATGGTCAGCGCAATTGCGCTCACCCCTCCCGCGCCCGCGCATCGCGCGAAAGCATTTTTCAGTCCTTGCCGTCTCATGAGCGCTCTCCTGTTGCCGCCGTCGGTCGCCTGCCTGGATTAGCTAGGCGGGCCAGATTCAGTCCGATCTTCGCGCCTTGCTCAGCAGGTCGAGGATTTCGACCTCCAGCTCCGCGATCATCTCCAGGTATTCTTTCACCCGTGCAGTGCCGGCGGCCCCTTGAGCCTGCCAGTGCCGAAGGGCCGCCTGACCATCGCTGTATTCCTCGCAGACCACCCCAAAATCCGGATCGCGCGCCAGGAGCCGGTGGATCTCCAGCTCGCGGTCGGGAAACCGGTTCACGACGGCGACGACCTCCTGCCCCATGGCCCCCCCGAATCAGTCGCTTGCTGCGCTTCGCACCCCCGCAGGCTCCCAACTCTGCGCAGCATTTCAAGGTGCGCACACGTGCGCACACGTGCGCACAAGTTATTAAGCTATTGAAATAACTAGAAACCCGGATGGAGCCGATGATGCCGCCTTCCCGGAAGAGTGCCGCGCTATCGCCGGTCAAGGCGGTCGTGTACATATGTTGGCGACCTGCCTGTGCGAGGCTCTCTCATCGGGGGATAAGGTGGAGCCAACGATCAGCCCCCGCGATCATGCGGGTGGCACTCGCCACGGGCCGTCCGAGGCCGATGTCCGGGCCGAGCTCGAACGTATCCTCGACAATCCGGCGCTCAGGATGAGCAAGCGCCGGCGCGCTCTGCTGAAGTATTTGATCGACGAGACGCTGGCCGGCCGCGGTGATCGCCTTAAGGGCGTATCGGTTGCGCTCGCCGTCTTCGGGCGTGAGGTGAACTCCGATCCGCAGTCCGACCCGGTGGTGCGCTTCGAGGCCCGGCGCCTGCGCAGCGACCTGGACAGCTACTACGTCGATGCGGGCAGCCGCGATGCGCTGCGTATCTCGATCCCAAAAGGCGGCTACGTTCCGCGTTTCGAATGGCAGGACCGTGCCACGCGGCCGGGCGAGGTGGTCGCTCCGGCCGATGACGCGCCCGCCGCCACGCCTATCAACGGATATGCGGCAACCCGCAGACCTCTGGCGATTGCGACGCTGCTCGTGGCTCTCGCCATCGCAGGAGCGACCGGGGCCTGGTTCTGGCTCGCCCGGCCGGCGCCGGTTGCGGAGGTGCGGGGGCCGTCGGTCATTGTCCTTCCGTTCGAGACGTTAAGCAGCAGGGAAGACGACAGCTATCTGGCCGCGGGTGTTACTCAGGAACTGATCACCGATCTCATGCGCTTCGACGGTCTTCGTGTCTTCTCGGTGCAGGCAAGCTTCGGAAAGGATGAGCAACGGGACCCGGTGACGCTCGGCCATGAGCTCAGTGTCGGCTACGTCGTGAAAGGCAGCGTAAGCTCGGATGCAAGCACTGTTCGTGTGGCGGCGCAGCTCTACGACGCGAAGACCGGTTCGGTCCTCTGGAGCCAGACCTACGACCACCCGCCGTCGGCGGCTGCGCTGCTTGAGGTGCGAGCCACCCTCGCTGCCGACGTTGCGACAGTCCTCGGTCAACCCTATGGCGTCCTCAACCGCGACATGGCCGCCCGGCTGGCGGCCGGCGTTGAGCCGAGCATGGCGAGCTACGATTGCGTGCTTCGGGCCTATACCTACCGCCGCACTTTCCGCGACGAGCTCCGCCAGCCGGTTCTCACCTGTCTCCAAGCGGCGGTCGCGCGCGACCCCGACTATGCCGAGCCGGTGGCGCTGCTGGGCTGGCTGCATCTCGATGCCGCCCGCTACGGCTTCGTGCCGGACACCGAGGCCCCGGCTGAGATGGGCATGGCGCTGGAGTTCGCATCGCGGGCCGTGGCCATTGATCCGCAAAACGAGGTTGCGTTGAAGGCGCTGTCGGCGGTGCAGTACCATCTTGGAAATTTTGACGAGTCTGAACGCATCCAGCGCCAGGCGCTAGCGCTGAACCCTAACGATCCCGACACCCTGGCGCAGCTTGGCTGGCGGCTTTCTCTCCGTGGCCGCTGGGAAGAGGGCCTTGCCTATTCTCAACGGGCCATCGCGCGAACCATCGACCCGCCTGGCTGGTATCACGACCCGATTACGATCCACCTCTACCTGGAAGGCCGCTATCGCGAGATGCTTGCCTCTGCAAAGTACTCGGCTGCCGGCGACTCGCAGGGCATTGCATTCCTCGCCATCGCCTATGGCGCCCTCGGCGACCGCGCTGCGGCGCAGGAGGCGCTGGAGGAGATGGCCCGGCAACAGCCGGGCTTCGCTCGGGACCCAGCGGCAGCCTGGCGCCGCTTCCTGCCGCTCGAGAGCATCATCGATCCTCTGATGGCAGGATTGCGGAAAGCCGGTTGGGAGGAGCCTTCAGGATTGCGAGCGTTGAACCTCTCCGGGTAGCCTGATCAAGGCGCGGCAGTTCGGAGAGCGCCTGGCGTTTCTCGTTGCCGAGGGCACGGGTGTCGTGCTCGACGAGAACCTGGGTTTGCCGATGTCCTTAGCCAGCACGGCCTGATCCGCCCGAGCTTCGTGCCCGACGCCGGGACACGCGCGCCGCGCGACCTGCTCCGGACGAGCAAGCAACTGCTGCGCGAGCAGGCCTCCCACGTCCAGCGCATCCAGAAAGCGCTCGAGGCCGCCAACCTCAAGCTCGCCTCGGTGCTCACCGACATCCCGGGCCAATCCAGCCGCGCCGTGATCGCGGCGCTGGCGGCCGGCAAGACCGACCTCAAGCGGCTGCACGCCCTGGTCGGCCCGCGCGTCAAGGCGAGCCCCGAGGCGATCCGCGCCGCGCTGACCGGGCAGCCAGGACCGCATCACCGCTTCCTCCTTGCCTCACCTGGGCCAGATCGACGCGCTGGCCGCGGCCGTCGCCGCCATCGACGCCGAGGTGGAACGCGACCTCGGCCCTTTCCGCGATGCAGTCGGCCTGCTCGTCACCATCCCATGCGTTGCTGAGCTCACCGCGCAGGTCGTCCTCGCCGAGATCGGCCTCGACATGGGCCGCTTCCCCACCGCCGGACACCTGATCTCCTTGGCCGGCCTCTGCCCGCGCCAGGACGAGAGCGCCGGCGAGCGCCGCTCCACCCGCCTGAAGAAGGGCGCGCCCAGGCTGAAGACCGCCCTCGTCCAAGCTGCCCGGGCCGTGCGCAATAAGTTCGGCTACCTCCAAGCCCGGTTCCAGCGCCTCCGCGCCCGGCGCGGACCCAGGAAGGCGATCTGCGCCGTCGCCGCATCCATCCAAGGAGGTGGGTTCTTTCTCCGGATCGGAAGCGAACCGCATCTTCGGTCGCGAGATGCGGGTCGCCTTCTGGGTCCGCTCCTCTGCTGTCCGACGACGCGAGAAAGGCAGCCGCCGCTCCGACAGATCGTTTGAGCGGCAACCGCAGGAGCGGATGACCGACTGGCGCGTTTGTCGAGGTGGAAAGACAAGGGAGGCCGACATCACCGCTTGGCAAAGCGTCCTGCGCCGAAAGCGCGTAGACCTGCTTCGGGTCGGGTCGCAGACGGCGGCAGCCACTCTCATCACTTACCTGACCGCCACATGGCTGGCTCTCGACGTATCCTGGGCGGTTCTGGCGGCACTGTTCACGATCGGGCTCAGCGCCGATGCGAGCTACTTCAATGCACGAGGCCGCATTATCGGCGCGTTTCTCGGCCTCGGCCTCGGTCTGATCGCGGGCTGGGCCGCGCCAAGTGCAGTGCTGGCCGGACTCGTTTTTTCGGCAGTCGTCGCGAACATGCTTGCGACGCTCTGGCCGAGCATTCGCTATGCTGCGGTCACCGCAGCCATCGTCGCGCTCGATCCGAGCCCGACCTTTTCTTCCGCCGTGGCTTTGGCGGGGGCTATCCTCTCCGGCACGCTCATCGCCGCGGCCACGAGCTTTCTTCTCTGGCCGACGTTCGGTCGGACGCGGGTGCTCCATGCGCTGGGGGCCACGCTTACGGACTGCCGGGATCTGCTGCGGCTCACATCACGGGAGACCGGCACGGAGGAAGATCGATCTGCGAGAGGCGCCTTGAACGCCCGCTTTCTTGAACATCTGGACACGTGCCACGCCAGGATGTCGTCGACCCAGTTCAAGCCAATGAACGTGCATCAGGTCGCAGACGCTATCGAGAGCCTCTGGTACTCGATCGTTATCCTCGACCGGACGATGCGTCGGGTAACCGGAGCCGAACTTTCGCACGAGCTGCCTGCCGCGCTCCACCCGGTTCATCGGCAGCTCGAAGCGCAGCTCGACGACTTTGCGGCGGCGCTCGGTAGCGGAAGGGAACAATCCAGACTTGAATGCACGACAGGTGCCGTATCGGACGCGCGGAGGGAGATCGGGGGGATCCTGGCCCGTTCGGGCCGCCCCAGCGCACAGGTCGAAGGCCTGCACGCCCTTTCGTTCGCGCTCGCGGAGGTCGAACGCACGCTCGGACATCTTGGTGGGGTCCTCGACTTGGACGCTGCCGATCTCCAGTGCTGCCGAACGGCTGATATAAGGTGCGGCCTGCCTTCTTCTCGCTGACGGTGACCATGAACCGCTTTCAGCCCAGGCAGCCGCTCTCGGGCGCCGGCCTCGGCGAGGCAGGGTCGCAACGAACGGCCGCTTTCCGCCCTTGAGGTCCGATCGGTCGCGCGCCAGCGAACGACCGCCCGTCCGCCCCGAAAGGCCTTGCGGACGGGGTCGCCGTCCTGATGCTACAGTTGATAGCGTCGGCTCGACCGAAGACAGGGTGGGTTGGAGGATAGGAGGTCTCACGATGTCCACCGACTATCTTCCTGCCCTGCGCCCATCCCGCGTCGCCTGGAACAAGGGTCGTATTGTCGGCCAGAAGCGCCCGCTGCAACCGAAGCACGTCTGGTCGATCCGCGTACGTCTCGAGATGGCCGACAATGCGCGTGACCTCGCGCCCTTCACATGGCGATCGACAGCAAGCTGCGTGGGTGCGACCTCGTCCGCTTGAAGGTGAGGGACGTGTTCGCGGCGGGGCGCTGTCCGGGAGCGCGCTTCGATCACCAGCGCGCGCCGACTTCCTCTGGCCGAGCCGTTCAAAGCCCGCACCGATCGACCCGGCAGTACGCCCGGATCCTGCGCGGCTGGGTGACTTCCATCGGCCTGGACCCAAGCTCCTGTGGCACCCATTCGATGCGCCGCACGAAGGTCGCACAAATCTATAAGAAGACGGGCAACCTGCGCGCGGTCCGGCTGCTTCCTGGTCACACCCTAGATTGATAGCACCGTCCGCTACCTCGGCGTCGAGCTCGATGACGCTCTGACGATATCCGAGGCGATCGATCTCTGATGCCGGTTCCGGCCGGCTCCGCGAGCCGGCCGGCCCATAGCTGTCGTTGCGGTGAGGATGGAAGGGGCCCTCGCAGTGCGATGCGCTTATCTGCCCATGCGCTGCGCTACCGTGCGCTCGAGGGCGACGAGGCCGTCGTTGATCAGCACGGCCAGAGTTCCGACGATGAGCCCCCCCTGGAGGACGAAGGCAAGGTTGTTCGACAGCAAGCCCGCGATGATGACCTCGCCGAGAGTGCTTGCACCCACCGTCGATCCGATGGTCGCAGTTGCGAGGCTGATCACCACGGACAGGCGAATGCCGGCGAGGATCACCGGGAAGGCAAGCGGTAGCTCCACCCGGGCCAGCTGCTGGCCCGGCGTCATCCCGGCGCCCCGCGCCGCCTCCATCACGTGGCCCGGGAGGGTCGTCAGGCCGGTAATACCGTTCTCGAAGATCGGCAGGAGGCCATAGAGGAAGAGCGCAAAGAGCGTTGGCTTCGCTCCGAAGCCGACCAGCGGCACTGCAATGGCCAAGACCGCCACCGGGGGAAAGGTCTGGCCGATATTGACGATGCCGCGCGACAGCGGCAGGAACTCGGCGCCGAAAGGACGCGTGACAAGCACCGCCAGCGCCAGCGCCACCACCGTCGCGGTGGCGGTCGCGAGGAACACGATCCGCAGGTGCACCAGCGTCAGCGTCAGGAGGTTGTTCTGGGTGTAGATCGCCGGCGCATTGTTCTGCGTGAGTGGCCTGAAGACGGGTGCAAAGGTTTGCGGCGACGCGACGAAAGCGACCAGAAGTGTCAGCGCCAGGAGGCGCAGGAAGAGGCCGATCCTCACGCGTCGGGCCGTACGGCGCGGCGAACCAGTCCATCGACGGAAACGCGGCCGACCGGTGTGCCGTCGGCGTCGACCACCGGCAGCACCGCGCGCCCGGCCCATAGCATTTCGGCCAAGGCATCGCGCTGGTTGACGGTGACCGGGATCGGCTCGCCTTCGGCAGGGCCGGGCTCGATCGCCTCGCCGACGGTCCCGAGCGAGAGCAGCCGGAACGGCCGCTCGGCCCGCCCGACCAGCGTCTCGACAAAGCCCGAGGCCGGGCGAGCGAGAATTTCCGCCGGGGTCGCGTACTGGATCAGGCGTCCGCCGTCCATCACCGCGATCCGGTCGCCGAGGTGGATCGCCTCCTCCATGTCGTGGGTGACGAGGATCACCGTGGTCCCGAAGCGGTGCTGGATCTCCAAAAGGTCGTCCTGGGCCTTGGCGCGGATCAGCGGGTCGAGCGCGCCGAAGGGTTCGTCCATCAGAAGGACCCGCGGCTCCGCCGCAAGCGCCCGCGCCACCCCGACACGCTGCTGCTGGCCGCCGGAGAGCTCGTGCGGATACCGCGGTCCATAGAGCTCGGGGTCGAGCTGGAACAGCGTCAGGAGCTCGCCGATCCGTGCATCGACCCGCGCTCGCTCCCAGCCGAGCAGATTTGGAACGGTGGCGACGTTCTGCGCCACCGTTCGGTGCGGGAAGAGCCCATTCCCCTGGATTACGTAGCCGATCTGGCGCCGGAGCTCCGGTCCGGGAACGGCACTCACGTCCCGGCCGTCGATCCGAACGGTACCGCTCGTCGGCTCGACCAGCCGGTTGACCATGCGCAGCACGGTGGTCTTGCCCGATCCGGAGGTACCGACGATCACCGTGATGCTGTTGGCCGGCACCGCCATGGTGACGTCAATGACCACCCTGGCTTCGTCGTACGTTTTGCTGAGGTTCTCGATCTCGATCATGCGGGTCGGACCCTTCCGGGAGCGGCATTGCTGACTTCGACGGCCGCGTCGAGCAGTACGGCAGCGGCAAAGGCGAGGGCGACCGTCGGCACGGCGCCGAGCAGGACCAGATCCATCGCGGTCTGGCCGATGCCCTGGAACACGAAGACACCGAAGCCGCCGCCGCCGATCAGCGCGGCGATGGTCGCAAGCCCGATGTTCTGCACCAAGACGATGCGCACCCCGGTCAGGATGACCGGCAGGGCCAGCGGAAACTCGACCCCGAAGAGCCGCTGCCGGTCGGTCATGCCGACGCCTCTGGCGGCGTCGTTGGCGTTGAGCGGCACGCCGGCAAGGCCGACCACGGTGTTCGCGACGACCGGCAGCAGCGAATAGAGAAAGAGCGCCAGAAACGCCGGCGCGGCACCGATGCCGCGGATGCCCACTGCCGCAGCCGCCGGGACGTTGGCAGCAAGCCACGCCAGCGGCGCGATCAGGATGCCGAAGAGCGCGATCGAGGGGATGGTCTGGATGATGTTGAGGACACCGAGCACAGGCGCGCGGACCGCTTCCACGCGATGGCAGAGGACACCAAGCGGCAGCCCGGCCAGCACAGCGACGACGAGCGAGCCGACGGCGAGGACGACGTGGCGTTGCGCCTCGCTCCAGAACACGTCGGCGCGGTTGGCATATTCCTTCATGATCGAGAGGCCGTCGAGGCGCCCAGAGGCGAGGAGCAGGCCGATCGCCAGCGCCACGAGGAGGAGCGCCGCCACCCGCGCGAGCGGACCGAGGCGCAGCCGCGTCAGCGCATCGGTCGCAAGGAGCGCAAAGGCGAAGGTCATCAGCCAGAACCCCGACGCGGGGGCGATCCGGGCGAAGGTGTTGCCCTCGGGGGTGAGATGCGTCGCCGCGGTCCCGATCGTCAAAGCCATCGTCACCAGCGCCGCCGCGCTGGCGGCGAGGCGAATGCCGGGGCGGAGCCTCGGGAGCGCCAGCAGCGACGCCGCGACGACAACTGCCAGCAGTAGGGCTGCGCTGGCCGGCGGCAGCGCCTCGAGAAGGCGACGCCCCTCGCCGCCGGCGATGCGGTTCGCGCGAAAGGTCACGAACGGCGCGGCGAAGGCGGCGAAGAGGGCAAGCGCGGCGATGGGGACGCCGAGCTTGTCGACCTTCATGCCGCGTACGCCTTTCGCCGCGAGCCGATCCGTCAGTTGAGGAACCCGTTCTGCTTCAGGAAGTCCTCGGCAACCGCCTTCGCAGGTTCACCGCCCACCTGCACCCGGGCGTTCAGCTCTTGTAGCGTTTCAAGGTCGAGCTTCGCGAAGACCGGCTGCAGCAGGCTCTCGATCTGCGGATACTGCTTGAGCACCTCCTCGCGGATGATCGGCGCCGGCTGATAGACCGGCTGGACGCCCTTGTCGTCCTCGAGGACCGTCAGTCCCGACGGTGCGATCCCGCCGTCGGTGCCATAGACCATCGCCGCATTGGCGCCGCTGGTCTGGTTCGCTGCGGCAGCGATGGTGGCGGCGGTATCGCCCCCCGATAGGGTGATCAGCTGATCGGGCTTGAGCGTGAACCCGTAGGTCTCCTGGAACGCCGGCAGGGCGGCAGCCGAGTTAACGAACTCGGCGGAGGCGGCGAGAATGACCTTGCCGCCGCCGCTGACGTAGCGCCCGAAATCCGAGAGGGTGACGAGGTTATTGGCGTCGGCGACGTCTTTCCGCACCGCGATCGCCCAGGTATTGTTGGCGGGAGACGGCGCCAGCCAGACGATCTTGTTGGCGTCGTAGTCGAGCTGCTTGGCGGTCTCGTAGCCTTTGCTGGCGTCTTTCCACACAGGGTCGTCGGCACGCTCGAAGAAGAACGCCGCGTTTCCGGTATACTCGGGATAGATGTCGATCTCGCCGGCCGTGATCGCCTGCCGGACCACGGGTGTGCCGCCAAGCTGAATGCGATCGGTCGTGGGGACGTCGTTCGCGTTCAGCACGGCGAGGATGATGTTGCCGAGCACGCCGCCTTCGGTGTCGATTTTCGATGAAACCACCACCTGCGCCGAAGCTGCGCCGGCGCCAAGGGCCAAGCCGGCGACAATCCCCAAGAGGCTTGTCCTGATCTTCATATTCCGTCTCCTTGCTGGCCCCACGGGCGCCGTCTCAGGCACGAGTCTCGTTCTCGCATAACCGTTGATATGGCCCGCTCAGGAGCCCCCGCCAAGCCGCTGTGTGGTAGTTGCGGGCGACCTGCTCCCTTTGGCGCCCGCAGCCTCTCCCTATGGCGCCCTCAGCCTCGCCGGTCTGGCGCGAACAAACACTTGTTTCCTACGAGATATTCACCGCCTTGTCGTTGGATTCAATCTGGCGACGTGCCTCCGGATTCGGTTGAAAGACGGCAGCGCTTTCGCTCAATTTGCCAATCTCTCCATCGATCGCGCCCTGCGTCTGGTGACGGTAACCACGGTCACGGTTGCGGCGATCAGAGCCCGGCATGGTGGCGCGGAACGCTTCGCCGGCGATCGGCCCGCCGGTCGTGGGGTCCTCGTAGGTTCCCTCCGGGATCAGCGCCGCCAGGACCGCGTCGGCGTCACGCCGCTGCCATCCATCGAAATATCTCTGAACTGCATCGAGAGTGCCCATCCAGGTCCCGTTCGGATTTTCGGGCAGGATACCACCAACCTCGCCCGATCGCATGCGGGTCCGCTATCCGAGGTAGGCGGCGAGTTCCGGGGGCGGGTCGGCGAAGAGCGCTTCGGTCGGTGCGGCGGGGTGGGCGCGGTTGCCGTCGACCAGCACGGTCAGCCCGGCGATGCGGCGGGCGTCCCGGGGCTCGTGGGTGGCGAGGATCAGCGTGGCGTTGTGCTCGGCGCGGATGCGGGCGACGAGGTCGAGCATCTCGGCGCGCAGCGCCGGGCCGAGCGCCGCGAACGGTTCGTCGAGGAGGAGCAGCGGCCGGGCGCGCAGCAGCGCGCGGGCGAGCGCCACCCGCTGGCGCTGGCCGCCGGAGAGCTGCGCCGGGCGGCGCGGACCGAAGCCCTCGAGCCCGACATTGGCCAGCGCGGACGCCACTCGGGCGTGGCCGTCGCGGTCGAGGCGCAGGTCGGGGCGGAGGCCGAGGCCGACGTTCTGGGCGACGGAGAGGTGAGCGAAGAGGTTGTGCTCCTGGAAGAGCAGCGTCACCGGGCGGTCGGCCGGCGCGAGGCCGGTGAGGTCGGTATCCTGCCAGAGGATGCGGCCGGCGGCGAGGTCCTGGAAGCCGGCGATCGCGTTCAGGAGCGTGCTCTTGCCCGAGCCCGAGGGGCCGATCAGCGCGGTGCTGCTGCCGGCGGGCAGCGCCAGGTCGGCGGTGAGCCGCCAGTCGGGCCACGCGATCTCGACGCCCTCAAGTCGCAGCATCGACCCGTCCGCCGCGGTCGAAGACCCAGAAGAGAAGGTAGGTCAGCGTGACCAGCACCAGCGCCACGCCGGCGGCGGCCTCGGTGCGGTAGGTCGCCATCAGCGACTGCATCAGGAGCGGCAGCGTCTTGACCTCGGGCGGCGCGAAGAGCGCGATGACGCCGAGATCGCCCATCGAGAGCGCCGCCGCGAGCCCGGCGGCGAAGCCCATCGGCCGCCTCAGCCGTGCCCAGATGACCAGCCGGAAGCGAGCGAGGCCGGCGAGGCCGAGGCTGTCGGCGAGGCGGCCGTCGATGGTGCGGGCCTCGCCGAGCGCCGGCAGCAAGGCGCGGAGCACGAAGGGCAGCGCCATCGCGGCGTTGACCGTGGCGGTGACCGGCAGCGCCAGTGCGAACGGGTCGGCAACCGGGTTGATCGCGATGAAGAGGCCGATGCCGATGACGAAGGGCGAGGCGGCGAGGCTCATCAGCCCCATCGCCTCGAGCCAGCGGCCGCCGCCTTGGGCGCGCCGCGCGTCGATGAGCGCCGCGAGTGCCAGGCCGAGCGCCAGCGCCAGCGCCGCGGAGGCGAGGGCGACGCCGAGGCTGCGCGCCGTGGCGGGCCAGACCGAGGCCGGCAGCTCCGCCAGCGCCGGCAGGCCGCGGGCGGCGACCGCGGCGAGCGGCAGGCCGAGGAAGAGGCCGAGGAGGGTGAGCGCCGCGGCGTCGAGCGCCCGGAGCGCGGGCCGGTCGGCGTCCCAGCGCCGGACGCTGCCGCCGAGGCCGCCGCCGAACCCCGCCGCCGCCGAGAGGCGCAGCGCCAGCACCGCGACTGTGCCGCAGAGCGCGAACTGGATCAGCGCCAGCCAGGCGGCGCGGCCGAGGTCGAAGTCGAAGCGCAGCGCCTGGTAGATCGCGAGCTCGACCGTGGTGGCGCGCGGCCCGCCGCCGAGGATCAGCGCCACCGCGAACGAGGTCATGCAGAGCAGGAAGACCAGCACGAAGGCGCCGGGCAGCACGTCGCGCAGCATCGGCAGCTCGATGCGGCGGAAGACGTCGCGCGGCGCGAAGCCGAGCTGGGCGGCGAGGCGGAACTGCTCGGCGGGGATCGCGAGCCAGCCTTGCAGCAGCAGCCGCGCCACAAGTGCTACGTTGAAGAAGACGTGCGCCAGCACGACGCCGCGGAGGCCATAGACGTCGAGCCCCGGCGCGCCCAGCGCCTGAAGCCCCCGGCTGAAGAGGCCGGCGCGGCCCCAGATCGCGACGATGCCGAAGACCGCGACGATCGCCGGCAGCAGGAACGGCGCGCCGAGGAGCGCCACCATCGCCGCGCGCCCGGCAAACCGCCGCCGGGCCAGCGCCCGCGCCGCCGGCACCGCGAGAAGGCAGCTGAGCGCGGCGGAGAGCAGCGCCTGCAGCAACGGTGAACCGCAGCGCCGCCCATTCCGCCGGGCCGAGCCCGCGCCCCGGCTCCGCCCGCGTCAGGAGCGCCGCCACGGTGCCGAGCGTCAGCGCCAGGACGAGCGCCAGCGCCAGCCCGCCGCCCCAGCGGACCGCGGGCTGATGCGGCTGCGTCTTCACCGATCTGTCCGATCGGCGGATGCGGTGAAGCGAAACCTGCCGGTGCACCCGGCGGCCGGCGACATCACTTGCTGAGCGCGGCCAGCCATTCGGCGAGCGCCTCCGGCCGCTTGGCCTGCGCTTCCTCGGGGGAGAAGAGCAGCGGCTTTGCCGGCACTGCCAGGCTGTCGAAGCCCGCGGGAAGGCCGGCGGCGGGGGTCACGGCGGGGTACATCCAGTTCGTCGTCGGGATCACCGCCTGGAAGCCGTCGGTCAGCATGAAGCGCAGGAAGTCCCGCGCCAGTTCCGGCTGGTCGGAGCTCGCGGTCATCGCCGCCACCTCGACCTGCATGTAGTGCCCCTCGTCGAAGATTGCCGCCGCCTTGGTGGCGTCGTTCTCGGCGATCAGGTGGTAGGCGGGCGAGGTGGTGTAGGCCAGCGCCATGTCGACCTCGCCGTTGAGGAACAGCCCGTAGCCTTCGTCCCAGCCCGGCGCCACCGTGACGATGTGCGGCCTGAGCCCCTGCCATATCTCCGGCGCGCGGTCGCCATAGGCGTCCTTGACCCACATCAGGAGCCCGAGCCCGGGCGTGGAACTCCGCGGGTCGAGGATGACGATGCTGGCCTTGGACGCGATCAGTTCCTCGAAGCTCTTCGGCGGGTCCGGCATCCTCGTCTTGTCGTAGACGAAGGCGAAGTAGCCCCAGTCGAAGGGCAGGAAGGTGTCGTCGTCCCAAGCGACCGGCAGGTCGAGCTTCGGCACCGCCAGCCCATGCGGCGCGAAGAGGCCGGTCGCCTTGGCCTCGGCGGTCAGGTTGGTGTCGAGCCCGAGCACGATGTCGGCCGGGCTGCGCTGGCCCTCGAGCCGGAGCCGCCCGAGGAGCGCCGCCCCGTCACCGGCCCCGACGAAGCGCACCGTGCAGCCGCAGGTCTTCTCGAAGTTCGCCGCGATCTCGGGGCCGGGCCCGTATTCGGAGGTGAAGCTCTCGTAGGTGTAGATCACCAGCTCGGGCTTGTCGGCCGCCGCGGCGGGCGAAGCCGCGAGCAGCAGGGCCGCCACGATGCATCTGTGTCGCATGGTCTCTCCTCCAGGGGCGGAGGGACCGCGGGGATGTGGGGTGACACCCGCGCCTTCCCTCCGCCGGTATGAGCCGGTTCAGGTTCAACGGGTCTCGCGTGCGACGCAAATCTCAGCCCGGCCGATGCCGGACCCCCCGAGGCACGCCGAACATAGCGGTCCCGGGCGGGAAATGCAAAGGCAGCTGTTGCGGCAGACGGCGTGGCGGTTTGACACGACTCAGACAGAGGAGCAGCGTTTCTGCAGCATTCGCGGACGTGCTCGGGCGCGGATGCTATCTTAACAAGGGAAACGACAATGCGAATAGAGCGAAGCTCCTGGTTGGCTGGTGCGGCGATCGGACTGGCCATTGGGGCGGGACTGACCGGGCCGGCCATGGCGCAGGATACGGCGAAGCCCAACATCCTGTTCATCATGGGCGATGACATCGGCTACATGCAGCCGTCGATCTATCACCGCGGACTGATGGTCGGCGAGACCCCGAACATCGACCGCATCGGCGAGGAAGGCGCGCTCTTCACCGACTACTACGCCGAACAGAGCTGCACCGCCGGACGCAACGCCTTCTTCACCGGCATGCATCCGCTGCGGACCGGCATGATCCCGCCGCAGCTGCCCGGCAGCCCCTCCTACCTCAAGCCCGGCACGCCGGCGATCGCCAAGTTCCTCTACGACCTCGGCTACACCACGGGCGAGTTCGGCAAGAACCACCTCGGCGACCATACCGACGCGCTTCCGACCGCGCACGGCTTCCAGGAGTTCTGGGGCTATCTCTACCATCTCGACGCGATGCAGGGGGTGAGCTTTCCCGACATCAACTCGTCGCCGACCGAGCAGACCGTGGCACCGCCGTGCCAGAACACGCCGATCCCCGGCCTGGCGGAAGTTCCCGGCGCCGTCGATCCCAAGACGACAACCTGTCTGACGCCGCCACGGCCGGTCCTGGCCTGCAAGTCGTCGGACGGCACCTCGGCGAACCAGACCTGCGAGGATCAAGGCCCGCTGACGCTCGAACGGTCGGAGACCGTCGACGAGGAGATCTCGTCGAAGGTCGTCGACTTCCTCGACCGCAACGACCCCAAGAAGACCAACAAGCCGTTCTTCGTCTGGTACAACCCGGCGCGCATGCACATCACCACCATGCTGCCGCCGAAGTACATGGCGATGGTCGGCGAGCCCGGCGGCAAGGACTGGGGCGTCAACGAAGCCGGCATGAAGCAGCTCGACGACAATATCGGCGTCGTCATCGACAAGCTCTCGGCAATGGGCCAGCTCGACAACACCATCATCGTCTTCACCACCGACAACGGTGCGGAGACGATCACCTTCCCCGACGGCGGCACCACCCCGTTCAAGGGCGGCAAGCTCACCACCTGGGAAGGCGGCATGCGCGCGCCGATGCTGATCCGCTGGCCCGGTCACATCGAGCCCGGGACGATCAAGACCGACATGTTCGCGTCGCTCGACTGGGTGCCGACGCTCGTCGACATCGCCGGCGGCCCGAAGGGCGACGGCCTCAAGGACGAGATCCAGAAGGGCGCATATCCCGGGATCGTCAAGACCACGCTGGATGGCATCGACCAGCGCGACTACCTCGAAGGCAAGCAGGACAAGTCCAACCGTGACACCTTCTTCTACTACTCCGGCAAGGACCCCTCGGCGGTCCGCTACAAGAACTGGAAGATGTACTTCGCGATGGTGTCCGACAGCCCCACGGGCTTCCTGAACGGCGTGGTGCCCTACCACTGGACCCAGGTCGTCAACATCAAGCGGGATCCGTTCGAGACCGCGATCGGCGACCAGGCGAAGACACTGCTCGGCATGGGCGGGGCGATCGGCGCCCCGGTCACCGCCTACATCTACGACTGGAACATGCTGCCGATCGGCCAGGCGCTCTGGCTGAGGGAGCTCTCGTCCTACATCGACTACCCGCCGATGCAGGACCCGGCCAGCTACAACCTCGATCAGGTCATGGACCAGGTGAAGAAGATGGCCTCGACCCACGTGGGTGCCGACTAGGCCAGCCGCTGATCTCACGGGACGGGCGCCCGGAAGGGCGCCCGAGTCCCGAACGAAGCAGGTGCGCCTCGACTGCATTGCCGAAACGACCGCCGCGGGCGGACGGCTCCGCTGCAGTGTGACCGGCTTCACATAATCCGACGAAGAAGTGGTGCTACGGCTGCGGAAGGCGGCCACGCGGACGGTCGCGCCGGAGATCAACCAGATGTCCTTCATGGCGACGATCACGACGACGGAGCCGGCGCGCTGCGCGATGCCGGTTCTGGCGCCCATTGCGGGCGAGCGGCCGCTGCTCTTCCTCGATTTCGAGGCGTCCTCGCTCAGTCCCGCCTCCTGGCCGGTCGAGATCGGCTGGGCCTGGATCGCCGGCGGCCGGGTGCGCTCGCGCGCGACGCTGATCGCGCCGCGCCCCGCCTGGTCGCTCGCGGACTGGTCCGAGGGCGCGGCCCGCGTGCACGGCATCCCGCTCGGCGACGTGCTCGACGGTGCGCCCGCCGACGATGTCGCGGCCGCGACCGATGCCTTTGCCGCCTTCGAGGTGGTCTCGGACAACGCGGCCTGGGAGCAGCGCTGGCTCGACCGCCTGCGCGAAGGCCGGCCGCGAATCGAGGTCAGGCCGCTGCGCCAGGCGATGCTGGCCCGACTGACCCCCTCGGAGGCGGATCGCCTCGGCTGCGGCCTCTTCCGCGCCGACCCCCGCCACCGCGCCGCCGCCGATGCCGAGCGCCTGGCCGGCGCGTGGCTCGCCGCCATCGACATCCAGGAACTCCTCCATCCGTGGCGTTTTGACCACTCGGTCGGCGATGGTGAAGGCGCTCGGCAAGAGTGGCGTGTCGAAGAGCCGGGTGAGCCGGCTCTGCGCCTAGATCGACGAGCGGGTCACCGCATCCCTCCATCGGCCGCTTAACATGACACTTGAGACCCTCGCGCCGATCCCGGATGATCCCATCATCGGCTGCCGGCCATGGCGGACTGATCGACCCGGCCCAGGCCGGAACTCGTGCTGGCCTTCGCCAGCTGCACCAAGGCATGGGACATGACCGGGTTTGCATGACGGAAGCGGCTTTCGAGGAGATCGACGGGCGGGCGGATGCACCGCTGCTGCTGATCTGCGACCATGCGACGAGCTTCGTGCCGGCGGATGTCGGCGGCGGGAGCCTGGGGCTGGCGGGCGCGGAGATGGCGCGGCACATCGCCTACGACATCGGGGCGCGGGGGGTGACGCTGGAATTGGCGCGGCTTCTCGAGGCGCCGGCGGTGCTGTCGCGGTTTTCCCGGCTGGTGATCGACCCCAATCGCGGCGAGGACGACCCGACGCTGGTGATGCGGCTCTACGACGGGACGATCATCCCGGAGAACCGCCACGTCGGGCCGGCCGAGGTCGAGCGGCGGCTCGATGCCTACCATCGGCCCTACCACCGGGCGATCACCGGGGCGATCGAGCGGATGACCGAGGCCGCCGGGCCGCCGGCGCTGGTCTCGATCCATTCCTACACGCCGCAGCTCCGCGGGCGCGCGCCGCGGCCGTGGCACGTGGGTGTCCTCTGGCACCACGACGGCAGGATCGCGCTGCCGCTGATCGTGCGGCTGCGGGCGGAGGGGCTTTGCGTCGGGGACAACGAGCCCTACACCGGCGAGCTCGAGGGCGACACCATGAGCCGGCACGGGACCGGGCGGGGGCTCGCGCACGTGCTGATCGAGATCCGCCAGGATCTGATCGCGACCGCCGAAGACCAGCGGTTGTGGGCGGCGCGGCTCGCCCCCATCTTGCGGCAGGTAATCGAGGAGCTACCCGATGGATGATGCGACCCGGACCGAACTCGAGGCGGCGGCGTTCCGCGCGTTGCGCGACCATCTGCGCGAGCGCACCGACGTTCAGAACATCGACCTGATGAACCTCGCCGGCTTCTGCCGCAACTGCCTGAGCCGCTGGTACCAGGAGGCTGCGGCGGCGCAGGGGATTGCGCTCGGCAAGGACGAGGCACGCGAGACGGTCTACGGCATGCCCTACGCCGAGTGGGTGGAGCGCTACCAGAGCGAGCCGCGGGTGGCGGTGGCCGAGAAGTCCTAGCTCAGACGGCGGTGGCGCGCGCCTCGGCGAGGTAGAGCTCGCGCAGGCGGCGCGTCAGCGGTCCGGGGCGGCCGTCGCCGATGGGCCCGCCGTCGATCTCCACCACCGGCGTCACGAAGGCGGAGGCGGCGGTGATGAAGGCCTCGGCAGCCGACCGGGCCTCGGTCGCGGTGAACGGGCGCTCCTCGACGCGGAGCTGCGCCTCGGCGGCGAGGCGCAGCACGGCCGTCCGGGTGATGCCATGCAGGATCGCGTTCGAGAGGTTGCGGGTGACGATCGCACCCTCGGCGGTCACGATGTAGGCGTTGTTCGAGGTGCCTTCGGTCACGAAGCCGTCCTCGACCATCCAGGCGTCGTCCTTGCCGGCCTTCTTGGCCATCATCTTGCACATCGAGGGCGCGAGGAGCTGCACGGTCTTGATGTCGCGCCGGGCCCAGCGGATGTCGGGCACCGTGATCACCTTGATCCCGTCGCGGGCCGCCGCGGTGTCGGCGAGCGGACGCGCCTGGGTGAAGAGCACGAGGCTCGGAACCGGCGACGCGGGATAGGCGAAATCCCGGTCCGCGGCGCCTCGCGTGACCTGGAGATAGATCATGCCTTCGGTCAGGTCATTGCTGGCGACCAGCTCCCGGTGGATCGCCTCGAGCGTGTCGTCGCTCGCCGGTGCCGGGATATCGAGCTCTCCGAGCGAGCGGTGCAGGCGGTGCAGGTGGCCGGCAAAATCGACCAGGCGGCCGTCGAGAACGCTCGTCACCTCGTAGACCGCGTCGGCGAAGAGGAAGCCGCGATCGAACACGCTGACCTTCGCGTCCTCCTCCGGAACGTAGGCACCGTTCACGTAGACGATCCGGCTCATTGTGCGAAATCCGAGGATTTCGCACGCGAAATCATGCGTATCTCCTTGAATTTGCAGGAGTTAATCTTCATTAAAATTCTCCTTCATGCCGGAGCCCGTCCTGAGGGGGGTCTGCCGGCGGGTTCCTGCTCCGGCCGTTCGAGGGGCGGCGGGCACCGCCCGGGCCAGTCGGTCGCCCGGTGATACGCCTCCGCGAGCCGCAGCATTCCCGCATCGTCGCCGCGTCGGCCGATGAGTTGCATCCCCATCGGGAGGCCATGCGCCGAAAAGCCCACCGGGACGCTCAGGGCGGGGAGCCCTGCCAGCGTGGCGGGGGTCACGACCTCCATCCACTGATGGTAGGTCGTCATGCGCCGGCCAGCCACCTCGCGCGGCCATGTCCAGTCGGCGTCGAAGGGGAAGACCTGCGCGCTCGGCAGCACCAGGGCATCGAAGCGCCCGAAGAGCGCGGCCATGCAGGCGAACCACTCCGAGCGGACGAGGCTCGCAGCCAGGACGTCGGCCGCGGCGAGGCCGGCCGCGCTCTCCACTTCCCAGATCGCCTCGGGCTTCAGCAGGGACCGCTTCGCAGGATCGGCAGCGAGCGCGCCGAGCCGGCTGGTGACGGCAAGCCCGCGCAGCGTCAGCCAGGCCTGCCACAGCCGCGCCGGATCGAACGCCGGGATCACCGGCTCGACCTCGGCCCCGAGCTCGGTGAAGACGGCAAGTGCCGTGTCGCAGAGCGGCAGGATGCCGGGCTCGATCGGATAATGGCCGCCCCAGTCGCCGATCCAGCCGATGCGGCTGCCGCGGACGTCGGCGGTCAGCCCGCCGGCGAAGGACGGGTGCGGCGGCAGCGCGTGCGGGTCGCGCGGGTCGGGGCCCGCGAGGGTGTCGAGGAGCAGCGCCAGGTCGCGCGGCGTGCGCGCCATCGGGCCGTTGGTGGCGAACTGGTGCAGGAAGACGTCGCCCGCCGGCTCGGACGGCACCCGCCCGAACGTCGGCCGGAAGCCGTAGACGTTGCAGAACGCCGCGGGATTGCGCAGCGAGCCCATGAAGTCCGATCCGTCCGCGACCGCCACCATCCGTGTGGCCAGCGCCGCCGCCGCCCCGCCGCTCGACCCGCCGGCGGTGCGCGAGAGATCGTAGGGATTGCGCGTCGTGCCGTGCACCGGGTTGTAGCTGTGCGACCCCAGCCCGAACTCCGGAACGTTGGTCTTGCCGATCAGGATCGCCCCTGCCCGCTTCAGCCGGGCCGCGAGGATGTCGTCGACCTCGGGCACGTGGTCGGCGAGGAGCGGCGACCCGCGCGTCGTGCGGATGCCGGCGGTCTCGACGAGGTCCTTGACCGCGAAGGGTACCCCGTGCAGCCAGCCGCGCCGCGGCGTCCGTTCGGCCGCCCGCGCCTGAGCCATCAGCGTCTCGCGCGGTAGCATCGAAACGATGGCGTTGACCTGCGGGTTCAGCCGCTCGATGCGGTCGAGCGTCGCGGCCATGACCTCGGCGGCGCCGACGGTGCCGCTTTCCAGCGCCGCCGAGAGGCCGGCGGCATCGAGCGCGGTACTGTCGCTCAGCATCGCGGAAATGTCCCCCGGCGCGTCCGTCCGGCGTCTGGGGTCGGGCGGCCGGGCGATTGTAGCACGCTCGCGGCCGGCGCTCCACGAGGCCGAGGGCGGGGGATGGGCCTCACCCCCAGAGCGCCGGCGATGCGGGATGAACGCCGCGGTCGTCGTATTGCAGCGGATGCTCCCGGTCGGCCGCGAGCAGCAGCGGGCCGTCGAGGTCGGTGAACCGCGCGCCTTGCGCCACCAGCACCGCGGGCGCCATCGCCAGCGACGATCCGACCATGCAGCCCACCATCACGTCGAAACCGGCCGCCCGCGCGGCGTCGCGCAGCGCCAGCGCCTCGGTCAGGCCGCCGGTCTTGTCGAGCTTGACGTTCACCACGTCGTACTTGCCGGCCAGCGCGGGCAGGCTGGCGCGATCATGGCAGCTTTCGTCGGCGCAGACCGGCAGGGGGCGCGCCATCTCGGCCAGCGCGTCGTCGGCGCCGGCGGGCAGCGGCTGCTCGACCAACTCGACCCCGAGCGCCACCAGCGCCGGCGCCAGCTCGCCGTAGCTCTCCGGCGTCCAGCCTTCGTTGGCATCGACGATGATCCGGCTGCGGGGTGCGCCGGCGCGGACCGCCTCGATGCGGGCCATGTCGCCGTCGCTGCCGAGCTTCACCTTGAGGAGCGGGCGGTGGGCGTTTTTCGCCGCCTCGGCGCGCATCGCCTCGGGCGCGGCGAGCGACAGGGTGAAGGCGGTCACCTGCGGCCCCGGCTCCGGCAGGCCGGCTAGCGTCCCAGACCCGGCGGCCGGAGCGCTTGGCCTCGAGGTCCCAGAGCGCGCAGTCGACGGCATTGCGCGCCGCCCCGGGCGGCAGCAGGTCCTGGAGCGTCGCCCGGTCGAACTCGGGCGGCAGCCCTTCGATCTGAGCCGTGACGCTGTCCAGGGTTTCGCCGTAGCGGGCGTAGGGCACGCACTCGCCCCGGCCTTTGGCGCCGCCGTCCTCAAGGGTGACGGTCAGGACCTGGGCCTCGGTTCGCGAGCCGCGGCTGATGGTGAAGACCTGGGCGAGCGGAAAGGTCTCGCGCCGCACGGAAAGATTCATTCCAGCGCATCCACCAGCCGGCCCGCGCCCTGGCGGAACGGATCGACGGTGGGCAGGCCCATGCGCGCCTCGACTGCGGCGAGGTGGTCAAGCGCCTCGGCCTCGGCCATGGCGGCGGTGTTGATGGCGATGCCGGTGACCCGCACCTCGGGATTGACGATCCGCGCCATTGTCAGCGCGAGGTCGCGCAGCGCTTCGAGCGACGGCAGCGCGTACTCCGGCAGCCCGCGCATGTGCGGCCGCGTCGGCTCGTGGCAGAGGACCAGCGCATCGGGCTGGCCGCCGTGGATCAAGGCCAGCGTCACGCCGGAATAGGACGGGTGAAAGAGGCTGCCCTGGCCTTCGATCAGGTCCCAGTGGTCGGGATCGTTCGGCGGGGTCAGCCACTCGATGCTGCCGGCCATGAAGTCCGCCACCACCGCGTCGAGCGGCACGCCGTCGCCGGTGATCAGGATGCCGGTCTGCCCGGTGGCGCGGAACGTCGCCTTGCGACCGCGGGCGTGCATCTCGCGCTCCATGGCGAGGGCGGTGTACATCTTGCCGACCGAGCAGTCGGTGCCGACCGCGAGGCACCGCCGGCCGGCGCGCGGCTTGCCGTCGGCGATCGGGTAGCGTTCGGTCGGCACCCGCACGTCGTGGAGCGTGCGGCCGTGCGCTGCCGCGGCGGCGACGAGCGCCGGCTCGTCACGCAGCAGGTTGTGCAGGCCCGAGGCGAGGTCGAGCCCGGCCGCCAGCGCCTTGCCGAGCACGTCGATCCAGGCGGGCGCGATCACGCCGCCGCGGTTGGCGACGCCGACGACCAGCGTCCGCGCGCCGGCCGCCACCGCGGCGGCGATGTCCATGTCGGGCAGGCCGAGGTCGGCCTTGCAGCCGGGCATCCGGTACTGGCCGACCGCCGCGTCCGGGCGCCAGTCGCGGATGCCGGTCGCGACCTTGGCCGCGAGCGCGTCGGGCGCGTCGCCGAGGAAGAGCAGATAGGGCGGCTCGATCACGCGGGCGGGCTCCTCGGCGGAGGGTTCAGTTGGCGAAGTCGCGCGGCGGGTCCACGCGCGAGGGCGTCCAGCGCTTGAAGCCGCACCGCAGGAAGGGCCCTTCCGGTGCCGCCGGCACGATCAGGCACTCGGCCACGTGGACCTCGCCGTCGAAGACGTCGGCCAGGCCCCGCGGGACGGCGGTGCCGTCGGTCTCGATCAGGCAGCTGTCCGGGCCGATGGCCACCACCGGGTAGCGGCGGGATCCGCACTCGAGGACCAGCTTGCGGCCGGGTCGGTCGATGCCGGCACTGATCGCATGTTCCTCCATCGCTGCGGCCCCTCCCCGTTCCGCAGCCACAGGATATTGTTCGGCAACGACAAAACAAGCGGCATTTTCCCGCCGCGGCCGGCCGGAGGCAACGGCGTGGGCTGCGAAACGATCTCGAGGCCTTTTCTTGCGACGGGCTCGCCGCAGGTATTGGGGCAAGCACGGAGGCGGCTCATGGGATATCTTCAAGACGGCGAATGGCGCAACCGCGGCCTGGCCCCGACCTCGTCGGACGGGCGGTTCCGGCGGGCCGAGAGCGTCTTTCGCAACTGGATCACCGCCGGACGGGGAGCCGGGACCGTCGGGGCGAGGCGGCTTTGCCGCCGAGAGCGGCCGCTATCACCTCTACGTCTCGCTCGCCTGTCCCTGGGCGCACCGCACGCTGATCTTTCGCGCGCTGAAGGGGCTTGCCCCCCACATCAGCGTCGACGTGGTGCATCCGTTCCTCGGCGAGAACGGCTGGACCTTTGCGACCGATTTCCCCGGATCGACCGGCGACCGGGTCAACGGCAAGGAATTCCTGCGCGAGATCTATCTCGCCGCCGATGCGCATGCCACCGGATCGGTGACGGTGCCGGTGCTCTGGGACAAGGCGACGGGGACGATCGTCTCCAACGAATCCGCCGAGATCATCCGGATGCTCAACGCGGCGTTCGACGGCATCACCGGCAACACGCGCGACTTCTGGCCCGAGGCGCTGCGGGAGGAGATCGGCGCGGTGAACGAGCGGGTCTATCGCGGTGTCAACAACGGCGTCTACCGGGCGGGGTTCGCCCGCAGCCAGGCGGCCTACGACGAGGCGGCGGAGGAGGTCTTCGCCACGCTCGACTGGATCGAGGCGCGGCTGGCCCGCGGGCGGTACCTGGTGGGCGAGCGGCTGACCGAGGCGGACTGGCGGCTGGCGACGACGCTCTTCCGCTTCGACGCGGTCTATCACGGGCACTTCAAGTGCAACCGCCGCCGGCTGGTCGATTATCCCAACCTCTGGCCGTATGCGCGCGAGCTCTACCAGGTGCCGGGGGTGGCGGAGACGGTCGATTTCCGGCAGATCACCACGCACTACTATACCAGCCACGAGAGCATCAATCCGACGCGCATCGTGCCGATCGGGCCCGACGTCGACTGGCTCGCGCCGCACGGCCGGGAGCGGCGGACGGCGGCGTGAGCCGACCGCAACTGAGCGGTGGCGCGAGACGCGGATTAGCCGTAGAGCGGGTCCGAAACGCGCCGAGGACCATCCCATGACCGCACGCCCCGACGACGGTCCGTATCCGGGCCGCTGGATCGCGATGATCGTGCTGCTCGTCGCGGGCTTCATGAACCTGATCGACGTCACCATCGTCAACGTGGCGCTGCCGAGCATGCAGCGCGCGTTCGCGGCGACCGACAGCCAGATCGAATGGGTGGTCGCGGCCTACATCCTGGTCTTCGCGCTGGGCCTGCTGCCGTTCGGGCGCGCCGGCGACATGCTCGGGCGGCGGCACATGTTTCTCGGCGGCATCTGCGTCTTCACCTTCGGCTCGGCGCTCTGCGGCCTGGCGCCGAGCATGGGCACGCTGATTGCGGCGCGGGTGCTGCAGGGGGCGGGCGGGGCGATGATGATCCCGCAGACGCTGGCGCTGACGCCGGTGCTGTTTCCGCCGCACGAGCGGGGGTTCGCGTTCTCGCTCTTCGGGCTGACGGCGGGCCTCGCCTCGGTCGCGGGGCCGGTGATCGGCGGGCTGCTGATCCGCGCCGACATCCTGGCGCTCGGCTGGCGGCCGATCTTCCTGGTGAACGTGCCGATCGGGCTCGCGGCGATCGTCGCCACCTTGCGCTTCGTGCCGTCGCCGCGGGGCAACCGCGACATCGGCGTCGATCTGGTGGGCATCGCCGTGGCGGGCGCGACGCTGCTCCTCCTGATCGTGCCGCTGATCGAGGGCCGCCAGCTCGGCTGGCCGGTCTGGTGCTACGCGATGATCGCCGCCTCGGTGCCGGCGGCCATCGGCTTTGTCACCTGGGAGCATCGCCAGCGGCGGCGGGGCGCGCCGGAGCTGCTGCCGGCGGCGCTGCTCGAGAGCCGCAACTTCATCACCGGCGCCGCGATGGTCGCGACGCTCTTCTCGGCCATCCCGGGCTTTTTCCTGATCCTCGCGCTGATGCTGCAGAACGGCTACGGCCTCGACCCGCTGAATTCGGGGCTGACCACCGTGCCGTTCCCGATCGGGGTCTTCTGCGCCTCGCTGCTCTCCGGGCAGCTCGGCACCCGCTGGCCGCGCCGGCGGATCACGTTCGGCAGCGTGCTCCTGGCCGCGGGGATGATCTGGCTGCGGATGGTGCTGCCCGGGCCGGGCGAGGCGCTGTCGCGGGCGGCGCTGGTGGGGCCGCTCTGCCTCGGCGGGCTCGGCCTCGGCATGGCGGTGGGCATGCTGTTCCAGACCGTGCTCGCCACCGTGCCGCCGCGCGACACCGGGTCGGCCTCGGGGGCGCTGCAGGCCTTCCAGCAGGTCGGCGCCGCGCTCGGGGTCGCGATCATGGGCGAGCTTTTCTTCTCGAGCCTCGCCGGCGGGCTGGCCGGCGGTGGCGATCCGCAGACCGCCTATGCCGCGGCGATGACCCGCCCGCTGCTCTACAGCACCATCGCTTTCATCGCCGTCGCCGCGCTGGCGCAGGTGCTGCCGAAGCCGGTCTTTGCCACCCGTCCCGGCGCGGCTGCCGCGCCGATTCCGGTGGAATGAGCGCGCTTCCACCGTGGAAGCGACATTGCACCGTTGAACGCGTTGCCAAAAATGCGAGAAGTCAGCGAAAGATCATCAAGGTTGACGAAGGATTACCGTCCGAGCACATAGGTTAGGGATCGTTCGGATCACGCGGGCGACGCCCTCGGACGCCGCCCGGTGGGCGCGGCGCGCGGCAAGGCCGCCCCGGACGGCGTCGGAAGACGCGGCGGAGCCTTTCGCCGCCCGGGCGATTATCCTTGGGAACGGCGCCGCTTTGCGCCGACGATCAGAGTCGAACGGGAGAGGGTCCACGTGGTGACGGACATCGATCAGAAGCATCCGCCGACACGCAGCACAAACCGCAAGGAGGCGCGACCCACCGGCGAGCCTGCTTCCGACCGGCTGAAGGCGCTGGCCGCCGAGCGGATCGCGATCGAGGGCGTCAGCATCGAGATCGACGGCGGGCGCTTCCCGGCAAAGGTCGTGGCCGGCCGTCCCGCGCGCATCGAGGCCGACATCTTCTGCGACGGGCACGAGTTGATCGACGCGGCGTTCGTCTTTCGTGCCGCCGGCAGCGAGGCGTTTCAGGAAGTGCCGATGACCTTCCTGGTCAACGATCGCTGGTGGGCCGACGTCACCTTCCCGGAGAACCGGTTCTACGAGTGCAGCTTCCTCGCCTGGCGCGATCTCTTCGGGACCTGGCGCAAGGACACCCTGAAGAAGCACGCGGCGGGCGTCGACATCACGCTCGAACTCGAGGAAGGCCGGCGGCTGGTCGAGGCCGCGATCGACCCTTCGGGCGCGGGATCGGAAGAGGACAAGGCGGCGCTGCGCGAGGTCCTCGAGCGCGACGAGGGCCTGCAGGAGAAGGGCGAGCGGTTCGCGCTGCTCGGGGAGGCCGACGTTGCGGCCCGGATGCGGCGCGCCGCGCCGCGGACCAACCTGACGCGCTACAAGACGCTCCCGGTCTTCGCCGACCGGCAGGCGGCGGCGTTCAGCGCCTGGTACGAGCTGATGCCGCGCTCGCAGTCGGGGGACCCCTCGCGCCACGGCACCTTCGACGACGTCATCGCGCGGCTGCCCTACGTGCGCGACCTCGGCTTCGACGTGCTCTATTTCCCGCCGATCCATCCGATCGGGCGGACGAACCGCAAAGGCAAGAACAACTCGCTGCACGCCGAGCCGGGCGATCCGGGCAGCCCCTATGCCATCGGCGCGGAGGAAGGCGGGCACCTCGCCATTCATCCCGAGCTCGGCACGATGGACGACTTCGACCGGCTGGTGGCGGCGGCGCGGGAGCATGGGCTGGAGATCGCGCTCGACATCGCGCTCAACGCCTCGCCGGACCATCCGTGGATCAAGGAGCATCCCGAGTGGTTCGACTGGCGGCCCGACGGCACGATCAAGTTCGCCGAGAACCCGCCGAAGAAGTACGAGGACATCGTCAACTTCCACTTCTACCGTGACGCGATCCCCGGCATCTGGCACGCGCTCCGGGACATGTTCCTGCACTGGTGCGCGCACGGCGTGAAGATGTTCCGGGTCGACAACCCGCACACCAAGCCGTTCCCGTTCTGGGAGTGGGTGATCGACGAGGTCCGCCGGCAGCACCCCGACGCGATCTTCCTGGCCGAGGCATTCACCCGGCCGAAGGTGATGAAGCGGCTGGCCAAGCTCGGCTACGCGCAGTCCTACTCGTACTTCACCTGGCGCAACGACAAGGCGGAAATCACCGAGTACCTGACCGAGCTGACCCAGGAGGAATGCCGCGAGTACATGCGGCCGAACTTCTTCGCCAACACCCCCGACATCAACCCGGGCTACCTGCAGCGCAGCGGGCGGCCGGGCTTTCGGACCCGGTTGCTGCTGGCCGCGACGCTCGGCGGCAACTACGGGATCTACAACGGCTTCGAGATCTGCGAGGCGGCGGCGGTCCCCGGCAAGGAGGACTACCTCAACTCGGAGAAGTACGAGATCCGGGCCTGGGACTTCGACCAGCCGGGGCACATCAAGGACGACATCCGGCTGGTCAACTACCTGCGGCGGACCCATCCCGCGCTGCAGGATTTCCTCAGCCTCGCATTCTACAACACCACCAGCGATCAGGTGCTCTCCTACGGCAAGCGCACCGAGGACCGGCAGGACTTCCTGCTCTTCCACGTCAACCTCGACCCGCGCACCGCGCACAGCTTCACCTTCGAGGTGCCGCTCTGGGAGTTCGGCCTGCCCGACGACGCGGCGATCGAGGTCAAGGACCTGATCCACGGCAATCACTTCACCTGGCACGGCAAGGTCCAGACGCTCGAGCTCGAGCCGTCGACCCGGCCCTATGCCATCTGGCAGCTTTTCGCCCCGGGAGTACCGCGCTGATGGAGCAGGTCGTGAAGGACGCACGCCGCGCGGGGCGGTCTGGCAAGGCGTCGCCCGGGATCGTGGTGCCCGGCATCGATCGCAGCCAGGCCGACTGGTACCGGGACGCCATCATCTACCAGTTGCACGTCAAGGCGTTCCAGGATGCCAGCGGCGACGGCATCGGCGACTTTGCCGGGCTGATGCAGCGGCTCGACTACGTGCAGGAGCTGGGGGTCACGACGATCTGGACGCTGCCGTTCTATCCCTCGCCGCTCAGGGACGACGGCTACGACATCGCCGACTATCGCTCGATCAACCCGTCCTACGGCACGATGAAGGATTTCCGCGCCTTCGTCGCCGAGGCGCACCGGCGCGGCCTCAGGGTGATCACCGAGCTCGTCATCAACCACACCTCGGACCAGCACCCCTGGTTCCAGAAGGCGCGGCTGGCCAAGCCCGGATCGTCGGCGCGCGACATGTACGTCTGGAGCGACACCGACACCAAGTTTCCCGAGACGCGGATCATCTTCATCGACACCGAGAAGTCGAACTGGACGTGGGACCCGGTCGCCGGCGCCTATTTCTGGCACCGCTTCTACTCGCACCAGCCCGACCTCAACTTCGACAACCCGCGGGTGCTCGAGGAAGTGCTCAAGGTCATGCGCATGTGGCTCGACATGGGGGTGGACGGGCTCAGGCTCGACGCGATCCCCTACCTCGTCGAGCGCGAGGGGACCAACAACGAGAACCTGCCCGAGACCCACGTCGTGCTGAAGAAGATCCGCGCCGAGCTCGACCGGCACTATCCCGACCGGCTGCTGCTCGCCGAGGCGAACCAGTGGCCCGAGGACACCCGCCCCTATTTCGGTGAGGGCGACGAGTGCCACATGGGCTTTCACTTCCCGCTGATGCCGCGGATGTACATGGCGCTGGCGCAGGCCGACCGGCACCCGATCACCGACATCATCCGGCAGACCCCGGACATCCCCGACGGCTGCCAGTGGGGGATCTTCCTGCGCAACCACGACGAGCTGACGCTCGAGATGGTGACCGAGGACGAGCGCGACTATCTCTGGCGCACCTATGCCGAGGATTCGCGGGCACGGATCAACCTCGGCATCCGCCGGCGGCTGGCGCCCTTGATGCGCAACGACCGCCGCAAGATCGAGCTGATGAACTCGATGCTGTTCTCGATGCCGGGCACGCCGATCGTCTACTACGGCGACGAGATCGGCATGGGGGACAACTACTACCTCGGCGACCGCGACGGGGTCCGCACCCCGATGCAGTGGTCATCCGACCGCAACGCGGGGTTTTCCCGCGCCAACCCGCAGCAGCTCTATCTGCCGGCGATCATCGATCCGGTCTACGGCTACCAGGCGATCAACGTCGAGGCGCAGGCGGGCGATCCGTCGTCGCTCCTGAACTGGATGCGCCGGATGATCGTGGTGCGCAAGCAGCACGCCGCCTTCGGCCGCGGGACGATGTCGCTGATCTACCCGCGCAACCGCAAGATCCTCGCCTACCTGCGCGAGCACGATGGCGATAACGTCCTTTGCGTCGCGAACCTCGCGGATTCCGCGCAGGCGGTGGAGCTCGATCTCAGCCGGTTCAGCGGGATGGTGCCGATCGAGCTGACCGGGCGGTCGGCGTTTCCGCCGATCGGCGATCTTCCCTACATGCTGACGCTGCCGGCGTTCGGCTTTTTCTGGTTCCTGCTGACCGACCAGGCGCAGGCGCCGAGCTGGCACGAGACCCTGCCGGAAACCCTGCCGGAGTTCATCACGCTGACGTCGCGCGACGGGCGGATCGAGACCGCGCTGACCGGTCGGGAGCGCAGTCAGCTCGAAGGCGAGGTGCTGCCGCAGTTCCTGCCGCTGCAGCGCTGGTTCGGCGCCAAGGACGAGCGGATCGGCAAGGTCCGGCTGATGCCGATGGGCGAGCTGACGCCGGGCGAGCACGCGCTCGTCGCGATCGATGTCGATCTCGACGGCGGGACGCAGCGCTATTTCCTGCCCCTGTCGGCGCGCTGGGGTGACGAGAACCTGCGTCCCGGGGCGCCGAAGCTGTCCTACACCCTGGCCAAGATCCGCCGCGGCGCGCGGGTCGGGGCGCTGATCGACGGCGCCCACGACGAGCGGCTGGCGGCGCGGCTGCTCGAGGAGATGCGGCAGAACCGCGAGATCGAAGGGCCGATGGGGACGGTCCGCTTCGAGGCGACCGAGGCGTTCGCCGCCATTCCCGATCTCGGCGACCCGCGGCCGCTCGGCGTCGAGCAGAGCAACGTCTCGATCGCCTTCGCCGACAAGGTGGTGCTCAAGGTCTACCGGCGGCTTCGCCCGGGGGATCAGCCCGACGTCGAGGTCGCTCGGTTCCTGACCGAGGTCGCGGGGTTCGCCAACACGCCGGCGTTCTACGGCGCGATCGAACTCCTCGGAGAGGAAGCGACGACGCTGGCGGCCGCCTTCGCCTTCGTTCCCAATCAGGGCGACGCATGGAAGGCGATCGTCGAAGGGCTCGTGCGCGACCTCGGCGAGCTGCAGATGCGGACTGTCGCGGTGGACCCTGGGCAGCCCGAGTCCGACGATTTCGCCTTCCCGCTCGGGATCGGCGCCCTGCTCGGACGGCGGACCGCCGAGCTGCACAAGGCGTTCGCCGTGGCGACCGACGATCCGGCGTTCGCGGTCGAGCCTCTGGAGCGGTCGCACCTGAAGGAATGGGCGGACGAGGTGAGCGAGGACCTCGACCGGCTGCTCGCCCGCATCCGCGAGACCCGCACGAGCCTGCCGGAGGATGCCAAGCAGGATCTCGCGACGCTGGCCGGCGCGCGCGCCGGGCTGCGCCGGCGGCTCGATCGCATCGCCAAGATGGCGCCGTCCGGCGGGCGTTCGCGCATCCACGGCGACTACCACCTCGGCCAGGTGCTCATCGCCCAGAACGATGTCGCGATCATCGACTTCGAGGGCGAGCCGGGGCGCGGACTTCTCGAGCGGCGGGGCAAGTCGTCGCCGCTGCGCGACGTGGCGGGCATGCTGCGCTCGTTCGATTATGCCGCGTCGATGGCGCTCGACCAGCACCGCCAGGCGTTCGACGCCGCCGGCGAGCAGTCCGAGGAGCGGGCGGAGCAATGGCGCAAGGAGACGGCGGACGCCTTCCTGGCCGCCTACCGCGAGCACATCGCCGGCGCCGCGACGATGCCCGAGGACGATGCGCTGACCGACGCGCTGCTCGAGCTCTTCCTGCTGCAGAAAGGCATCTACGAGATCGGCTACGAGCTCGGAAACCGCCCGGCATGGCTGCGCATTCCGTTGCGCGGCGTGCTGGACCTGCTCGACCGGGACGAGACCTGAACCGGAGCCGGCCGGGCCTCAGGAAAGAAACCGGCGCTTCGCCAGGTCGGCGGGCACGGGCCGACCCTTTGCGGGCCGGCCCGTGTGTCTGGCGGCGGACGTTCGGTCATCCCGGGGCCCCGACCTGAGGCGCCGGCGACGGCTGGCGCCGGCTCAGCGCTTGGCTTCCGCCATCTCCTCGGCAGAGCGCTGCAGGTAGGTGGTGGCGATCTTGGGCAGCAGGCCGGAGAGCTGGTTGGCCATCGCCTCCTCCTCGCGGCAGATCTCGGTGCAGACCCGGGCGGTCTCGCTGTCGCCGGCCAGCTCCGCGGCGGCGACGAGGGTCCGGTAGGCGGAGATCTCGAAATGCTCGAAGGTGTAGCTCGCCATCGCGCCCTTGACGACCTCGTCGCTGGCCACGCTTCCGCCCACACCCTGCATCATCGCGGTGAACTTCGCCGCCACGTCCTTCATGCCCGACGCCGAGGTCCCGCGGCGCGAGAGGCATCGCTCGAGCCGCTCCTTCTGATTGCGGGTCTCTGTCAGGTGGCGATCGATGCCGGCGGCGAGCTCGGGATAATTCTTGATCCGGCTCGACTGGGCCTCGAGCATCTTTTCCGCCTGCTCCTCCATCGCATGCGCGTTGCGCAGCCACTGGTTGAGCTCCTCGTCGATCCTGCTGGTCTCCACTTCCGGTCCTCCAATATTGGCTGCCGTCCGCAGCGCCCAATCGGCGCGCGGATCGGATGTGCTAATAACACCTGCCCTCGCCAGCTGTTCCCCGGTACGGGTGCCGGAAACGCGGACTTGCGCGCCGCGCGCCGGCTGGCGCCAGTCAGGGAACGTCGAGGCTTCCCGCGAGTTACTGCGCGTTAGAAAGAGAGGCTTTAATCATGCAACGAAGCGTTTCACCGGTCACGATGCTCGCGACCTTCGACGACCGGATTTCGGCCGAGATCGCCTGCGCCCTGCTGTCAGAGGGATCGATCCACCCGGACGAGCCCGAGGCGGCCGACAACGGCACCTGGCTCGTGTGCGTGCGCCGGGTCGATCCGGACCTCGCCGGCCGGGCCAGGGTGATCCTGAATAGCGCCGGCGCGCGAGGGACGACCATTGCGGGGAGCGATCAGCGCACGGCATACGTCTTCAGCGAACCGCAAGCTCCGGACGGCATCGGCCACCAGGATGACATGCTGTCGACCGTCGTTCCCCAGGCCTCAAGCCATTTCCTGCCGGGCAGCGGACGCAACCAGAGCGGAACCCGAGCTGATTGAATCGCGCCGATTGCCGTGAGTGTTGGTTTCAGAGGAGAGAGCCGGACCGCGATCCGCGGTCCGGCTCCGGCGCCTACCAGGTCAGGTGACCGAGAAAGCCGGTCCGCTCCCGGTCCCATTCTTCGCTCGGCTCGAAATAGCCTGACCAGTCGACGAGGTGCTCGCGCATGGCATCCTCGTTGAGCTCGACCCCGAGTCCCGGCGCTTCCGGAACCACGACATAGCCGTCGTCGTGCAGGTAGTCGGCCTCCATCCCGGACACGAGATCGGTGTACCAGGGGATGTCGAGCGCATGGTTCTCGAGCGCCGTCAGGCTGGCGAGCGATGCCGCGAGATGGACGTTGGCCATGAACGCCACCGGCGAGCAGCAGGCGTGAAGCGCCGTCGGGATCCCGTAGCGCTCGGCGTGGTCGGCGATCTTCTTGGTCTCGGTCAGCCCGCCGGACGACAGCATGTCGGGGTGGATGATGTCGAAGGCCCGGGTCTCGATCGCCTCGCGAAAGCCTTCGAAAAGGTAGAGGTCCTCGCCGGCCGCCACCGGCGTCAGCAGCGCGTCGGCAACCTTCTTGTGGCCGCGGATGTCGGTCCAGGGCAGGACGTCCTCGATCCAGGCGAGATTGAACGGCTCAACCGCCTGGCCGATGCGGATCGCCTCGTCGACGGTGACGAAGCCCTCGCCGAAATGGTCGGTGCAGAGCGAGACCTCGGGGCCGACCTCGGCGCGCACCGCCCGGCAGACCTCGCGCACCAGCTCCAGGCCGCGCTCGCTGATCCGCGCCCCGGCGCCGCGGCCGGGGGTGTGGAACTGGCGGTACTGCGGATACTCGTAGCGGGTGTCCGAACCGATCAGCGCCCCCGGATGGCCCTCGAACATCCGCGCCGACAGGTCGAACTTGATGAAGGTCAGCCCGAGATCGCGCCGCGAGCGGACGACTTCGGCAAAGCCCTCCGGTGTCGGGTCCTTCGGCGTCGGCGTGTCGCCGTAGATCCGGATGCGGTCGCGGAACTTGCCGCCGAGAAGCTGGTAGCACGGGATGCCGTAGACCTTGCCGATCAGGTCCATCAGCGCGATCTCGATGGCGCAGACGCCGCCGGCTTCCCGGCTCTCGCCGCCGTAGCGCTTGATGCGGCGGAACAGGTACTCGATGTTGCACGGGTTCTGGCCGACGATCAGCGGCTTCAGCCGCATGGCGGTGTCGGGGTGCCCGCCGTCGCGGACCTCGCCGAGGCCGTAGACGCCCTGGTTGGTCTCGATCCGCACGATCGGGTGGATGCCCTGGGCCTTGATCGTCGCGACGCGGAGGTCGGTGATCCTGAGCGCGGTCGGCTCGGATGCCCGACGCACGGCGTTTTCCATGGCCGGTGCGGCCATTGCTGTCTCGCTCATCGCGATTTCCTCCTCCTGATTTAAGCCATTTTAAGCGCCCCCGTTCCCGGGAGACAATTGGCATTCCTCCGATCTTGCACCTCCTGCCCATTGATGGTGCTGTCGGCGGGCGTTGGAACGAAAGGCAAAAACCTGCGAGTCGCCGGCGCTACAAAGCGGAGGAGTATCCGAAAAATGGAAATCGCGAGCATTGAGAGACCGTCGGCGGACCTGGTCGAGCGGGTGCGCGAGGTCGGCGCGGCAACGGCGAGCGCGACACTGGCGCACATGGGCCTTCGCAACTGCTTCATCTCCGGGCCGGTCGCCTTTACCCCGGGCAAATCGCATCGCCGGGCCCGCCGTGACCCTGCAGATGATGCCCAAGCGCGAGGACCTCTTCGTGGAAGGCGAGTACGCCGACGTCGAGACCCAGCTCCACCGCCACGTCCTCTACCAGGTCGAGGCCGGCGACGTCGTGGTGGTGGACGCGCGGGGCGACATGAACTCGGGCATCTTCGGCGACATGATGTCCACCTACTTCAAGGGCAAGAAGGGCGCCGGCATGGTGATCGACGGCTGCGTCCGCGACTGGGCCAAGATCAAGGAGCTCGACATCCCGATGTGGCTCCGCGGCGTCACGCCGAACTACCACGCGCAGACCTCGATCATGCCGCTCGCGGTCAACGTCCCGGTCGCCTGCGGCGGCGTCACCGTGATCCCCGGCGACATCATCGTGGCCGACGACGACGGCGCGGTCTGCGTGCCGATCGCCCTGGCCGAGACGATGGTCGAGAAGGCGCATCGCGACCACGGCTGGGAAGGCTTTTCCAAGGAGAAGCTCCTCGCCGGCGAATCGCTCCGGCGCTACTACCCGCTGCACAAGGACGCCTGGCCGGAATACGAGGCCTGGCAGGCCCGCCAGCCCAAGGACCAGTAGCCCTCGCCGGTGAACCGCGCGCCAGCAACCGGCGCGCGGCCTCGGACTACCCCTTGACCCCGCCCACCGTCAGCCCTTCGGCCAGGAAGCGCTGCGCATAGACGTAGAGCACGGTCACCGGGATCGCCGTCAGCAGCGACGCCGCCATCAGCTTGCCCCACGGCAGGATGTCGCCGACCACCAGCGACTGCAGCCCGATCGGCAGCGTCCGGAGCGACTCCGACGTGATGAAGACGAAGGCGAACAGGAACTCGTTCCAGGCATTGGTGAACGCGAACAGCGTCACCGCCAGCACCGCCGGCGCCGCAAGCGGCAGGATGATCTTCCAGAAGATGTAGATCCGCCGCGCCCCGTCGATCATCGCCGCCTCGTCGAGCTCGACCGGGATCGAGCGGAAATACCCCATCATCACCCAGGTCGCGAACGGCATCAGGAACGTCGGGTAGGTGAACATCAGCGCCGAGTAGGTGTTGATGAGCCCGAGGTTCGACAGGATCTGGTAGAGCGGGATGAAGAGCAGCGTCGCCGGCAGGAGGTAGGTGATCAGGAGCGCCGTCGTCAGCAGCCCCGCCCCGAGGAACCGCAGCCGCGACAGCGCATAGGCCGCGAGCGCCGCGCAGATCACCGACAACGCGGTCGAGACGAACGCGACCAGGACCGAGTTCATCAGCCAGGTCAGGAACGGCGTATCGAAGAGCAGCGCGCGGTACTGCTCCATCGTCACCGGATCGGGCCAGAAGATGTGCTCGCGGGCCGAGATCTGCGGCGTCGACTTCAGCGACGTGACGATCACCCAGTAGAACGGGAAGAGCACGAAGACCAGGAACGGCAGCAGGATCAGCACCCTGACCGCGAGCCCCGCCCAGCGCCGCCCCCGCCGCGAGAAGATCGGCTGCGACGGCAGCCGGCCGGTCGCCGCGCGAAGCCGGCGAACCGCCCGGTCGAAGAGCGTCATCGCTTCCTCGAACGGCCAGAACACGAGGTCGAGGGCGCGGCCGAAGCCGCTGCCGAGCATGTCGCCGATCCCGGGCCGGCTGCGGTCGGTGACGGTCTTCTCGTCCCGACGCATCAGTCGCGCCAACATCCAGATGATGACGGCCATCAGTGGCGCGACGCTGAAGGCGATCGCGGTGCCCGGCCCGTACTGCAGCGAGGCGATGGCCTTCTCGTAGGCCAGCAGCGAATAGAGCCGCGTCGCGCCCGACGGCCCGCCTTGCGTCATCAGGAACGGCAGCCCGAACTGGTTGAACGTCGAGATGAACGACAGGAGCAGCGTGACGATGATCACGTACTTCATCGACGGCAGCGTCACGTGGCGGAACCGCTGGATCGCGTTGGCCCCGTCGATCTCGGCCGCCTCGAGCTGCTCGCGGTCGACCGCCTTCAGCCCGGCCAGCAGCAGCAGCACGTAGAACGGGATTCCCTTCCAGATGTTGACGGCGATGACGCTCGGCATCGCGAGGTCGGGGTCCGACAGCCATCCCTGCGGCGTGTCGATGATCCCGAGGCCCAGCAGGATCGGGTTCAGCCCGCCGAAGAGCGGGTCGAAGATGCTCCGCCAGGTCAGCGCCGTCACCACCTCGGGCACGATCCAGGGCAACAGCATGATGCCCGAGAGCACGCTGCGGAACGGCAGGCGGCTGTTCAGGATCAGCGCGATGGTCATGCCCACGATCAGCTTGATGAGCAGCGACCAGAAGGTGAACTGGACCGTGTTGGCCATCGCCTGGCGAAAGTCGGAATTGTCCCAGAGCTTGGTGTAGTTGCTGATGCCGACCCACCGCGTGTCGCCGGTCAGGTAGTTGAGCGACGTGAACGAAAGCCGGATCGCTTCGATGAACGGCCAGAGGATGAGGCCCACCATGATGACGACCATGGGCAGCACGAAGAGATAGGCCACGCCCCAGTCGCGCCCGAGGAAAGTCTTCGCACGCCACTTCTTGCGCCGCGACGCGAGGCGCGCGGCCGATGTCGCGGGCAGTCCTACCTGGGTTTCCATGCCTGCGCTCCCTGCCGCCAGGTCTCGCTTTCGGCCGCTCCGGCCGGCGGTCGGCCGGATGGACCCCGCGGGTCCATCCGGCGCTGGCCCGGTCGGCTCATCCCTGCGGGATGCCGCCCTCCTCGTAGAGCTCGACGATCTTCTGGTGCGCGTCCTTCAGCGCCTCCTCGGGGGTCATCCGGCCGGAGATCATGTTGCCGAGCGACTGCTCGAAGATGCCCTGGGCGCGGATGGCGTCGAACGCGGCGGTCGGATCGGCCGGCCAGGACGGGCCGACGAACGGGTCGGGGTTCGTCGCCTGGTCCCTGATGATCGCAAAGTTCGGATCGGCGCCGATCAGCTCTTCGGTCCACTGCTTCTCGAACGCCGGCATGAAGAGACCGCCGGCGACCGCCGACATCTGGTTGAAGTTCTCCGGCTTGAGGATGTCGAGCGCCAGCTTCTTGGCGAGCTCCGCGTTCGGCGCGCCCTTGAAGATGGTCAGCCAGCCGCCCGGCTGCACGCCGTCGCGGTTCGAACCGTCGTTGGCCTTCGGCATCCGCAGGACCACGGTCTCCTCGTACACCGGATTGCCGTCGCGCTTGGCCTGGGCGTAGATCGAGAAGGCGTTCTGCGTGTAGCCGACCTTGCCCGACAGGTAGGCCTCGTTGTTCGAGCTGTCGGTCCAGCTCTCGATGCCCGGTGGCAGCATCGGGGCAAAGCGCCCGTTGCGGTCATAGGTCTCGGCGATGAACTTGTACGCCTCGAGCGCCTCGGGCGTGTCGAGCGTCACCTTGAGGCCGGTCTCGTCGGTGAAGTGCCCGCCGAACGCGGTGAGGATACCGGTCATCGCTCCCCAGCCGTCGCCCGACTGATTGAAGGTGACCCCCCAGCCCCAGAATTCGTTGTCGGGATCGGAGATCGCCAGCGCGGCGTCGCGCCGCTTCTCCCAGGTCGTCAGCGACTTGGGATCGATCCCGGCCGCGGCCAGCTTGTCGCCGCGCATGAAGACGCCGGTGACCTGGGTCAGGAACGGCACGGCGTACCACTTGCCGTCGATCTTGCCGATCTTCTCGGCGTTGATTCCGGGCACGACGTTGCCGTAGAGCGCCGTCGCCTCCTCCATCAGATCCGACACGTCTTCCAGCAGCCCGAGCAGCTGCATCTGCTGGATCGACACGTTCGAGGTGTAGGCAAGGTCCGGCGGGTCGCCGGCGCGCACCGACGCCGCCATCTTGCCCAGGAAGTCGCCGAACGCCTCGGCATTGGTCGTCGAGATGTCCAGTGCGACATTGTTCTGGTCGGCGAAATCCTGGCAGATCTGCCGGAAGAGGTCCTGGGCGACCTGGAAATACTCCTGGCGCTGGATCACCGTCAGCTTGCCCGCGGCGCCCTTGGGCAGCTCGGCATCCTGGGCCAGCGCCGGCAATCCGCCCGTCGCCAGGACGCCGGCCCCGAGGGCCGTGGTCCGCAACATGTCGCGCCGTGTGAATTTCGTCGTCATTTTGATCCTCCCTTGGAATTGATGACCTGAGGTGGCCACTGTCCTTTCGCCTTCTCCTGAGGCAGGCGGCTCTCCGTTACCGAGAGCTCATTCGAACCACGTCGTCCCCGGGAACTGGTGCTCCCGCGCAACCTCCTCGTCCAGTTCGACCCCGATGCCGGGGGCATCGCTCAACTCGATGAAGCCGTCCTTGATGATGTCCCGCTTCTCCTTGATGATCGTCGACCAGTAGTCCCGGCCTGTCCAGTGAAACTCGAGGATCAGGAAGTTCGGGACCGTCGCACAGACGTGCGCCGAGGCCATCGTCCCGATCGGCGACGAGACGTTGTGCGGCGCGAACGGGATCGAATAGAGCTCGGCCATGTTGGCGATCTTGCGGCACTCGCTGAGACCGCCGCATTTCGGGATGTCCGGCATGATGATGTCGACGGCCTGCTTCTCGATCAACTCGCGGAACCCGTAGCGCAGGTAGAGGTTCTCCCCGGCGCAGATCGGGGTCGAGGTCGCCGCGGTGATCTCGCGCATCGTGTCGACGTTCTCGGGCGGGACCGGCTCCTCGAGCCACATCAGCTTCAGGGGCTCGAGGTCGCGGGCGAGGCGGATCGCCGAATGCTTGTCGAGCCGGGTATGAAGGTCGCAGGCCACCTCGACCCCCTCGCCCGCCATCTCGACCACCATCTCCGCCAGCCGCACCATGCGGTCGTGCTCCCAGCGGTTCGGGGTCATGTTGAAGCGGTCCTTGACGTAATGCTCGGTCTCCGTGCCGATGTGGCCGTAGGCAAAGATGTCGAGGTCGATCTTCAGCGCCGTGAAGCCGCGGGTCAGGATCGCGTCGATCGCCCGCTTGGTCTCGTCGAAGTCCAGCCCCGGCGAGACCTCGCAATCCGCATAGACCCGGATCTTGTCGCGGAACTTGCCGCCCATCAGCTCGTAGACCGGCACGCCCAGCGCCTTGCCCTTGAGGTCCCAGAGCGCCAGCTCGATCCCGGTCAGGGCGGTGATCAGCGCGCCGGCAAAGCCGCCCTGGAAGACGTGGCCGCGGCGCGTCTCCTCGAAGAGCGCGTCGATGGCGAAGGGATCGCGCCCCACGAGCTTCGGCTCGAGGTACTTGATCAGCGCGATCGCCTCGTATTCGCCATGCACGCATTCGCCGATGCCGGTCACCCCGGCGTCGGTCTCGACCTTCACCCAGAGCTGCATGCAGTGGCCGACCGTCGCAGCGGTCTTGACGGACGTGATCTTCATCGCAGTCTCCGTTCTCCGGCGCCGCCCCGCGTCATGCGGGCATGCCCTCCGGCACCGCCGTGTCGATCCGCGCCCCGGAAGGCTCGAAGAGATGCGCGTGCTTCTGGTCGAAGGTCAGCCCGATCGCCTCGCCCGACCCCGACCGGAGCGTGGCGTCCCCCGGCACGATGGCCAGCACCGCATCGCCGCCGTCCAGCCGCACGTTCACCACCGTCTCGTCCCCGAGGTGCTCGACGATGTCGACCCGGCCGCGGATCAGCGCGTCCGCCGGATCGACCAGCTGCATTGCCTGCGGCCGGATGCCGAGGGTGAGATCGCCTTGCACGTCCCGCGCATGGCCGTTGGCGACGGTGAAGCCACACGGCGCCAGCACCTTGGACCCCACCTCGATCCGCGCGCCCTCGCCGCCCGTCCGGCGCACCGGCAGCAGGTTCATCTTCGGCGAGCCGATGAAGCCCGCCACGAACAGGTTCGCCGGCCGGTGATAGAGCTCCAGCGGCGCACCGACCTGCCGGATGGCGCCGCGGTCCAGCACCACGATCTTGTCGGCGAGCGTCATCGCCTCGATCTGGTCGTGGGTGACGTAGACCATCGTCGCGGCCAGCTCCTGGTGGAGCCGTGCGATCTCCATCCGCATGTCGACCCGGAGCGCGGCGTCGAGGTTCGACAGCGGCTCGTCGAACAGAAAGACCTTGGGGTTGCGCACGATCGCCCGCCCGATCGCCACCCGCTGGCGCTGCCCGCCCGACAGCTGCGCCGGCTTGCGGTCGAGCAGCGGCTCCATCTGCAGGATGCGCGCCGCCTCGCGGATCTTCGCGTCGAGCTCCGCCTTCGGCGTCTTCGACAGCTTCAGCGCGAACCCGACGTTGTCGTAGACCGTCATGTGCGGGTAGAGCGCATAGGACTGGAACACCATCGCGATCCCGCGGTCCCGCGCCGCGATCTCGTTGCAGACCTGCCCGTCGATCAAAAGATCGCCGTCGGTGATGTCCTCGAGCCCCGCGATCATCCGCAAGAGCGTCGACTTGCCGCAGCCCGACGGCCCGACGAAGACCACGAACTCGCCGTGCGCGATGGTCAGGTCGATGTCGTCGATCACCCTGACCGTGCCGAAGGACTTGCCGATGTTGCGCAGTTCTACGTCTGCCATAGCCGCCTTTCCGCGATCCCGACCGTCAGGCCGGGCATCCCCGCATCAGCTCGTCCGATGACCGCGATGGTTCCAGCGCCTCCCCTTGCCGCTCGTTGAGACCGGCTGCGCGGTTCTGCCGACCGCTCTTCGCCCTGAGTGTTCTAAAATCGGGCGGGACTGTCAATTCCATGTCGGCCTCACGCCGCCTTCGCCTCGCGCGCCGCCATCAGCCCGGGATATTCCGCCCTCAGCGCCTCGAGCTGCCCCGCGATGTGCCCGAAGCAGAACGCGAACGCCGTCGCCTCCGGGTCGCGCCCCGCGATCTGCGGCACGTGGTCCGGCATGATCATGTAGCGATACCCCACCTCCGCGTAGGTCTTCAGGCACGCCCACATGTCGACGTCGCCGTCGTCGGGGAACGTCTCCATGAACGACAGCTTCCGCCCCGGATGTTGCGAAAGTGCACGTTGAAGATCTTGTCCCGCTCGCCGAACCAGCGGATCACCGCCTCGATCTCGGCCCTGGGGTCGTCGAGCATCTCCGCCACCGTCCCCTGGCAGAAGTTCAGCCCGTGCCAGGGGCTCTCGCGCATCCGACGAACCGCTTCAGCCCGTCCACCGTCCCGAGCACCCGCGTCACCCCGCGGTAGCCCGGCGGCGTGTAGGGGTCGTGCGGGTGGCAGGCGAGCCGCACCCGGTTCTCCGCCGCCACCGGCACCACCCGCTCGAGAAAATAGTCGATCCGCTCCCAGTTCTCCTCCTCCGGCAGCACCCCCGCGAGCCCCGGCGCCGCGTCCTGGTCGGTCCGGTCCCAGCGGAACGCCGCGTTCAGCGACCCGCCGCGGCCGCGCTCGGGCGGCGTCCGCGGGATGCCGATGATGTTGAGGTTGTACTTCGCCGCCGGAATCCCCGCCTGCCCCAGCCGCTCGATCAGCGCGCAGATCGAGGCGATCTCGCGGTCGCGCGTCGGCCCCGCCGTCAGGATGCCCGGGCTCCGGCTCTCCTCGATCGGCCGCGAGCTCAGCGGCAGCTGCACCATGTCGAGCGCGATCCCGAACGATGCGATCCGCTCGCGGTGCCGCATCAGGTCGTCGAGCGTCCAGTCGTGCGGATTGCCCGGCAGGTCGGCGCAGATGTGGCGCACGCCCATCTGTGCCATCGCGCGGTAGTCGTCGTCGTCCCTGGCGGTGTTCTGCGTGCCGAGATGCACTCCCCCGGTCTCCTCTGCTTGTGGCTCCCCGGGGGCATCCTCGCCCGCACCACCGCACGCTGCAACCCCCCGTCCGGCAACCCGGCCTTTCCCGGTGTATCCTGCCCGCCCGCGAATCACCCCCCGCGCCCCGCCGCCGAGGAGACCCCGATGCCCGACGCCGTCCAGCTGATCCCGCTCGCCGAGATCGACGCCGCCGCCCTCCCCCGCGACCGCACCGCCCTCGACCCCGAGCCGCTGCGCGAGCTCCGCGACTCCATCGCGCAAATCCGGCCTGCGCATGCCGGTCGAGCTCTTCCCGCTCGCCGCCCCGCACGGCGCCCTGCGCTACGGCATCGTCTCCGGCTACCGCCGCCTCGCCGCCTTCCGCGAGCTCCACGCCTTCGGCCTCGAGGCCTACGCCGCGATCCCCGCCTTCGTCCGCCCCGCCACCGGCTTCGCCGCCACCCTCGCCGCGATGGTCGAGGAAAACGCCATCCGCGCCGACCTCTCGCCCTGGGAGCAAGGCCGCATCGCCGTCCTCGCCCGCGACCAGGAGCGTCTTCCCCACCATCGAGGAAGCCGTCGACCAGCTCTACCCCGCGGCCAACGCCGTCAAGCGCGCGCGCCTCCGCGCCGTCGCCCGCGCTCGTCGATCTCCTCGAGCACGTCCTCACCACCCCCGAAGTCCTCTCCGAGCGCCGGCTCCTGCGCCTCAGCGCCGCCATCGGCAACGGCTTCGGCGAGGTCATCGAGACCGCCATCCGCCAGACCGAGCCTCCGCGACCCGGACAGCCAGTGGGCCGCCATCCTGCCCTACCTCATCGAATCCGAGCGCCAGCACAGCTTCACCGACCCCGACCCCGAGCCCCGCCGCCCGCGACCGCCGCGGCCGCCCCCGCCGCATCGTCCGCCCCCGCGCCGCAGCCTCGTCATCCGCCGCGAAATGGCCCGCGACGGCTACATCCTCCGCTTCACCGGCAAGGAAGCGACCAGCTCGCTGATGGACGAGGTGCTGGACGAGATCGAGATGATTTTCACGCCGAGGTAGGCGAGGCGAGCTATCTCCGTGAACCAAGGCCAAGCACTCGGTTGGAAAGATTGCCGTGATCCGGGATTCTCCTGTAGCAAGCGGCTGTGAGCGTCGATCTTGAAGCCATTTTTGTTGCGGAAAAGCTTCTGCCCATTCAGCCGAGCTGGAAGGGAAGGCCGAACGACCAGTGGTTGAGGCTAGTAAGCCCTATCGGCGTCGACGGTGTCGACAATACAGGGCTTCCAGTTCGGCGCCTCATGCAATCGGGAGCTTCCCGAACAATCCGTAACGTTCCAGTTCGAGTATCACCCTGTTGGTCGTTCGCCGCAGGGGTGGTCCGATATGCCGCATCGAATGGCGGCCAATCAAAGCTCACAACAACAAGGGAGTTGATAGAGGCGTATCGGCGACTATGCTGATCCGTGGTAGCCACGTCAGTCCACTATATCCTTTCGATCTCGAATTGGCGCACTCTCCAAGTCCGAGGAGGATTGCTGCTCCGTGGCCTTGCCCTCTCACTGAGAGCCTCGCGAACTTCACCGAGGTCAGCTTAGAACTTGCCTTCGTTGGAAAAGAGTTATAGAATCAATAACGTAATGTCCTGTGCCCATTCCGCCTTGGGAGATGCGCCGCTGCTTTGAACGTCGCGGTTCAAAACTCCAAACAGTTCCAGATAAACGTTGTCGAGTTCGGCGGCGAGGCAGCTTTCCTATGTTTCGTCACGTTTCGGGCAGCTCATTCATTTCAACGGCCCCGCTGCTCTTTCGAGCGGCGGTACAGTGGTCGTGCCGCGTCGACCAAACTGGCGGCGACTTTTTTGTGTCGGACTTCGGGTCTGGATTCACAACGATAGCCGAACTCCTGGGTCGGCGATCTAATCTATCGCAGGACTGCCAAGACGATAGCAGAATAATGCGGGCATTGATTTCGACCAAATGGCATTCTTTGTGCTCAAGGCGAGCGAGGCGCAACTTCCGGGTGCCGTCGCGACTGTGGCAAACTGTCCCACGAGGCAGTTCTCTTCACTTCCATGAAGCTTGCTGAGCGACGGGATCATGACGAAGCCGAAGTACTTTATGATCGGCTTTTGTGTTCCTGCGGCAAATGTGCATCGGGGTGCAGCGCTTATCGGGGCTGCAACACGGAGTGGCGTGGGCTTCTCTTGTTGAGATTGGCCGTCGCCGGGTAGCGTTTGAAGCAGTGACCAAGAGTGCAAATTCGGTTGTCTTTGCTTCAGCAAAGTTCAACGATCTAGCGCGACTTGAGCGGCCGCCTGGACGCGTTGCGGTTGTAAAGCGCAAAGCGGAACTCGGCACTTACCTTGGCGTCCTAAGTCAGTCGGCAGCCGTCATTGAGACCCGCGCCGCCGATCGGATTTTTCGCGAGGTCGCTGACGCGGCTTAGCGACGAATTACGCCAAACATCTCTTTTGTATCAAAGGGATACCTATAGTTTCACGCGTGTTACGCCCCCTAACACACCCCTCTCCCCTCAACTCCCCCGATACGTCGAGTAGCTGTACGGGGCCAGCAGCAGCGGCACGTGGGTGTGCGCCTCCGGGTCGGCGATGCCGAAGCGGATCGGGATGAGGTCGAGGAACCGCGGGCTCTCCCCGGTCAGGCCGGCCGTCTCCAGGTAGGCGCCGGCGTGGAACAGGAGCTCGAAGCTGCCGGCCACCAGCTCGCCCGGCGGGATGACGGGTGCGTCGGTGCGGCCGTCCGCGTTGGTGACCGCCGAGCGGATCAGCCGCCGCTCCACCCCGTCGACCGCGAAGAGGTCGATCCGCATCCCCGCCGCCGGGCAGCCGCGGCCCGCGTCCAGCACGTGCGTCGTCACGTATCCTGCGGTCATGGCACCCCCCTCCCTCGTTCCCGCCACTATCCCTCCCGAAAACCCCCGAATGCCAGTGGCGATCGCGAGAAGTAGCTTCATTCCGAATTTGAAAGCCGCCACCATCCGCCTGCACTAAGCTCGGGGCCGCAGCACCAGGGGACGTCATGCGCTACTGCCGGAACATGCTGGGCTACGGTCCGAACCCGCCTCACGCCGACTGGCCGGGCGGCGCCAGCATCGCCGTCCAGTTCGTCCTCAACTACGAGGAAGGCGGCGAGAACTCGATCCTGCACGGCGACGCCGCCTCCGAGGCGTTCCTCTCCGAGATCGTCGGCGCCGCCCCCTGGCCGGGCATGCGCCACTGGAACATGGAATCGATCTACGAATACGGCGCCCGCGCCGGCTTCTGGCGGCTCCACCGCCTCTTCACCGGCGCCGGCGTCCCCCTCACCATCTACGGCGTCGCCACCGCGCTCGCCCGCTCGCCCGAGCAGGTCGCCGCGATGCAGGCCGCCGGCTGGGAGATCGCCAGCCACGGCCTGAAGTGGATCGAGTACAAGGACGCCACCCGCGAGCAGGAAGCCGCCGACATGGCCGCCGCCATCCGCCTCCACACCGAGGTCACCGGCACCCGCCCCCGCGGCTGGTACACCGGCCGCTGCTCGGTCAACACCGTCGACCTCGCCACCGAGGAAGGCGGCTTTGCCTACGTCTCCGACACCTACGACGACGACCTGCCCTACTGGCGCGCCCACGCCGGCCGCCAGCAGCTGATCATCCCCTACACCCTCGACGCCAACGACATGCGCTTCGCCACCCCCCAGGGCTTCAACTCCGGCGACCAGTTCTTCGCCTACCTCAAGGACAGCTTCGACACCCTCTACACCGAAGGCGAAGCCGGCACCCCGAAGATGCTGTCCGATCGGCCTGCACTGCCGCCTGATCGGCCGCCCGGGCCGCATCGCCGCCCTCGCCCGCTTCATCGCCTACGCCCAGAGCCACCAGCGGGTCTGGTTCCCCCGCCGCATCGACATCGCGCGGCACTGGGCCGCCCGCCACCCCGCGCCGCCGCTCGCCACCGACCGCCCGTCCGAGCTCGACCGCGACGCCTTCGTCGCCCGCTTCGGCGGCGTCTTCGAGCACTCGCCCTGGATCGCCGAGCGCGCCCACGCCCTCGAGCTCGGCCCCGCCCACGACACCGCCATCGGCGTCCACTCCGCCCTCGCCCGCGCCTTCCGCGCCGCCTCCGAAGACGAGCGCCTCGGCGTCCTCACCGCCCACCCCGACCTCGCCGGCAAGCTCGCCGCCGCGAAGCGGCTGACCGCCGAAAGCACCGCCGAGCAGGCCGGCGCCGGCCTCGACGCCCTGACCGACGCCGAACGCGCCCGGTTCACCGACCTCAACGACGCCTACAAGGCCAGGTTCGGCTTTCCCTTCATCATCGCCGTCCGCGGCCTCGACAAGGCGGCGATCCTCGCCGCCTTCGAGGCCCGCCTCGGCAACGACCGCCCGACCGAGCTCGCCGCCGCCGCCGCCGAGGTCGAGCGCATCGCGCTCCTCCGCCTCAAGGACATGCTGCCATGAACAAGCAGACCGGCTCGAACCCGGCGCCGCTGCTGCGCAAGAACGCGATCGGCACCTACGCCGAAGACGAGGCGCGCCCCGCCTTCACCCGCAGCTATTACGCGCCCAAGGGCGGCCTGCCCGGCCAGAACGAACTGATGTCGGGCCGCTCGGTCTTCACCGAGGCCTACGCCTTCATCCCCCGCGGCGTCCTGACCGACATCGTCACCTCGGCGCTGCCGTTCTGGGACCGCACCCGCGCCTGGATCATCGCCCGGCCGATGTCGGGCTTCGCCGAGACCTTCTCGCAGTACATCATGGAGGTCGAGCCCGGCGGCGGCAGCGTGACGCCCGACACCGAGACCGACGTCGGCTCGGCACTCTTCACCGTCGAGGGCGAGCACCTCGTCACCATCGGCCCGGAGACCTTCCTCCTGACGCCCGGCGGTTTCGCCTACATCCCGCCGGGCACGAGCTGGACCCAGCGCAACCACACCGGCCGGCGCGTGGTCTTCCACTGGATCCGCAAGGCCTACCAGCCGGTGGAGGACCTCGGCCTGCCGCAGCCGCTGGTGGTCAACGAGGCTGACGTCAAGAACATGTCGATGCCCGACACCCTCGGCCGCTGGACCACGACGCGGTTCTTCGACCACTCCGACATGCGCCTCGACATGCACGTGACCATCGTCAACCTCGAGCCCGGCGCCGAGATCCCGTTCATGGAAACCCACGTCATGGAGCACGGGCTCTACGTGCTCGAAGGCAAGGGCGTCTACAAGCTCAACCGCGACTGGGTCGAGGTCGAGGCAGGCGACTTCATGTGGCTGCGCGCCTTCTGCCCGCAGGGCTGCTACGCCGGCGGCCACGGCCGCTTCCGCTACCTGCTCTACAAGGACGTCAACCGGCACGCGACTCTGCGCCGGAGGTTCTGAGCGCTGCCAGGGTTGACATCCGAGTTTGGACAGGCGTCAAGCCATTGATGTCGCTCGACAGGGAATTATGACCCGTCCGTCAACCGCCGGCACGGGCGCTCAGGGATCCAGGTGAAGACCGGCCCGTCACCTTGCATGCGCAAAAGCTGCTCCGGCGCGGGCTCCCGCCGGACCTGCCCTGGCGAGGAGAAAGATTCCTCTGGACAGCTTTGGGGATAAGGCGGGCAGAACCCGACAGGACTGCGGTGGAGAACTCCAGCCTCACGGAATTGCCCCCGGCCGATCCAGGTCTGTTCACCGCTCCGGATTGGAATCGTTAAGAATTCGGCACCTCGGGATAACTCGAATTCAGAGCACCGGATTCGGAGCCCCAAACACCCCCGAGACCTGTGGATAACCGTAAGCCGGTTTTTCAACCTATTGATTTATCGTGCATTTTCATCGTAGGATACAACTTAGAGTTGATTCCACGGGAGGGGCACTACGTTCTGCGGCCTGTGGAAAACTTTGTGGGCAAAGATGTCCAATCGTTAATCCCCGACAATCCCAAGCCTAACCTCTTCATTCATTTTCAAGATTCAATTCCGAGAAAAGACGGAAGGCGCCCCGCTTGCGCTTCCGAGCCGGCGTGCTAGAGGCGAGGAAGACGATCCGGAGACGCCGCGTGCTGCACTTGCTGACCATCGCCTATCCCTGGACCAAGGCGCTGCACGTCCTGGCGATCGTGAGCTGGATGGCGGGGCTGCTCTACCTGCCGCGGCTCTTCGTCTATCACGCCGAGCTGGCCGCACCGGGTTCGGAGACCTCCGAGACCTTCAAGGTGATGGAGTTGAAGCTGCAGCGGCTGATCATGCGCCCGGCGATGATCGCGACCTGGGTCTTCGGGCTGGCGCTGGCGGCGACGCCCGGCGTCGTGTCCTGGTCGACGGACGGCTGGATCTATGTCAAGCTCGCCGCGGTGCTGGTGCTGACGTGGTTTCATCACTGGCTGGCGCTGCGGAGGCTGGACTTTGCTGCAGACGCTAACCATATGAGCGGACGCAGCTACCGCATGATGAACGAGCTGCCGACCCTGGCCCTGGTGATCATCGTGGTCATGGTCGTCGTCAAGCCGTTCTAATCTGAATTGCGGATTTGACATCACCGCAGGATTGTGACAAGGGAGGGCTGACCACGGATCCTCCGAGCGTCCTGCACACTCCCCCAATCCCCCATTTCGAGGCCGTTTGAGATTCCCCGATGGATTTATCCACTGATTTCGAGCAGCTTTCGCTCGCCGACCTGAAAGCAAAAAGCCCCGTCGATCTTCTGCAGCTCGCCGAAGAGCTCGAGATCGAGAACGCATCCTCGATGCGCAAGGGCGACATGATGTTCGCCATCCTCAAGGACATGGCCGAGGAAGGCGTGGAGATCTCCGGCGACGGTGTCCTGGAGGTGCTGCAGGACGGCTTCGGCTTCCTGCGCTCGCCCGAGGCGAACTATCTCGCCGGACCCGACGATATCTACGTCAGCCCCAACCAGATCCGCAAATTCTCGCTGCGCACCGGCGATACCGTCGAGGGCGTCATCCGCGCGCCGAAGGAAGGCGAGCGCTACTTCGGTCTCGTCAAGGTCAGTCAGATCAACTTCGAGGACCCCGAACGCGCCAGGCACAAGGTCAACTTCGACGACCTGACACCGCTCTATCCAGACGAGCGGCTCAACCTCGAGGTCGAGGACCCGACCATCAAAGACAAGACGACGCGGGTGATCGACCTCGTCGCCCCGATCGGCAAGGGCCAGCGCGGGCTGATCGTGGCACCGCCACGCACCGGCAAGACGGTGATCCTGCAGAACATCGCCTCGTCCATCGCGAAGAACCATCCGGAGTGTTACCTCATCGTCCTGCTGGTCGACGAGCGGCCGGAAGAGGTCACCGACATGCAGCGCTCGGTGAAGGGCGAGGTGGTCGCCTCGACCTTCGACGAGCCGGCGACGCGGCACGTCGCAGTGGCCGAAATGGTGATCGAGAAGGCCAAGCGCCTGGTCGAGCACAAGCGCGACGTGGTGATCCTGCTCGATTCGATCACCCGGCTCGGGCGCGCCTACAACACCGTCGTCCCGTCTTCGGGCAAGGTGCTGACCGGCGGCGTCGACGCTAACGCCCTCCAGCGGCCAAAACGGTTCTTCGGCGCGGCGCGCAACATCGAGGAAGGCGGGTCGCTGACCATCATCGCCACCGCGCTGATCGACACCGGCAGCCGCATGGACGAGGTGATCTTCGAGGAGTTCAAGGGCACCGGCAACTCCGAGGTCGTGCTGGACCGCAAGATCGCCGACAAGCGGGTCTTCCCGTCGATCGACATCCTGAAGTCGGGCACGCGCAAGGAAGAGCTGCTTGTCGACAAGGTCGATCTCACCAAGATGTTCGTGCTGCGTCGTATTCTCAACCCGATGGGCACGACAGACGCCATCGAGTTCTTGCTCGGCAAGCTGAAGCAGACCAAATCGAATGCCGAGTTCTTCGATTCGATGAACAGCTGACGCTGCCGGCGTCTTCCTTACTCGGCCGTGACTGACACCATCTTCGCACAGGCGACGGCGCCGGGGGTGTCGGGCCTGGCGGTGGTGCGGCTGTCCGGGCCGGGCGCGTTGGCAGCGGCCGCCCGGCTGGCCGGGTCGGCCGGCCCCGCGCGCCAGGCGGTCCTGCGCTGGCTCAGGGACCCGGCGTCCGGTGAGCGGCTCGACCAGGCGCTGGTGCTTGGGTTTCCCGCACCTGCGAGCTTCACGGGCGAGGATTGCGCCGAACTGCACCTGCACGGGAGTGCCGCTGTCACGCGATCCGTTCTGGCGGCGCTCGGGCGGATGGACGGGCTGCGGCCGGCCGAAGCCGGCGAATTCACCCGCCGGGCCTTGATGAACCACCGGATCGATCTGGCGCAGGTCGAGGGTCTAGGCGATTTGCTGGCTGCAGAGACCGCCGGGCAGCAGCGCCAAGCGTTGGACCTGATGGGCGGCAAGCTGTCCGGGCTGGCAGCGGAGTGGCGGCGCGACCTGATGTCGGCGCTGGCTTTTGTGGAAGCCACGATCGACTTCGCTGACGAAGAGCTGCCGGCCGACATCCTGACGTCGGTGCGCGGGACGTTGTCCCGCACGATTGCTGCAATGCAGCATGAAATCGACGGCAGCAGGATTGCCGAGCGCGTGCGCGACGGATTCGAGGTGGCGCTCGTCGGCCGCCCGAACGTGGGGAAATCGACGCTGCTGAATGCGCTCGCGGGCCGTGAGGCGGCGCTGACGTCGGAGATCGCCGGAACGACGCGCGATGTGATCGAAGTGCGCATGGATCTCGGCGGGCTCGCCTTGACACTCCTCGACATGGCTGGAATGCGGGGGGCAGCGGGCCGGCTCGAGAAGCTCGGGGTCGCCCGGGCGCGGCAAAGGGCCGAAGCCGCGGACCTGCGCATCTTCCTGGTCGACCGGGTCGAGGATGTGGATGGCCTGGGCGTTGCGCGGCGGGCGGGAGACGTGACGGTCCTGGCAAAGGCGGACCTGCGCGCCGCGAGCACGGCTGGCGCCGTTTCGGGGACGACTGGCGCCGGTCTCGATGCCCTGCTGGCCCGGGTGGCCGAGGACCTTGGCGGCAGGGCTGCCGCCGCAACCACGGCGTCGCACGGGCGCCAGCGTGAGGCGATCGCCGGTGCCTGCGCGTCGTTGCTCTCGGCGTGGGAGCGGCTTTCCGCCGCGGTTGTCCAGGAGGAGCTGGTGGCCGAGGATTTGCGCGCTGCCTTGCGGTCGCTTGATTTCCTGACGGGGAAAGTGGATGTAGAGGCCGTGTTGGACATGGTCTTCAGCAGCTTCTGCCTCGGGAAATGAGAAGGGATGTTTCACGTGAAACATCGTGACTTCGACGTCATCGTCATTGGCGGCGGCCACGCCGGCACGGAAGCTGCGATGGCGGCGCACCGCATCGGAGCGCGGACGGCGCTGATTACTCACCGTTTCGACCGGCTCGGCGAAATGTCCTGCAATCCAGCGATCGGCGGTCTGGGCAAGGGGCACATCGTCCGCGAGATCGATGCGCTCGATGGCCTCATGGGACGCGCGGCGGACCTGGCTGGCATCCAGTTTCGCCTTCTCAACCGCAGCAAGGGGCCAGCAGCCCAGGGTCCGAGGGCGCAGGCCGATCGGGCGCTCTACCGCTCAGCGATCCAGGGCGCATTTCGCGCCGCGGTCGGCCTGGAGGTTATCGAAGGTGAAGTTGTTGATCTGGAAGAGAGATCGGGCTCGATCCGCGGAGTAGAGCTTGCCAGTGGTGCCGTCTTGTCTGCTCCGTGCGTCATTCTGACGACCGGCACCTTCCTGCGCGGGGTGATCCATCTCGGTGAGGAGAGCCGGCCGGCGGGCCGTGTCGGGGACCCTGCGTCGGTTCGGCTGGCCGCGAGAATCGCCGACCTCGGGCTCCCGCTCGGCCGGTTGAAGACAGGGACCCCGCCGCGGCTTTCGGGCCGGACGATCGACTGGACCCTCGTGGGAGAGCAACCCGGAGACGCCGATCCGGCAATGTTCTCTTTTCTCTCCGGCATCCCAATGAACCGGCAGGTGTCATGCGGGGTGACGGCGACGAACGCGAGGACGCACGAGATCATCCGTGCCAATCTGGGCCGCTCGGCACTCTATGGCGGCCGGATCGAGGGGGTTGGCCCCCGCTATTGCCCATCGATCGAGGATAAGGTGGTGCGCTTCTCCGAGAAGGATGCGCACCAGGTCTTTCTTGAACCGGAGGGGCTGGAGGACGATACCGTCTATCCCAATGGCATCTCCACATCGCTCCCCGCGAGCGTCCAGGAGAGCTACGTTCGATCCATTCAAGGTCTTGAAAACGCGAGCATAATTCAGCCGGGATACGCGATCGAATATGATTACGTCGATCCGCGCGCGCTGAGTGCCGCGCTGGAGGTGAAGGCGCTGCCGGGGCTGTTCCTGGCCGGCCAGATCAATGGGACAACCGGCTACGAGGAGGCTGCCGGGCAGGGCCTGATGGCCGGACTGAATGCAGCAGCCAGCGCGCTGGGGCGCCCGCCGGTCATTCTCGATCGTGCCCAGGCCTACATCGGTGTCATGATCGACGATCTCGTCACCCGTGGTGTGACCGAGCCCTACCGGATGTTCACGTCGAGAGCGGAGTACCGCTTGTATCTGCGGGCTGACAATGCCGATCAACGCCTGACGCCGCTTGGAATGAGCCTTGGCTGCGTCGGCGAGGAGCGTCGCGGCGCCTTTGAGCTGAAGCGATCGGCGTTGGAGCGGACCAGGCGGTTGTCGCAAGAGACCACCGTTACGCCCAATGAGGCGGCGCGGAGCGGATTGCAGGTCAACCAGGATGGCGTTCGCCGGTCGGCGTTCGAACTCCTCGGTCATCCGGACCTGACACTTGAGGCGCTTGTCGCGGCGTTTCCAGCTCTTGCTGGGGTGGATGCCGCTATTATCAAGCAAGTTCAGAGTGATGCCCGCTATGCACCGTACCTCGAGCGGCAGGCTCAGGATGTTGCCCGGTTGAAGCGCGATGACGCGGTAGCCTTGCCGCAATCGCTCGACTACGCCCGGATCGGTGGATTGTCGAACGAGCTCCGGTCCAAGCTGGAACGGGTCCGGCCTGAGAGCCTCGGGCAGGCTGCGCGCATCGAGGGAATGACCCCGGCCGCCCTGACGCAGATCCTGCTGCGGGTGCGGCAGGAACGAACGGTCCTGACTGGTTCATGACCCCGGCAGACTTTCAGGTCGTGTGCGATGTTTCACGTGAAACACTCGAGCGTTGCGCGATTCACCTGGGCCTGCTGCAACGATGGAACCGCCAGATCAACCTGGTCTCCAAGGCCAGCCTTGAAGACGCATGGGGACGCCATTTCGCGGATTCGGCGCAGATCTGGCGCTTTCGCCCTCGCGATCCCCGCCTCTGGCTCGACCTGGGCTCCGGCGCCGGCTTTCCGGGCCTGGTGATCGCCGCGATCGCCTCGACCGAAGCGCCCGGCCTCCATATACGGCTCGTGGAAAGCGATCAGCGCAAGGCCGCGTTCCTCGCCACCGCCGCGCGCGAGATGGGCGTCGCCGTGTCCATTGACGACAGCCGCATCGAACGTCTCGCTCCCGCCCGGGCGGATGTCGTCAGCGCCAGGGCGCTGGCCCCGCTGAGTTCGCTCCTCGCGATGACCGAAAAACATCGCCGCAGCGAGGGTACCGCCTTGTTTCCCAAAGGCGCCGCGGTGCATAACGAGATTGCCGATGCCAGCGGGCATTGGCGTTTCGAGCACAAAGTCCATCCCAGCCTGACGGAACCCAAGGCGGCAATCCTGGAAATTGGAGCGATCCATCGTGCCTGACCCGACGCGTGCCGCGACCCACATCCTTGCCATCGCCAACCAGAAAGGCGGTGTCGGCAAGACCACGACCGCGATCAACCTCGGTACTGCGCTCGCGGCGCTCGGCAACCGCGTCCTGGTGATCGATCTCGACCCGCAGGGCAACGCCTCGACCGGCTTCGGCATCCCGCCCTCCGAGCGCGGCTTCACATCCTACGACCTTCTGTTCAGCGACGATCCTTCGGCCTTCGCGACCTCCGAGACGATCGTCCCGAACCTGCGGATCATCCCTGCGACGCCCGATCTGAGTTCGGCGGATGTCGACATGGTTTCCGATGCGAAGCGGCTTCACAAGATGCAGGCCGCGCTCGCCGTCGATCGCGACGAGCTCCGCGGTCAGGACTACGTCCTCATCGACTGCCCGCCGTCGCTCAACCTCCTGACGATCAATGCCCTTGTCGCCGCCGACTCGGTGCTGGTGCCCCTGCAATGCGAGTTCTTTGCGCTTGAGGGACTGAGTCAGCTGATGCGGACCGTCCAGACGGTGCGCGGCAGCTCGAATCCACGGCTCAAGATACAAGGTATTGTGTTGACGATGTACGACAGACGCAATAACTTGTCCGGGCAGGTGGCGGCCGACGTGAGAGAGAACTTGGGAACCCTGGTCTATGATACCGTGATCCCGCGCAACGTCCGCCTCAGCGAGGCGCCTTCGCACGCGGTGCCGGCGCTGATCTACGACCGCACCAGCAGCGGCAGCCTGGCCTACCAGCGTCTGGCGGGCGAGCTTCTGGCGCGCATGCGCGCCGCCCGCGGCGTCGTCGAAGCGATCTGATCGGAGGGCAGGGCATGGAACGCAAGGGTCTCGGCCGCGGGCTGTCGGCGCTGCTCGCCGATGTGGCCCCGGTCGAGGAGGCGCCGCGGCGCGGTCCGGCACCGACGCCGACCGACAGCATCCCGATCGAGAAGATCCGCCCCAACCCCAACCAGCCGCGCCGGGACTTCGACGAGAAGGAGCTGCAGGATCTCGCCGCCTCGATCCGCGAGAAGGGCATCATCCAGCCGCTGATCCTGCGGCCGCATCCGCAGTCCGGCGACGGCTACGAGATCGTTGCCGGCGAGCGCCGTTGGCGGGCAGCGCAGCTCGCCGGCATCCACGCGCTGCCGGCGGTCGTGCGCGACCTTGACGACACCGAGGTGCTCGAGCTTGCGATCATCGAGAACGTCCAGCGCGCCGACCTCAGCGCCCTCGAAGAAGCCCAAGGCTATCGCCAGCTGATGGACCGCTTCGGGCACACCCAGGAGCGCCTGGCCGAGGCGCTCGGCAAGAGCCGGAGCCACATCGCAAACCTCCTGCGCCTGCTGACCCTGCCTGACGGCGTGCTGGAACTGCTCCGCGCCGGCAAGCTGACCGCCGGCCACGCCCGGGCGCTGGTGACCGCGTCCCACCCAGAGGCGCTGGCCCGACAGGTCGTGGAGCGCGACCTCTCGGTCCGCCAGACCGAGCAGCTCGCCCGGACGGCCGCCAATCCGCCGGCCACCGGGCGTCCGGCGGCCCGCGCCGTCGCTAAGGATGCCGACACCCGTGCGCTCGAGGAGGACCTGACGGCCAACCTGCGGTTGAAGGTCAGCATCGATCACCGGCCCGGCCAGCAAGCCGGCGAGATTCGCATCCGCTACGCGACGCTCGAGGAACTCGACGGTCTCTGCCAGCTGCTGTCCTCACGCTGACGCGTCATCGAGAAGGCTTCGCAGCACGGCGTCGAGCACCGGCATCCCGGCTGGGGTGACGCGTAGCCGCTCCGGCGTCACGTCGAGCAAGCCGAGCGCCGCCAGTTCTTCGACGCGCGCCGGCGGCAATGGCCGGCCGTTCAGCGCCGCGAAGCGGGCCGGGTCGATCCCCTCGGCGAGCCGCAGCCCCATCATCAGGAACTCGATCGCCTGCTCCTCCCGCGAGATCGGCTCGCGCGAGGCGACATGCTCGCCGCCCGCCTCCACCGCTGCGAGCCACGCCTCGGGGCTGCGAGCCGCCGCTGTGGCCCAGCGACGGCCGCACGCGCTCAGCCGTCCGTGTGCCCCGGGCCCGATGCCGGCGTAGTCGCCGTAGCGCCAGTAAACCAGGTTGTGCCGGCTCTGGGCGCCTGGCCTCGCATGGTTCGAAACCTCGTAGGCGGCCATTCCGGCCACGCCGCAAATATCCTGCGTTGCCAGATACATATCAGCCGAGAGACCCGGCTCCGGCAGCCCGCGAAGCCGCCCTCGCGCCGCCAGGTCGCCGAACCGCGTTCCGGCCTCGACGGTCAGCTGATAGAGCGACAGGTGATCGACCGCGCGGTCCAGCGCCTGCCTAAGCTCGGCCTGCCATCCGGCCAGCGTCTGGCCTTGGCGGGCATAGATCAGATCGAAGCTCACCCGCGGAAAGATCGTCCTCGCCACGCCGAACGCCGCCAGCGCCTCTTCGGCGGTGTGCATTCGGCCGAGCGCCTTCAGGTCGGGATCGTTCAGCGCCTGCACGCCCATCGACAGCCGGTTGACCCCGGCCGCCCGGTAGCCTCTGAACCGCCCCGCTTCGACCGACGTCGGGTTGGCCTCGAGCGTGATCTCGGCGTCGGGCGCCAGCGTCCAGCCCGTGCCGACCGCCTCGATCACCGCCGCCACGGTCTCGGGCGGCATCAGGCTCGGCGTGCCGCCGCCGAAGAAGATGCTGTCCACGACCCGGCCGGGCGCCAGCCGCGCCGCGGCTGCCACCTCGGCGACCAGGGCGCGCCGCCAGCGGGCGTTGTCGACCCCGGCCCGGACGTGGCTGTTGAAATCGCAATACGGGCATTTGGCCAGGCAGAACGGCCAGTGGACGTAGACGCCGAAGCCGCCGGCCCGCCAGTCGTCAGCGGGTGGACCCGGAGCGAGCAGCGCCTCAGGCAAAGCAGCCCGCCACCAGCAAGGCGAAGGCCGCGGCGCGATGGCTGATCCGGTTCTTCTCGTCGGGAACCATCTCCCCGAAGGTCAGGTCATGGCCGAGGGGCTCGAACATCGGGTCGTAGCCGTGCCCGCGGTCGCCGCGCACCGGCCAGACGCAGCGTCCCTCGGCGGCGCCGGCGAAGACCTCGTCGTGGCCGTCCGGCCAGGCCAGGACCAGCGTGCAGCGGAACCGCGCCGTCCAGGGCTCGGCCGCTCCCGCCGCGACCAGCGCCGCGTGGGTCCTGGTCATTGCGAGCCCGAAATCCCGGCCGTCGGGCGTCTCCGCCCAGTCGGCCGTGTGCACCCCCGGCGCGCCGCCGAGCGCATCGACCTCGATGCCGGAATCGTCGGCCAGCGCCGGCAGGCCGCTGGCGGTCGCGGCGGCGTGCGCCTTGATCCGGGCGTTGCCGACGAAGGTCTCCTCGGTCTCGGCCGGCTCCGGCAGCCCCAGGGCAGCGGCTGAGACCACCTCGACCGGGAACGCCGCGAGGAGTGCTGCGATCTCCTGCAGCTTGCCGGCGTTGTGGGTCGCGACCACCAGCCGCGGCTCGGTGAAGCGCCGGGTCACGCCAGGGCGTCGCGCTGCGCCGCGACCAGCTCGCGCGCGCCCTTCTCCGCGAGGTCGAGCAGCGTCTCGAACTGCGCCCGGCTGAACGTCGCGCCTTCGGCGCTGCCCTGGACCTCGACCAGCCCGAGATCGCCGGTCATCACGAAGTTCGCGTCGGTCCCCGCGACGCTGTCCTCGGCGTAGTCGAGGTCGAGCACCGGCTGGCCGCCGTAGATGCCGCAGCTGACCGCCGCCACGTGCGCGGTCAGCGGATCGGCCTTGATGGTGCCCGCGCCCAGCAGCCGGTTCACCGCCAGCCGCAGCGCCACCCAGCCGCCGGTGATCGCGGCGCAGCGCGTGCCGCCGTCGGCCTGCAGCACGTCGCAGTCGACGGTGATCTGCCGCTCGCCGAGCGCCACCCGGTCGATCCCGGCGCGGAGGCTCCGCCCGATCAGCCGCTGGATCTCCTGGGTTCGGCCGGACTGCTTGCCGGCGGCGGCCTCGCGGCGCGTCCGCGTCGTGGTCGAGCGCGGCAGCATGCCGTACTCGGCCGTCACCCAGCCGAGGCCGGTCTTGCGCAGGAAGGGCGGGACGGTTTCCTCGATGCTGGCGGTGCAGAGCACGTGGGTGTCGCCCATGCGGATCAGGCACGACCCCTCGGCGTGGCGGGTGACGCCCGTCTCGATCGTGACGGCGCGAAGCGCATCGGTGGCGCGGCCGGACGGGCGCATCTTTCTCTCCCCGGGACAGTCTGCGGGCCGCTCTTAGCCCGCCCTCCCGCCGCCGTCCAGCGCGGCGCGGAATTGACCCGGCCCCGTTCCGCCCCTACATCAGGGCGTCGTTCCGGATTTTGCCTTGCCCGAAACCCGCCAACCGCTGTCCGAGATGAGCGACCGAAGCCGGGAGGTGTTCCGGCGGCTGGTCGAGACCTATCTCGAGACCGGCGAGCCGATCGGGTCGCGCACGCTGGCGCGCACGCTGAGCGAGGGGGTGTCGCCGGCGACGATCCGCAACGTGATGCAGGACCTCGAGCACCTCGGCCTGCTCGATTCGCCGCACACCTCCGCCGGGCGCATTCCGACGCAGCTCGGGCTGCGGCTCTTCGTCGACGGCATCCTCGAGGTCGGCGACGTCTCGGGGTCCGAGCGCACCGAGATCGAACGCTCGCTCGGCGGCGACGCGACCGACATCACCGCCGTCCTCGACCGCGCCGGCGACATGCTCTCGGGCCTGACCCACGGCGCGAGCCTGGTCCTCGCGCCCAAGACCGAGTCGCCGATCCGCCACATCGAGTTCGTGGCGCTGGCGCCCGACCGGGCGCTGGTCGTCCTCGTCACCGCCGACGGCCAGGTCGAGAACCGCCTGTTCACGCCGCCGACCGGCCTGACACCCTCGGCGATGCGCTCGGCCGCGAACTTTCTCAACGCCATCCTGCAGGGCCGCACGCTCGGCGAGATGCGCGCGGTGGTCGAGGCCGAGATCGCCCGCCGCCGCGCCGAGCTCGACGAGCTGTCGCGCAGCCTGATCGAGACCGGCACCGCACTCTGGGCCGGCGATCCCGGCGGGCGCGACCGCCTGATCGTGCGGGGCCGTGCCAACCTGATCGACGGCACCGACGCCAGCCAGCTCGAACGCATCCGCGAGCTCTTCGACGACCTCGAACGCAAGCGCGACCTCGCGCAGCTGCTTGACCTCACCCAGGGCGGCGCCGGGGTGCGCGTGTTCATCGGCTCGGAGAACAAGCTTTTCTCACTTTCGGGTTCCTCTCTGGTGGTCTCTCCCTATATGAATGCGGACCGCAAGATCATCGGCGCGGTGGGGGTGATCGGCCCGACACGGCTCAACTACGGTCGGATCGTTCCGATTGTCGACTATACCGCGCAACTGGTCGGGCGGCTGGTCTCAGCACGAGGCTAGGTCAGGATTGGACGAGATGGCGAAACACAAGAATCGACATGACCTGATGGATGACGGCGAAGAGGCGTTCCTCGACGATCCCGAGGCCGAAGGGGCGGAGGAGGATGCCGAGGTCTCGAGCGAGGCCATCGAGGCCGACGAGGCGAGCGCGCTCCGCGCCGAGGTAGCCGACCTCAAGGACCGCCTGCTGCGCGCCTTCGCCGACGTCGAGAACATCCGCAAGCGGGCCGAACGCGACCGCAGGGACGCCGAAGTCTACGGAGCGACGCGCTTCGCGCGCGATCTGCTCTCGGTACACGACAACTTCGACCGGGCGCTCGAAAACGTCACCGAGGCGGTCCGCAACGCTGCACCCGGCCTGATCGAGGGCATCGAGTTGACCCAGCGCGATCTCGTGAGCGCCTTTGCCAAGCACAAGATCGCCAAGATCGAACCGCAGGCAGGCGAACGCTTCGATCCCAAGCTCCACCAGGCGATGTTCGAGGCCCCGGTGCCTGGGACACGCGCCGGCGACATCATCCAGGTGATGAACCCGGGCTTCACGATCGGTGACCGCCTGCTCCGTCCTGCCCAGGTGGGGGTATCCTCGGGCGGCCCGGCGATGCCGAAGGAGGCCAGACCCTACCAGGAATAGGGAAGTCGGTTGCAGAGAGCATGACCGCGGAAGGCCGTTCGAGCTTCCCGGTCATGCTCCCGCGGCGTGCCGACCGAAGCCGCTCTCCACGGAGCGCGCCTTACCCCGGCCGGCCCGCCGGCAGGCCGTGATCAGGCGTCGGCGCGAGGCGCGTGTCCTAGAGGTCGTCCGACGGCTGCCAGCATTTCCATCTTGAGACGGCTGGCGTTACGCTCGCCGTTCTCCGCCGCCTTGAAAAGAGCCGCTGCGAGCTGAGCCCTGACGACCACGTCTTCCTCGCTCGGCTCGTCGGACACTGCCGGACCGCGGACCTCGCTGAAAATGCTGTCGAGGATACTCTGGAAATAGGCCAGGTCCTCCGATCCATAGACCGGATACGTCGATGCATCGATATCGAGAATTCTACGGGCCATGGCGCGAATCCCCCCTAGTTTGGTCAAAACCAAGGATATCCACCGCTCCGGTGACGACAATGCGCCACTCGGTACGAATTCGGACGGAAGCCTTCAGGCAGACCGGGTACCGAAAAGACGCTCCATTTCGCCCTCTGCCTTGCCGTAGTATCCATTGGCGGCGGCCTCCAGACCCGGACGATCGGCGATCGTCACCCTGCCGCGCGCATGTTTCGTCAGGCCACGCCGCTCCAGCTCGCCCAGCGCGACGGTCACACCCGAGCGGCGGACACCGAGCATCGTCGCGAGGAATTCATGCGTCAGCGCCAGATCGTCACCGTCGACCCGGTCGTGCACCATCAGCAGCCACCGCGCCAGTCTCTCGATCACCCTGGCGCGGCCGTTGGCGAGGACCGTCGTGCCGACCTGAACCAGGTAAACATGAGCAAATCGCGTCAGCGTCAGAGCCAGCGATGCGCTCTCGGCCATCGCCTCCAGGAGCCGGGCGGTGTCGATGCCAAAGCCGTCGCCTGCGAGTTGCATGAAGGTGTCGTTCGGCGAGCGATCGGCTCCGAGCAGGACCGGCAGGTTCACGACCCCTTCGCGCCCGATGATGCCGATCTCGATCGGCACCTGGTGGCGGATGTTGGTGACGATCGACGCTATGCCGCTCTCCAGGAAATAAACCCGCTCGATCGGCCGGTCGGCATCCGCAAGCCGCCGCCGAAGCGACAGACGCTCGGCGGCCAGATGCGGCTGCAGCAGAGCCAGGTCAGCGTCACTGAAGTAGCTCAAAAGTTGATTGCAGAAGTGATTGCGGTCCGGCATGGCTCTCCCCTGATTAGGGCAAGAGCGCTCGCCTCTCCCTGCCGTCCGTACCCAAGGCAGCACCGGTCGGTGTACTCAATATAAGACATGCTCCCACCGAACACAACGGCTTCGTCTCCACTTTCGACAGAAAAAGTATCCGTGCTTATTTCTGTACTAATTGGGGCTTACACTTTCGCCACTCCCGATTTTCTCGGCTCTGCCGCGACGTACCACATCAATTAACAGGACGTTCTAGCAATCCGCGAAGCTCATAGACCAGGGCCAGCGCCTCGCGCGGGCTGAGCTCGTCGGGCAGAACCGCCGCGAGCCGCGCCTCCACGGCAGAAGCCGCCATGCTGGCCGGCGGCGGGCGCGCCGCCAGCGCGAAGAGCGGCAGATCGTCGACCAGCGCCTTGGCCTTGCCGCCGCCTTCGCGCTCGCCCTGCTCCAGCGCTTCGAGCACCACTCGGGCGCGCTCCACCACCGCCGGCGGCAGCCCTGCGAGCCGCGCCACCTGCACGCCGTAGGACCGGTCGGCGGCGCCTTCCATCACCTCGTGCAGGAAGATCACCTCGCCTTGCCACTCCCGCACCGCCACGCTCGCGTTCCGGAGCCCGGGAAGCTTTGCGGCGAGTGCCGTCAGCTCGTGGTAGTGCGTCGCGAAGAGCGCCCGGCAGCGGTTCACGTCGTGCAGGTGCTCGAGCACCGCCCAGGCGATCGAAAGACCGTCGTAGGTCGCCGTGCCCCGCCCGATCTCGTCGAGGATGACGAGCGCCCGCGGCCCGGCCTGGTTCAGGATCGCCGCCGTCTCGACCATCTCGACCATGAAGGTCGACCGCCCGCGCGCCAGGTCGTCCGCCGCCCCCACCCGGCTGAAGAGCTGGTCGACGATGCCGATCTCGGCGGTCGTCGCAGGCACGAACGAGCCGATCTGCGCCAGAACTGCGATCAGGGCGTTCTGCCGCAGGTAGGTCGACTTGCCCGCCATGTTCGGCCCGGTGATCAGCCAGAGCGGCCGCGCCTCCGCACCGTCGGCGCCGAGTTCGCTGTCGTTGGCGACGAATGTCCCGCCGGAGCGCCGCAGCGCCTGCTCGACCACCGGGTGACGGCCGCCGACGATGCGGAACGCCCGTCCCTCGCCGACCTCCGGCCGCACCCAGTCCTCGCCGCGTGCGAGATCGGCGAGCGCGCTCGCGACGTCGATCTCGGCCAGTGCCTTGGCCGTCGCCCCGACCGGCCCGGCCTCGGCCAGCACCGCCGCCCGCAGCTCGCCGAAGATGCGCTTCTCGATTTCCAGCGCGTGGCCGCCGGCGTTCAGGATCTTCGTCTCGATCTCGGCGAGCGCCAGCGTGGTGAACCGGATCGCGTTCGCCGTGGTCTGGCGGTGCACGAAAAGCTCGCTGAGCGGCGGCTTCAGCATGCGCTCGGCATGCCCGGCCGGGGTCTCGATGAAGTAGCCGAGCACGTTGTTGTGCCGCACCTTGAGCGCGTTGACGCCGCTCCGCCGGGCGTAGTCCGCCTGCAGCTCGGCGATGACCCCGCGGCCCTCGTCGCGGAGCCGCCGCGTCTCGTCGAGCGCGCCGTCGTACCCGGCGGCCACGAACCCGCCGTCGCGTGCCAGCTGCGGCGGCTCGGCGACCAGCCCGGCCTCGAGCCGCGCGACCAGCGCCTCATGCCCGGCCAACGCCGTGCGCGCGTCCTCGAGCACAGCCGGCAGTTCGCCCGCGAGACCGGCGCGCAACCGCTCCGCCTGCGCCAGCGCGTCGCGGATCGCCGCCAGGTCGCGCGGGCCGCCGCGGTCGAGCGCCAGCCGCGACAGCGCCCGCTCCAGATCGGGCACCTTGCGCAGCACCTCCCGCACCGACCGCCCGGCATCCGCGTCCTCGCAGAACCAGGCGACGGCCTGCTGCCGCGCCCTGACCAGCCGCACGTCGGTCGAAGGCCCGTTCAGCCGCGTCTCGAGGAGCCGCGCGCCGCCGCCGGTCACCGTGCGGTCGATTGCCGCCAGCAGCGAGCCCTCGCGGCCGCCGCCAAGGCTCCGCGTCAGCTCCAGGTTGCGCCGGGTCGCGGCGTCGATCTGCATCAGCCCGCCGGCCGCCTCGCGCACCGGCGGCCGCAGCAGCGGCAGCCGCCCGCGCTGGGTCAGCTCCAGGTAGTCGACGATCGCCCCGAGCGCCCCGACCTCCGCCCGCTCGAACGCCGCGAAGCCGTCGAGCGACGCCACCTTGAAGGTCACGGCGAGCCGCGCCTCGGCGGCGGTCGAATCGAAGCTCGCCCGCGCCAGCGGCGTCGCCACCGCCCCGGCCTCGGTGACGAGCGCGCGCAGCTCGTCTTCCTGGGCCTCGGAGACCAGCACCTCGCGCGGTGCGAGCCGCGCCAGCATCGGCCCGAGCCCGACCCGGGGGCAGGCCGTCACCGTCAGATCGCCGGTCGAGACGTCGACCCAGGCGAATGCCCCCTGGCCGCGCACCTCGGCGTACGCCGCGAGGTAGTTGTGCCGGCGCGCTTCGAGGAGGCTCTCCTCGGTCAGGGTGCCGGGCGTCACCAGCCGCACCACCTCGCGGCGGACGACCGCCTTCGGTCCTCGACGCCGCGCCTCGGCCGGGTCCTCCATCTGCTCGCAGACCGCGACGCGGAAGCCCTTGCGGATCAGCGTCAGCAGGTAGCCTTCCGCGGCATGCACCGGCACGCCGCACATCGCGATGTCCTGCCCCAGGTGCTGCCCGCGCTTGGTGAGCGCGATGTCGAGCGCCGCACTGGCGGCCTCGGCATCGGCGAAGAACATCTCGTAGAAGTCGCCCATCCGGTAGAACAGGAGCGCATCGGGGTGCTGCGCCTTGTTCTCCAGGTACTGCGCCATCATCGGCGTGATGTTGGGGTTCGCGTCCACCGGTGCTCCTCGTTCGGGGCACCGGTTTAGCCCTGGCGGGTCGCCCGTGCCAAGGCCGGCGCGAGACGTGCCGCCTCAGGCCGGGACGAAGTCCAGCGCCACGCCGTTGATGCAGTAGCGCAGGCCGCTCGGCGGCGGTCCGTCCGGGAAGACGTGGCCGAGGTGGCTGCCGCAGGTGGCGCAATGCACCTCGGTGCGCGCCATGCCCCAGCTGCGGTCGGTCGTGGTCTCCACCGACCCCTCGACCGGCAGCGTGAAGCTCGGCCAGCCGGTGCCGCTCTCGAACTTCACCTGGCCTTCGAAGAGCGGCGTGGCGCAACCGGCGCAGACGAAGCTGCCGGGCCGCTTCTCGTGCAGCAGCGCGCAGCTTCCCGGCCGCTCGGTGCCGTGCCCGCGCATCACCTTGTACTGCTCCGGCGTCAGCAGCTTGCGCCACTCCGCGTCGGTGCGGGTCACCGGGTAGGCCTTGGTATCCGTGTTCATGGGTTCACTCCTGGTACGCCGCCCGCACACGACTTAGTCCGCGCGACCGGCCTCGCCAAACATTTCGCAAGTCGCAGGATCGCCGTTACGCCCCGCTCTTCCCCCTGAAGGATTTCATACTGGCATGAAGCCTATCGGGCAGGACAGGGGCCCCGCCAACAGGCGGGGAGAAATCTTCACTCACGGGCGAAGCCCGTTCCATCGGAGGGAGGCCGCAAAGGCGGCCGACCGCCAAGCGTCGGCCGAGTGGGGCTTCAGCCCCCCGAGGTCGGCGCTCCCCCCGCCCACCAGGGGCGCAGGTTCAACCCTTCATGCCTTCCCAGAACGCCTTGAGCTTGGAAAAGAAGTCCTGGGTCTCCGGGCTGTTGTCCCGCCCGGCGTCGTCGAACTCCTTGAGGAGGTCGCGCTGGCGGGCGCTGAGGTTGACCGGCGTCTCGACGGCCAGCTCGATGTAGAGATCGCCCGCGCCCGCGGCACGCAGGGCCGGCATGCCCTTGCCGCGCAGCCGGAGCTGCTTGCCCGACTGCACCCCCACGGGCACCTTGACCCGGGTCTTGCCGCCGTCGAGCGTCGGCGCGTCGATCTCGCCGCCGAGCGCCGCCGTGGTCATGCTGACCGGGATGCGACAGTAGAGGTTCTGGTTCTCGCGCTCGAAGATCGCGTGCGGCTCGACCTCGATGAAGATGTAGAGGTCGCCAGCCGGGCCGCCGCGCAGTCCCGCCTCGCCTTCGCCGGCCAGCCGGATGCGGGTGCCGGTCTCGACGCCGGCGGGAACGTTGACGCTCAGGGTGCGGTCGCGCCGCACCCGTCCGGCGCCGGCGCAGGCCGGGCAGGGGTTCTTGATGATCTGGCCGCGGCCGCCGCAGGTCGGGCAGGTCCGCTCGACGGTGAAGAAGCCCTGCTGTGCCCTGACCTTGCCGTGGCCGGCGCAGGTCGGACAGGTCGCAGGCTCGGCGCCGCCTTCGGCACCCGTGCCGTGGCAGACCTCGCAGGGCGCGCTCGACGGCACGGTGATCGTCGCCTGCTTGCCCCCGAAGGCCTCCTCCAGCGAAAGCCGCAGGTTGTAGCGCAGGTCCGACCCGCGCGTCGCACGCTGGCCGCCGCGGCCGCCCCTGGCGTTCTGGCCCATGAAGTCGCCGAAAAGATCGTCGAAGACATCCGAGAACGCCGACGCGAAATCGCCCTGGCCCGGCCCGCCACGGAACCCGGCCGCGGCGCCGGCGCCGTTCTCGAAGGCTGCGTGGCCGAACCGGTCGTAGGCCGCCTTCTTCTGCGGGTCCTTCAGGACGTCGTAGGCTTCGCTGACTTCCTTGAAGCGCGCCTCGCTGCGGGGATCGTGGCGGTTCCGGTCGGGATGGTGCTCCATCGCCGCCTTGCGGTAGGCCTTCTTGATCTCGGCCTCGGAGCTGGCCTTCTCGACCCCCAGCACGTCGTAGTAGTCGCGTTTAGCCATCCAGAAACTATCCCTTCAAACGGCAGAATGGCCCCCCCGGTCCCGGGAGGGCCATCCGTCCGGTCACGCCGGTCAGGACTTCTTGTCGTTGCCGCCAAGATCCTCGAAGTCGGCGTCGACCACGTCGTCGTCCGGAGCGTTGCCGGTCGAGCCCGGCTCGGACGCGGACGCCTCCGAGGCGGCCTGCGCCTTGTAGATCGCCTCGCCGAGCTTCATCGACGCTTCGGTCAGGTCCTGCGCCCTGGCGCGGATGCGCTCCGCGTCCTCGCCTTCCATCGCTTCCTTCAGCGTCTTGATCGACAGCTCGATCACCTCGATCGTGGTGGGATCGACCTTGTCGGCGTGCTCGGCCATCGCCTTCTCGGTGCCGTGGATCAGGCTCTCGCCCTGGTTCCTGGCCTCGACCAGCTCACGGCGTGCCTTGTCGGCCTCGGCGTTCTCCTCGGCTTCCTTGACCATCTTGTCGATGTCGGCGTCCGAGAGACCGCCCGACGCCTGGATGGTGATCTTCTGCTCCTTGTTGGTGCCCTTGTCCTTGGCGCTCACCGACACGATGCCGTTGGCGTCGATGTCGAAGGTCACCTCGATCTGCGGCATGCCGCGCGGCGCCGGGGGGATCTGCTCGAGATTGAACTGGCCGAGGATCTTGTTGTCGGCCGCCATCTCGCGCTCGCCCTGGAAGACCCGGATCGTCACCGCGTTCTGGTTGTCCTCGGCGGTGGAGAAGATCTGGCTCTTCTTGGTCGGGATCGTGGTGTTGCGGTCGATCAGCCGGGTAAAGACCCCACCCAGCGTTTCGATGCCGAGCGACAGCGGTGTTACGTCGAGCAGAACCACGTCCTTGACGTCACCCTGCAGCACGCCCGCCTGGATCGCAGCACCAAGTGCCACCACCTCGTCCGGGTTGACGCCCTTGTGCGGCTCCTTGCCGAAGAACTTGGTCACTTCCTCGACCACCTTCGGCATGCGGGTCATGCCGCCGACCAGCACCACCTCGTCGATTTCCGACTTCGAGATGCCAGCGTCCTTGAGAGCGTTCTGGCACGGCTTCATCGAGCGCGCGATCAGGTCGCCGACCAGGCTCTCGAGCTTGGCCCGCGTCAGCTTCAGCACGAAGTGCAGAGGCTGGTGCGTCTTGGGGTCCATCGAGATGAACGGCTGGTTGATCTCGGTCTGCGTCGAGGAAGAGAGCTCGATCTTCGCCTTCTCCGCGGCTTCCTTTAGGCGCTGCAGCGCCATCTTGTCCTTGGTCAGGTCGACGCCGTGCTCCTTCTTGAACTCGCCCGCGAGGTATTCGACGATCCGCATGTCGAAGTCTTCGCCGCCGAGGAAGGTGTCACCGTTGGTCGACTTCACCTCGAAGAGGCCCTCGTCGATCTCGAGGATCGAGATGTCGAAGGTGCCGCCGCCGAGGTCATAGACCGCGATCGTCTTGGTGCCCGACTTGTCGAGTCCGTAGGCGAGCGCCGCCGCGGTCGGCTCGTTGATGATGCGCAGCACGTCGAGGCCCGCGATCTTGCCGGCGTCCTTGGTCGCCTGGCGCTGGGCGTCGTTGAAGTAGGCCGGCACGGTGATGACCGCCTGGCTCACCTTCTCACCGAGATAGCTCTCGGCGGTTTCCTTCATCTTCTGCAGGACGAAGGCGGAAATCTGGCTGGGGGAGTACTTCTCGCCCTTCACCTCGACCCAGGCGTCGCCGTTCGGACCGGGAACGATCTTGTAGGAGACCATTTCCTTGTCCTTGGCGACCAAGGGATCGTCGGTGCGGCGGCCGATCAGCCGCTTGATGGCGAAAAGCGTGTTCTCGGAATTGGTGACCGCCTGGCGTTTCGCGGCCTGGCCGACGAGACGCTCCTCGTCGGTGAACGCGACGATCGAGGGCGTGGTCCGCGCCCCTTCGGAGTTCTCGATCACCCGCGCCTGGCTGCCATCCATGATGGCGACGCAGGAGTTGGTGGTCCCGAGGTCGATTCCGATGACTTTTGACATGCACTGGTCCTTTCAAGCGGCGATGACACGGAGCGGGTCCGAATAGCGGCCCCCGCTCGTTATCCCTTGCCGGGCGCGCACGGCGCCGTGCGCGCCCGGGGTTGTTGGGCTATATAGGTTTCACGATTTTTGCCTGCAAGCGGGCCACCGGGAAGCGAGGGGGCTTTTTTGGGTGCGAACAAGCCGATTATCGCCGCTGGCGGCTTCGCGATCCACAAGGGCTGGCTCGCTCCCGAGGCGCAGGCAGCGATGGCCGCGGACATCGCCGGCATCGCCGACGCCGCGCCGTTCTTCGCGCCGCTGACCCCGTGGGGCAAGCCGATGAGCGTCCGGATGACCTCCGCAGGGCGCTACGGCTGGTTCACCGACGCCAAGGGGTACCGCTATGTCGACCGGCATCCGGACGGCTCGCCGTGGCCGCCGATCCCGGCCTCGGTGCTGGCGGTCTGGCGCGCCCTGGCCTCGGCCGAGCGCGATCCGGACTGCTGCCTGGTGAACTGGTACGGGCCGAGCGCGCGGATGGGCCTGCACCGCGACAGCGACGAGGCGGACTTCAGCTGGCCGGTCCTCTCGATCAGCCTCGGCGACCCGGCGGTCTTCCGGATGGGAGGCCTGGCCCGCAAGGACCCGACCTCGACCGTCCTGCTCGAAAGCGGCGACGTCGTGCTCTTCGGCGGCGCGGCGCGGCTGGCGTATCACGGGATCGACCGTGTCCGCGCCGGCGGATCGACCCTCCTGCCGCAGGGCGGGCGGATCAATCTCACCCTGCGGGTCGTCGACTGACGCGGGCGCAACCGAACACGCCGGCGTGAATTGCATCAGCAACCGAACGCGCCCGAGCTACGTACCGTCTCCTGGAGCCGAAAGGGTGCGGCGCAGGCCGGCCCCGCGCGGTTCGGTAGAGGAGAAAGCGGCATGACGATTTCAGGGACAACGACACGGATGGCGGCGGCGGCACTCGCGGCACTGCTCGCCGCGGCGGCCAACGCGCAGACGGCACCCGCCGAGGCCCCTGCCACGGTGGACGCGTCGGCGCAGCCGGCCGAGGCGCCGGCGCCCGAAAGCCTCAAGATTTACTTCGCGACCGGCAGCGCCAGCATCGGCCCGGACCAGGCGGCGACCCTCGATCAGGCGGCGCGCCTCTTCCGCGACGGCAATCCAATCGTGATGATCGTCTCCGGGCTGGCCGACACCGTGGGTCCGTCCGACCTCAACCTCACGCTCTCGCTCGATCGCGCGGCGTCGGTGGCGCGCGGGCTGACCGAGCGTGGCATCCCGGCCAGCCGCCTGCAGGTCGCCGGGCGCGGCACCAGCGAGCTCGCCGTTCCCACCGGCGACGACGTGCCGGAACCGGGCAACCGCATCGCCGAGATCACCTGGCGGTGATCCTCCGGGCGGCGGTCGCGGCTCTGCTCGTGGCGGCCTCCGGATGGCCGCTCGCGGCGCAGCAGACGACGGAGACCGGCGCCGATGCGTTCGCCCGGCGCGACTTCGCGACGGCGGAGGAGCTCTGGCGGGCCGAGGCGGAGACGGGCTCGGCCCAGGCCAGGTTTGGGCTCGGCCTCCTCAACGATCTCGGGCTGGGGATGCCGCGCGATGCCTCCAAGGCCCTGCGCTGGTACCTCGAGGCGGCCGAGGGTGGCCTGCCGGAGGCCGAGTTCAATGTCGCGGTGATGATGGACGCAGGCACCGGAGTGCCGCGCGATCCGGTCGCCGCGGCGGTCTGGTACGCTCATGCCGCGGCCAACGGCCACGACCGCGCCGAATACAACCTCGGCCTCCTCTACGAGGCCGGCGACGGCGTGCCGCGCAACGCGGACCTCGCGCGCTTCTGGCTCCGCAAGGCCGCTCCCGCGATCCCCGCTGCCGCCGAGCACCTGGCCGCGCTCGCCCCGCCGGCGAAGGCCGAGCGCGAGCTCGCCGCCCCGGACCTTCTCGCCTCGTCGCTGGTTCCGGACGGTGATGCGCGGCGCGCCGAGCTGGTCTGGTCGGCAGGTCCCGGGCCGGAACGGGCGCGCTTCCTGGTCGAGATCGTGCGGCTTCCGTCCAGCGGGGAAAGCTCCGGCGAACTCCTGCGCGCGCTCGCGACCGAAGGCTCGGCCATTGTTGCCCAAGTGCCGAGGCCGCGGGAGGCCCTCGCGTGGCGCGTCGCGGCGGTCGACACGGCCCAAGCGCGCTACGCGGCCGCACCGTGGCAGCCGCTTGGCGACGATACCGCCCGCGACCCGGCCACGGGCCTCCCGGCGGGCGCGCCGCAGGGGAGGGTCACCATCCGGCTCGGCGCCAAGGACGCGCCGGCGCATCGGCTGGCGGACGAGATCGCCAGGAGCTTTCGCGATTCCGGGCTCTGGGTTGGGCTCGACGAAAGCGGCAGCCCGCCGACCGAGAGCGGGGTTCGCTACGCCTTCGCCGACGACGCGACGCTCGCCGGCACCATCGCGGCCTTCCTGCCCGTCCTCGACAGCAGCGACGCCGTGCTCACCCGTGCGCTCGATCTGGCCCCCGGCGAGGTCGAGGTGCGGCTCGTCGGCGGACCCGCCGGGGCGGGGCAGTAGTCTCAGGGAGCGATCGAGCAGCAGCCCGTCAGCAGCGAAGGTGCGGCCGGCGCGCCGAGGATCACGCTCACCAGCAACCCGAAGGCGCGATCCGACATCCCGTCCGAGCAGGCGCCCGGCGTGATCAAGGCCGTCACGCCCGTGCTCGCCCCCCGGCCCACCAGCGCCCGTCGCGGATCGCCCGGAACGCCGGTGTCGAGCGCCGCCACCAGCGTCAGGATCTGCTCGCCGGCATCGGGGGTCGAGTAGACCAGCGTCCCGGCTTTCGGTCGCAGCGACCAGAACGGCTCGGTGCCGAGACAGGCGAGCCCGGCGGGAAGGGTGCCGCTCGCCCAGACGTCGGGCTCGGCCTGAAGATAGCGCAGCGCAACCCAGGCCGACTGCTCGCCGGCATTGACCCGGCCCCAGCGCCCGGTCGGATCCAGCGCCACGACTTCGATTGCGCGCGCGTCCGGAGCAAGCGTGCCGACGATCGGCGCCCGCGGATCCGGCGCCTCGCGCAGGTTCAGGGCGTCGCCCGAGCCGACTCCCGCGACATCGTAGAGCATCGGCAACACCGGGTCGGCCGCGGCCGGGCCGGCAGCCAGCATCGCCGCGAGCGCCAGCGCCTTCATGCGCCCAGCTCCGGCAGCGGTCGCTTGACGCCTTGCTCGTCGACGGCGACGAAGACGAACTTGGCCTCGGTGACCTTCAGGACGTCGCCCGATGGCTGGCGGCGCACCCAGGCCTCGATGTCGATCACCATCGACGTCCTGCCCTCGCTGAGGAGCTCCGCGTGCATCGAGACGACGTCGCCGACGTGCACCGGCCGGTGGAAGGTCATCCCGTCGACCGCCACCGTCGCCACCCGGCCGCGCGCCCGTTCCCGCGCCAGGACCGATGAGGCCAGGTCCATCTGCGCCATCAGCCAGCCGCCGAAGATGTCGCCGTTGGCGTTGGTGTCCGCCGGCATGGCGATCGTCTGCAGCGTCAGCGTGCCCCGGGGCGCGTTCTGGCTCATGGTCTGCGGCCCTCTCGTTCGGCGCGGCGATGTTTACAAACCGCCGGAGCGCGGTCCATACCTTTCACGTCGCCCCGCAGCCGCCTGCCGGCACCGCGAAAAGGACACTGTCATGGATTACCCCGGTATCATCACGACCATCCGCCGCCTGGCTCTCGAAGCCGGGGAGGAGATCATGAAGGTCTATCAGAGCGACGACTTCCAGGTGCGCGCCAAGTCCGACGCCTCGCCGGTGACCGAGGCGGACGAGCGCGCCGACGCGGTGATCGCGCGCGGCCTCGCCGCGGCCTTCCCCGACATCCCGGTGGTGACCGAGGAGCAGGCCGACAGCCATAGCATCAGCGCGCCGGTGTTCTTTCTCGTCGACCCGCTCGACGGCACCAAGGAGTTCGTGCAGCGCCGCGGCGACTTCACCGTGAACATCGCGCTGATCGAGAACGGCGTGCCGACCCGCGGCGTCGTCTACGCCCCCGCCAAGGAGCGGCTGTTCTACACCGACGCCGCCGGCCGCTCGCAAGAGGAGGCGGCGCCGTTCGGTGAGGAGCCGGGCGCGCTGACGCCGCTCACGGTCGCAACGCCCGACCCTTCGGCGCTCGTAGTGGTCGCGTCCAAGTCGCACCGCGACCAGGCGACCGACGACTACATCGCCCGCTACCGGGTGGCCGATTTCCGCTCCGCCGGCTCCTCGCTCAAGTTCTGCCTGGTGGCGGCGGGCGAGGCGGACCTCTACCCGCGGCTTGGGCGCACCATGGAGTGGGACACCGCCGCCGGTCACGCGGTGCTTCTCGGCGCCGGCGGCAAGGTGGTCTGCTTCGACGGCCATGCGCCGCTCGTCTACGGCAAGGACGGCCTCGAGAACCCGTTCTTCATCGCGCACGCGCCGGGCGTGGACCTGCTCGCCAGCTGAGGCCGATGCCCGTCCTCCTCGTCATCCCGGCCCGCTACGCCTCGAGCCGCTATCCGGGCAAGCCGCTGGTCGAGCTGACCGGCAGCACGGGCGAGGCGCGCAGCCTGGTCAGGCGCAGCTGGGACGCGGCGATGCTCGTGCCCGGCGTCGACCGCGTCGTGGTGGCGACCGACGACGCGCGCATCGCCGACGCGGCGCGTCGCTTCGGCGCCGAGGTGGCGATGACGCCCGACACCTGCCGCAACGGCACCGAACGCTGCGCGGTCGTGGCGCGTACGCTCGCCGGCTCTGACGACGTGATCGTCAATCTCCAGGGCGACGCGCCGCTGACGCCGCCCTGGTTCGTCTCGGCGCTGATCGATGCGATGCTGGTCGATCCGGCGCGCATGATGGCGACGCCGGTGCTGCGCTGCGACGCGGCCGCGCTCGCGAGCTTTCTCGAGGACCGCCGGAACGGCCGGGTTGGTGCCACGACCGCGGTCTTCGACCGCACCGGCCGGGCGCTCTACTTCTCCAAGGAAGTCCTGCCCTACACCGGCCGCCCGATCGGCGACGACGAGGCCATCCCGGTCTTTCATCACGTCGGGGTATACGCCTACCGCCAGGCGGCGCTCGCCGCCTATGCCGACTGGCCGATGGGACCGCTCGAGACCTGGGAAGGGCTCGAACAGCTGCGCTTTCTGGAGAACGGCGTCGGCGTACACTGCGTCGAGGTGGACGCCCGCGGCAGATCGTTCTGGGAGCTCAACCACCCCGGCGACGTTCCGCGCATCGAGGGAATCCTGCGCCAGTTCGGCGTGCCGTGACCCGCCCCGGCCGCTTGGCGAGCATTATCCTTAGTTCATGTTGGTGTTTCGGCCGCCCGCGTCTATTGTGCGGAGCTGCGGAACGGCTGACGCCGCCGCACGTTCTGCCGGTGAATTAAACGTTTGGGGGCGAGATGACGTTCAAAGTGACGAAGGCGGTGTTTCCGGTGGCGGGCTTCGGTACGAGGTTCCTGCCGGCGACGAAGTCCGTCCCGAAGGAAATCCTGCCGCTGGTCGATCGTCCGCTGATCCAGTACGCAATCGACGAGGCCCGCGCCGCCGGCATTACCGAATTCATCTTCGTGACCTCGCGCGGCAAGAGCGCGCTCGAGGACTATTTCGACAGCGCGCCCGAGCTTGAGCAGAACCTGCTCGACGGCGGCAAGCATCATCTGCTCGAGCTGCTCAAGCAGACCGACATGGAGAGCGGCGCCGTGGCTTACGTGCGCCAGCAGGAACGCCGCGGCCTCGGCCACGCCGTCTGGTGTGCCCGGCGGCTGATCGGCGACGAGCCTTTCGCGGTCATGCTCCCCGACGACGTGATCGACGCCGAGACGCCTTGCCTGCAGCAGATGATGGAGGCTTATGCCGAGATCGGCGGGAACATGGTCGCGACCATGGAGGTCGCCCCCGAGACGGTGTCGTCCTACGGCATCCTCGACGTCGAGAGCACGATCGGCTCGACCATGGCGGTCCGCGGCATGGTGGAAAAGCCCAAGCCGGCCGACGCGCCGTCGAACATGGCGGTGATCGGCCGCTACATCCTCGACCCTCAAATCCTGCGCAACCTCGACGACGTCAAGGCCGGCGCGGGAGGCGAGATCCAGCTGACCGACGCAATCGCCGCCGAAATCGACACGCGCCGCAACGTCACGGCCTTCCGCTTCAAGGGCCGCCGTTTCGACTGCGGCTCGAAGTCGGGCTATCTCCAGGCCACCGTCGCCTTCGCGATGGGACGGCCGGACCTGCGCGACGAGTTCCTCGACTACCTGCGCACCGTCACCGAGGGCGAGCTCGGGCTCGTCACGAAGCGTTCGGCGCTTGGCTGAGACGACATCGCCGGGCAGCCCGCCTCAGACGGGTTGCTCGGCCCTGACGTCGGTCAGGATCGCGTAGAGCGCCGAGGGATCGAAGGTCGAACGCAGCTTGGCGCAGACCGAATCGCTCCGAAGCGTGCGCGACACCCGCGCCAGTGCCTTCAGGTGGTCCGCCCCGGCCGACTCCGGGGCAAAGAGCGCAAACACCAGATCGACCGGCTGCCGATCGATCGATTCAAAATCGACCGGCTTCTCCAGGCGCACGAAAAGCCCGATGACCCGGCTCACCCCGGCAAAGCGCGCATGCGGAATGGCGACCCCGCGGCCGACGCCGGTGGGGCCAAGCGCCTCGCGGTCCATCAGCGCGCGGTGCACGGTCGGCGCAGGCAGGTCGTAGACCGTTTCCGCCATCTCGGCGAGGTCCTGCAGGAGGCGCTTCTTGCTCGTCGCTCTCAGCGGCGCCCGGACGGCGTCGACGCCGATGATCTCCGATAGCTCCATGATCGGGAGTCCTCGTCTTCGTTACTGAGTGTTCCGCGGATCGATCCAGCCGATATTGCCGTCCTCGCGTCTGTAAACGACGTTAACGCCGCCGTGCGCATCGTTCCGAAAGACAAGCAAATGCGAACTCGCAAGTTCCATCTGCATCACCGCTTCGCCCACTGAAAGGTAGGGAACCCGCGTTTCCATCTCGGCAACGATCACCGGCTGAAGGCTTGTCGGCTCCTCGCTCTCGTCGCTCTCCGAGCCGCGCAGGATGTAGGACGGCGCGTCGGCACCCTCGATCGGGGTCAGCCGGTCGCGATGATGATCCTTCAACCTGCGCTTGTAGCGGCGCAGTTGCTTTTCCATCCGCTCGACTGCGCCTTCGAACGAGGCGTAGATATCGTCTGCCCGCGCCGTGGACTGCACGGTCATGCCGGTGGACAGGTGGACTGAAGAGTCGGCGGCGTAAACATGGGCTTCCTTGGAGAACGTCACGATCGCCTCCACCGGACGGTCGAAGTACTTGCCCACCGCTTCGTTGAGACGATCCTCGACGTGGGTGCGCAGAGCCTCCCCGATGTCGATCTGCTTACCGCTCACCTGGATGCGCATGCCTTGCCCCGCTTTCCTCGACCGGCTCGATACGGCCCATCCCGTTGCGGCGGACCTATGGACGCCCTCGATTCTGTTGTCAATCGCGCGAGCGGCGGCAGCCAGCGGAACACCTCAGGGCCCGGCCAGCTGGTTCTTCTGCCGGCGGCGCTCCACGGATGACGGGATACCCATTCCTTCGCGGTATTTTGCAACCGTGCGGCGCGCGATATCAATCCCTTCGGCATTGAGCAGCGTGACGATCTTGTCGTCTGACAGGCTGCGCGTCCGCTGCTCGTTCGAGACCAGTCCTCTGATACGTTGCTGGACGGCGGCGGCGGAGAAGGCTTCGCCCCCTGAAACCGCCTGGATGGCCGAGCTGAAGAAGAACCGCAACTCGAAGCAGCCTTGATCGCAGGAGAGGTGCTTTCCCGCCGCGACGCGGCTGACCGTCGACTCGTGCAGTCCGAGTTTCTCGGCGACCGCGCGCTGGGTCAGCGGCCGCAGCTCGGCGACGCCCAGCGCAAAGAACCGCTCCTGCCGCAGCACGATCTCGGTCGCGACCTTCAGGATGGTGCGGGCCCGCTGCTCGAGGCTTCGCACCAGCCAGCTCGCGCTGGCGCTGCATTCCGACACGAAGGCGCGCGTCGCGGCGTCCCTGGCTCTGATCCGTGCCGAGTAGATGTTGTTGACCAGGACGCGCGGCAGCGTCTCGGAGTCGAGCTCCACGGCAAGGCTTCCGTCGGGTCCGCGCCGGACATGCACGTCCGGCACCGTCACCTCGACCCGCGCCTGCCCGAAGCGCAGGCCGGGCTTCGGGTCGAGCGCCCGCAGTTCGGCCAGCATGTCGGCCACATCCTCGGCGTCGACGCCGCAGCGGGCCTGCAGCTCGACCAGCCGCCCACGCGCCACCAGCCCGAGGTTCTCCAGCATCGCCTGCATCGCCGGATCGAGCCGGTCGCGCTCGCGGAGCTGCAGCGTCAGACATTCCCTGAGGTCGCGCGCACCGACGCCGGCCGGGTCGCAGGCCTGCACCAGCGCAAGGCCCGCCAGGACGTCCGTCCCGCGCAGCCGGTGCCGGCTTGCCACCTCGTCGAGCCGTGCCCGAAGGTAGCCGTCCTCCTCCAGCTCGTCGGCGATGATCAGCGCCGCCTCGAGCGCGGCAGGGCGGCCGCGCATCGCACCGATCTGCGCGCGCAGATGACCGTGCAGCGTCACCTCCGCCGCCAGCGTGTCGAGATAGCTGCCGTCCACGGCGGCCCGTCGCGTCGCGCCTCCCGGAATCGGAGCGCCTGCCCCCGTCGCACGCGGCGCCAGCTCGAGCAGCGGGTTCTTCTCGACCTCCGCCGCGATGAAGCCTGCGAGCTCCAGGTTCGACATCTGCAGCAGCTTGATTGCCTGCTGCAGCTGCGGCGTCATCACCAGCGACTGGCTCTGGCGCAGCTCGATGCGAGGCGAGAGCGCCATCAGCGCATCCGCCCGCGGCGCCGGTCAGATCCGGAAGCTCTCGCCAAGGTAGACCCGTCGTACATTGTCGTCGCGGACGACCTCCTCGGGCGTTCCGGTCATCAGGACCGCGCCCTCGTGCAGGATATAGGCACGGTCGACGATTTCCAGCGTCTCGCGCACGTTGTGGTCGGTGATCAGCAGGCCGATGCCGCGGTCCTTCAGGTGCCGCACCAGCGTGCGGATGTCGGAGACCGCCAGCGGGTCGACGCCCGCGAAAGGCTCGTCGAGCAGCACGTAGTTCGGCTGCGCCGCGAGGCAGCGGGCGATCTCGACCCGCCGCCGCTCGCCGCCCGAAAGTGCTATCGCCGGCGCCCGCCGGAGGTGGGTGATGGAGAACTCGCCCAGAAGCTCGTCCAGCATCTCGTGCCGCTTCCCGGCGTCCTTGACGGTGATCTCGAGGATCGAGCGGATATTGTCGGCGACCGTCATGCCGCGGAAGATCGACGCCTCCTGCGGCAGGTAGCCGATCCCGAGCTTGGCGCGGCGATACATCGGCAGCCAGGTCACGTCGCGCCCGTCGATGCTGATGCTCCCCCGGTCCGGCGGGACCAGCCCGGCGATCGCATAGAAGCAGGTGGTCTTGCCGGCGCCGTTCGGTCCCAGCAGCGCCGCCACCTCGCCGCGCCTGAGGCTCAGCGACACGTCCCTCAGCACCGGGCGCCCCTTGTAGCTCTTGGCGAGGTTGGTCACGACGAGCCCCGACCCGCCCTCGGTCACCCTGAGCTCCGGGCGCGGGCTCACGGCTTGGCGCTGGGCTGCGCGCTCGCTCCGGCGGCGGGTCTGGCGCCGGCCTTCGGCGGTGCGGCGGAGGGCACGAAGATCGTCTGCACCCGCCCTTCGAGCTGGCCGGTGCCCTTGTTCAGGTCGATGTTGAGCGTCTGGCTCGACAGCGCGTTCTGCCCCTGCGTCAGCAGCACGTCACCCTGCATCACGATGGTGCCGGCCGCCACCTCGTAGGTGGCGCTGTTGGCCTCGGCAGCCTCGGTCCCGTTGGCGAGCGTCACGTGGCCGGTCGCGATCAGCCGCGTGATCTTGCCGGTCGAGGCGAGGGCCGTGTCCGGCGCGGAGGCCGGCTTGTCCGCCTTGGCGCCCGCCCCCGGCGGCGCCGATCCCTTGGCCGCGGACGCGGTGTCGTAGAACACTTCGACCGTGTCGGCGGCGAGCCGGAGCGTGCCCTGGCCCACCTTGACGGTGCCGCTGAACACCGCCGACCCGGCCGCCTGGTCGAGATCGAGCCGGTCGGAGGTGATCTCCACCGGCAGCGAGCTGTCGTGGCTCAGGCCGCCGAACGGCACCTGCGCGCCCTGCGCCAGGGCAAATCCCGGCAGCGACGCCATCACCACCGCCAAGATCCAGCCGCCGCGCATCATGCCGTCCCTCATCCTGGCTTCGGCGGGGTGTATACCAGCCGGACGCCGCCTCCGAAAGAGAACCGGCGCGCCTCGCCGGTGGCTGCGGCCGGGGTCACGTGCAGGCTTCCCGAGGTGATGGTGCCGAGCGGACCGGTGCTCACCACCTTGTCCCCTGCGACGAACGCCCCCGCCTTGAGATCGAGTGTCGCCTTGTCGGTGTCGATCCGGTAGCCGTCCGAGGTCCTGATCACCACCTCTCCGCTGAGGTCAAGCCGCTCGGTCGGGATGTCGAGATCGCCGTTCGCCGCGTCGACCGTCACCGTCGCACCGTTGTGCAGGTCGAGGGTGCCGGCCAGCTTGGTGATCGCCGCCCGATTCGGCGGCGCCGCGTCCGGCACCACCAGGGCCGCGGTGAAGCGGAACTTGTCCTCGCCCTTGGTCGTGCCGGTGAAGGTCGGGTTGCTGATGCGCAGCCCGCTGCCGAGCGCATCGACGTCGCCCGGCGAGAAGATCACGTTGCCGCCCAGCCGGTCGTCGGTCTGCACCAGGAAGAGCGCCGACAAGAGGCCCAGCGCCACCAGCGGCAGGCCGAGCTTCAGGACGGCGACGATCCGCGAATGCCAACCCCTCTGCGGACCCATGCCGTCCCTGCCCGGTCAGACCACGCCGGCGCGCAGGCAGTCGTGCACGTGCAGGATGCCCGCCGGCCGCCCCGGCGCCCCGGCCGCCGTCGCGAAGAGCGTGGTGATCTTGAGCGCGTTCATCACCGCCAGCGCCTCCGACGCCAGCGCGGTCACGTCGATCGTTCGCGGCGCCCGCGTCATCACCGCCTCGACGCGGCGCTCCAGCAGGCCCTCCATGTGCCGCCTCAGGTCACCGTCGGTCACGATCCCGACCAGCGCGCCGTCCGCGCCCACGACGCCGACCACGCCGAAGCCCTTTTGGCTCATCTCGATCAGCGCCTCGGCCATTGGCGCCGCAGGGCCGATCAGCGGCATCGCGGTCCCGGCATGCATCAGGTCGCCCACCGTGGCGAGCCGAGCGCCGAGCCGCCCGCCCGGGTGCAGCCCTTTGAAGTCCTCCGGGGTGAACGCCCGGTGCTCCATCAGCGCCACCGCGAGCGCGTCGCCGAGCGCCATCGTCATCGTCGTCGACGTGGTCGGCGCCAGCCCGACCGAGCACGCCTCCGGCGCCGGCGGCAGCACGATCGCCACGTCCGACCGCCTGAGCAGCGTCGAGTCCGCCCGCCCGGCGACCCCGATCAGCGGGATGCCCCACCGGCGGGCATAGGCGATCATGTCGGCGAGCTCCGGCGTCTCGCCGGAATTGCTCAGCAGCACCACCACGTCCTCGACGGTGATCATCCCCAGATCGCCGTGGCTCGCCTCGGCCGGATGCACGAAGAGCGCCGGTGTCCCGGTCGAGGCCAGGGTGGCGGCGATCTTGCGCGCCACGTGCCCGGACTTGCCCATCCCCGAGACGATCACCCGCCCGCGCGCCGCGAGCATCAGGCGCACCGCCTCGGCAAAGCTCGCTCCGAGCCCGGCCCCGAGTCCGGCGGCAAGCTCTGCCAGCGCCGCCGCCTCGATCCCGATCACCCGGCGCCCGGTCGCGATCACCTGCGCCGGATCGACCGCCTGCGCCCCCCGGCTCATCGGTTCAGCTGTGCGCGAAGACATCGACCTCGTCCCAGCCCGCGAGATCGAGCTCTGCGCGGACCGGCAGGAAGTCGAAACACGCCTGCGCCAGCGCGGTCCGCCCCTCGCGCGCCAGCCGCGCGTCGAGCGCCGCCTTCAGCCGGTGCAGATGCAGCACGTCGGAGGCCGCATAGTCCACCTGCGCCTGGCTGAGCTCGACCGCGCCCCAGTCGCTCATCTGCTGCTGCTTGGAAATGTCGACGTCGATCAGCTCCCGGGTCAGGTCCTTCAGCCCGTGCCGGTCGGTATAGGTCCGCACCAGCCGCGAGGCGATCTTGGTGCAATAGACCGGCGCCGCCAGCACGCCGAAGCGGTTGCGCAGCACGGCGATGTCGAACCGCCCGAAGTGGAAGAGCTTCAGCACCGCCGGGTCAGCCAGCATCGCCGCAAGGTTCGGCGCCTCGGTCTGGTCCCTGGCGATCTGCACCAGATGCGCATCGCCGTCGCCGGCCGAAAGCTGCACCAGGCAAAGCCGGTCGCGCGCCGGCACGAGCCCCATCGTCTCGGTGTCGATCGCCACGACGGCGCCGAGATCGAGCCCGTTCGGCAGGTCCCGCTGATGCAGGTAGTTGGCCATTGCGCCGTCCTCCGGCCCCGCCGCGCGCCAAGGCGACACCCGGCCGGATGCTCTTGTCCCCGCAAGCGTATCTCTCAGCCCGCGTGCCGGTTGTCCAGCCGCATTCGCCGAACGGCGAGTCCACGCAGCGGCGTCGTCCCGGGCGGCAGGCCAGGGATCGCCGTCGGTTTCGACGCGGAGCGGGGGCATCGGGCATGCCCCCCGCCCTCCGCGGCCATGATCTGCATCAAGTCCGCACTGGAAATTCGCTGCCTTGGTCACCGCAGTTGACCGAGATCAAGGCGGGTCACCCTCGCATGGGGCAGTCTCGCCCACAAATTTGAGGAGAACTCGCGAATGTCGTACTCGACCCTGCTGCTGCATATGGCCCTCGGCCAATCCAACGAGGCGAGACTGTCGGCCGCCCGGAATTTGGCGGATCGCTTCGATGCTCTCATTGTCGGGGCGGCGGCATGCGATCCGCAGCCCGTTCTGCCTATCGACGGCAGCTATGCGTTCGACATGATCCAGGCAGACCGATCCTTTGCCCGGGATCAGCTCGACCAAGCCGAGGCGGAATTCCGTCGTGGCCTCACTGGCCGGGAGAACCGCATCGAGTGGCGGAGCGCGTTCCTGCCTCCGGCGCCCTTCGTCGCGCGCCAGGCGAGGGCTGCCGATCTCGTCATCACGGGCGCCGTGGCTCCGGACAAGCTGTCGAATTCGAACTGGCGCCTGGACCCCGGCGACCTCGTCATGCAGGCCGGGCGAGCGGTGCTGATGGTGCCCGAGGACTACGCGGGTCATGCTCCGGCGAAGTCGATCATCGTCGCGTGGAAGGACAACCGCGAGTCGCGTCGCGCGGTTGCCGACGCGCTGCCGCTGGCGCGTGCCGCCGACCGGGTGCTGGTGGCGTCAATCGTCGATGACGGTGGCGAGGACGAAGCCAAGGCCAGCCTGCGCGACGTGGTCGCCTGGCTGCAACGCCACGACGTCCCCGCCGAGAAGTGGTTTGAACCGCTCGTCTCCGATCCCGCCAGCCAGCTCCGGTCGCTGGCGCTCGACGAGGATGCCGACCTGATCGTCACCGGAGCCTACGGCCACAGCCGCACGCGAGAGTGGATGCTCGGCGGCGTCACGCACGACTTTCTCACGCACGGGAGCACCCAATGTCTGATGATGTCACACTGACCGAGCCGAGCATCGCCCGGCGACGGCCCGCGACCCCGATGATGAAGGCGGCCGTCTTCGTCGAGGCGAACCGCATCGTGCTCGAGGACAAGCCCATCCCCGACGTGGGGCCGCTCGACGCGCTGATCCGTATCACCACCACGACGATCTGCGGCACCGACATTCATATCCTCAAGGGCGAATACCCGGTCGCGAAGGGTCTCACCATCGGCCACGAGCCGGTCGGCGTGATCGAGAAGCTCGGCTCGGCGGTCCAGGGCTTCGAGGAGGGCCAGCGGGTGATCGCCGGGGCCATCACCCCCTCGGGCTACAGCAACGCCTGCCTCTGCGGCTGCCACTCCCAGGACGGCGCCGGCACCCGCCACGGCTTCAAGCCCCTCGGCGGATGGCGCTTCGGCAACACCATCGACGGCGCCCAGGCCGAGTACCTGCTGGTGCCCGACGCCATGACCAACCTCGCGGTCATCCCCGACGGCCTGACCGACGAGCAGGTCCTGATGTGCCCCGACATCATGTCGACCGGCTTCTCCGGCGCCGAGAGCGGCGCGGTCAGGATCGGCGACACCGTCGCGGTGTTCGCCCAGGGTCCGATCGGCCTCTGCGCCACCGCCGGCGCCCGGCTGATGGGCGCAACGACGATCATCGCCGTCGAGGCGGTGCCGGCGCGCCAGGAGATCGCCCGCAGGATGGGCGCCGACCACGTCGTCGACTTCAGCAAGCTCGACCCGGTCGAGGAGATCCTGCGGCTCACCGACGGCCGCGGCGTCGACGTGGCGATCGAAGCGCTCGGCCGGCAACAGACCTTCGAGGCCGCGCTCAGGGTGCTGCGACCCGGCGGCACGCTCTCCTCGCTCGGGGTCTATTCGAGCGACCTGACCATTCCGCTCGACGCCTTCCACGCCGGCCTCGGCGACAACCGCATCGTCACCACCCTCTGTCCGGGCGGCAAGGAGCGGATGCGCCGGCTGATGGAGGTGATCGGCTCCGGCCGGCTCGACACCCGTCCGCTGGTCACCCACCGCTTCAGGCTCGACGAGATCGAGGCGGCCTACGAGCTCTTCGGCAACCAGCGCGACGGCGTGCTGAAGGTCGCGCTGACCCCGTAGTGCGGCGTCGCCGACACACGGGCGCTGGCGGCCGGCGGCATGGCACGCCGTCCGCCGACCGCCCCCGCCGTTTCGGGAAGGGCGGGGGCGTCACCGATTGCAACTGCGTCGAGGCGATCTTCGAGAGCGCCGACGGTGAGCGGCATCCAAAGATCACGTGAAAACGAACTATTCGTTTAAAAAAATCAAAAGGAAAACTCCGCTCCCACCGGGGAAGCGCCCGCCCACTTGCGCCCCGCGTCTGCCATCCCGATCGGGCTCGCAGGCCGGGCTCAACGGTCGGCTGATTTTCTGGTGCCCGGGAGAAGACTCGAACTTCCACGACCGTTAAGTCACTGGCACCTGAAGCCAGCGCGTCTACCATTCCGCCACCCGGGCAGGGTGCCAGTGGCGCGCACATATACGCGCCGCCGACCCGGTGTCAACGGCCGCGGAACCACGCCCCCAGCAGCTGCCGGCGCGGACGGTGCCCGCGCCGGCCCGCCGGGGTGGCGGCGGCGCTTGGGGATCAGACCTGGCGCGGCGTGAAGATCATCTCGATCTCGTCCATCACCCGGTCCATCAGCGGGCTGCTGGCTTCCCGGCCGGTAAAGCGCAGGATATAGCCGTCGCGCGCCATCTCACGGCGGATCGTCAGGCCGCGCCTGAGGGTCAGCACCCGGCGCGGCCTGCCACTGCGCACCGCGCCGCCGCCACCGCCGGCAATTGCGGCAGGGTCGCGTTCCGCTTCGCCGAGGATCGGCAGCAGCAGCGCCCACTGGGTCTCTGGGTCGGTCAGGCTCGATTCGTTGATCGCGGCCGCGATCACGTCGCCGAAGCCGGCGCGGAACGCCCCGGCCAGGCGCAGCAACTGGTTCTCGCTCAGCCGTTCCGGAGCCGTCATCAGCCCGTCAACCTCCTCCGCCACCCGCGCGAGCGTTCTCAGGCGCGACCGCTTCTGTGAGGTCGCCTCCGGATAGAGGCCGTCGATGGCCTCCTCGATGCTGCCGAAGGCACCCTGGTTGCGCGCTCTGACCGCGATCAGGCCGCGCTCGAACGGCGAGATGTCCGCGCGGATCTCGTTCTCCTCGACCATCGCCGTCAGCGAGGAGGCGAGGTCCGTGCGCTCGCGCACGATGGCGGCAATTGTGGTGTAGCGTTCCTGTTTGGTCAGCTCGAGCAGCGCCCGATAGGCGTTGATCCGGCGGAAGCCGGAGAGCAGGCCATAGGTCCGCTCGCCGTGCGGCCTCTCCATCGGGAAGACCTCGATCGGGCAGCGCAGCCCGTGGGCGGCGATCGAGGTGCGCAGCTCCATCATCGGCTCGGCATCGAGCCCGGTCCGGTCGCGCGTCAGGGCGTCGTCTTCGATGACCGCGATGGGAATCTGGTGGATGGTGTCGGGCATGAGCGAATCTCCGCGATTTGGCGGCGCGCATCATGCCACAGCTTTGCCGCAGTTGCCGGATGACGCCAACCAGCGTTCGGCGGTGCCGCTCAGACCCTTGCCAGCGAAACGGCGCGCGCCGCGCGTTAACCAAGCAGAAAGGAACTGTTACTCAGTGATTTCAATTAGTTGAGTGCCCCCCAGACTCGGGGGACCGCAGAACCCTTGTCGCGGCAGGGCGATCACCGTATCCCTAAGCGGTCTTTCGGTGCCGAGGAGTTCCCATGGCCGTCCCCATCGTCACCATCTTTGGCGGGTCCGGCTTCATCGGCCGCTACGTGGCCCAGCGCATGGCCAGGGCCGGCTGGCGGGTCCGGGTCGCGGTGCGTCGGCCGAACGAGGCCAACTTCGTGCGGCCCTACGGCGTCGTCGGCCAGGTCGAGCCGATCCAGGCCAACATCCGCGACGAGGCCTCGACCCGTGCCGCCATCGCCGGCGCCGATGCGGTGATCAACTGCGTCGGCGTTCTCGCCGAGGCAGGCAACCAGACCTTCGACGCGCTCCTCGACAAGGCCGCCGGCCGCATCGCCCGGATCGCCGCCGAGGAGGGCGTGACCCGCCTGGTCCACATCTCGGCCATCGGTGCCGACGCCGGCAGCGACAGCCTCTACGCCGCCGCCAAGGGCCGCGGCGAGGCCGCCGTCCGCTCTGCGTTCCCCGCCGCGGTGATCCTGAGGCCCTCGATCGTCTTCGGTCCCGGCGACGGCTTTTTCAACCGCTTCGGCGCGATGGCGCGGCTGTCGCCGGTCCTGCCGCTGGTCGGCCCCGACACCCGCTTCCAGCCGGTCTACGTCGACGACGTCGCCGCCGCCGCGGAGGCCGCCGCGACCGGCAACGCCGCTCCCGGCATCTACGAGCTCGGCGGCCCCGAGGTCGCGACTTTCCGCGCGCTGATGCAGCGCCTGCTCGGGATCATCGAGCGCCGCCGCATGCTGCTGGCGCTGCCTTTCTGGCTCGCCCGCATCAACGCCTGGGTCTTCGATCTGGCGCCGCGGCTCACCGGCGGGGCCATCGGGAACGGGCTGCTCACCCGCGATCAGGTGCGCCTGCTCGCCCACGACAACGTGGTGCGGCCCGGCAGCCCCGGACTGGCCGACCTCGGTATCCGGCCCACCGCCATGGACGCCGTGCTCGAAGGCTATCTCTACGTCTTCCGCCCGCACGGGCAGTTCGACGCGATCACCGCCTCCGCCCGTAACCTGCGGCCCTGATCTTGGAGCATCAGCCGTATCTCGTCGCCGCACTCCTCGGCGTGCTCGAAGGCCTGACCGAGTTCATCCCGGTTTCCTCCACCGGCCATCTGCTGCTCGCCGGCCACTTCCTCGGCTTCCACTCGACGGGCAAGGCCTTCGAGGTGCTGATCCAGCTCGGCGCCATCCTCGCGATCCTGGCGGTCTACGCCGGCCGGCTGATCACCATCTTCAAGGCCGTCCCGACCGACCCCAAGGCGCGCCGCTTCGTCACCGGCATCCTCCTCGCCTTTCTTCCCGCGGTGGTCGCCGGCGTGCTGCTCCACGACTTCATCAAGACGGTGCTCTTCGAGACCCCGATGCTCGTCGCGATCATGCTGATCCTCGGCGGCTTCGTCCTGCTCTGGGTCGACCGCCGCCCCGAGCGCCCGGTTTTCGACAATGCCGCCGACTTTCCCCTTGGCATGGCCTTCAAGATCGGCCTTTTCCAGTGCCTTGCCTTGATCCCCGGTGCCTCCCGATCCGGCTCCACCATCGTCGGCGCCCTCCTCCTCGGCGCCGACAAGCGGTCTGCGGCCGAATTCTCCTTCTTTCTCTCCATGCCCACCATGGCCGGCGCCTTCGCCTACGACCTCTACAAGAACCGCGACGTCCTGTCGTTCGACGACGCCACCTTGATCGTCATAGGCTTCGTCGCCGCCTTCGTCGCCGCCGTGATCGTGGTGCGAGGGCTTCTCGGGTTCGTGTCGCGGCGGGGGTATGCTGTTTTCGGGTGGTGGCGAATCGTGGTTGGCAGCGTGGCGCTGGTGGCGCTGCTTCTCGGAAATTAGGGAACGAGACGGACCTAATTTGCCCAAGAATCCGGCAGGCCGGGCAGAAACCGGGGATGCGGTCGGAAACTAGGTCAGTCATTATGACTTTTCATCCGAAACGGAATGCAATAGAAGCGTGATCGGTCCAAAGGAGGGTGCTCCGGCGGCTTTCGGGAGGGTCTGATGGCCGAGCAGCGGATGCTGAAGTTCGTGCGGGTTGCCCGGGACATGCCGCCCAAGCGCGGCGCGTCCGAGCGGCGCGAGGATTTCGACGAGATCTATCGCGACTTTGCGGCGGAGAAGGCGGCCGAGCAGTCCAGCCGGTGCTCGCAATGTGGCGTGCCCTACTGCCAGACGCATTGTCCGCTTCACAACAATATCCCGGACTGGCTGAAGCTTACCGCCGAAGGCCGGTTGCGCGAGGCCTACGACCTCAGCCAGGCGACCAACACCTTCCCCGAGATCTGCGGCCGCATCTGTCCGCAGGACAGGCTCTGCGAGGGCAACTGCGTCATCGAGCAGTCCGGCCACGGGACCGTGACGATCGGGGCGGTGGAGCGCTACATCACCGACACCGCCTGGGACAAGGGCTGGGTCAAGCCGCTTCGCCCCGCCCAGGATCGGCCCGAAAGCGTCGGCATCGTCGGCGCCGGTCCAGGCGGCCTCGCGGCCGCCGAGATGCTGCGCCGCTCGGGCGTTCAGGTCACCGTCTACGATCGCTATGACCGGGCCGGCGGTCTGCTGGTTTACGGCATCCCCGGGTTCAAACTGGAAAAGCACGTGGTGAGCCGGTACGCCGACAAGTTCCGCGACGGCGGCATTGTCTTCGAGCTGAACTGCGAAATCGGGCGGGACCTCGGGTTCGACACGCTGCGCGAGCGCCACGAGGCGGTGCTGATCGCGACCGGCGTCTACAAGTCGCGTGACCTCGGCGGACCCGGCTCGGGCCTGACCGGCATCGTGCGGGCGATCGACTACCTGACCGCGTCCAACCGCAAGGGCTTCGGCGATGCGGTCGCGGCTTATGACAGCGGCGAGCTCAACGCCTCGGGCAAGCGTGTGGTGGTCGTCGGCGGCGGCGACACGGCGATGGACTGCGTGCGGACGGCGGTGCGCCAGGGCGCCGCGAAGGTCACCTGCCTCTACCGGCGAGACCGCGCCAACATGCCCGGCAGCCAGCGCGAAGTGGCCAATGCCGAAGAGGAAGGCGTCGAGTTCGCCTGGCTGACGGCGCCGCGGGGCTTCACCGGCGACGAGTTGGTCACCGGCGTGCGGGTGACGCGAATGCGCCTCGGCGCGCCGGACGCGACCGGGAGGCAGATGCCGGAAGAGATTCCGGATGCCGACTATACCGAGCCGGCGGAGCTGGTGATCAAGGCGCTGGGCTTCGAGCCCGAGGAGCTGCCCCGGCTCTGGGGCGTCGAAGGTCTGGAAGTAACGCGCTGGGGAACCGTCAAGGCGGATTTCCTGACCAAGCGAACCAGCCTGGAAGGGGTCTATGCCGCTGGCGACATCGTGCGCGGCGCGAGCCTCGTCGTCTGGGCGATCCGCGACGGCCGCGAGGCTGCGGAAAGCATCCTGACCTATCTCGACGGCCGCGCGACGGCGGTGGCGGCGGAGTAGCCGGGCCATGCAGCGTCTCGGCGGGTATGGAAGGCGTATGGAAAGCGTATGGCAATCGTCCATACGTTTCCGGGCGCGGCCCGCAGGGTGCTCGGGCCAGCCTCAGAGGCCGCCATGCATAATTCTCCCCAGATCAAGTGCGGCACAGCCGCCCCTCCAGGAGTGACGCGATGACGATGCATGACGACGCCTGGATTGCCGCGAAGGAAGCCGAGTTCGCGCGGCTGGAAGCCGAGGGCCTCTACCACCCCGAGCAGGAGCATGCCTCCTGCGGCGTCGGGCTGGTCGTGGCCATCGACGGCAAGGCGCGGCGGCAGGTTGTGGAGAGCGGGATCAAGGCGCTGAGCTCGATCTGGCACCGGGGCGCGGTCGACGCCGACGGCAAGACCGGCGACGGCGCGGGCATCCACGTGCAGATTCCGGTGGCGTTCTTCGAGGACCAGGTGCGGCGGACCGGCCACACCCCGCGCGGCGAGCGGCTGGCAGTAGGGCAGATCTTCCTGCCGCGCAGCGACTTCGGCGCGCAGGAGACGGCGCGCACCATCGTCGAGACCGAAGTGCTCCGGATGGGCTACTACATCTACGGCTGGCGGCACGTGCCGGTGGACATTTCGTGCCTCGGCACCAAGGCGAACGCCACCCGACCGGAAATCGAGCAGATCCTGATCTCCAACGCCAAAGGCGTCGACGAGGAGACCTTCGAGCGCGAGCTCTACGTGATCCGCCGGCGGATCGAGAAGGCGGGCAGCCACATCCGCGACCTCTACATCTGCTCGATGTCGTGCAGGTCCCTGATCTACAAGGGCATGATGCTGGCCGAGCACGTCAGCGTGTTCTATCCCGACCTGCAGGACCCGCGGTTCGTCAGCGCCTTCGCGATCTACCACCAGCGCTATTCGACCAACACCTTCCCGCGATGGTGGCTGGCGCAGCCGTTCCGGATGCTGGCGCACAACGGCGAGATCAACACGCTGAAGGGCAACCTCAACTGGCTGAAGAGCCACGAGATCCGCATGAGCTCGGACTCCTTCGGCGAACTGGCCGAGGACATAAAACCGATCGTGCTGCCGGGGTCGTCCGACAGCGCGGCCCTCGACAACGTCTTCGAGGTGCTGGTCCGCGCCGGGCGCATCGCACCGATGGCCAAGTCGATGCTGGTGCCGGAGGCCTGGTCGAACCTCGCGACCAAGATGCCCGAGGCGTGGCAGGACATGTACGCCTATTCCAACGCGGTGATGGAGCCATGGGACGGGCCGGCGGCGCTCGCGATGACCGACGGGCGCTGGGTCTGCGGCGGCCTCGACCGCAACGGCCTGCGGCCGATGCGCTATGTGGTCACCGGCGACGGGCTGGTGATCGCGGGCTCGGAGGCCGGGATGGTGCCGACCGACGACATGACCTCGGTGGAGAAGGGCGCGCTCGGGCCGGGGCAGCTCCTCGCCGTCGACATGGGGGAGGGCCGGCTCTACCACGACGCCGAGATCAAGGACCGGATGGCGGCGAGCCAGCCGTTTGGCGAGTGGGTCGGCTCGATCACTGATCTCGAAGCGCTGACCAGCACCGGCGACGAGCACCCGATCTTTCGCGGCGCCGAGCTGCGCCGACGGCAGATTGCGGCTGGCTATTCGGTGGAAGAGCTCGAGACCGTGCTGGCGGTGATGGCCGAGGACGGCAAGGAGGCGATCGGCTCGATGGGCGACGACACGCCGCCCGCGGTGCTCTCCGCCCGCTATCGTCCGCTCAGCCATTACTTCCGGCAGAACTTCAGCCAGGTGACGAACCCGCCCATCGACTCACTGCGCGAGCACCGGGTGATGAGCCTCAAGACCCGGTTCGGCAACCTCAAGAACGTGCTCGACCAGGATAACAGCCAAACCGAGATCCTGCAGCTCGAGAGCCCGTTCGTCTCCAATGCCCGCTTCGAGGCGATGGTGGCGCACTTCGGCGACGCCGCGGTGGCGATCGACTGCACGTTCGAGCGCGGAACCGACGCCTTGCAGGCCGGCCTTGCGCGCATCAGGGCCGAGGCCGAGGAAGCGGTGCGCGCCGGCGCCAACCACCTGGTGCTGAGCGACATCGGCCAGAGCGCCGGGCGGGTGGCGATGCCGATGATCCTCGCCACCAGCGCGGTGCATTCCTGGCTGACCCGCAAGGGGCTCCGGACGTTCACCTCGCTCAACGTGCGCTCGGGCGAGTGCATCGATCCGCACTACTTCGCGGTGCTGATCGGTTCGGGCGCGACCACGGTCAACGCCTACCTGGCGCAGGATTCCATCGCCGACCGCGTAGAGCGCGGCCTGATCCCCGGCACCCTGACGAGTGCGATCGAGCGGTTCCGCACCGCCGTCGACCAGGGCCTGCTGAAGATCATTTCCAAGATGGGCATCTCGGTGATCTCGTCCTATCGCGGCGGGCTGAACTTCGAGGCGGTGGGCCTGAGCCGGGCGATGGTGGCGGAGTATTTTCCCGGCATGCTCAGCCGGATTTCCGGCATCGGCGTCACCGGCGTCCAGCGGCAGGTCGAGGCGATGCATGCGCTTGGCTGGCGCGGCGGCGACGCGGTGCTGCCGATCGGCGGCTTCTACAAGGCCCGCCGCACCGGCGAGAGCCACGCCTGGGAAGCCCGGGCGATGCACATCCTGCAGTCGGCCTGCGACCGCGGGTCGTACGATGTCTGGAAGCAGTATTCCAAGGCGATGCAGGCGCGGCCGCCGATCCACCTGCGCGATCTGCTCGATTTCCAGCCGAAGAACGCCCCGGTGCCGCTCGACCAGGTCGAGTTGATCACCGCGATCCGCAAGCGGTTCGTGACGCCGGGGATGTCGCTGGGCGCGCTCGGGCCGGAGGCGCACAAGACGCTGAACGTCGCGATGAACCGGATCGGCGCCAAGTCCGACAGCGGCGAGGGCGGCGAGGACCCGGCGCACTACACGCCCGGGCCGAACGGCGACAACCCGTCGGCCAAGATCAAGCAGGTGGCGAGCGGACGGTTCGGCGTGACGGCCGACTATCTCAACCACTGCGAGGAGCTCGAGATCAAGATCGCCCAGGGTGCCAAGCCCGGCGAAGGCGGGCAGCTTCCCGGCATCAAGGTGACCGAGCTGATCGCCAAGCTCAGGCATTCGACCCCGGGGGTGACGCTGATCTCGCCGCCGCCGCACCACGACATCTATTCGATCGAGGACCTGGCGCAGCTGATCTATGACCTCAAGCAGATCAACCCGCGGGCGAAGGTCTGCGTCAAGCTGGTCAGCCAGTCGGGGGTGGGCACGATCGCGGCGGGGGTGGCCAAGGCCAAGGCGGACGTGATCCTGATCTCGGGGCACAACGGCGGCACCGGGGCGAGCCCGCAGACCTCGATCAAGTTCGCCGGGCTGCCGTGGGAGATGGGCCTCTCCGAGGCGCACCAGGTGCTGACGGTGAATAACCTGCGCGACCGGGTGATTTTGCGGACGGATGGCGGGCTCCGCACCGGGCGGGACATCGTCATCGCGGCGATGCTCGGGGCGCAGGAGTTCGGCATCGGCACGGCGTCGCTGATCGCGATGGGCTGCATCATGGTGCGGCAGTGCCAGTCGAACACCTGCCCGGTCGGGGTCTGCACCCAGGACCCGGTGCTGCGGGCGAAGTTCACCGGCACCGCCGACAAGGTGGTGAACCTGATGAGCTTCTATGCCCAGGAGGTGCGCGAGGTGCTGGCCAGCGTCGGTGCGCGGTCGATCGACGAGGTGATCGGCCGGGCGGACCTCTTGACGCAGGTCAGCCGCGGCGCCGAGCACCTGGACGACCTCGACCTGAACCCGCTGCTCATCAACGTCGATCAGGGCGAGCCGATCAGCTACGACCGCAGGAAGCCGCGGCAGGTGGTGCCTGACACGCTCGACGCACAGGTGGTGCAGGACGCGGAGCCGTTCTTCAAGGACGGCGAGAAGATGCAGCTCAGCTACGCGGTGCAGAACACCTTGCGCTCGATCGGGACGCGGGTGTCGAGCCACATCGTCCAGCGCTTCGGCATGAAGGACAACGGGCTGCAGCCGGACCACCTGACGATCAAGCTCGCGGGCTCGGCCGGGCAGTCGCTCGGCGCCTTTGCCGCGCCCGGGCTCAAGATCGAGGTGATGGGCGAGGCCAACGACTATGTCGGCAAGGGGCTCTCCGGCGGCATCATCGTCGTTCGCCCGCCGCTCGGCTCGCCGCTGGTGCCGCACGAGAACGCGATCATCGGCAACACGGTGCTCTACGGCGCCACCGCGGGGCAGCTCTTCGCCAGCGGCCGCGCCGGCGAGCGCTTCTGCGTGCGCAACTCGGGCGCCGAGGTGGTGGTCGAGGGCTGCGGCTCGAACGGCTGCGAGTACATGACCGGCGGCGTCACGGTGATCCTCGGGCGGTTCGGCGACAACTTCGGCGCCGGCATGACCGGCGGCATGGCCTATCTCTACGACCGCGACGGCGAGATCGACCTGCGGCTGAACGGCGAGACGGTGATCGCGGTGCCGGTCGCGGCCGAATTCTGGGAGATGCAGCTCAAGCGGCTGGTCGAGCGGCACGCCCGCGAGACCGGCAGCCCGCGCGCCGCCGAGATCCTGCGGCACTGGGCCGAGGAGCTGCCAAGGTTTCGCCAGATCGTGCCGAAGGAAATGCTCAACCGCCTCGAGCATCCGCTGAGCGACAAAACCGAGGCGGCGCGGGCCTGAAAGGGGCGTCCCATGCCGGGGCGCCCCTCTACGACCGGAACGATCATTTTAAGCGGTCACATTAAACCTGTGGGCTGGTGACTTAAGATAATCGAGGTTATTCGCTCGCAGCGAGCACGCATTGTTGAGAGAATTGTTGGTTGATCAAATCCGTGTTCGCGTATTAGGCTGTTGCGGTGATTCCGGGCATTCTATTGGAGTGTCAGGTGATCGCGTTTAGTTTATTTTAGAGGGACGGAAATGGCTGGAACAAGAATTGTCGGAGATGGCAATAACAATGTGCTGTCTGGCGGCGTGGGCGACGATTTCGTCGACGGTGGCGCTGGAAACGACGATGTAAGTGGCGGGCGTGGCATCGATCTTCTTGCCGGTGGCAAGGGTGATGACATCCTGCGGTTCGATTCTGTCGACTTCACTGGCCCTGGCGAGCAAGGCTTGGGCTACAAGAACTCGGTCTATGACGGTGGCTCCGGGTTCGACGTGATGGCGGTTCGAAACACGGGCACCAACCATGCCATGGAAGGCAACGTCGCGGATGTCTACGGCTTTGATCGGGTGTTCCAGTTCTCGACGGCGCTGAACCGAAGCATCAACAGCGTTGAGGCGGTCGTGGTGGATCGGGCGGACGACAAGAGTGGGACGGGAGGCGCCGCGAATGCCGACGACCTGGTGAAGCACAGCCTCGGTGAAATCTACAAGAATGCCAATACGGGCACTGCGACCCACGACTTTGTCGCGTTCCTCGGCGGGGGTGAAGATCGTCTGGAGTTCAATGACCGTCCCCAAGATCACTGGCAACTGAACAGCTATGTTTCAGGCGACGCATCGGGGCTTGGTGCGGATCATCTCGCCCTTATTGCTTCGGCCGGTCGCTTCGGATCCGACTCGGGGAAGGTTGCGACCCTGCTCGACAGCTACGAGTTCATCGACACGAACAACGGGCACACGGTGCATATCTATACCGATGCAGAGTCGGTGATGCTCAACGGCACCGAAGTGCATCCCCTCGATTTGATGGGATAAGGTGCGGCGAGCAGCCCTGGACGCAGCGCCGGGGCTGCTCGCCACCTGCGCACGCCGCAGCGGCCGTCAGCGGTCTGGGCGGAGGCCGATCCGGGTTCCCCACGCATCGGCGGCCGCGTCGATGCCTGCCCGCTCGGCGTCGCTCAGGGGGCGGGGTGGCCGGTTGGCTCGCGCGGCGACTTCGGGGTCGAGCATGATCCGCGCCACCAGCGGGAAATGGTCGGAGCCGATGGCCTCGGCCAGTCCGAACGACGCGACGGCGACCTCGGGGGTCACGAAAATCTGGTCGATGGGGCAGCGGAACCACCAGCGCTTCGCGTCGAAGCTGGCATAGAGGCCGCGACCGACCCGTGGGTCGAGATAGCCGCCGACCCGCTTGAACCGGTGCGAGGTGTGCGACCAGGCCACGTCGTTGAAGTCGCCCATCACCACCAGCGGCATCGCCGTCTTGCGGGCGAAGCGGGCGGCGAAGAGGACCTGTGCGTCGCGCTCGTCGGTGTCCTCGCCGGGAACCGGCGGCCGGGGATGGAGTCCGACGAAGCGGAACGGCTGCCCGCCGGGACCGGTCAGTTCGGCGAAGAGCGACGGCGTGTCGTCGGCGGTCAGGCACACGGTCCGGGCGTCCGAGACCGGCAGCCGGGTGGCGAACACCATGCCATAGTGGTTGTCGCGCGGGTTGCGGACGACGGTGTCGTAGCGCGCCAGTTCGCCCTCCAGCGCATCGATCCAGACCTGGTCGGTCTCCATCAGCAGCAGGATGTCGGGGTCAACCCTGGCGATGAGAGCCCTGACACGATCGTGGGCGGTATTTTCCATCAGCACGTTGGCGACCAGGAGCGTGATCGTGTCCGGACCGGCGGGGACGAGGTCCATCTCGACCCGGGCGAGCGGGGTATACGGAAAGATGCGCCAGCCCTGATAGAGGAGGCAGGCCGCAAGCCCGAGAAGGAGCGGCCAGCCGCCCCGGCCGTCGACCAGCAGCAGGATCACGATGAGGGCGGCAAGGCAGGCGGCGAGCTGGACGCGCGGGAAATCCCACATGCGCAGCCACCATTGATGGCTTGCCGCCATCGGCAGCACCGTCACCAGCACCAATGCCGCCGCCAGGAGATCGAGGAGGATCGTGAGGATCATGGCTGTCCTGGTCTGGCGGTGACCGGTCCGCTCGCGTCGGGTTCTAACAGCTTTTCGCTGCATGCCAAGCGCGGCTCGCGATCCTGTTCCACCCCGAGGACGCCTGTAGACGCAGGCTGGCAGACCTGCCAGATTGTCCGCGAAAATCGCGGCCGCGGAAGCCGCGCTCGACGGGAGGAACCCAGATGGCCGGCAAGAAGATCCTGATGCTCGTGGGCGAGTTCAGCGAAGAATACGAGATCTTCGTGTTCGAGCAGGCGATGCATGCCGTGGGGCACACCGTCCACGTCGTCTGCCCGGACAAGAAGGCGGGCGACGTGATCGCGACGTCGCTGCACGACTTCGAGGGGCACCAGACCTACACCGAGAAGCTCGGGCACAACTACGCGCTCAACAAGACATTCGCCGAGGTGGTACCAGAGAGCTACGATGCGGTCTATTGCGCCGGCGGCCGCGGCCCGGAGTACATCCGCACCGACAAGCGGGTCCAGGCTCTCGTCCGGCACTTCCACGAGGCGGAGAAGCCGATCTTCACCATCTGCCACGGCGTGCAGATCCTCGTGGCGGTCGACGGCGTGGTGCGGGGCAAGAGCGTCGCGGCGCTCGACGCCTGCGAGCCCGAGGTGCGGCTGGCCGGCGGCACCTACGTCGACACCGGACCGACCGGCGTCCACGTCGACGGCACGATGGTCTCGGCCAAGGGCTGGACGGCGCTGGCCGGCTTCATGCGCGAGTGCCTGAAGGTGCTCGGGACCGAAATCCGCCACGGCACCCGGCAAGATGCAGAGCGAGAGCTTCAGGCCTGAGCCCAGCGGCGCGATGCCGAACCATCCGCGCTGGCCGGTGCTGCTCTATCGCGGCGTGGTGAGTGCGGACGGGGAGGCGGCGGCCACGGCGCTGGAGGCGCTCTTCGCGCGCAACGGCTGGCCGCCGCAGTGGCGCGACGGCATCTATCCGTTCCACCACTATCACACCCGCGGTCACGAGGCGCTCGGCGTCGCCAAGGGCACAGCGCGCGTGCTGCTCGGCGGGCCGGATGGCCGCGCGGTCGAGTTCCGGGCCGGCGACGTGGCGGTGCTGCCCGCCGGTACCGGACACTGCCGGCTGACGGCAAGCGCGGATTTTCTGGTGGTCGGCGCCTACCCTCCGGGGCAGCACGCCGACATCTGCCGCGATGCGCCGAGCGAAGCCATGCTGGACCTAATCCGCGCCTTGCCGGCGCCGGCCTCCGACCCCGTCGGAGCGACTGACGACGGGCTCACGACGCTCTGGCGCCCCGCTTAGCAGCCGACCGAGACCAGCCTCCCTTCGACGAACGGCGGCAGGTCGGTCAGCAGTGCGGCGCGATTGCGGATCAACTCGGTGTTGAGGCCCTGGAACCCGCGCTCCATCGCCCAGCGGTGGTTGGCGGCAAAGACCGGGCGCAGCAACGGGCTCAGGAGCCTGAGGCCGGGCTTTTCGATGCGAACCTCCCAGTCGTAGGTGACGGCGGCGAGGTCGCGGCGCTGCTCGAGCCGCCAGATGCCGCGCCCGGCAAGATCACCGCTGGCCTCGATCGTCAGCTCGTGCGGCAGGCGGTTCGAAGCCACCTTGCCCCGCCAGCGCAGGGTATAGGGCAGCCAGCCCCGGGTGTTGAACGCGGCGGTGCGGCCGAGCCCGTCGACATCGCCGGCATCGACCACCTCCGCGGCGAGATAGACCGCGGGCCACCAGGCCGTCAGCCGCTCCGGCGCTGCCAGGATCGCGGCGATCTCCTCGATCGACGCGGCAACGAGCCACCGGGTGCTCAAGGCGAAACTGTTAAATCGCATCTCGACCCCTCCGGACGCTCGGCGATACGGCTCATACGGCCGAAGAGTTTCGCAGGGAAGCATCGTTCGCAGGTGCAGCGGAACTCCGCCGTAGACGCGCGGCTTGCGTCATCGCGGCAATCCCGGCAGGAAACGGGCGATGGTCATTCGGCGGACGACACAGGCGGTGCGGCGGCTCTGGCGTCTGCTCGTCCGGATCGGGCTGGTGCTGATCCTGCTGGCGATCGGAGCCGTCGTGCTCTTCCGATGGGTCGATCCGCCGCCGACGTTCTACATGCTGAGCGAACGGGTGCGCCTCGGACACCTCGAGCGCGACTGGGTGCCGCTCGGCGCGATGTCGGCGAGCCTGCCGCTGGCGGCGGCGGCGGCCGAGGACGCCAACTTCTGCCGCCACTGGGGCTTCGACGTCGAGGGCATCCGCGCCGCGCTCGCCGACAGCGCCCGGCTGCGCGGCGGCTCGACCATCAGCCAGCAGGTGGCGAAGAACGTCTTTCTCTGGCCCGCCCGATCCTGGCTGCGCAAGGGCCTCGAGGCCGGGTTCACCGCGCTGGTCGAGGCGATCTGGCCCAAGCGGCGGATCATGGAGGTCTATCTCAACGTCGCCGAGATGGGCGAGGGGGTCTTCGGCGTCGAGGCGGCGGCCCGGCACTACTGGCAGACCGGCGCTGCCGATCTCGGGCCGCAGCGCTCTGCGCGGCTGATGGCGGTTCTGCCCGACCCCAAGGGGCGCTCTCCGGTCTCAGGGTCGCCGTTCATCCAGCGGCGCGGCGCGGCGATCCAGAAGGGGGCGGCGACGATCCGCGCAGACGGCCGCGGGGCGTGCTTGCGCTAAGGGTGGTTCACGGCCAGGCCGTGCCCTCAGGATGCGGTGGCGCGAACCGGTCGTCCGGCCCGTCCTCCCACCCTGGAACCGCAGCTCAGAATCGTTCCATGGTCTTGATCGTATTGCGACAACAGGCGTGAATCTGCTCATGGAAAAGTCCGATCTTGAGCCAAGGCTAGGCGCGGATTACACCAGAATCTGCCAAGCAACCGGATTCTGGTAATCAAGTAGTGACGATTCGAGTGCGGTATATCGGGGCGAAGACTTGGTTACTATCGTAAGCTGCAAGAGGATTGCCATGTGCAAGATCGCTATCGCGCAGAATGAGCTGGGTGGTGGCTTTTTCGTCGGGCGGTTTTCTCGGCCGGTCCGGCGATCCGATGCTTACCGGATCGGTTCAGCCGGTCGGGGGCAGCTTTGCCGCCCCCGCCAGGCCCTCGCGCCGCTTCGAACGGCAAACTGGTCGAGCCGTCTGCCAAGGCGGTGACCTCCGGTCTCTGACCGGCACTCAACCAACATACTGACCGACGGCGTGCGATAGCGCCGACAATCAGGGCGTCGTTCACTCGCGATGCCAGGAAAGGCATCATTGCGGTTTTTCGCCAGCCAAATCAGCGAATATCTGCAGTAAAACAAGGAAGAATAATCCATGGGAACAGTCAGAGTATCAAACAACAGTCAGCTTCAGTCTGCTCTGAAGTCAGCCGGTTCCGGCACCAAGATCGAACTGTCGAGCGGCACCTACAGTCTCTCGTCCAAGGGTAGCGACTACCATAACGCGGTGATCACCGAGGCAAGCTGGAGCAAACGTTAAGTTTTCCAGCGTCCAGCTTACCAATGCCAAGCATCTGACCTTTGACGGGGTAGACTTCCAACTCCACGCAGGCCAGAGAGGCATCTTTATCCAAGGCTCGACCGATATCACCATCCGGAATGCCGATATCGACGGTCCGACCTCGAATGGCACGCGTGGCCTCATGGTGAGCAAGACCACCGGATTCGATCTGGAAAACAGTCACTTCACCGGGTTTGAGACTGCCACCAAGTTTACGGACGTCACCGACCTGACCGTCAAGAACAACAGCTGGTCGAACGTCGCCTGGGACGCCATGATCATTGGCAGCGTGCACAACGCGCTGTTTCAGAACAATGACATCAGCCTGAACGTCCCTGGCGGGCGGAAGCACACCGACGGCATGCAGTTCTACAATATCGGGAGTAAAGTCAGCTTCGAGCGACGTTACGATCCGCGACAACACGATCGAGACGCACAATTGCTCAGAGCCACGGCATCTACATAAACAATGAACTTGCCATGAACGGCGCCGGCAGCTCCGCACTACTATCGCAATTTCACTATCGACAATAACACGATCGTCAGCGGCCAAGTACTCGGCATCGCAGTCGGGCAGACCATCGGGCTGAAGATCACCAACAACACCATCCTGCAGGACACCCACTACCAATAATTCGGTAATCCGCATCCGGTCATTCGGGTCCACAAGGATTCCACCGGCGTCAGCATCACCGGAAACGAGACCCACAAGCTCCCCGAAGCCAGTGCCGCGCAACTGGCAGCCCACGCACAAGAGCGAGCCGGGCTGGACGATTTCGAACAACAAGATCGTGAAGCTCGGCACCACCGCGAACATTTCGTCGAACGCTCCCGCCGCGCAGACCGTTGCAGGCAGCCGCGCAGAAGGTGTCGGCCGACGCTTTCGGCGATACCTTCCGCTTCGACGCGGCTGGAAAGACCGACAAAGTGCGCGGGCTGAACTTCGACGATGGCGACCGCATCGTCCTGCACGACTATGCCAAGGGCACCTTCCATGACCAGGCAGGCGGCAATCCGCTGGCGGTCTCGGGCAAGGGCGCTTCGGTGACGCTCGATAGCCTCAATGACCTGCGAGAACTCGATCGCGCATCGAGCGCGGTGCATGTCAGGCAGGACAAGTACGACACGCTGATCATCGACATCGATCAGCCGGGCCCGGATCACACCATCCGGATCATCGACATGGCGCACGCCTACTTCTAGTCCTGCGGACGCGGGGCGCGCGCCGGCAGGTGCGCGCTCTGCCGCGGGTGGTTCCCGGCTGTGGCGTGAGGACCGGCCGCAAAACGGCATTGCCCTTTTTCCATGGACGCGCCATCCCGCCGGGTGATTCGCTGTGGGTTGAAAAGCGAGTGGATTGCGGGAATAGTCGGGCATCGAGCAAATAAAAAAAGGGCCCGTCAATGCGCCGTCTGTACCATCAGCCGCTATCGCCGTTCTGCCGCAAGATCCGCCTGGTGCTGGCGGAGAAGAAGATTGAAGTCGAACTGGTCGAGGAGCGGCCGTGGGAGCGGCGGATGGACTTCCTCCGCCTCAATCCCGCCGGGCAGGTTCCGGTGCTGAAGATCGACAACCTGGTGCTTGCGGACTCTCAGGCGATCTTCGAGTACCTCGAAGAGACCCAGCCCGAGCCGCCGCTCCTGCCGAAGAACCCGGCACTCCGCGCCGAAGCCCGCCGGCTGGCGGGCTGGTTCGACGACAAGTTCCACAAGGAAGTCACGGCGAACCTGCTCTACGAGCGGGTGAACAAGAAGCTCGCCAAGGCCGGTTACCCCGAGAGCGAGAAGATCAAGGCGGGCTCGCGCAACATCAAGTACCACCTCGACTATATCGGCTGGCTGATGGAGCACAGGCGCTGGCTTGCCGGCGACATGCTGACGATCGCCGACTTCTCCGCCGCGGCGCAGCTCTCCTGCCTCGACTACGTGCGCGATGTCGACTGGGCCCGCAACAGCGGGCTCCACGAGTGGTACGCCAAGATCAAGTCGCGCCCCGCCTTCCGGTCGATCCTGACCGACCTCGTGCCCGGGTTCACCCCGCCGCAACACTATGCGGACCTCGACTTCTGACGACCTCGCCGCACGGCTGAAGGCGCGTGCGGCGGAGGAAGGCTTCGCCGCCTGCGGCATCTGCGCGCCCGATGCCATCCCGCAAGCCGCCGGACGGCTGGAGCGCTTCGTTGCCGCCGGCTGGCACGGCCAGATGCGCTGGCTCGCCGAGCGGATGGCCTGGCGCGGCTCGCCCGCGGCGCTCTGGCCCGAGGCGCGGTCGGTCATCATGCTGGCCGACGTCTACACACCCGAGGACGACCCGCTGCGGCTGCTCGAGCGCCGCGACCGCGGCTCGGTCAGCGTCTACGCCCGCGGGCGGGACTACCACGATCTGGTCAAGCCGCGGCTGAAACGGCTGGGGCGCTGGCTGGTGGCCGAGACCGGCGCGGCGATCAAGGTGTTCGTCGACACCGCGCCAGTGATGGAGAAGCCGCTGGCCGAGGCGGCGGGCCTCGGCTGGCAGGGCAAGCACACCAACCTGTTGAGCCGGGAGCTCGGCAACTGGTTCTTCCTCGGCGCGATCTTCACCGCGCTGGCGCTGCCGCGCGACGAGGCCGCCGCCGACCATTGCGGCTCCTGCCGGGCGTGCCTCGACATCTGCCCGACCGGGGCGCTGCCGGCGCCTTACCGGCTCGATGCGCGGCGCTGCATCTCGTACCTCACGATCGAGCACGACGGCCCGGTGGACGCGGGACTGCGGCCGCTCATCGGCAACCGGATTTACGGCTGCGACGACTGTCTCGCGGTCTGTCCCTGGAACAAGTTCGCCGCCGCGGCGCACGAGGCGGGCTACCGGGAGCGCGACGAGATGGCCGCTCCGAAGCTCGCCGATCTCGCAAGGCTGGACGACGCTGGCTTCCGGCAGGCGTTTCGCGGCTCGCCGGTGAAGCGGATCGGGCGCAACCGCTTCGTGCGCAACGTCGCGTACGCCATCGGCAACTCCGGCGATCCGGCGTTGCTGCCCGCGGCGCGACACCTGGCGGCGGACGCGGACGCGACGGTGCGCGACGCCGGCGCCTGGGCTGTGGCGCGGCTCAGTTGAGCGCTTGCAGGTTGCTCCGGGCGAGGCCCGCAAGGTCGCTGTCGGGATGACGGTCGATCAGGTCGAGCCACGCCTGGGCGGCGCCCTTGGCATCGCCGGTCTCGGCCAGTGCAGCGCCGGTCTCGAAGAGCGCCTCCGGCAGGTCGGGATCGAGCCGGCGCGCACGCTGGGCCTCGGCGAGCGCGGCCGCTGGATCGTCCTGGTTACGCAGCGTCGCGGCGAGGAGCGCATGGGCGAGCGCGTCGTCGGGCGCGGTGGCGAGCGCGGCCCGCAGCGCCGTGGTGGCAGCCGGCCAGTCGGACTGCGCCGCCGCGATCCGCGCGGTGAGGACCTGGCGGTCCACGGTCGCGGGCGTGATCGTGTCGGCTTGGGCGAGTGCCGCAGCGGCGAGGTCCGGGCGTTCCGCGGCGAGCCACTGGCGTGCGCCGTCGGTCAGCACCGTCGCACGCAGCCCCGCGCTCATGGCGCGGTTGGGATTGTCGGCGACGCTCGTCAGGATGCGGGCGGCCGTTGCGTGCGCGCCCTGCGCAGCCAGGGCCGCCGCCTCGCAGAGGCGCGCCGGCACGCCGCCCCCGAGCCGCTCCCAGATCGCGGCCTCCTCGCGGGCGGCGCTGGGATTGGCCGCCACCGCAGCCGTGCAGTCTTGCGTGGTGCGGATCTCGGCGTGCGCGGCGGGGGCGGCGGCGCAGACGGCGATCAGGAAAAGCCATCGCATTGGCGAGGGGCCTCGGGTAAGGACGGGCCATGAGCTGCCCGGTGTTTCTGATGCTCGGCCATGGCTACTCGGCGAACGCCCTCGCCGCAAGCCTGAGCGGCTGGCGGGTGATCGGCACCACACGCTCGCCGCAGCGGGCCGAAGCCATGCGCCAGTCAGGGGTCGAGCCCGTCGACTGGGCTGACGACGCAGCCGTGGCCGCGGCGATCGGCGTGGCGCAATCGGTGCTCGTGTCGCTGCCTCCGGACGCGGAGGGCGATCCTGTGCTCGGCCGGTACGCGGCGGACCTCGAGGGGCCGGGCTGGATCGGCTATCTCTCGACGACGGGCGTCTACGGCGATCGCCAGGGGGACGTGGTCGACGAGACGAGCGCCCTTCTTCCGGTGAACGAGCGGAGCCGGTGGCGGGTCGCGGCGGAGCGCGCGTGGCTTGCGAGCGGCCTGCCGGTCCAGGTCTTCCGGCTGGCGGGCATCTACGGACCGGGGCGCAGCGCCTTCGACAGACTTCGCGAGGGACGGGCACAGCGGATCGTCAAGGCCGGGCAGGTCTTCAGCCGCATCCACGTCGACGATATCGCGGCGCGTGCTCCGCGCCTCGCTGGACCGGCCCATGCCGGGGCGCGTCTACAACGTCGCCGACGACGAGCCGGCGCCGCCCCAGGACGTCATCGCCTTCGCCGCAGAGCTGATCGGCCTGCCGGTGCCGCCGGCGATCCCGTTCGAGGCCGCGGAGCTGTCGCCGATGGCGAGGACCTTCTGGGCCGAGTCGAAGCGGGTCTCGAACCGCCGGATCAAGGAGGAGCTTGGCGTGACGCTGGCTTTCCCCGACTATCGCGCCGGCCTTCGCGCCATTCTCGCCGCCGGGGGCTGAGGGACGCGCGCAACAGCGCGGCGGAAATCGCCCGCGCGATTGCTTTCCGTGCTGGCAATCGGCCGGCGCATCGGCCAAGGACTCTGCGCAAAGTCGCCATAAGGTGGCCGGATTCCGGCCACCATTGAGGTAGGTGGGATGTCGAAACAGCGCCTGCGTGCGGGAGCAGCCTTGCTGGCGCTGACGGCCGCGGCGTCGGTCGCGCCCGGCACGACGGTTCCGGCGCAGGAAGCCACGGTCCGGCCGAGCCTCAATCTTTACGGCACGACCGGCCTGATCGACATGCCGAGCGCCGAGGCGCAGCCGGACGCGCAGGTCTCAGCCAGCTACAGCCAGTTCGGCGAGACCTCGCGCCGCAACTTCACCTTCCAGATCCTGCCTCGCCTCTCGGGCACGGTGCGCTATTCGACGATCAACAACTTCGGCAAGCCGGGCGATCCGAACTACGACCTTTTCGACCGCAGCTTCGACCTGCAGTTCCAGCTCCTGAAGGAGAAGGGATGGCAGCCGTCGGTGGGCCTCGGTTTCCGCGACTTTCTCGGCACCGGCATCTATTCGGCCGAGTATCTCGTCGCTTCCAAGACGGTGGCCCGTGACTTCACCGTCACCGGCGGCCTCGGCTGGGGGCGGCTCGCCAGCGTCGGCGGCGTGCAGAACCCGTTCTGCTCGATCTCCGAGAGCTTCTGCGAACGCAACAACGACTTCGGCGAAGGCGGCAAGATCTCCTGGGATACCTTCTTCCACGGCGAGAACATGGGCTTTTTCGGCGGTGTCGAGTGGCGCACCCCGATCGACAAGCTGACGCTGAAGGCCGAGGTCTCCTCCGACGCCTACACCCGTGAGCAGCAGGGGCCGGATTCGGAGTTCGAGCGCAAGTCCCCGTTCAACTTCGGCGCCGAATACCGGCTGCGGCCGGGCATCACGCTGGGCGGCTACTACATGTACGGCTCGACGCTCGGCTTCAACGTGGTGGTGTCGGGCAATCCCTACCAGCCGCTGGCGCCGCAGAACCTCGGCACCGGGCCGGTGCCGATCAACGCGCGCCCGGCAAACGCCAATCGGAGCGGCGCCTGGGTCAACGATCCCGCGGCGGAGGCCAAGCTGACCAGCGCGATCGGCAAGGCGCTGAACGCCGACGGCATCACGCTGCAGGCGATGAGCTACACGGCCGACACCGTCGACGTGCGCATCGTCAACAACCAGATCAGCCAGACCCCGAAGGCGATCGGCCGCACCGCCGCCGTTCTGGCCGCGGCGATGCCCTATTCGGTCGAGCACTTCAAGATCACCCCGGTCGAGAGCGGACTGCCGACGACGACGGTCACCATCGACCGCACCGATCTGGAGAACCAGGCGAACCGGCCGAACGCCGGCGCGCTGAGCTACCAGACCACCGAGTTCAGCGGCGCGCTGCCGGTCCTCGCCTCGGGCACCAGCTGGTCGCGCGACATCTACCCGGCGACGAGCTGGGCGGTGATTCCGGTTCCGACGGTGCAGATCTTCGGCGGCAATACGGGATTTCGCCCGCAGTTGACCGCGCAGTTCCGCGGCAGCGTCAAGCGTGACGCCGGGGCTGTCGTTCTCGACGCTGATCCGCCAGCCCGTCCTCGGGGTCTTCAGCGATCCCGGGTCGGAGCCAAGCGGTACGCTGCCGCCGGTGCAGAGCGATTCGGCGCGATATTATTCCGGCTGGGACCCCAAGCTGGTGCGGCTGACGGGCGACTACCTCTTCAAACTGAACGGCGACACCTATGCGCGCGCGTCCGTGGGCCTTCTCGAGCGCGAGTTCGGCGGCATCAGCGGCGAGGTGCTGTGGAAGCCGGTGAACCAGAGCTGGGGGCTCGGGCTGGAACTGAACTACGTGGCGCAGAGGGACTTCAACAGCCCGTTCGGATTTGGCTACTACGACTACCAGGTCGCCATGGGACATGCCTCGTTCTACTGGAATACCGGCTGGAACGGCATCGAGACTCAGCTCGACGTCGGCCGCTATCTCGCCGGCGACTGGGGCGCCACCATCGCGGCGTCGCGCCGGTTCGCCAACGGCTGGTCGATCGGCGCGTACGCGACCAAGACCGACGTCTCGGCCGAGGAGTTCGGCGAGGGCAGCTTCAACAAGGGCATCACGCTCTCGATCCCGCTGCGCTGGGCGACGCCGTTCGAGACGCGGCAGACCGTCGAAGGCAACCTGACGTCGCTGGCGAGCAACGGCGGTGCGCAGCTCAACATCGCCAACCGGCTCTACCCGATCGTGCGCGATCTCGACCGCTCGCACCTGGAGCAGAACTGGGGAGCGTTCTGGCAATGAGGAAGCTGGCGATACTCTCGCTCCTGGCGCTCGGCGCCTGCGGCAGCGGCGAGAAGGACCCGATCGTCCAGGCCGCGCTGAGCGAGGTCGGCGGCTTCTGGTCGCACAAGGCGGCGGCGCCGAGCACGCCGCCGCGCGCCATCACCCGCGCCGACATCGTCAACGCGGACGTGGCGGCGATCGAGGCCCGGCTCGGCTCGGACCCCTCGCCAACACTGATGTACGCCGCCGCCGAGAACCGCGGCTACGTGACCTATGCCTCGGCGCTGCAGCAGCAGGTCACCCTGCACGGCGGCGCCGAGATCACCGGGACGCGCGGTCTCGGGACCGACCTGCTCTCGGCCTGGAGCAGCGCGCCCGACCCGCTCGTGACCCCGATCCCGCCGTCGCGCTGGCCGGCACGGGTGCAGCGGGTCTACGAGCTGCCCGGCGACGGTCCAAAGGGCCGCGTCGAGACCTACGATTGCAGCTTCGAGCCCGGCGTCCCGGCGCAGATGACCATCCTCCAGATCCGCTACAGCGGAGTCCAGGTCAGCGAGACCTGCACCGGGCCGAGCGGCCGGTTCGAGAACCTGCACTTCGTCGACACATCAACCGGAACGATCTGGCGCAGCCTGCAATGGGTCGGCCCGAGGATGGACCTGCTCGACCTTCAGGTGCTGCTGCCCTACACGGGCGACTGACGCGCACGTCCTCGGACCGCGAGCGTCGGAGCCCCTGGCAAACGTGAAGAGGCACCACCGTCGCCGGTGATGCCTCGTCTTTATTCGCGCTAGGCGCCGCAGGGAAACCACGGCTCCTCCGGGAGGAATAGCTCAGTTGTTGTTGTTGTTGTTGCCGTTCGAATTGTCGTTGTTGTTGTTGTCGTTCGAGATCGCGTAAGCGATCGCGGCAAGGCCGATCACGGGGATGAGCCAGGCGGCGTTCGATCCACCCATCGGGGCAGGCTGCGCCACGACGACCGGTTCCTGCGGAGCTTCGAAGACCAGGTTGCCGGCAAAGGCCTGGCCGGCCAGCAGGAGAGCTACCGCAGTGCTAACGATAAGTTTCATTCGTGTCCTCCTCAGAGTGCGGGTCTGCGATACTGCTAGCTCGCCCGGACCTGCGAGCGGACAAGCTAATGCCATCACACTAACCAACTTTCCGTCGTAGATTCAATCGGCGAAAGCGGCATGCTCTAGTAAATCACAGGTGTTGTCATTCTGGCAACACCGCCGTTCGGCACCCTCGGTACGCCAGTGTGCAGGTGCGAGGCCGCCTCGTCTGCGAGAGTGCGAGGCGGAACCGGGCCGGCGCTAGATAGCGCGTTCAAGCGTTCCGATTTCCCTAGATAGAGGCTTTGCGGCCAAATCGGACGACGCCGCCGAGGGTTTGGCTGGGCCGGAACCGAGGCTCCGGAATTGGCAACCAGAGAATACCTGCGCGATTAAATCTGCCCGAACCGGCGATTCTCGCGCCCGGAATGGAACCGGCGCTGCGCTGAAGCACCGGTTCATCCGAAGGAGCCGTCAGATCAGAATGACCGGGGTTCCGACCTGCGCCCGGTCGTAGACCTCGATGATGTGCTCGTTGAACAGGCCGATGCAGCCGCTCGAGGACTGCCGTCCGATCTTGCGGATGTCGTTGGTGCCGTGGATGCGGTACGCGGGCCAGCTGAGGTTGAGCGCGCGGACGCCGAGCGGATTGTCCGGCCCCGGCGGCTCGTACGTTGGCAGGTCGGGCCGGCGCTTGAGCATCGCCGCGGTGGGGCGCCAGTCGGGGTCCGGTCGCTTCAGCGTAATCGATGTCGGGCCGCGGCGGGTCATCTCGTCGGTCAGCGGCACTGAGGTCGGATAGATGCGGTAAAACCCGTCCGCCCCCCAGTAGTGCAGCACGCGATCGTCGATGTTGACCAGGATCGCATCCTGGGAGATCGAGCTGAAATGGTCCTGCCAGCGCTCGGTATGCAGGCCGGAGATGCGCCGCAGCAGCATCGGCGCGTCCTGGGAATCCGGCACGTAGTCGTGCAACGCCTGGTCCGCCTCGGCGGCGAAGGCCGACCCGGTCGCCATCAGCCCGGCCGCGCCGACAAGCCCGCCGGCTGCGAGACGGCCGAACGATCGCCGGTTCATGCGGCGGTCTTCGCCGCCTCGATCTCGTGGCATATCCATACTCCAGCCCAATCATAAATTCGCGCGGGAGTATGCCGCAGGAGTCGCCGGCTCTGCAACTCACAGTTGGGACAGCGGCAACGCTGCCGGCTGCGCGAAATTCGGCAGGTTAGGGTTTGAACGCCTATGCGAAACTCGCTAGAGACGATGACTGAACAATGATTTGACGGATTTTGCGATGCTCCGCCCGTATCTAGCCGCCGTCGCCGTCCTGCTTGCGATCTCGGCGTGCAGCTCTTCGGGCGGGGGCGCCTCGCGGATATCGGACGCCGACCGCGACGAGATCCGCCTGCGGCATCTCGACGCGGTGAACGCGGTGCGCGCCGACGCCGGGGTGCCGCCGGTGCAGCTCTCCGCCGAGCTCAACGCGGCGGCCGACACCCATGCCCGCGACATGTACGTGCAGCAGCGCGCCTGGCATTTCGGATCGGACCTGACGAGCCCGCGCGAGCGCGCCTTCCGGGCGGGCTACAGGGGCGAGCTGGTCGGCGAGAACCTCTCGGAAGGCTCGGACTCGGACCTGACCGTGCTCAAGACCTGGCTCGACTTCGGCGACACCCGGTCGGTCATTCTCGATCCCGCGGCGCGTGGCCTCGGGATCGGCTGGTTCCAGGAGCCGACAACCGGCAAGATCTGGTGGGTGGAGCTTCTGGGGGAGTGACCCCGGGGCGCGTCAGGCCAGGATGGTGATCGGGATGCCGGTCGGCACCATCGACCAGATTTCCTCCATCTCCGCGTCGGTGACGGCGATGCAGCCCGCGGTCCAGTCCCTGCGGCGGTCCGCCGCGCGGCGCGGGCCGCCATGCACCATGATGTCGCCGCCGGGATTGAACCCCAGCGCCTTCGACCGCGCCACGTCGAGCGAGTTGGGATAGCTGACCCCGAGGCTCAGGTAGAAGTCGCTGCGCGGGTTGCGCCGGTCGATGAAGTAGGTGCCCTCTGGCGTGCGGCCGTCACCCGACTGGATCTTGGGCCCGACCGGCTGGAAACCGAGGTGGATCTGGTAGCGCTTGAGGGTCTTCTCGCCGGACATCAGCGCCATGACCCGGTTGGTCTTGGAGACGACGATGCTAGTCGCCCGCGGCGCCGCCGCCTGGGTGTAGGCCGCCCGTGCCGGCGCTCCGGTGGCGCCGAGCGCGAAAAAACCCGCCGTCAGCGCCAGGGCGCTGCGCCGGGTCCAGAGACTATCCTCGCCCGTCCGGTCTTCTGGGTGAGGATGCGCTGCGTCCTCGTTCATCCACGTCCGCTCGTTCATGTCGCCTGCTCTTTTTTCGTTGCCGTGTTTTTGCGTCCTTGAGGACGTCGTCATTTCTGCCTGATTAGGTTGAAATACTCCTAATCGGGGGGATTCGGAAAGTGCCTTGGCGAAGGACCGCCGACGGTCGGGTGGGGCGTGTTCAAACGGCAACGCGGCTGCGGCGGGCACGCTCGGACGCGCTCTTGAGCTGGCCACAGGCGGCCATGATGTCCTCGCCGCGCGGGGTGCGCACCGGGCTCGCGTAGCCGGCCCGGTTGACGATCGCCCCGAACGCCTCGATCCGCTCCGGGTCCGAGCGCTCGTAGGGCGCGCCCGGCCAGGGATTGAACGGGATCAGGTTGATCTTGGCCGGGATGCCGGCGATCAGCCTGACCAGCCGGCGGGCGTCGCCGTCCGAATCGTTGACCCCCTTCAGCATCACGTACTCGAAGGTGATCCGCTCGGCGTTCGACAGCCGCGGATAGGCCCGGCAGGCCTCGAGCAGCGCCGCAATGTTCCACTTGCGATTGATCGGCACGAGGACGTCGCGCACCACGTCGGTCGTGGCGTGGAACGAGATCGCGAGCAGGCAGCCGATCTCGGCGCCGACCCGGGCGATCTCGGGCACGACGCCCGAGGTGGAAAGCGTGATCCGCCGCCGCGACAGCGCGATGCCTTCGCCGTCCATCGCGATCCGCATCGCGTCGCGCACCGCCTCGAAGTTGTAGAGCGGCTCGCCCATGCCCATCAGCACCAGGTTCGAGACCAGCCGCTTCTCGTCCGGCTTGCGGCCCCAGTCGGCGAGGTCGTCGCGCGCCACGAGGATCTGACCGACGATCTCGGCCGGCGTCAGGTTGCGCACCAGCCGCTGGGTGCCGGTGTGGCAGAAGGTGCAGGTGAGCGTGCAGCCGACCTGGCTCGAGATGCAGAGCGTGCCGCGGTCGGTCTCGGGAATGTAGACCGTCTCGATCTCGTGGCCGCCGGCGATCCTGAGCAGGTACTTGCGCGTGCCGTCCGCCGAGACCTGGCGCGTCACGATCTCGGGCCGCTCGATGGCGAAGTTCGCGGCGAGAAGCTCGCGATAGGGGCGCCCGAGGTTGGTCATGCTGTCGAAGTCGCGCGCGCCGCGGTGGTAGACCCACTGCCAGATCTGCGAGACCCGCATCGCCGCCTGGGCTTCCGGCGTGCCCGCTGCGACCAGCGCCGCGCGGAGCTCGTCCCGCCCGAGGCCCACGAGGTTCGGCAGCCCCTCGGCCGCGGCGCGCCGCGGCAGCGTCAGGAGGTCGGGCGTGATCGGGACGGCAGGAGCGGTCATCGGGCTTCTTTGAAATGCATTTGCGCGCCGGAACCGGCGCGCTCCACCGCATCAGATAGCGAATCCGGGCGGGAATTGCCAGCCTAGCGGGAAATCCGCGTCAACGGCAGCGGCCGGCGGCGTCCTCGACGGCGGCGGTGAAGCCCGATAGCGAGAAGGTGTCCTCGGTCACCGTGCCGCGGGCCGAGGTGCCGGTCAGCTTGGCCGAGGCGCCCTTGCGAAGTGCCGCGACCACCCGGCTGTCGTCCGAGGGGCTGGTCCAGGCCCACTCGTTGGCATCGCCCTGGCCGGGGACGAGACTGAACTTGTCGGACCCGATGGTCAGCCCGACGGTGCTCCCGTCCTTGAACGGATAGCCGCCGGTGAACGAGACCTCGTTCGAGACGTTCTCGCCCGGCCGGAACGATACGAAGATCCTGATGTCGCCACGCTGGACTTCCGTCGTCTTTCCGTCGCGCTTGGCGGTCGACGAGGTCGGCCGCGAGACGATGTAGCATTCCTTGGGATTGCCTGCGACGAAAACGCTCCAGTCGGTGTGGGCGGCGACGGGTTCCGCGGACTGCGCGAGCACCGGCGCGGCAGCGCCGAGCGCAAGGCAGAACGCAACCGCTTGGCAAGACTTCAATCTCATCCGCTCACTGTCTCCTGCTCGTCATCGGCTTGTTCCGGCGAACCTCTGCCCAGTGCGGAGCAGGGTCGCAGTCAAGCTCGTCTTTGTAACGTTGCCGATACTAGTCTAGCGCGTCGCGCGGGGGATTTTCCAGTCCCTTGCGCGGATTTCACCGAGCCGTGACGCTTGTCGCCCCCTTGGCAGCGGCGCGCAATACAAGGCCCGACCATACCCGCCGCGCCACTTCCGGACACCGCCGCCGCTCGGAGCGATGCAACCGGCGGATCGACGCGTTTCGGCGGGCAACGGCGGCGTCGCTCGACCAGCCCTTCCAGCCCACGGCGAGATTGCAGCACGCTCGGTGGTTGGCACGCTCAAGTCGCGGATCAGGCTCGCCTTCCGCCACCTTCATGCGGTACTGGGGAAGGATCTGGCGGAAGGGTTCGAGGATGGCTGACGCGGTTCCGATGGTCGAGGTCTGGCGCGGGGGCCTGCCGGAATCGCGCCACCGCGGCCATGCGGTGATCTGCGACGCCGCCGGCGCGGTCCTCGCCTCATGGGGCGACCCCGACGCGGTGATCTTCCCGCGATCGTCCTGCAAGATGCTCCAGGCTCTTCCCTTGGTCGAGAGCGGCGCGGCTGACGGCCTCGGCTCCGAGCAGCTGGCGCTGGCCTGCGCGTCGCACCAGGGCTCGGCGATGCACGTCGAGCGGGTAGGTCGCTGGCTGGCGGACATGGGCCTCTCCGATGCCGACCTGCGCTGCGGCATCCAGGTGCCGCCGGACGAGACCGAGCGCAAGCGGCTGATCGTTGCCGGCGAGGCGCCCTGCCAGCTCCACAACAACTGCTCTGGCAAGCACGCGGGCTTCCTGACGCTGAACCGCCGGCTCGGCGGCGGCAGCGAGTACGTCGAGATCGACCACCCGGTGCAGCAGGCGGTGCGCGCCGCGTTCGAGGAGATGTGCGGCGCCGAGAGCCCGGGCTGGGGCGTCGACGGCTGCTCGGCGCCGAACTTCGCCACCACCGTGCACGGCCTCGCGCGCGCCATGGCCCGCATGGCCGATCCGCGCGGGCTCGGCCCCGTGCGTGAGGGCGCGGCGCGGCGGCTGGTCGCGGCGATGGTGGCGCATCCGCTGCTCGTCGCCGGCGAAGGCCGCGCTTGCTCGGAGCTGATGGCGGCGATGGACGGCGCGGTCGCGGTCAAGACCGGCGCCGAAGCGGTCTTCGTCGCGATCCTGCCCGGGCGCGGGCTCGGCGTCGCGCTCAAGATCGAGGACGGCGCCACCCGCGGCTCGGAATGCGCCATCGTCGCCCTCCTGGCGCGGCTCGGCGCCATCGCCGCCGACCATCCGGCGGCGGCGCGGCGGCTCAACCCGGCGATCACCAGCCGGCGCGGGATTCCCGCGGGGTTCATCCGGCCCGACCCGGAGTTCTACAACGGCGGAGGAGCGCTCTGACATGCTGAAGCTGGCGATCATCGGGCTGGGACTGGTGGCAGGCACGGGGCTGGCCATGGCCCAGGGCGAGGCCACGCCCGGGACCGACAATGCGGCCCCCGAGGCGGCGGCGCCGCTGCTGGCGAGCTGGATCGCCGAGGACATCGGCGGAACGCCGTCGGCGGAGGGCGTCACGTCCTACGTCAAGCTGACCGACACCGGCACGGCGCAGGGCCAGGGCGGCTGCAACAGCTTCACCGGGCACTACACCGTCGACGGCGCCACGCTCGCGATCGGCCCGCTGGCCTCGACCCGGCGGGCCTGCCCGCCGGCGCAGATGGAGCAGGAAAGCAAGTTCTTCTCGGGCCTGGAGGCGTCCAAGAGCTACCGCATCGAGGACGACAAGCTCGTCCTCCTGGACGATGCCGGCGCGACCCTGATGACGCTGCACAAGCAGCCGCTCAGGGCCGGATCGCGACCATGAAGAGCCGCGGGAACGGCAGCAGCACGCTGCCGTCCGGCAGCGCCGGATAGGCCGCTGCGATCCGCGCCTCGTAGCGCGCCAGGTAGTCGACGCGCTCGGCCTCGCCGAGCGGCTCGAGAAAGGGCCGAAGGCCGGTGGCCTTCACCCACTCGACGACCGCCGCGGCACCTTCCAGCCGATGGAAATAGGTCGTGCGCCAGATGTCGACGCTGGCCCCCTTCCCGCCCAGCAGGCGGAAGTACCACTCGGGCGAATGCCGCGGCGCCCGGGCGTCCGCCGCGCCCGCCAGCCGCTCCGCCCAGGGCCCTTCCGCCGCGGTCTCGCGCATCAGCCGGTGGCTCGGCTCGTCGAGGTTGTCCGGCATCTGCACCGCCAGCCGCCCGCGCGGCGCGAGCCGGCGCAGCAGTGCGGGGAACAGCGTCTCGTGGTCCGGCACCCACTGCAGCGCCGCGTTGGCGAGGATCACGTCGAACGGACCCGGGTCGTCCCAGCGGGCGATATCCGCCTGCGCGAACCGGATCCCCGGCAGCCGCCGCCGCGCCGCCTCGAGCATGTCGGGCGAGCTGTCGATGCCGATGATCTCGGCGTCCGGATAGCGGCGCTGCAGCAGCTCCGTCGAGTTGCCGGGACCGCAGCCGAGGTCAACCGCGCTCGACACGCCGGCCGGCCCGACCCGTGCCAGCAGGTCCGCGCAAGGCCGCGACCGCTCCGTCTCGAAGCGGGTATATTGCGCTGCCGACCAGTCCATCCGCACCTCCTCGATCCGCCGGCCGAGGATGCGCCGCCAGCGCGGGCTTGCCAAGCGCGCGGCCGCTTGTGGCCCCGCCGATTCGGGGCTAGACAAGCGCCGATGCGACGGATTTTCGACATGGATGACCGGGTGCGCCTGCCTTGGCGTTTTCACGGGCGTGCGCTGGGGCTATTCGCCCGCGGCTGATGCCGCCCGCCTGCCGCCATCGTCTGCCGAAACCATCCTCGCGGGGGGAAATCATGTCAAATCCGAAGACGCTCTACGACAAGATCTGGGACGCCCATCTGGTGCACGAGGCGCCCGACGGCACCGGGCTCATGTACATCGACCGCCACCTCGTCCACGAGGTGACGAGCCCGCAGGCCTTCGAGGGCCTTCGCATGGCCGGACGCACCGTGCGCGCCCCGCAGAAGACCATTGCGGTGCCCGATCACAACGTGCCGACCGACGTCGGCCGCGAGAAGGGCATCGAGAACGAGGAGAGCCGCATCCAGGTCGAGACGCTGCGCCGGAACGCGGCCGACTTCGGCATCGAGCTCTACGACGTCGGCGACGTGCGCCAGGGCATCGTTCACATCATCGGCCCGGAGCAGGGCTGGACCCAGCCCGGCATGACCATCGTCTGCGGCGACAGCCACACCGCGACGCACGGCGCCTTCGGCGCGCTGGCGCACGGCATCGGCACCTCCGAGGTCGAGCACGTCCTCGCCACCCAGACGCTGATCCAGCGCAAGGCGAAGAACATGAAGGTCGAGGTGCGCGGCAGCCTCGGGCCCGGCGTCACCGCCAAGGACATCACCCTCTCGGTCATCGGCGAGACCGGCACCGCCGGCGGCACCGGCCACGTCATCGAGTACATGGGCGAGGCGATCCGGGCGCTCTCCATCGAAGGCCGCATGACCGTCTGCAACATGGCGATCGAGGGCGGCGCCCGCGCCGGGCTGATCGCGCCGGACGACAAGACCCTCGCCTACGTCAAGGGCCGGCCGCACGCCCCCAAGGCCGGCGCCTGGGAGCTGGCGGAGCAGTACTGGCGCACGCTTTTCACCGACGAGGGCGCGCACTTCGACCGCGAGGTGATCCTGAACGCCGCGGACATCGCGCCGGTCGTCACCTGGGGTACCAGCCCCGAGGACGTGCTGCCGATCACCGGCGTCGTCCCGGACCCGTCCGACTTCAAGGGCGGCAAGGTCGACGCCGCGCGCCGCTCGCTCGACTACATGGGCCTCGTGCCCGGCACCCGGCTGCAGGATATCGAGATCGACACCGTCTTCATCGGCTCCTGCACCAACGGCCGCATCGAGGACCTGCGCGAGGTGGCCAAGGTCATGGAAGGCCGCAAGGTCAAGCCGGGCCTGCGCGCGATGATTGTGCCCGGCTCGGGCCTCGTCCGCGCCCAGGCCGAGGAGGAGGGCATCGCGCAGAAGCTGATCGAGGCCGGCTTCGACTGGCGCATGGCCGGCTGCTCGATGTGCCTCGCGATGAACCCCGACAAGCTCGCGCCCGGCGAGCGGTGCGCCTCGACCTCGAACCGTAACTTCGAGGGCCGCCAAGGCCGCGGCGGCCGCACCCACCTGCTCTCGCCCGCCATGGCCGCCGCCGCCGCCATCACCGGCCGCCTGACCGACGTCCGCGAGCTGATGTGACGGGGTGTCAGGGCGTGTAACACGCGTGAAATTCCCGATAACGCGCTGATATTAAAGAGAGTTTCAAAGATTAATCGGTTGCTCGGCCGAGGGGACCGCGTTTTGGCGACCGCACCCAACGCAGCGTAAGCCGCGCTTCACGGGTACCTGCCTGGGACTTCCACCGGCGAGATCACCAGGCTCACCTGGGCTCGGGGAAACAAGTACGATTTCCGGATGCGAGGCTGTCGAAACAGCTTTAAGGCTTGTCGTGAGCGCTGATCGCTGCCGGGAAAGACAACGTGTGCGGAACCGAGAATGAGGTCGAAAAGGCGGCGACGGCCGCCTATCTTAGGCGGGGCCGGATTTTCAGCGCATTTTCGGACGAGCACCTGCAAGCCCTGTGGATGGATTCGGTGCGACTGGCTTCCTCCGAAGAGGGCGGCGGCTCCGCAGTCCGTCAGATGGACGACGCCGCGGCGGAAATGCGACTTCGGAGCAGGACGGCGCTCGGAGACCCCTCAACCGAAAGCGGCACGCGCGAGGTGCCTCAGAAATCGACGACCGCGGCCGATCCGACTGGCATGGCGGACCTGCAGAAGCAGATTGCCGATTTCCAGGCGCTTTACCGCAGGCCGGAAGAGTGAGTGTGCCAAGCTTTGCGCGGGCGGCGCAGCGCCCGGAAATTCGCATCGGCCGCAGGGCGTCTCGTCAGGCATGCTTCGGCGCCTGCAGGAAGTCGAAGTCCAGGCCTTCGTCGGCCTGCGTCACGCACTGGTGGTAGAGCCGCGCATAGCCCCGCGGCGGAGGATCGGCGGGAGGCGGCAGGGCGGCCATGCGGGCGGCCAGCTCGTCGTCGCCGATCAGCAGGTCGAGCCTGCGGGCGGCAACGTCCAGCCGGATCCGGTCGCCCGTCCTGACGAGGGCGAGCGGTCCGCCGGTGGCCGCCTCGGGCGTGATGTGCAGCACGACGGTGCCGAAGGCGGTGCCGCTCATCCGGGCGTCCGAGATGCGGACCATGTCCTTGACGCCCTGGCGCAGCAGATGCCGCGGGATCGGGATATAGCCCGCCTCGGGCATCCCCGGCCCGCCCTTCGGTCCGGCGTTACGCAGGACCAGGACGTCGCCGGCCTCGATGCCGCTGTCCGGATCGTCCAGCCTGCGAGACCATCTCGGCCTCCGAGTCGAACACCACGGCGCGCCCCTCGTGCCGCATCAGGTCCGGCGAGGCGGCCGAGGCCTTGATGACCGCACCGCCGGGGGCGAGGTTGCCGGAAAGCACCGCGAGCGCGCCGCCCTCGGCCACCGGATCGTCGCGGCGGCGGATGATCCGGTCCTCGTAGCGCGGGGGCAGCGCGGCGATGCGGGCGCCGAGGCTGTCGCCGAGCATGGTCGGTGCCGTGCCGTCCAGCTGGTCGGCGATCTCCGAGGCCAGCCGGGTGACGCCGCCGGCATCGTGGAACTCGGCCATGTAGCCCTGGCCCGAGGGGCGCAGGTCGGCCAGCACCGGCACCGCGCGGCCGAGCTCGTCGAGCTCGGCCAGGTCCAGCCGACGACCGAGGCGCCCGGCGACGGCGGCAAGATGGACGATGCCGTTGGTCGACCCGCCGAGCGCCTGCAGCACGGCCAGACCGTTGCGGAAGGCGGCGGGGGTGAGGATGTCGGCGACCGTCGGGCCGTTCCGCTCGGCCAGCTCCACCGCCGCACGGCCGGTCGCCTCGGCGATCCGCGTCCGCTCCGCCGAGGTGGCCGGCGCCGAGCCCGACATCGGCAGCGCCAGACCCATCGCCTCGACGAGGCAGGCCATCGTCGAGGCGGTGCCCATCACCGTGCAGGTGCCGACGGAACTCACCAGCCGGCCGTTGATCTCGCCGATCTCGGCTTCGGAGATCTGGCCGGCACGGTACTGGCCCCAGAGCCTGCGGCAGTCGGTGCAGGCGCCGAGCCGCTCGCCGCGGTGCGAGCCGGTCGACATCGGGCCGGTCGGCAGGATCAGCGCCGGAAGCTCGGACGAGGCGGCGGCCATCATCTGCGCCGGGATGGTCTTGTCGCAGCCGCCGATCAGCACCGCGGCATCCATCGGCTGCGCCCGCATCATCTCTTCGGTATCCATCGCCATCAGGTTGCGCAGGAACATCGAGGTCGGGCTGGCGAAGCTCTCGTGGATGGAGATCGTCGGGAAGGCCATCGGCATCCCGCCCGCCAGCATCACCCCGCGCGAGACGGCGGCGACGAGCTGCGGCACGTTGCCGTGGCAGGGGTTGTAGTCCGAATAGGTGTTGGCGATGCCGACGATCGGCCGGTCCAGCGCGTCTTCGGAATAGCCCATCGCCATGATGAAGGCCTTGCGGAGGAACAGCGAGAACTCCTCGTCGCCGTAGCTCGTCAGCCGTCGCCGCAGTCCGCGCGCCAAGATGTCTCTCCTCGGCCCGTGCCGGCCGGGAACCAGCCTAGCGGGGCGCGGGGTGATTGTCAATAAAACGACCGCGAGTTGTCAGGCGGAAGCAGGTCGTCTCCTTGGGCATCGGTTCGAATGACGGGAAACTTAGCTCAGGTTTGTCGTCAAGCGGTGTGGGGCGCTCTCTTGCCTCGCGGGCTGAGTTCCATATTATTGACAACGGAGCGGCGGCTGCCTGGCAGAGCGGAAGATCCGAGATGGCGGAACAGGTGAGCGTCCCGAACGGACCGGCGGCCGAGAGCGGCCACGACGACCTGCGGCTGGTGCGGGCGCTGGAGGAGGACATCATCTTCGGCCGGCTCGCCCCCGGTGCCCGGCTGACCGAGGACGCTCTGCTGTCGCGGTTCGACGTCACCCGGCATTTCGTCCGGCAGGCGCTGGTGCAGCTGGAACAGATGGGCATGCTCGTGCGCGAGCGGAACAAGGGCGCGCGCGTGCGCTCGCTGACCGCCGAACAAGTGCGGCAGATCTACGAGGTGAGGGAGCTGGTGCAGCGCCAGGCCGCGCTGATGATCCCGCTGCCGGCGCCCGACGCGCTGGTCGCCGCGCTCGAGGCGATCAACGTGGAGCACGGACGGCATATCGCCGAGGGCTACCTGCGCGGGGTGCACGAGACCAACGACCGCTTCCACCTCGTGATGTTCGGCGCTTGTGGCAACGACTATCTGGTGCGGACCATCGAGCAATACATGCAATTCAGCCTGCCGGTGCGGGCGAACACGATGGGCGACAGGTCGCAGCTCGAGATCTCGCACAGCCAGCATCGCGCTGATGATCGAGATGCTCAAGGGACGCGACCGGTGGCTTCTGGCGCAGCTCTGCGTCGATCATCTGCAACCGAGCAAGCTGCGCTATCTCGACCAGCTGGCTGGGAAGCAGGAAGGCTTCTCCCCGTGGGAGGCACCGGACGACGGCCTCAGGGCTCCAGACGCAGCAGCGACACGCCCTGGCGCGGAAGGGTAAAGGACAGCTGCGCGGCGCCGTTTGCCGGCTCCACCGTCCGGCTTTCCAGCACCGAGAGTTTCGAGGCCGCTTCCAGCGTCTCGCGCGCCTCGTCCGGAACTTCCTGCGGCGCGCCCATGGCCTTCCATGCGGCATAGGCGTTGGAATGGTCGTGGTCCATCCGGTAGTGGGTCAGCTTCAGCGGACCGGCGGGCAGGCCATCGAGGTCCAGCGTCACTTCGGCGGTACCGTCGACCACGTCGTCGTCGTGGTAGTTCCAGACCAGCACGCTGAGCCCGTCGCCGTCGCGGGTGGCGACGGCGTTGACGTCGGGCGTCTCGCGCACGCCGGCCTCCAAGATCGCGTCGAGCGGCAGGCCGTGGTCACTTGTCGCTTCCACCCAGTTGCCGCCCAGCTTGCCCAACATGCGGAAGGCGTTCAGCACGGCCTTGTCGATGCCGTTGGTGGCGAGGTCGCGGAAGCCGTCGAACCAGGGCTGGTCCTCGAACAGGAACGCCCAGGTGACGGCGCCCTCGATCTCGATCCCGGCGCGGGCCGACAGCTCGTAGGTGCGCAGCATGCTCTCGACGACGTAGACGCCGTAGAGCGGTCCGTTGCGATAGCCGTTCTGCGGATGCACCCGGGCCGAGCAGGCGGCGCAGCCCTCGGGGTCGGACTCGCCGAGGACCATCGGCAGGTGCTTCAGCGTCGGGAAGTCCGACATGATCGCGAGGTTCGTCTCGATGTCGCGGAGCTGCTTCTGCACGCCCATGCGGACATGGCCGTCGTGGACCACCGGCGCGCCCTTGGCGTGGAAGGCGATGAAGTCGATCGGCGGCTTCTCGTCGGCGACGTACTGAAGAAAGCCGCGCAGAAATTTCTGCGCCTTCTCGTTGTTGAAGGCGCCGCAGGTGTGCGGGCCGCCGACGCGCGCGTTGGGCAAGGCGCGCTTGATGGCGCGGGCGGTGACGCCGTACATCTCGCAGAACTCGGGGATGGTGCCGGTCCAGTAGTGCCCGTCGGGCTCGTTCCAGACCTCCCACGGCCAGGTCGAGACCTCGTCCTCGCCGTAGCGGTCGGCGAGGTGGCGCGCCCAGGCGTGGATCAGCTCGCCCCACTTCTTGAGGTCGTTCGGCGGGGCAGCCCAGCCGGCGGTGATCGAGATGCCCTTCTGCTCCAGCGACCAGCTGTGACGGTAGGGGCCGTCGGCATCGGACAGGGCCTGGGGCGTGAAGCCGACCTGCACGAAGGGAATGTTGCCCGCCTCCACGTAGGCGTCGAAGATCCGGTCGATGATGGTCCAGTCGTAGACCGGCTTGCCGTCCGCGTCCTCGGTATAGGCGTTGGTCGAGCCCCACTTGAGCGAGGGCGTGCCGTCGCCCGAAGTCAGCAGGTTGTGGGTGCGGATGTAGGGCGGCGTCGGCGACAGCTCGGTCAGTTCGCCCAGAAGCTTCCGGCCGTTGTCGGTGTAGGTGTAGTTCGGCTCGTCATAGCCGAACCAGTTCCACAGCGGCCGATATGCGCCGCGGTCGCGGTCGGCCCGCACCGTGATCCCAACGCTGATAGCTCTGCGACATCGGGCTCCCTCCGCCGGCGCGGCTGCCGGATGAGGCGACCATAGGCACGAGACCTGCTTTGTCAATAATGTGGGATGGCGTGGATCTCGTGGGGCGTTCGCAGGCGTGGTAAATGGGAGCTTTTCAGTCCGCTGTTCCCATCTCGCCCGTTGCGTCGGCGGCGAATATTGTCGATAACAGGACTCGTGGACGGTCGCCGGGAGGTCCGGATCACTGGGAGGAATGGACAGCAGGAGCGGTTCCCCGCCTGCTGCCGACAGCTCGCGAAGCGGGCGTTGAGGAGGAATGATCATGAAAATCCGGAAGATGATCGCCGCAGCCTTCGGCAGTCTCATGCTGGCGCTGCCGGCGGCGGCGCAGGACTTTGTTGCCGGGATTCCGCGCGACGAGACGCTGATCATCCAGGGGCCGCCGTCGCAGAACGCCGAATGGTTCAACCTCTGGGCGCCGGGCGGCGGGTCGAACAACAACGGCCTGCAGCAGCTGACGGCCGACACGTTCTGGTGGATCAACCCCGACGGATCGGGCGATGCGGCCTGGACCAACGCGCTCGCCACCGAGAAGCCGATCTACAACGACGACTTCACCGAGATGACGGTGAAGCTGCGCGAGGGCATCTACTGGAGCGACGGCGTCGAGTTCACCGCCGATGACGTGGTCTACACGGTCGAGACCCTGAAGAGTAACCCCGCGATGAACTGGAGCGCGCCGCTCAGCATCAACGTCGAGAGCGTCACGGCGCCCGACCGCGACACGGTCGTCTTCAAGCTCAAGGCTCCGAACTCGCGCTTCCATACCCTCTTCACGGTGCGCTGGAATGCGCTCTGGATCATGCCGAAGCACGTCTTCGAGAAGGTCGGACGATCCGCTGAAGTTCGCCAACAACCCGCCGGTGTCGCTGTCGGCGTACGTGCTGAAAAGCTACGATCCCGCCGGGCAATGGGTGATCTGGCAGCTGCGCGACGACTGGCAGCGCACCTCGATCGGCATGACGCTGAACGAGGCGCCGAAGGTCAAGTACGTGGTCTACCGCAACGCCGGCAACCCGGACGCCCGGGTGATCGAGCAGAAGAACCACAACCTCGACGTCATCAACGACATCGCCCCCGAGGGCATGTTCTCGATCGCCAAGGATTCCGACGGGCATAACGCCTACTGGTTCGACGGCTTCCCCTTCGCCCATCCGGACCCGACGCTGCCGTCGGTGCTCTTCAACCATCAGGTCGAGCCGTTCGGCAATCGGATGTCCGCTGGGCGCTGGCGCTGCTGATCGACATCCGCGCGGTGGCGATGGCGTCCTACCGCGGCGCGGCCAACATCGCCGCGCTGTCGACCCCGCCGACCGGGGCGGCGATCGAGGCCTACTACGAGCCGATGCAGGACTGGCTGAAGGCCTTCGAGATCGACACCGGCAAGAGCACGGTCAAGCCCTACGACCCGACCATCGCCGACCAGATCGCCAATCTGGTGCGGCCGCAGTGGGGCGATGACATCCCGAAGGACCGAGGCGCTTCTGAAGCGGATGTTCGGCTTCGGCTGGTGGAAGCAGAACCCACAAGCCGCAACCGAGCTGCTCGAGCGGGCCGGCTTTACCAAGCAGGGCAACCAGTGGATGAAACCCGACGGCACGCCCTTCGAGATCAAGCTGATGGTCGAAGGCGACAACATCCCGACGCTGGCACGCGCCGGCTCGATCATCGCGCAGCAGTGGTCGCAGGCCGGGATCAAGACCACGGTCGATGTCGCCGGACCCACCAACAACCAGCGCCTGAACGCCGGCGACTACCAGGCCGCGATCTACTGGACGGTCGAGACCTGGGGCGGCCATCCCGACCTGTCGTTCTTCCTCGAAAGCTACCATTCCGACTTCATCGCGAAGCCGGGCGATGTGCAGCCGCCGCGGAACCTGCAGCGCTGGTCGGATCCTAAGCTGGACAAGATCATCGAGGAGAACCGCACGGTCGGCTTCGACGATCCGAAGGTGACGGCGCTGGGGATGGACTACCTCAAGCTGGCCGTCGAGGAGATGCCGTTCATCCCGCTGATGGCCTACAACAAGTTCGCCCCCTTCGACACGACCTACTGGACCGGCTATCCGAGCGCCAAGAACCCGTATTCGGCCTCGGGTCCGTTCTGGTCGAACCTGCGGTACATGATCGTGGCGCTGCAGCCCAATCCGGACGCCCCCAAGGGCTGATCCTCTCGCCGGGGCGGCCTTCGGGGCCGCCCCGCTTACCCCCGCCAGGAACGATCGATGACCGGATTCCCGAGGTACCTCGTCCAGCGGCTCGTCCAGTTCGTCCTGGTCATCTTCCTGGGCATCTCGCTGGCGTTTCTCATCACCAACCTTTCGCCGGTCGATCCGGTCGAGAGCTCGGTGGCGCAGATGACCCAGTTCGGCGCCACCGACCCGCGGGCCGTCGAGATGATGCGCCAGGCCCTGCGCGAGCTCTACGGCGTCGACGGCAGCATGGGCGAGCAGTACCTGGCGTTCTGGAAACGCGTGGCGAGCGGCGATTTCGGGCCGTCACTGTCGAATTTCCCCGCCCCGGTGATGTCGCTGATCATGGCGGCGCTGCCTTGGACGATCGGGCTCCTGTCGCTGGCGCTGGCCATCTCCTGGACCCTCGGCAATCTGCTCGGCGCGCTCGCAGGCTACTTCCGGTCCAGCATCGGGCTCAAGCTCGCCGGTGCCCTGGTGATGTCGCTGCATCCGGTCCCGGCCTACATCACCGGCCTCGTGCTGCTTCTGGTGTTCGGCTACATCTGGCCGGTGCTGCCCATATCGGGCGGGGCGCAGATGAACCTGCCGCCGGCTTTCTCGGCCGAGTACATCGGCTCGATCATCCAGCACGCCACTCTGCCGGCGCTTGCGCTGGTCCTGGTCGGCATCGGCAGCTGGTTCATCTCGATGCGGTCGCTGGTCTCCAACATCGTCACCGACGACCATGTCGTCTATGCCGAGCTGGCGGCGGTGCCACCGCGCACGATCTTCAGCCAGTACGTGGCCCGCAACGCTTTGCTGCCGCAGTTGACCGGTCTGGCGCTGTCGCTCGGCAACATCTTCGGCGGCGCCGTCATCATCGAGTTCCTGTTCAACTATCCCGGCATGGGCCGGCTGCTGATCCAGGGCATCTACCGCGGCGACTACAGCCTGGTGCTGGGCGTCACCGCGATGTCGATCGTTGCCGTGGCGGTTGCGGTGCTGATCATCGACCTCGTCTATCCGCTGATCGACCCCCGGGTGAGGCTAGGCTGATGTTCCGCATCCTGCGCGACCTCCTGCGCTACAATGCCGAGTTCCTCGTCGGCTTCGTCCTGACGGCCGGCATCTTCGTCTTCGCGGCCTTGCATTTCGTCTCGCCCTACGACCCGATGGCGATCTACATGCTGCCGCCCGACATGCCACCTTCGGCGGAATACTGGCTGGGCACGACGTCGCGCGGACAGGACGTGCTGTGGCAGATCTCGGCTGCGATCTGGAACACGATGACCTTCGGGCTGACCGTCATGGTCATCAGCCGGGTCCTGGCCCTCGCCATGGGGATGACCTCGGGCTACCTGGGCGGGTTCTGGGACCGCGTGCTGATGACGCTGAACGACACGCTGATCGCGCTGCCCAATGTTCCGATCCTGCTGCTGGTCTATTTCGTGATGCGCGACCAGATGACCTGGCAGCTTCTGGCGGTCACCGCCGCCTTCCTCGGCTGGAACTACGACGCCCGGCTGATCCGCTCGTCGGTCCTCAGCCTGCGCTCGCGCGAATTCACCCGGCACGCAGTATTCGCGGGCATGAGCATGCCCCGCATCCTTGTCCGCGAGCATCTGCCTTACGTGATGCCCATCGTCTTCTTCACGGCGATGAACAACCTGATCTGGGCGATCGGGATCGAGGTGACGCTGTCGATCCTGGGCTTTTCCGACGTCAACCGGCCCACCGTCGGCGGCATGATCTACTGGGCCAACCAGTACCAGGCGATCATCGCCGGGATCTGGTGGTGGATCGCCTTTCCGATCCTGTTCATCGTGCTGCTGTTCCTCGGCCTGTTCCTGCTGGCGATCTCGGTCAACGAATACATCGACCCGCGCAGCCGGCTGAACCGGATGGAGGGCTCGTGATGGACACCGGATCGATCAGCGATGCGGTGTCTGACCGTCCACGACCTCAAGGCCTACTATCAGATGGGCTATTTCGGCGTCAGCCGCGAGGTGCGGGCCGTAGACGACGTGAGCCTGACGATCCGGCGAAATGAAATCTACGGGATCGCCGGCGAGAGCTCTTCGGGAAAGTCGACGCTGATCAAGACCATCGCCGGAGCGATCCGGCCGCCGTTGCGGATTCTCGAGGGCTCGATCGTCTTCGACTTCGGCGGCCAGCGGATCGACGTGGCCAAGGACCCCGAGGCGATGCGGCGGGCGCGGTGGAAGCACCTCAGCTACGTGATGCAGGGCTCGATGAACGTGCTGAACCCCGTGCGCAAGGTGAAGCACGCGTTCCACGACTTCGCCTTCCGCCACATGGGCCTGTCGCCCGCCGCCTTCCGCGAGCGGGTCGAGACGCATCTGGAGCGACTGGGGCTCGAGCCGCGGGTGCTGGAATCCTATCCGCACCAACTCTCCGGCGGGATGCGGCAGCGGCTGACCATCGGGCTCGCCACCGTCTGCGAGCCCGAGTTCATCATCGCCGACGAGCCGACCACGGCGCTCGACGTGCTGGTGCAGCAGGACGTCCTGGCGCTGATCCAGGACGTGCAGCGCCGGATGGGCGCCTCGATCATCTTCGTCACCCACGACATGACGGTCCACGCCGCGATCGCCGACCGCGTCGGCATCGTCTATGCGGGCCGGCTGGTCGAAGAGGCGCCGACGACCGACCTTTTCGCCCGGCCGCAGCATCCCTACACGGCGCACCTGATCGGCAGCCTGCCACGGCTGGGCGATGCCCGCCCGCGGAGCGCCCTGCCCGGACGTCCCCCGAACCTGAGCGACCCGCCGCCGGGCTGCCGCTTCCATCCGCGCTGTCCGCTGGCGGTGGACCGCTGCAAGGTCGAGAACCCGCCGCTCGTGCCTTATGCGACGGGCCGGGTGGCCTGTTGGCGGGCAGGGGAGGCGACGCTGTGAGCACGCTGCTGCATTTCGACCACGTGACCAAGCTTTTCGGCTCGGGCGGGCTCTTCTCGTCGCACAAGGTCCGGGCGGTCAACGACGTGAGCTTCGAGCTCGCCGGCGGCAAGCCGGAGATCTTCACCATCGTCGGCGAGTCGGGCAGCGGCAAGACCACCATCGCACGGATGATCCTCGGCGCCGAAAGTCCGACCACCGGTCGCATCGTCTTCGACGGAAGCGACGTGGCGCGGAACCGTGGCGGGCGCCGCAGGCTCGCCTTCATGGCCCGGGTGCAGCCAATCTTCCAGAACCCGTTCGAGGCGTTCAACCCGCTGACCACGATCGACTACTACCTTTATTCCACCGCCCGCCGCTTCCTGCCCGCAAAGGCCAAGGCGCAGCGGTGGGAGGCGGCCGAGAAGGCGCTGCGCGATGTCGGCCTGTCGCTGGCCGAAGTGCGCGGGCGCTATTGCCACGAACTCTCGGGCGGGCAGTTGCAGAGGGTGGCGGTGGCGCGGGCGCTGATCCCGGGACCGAAGCTGATCGTCGCGGACGAACCGGTGTCGATGGTCGACGCCTCGCTGCGGATGTCCATCGTCAACCTTTTCCAGACGCTGCGCGACGACATGGGCGTGTCGATCATCTACATCACGCACGACCTCGCGACGGCCTACTACATCTCCGACCGCGTCATCATCATGCACCGGGGCGACGTGGTGGAGGGCGGGCTGGCACGCGAAGTGCTGGACAACCCCAGCCAACCGTATTCGCAGGCCCTGAAGAAGGCCGTGCTGCCGCCGGACCCGGCACAGGCCCGCGCGGCTCTGGCGGCCAGACGGGCTGGTTGACCTAACGGTAGCGGATCTGATTCCAGCGGTGGCCGAGCAATGACAGGATGATGATCAGGCCGTTGAAGAACTGGACGTAGAACCCGCTCAGTCCCGCTCCGACGATCCCGGTCTGGATGAACGACACGGTCAGCGCGCCGATTGCGCCGCCGGACACCGTGCCGATGCCGCCCCAGGTCGGCGTGCCGCCGACGAAGACCGACGCCAGCACCGGCAGCAGGTAGCCGTCGCCGGACGTCGGCCACCAGGTGTAGTTGATCATCGTCGAGAACACCCCGGCGCAGGCCGCGCCGAAGCCGACGAAGACGAAGGTCATCACCCGCACGCGCTTGACGTTGATGCCCATCTGCTGCGCGCTGTCGGGGTTGTCTCCCACCGCGTGCACCTGCACCCCGAAGCGGTGGCGCTTGTAGAGGAAGATCGAGAAGATCACGAAGGCGATCGCCCACAGGATCTGGATCGGGATCCCGAAGAACATGCTGGCGAAGAGCTTGTAGGCCCAGGTCTGCCCGAGGGTGACAAGGGCGATCGACTTGCCCTCGGTGAAGATCAGGATCACGCCCCGGATCACGAAATTCATCCCGAGCGTCGCGATCAGCGACGAGAGGTTGGCGTGGACGACGAGCACACCGACCAGCCAGCCCATCACCAGCCCGGTCAGGATCGCCGCGACAATCCCGAGGAAGGGGTCGAAGCCCGCCTGCACCACCAGCGCGAAGGCCCAGGCGGCGAGGCCCATGGTCGCCGGGAATGAGAGGTCGATCTCGCCCGCAGTCACCACGAAGACGAGCGGGACGGTCATGAAGATCGCGACCGGCAGCGTCGTCAGCACGGAACTGTAGAGCGTCCAGGTGGTGAAGACCGTCGGGTTCGCGATCAAAAAGACGAGGAGCATCACCACGAAGACCGCCAACGATCCCAGCGGCGCGCGGTTGTTCGACACGAATCGGCGCAGGCCGCGGTCGTGCGGGTGGCTGTAGTCCGCGGCCTTGGCGGCGCCGGTCTCGCTCATTGCGCCGTCTCCCTCAGGCCCGGCAGCCCGTCGGGATGCGCGAGCTGCTCCATGTAGTTGATCAGCTCCTCCGCCGAAGCGAAGCGGTCCTTCGGCGCCTCCAGCGCCACCGTGCCGCGGTCGAGCACCACGAAGCGGTCGGCGATGTCGAAGACGTGGTGGATGTTGTGGCCGATGAAGAGGATCGACCGCCCGCCGTCGCGCACCTGCCGCACGAAGTGGAAGACCTTGGCGGTCTCGGTCAGCGACAGCGCCGTCGTCGGCTCGTCGAGCACGATCAGGTCCGCCTTCTTGAAGATCGCCCGCGCGATCGCCACGCCCTGCCGCTCGCCGCCGGAGAGCTGGCCGACAATCGAGTGCGGCGAGAAGACCTTGGACGTGAAGCCGATTTCGCGCATCAGCCGCCCGGCCTCTTGGATCTCGCGGTCGACGTCGAGGAAGCCGAGCGGGCCTGCGAGCTCGCGTCCCATGAAGATGTTGCGCACGATCGATTGCTGCACGCAGAGCGCGCGGTCCTGGAACACGGTCTCGATACCGGCCTCGCGCGAGCGCGCCGCGCTCCAGCCGGTCACGGGCTTGCCGCGCACGAGGATCTCGCCGCTCGTCGGCCGCACCACGCCGGAGAGGATCTTGATCAGCGTCGACTTGCCGGCGCCGTTGTCGCCGATCAGCCCGACCACCTCGCTCTCGTGGACCGAGAGGCTTACGCCGCCGAGCGCATAGACGCTGCCGTAGGACTTCGTGATGTCTCGCAGCTCGATCAGCTTCTCGGCCATGCGCCCTCCCGCCTGTGCGCCGGCCGGGGGTCGCCCGGCCGGCCGCTCGTTCAGCGCAGCCCTTCGGTCGCCAGCTTGGCGACGACTTCGTAGTTGTCTGGCGTGACGAAGCCCGCCCCGGTGTCGACGTTCATCGGTGCGAGCCCGTAGACCACCTGCTCGCAGAGGCTCAGGATCGGCAGGTATCCCTGCTGGAACGGCTGCTGGTCCGAGGTCAGCTGCACCCAGCCATCCTTGAAGGCCTCGACGATCTGCGGGCTGGTGTCGAAGCCGAAGTTGAAGATCTCGCCCGGCTTCTTGCCCGCCGCCTGCATGTAGGTCGGGACATTGCCGAGCCCCTGGCCGCCGGCGTAGCCGATCGCCTTGACGCCGGGGTTGTTCAGGATCGCCGCGGTGATGACCGGGATCGCCAGGTTCGGATCGGCCGCCCACTCCGGCGGCGAATCGATCGAGACCACGTTGACACCAGCCTCCTTCAGCGCGTCGACGGTGGCCTGCTCGCGAACGGCACGGTTCAGCTGGGTGAAGGCGCCGAACACGATCGCCGTGTCTCCGGCCTTGAGGCCTGCGTCCTTGAAGGCTCGCTCGCCGAGCGCCTTGCCTTGCGGGCCGAGCTGGGCGCCGACGTAGCCGCCGCCGAACTTCGCCACCACGTCCGGCACCGGCACGTTCTGGTACATCATCTTGATGCCGTCCTTGGACGCCTGCTCGGCCAGCGGCATGATCGAGGCGTCGCCCGGATGCCCCATCATCGCGATGCCGGCGGGCTTGGCCGCCACCGCCTCGCGCAACTGCTGCACCATCTTCTCCATCGCCCAGCCGGAGAAGACGTACTCGACGTCCGCCCCGGTGTCGGCGGCCGCCTGGCGCGCGCCATTGTAGACGATCGTCCCGAAGGCATCGCCCTCGGCGCCGCCGACGAAGAAGCGGATCTTGACGTCCTTGCACCACTTGTCGCGCAGCGCCTGCGCATCCGCCGTCGTCGCCAGCAGCGTCACCGCAACCGCGAGGCCCGCGGTAAGTCCCAGATGTCGCATCCTGTTCCTCCCTTGTTGTCCGCGATCAGGCCGGGTTCGGCACGAAGGCCGGCCCGCCGCGGCATTCCTTGAGGTAGTCGAGCGCCCGCTTCTGCCCGCTCATCTCGAGCGCGTCGCGGTACACCGGGTCATGCCATCCCTCGATGTCGATCGACCCCTTGAAGCCGTGGAGCCTGAGATCCCCGATCACCCGCGCCCAGTCGCTGTCGCCGAACCCCGGTGTGCGCATCTGCACGAACGGCTCCTTGCCGAAGATCCCGTGCCGGCGGATGACGTCCCAGCGGATCGTCGCGTCCTTGCCGTGCACGTGGAAGATCCGCGGCGCCCACTCGCGGATCTGCGGGATGGGATCGATCAGGTAGACCATCTGGTGGCAGGGCTCCCACTCGAGCCCGATGTTCTCGTCCGGCAGCGCGTCGAACATCAGCGCCCAGGCGTCGGGGTTGTGCGCGATGTTCCAGTCGCCGCTCGCCCAGTTGCCGTCCATCGCGCAGTTCTCGAACGCGATCTTCACGCCCTTGTCCGCCGCCCGCTTCGCGAGCCGCCCCCAGACCTCCGCGTAGCGCGGCAGGCTCTCGGGAAGCGGCCGGCCGCGCAGCCGGCCGGTGAAGCCCGCAACGACGTCGGTGCCGAAGAGGTGGGCGTTGTCGATCAGCGTCTCCCAGCCGGTCAGCGTCTCCCGGTCGAGCGGTTCATCCTCGAGCGGGTTGCCGAACATGCCGAGTGCGCCGACCACCACGTCGGCATCGCCGATCGCCTCGCGCAGCTCGCCCGCGAGCCGCGGAATGTCCTTGTTGCCGAGCGTCTGCCAGAAGAACGGCTGGATGCTCTCGAACCCCAGCGGCAGGATCTGCCGCACGTAGGCGGCCGGATCGGCGAGGTTGGCCTTGACCATCGTTCCGATGCGGATGTCCAGAAGCGGGTTCGACAAGGATGCGGCTCCTAGATGATGACCGGGACGTGGCGGCCGGTCTCGGCGCTTTCGATCGCCCCGAAGACCATCGCCAGGCTGCGGATGTTGTCGTCTCCGCCGGTCTCCGGCGAGCGTCCGGCCTCGACGGCGTCGAGGAAATCCCGGATGGCGCCGAGATGCCCGCCGATGCGGTCACGGGGATCGAGCGGCGGCACCGCGACCGGTTCCGCCCGGTCGAAGAGCCCCTCGCGCGTTCCGGTACGCACCTCGGCCCGGATGTCGGCGAAGCCGTCCCACGTCAGGCTGCCCTTCTCGCCGACGATGCGCCAGGCGCTCTCCCAGCTGGTGCCGAGCCCGTCGGCGCACCAGCTGCCGCGGTAGCTGAAGATCGGTCCCTCGTTCATCTCGAAGATCGCAACCGCCGACGAGCCTTGCCGGTACCAGGACCCGGCCGGGTCCCACTCGCGGCAGTAGACGCCGCTTGGCACGCCGTCGGCCAGGAAGCGCGCCATGTCGAAGGTGTGGATTGCCATGTCAAGCAGCAGCACGTGGCGCATCTCCTCGCGGAACCCGCCGAAGTGCGGCGCGAGGAAGAAGTCGCAGTGGATGCTCGTCGTCGCCCCGATCGCGCCCGATGCGAGGAAGCGCCGGATGCGCCGCGGCTCCGCGAGGAAGCGGCGGTTCTGCATCACCGCATGGACGCGGCCCGCCTCGCGCGCGGCGGCGACGATGGCGCGCGCATCCTCCGCGGTCGCCGCCAGCGGCTTTTCGGTCATGACGTGACAGCCGTGGCTGAGGGCGGTCAGCACGACCTCGCGCCGCGCCGCCGGCACGACGACGTCGAAGACGACATCCGGCCGGGCCTCGGTGAGCACCGCATCGAGGTCGGTGCCGATCACCGCCCCGGCGACCCCGAACTCCTCGGCGCGCGCCCGCGCCCGCGCTTCATCGAGGTCGACCAGCCCGACGACCGTCGTCCCGGTCTCGCGCGCGGCATCGAGCCAGGCACGGCTCATGGCGCCGCACCCGACCAGGACCGCCCTTACCACTGCACCCACCTGTCCTGAGCCCAGGCGCCTGCCGCCCGCATCGGGCTACTCGGTCCAGACGGTCCAGACGGTCCCAGTGCGCGTTCGCCAGCGGCCGGAGCCGCGGTTCCGCTCAGCGTCATGCCGCGGTCCGGTCGACCGGGCGCGATGGCGATGCGAATATCGTCGAAGTGCATGAGGGCGTTGGACCGAATTGACGGTTCTGATAGATCAGCACGACTCACTAATAGATCACGGGAGCGCTGGTGGCAAGAAACCCCGACCGCGCGAACGAGGGCGGCGGGCCCAGGGCTCGCCGGCTGAGCGACGTCGCCTATGGGGAGATTCTCGAGAACCTCTTCAGAGGCAGGCTTCCCGCTGGAGCCTTCGTATCACAGAACGACCTCGTCGCGCTCCTGGGAATCCCGGTCGCGCCGCTGCGGGACGCGCTCCGGGTCCTGGAGGCCGAGGGCATTCTCAGCATCCATCCTCGATCCGGCATCCAGTTCGTCAAGCCCGGCCTCGAGCTGACCCGCTCGGCGTATCAGTTTCGGGCCATCATCGAGCGCGCCGCGGTGCGCATCTTTGCGGAAACGGCCCCGGCCGAATGGTTCGACGTCCTCGCCGACGAGCACCGGGCCCTCATCGCGCGGCTGGTGGGCGCCGAGATCGATCCCGACGCCCAGGCGGAACTCGAACGCCTCGAAGGCCGCCTGCACAACTCGATCGTCGGCATCATGGCGAACCCGCTGATCGAGTTCGAGCTACCGCAGGATTCACCACTACCTCCGCCTGGTCCGGCTCGACCGCCGCCTCACGACACCGGTGGCGCTGCGGTCGCTGCACGAGCACATCCAGATCATCGACGCCTGCATCGAGCGGGATGCCGATCGAGCCGAAGCCGCGCTGCGTGCGCATTTCCAGGCGGCACTCCAGCGACACCTGGGCGTTCCCTGAGGCTCCGTCAGGGCAGCCCCGGTCGCACCGGCGCGGGTCCTGCCGACTGGCGCTCGACGATGTGCGATGCGACGTGAATCCGGAGAGGAAAGGTCGGCGGCAGCGGGGCGTTGATCCGGGCGTCGAGCAGCCGGACGGTCATCATCCCCATCCCGACGCCCATCACCTTGACGGTGGTCAGGCGCGGCAGGATCTGCAGCGCCGCGGAAAAGTCGCCGAAGCCGATGACCGAGGCGTCTTCGGGAATGCGCAGGCCGCGCGACAGCAGCTCGGAGATCACCGTGACCGCCAGCCCATCGTGCGCGCAGAAGTATGCGGTCGGCTTCTCGGCGCGATCGAGAAGCTCGTCGAGCGCCCGGCCGAAGCCGCGGTCGTCGTCCCACGTCATGTCGTGCAGCCGGACGTCGGCCATCGTGTCGAGCACCTCGCGCAGGCCGTAGAGGCGCTCCATCCGGCCCCGGTACCGGGTCTCGCCGTGAACGTAGACGATGCGCCGGTGCCCGAGGCCGGTCAGGTAGCGCGCCACCGCGGTTCCCGCCTCATGGTCGGTGCCGGTCACCTGGTCGACCGGTTCCAGCGGATCGAGCCAGCCGAGCCGGACGACCGGCGTGCCGGTGGCATAGACAAGACGAAGGCTCGCCGGGTCGTACGGTCCGACAATGGCGAGCCCGGCGCTGGCCTCTGCCATCGCCTCGAGGTCGTCGCCGTGGCGAATCCAGTGGAAGCGGACGCCGAAGCCGATTCGCTGCGCCTCGCGCTGGATGCCGGTCTGCACCTGCATGTGCAGTTCGCTGTTGATGATGTCATCGGCGTCGAACACCACCGCCAGCGGTTTCGTCTCCAGCGCGGGGCGGCGATAGCCGAGGCGGGCAGCGATTTCGACAACCCGGCCGCGGGTCGCCTCGCTGACGCCGCTCTTGCCGGCAAGTGCCCGAGACACCGCGAATTTTGACAGTCCGCTCTCGTCGGCGATCGTCTTCAGCGTCACGCGAGCCATGCCGGCCTCCGGTGGTGGGCGCGCGTCTGTGCAAAAACTGCACACGGCGAAACATAACGCTTTACCTAACAGAAACCGCTATGCGAGGCTACATGTAAATCAATGAGCCATATGGCCGGGCGCAACGGGAGATGCCGCCGATGACTACACTTTCCAGACGGAGCTTTCTGGCGTCGGGGTCCGGCGCGGCGATTGCCGCGGTGCTGCTGAGCCAGCGGGCCTTCGCGGCCGAGCCGCAGGAGTCCACGTCGCTCAAGGCGCAGGTCGACGCCGGGACGTTGCCGCCGGTTGCCGAGCGGCTGCCGGAGAACCCGCTTGTCTACACCCCGACCGACCGCCCTGGGCAGCAGGGCGGCGACTGGAACCACGCGCTGGTCGGCGGCGGCTCGCTGTCGATGGTGGTGCGCTACCAGGGCTACGAGCCCTTGGTGCGCTACACGATGGACTGGTCGGGCGTCGAGCCCAACGTCGCGGAATCCTACGAAGTCAGCGACGACGGTACCGTCTACACCTTCAGGCTGCGCAAGGGGATGAAGTGGTCGGACGGCGCGCCGTTCACCACCGAGGACATCCAGTTCTGGTACGAGGACATCTTCCTCGACCCCGATGTCGCCCAGACCACCGGGCAGAACTACTGGACCTCCGGCGGCGAGAAGGGCAAGCTCGAGGTCCTCGACGAGCAGACCTTCCGCGTCACCTTCGCGTCGCCCAACGGCTTCTTCCTGCAGAGCCTCGCTTGGGCCAACCAGGACCAGACCGTCCGGGCGCCCAAGCACTACCTCAAGCAGTTCCACAAAAAGTACAATCCCGATGCCGATGCGCTCGCCAAGGAGCGCGGGTTCGAGACCTGGATCGCGCTCTTCCAGCGCGAGAGCGGCATCGACGAGGACAACGTCTTCTTCCAGAACTCCAAGCGCCCGACGCTCAACGCCTGGAAGTTCGAGGTCGCGCCGGGCGAGGACACCGAACGCGCGGTCGCGGTGCGCAACCCGTACTACTGGAAGGTCGATACCGAAGGCACCCAGCTGCCGTATTTCGACCGGGTGGTCTACCAGATGGTCGCCGATCCGCAGGTCCTGCTGCTCAAGACGATGCAGGGCGAGATCGACATGATGGACCAGTACATCGCGACGCCCGCGAACAAGCCGGTGCTCTACGACAACCAGGAGCAGGGCGATTACCACTTCTACACGCTGAAGGAGACCGCGGCGAACGTGATGGTCTTCCAGCTCAACCTGAACCACACCGATCCGGTCAAGAACGCTCTCTTCAACAACCGCGAGTTCCGCCAGGCGCTTTCGATCGCCGTCGACCGGCAGGCGCTGATCGACGCGGTCTTCGTCGGGCAGGGAGCCCCGGCCCAGCCGTCGATCGCGCCGACCGACCCGCTCTACAACGAGAAGCTGGCGACGCAGCACACCGAGTACGATCCTGACGCCGCCAACGCGCTTCTCGACACGATCCTGCCGAACAAGGACGGCGACGGCTACCGGCTCGACGAGCAGGGGCGGCGCGTCTCGATCATCTTCGAGCTCGACCAGTCGCGGACGACGTTCCTCGACATGTTCCAGCTCGCGATCCCGATGTTCCAGGCGGTCGGCATCGACGCGCAGATCCGCACGATGGACCGCTCGCTCTGGGAGACCCGCGTCCGCGAGGGCCGCGAGTTCGACGCGACGGCGCACCAGTTCGGCGCCAACAGCGGCATCGCGGCGATGCTCGACGCGCGCTACTTCGTGCCGTTCTCGTCCAACTCGCTCTACGCGCCGGGCTGGTCGCTCTACTTCACCGCCCCGGACAACCCCGACGCCATCGAGCCGCCGGCCGACGTCAAGGCGACGCAGGCGCTCTACAAGCAGCTTCTCGGGACCCCCGAGCCCGACAAGCAGGCCGAGATCATGAAGCAGATCCTCGAGCAGGCGGCCGACCAGTTCCTCGTCTTCGGGGTCACGCCTGCCGCCGGACAGCTACGGCGTGGTCAAGAACGACATGGTGAACACGATGGATACCATGCCTAACTCGTTTGGCTGGCCGACCCCCGGACCCTCGCGTCCCGAGCAGTTCTTCAAGAGCTGACCACCATCCAGACGCCTCCGCCGAGCCTTCGGGCTCGGCTGACCCTCCAACCGCTTTCACGGGACCCCGGACCCATGCTCGACGCCAACGCTGAGACCGCCTCGACCCTGCGCACGTCCGAGTGGTACCGGACTGCGACGCGCTGGACCCAGCTGACGCTGGCCGAGGACGATCCGGTGAAGTTCGATCCGGAGTTCTGGATCGACACCTTCCGGCGCACCCGCTCGAACGCGACCTGCCTCAGCGCCGGCGGCTACATCGCCTACTACCCGAGCAAGGTGCCGCTGCACTACGTCAGCCGCTTCATCGGCGACAGCGACCCCTTCGGCACGCTCGTCGACGGCGCCCGGGCCCAGGGCATGCACGTGATGGCGCGCGTCGACCCGCACGCGATCCACCAGGACGCCGCCGACGCCCACCCTGAGTGGATCGCCGTCGACAAGGACGGCAAGCCGCGACGGCACTGGGCCTACCCCGAGGTCTGGGTGACCTGCGCCTACGGCGACTACAACAACGTCTTCATGCCCGAGGTGGTCAAGGAGATCACCCGTGACTACGACATCGACGCGGTCTTCGCCAACCGCTGGCAAGGCCACGGCGTCTGCTACTGCGCGTCCTGCACCGAGAAGTTCCGTGCGGCGACCGGCTTCGCGCTGCCTGAGATGCCGGACGCCGACGATCCGGTCTGGCAGGCCTGGACGCAATGGCGCCGGGCGGTGCTGACCGAGATGATCGTCGCCTGGGACGAGGCGGTGAAGGCGATCCGGCCGCACGCGAGCTTCATCCCGAACATGAGCGGCGCCTCGCTGATGGAGTTCGACCTCAAGCTGATCGAGAAGCACTGCCCGTTCATCGTCGTCGACGACCAGGGCCGCCGCGGCACCGAGCCGATCTGGATGGCCGGGCGCAACGGCAAGCGAGTGCGCGCCACCTTCCACGACCGGCCGGTGATTCTCATCACCTCGATCGGCCCGGAGGAGGAACATCGCTGGAAGGATGCGGTGACGACCGGCCCCGAGATCGAGGCCTGGATCACCAACGGCGCCGCGCACGGCCTCCTGCCGTGGTTCACCAAGTTCAACGGCGTCGTGCCCGACACCCGCTGGGTCGCGCCGGTCGCCGACGCCTTCGGCCTCCACGCCGACCTCGAGCCGGTGCTCGGCGCGATGCAGCCGACCGCCGAGATCGCCATCATCGACCCGAGCACGACGCTGCGGCACTGGGCGCCCGAGATGCGCAAGCAGGCCGAAGGCGACGACCTCGGCTTCTACCAGGCGCTGGTCGAGGCCGGGCTGCCGTTCGAGTTCGTCTCCGACCAGATGATGAGCCCCGAGCGGCTCGACCGCTTCAAGGTGGTGATCCTCGCCAACGCGCGCTGCCTCTCGGACGCCCAGTGCGCGATGCTGACCGACTACGTCGCGCGCGGCGGCAGCGTGGTCGCCGCCTACGAGACCTCGCTCGGCGACGAGAACGGCACGCCGCGCGAGGACTTCGGGCTGGCGGGCCTCTTCGGCGTGCACCTGACCGCCCCGACCCGCGGCCCGGTCAAGAACACCTACGTCGCGCTCAACGGCGAACATCCGGTCAACCGTGGCTACGACGGCGCGGCGCGGATCATGGGCGGCACCCGGCTGGTCGGCGTCGAGGCGGAGGAGGACGCGGTCCTGCCGTTCCTCGCGGTGCCGGACTTCCCCGACCTGCCGATGGAAGAGGTCTACCCCCGCGAGGAGCCGCGCGGCCCCGCCGTCGTCACCCGCGAGACCGAAGGCGGCGGGCGGGTCGTCTACATCCCGTGGAACATCGGCAGCATCTTCTGGCAGGTGCTGGCGGCCGACCACCAGCGGCTGATCGAGAACGCGGTTCGCTGGGCGCTCGGCGCGCGCTCGCGGGTCGAGGTGACCGGCAAGGCGGTGCTCGACACCGCGCTCCGCGAGAACGAGGGCGGGCTCGCGGTCGTCCTCTACAACCTCACCAACCCGATGATGATGAAAGGCCCGACCCGCGAGGTCTACCCCGTGGGGCCGCAGGTGGTCTCGGTGGCGCTGCCGGACGGGCGCGCCGTGGCCTCGGCGCGGCTGCTGGTCAGAGGCAGCGACGCCGCGGTCAGGGTTGAGGCGGGCCGGGCGGTGATCGAGGTGCCGGGGATCGACAGCCTCGAGGTCGTCCACCTGACCTGGGCCTGAACGGGAAGCGACGGCAATGCTCGGCTACCTCATCAAGCGCATCATCCTGATGATCCCGACGATGTTCGGCATCTCGCTGATCGCGTTCATGATCATCCAGCTGCCGCCGGGCGACTATCTGACATCGGTGATCGCCTCGATGACCGACAGCGGCCAGAACGTCGACCCGGCCCAGATCGCCCGGATGCGCGAGGTCTACGGCCTCGATGACCCGCTGATCGTCCAGTACTGGAAGTGGATCAGCGGCATCCTGCTGCGCGGCGACTTCGGCTTCTCGTTCGAGTGGGGCCGCCCGGTGAGCGAGCTGATCTGGGAGCGCATGGGCTCGACCCTCGCCGTCTCGATCGCGTCGCTGCATCTTCGTCTGGGCGGTGTCGCTGCCGATCGGCATCTACTCCGCGGTGCGCCGGCACTCTTTCGGCGACCACTTCTTCACGTTCCTGGGCTTTCTCGGGCTCGCCATCCCGAACTTCATCATGGCGCTGACCCTGATGTATCTGTCCTACAAGTACTTCGGGCAGAGCGTTGGCGGGCTGAACTCGCCGGAATTCGTCGGCCAGCCGTGGACCTGGGCCAAGGGCTGGGACATGCTGGCGCACCTCTGGATCCCGGTGATCGTCATCGGCACCTCGGGCACCGCGGCGCTGATCCGCATCCTGCGCGCCAACCTGACCGACGAGCTCAGCAAGCCCTACGTCGTCACCGCCCGCGCCAAGGGGCTGCCGGAATTCCAGGTGATCATGCGCTACCCGGTGCGGATCGCGCTCAACCCGTTCGTCTCGGCGATCGGCTGGGTGCTGCCGCACCTGATCTCGGGCGTCACCATCACCGCGATCGTGCTGAACCTGCCGACCGCCGGGCCGCTGCTGCTGCGCGCGCTGGTCTCGCAGGACATGTATCTCGCCGGCAGCTTCATCCTGCTGATGGGCATGCTGACGCTGGTCGGCATGCTGGTCTCCGACATCCTGCTGGCGCTCCTCGACCCCCGGATCCGGTTCACCTGATGGCCACCACCTTCATCGATGTCGTCGAGGACGGCCCCGCGCTCAGCCCGCTCAAGCTCGGCGACGACCCGGCCGCCCGCGCCGTCGCCGGCCAGTGGGCGCTGATCTGGCAGAAGTTCATCGCGCAACAAGGTCGCGGTCGGCGCCGGCCTGGTCGTCTTCTTCCTCTATTTCGTCGGCCTCTTCTGCGAGTTCCTCGCGCCCGGCCTGCCGCAGTCTGCCCGGCCACAGTATACCTACGCGCCGCCGCAGGGCATCTCGTTCTTCGTCCCCGCGCCCGATGGCGGCCGGCAGTGGTTGCCGCACGTCAAGGGCTACAAGATGACGGTGGACCAGGAGTCGCTGCGCCGCAGCTTCGTCGTCGATCCGGCCAAGGTCGTCCCGATCGGCTTCTTCGTGAAAGGCCCTCCGTACAAGATGTGGGGCCTCTTCCCGATGGACCGGCACCTCCTCGGCCCGCTGAAATCCACCGATTCGATGTACCTGCTGGGCTCCGACAAGCTCGGCCGCGACCTGCTGACCCGGCTGATCTACGGAACCCGCGTCTCGATGTCGATCGGGCTGATCGGCGTCGTCTCGAGCCTCGTCATCGGCGTCGTCCTCGGCAGCCTCTCGGGCTTTTACGGCGGCTGGATCGACATCGTCATCCAGCGCATCATCGAGGTGATCAGCGCGATGCCGACGATCCCGCTCTGGCTCGGGCTCGCCGCGGCGATCCCGCTGACCTGGTCCCCGCTGCGGGTCTATTTCATCATCACGCTGATCGTCTCGCTCCTCGCCTGGACCGGGCTGGCGCGCGAGGTTCGCGGCCGCTTCTTCGCGCTCCGCGGCGAGGACTTCGTCACCGCAGCGCGGCTCGACGGCTCGAGCGAGCGGCGGGTGATCTTCCGCCACATCCTGCCGTCGCTGACCAGCCACATCCTCGCCGTGGTCACGCTGGCGATCCCGACGATGATCGTGGCGGAGACCGCGCTCTCCTTTCTCGGCATCGGCCTGAAGCCGCCGGTCGTCTCCTGGGGCGTGCTGCTGCAGGACGCGCAGAACATCCGTACCGTCGCAACCGCGCCGTGGCTGCTGATCTGGCCGTCGCTCGCGGTCGTCCTCGCGGTCCTCGCGTTCAACTTCCTCGGCGACGGCATGCGCGACGCCGCAGACCCCTACGAGGCGTGATGGGCGGCAGCACCAGACCCCGTCCGCTGACGCTCGAAACCGCACCGGCCGCGGTGCGGCCGATCCTGAGCGTGCGCGACCTCTCCATCGACTATCACCTGCGCACCCACATCCTGCACGCGGTGCGCGGCGTCGGCTTCGACCTCTACCGCGGCCGCACGCTCTGCCTCGTCGGCGAGAGCGGCTCGGGCAAGAGCGTCACCGCCCGGGCGCTCCTGCGGATCATCGATCCGCAGGCCCGGGTCGTCGGCGGCAGCATCACCCTCGATGACGACGGCCGCGACATCGACGTCAGCGCGCTCGCGACCAACAGCCGCGAGATCAGGGCGATCCGCGGCGCCAGGATCGGCCTGATCTTCCAGGAGCCGATGTCGTCGCTGTCGCCGGTGCGCACGATCGGCGCCCAGATCGTCGAAGGGCTGCGCCTGCACCGCAAGCTCGACCGTGCCGCCGCCCGCGCCACGACCATCGACCTGCTGCGCCAGGTCGAGATCGCCAGCCCCGAGAAGATGATCGACCGCTACACCTTCGAGTTCTCCGGCGGCATGCGGCAGCGCGCGATGATCGCGATGGCGCTCGCCTGCGATCCCGACATCCTGATTGCCGACGAGCCCACCACCGCGCTCGACGTGACGACGCAGGCCGAGATCCTCGACCTCATCAAGCGGCTGCAGGTGTCGCGTGGCATGGCGATGCTCTTGATCACCCACGACCTCGGCATCGTCGCCGAGGTCGGCGACGAGGTCGCCGTGATGCGCTACGGCCGCATCGTCGAGCAGGGCAGCGTCGACGACATCTTCCACGATGCCCAGAGCGCCTATGCCCGTGCGCTCCTGCGCTCGACGCTGAAGCTCGAGGAGGGCAGGGCGCGTCCGCCGCGCAAGCCGGTGCCCGGCCCGCCGCTGCTGTCGGTGCGCAACCTCGGCAAGACCTTCGGCTCGACCAACTGGCTCGGCCGCCCGGTCCATGCGATCAAGGCGGTCGACGACGCCAGCCTCGATCTGCACCGCGGCGAGAACCTCGGCATCGTCGGCGAGAGCGGTTCGGGCAAGACCACGCTCGGCCGGCTGATCCTGCGGATCGTCGAGCCGACCGCGGGCTCGATCGTCTTCCGTCCCGGGGGCGGCAGCGAGATCGACGTCATGGCCAGCTCCCGGCGTGGCCTCGCCGGTTACCACCGGCAGGTGCGGCTGGTTTTCCAGGACCCGTTCGCCTCGCTCAACCCGCGCATGACGGTCCGCCAGGTGATCGGCGACCCGCTCTATGTCAGCGGTCTCGCCCGCGGCAAGGCGCTCGACGCGCGCGTCGGCGACCTGCTCGAGCTCGTCGGGCTCGAGCGCTCGGCGATGGAGCGCTACCCGCACGCGTTCTCCGGCGGCCAGCGCCAGCGCATCGGCATCGCCCGCGCGCTGGCGCTCGACCCGCGAGGTGATCATCGCCGACGAGGCGACCTCGGCGCTCGACGTCTCGATCCGGGCGCAGATCCTCGACCTGCTCCTCGACGTGCAGAAGCGGCTCGGCCTCAGCTACATCTTCATCTCGCACGACATCTCGGTCGTGCGCTACTTCTGCGATCGGGTCGCGGTCATGCACCGCGGCCGCATCGTCGAGCTCGGCGACGCCGAGCAGATCTGCACCGCCCCGCGCGAGGCCTATACCAAAAGCCTGATCTCCGCGGTGCCGAACCCCGACCCGCGGCACAAGCGCATGCTGCACCGAACGAAATTCGTCGCCTGAAGGACTTTCGCCTTGCCCAGGTTCTCCGCCAACCTCTCGTTCCTCTACCTCGAGCTCGCGTTCCTCGACCGCTTCGCCGCGGCGGCCCGCGACGGGTTTCCCGCTGTCGAGTACGTCGGGCCCTACGACCACCCGCCAGAGACGGTCGCCGAAACACTCAAAGCGAACGGCCTCGAGCAGGCGCTCTTCAACCTGCCGGCCGGCGACTGGGCGGCCGGCGAGCGCGGCATCGGCTGCCACCCCGACCGCGATCGACGAGTTCCGCGCCGGCGTCGACACCGCGCTGACCTACGGCCGCGCGCTCGGCTGTCCCAAGATCAACTGCCTCGCCGGGATCGCGCCGTCGGGCGCCGACCCGGACGAGCTGGAGCGCACGCTGGTCGCCAACCTGAAATACGCCGCGCCGCGCCTCGCCGACGCCGGGATCAAGCTCCTGATGGAGCCGATCAACCAGCGCGACATGCCGGGCTTCTTCGTCTCGACCACCGACCATGCCGAGCGGATCATGGACGCGGTGGGCTCCGACAACCTCTACCTCCAGTACGACATCTACCACACCCAGGTGATGCAGGGCGACCTGATCCCGACCTACGACCGGCTCAAGGCCCGGATCGCCCATATCCAGATCGCCGACAACCCGGGCCGCGACGAGCCCGGCACCGGCGAGATCAACTACGGCTTCGTCCTGCCCGAGCTCGACCGGCTTGGCTACGACGGCTTCGTCGGGTGCGAGTACAAGCCGCGCGCCGGCACCAGCGAAGGCCTCGGCTGGATGCAGCCTTACCTCTAGGAGACGGACCTTGGACATCGGATTTATCGGCCTCGGCGTCATGGGGCGCCCCATGGCCGGCCACCTGATCGACGCCGGCCACACCCTGCACCTGAACCGGGTGAAGCCTGCATCTCAGGAGCTGGTCGACAAAGGCGGCAAGGCCGCCGGCACCCCCCGCGCCGTCGCCGAGGCGGCCGAGGTCATCATCCTGATGGTCCCCGACACCCCCGACGTCGAGGAGGTGCTGTTCGGCCCGGACGGCGTCGCCGAGGGCCTCTCGCCCGGCAAGCTCGTCATCGACATGAGCTCGATCTCGCCGGTCGCCACCAAGGACTTCGCCGCCCGCATCGAGGACAAGGGCTGCGACTACCTCGACGCCCCGGTCTCCGGCGGCGAGGCCGGCGCGAAGAACGCAGCGCTGACCATCATGGTCGGCGGCAAGCCCGAGGCCTTCGAGCGCGCGAAGCCGCTCTTCGAGACGATGGGCAAGACCATCACCCACGTCGGCGGCGAACGGCGACGGCCAGACCGCCAAGGTCGCGAACCAGATCATCGTCGGCCTGACGATCCAGGCGGTGGCCGAGGCGCTGACCTTCGCCAAGCGCGCCGGCGCCGACCTCGAAAAGGTGCGCGAGGCGCTGCTCGGCGGCCTCGCCGGCTCGACGATCCTCAAGGTCCACGGCGAGCGGATGATCAAGCGCACCTTCGACCCCGGCTTCCGCATTCGCCTGCACCGCAAGGACATCGGGCTCGCCATCGACTCGGCCCGCGCGCTCGAGCTGGCGCTGCCGAACACCGCCGTGGTCGAGCAGCTGATGAATGCGGCCATCGCCCGCGGTGACGGCGACCGCGACCATTCCGGCCTGATCCTCACCCTGGAGGCGCTCGCCGGCGACTGACCCGGCCGCCTTCTTCCGCGAACCCGCCGCCCGACCCGCTTTCCGCGGGCCGGACCCCCATTGCCCAAGGGAGCTTTCCATTGTCGCGTCTTTCCGAGCTGCAGGTGCCCTTCGGCGCCGTCTACTTCCGCAAGTCGAACCCGCCGCGCCAGGACTGGGCGCGCGACTACGGCGTCGCCGCCGCCGACGGGCTCAACCTCTTTCGGCACTGGTTCATGTGGGCGTCGATCGAGCGCGCCCCGGGCAAGTACGACTGGTCCGACTACGACCGGCAGATGGACCTCGCCGCCGAGAACGGCATCCGCACGATCATCGCCGAGCTCACCCACACCGTCCCGGACTGGGCGCTGCGCAAGTACGCCCACGCCCGCACGCTGCGCCGCGACGGCACGCCGCTGCCGTCGGTCATGGGCGTCTCGTCGGCGACCGGCGGGTTCGCCAACCACAACGGCGGCGCCGGCGCGCTGACCACCAACTGCCCCGAGGTGGAGGAGGCGGCCGGCGCCTTCCTGACGGCGCTCGCCACCCGCTACCGCGACCACCCGGGCATGTTCGGCTACGACGTCTGGAACGAGACGAACTATTCCGCCGACGTCGACTACAATCCCTTCACCAAGACCGCCTTCCGCAGCTGGCTCAAGGCGAAGTACGGCGACCTCGACACCCTCGCCGAGGCCTGGCACCGCTACGGCCACGCCGAGTGGGAGGACGTCGAGCCGCCGATCCAGGTCGGCCCCTACCCCGAGTGCCTCGACTGGCTCGCCTTCAAGCGCGAGAACTACTACGACCAGATGCAGTGGCGCATCGACACCATCCGCGCCGCCGACCCGAAGAACCTGATCGTCGCTCATAGCGTCGCCAGCGCCATCCCGGACATGGCCGCCAAGGGCTGCGACGACTGGCTCGCCGCCTCCAAGGTCGAGGTCTTCGGCTACACCTGGATCCAGGCGCGCAAGGGCGCCCAGTCCTGGCGCAACTTCTATGCCGGCGACATCACCCGCGCCGCTTCGCGCGGCAAGCCGTTCTGGCACGCCGAGCGCCAAGGCGGCCCGCTCTGGATGCAGCCGCAGGTGCTGGCCGCGACAAGGAAGACGGCCGCGTCGCCGACCCCGAGGACATCCGCGTCTGGTCGCTCACCTCCTTCGCCGCCGGCGCCCGCGGGATGATGAACCTGCGCTTCCGCCCGCTCCTCGACGGCCCGCTGTTCGGCGCCTTCGGCTCCTACGGCATGGACGGCTCGCGCACCCCGCGCTCCGACATGGCATCGAAGATCGCCTTCTGGACCAACGCGCCGGAACAGCAGGCGCTGATGGACGGCGCGACCCCGTCAAGGGCGACATCGGCATCCTGGTGGCGCCGGAGGCGCAGGCGTTCGACTATCTCCTGAGCTACGAAGGCAAGTTCGACACCTACGCCGCGGCGATGTGGGGCGCCTACCGCGGCTTCTTCGACAACAACATCCAGGCCGACTGGGTGCACATCGACGACATCGACGGCTACGACGCGCTCTATTTCCCCTATCCCATCGCGCTCACCGCCGAGAACGCCAGCAAGCTCGCCGCGTGGGTCGAAGCCGGAGGACAGCTGATCTCCGAAGCCTGCCCGGGCTATTTCGGCGATCGCGGCACGGTCGGGACCGTCCAGCCGAACAACGGCCTCGATGCGGTCTTCGGCGCCGTGGAGGACGAGGTCGAGTTCATGCCCGACATCGCCGATCGCATCCGCTTCGGCTTTGCAGGCCTCACGGTCACCGGCGGAGGCTTCCTGCAATCCTACGCCCTGAAAGGCGGCGAGGCGCGCGGCGACTTCGCCGACGGCCGGCTGGCCGTCGTGGAAAACCGCCACGGCAAGGGCCGGACGCTCCTGGTCGGCACGCATCCCTCGGTCGGCTACTACCGCGACAGCGCCGACAGCGGACGGCGCTACTTCGCCGAGGTCTTCGCCTGGACCGGCAAGGCCCGGCACGTTGAGACCGACAATCCCCACGTGCAGTTCCGTCTGCACGAGGCCGACGGCCGCAGCTATCTCTGGGCGATCAACGCGACGCGCGAGGTACAGGCCGGACGCATCACCCTGGGCACCCCGGGCGATGCGAAGGCCGGCGCGGTGCACTGGTCGGGCGACGGCGCCTCATTCGACGGCGCCAGTTTCAGCCTGCCGGCGCGCGACGCCCTGATCGTCGAACTGCTGCCCGCCTGAGGCCCTGAGGCCCTGCGTGTGCCGGCGGGCCGCGGCTCGCCGGCAACCCTGGCATTGCGCGTAACGCGAGTATCCGATACACTACACTTCCGGGTGGGTCGGAGCCGAGCGGCCGACACGTGCCCGTCGCCTTCCTTCAGCCTGACTCTCTGTTCCACAAGCCGGCCATCGGGTGAATGGCTGTCGGACCTGATGGTTCACCCCGCTCGACCACGACAGGGATGCGCATGTCACCACATCGATCGGCTCGGTTTCTGACCCTCCTTCTCGCGGGTCCGATCGCACTGGCGGCACACGGCACCGGCGCGATCGCGCAGGACGCACCGCGGACCGGAGACTACCTGGCGCAGCTCTCCGGGCTGCCGCAGCTGACGGTCGACAACCCGGACCAGGCGGCCGTCTACGTCGACGCGCAAGGCAACGCCACCAGCATCGTCGGAGACAAGTACTTCACCACCACCGAGACGGCCCGACGCGTTTCGCGTGGGCATCCGCAAGTGCGCGGGAGATGACAATCCGCCGGTCTGGCTGCGCTACTACGACGGACCGAACATGTTTGCGAAGGACACCTTCACCGAGATCTCCTTCGACATGCCGGTGCCCGTCGAAGGTCTCCCCGAGAACTTCAACCGGCAGAGCCTGTGGGACCAGATGTCGATCCTCCAGCCGGAGCCCGTCTTCTCCGACCTGTCACCGACCTTCTGCGGCTTCTCCAGCTCGAAGACCGTGTGGGCCAACGGCGGCTTCAACTTCGAGGTCGTGGCCGGCAACTCCGGCTTCGACGTCGGCGACGCAAGTCCGACGACCGCGTGGAATTCACCTTGGAACGCCGCCTTCAACGACACGACGTATCGTGGCTTCACCAGCTATCCGATCATGTCCATCGGCAACGGCGCTGGCGGCCTCCCAGCCGGCTACGCCTTCCGGCCTCAGGACAGTGCGACGGATGACAAGTCCGACCTCGCGTCGGTCGTGAACGCCCGCTATACGCTGCTGACCGACCAGCAGACGGTCATCCTCGAGCTTTCGCACAAGGGAGCGAAGTCGACCTACGCCGTTCCTCAGAAGCTCTTCAAGGACAAGTTCCTGCCACAGGTCGTGGGCACCGGCTACATGGCCGCCGACGACAAGCAGATCGGGCAGGTGAATGACTTCGTCTGGCGGTGGATGCTGTTCACCAACACGCTGACCATCCAGAAGCCGACGTCGCCGGACGGCGCTCCCATTCAGGTGGAAGACCTGGCCAGGTACTTTCCGATGAAGAGCAGCTACACGAACATCCGGTCCCGGGTATCCGGCTTCGACGGCATCAACAATCCGGCGGCGTTCGAGAACCCGCTGGTCTGCGGTCAGGGCTTCGAACTTTACGGCACCCTGTTCGGCAACCGGGCGTTTTTCGCCGTGGCCGACTACGTCAAATGGCTGGACACCGAGGTCGACAAGACCGACGCGCGCTATCCCCTGTGGCGCTGCATCGCGGCGGTGGCCAAGTCGCGTCAGGACCTTTGCGTCAGCTCCGGCTCCGAGGCCAATCCTTCGGGCGAGAGCTGGAATGTCGTCATGGGCTACATGAACGACGCGTACCCCAAGGAATGCGACAGCGCGGACGCCGGGACGAAGGCCATCATCGCGAACACGCGCGCACCCTCTCATTAGCTCGGCTGCCCCCTTTAGGGCCTCGCCGTCGAAGTGCCGAACGCCTGGGCATCCGCCGACAGTCTGACCAAATCCAGCGCGTTTGCCGGAAGACTGGCGCGCTCGGCGGCAACCCGGTCCTTGATGCCCGCCGCAAACTGGACAAGGATGGCCCGGCATCGTCAAATCGACCGGTGCGCGCCGCTAGCGGTGCTTCGCAGGGGAGCAACGAGAAGATGCAGATCAGCAAGACATGGCCCGTCGCAATGGCACTCGTGCTTGGCCTCGGCACCGCTCCGGTCGCCATGGCCGAGACGCCGGCCGACACGCTCGTCATCGCCGACAAGATCGACGACATCGTCTCGCTCGACCCGGCGGAGTCGTTCGAGTTCTCCGGCAACGACATGCTGAACAACATCTACGATTCGCTGATCGAGCTCGACCCGGCGAACCTCGGCCCGCTGGTCCCCGGCCTGGCCGAGAGCTGGTCGGTCGGTGACGACGGCATGACCTACACCTTCAAGATGCGGCAGGGGGCCAAATTCCACTCCGGCAACCCGGTCACCGCCGAGGACGCCGCCTGGTCGCTGCAGCGCGCGGTGATCCTCGACAAGACCCCGGCCTTCATCCTGAACCAGTTCGGCTTCACCAAGGACAACGTCGCCGACAAGATCAAGGCGACCGACGACCAGACGCTCGTCATCGTCACCGACAAGCCCTACGCGCCGACCTTCTTTTTCAACTGCCTGACCTCCATCGTCGCCTCGATCGTCGACAAGAAGGAGGTGCTCGCCCACGAGGTGAACGGCGATCTCGGCTACGAGTGGCTGAAGACCAACTCGGCGGGCTCGGGCTCCTACCGGCTGCGCTCCTACAAGCCGTCCGACAGCTACATCCTCGAGGCGGTTCCCGGCGGCTGGCGCGGCGCCCCGCCGCTGACCCGGGTCTTCGTCCGCCATGTCCCGGAGCCTGCAACCCAGCGGCTGCTGCTGCAGAACGGAGATATCGACATCGCCCGCAAGCTCACCCCGGTCGATATCGCCGGCATCGCCGGCAATCCCGACGTCAAGGTCGTCGACGAGAAGCGCGGGCGCATCTATTACCTCTCGCTCAACCAGAAGGTCCCGCCGCTCGACAATCCCAAGGTGATCGAGGCGGTGAAGTACCTGATCGACTACCAGGGCATGGCCGACAGCTTCCTCAAGGGATCGAGCGTCGTGCACCAGGCCTTCCTGCCCGCGGGCTTTCTCGGCGCCATCGACGACATGCCCTACACCTTCGATGTCGAAAAGGCGAAGGCGCTCCTGAAGGAGGCAGGCGTCGGCCCGATCAACGCCAGGCTCTGGGTGCGTAACGACCAGGAGCGGCTCGAGATCGCCCAGTCGCTGCAGAACACCATGGGGCAGGCCGGCATCAACCTCGAGCTCAAGGTCGGCACCGGCGCCGAAATCCTGACCGACTACCGCGCCCGCAAGCACGAGCTGATCCTCGAAGCCTGGGGCCCGGACTATCCCGATCCCAACACCAACGCCGACACCTTCGCCCGCAATCCCGACAACAGCGACGAGGGCAACAACACCGGCATCCTCGCATGGCGCAACGCCTGGCCCGCCACCGAGACCAACGATCTCACCAACGCCGCGGTGCTCGAGAAGGACGGCGACAAGCGCGCCGACATGTACCAGGAGATCCAGCGCATCCACCAGCAGGTCTCGCCGTTCGCGCCGATGTTCCAGCAGATCGAGCAGGTTGCCATGCGGTCCAACATCGAGGGCTTCTCCGCCGGCGGCTCGATCGCCTCGGCGGCCTACTTCGAGACGACGAAGAACTAGGCGGCACGGCCCTCGCGGCCGATGGCGCACCAGGAGGACATCACCGGACCGGGCCACCTCGAGCGGGCGGCCCGCCTCGGCCGAGGCTTCACCGAATTCCTGCTGACCCTCGCGGTGACGCTGCTCGGTCTGCTCTGCGTCACCTTCGTCATCGGCCGGGTGCTGCCGATCGACCCGGTGCTCTCCATCCTCGGGGAACGCGCGACCCAAGCCCAGGTCGAAACCGCACGGGCTGCGCTCGGTCTGGACAAGCCGCTGATCGTGCAGTTCGCGATCTACGTCCGCGACGCCTTCACCGGCGACTTCGGGACAATCGCTCCTCACCGGCCAGCCGGTCGCTCGACGACATCCGTCGCGTCTTTCCCGCGACGCTCGAGCTCGCCACGATCGGCACGCTGATCGGTGTCTTGCTCGGCGTCCCCGCCGGGGTTCTGGCCGCCACGCGGCCGGGCACGGTCGCCGACCAGGCGGTGCGGCTCATCGGCCTCGTCGGCTACTCCATGCCGATCTTCTGGCTCGGCCTCGTGGGCCTTCTGGTCTTCTACGGCAAGCTGCACTGGGTCGGAGGTCCCGGCCGCCTCGACACCACCTACGAGTTCATCGTCGAGCTCGACGTGCCGCGCGTCACCGGCTCGGTCCTGATCGACAGCGTCCTCGCGGGCGCCTGGGACGTGTTCCTGAACGCGCTCACCCACATCGTCCTGCCGGCCGCGGTGCTCGGCTACTACTCGATGGCCTACATCAGCCGGATGACCCGCTCGTTCATGCTCGAGCAACTCTCGCAGGAATACGTCACCACCGCCCGGGTCAAGGGCATGCCCGAATGGCGGGTCATCTGGGTCCACGCGCTCCGCAACGTCGCCGTGCCGCTGATCACGGTGATCGCGCTCTCCTACGCCGGCCTGCTCGAGGGCTCGGTGCTGACCGAGACCGTCTTCGCCTGGCCCGGGCTCGGCCTCTACATCACCAACGCGCTCTTCGCCGCCGACATGGCGGCGGTGATGGGCGGCACCATCGTCGTCGGCAGCGCGTTCGTGCTCCTCAACATGCTCTCGGACGTCCTCTACCGCCTGATCGACCCGAGGGCGCGTTCTTGAGCGCGCTCTCCCGCGACTGGCTGCTCGACGCCAGCCCAACCTCGCGCCGGCAGGCCCGCCTCGGCCAGCTCTACCGCGGATGGCTGCGCCTCGCCGGCAATCCGCTGGCGCTCCTCGGGCTCGGCATCGTCCTCGCGCTGGTGCTGATGGCGGTCGCAGCACCGCTTCTCGCCACCTACAGCCCGATCGCCCAAGACCTGGCCGGGCGCCTCCTGCCGCCGCTTTCTCCCGGCCACTGGCTCGGCACCGACGAGTTCGGCCGCGACATCTGGAGCCGGCTGGTCTACGGCGCCCGCATCACCCTCTACATCGTCCTCCTCGTCACCGTGACCGCCCCGGTCTTCGGCCTCCTCGTCGGCACAGTCGCGGGCTACTACGGCGGCTGGGTCGACCGCGTGCTGATGCGCGTCACCGACATCTTCCTGGCCTTTCCCCGGCTGATCCTCGCCCTCGCCTTCGTCGCCGCGCTGGGCCCCGGCATCGGCAACGCGGTGCTCGCCATCGCCTTCACCGCCTGGCCGCCGTACGCGCGGGTCGCCCGCGCCGAGACGATGACCGTCCGGCACTCCGACTACATCGCCGCCGCCCGGCTCCAGGGCGCAGGCGGCGCCCGCATCCTGCTTCTCCCACATCGCGCCGATGTGCATTCCGTCCGTCATCATCCGCGTCACCCTCGACATGGCCGGCATCATCCTCACCGCCGCCGGCCTCGGCTTTCTCGGCCTCGGCGCCCAGCCGCCGCTGCCCGAGTGGGGGCTGATGATCTCCTCGGGCCGCAAGTTCCTCTTCGACCAGTGGTGGGTCGCGACCGTGCCGGGAATTGCGATCTTCGTGGTCTCGCTGGGGTTCAACCTGCTCGGCGACGGCCTGCGCGACGTCCTCGACCCGCGCAGCGCCCCGCGATGAGGAGGGTCCGGTGAGCCTTCTCGACGTCGAGGATCTCCACGTCACCTTCCCGACCGAATCCGGCCCCATCGAAGCCGTGCGCGGCGTCTCCTTCTCGCTCGGCCGCGAGCGGCTCGCCATCGTCGGCGAGAGCGGGTCGGGCAAGACGATGACCGGCCGCGCCTTGCTTCGCCTGGTCGCCGGCGCCGAGGTCACCGCGAAGCGGATGGCGTTCGACGGCATCGATCTTCTGACGGCGTCCGACCGCACGATGCGGGGGCTCCGCGGCCAGCGCATGGCCATGGTCATGCAGGACCCCAAATACTCGCTGAACCCGGTGATGCGCACCGGGGACCAGCTCACCGAGGGGCTGCGCCGCCGCGACGGCCTCGGCGCCCGCGACGCCCGCCGCCGCGCGATCGCCGTCCTCGAAGCGGTCCAGATCCGCGACCCCGAGCGGGTGATGCGCACCTACCCGCACGAGCTCTCCGGCGGCATGGGGCAGCGGGTGATGATTGCGATGATGCTGATCCCCGAGCCGGATCTGCTGATCGCCGACGAGCCCACCTCCGCCCTCGACGTCACCGTGCAGGCCGAGGTGCTGAAGATCCTCGACGACCTCGTGCGTCAGCGCGGGCTCGGCCTCATCTTCATCTCCCACGACCTGCCGCTGGTCTCGCGCTTCTGCGACCGGGTGATCGTGATGTACAAGGGCAGGGTGATGGAGGAACTCGCCGCGACCGACCTCAACGCCGCGCGCCATCCCTACACCCGGGGCCTTCTCAACTGCCTGCCGCGGATCGGCGGCAGCCGCGGTCCGCTGCCGGTGCTCGACCGCGACGCAGCCTGGGCCGATCAATGAACCTCATCGAGATCGACGATCTCTCGGTCACCTACCCGCAGGGCCGGCGCCGGGTTCGAGCCGTCAGGGGCGTCTCCTTCGCCGTCGAGGAGCGTGCCTCGTTCGGCCTCGTCGGCGAGTCGGGCTCGGGCAAGTCGACGATCCTGCGCGCGATCTGCGGCCTTGCCCGGATCGCGGGCGGCGAAATCCGCATCGCCGGCGTGCCCGTCCCGCGCCACCGCGACAAGGCGTTCACCCGCCGCGTCCAGATGGTCTTCCAGGACCCCTACGGATCGCTGCATCCCAAGCGCACCGTCGACGCCACTCTCGCCGAATCCCTCGCGATCCATGGCATGCCCGGCCGCGACGCCCGCGTGCTGCAGGCGCTCGCCGACGTCGGGCTCGACCCGGGCTTCCGCTTCCGCTACCCCCACCAGCTCTCCGGCGGGCAGCGCCAGCGCATCGCCATCGCCCGCGCGCTGATGCTCGAGCCCGAGATCCTGCTCCTCGACGAGCCGACCTCCGCGCTCGACGCCTCGGTGCAGGCCGAGGTGCTGAACCTCCTCGCGCGCCTCCGCGCCGAGCGCGGCCTCACCTTCCTGATGGTCAGCCACAACCTTGCCGTGATCGACCACATGTGCGACCGGCTGTTGGTGATGAAGGACGGCGCCGCCGTCGAGGCCCTCGACCACGGCGCCCTCGCGAGCCGATCGGCCCGGGACCCCTACACCCTCGCGCTCTTCGAGGCCAACGCCCACGAGGCCGTCTAGATCGTGGGGCCCGGGATCGGTTGAGGCGGCTGCGCGCCGCCGCCAGTTGCATCGAATTCACAGTTGCTCCCAAGGCGCCACAGGTGCCTTCTTTCTACTCCGTGGACTATGGCGGATGGAGCTCTTGTGCCAACCTGCGCCGGGACATAGTCGGAGGGCTATCATGGCGACGCAATCCGTTCCAACCCTGCCCAACCGGGTTCTGGAGGTCGTCCGGATTGTTGGAGCGATCTCCGGCTTTGCAGTCGCATCTTCGCTCGACGACCCAGCCGCCCGGCTTCGGGTGCTTCAGCTCTTCTTGGTGGTTTCGATCGCCGGGATCACCGCGTTTGAGGGGCTGGTATTGCCCGCAGGCGCCGCGCAAGTTTCCGGCTACGGCGAGGGCGGTCCCTACCAACGCCAGTCTGCGCTCAACAACCTGGCCTGCGCGCTCGTCTCGACTGGGGTTTTCTTGCTCGGCTGGGGCAGCGAGGCGAATGCCGCGGTGCTGCTCGTGCTCTTAGTCTTTCTGGTTCTCTCGGGGATGAACCACGCCCTTTCTGCGTTCCACCAGCAACATCGAACCCTAAGGAGCGTTTCCCGGCCGTTTATGTCGCTGGCGCTCGCCGTGGCTTGCGTACCGTTCTTACATGCTGCGTTGTAGACCAGCTGCATAGCGTGCGGCGGCTATCACGTTTTGACTACAGAGGCGTTGGCCCACAAAGCGGGGCCCTAGTCTAGACTGGCGGCACGGATGGCTGGCGGGTTCGAAGCGGCTTCGCCGCAGGCGAAAGGAAACCGCAACAAGGAAGGCGACCGCCGGCGCCGTACTTCGGCCTATCGTACTTGTGGCCCCTCAAGTCGCTCGTATCCGTTCGTCGGTACGGCCGCGAGCAACCGGTCCTCGAAGCCATGGCGAAGGGAAGGGAATAGGGAACTTGGCGCACGTTCGCCAGCAGTCCGCGTCGCGCATGTACTTGCCGACAGTCGCCGACCAGTTGCTCGACTTGCCGCGATAACGCGAACAGCCGCCGGCGTTTCGTAGGCGATGAAGGGCTTCCAGGGAGGTCCCGAGCGCGGGAAGGTTCCGGGCGCGAAGGCCATGCGCAGTCTTCAGCTTGCGAGTGTCGTTCGGTCGAAGCCGGACATGCGGGGTCGTTTGGTCGAGCTGAAAACCATCGGGCTCGAGCCCGATGATCTCGCCAGGGCCAGCCCCGGTGTTGATCATCGCCAGCAGGATGTCGCGCGCCAGCACCTCGGAGAAGCGCGGACGCGGCGTCGGGACCAGGTCAGCGCGGCGAGGTCAATCGCCACGAGGTCTGCCACCGGACAATAGACGAACCCCCGCGCGTGCGCGAGCGCCACGGCAGCCTTGTAGCGATCGGCGGCGTCACCGGCGGCGAGCGCCCCCCAATAGGCCCAGAGCGCGGCCTCTACCTGCGAAGCCTTCGCCCGCGCTTCACGTTCGGAGTCGGTATGCAGCGCCATCCGAACCGGTCGGCGTGGATCCAGATGCTCGAAGCGGCTTCACGCATTACCATTGCCCGCCCCGCTTGAGGACCCCGTGCCCCCGTTCGTTTGACATGCTCCAACCCAGAAATGTTGCGCATTGTGTTGCCCAAAATGTTGCGCATTTTTCTGGAACTAAGATGCCCCGCGGAGCGAGGGTTAGCTGTTGATTTTCCTGATGTAATTGTTCCACGCGATGGGGATGGCGCGTAAACTATGGAGCGGGCGAAGGGATTCGAACCCTCGACCCTAACCTTGGCAAGGTTATGCTCTACCCCTGAGCTACACCCGCGTCCTGAGGCGTCTATATACGGGGGCCCGCGGCTATGACAAGAGGCAAACACAAGAGCGGTCCTCGGGCGGGTCCGGCGAGCCTCGCGGTCGGAGGGGCGGTGCCGGCGCGGATCGCAGGCCCCTCGGAAGCGTTCGCCGTCAAGGACTTGGCCTTTGGCGCGGGTGGGACAGACCGCGCCGCCGTGCCGCGCCTTCGCGACTGGACAGCCGGGGGCGGATCGGGAAACGTCGGCGCCGATCGAC
>CAWFYR010000018.1:0-27500 GCA_963819995.1 uncultured Alphaproteobacteria bacterium | reverse complement strand
TGCGGCGAAGATGTACCGGGGCTCAAGCCACGAGCCGAAGCTCAGGATGTGCACCTTCGGGTGTACGTGGTAGCGGAGCGTTCCGTGATATAATTCCGCGTCTCTTCAGCATCTTCGGGTGTTGCGGAGACCTGGAGTTTACTGTGAAGCCGGCCTGTGAGGGATCCGGTGGAGTGATCGGAAGCGAGAATGTTGACATGAGTAGCGATAATGCGGGTGAGAGACCCGCACGCCGAAAGTCCAAGGGTTCCTGCTTAAAGCTAATCTGAGCAGGGTGAGCCGACCCCTAAGGCGAGGCCGAAAGGCGTAGTCGATGGGAACCGGGTTAATATTCCCGGGCCAGGAGGATGTGACGGATCGCAGCTGTTGTTCGCCCTTATCGGATTGGGCGGGCCTCGAAGCGGTTCCTGGAAATAGCCCTCCATCAGATCGTACCCTAAACCGACACAGGTGGACTGGTAGAGCATACCAAGGCGCTTGAGAGAACTGCATTGAAGGAACTCGGCAAAATGCCTCCGTAACTTCGGGAGAAGGAGGCCCCGTCGGCGGGCAACCGTCGGCGGGGGGCACAGACCAGGGGGTGGCGACTGTTTACTAAAAACACAGGTCTCTGCGAAGCCGTAAGGCGACGTATAGGGACTGACGCCTGCCCGGTGCCGGAAGGTTAAAAGGAGAGGTGCAAGCCTTGAATTGAAGCCCCGGTAAACGGCGGCCGTAACTATAACGGTCCTAAGGTAGCGAAATTCCTTGTCGGGTAAGTTCCGACCTGCACGAATGGCGTAACGACTTCCCCGCTGTCTCCAATGCAGACTCAGCGAAATTGAACTCCCCGTGAAGATGCGGGGTTCCCGCGGTCAGACGGAAAGACCCCGTGCACCTTTACTACAGCTTCACACTGGCATTAGGCCGGTCATGTGCAGGATAGGTGGCAGGCTTTGAAGCGGGGACGCCAGTTCCCGTGGAGCCGTCCCTTGAGATACCACCCTTGTCTTGCCTGATGTCTAACCGCGGACCGTCATCCGGTTCCGGGACCCTGTGTGGCGGGTAGTTTGACTGGGGCGGTCGCCTCCCAAAGAGTAACGGAGGCGCGCGATGGTGGGCTCAGACCGGTCGGAAATCGGTCGTCGAGTGCAATGGCATAAGCCCGCCTGACTGCGAGACTGACAAGTCGAGCAGAGACGAAAGTCGGCCATAGTGATCCGGTGGTCCCGCGTGGAAGGGCCATCGCTCAACGAATAAAAGGTACGCCGGGGATAACAGGCTGATACTGCCCAAGAGTCCATATCGACGGCAGTGTTTGGCACCTCGATGTCGGCTCATCACATCCTGGGGCTGGAGAAGGTCCCAAGGGTACGGCTGTTCGCCGTTTAAAGTGGTACGTGAGCTGGGTTTAGAACGTCGTGAGACAGTTCGGTCCCTATCTGCCGTGGGTGTCGGAGACTTGAGAGGAGTTGCCCCTAGTACGAGAGGACCGGGGTGAACGCACCACTGGTGGACCTGTTGTCGTGCCAACGGCAGTGCAGGGTAGCTATGTGCGGACAGGATAACCGCTGAAGGCATCTAAGCGGGAAGCCCCCCTCGAAACCAGGTCTCCCTTGAGGGCCGTGGCAGACCACCACGTCGATAGGCCGGAGATGTAAGCGCAGCAATGCGTTCAGTTGACCGGTACTAATCGCCCGATAGGCTTGATCCGATCCGGAAGCAGACGGACCCGTCCCCATGGGACGCGCTCCCTGCCCGGCAGAGGTCATCGACCCGAAACCAGTGACAAGACCAGGACAAGACGGTCTCGTGTGACGCGGAGTGAGCGACCAGGGCCTCAAGCCCGCCGTCGCCCACCCCGTGCGTTTTGCAGGTTTGGTGGCATGAGCGCGAGCGAAACACCCGATCCCATCCCGAACTCGGCCGTTAAGCGCCGCTGCGCCGATGGTACTGCGTCCCAAGACGTGGGAGAGTAGGTCACCGCCAAACCTGAAAAACGCACGGAACCCGCAAAGCTCTCTCCACAAAAAACCACCCGGCGCGGGGTGGAGCAGCCCGGTAGCTCGTCAGGCTCATAACCTGAAGGTCGTAGGTTCAAATCCTACCCCCGCAACCAAATAACCAAACAATATCAATGCCCTACGGGCTCCAGCGCGTGGGGTATTTTTATACCCCATCGCCGGGTCAACAATAGGTCAACAAATGGAGTGCGCCCCTGTCGTTGGACAGGATCAGGCGGCGGTTTTGACAGGGGCGCGGGTGTTGCGGTCCTCGAACTGGATGGGGCTGAGATACGCCCAGGGCGGAATGTAGTCTCTTCGCGTTGTAGACCTCGTCGATGAAGCGGGGAAGGTCGGCGGCGACGTCGTCGTAGGTGTCGTAGTCGGCGAGGTAGACGGCCTCAACCTTGAGGGTCTTCATGAAGCTCTCCGCCTTGGCGTTGTCGTAAGGGTTGCCGCGGCGGCTCATGGAGCCGACGAGGCCGTGGGCGGTGAGGAGCGCGCGATGCTTTTCCGAGGCATATTGCGACCCGCGGTCGGTGTGGACGACACAGCCGGGCAGCGGTCGCCGCAGTGCCACCGCGCGCTCGAGTGCGGCAACGGCGTGCCGGGCTTCGAGGCTGCGGCCGATCGCGTAGCCGACGACGCGGCGCGACCAGGCGTCGAGGATGACCGCGAGGTAGACGAAGCCGGTGGCGATGGCGACGTAGGTCAGGTCCGCCACCCAGAGCTGGTCGGGACCATGGACCTCGAAGTCGCGCGCGACGAACGGGAAGATCGGCCCGTCGTGGTTGCTGTCTGTGGTGCGGGTGAAGCGCCGTCTTCTCCGTGGGTTGAGGTCGTGCTCGCGCATCAGCCGGCGGACCTTCTTGGCATTCACGACAAGGCCGCGGTGGCGGAGTTCGGCGCCGACGCGGCGGTAGCCGTAGAACTCGAACTCATCGGTGATGGCACGAATTTCAGCGACGAGCTCCGCGTCGGACAGCTTCTCCAGCGACGTGGCGTAGAAGGTGGAGCGGGATAGTCCCATCAGCGCGCACCCCCGTTCGACGGAGAGGCGGCGGGGCCGGTGATCACGGATGTAGGCCCGCTTCTCGGCAATCGTGCGTTTTTCGGAGCCCCCTTTAGAAACTCGATCTCGAGCGCCTGGCGGCCGACCAGCCGCTCGAGTGCGGCGATCCGGGTTTCGTATTCCGTCAGCAGCTCGGCCGACGCCATGTCCTGGTCGAGCGACCCAGCCTCCGCCTTCTCGACCCAGATTCGGATCAGGTTGCGAGACAGGTCATGGCGTCGGCCGAGCGCGTGGAGCGTCTCTCCAGCATGATACTCGGCAACGACCTGACGCTTGAAGTCGACGCTGTGGCTTCGGTGTATGGGCATGAGCCTTCTTCCTCAGAAAGCCCGCCCCCGGTCAATCGCATGCCGCTCGATCTGTCCAATCCGAGGGGCGCACTCCAGTAGGTCGCCGCGACCCGAGGCCAAGTTGCGACGAGACGATCCGCCCGACCGCCGCCGCCCTCACGAACCGAAGCATCGTCGACGCACAACCCGTCACTCGATCAGCGCCTTGAGCGCGGCGTCCTTGTCGATCCGAATGCGGCGATAGCGCCGCTCGATCAGGCCCTGGCGCTCGAAGTCGCGCAGGAATTCGCCCAACGCCGTGCGCGACAGGTTCACGATGCTGGCGAGGTCTTCCTGGCTTGCGACGATCTCCTGTGGCTCGGGACCGGCAAGCGGTCCCCGGCAAGCGGCGAGCCGCAGCATCAGGGCGATGGTGCGCCGGCGAGGGTCGCGGATCATCAGGTCCTCGGCGACGCCGATCGCGAGCGTCGTCTGCTGCAGCGGCAGGATGGCGAGCCAGCGCCAGGCTTGAGGGATGTGGTCGGCTATTGCCTCGAACTCGGCCATCGGCAGATGGAGCAACACGCTGGGGCGTGTCGCCAGGAGACCGACGCTGCGCGGGTCGCGGGTGATGATCGGGGCCGCTCCCGACCCAGAACCCGGGCCCGGCGAAATGTCCGAAGAACGGTCCCCGTTCAACGGATTCGACCTCGATGGCAATCCCGCCCGTCGCCAAACCCCAGAGGCCGCCCGGCGGATCGCCGCGATTGTAGATCGCCTCGCCCCGCTTGAAGCGCCGCAGTTCAGTTCGCGCGAGGATCGCCTCGCGGAACGGCGCCGGGGTGGCCGGAAGCCAGCCACGCTCGCCCAGAACCGTTCTCGCTTCGGACAGATGCACGAATATTCTCCAGACTGGCCGCCAGTTGCCAGATTAAGCCCGGGGGCCGTGCTAGGCAATCGAAGGGAAACCGGCCAATGGGCGGTGGTGCGCGCGTCGTTGACGGCGCGAAGAACTGGAGCGTTGGCATGTGGCGGAGATCCATTCTGGTCGGTGCGCTTGCACTAATCGGGGCGCCGGCGGGAGCGCAGGAGGCAGACGGATCGGTCCTGCCTTTCCCGCCCGTGCCGTCGGCGAGCATCGCTGGACCCACGCTTCAGGAGTCGGTTCACAAGCGCCGCGCTGAGCCGAACCATCTGCCGGCAGGTGCGCCGAACATCCTGATCGTTCTGCTGGATGACGTCGGCTTCGGGCAACCCGATACCTTCGGCGGCGACATCCACACTCCAACATTGAGCGAGCTGGCCGAAGAGGGCATCGCCTACAATACCTTCCACACCACCGCGATCTGTTCGCCAACGCGCGCGTCGCTGCTCACCGGACGCAACCACCACCGCGTGGGCTCGGGCACGATCGCCGAGCGGGCGGTCGACTGGGATGGCTACGTCGGGGTTATCCCTAAGACTTCAGCTACCATCGCCGAGGTGTTGAAAGACTACGGCTATTCCACGGCCGCCTTTGGCAAGTGGCACAACACCCCCGCGACCGAGACGACCGCAATGGGTCCGTTCGACCGCTGGCCCACGGGCTACGGCTTCGAGCATTTCTACGGCTTCCTCGCGGGTGAGACCTCGCAGTGGGAACCGCGGCTGGTGGAGGACACCAATGTCATCGAGCCACCGCATGATCCGAACTATCACCTGACCGCCGACCTCGCAGACCAGGCGATCACATGGTTGCGCCGTCATCGCAGCTTCGCGCCCGACAAGCCGTTCCTGATGTACTGGGCGCCGGGAGCGGCGCATGGGCCGCATCACATCTTTCAGAAGGATGCCGACGCTTATAACGGCAAATTCGATGACGGCTGGGATGCCATGCGTGAGCGGGTCTTTGCCCGCCAAAAGGCCCTGGGCTGGATACCCGCCGACACAGACCTGACGCCGCGCGCGGCAACCATGGCTTCGTGGGACAGCGTCCCGCTCGATCAGCGCGCGTTTCAAACCCGGCTCATGGAGCTGTACGCGGGCTTCGTCCAGGACGCTGACGAGCAGGCAGGCCGCGTCGTCGCCGAGCTTGATCGCGAGGGGCTGCGCGACAACACGCTGATCTTCTACATCTTCGGCGATAACGGCGCCTCCGCCGAGGGCCAGAACGGGACGATCAGCGAGCTTCTGGCGCAGAACGGCATTCCCACCACCGTCGAGCAGCAGCTGAAGGCGCTGGACGGCCTGGGCGGCATTTCCGCCCTCGGCACGCCACTCACTGACAACATGTACAACGCGGGCTTCGCCTGGGCGGGCAACACACCGTTTCAACATACCAAGCTGATCGCGTCGCATTTCGGCGGCACCCGCAACCCGCTGGTAATCTCCTGGCCCGCCAAGATCGCGCATGACGGCATCCCGCGCCCGCAGTTCCACCATGTGAACGACATCGCGCCGACGATCTACGAGGTGCTGGGCATCACTCCGCCTAAGGTCGTCAACGGCCTGCCGCAGGACCCGATCGACGGCGTCAGCATGGTCTACAGTTTTGCCGATCCCAACGCGCCCGACGCCAAGACCGAGCAATATTTCGAGAACAGCGGCAGCCGGGCGCTCTACAAGGACGGCTGGGTCGCGGCGGCGTTCGGGCCGCTGACGCCCTGGGCCACGTCCGGCGTGGACTATGCCGCCTGGGACGCCAACAAGGACAAGTGGGAGCTCTACAACGTCGCCAAGGACTTCAGCGAGGCGCACGATCTCGCCGCCGAGGAACCCGAGCGGTTGGCCGCGATGAAGAAACGCTTCCTCGAGGTGGCCGAGGCGAACAAGGTCTTCCCGGTCGGCGCCGGCCTCTGGCTGCGCATCCATCCCGAGGATCGGATCGCGACACCCTATACATCCTGGGTCTTCGACGAGACCACGACCCGGATGCCCGAATTTACCGCGCCCGGCCTCGGGCGCCAATCGACGCTGGTCAGCATCGACGCCGACATGCCCGAGGCGGCATCCGGTGTGCTCTATGCGCTCGGCGGGTCCAGCGGCGGGCTGAGCCTATACATGGACAAGGGCGAACTGGTCTTCGAATACAACATGCTGATCGTCCAGCGCACCGATGTGCGCGCGACGGGGCCGCTTTCCGCCGGCGCACACCGGATCGAGGTGGCCACGACGATCGCTAAACCCGGCGCTTCCGCCGAGATTGTGTTGCAGGTTGACGGGGTGGAGGTCGGGCGCGGCACGGTTCCAGTAACAGTTCCGGCTGCCTTCACGGCCTCGGAAACCTTCGACGTCGGGACCGATCTCGGCTCTCCGGTTGCGCTGGCCTATCACGATCGGCGTCCCTTCGCCTTCGAGGGCAAGATCACCGAGCTGCGCGTGGCGCTGAAATGAGCGCGCGGAGCCGGCGCCCGCCGGAGTCCGGCGGGGGGCTGAGACTCATGCGTATCGGGGTGCCAGTCATCGCAGCCGCGGTTTTCGCCTTTCAGGCGGCGCCCGTGGTCGCGGTCGAGGGCGGCGCGGGCGCCTATCTGCTCGGTTCGCGCGACAGCCTGGCCGGGATCGTGCCGCCGCCGGGAACCTATGTGACCACCGATTTCATCCATCTCGATGGCAATGTCTCGTTCCTCGCCCTGGGCGGCGTGCCGCTGGTCAATGCCCGGACCACCGCGAATGTCGTGAAACTGAACGTCACCCGGTCTTTCGACGCGGTGCTATGGGGCGGACAGCCGGCCGTCACGCTCACCCTGCCGATCGTCTCGGGGGAGCTCTCCTTTGACGCGAACCTCGAAGCCATTCCAGGCCGTCTGAAGGACGACAGGACCGGCCTTGGCGACCTCGTGATCACGCCGGGATTGGGATGGAGCGGCGGGAAGCTTTTCTGGTCCGCATCGGTCCCGATCTTCCTGCCGACCGGCTTCTATGAGAAAGCCTCAGTCAATGTCCCTGACCGCAGCGTTCAGGCGCTGAGCTTCGGCAAGAACCGCGTGGCCTTCGACCCGACGCTCGCGTTCACCTATCTCGATCCGGCGAACGGGCGGGAACTCAGCATGGCGACGGGCATCACCTTCTCGTTCGAGAACAAGGCGACGAACTACCAGACCGCGCCCGAGATGCACGTCGAGGTGACGGCCATGCAGCACCTGCCGAACCGGCTGGCGCTTGGTGTGACCGGCTATGCCTACCAGCAGCTCGGCGACGACAGCGGCGCCGGCGCCGAAAGCATCAAAGCCGCGACCGGCCAGGACAGCCTTGAGGCGAGCGTGTTTGGTGCCGGTCCGATCCTGACCTATTCGACGAAGGCGGGAGACTTACCACTCTCGATGAAGATCAAATACATCAAGGAGTTCGAGGCGCGGAAGCGCTTCCAGAGCGATGTGATCTGGGCAACCTTGAGCCTGTCCTTCTGAGGACGGAACTCTCGCGAGACCCGGGCCGTCGCGGCAACACGGAAGGAAAAGCACAATGAAGCGTCCGCTGGCCACGCTGATGGCAGTGATCGCAGTTCCCGTGGTGCTGTTCGCAGGCAGCGCCTGTGCCCAGAGCCGCCCGAATATCGTCTTCATCATGGCGGACGATCTCGGCAACGCCGATCTCGGTTATCGTGGCGGTGAGGTGAAGACGCCGAACATCGACCGCCTGGCCGCTGAGGGCGTCCGGCTCGAAAGCTTCTACGGCGAACCGGTCTGCACGCCGTCCCGGGCCGCGCTGATGACCGGGCGCTATCCGATGCGCGACGGCCTGCAGACGCTCGTGATCTTCCCGAGCCACACCTATGGCCTGCCGCTCGACGAACGGACCCTGCCTAAGGCGCTGCATGATGCAGGCTATGAGACCTGGATGGTCGGAAAGTGGCATCTCGGCCATGCCGACACGGCTTACTGGCCGCAGAACCGAGGATTCGATCATTTCTACGGCAACGTGATGGGCGAGGTGAACTATTTCACTCGCGAGCGCGGCGGCGTGATCGATTGGCAGCGCGACGGGACGTTTCTGAAGGAAGACGGCTACTACACCACGCTCATCGGCGACGAGGCGGTGAAGCTGATCGACACCTACGATGGCAAAGAGCCGTTCTTTCTCTATTTCGCTTCGCTCGCTCCTCACGCGCCCTACGAGGCGCCGGAGAGCTACAAGGCGATGTACGCCAATGTTGTGGACCCGCAGCGCCAGACCTACATGGCGATGATCACCGCGCTCGATGATCAGGTCGGCCGCGTCGTCGCGGCGCTCGACGAGAAAGGCTTGCGCGACAACACGATCATCCTGTTCGGCAGCGACAATGGTGGCGCATCCAGCGGCCTGTTCGCGAGCGGCTCCAAAACCCCGGAGGAGCGCGCGACCGAGGAAGGCGGGATCGCCCAGGACGCCAAGGCACCGGCCAGCAATGCCCCGTTCCGCGGCGGAAAGGGCAGTCTCTACGAGGGCGGCGTCCGCGTGCCCGGCATCGTCAACTGGCCGGGCAAGCTCGCCCCCCGCGAGGTGGATGCGCCCCTGCACATGACCGATGTCATGCCGACGCTGCTCGCACTCGCCGGCGGGCACGGCGACCCGACGCGTCCATTCGACGGGGCAAATGTCTGGTCGACGTTGGCGACGGGCGCGCCGCCACCCGACGATGAAGTGCTGATTAACGTCGAAGCCTTCCGCGGTGCGATCCGCGTCGGCGACTGGAAGCTCGTCAAGGTTGCGCTGCTTCCCGGCAAGACCGAGCTCTACAACCTTGTCGAGGACCCCGGCGAGACGACCAACCTCGCCGACGCACACCCCGAGATCGTCGCTGACCTCGAGGCGCGTCTTCTTGCGTATGCTCGTGAGCAGAAGACCAGCGAGTGGATCAAGGCGCAGCCGGCATTCGTCGGCTATCAGGGGACGACTGTCTTCGATCCCGATTTCGACATCGGGGACGACGGACTGCCGCTAGAGAAAGCAGCGATTCCTATCCAGTGACATCGGGAAGGGACCGCCTTCCTCTTCTTCTCTTCCGACCGAAACCGCACGGGCCCCCTGGAGCGTTCGCGTGGGCGTGAGGGCTCGGCCCACGCAGCGCAGGGTCGGCGATCCCAAGGCCGTGCGAGTGGATCATCTGCGCCTCCGCTTCCAATCGTCAAGCCGGGCATAGATCGTCACCCCGATCCCGATCAGCGCCAAGCCGATGAACAGCCAGCGCAGCGTATCCAGATACGGGATCAGCGGCTGCAGCGCGCCCTGCGTCTCCGAAATCACGCCCTCCGCCATCTCGACGCCCGCCGCGCCGACCGTGGCCGCACCGGCCGCGCCACCGCCCTTCAGCGTCCGGCTTTCCGAGAGCTTTTCGCGCGCCGGCGGCACCTCGGGCACAAACCGGGTTGCCCGGACCGGAAAGCGCTCGCCCCAGCTTCGCGCCGGGCCGAGGTCGATGTGCATGAACCCCGAGCGCGGATAGAAGCCGAAGCCGAGGAAGCCGGCCTTCCGCGCCGCCGCCTCGAAGGCGACCGGGTCGTGGTTCGCCATCGAGATGTCGAAGGCGGTGCCCTCCATGTGCTTGGACGCACGCGCGCCGCCGACGCGGCGATTGTGCTCGGGGCTGCGATAGCCGGAGAGCACGATCATCGGCTTGCCGAGCAGGTCGCGCAGCGCCTGGAGGCAGTCGAGCGCCTCCTCGTTGACCTTGATCGATCCGTTGCCGCGGCAAGCGATCTCGGCCGGCGAGAAGTTCGCCCAGCGCCACTTGGCCTTCGGAACATCGCGCCAGCTGAAATACAACGTCGTGGTCATGTCGGTCTCCTTCGGACAATAAAAAACCCGCCTAAGCGGCGGGCGGGGTGGGTTCGGTCGTCTGCGTCGGTGGCGGATCGGGCGGCCGCGCACCGGGCGGCGGGCGCGGCCCGGTTCGGCCCAGCGCCGCCAGAAGGTCGCTGATCGTCGCCGCGCGCGCCCAGGCGAGCAGGCGCGGCGCCAGGACGCCGCCGAGGAACCCGCCGGCGATCGCCGCGAAGTTCTCCGCCTGCGGGTTCACCCAGCGCGCGCCGGTGATCGCGCCGATCGAGAAGATGAAGCCGATCAGCACCAGCCGGCCGGCGCCGCGCCGGGTCGGCGGCGGATCGACGATGACGAAGAGGATCGCGCCGAGCAGCCCGAGCTTCATGGCGCCGGTCGCTTCCCAGAGACGGGCGAACAGGTCCCGCAGGCTCATGCTTCAGCGCTCCGGAAATGATTGTCGAACCAGCGGTGGGTCAGGGCCACCAGCGCCATCGTCCCGAGGCTTGGCAGCACCTGCGGCTCGACCGCGCCGCGCAGCCAGGCGGCCGCGAAGGTCGCCGTCGTGAGGGTCGATCCCCAGAGCAGCCACCACGCGTAGTAGAGCTGCCGGCGGCGCTTGCCCTCGACGCAGCGCATGCAAAACGCCTCGATGATCAGGCCGAGCGACCGGCGCACGCAGCCCTCGCAGCCCGGCCGGGTGTAGGGCCGCAGCACGTCGTAGTGCCGCCAGATGATCCAGGCGCCCTGCGCGGCGACGGCCAGCGCGGCCGCCGGAGGGATGAAGCGGGGCAGTTCGATCACGGGGTTTCTCCTCCGTTTGGGGCTGGTTCGGGCGCGGCTTCGGCGCCCGGTGCGATTTCGTGTGCGCGGATGCGGGCGCGCAGCAGTTCCGCCTCCTGCGTCTTGTCCGCGAGTTGCGCGGCGAGGAGCGCGGCCCGCTCGGACAGGAAGGCGATCTGCGCCTTCAGCTCGGCGACGTAGCCGGCCACCTCCCGCTCGCTCATGCCGACCGCAGCCAGATCGCGGTGGCGACGGCGTTCGCGGTTTCCGAGGAGACGTAGGTCCAGGGGTTCGGCGCGGCGGTCGCGAAGGTCACCGTCCGGCGCAGCACCTTGCGCTGCTGGGTGGTGGGCGCGGTGACCGTCAGATCGGGCGTGGCGTTCGCCACCCAGGCCGAGAGCGTCGCGGTCGAGCTGTGGCGGATGCCGAGCCAGTAGGTGACGCCCTTGCGGAAGGTCAGCGCGACCGTCGCCTCCTTCACGCCGGTGGTCGAGAAATCCAGCGTCCCGGTCTCGGTGAGAAGCCCGGCCGGCTGGCCCGAGGCGTTGCTGGCGTAGAGCACGATCTTGCCCAGCGCCGAGGCGACGGCGGTGGTGACGTTGACGCGAGAGCCGATCGATCGAGAGGTCGGCGCGCGGCACGAAGGGAAAGAGGTCCACCCGATCGGCGACGCCGGCGAGCGTGCCGGTCGCGGCGCCCGCGCCGATCGTCGTGAGCACGTAGTCGCCGGCGCCAGGCGCCACGAACGGGATTTCGTCCGGAGCGAGGATGCGGGTGATGCCGTCGAGCCGGGCCTTCAGCTGCCCGGTCGTCGAGTTGTGCCAGAGCCAGCCGTTCTGCGGCGAGCCGGGATCGGCGGCGAGCCCGCCCAGCGCCATGCCCTGCGGCAGGCTCACCCGGCCGCTGCTCCGGTCGACGACGAGGCCGGTGAAGAACGTGCTGCCGTTGGCGCTGACCTTGATGGTGAAATCGTCGCTGCCGAGCAGGCCCAGCAGCGCCCGGGCGCTGAACCCGGTCTTGAAGGAGAAGGAGGCGTCGTTGCCGGCGGCGGCCTTGTTGAAGGTGGCGTCGATCGAGCCGCCGGTGTTGAAGAGCATGTTCGTCCCGAAGAAGACGAACTTGTTGGTGGCGTCGGTCGCCGCGTTGATCCCGAGCTCGGTGATCGAGCCGCCGGCGAAGGTTCCCCCGAACAGGCTGACCCAGGCGCCGGCCTTGTAGACCAGCGGCGCGCTGGTCGCCTCGTTCCAGGCGACCCAGCCCTCGCCCGGCGCATAGAAGGCCCAGGCGCCGTCCTGCCAGGCGGCGACATGCGTCGCGTGCCCGGCCCAGGCGCCGGTCGGCGCGGCCGCGACGATGTAGCGATTGCCGTCGGCCGGCGATCCGGGCGGGGCGGAGAGCGCGGCGCTCTTGATCGAGAGCTGCACCAGCGCGTCGAGGAAGCGGAAGGCCTCGTTGACCGTCACATGCTTCTGCGCCTGATTGGCCGCGAGATAGGGCAGCCGCAGGTTGGTCGACTGGCTCATCGAAGGGTCTCCTGAGTTTGGGAAGGGATCACGACCACGCCTCGGCCGGGGCGCCGCGACCGAGCGCGCCGATCTGGAAGACGCGGAAGCGCACGGTTGAGACCGGCCCGCCGAAATCCGCGGTCATCATCGCGGTGGTGTAGGTGAAGCTCGAGGAAGGCAGCGCCGCCACGCTGCGCACCACCGTGGCGCCGTCGAGGATTTCGAGCTCGTATTCCTCGCGCTCCTCGCCGAGCGGCGCCTCGGCCAGAACCCAGCTGTCGCCGGCGGCCGACCGGGTGCGGCGTATCCACGACAGCAGGATCGCGCCGCCGGGCTGCACGCGCGCCGCGAAGATGCGCCGGGCTGTAGGGCCGCAGCCCGCGCCCTTCCGGCGTGAACTCGATCGCGAGGTTGATCGGATCGCCGGCGGCAACGCGCGCCGGACCGATCCGCCAGTTCCAGGGCAGGCCGATGTCGGCGTCGGCGATCGAGAGCGCCGCCACGGCCGCGTCGAGCATCACCACCCGCGCGCCGGCCGGGGCCGGGTTGCCGATCGCGTCCTCGGTGCCGAGTTGCCCGCGCAGCAGGCGGCGCAGGCGCCAGCGGCCGGGGCTCATCAGCTCGGCGGTGCCGAACTGAAGGACTTCCCAGACGCCGGCGGCGGACTCGACCGCGAGGGCGTTCTCCCCGGCGAACAGCGCCTGATCGGTGACGCTGGCGAGCGCCGCCGACGGCAGATCGATCCAGGCCTCGTTGCCGAGATCGAACCGCCCGGCGGGGCCGCCATAGAGATCGAAGGCAAGCGCCCCGATCCGCGCCGGCCGGCCCAGCGCGTCGAGGAACTCGAAGCCGTCCTCGGTGGCGCTGCGCCAGATCGCGGCCTCGCCATACCACGGCCTGGCGAAGACGGCGGCGTAGGGCCGCCCGGCGGGGATATCCTCCGCGAGTTGCGGCAGGTTCATCAGCAGCGCGACGGGCCGGCCGAACACGGTCGGGACGATGACCGCGGGCTTGCGCTCCGGTCCGGGCGGCAGGTCGTAGATCGACGGATCGACCCGGCGCGCCTCGATCCGCCGGCCGTCGCCATCGGAGATCCGGGTGAGCGCATAGTCCGGTGCGCGGCCGTCGTGCACGATGCGGACCACGTCGGTCGGATCGAGCGCGAGCCGCGACGGCGGCAGCGCGAAGGAGGCTTCCTCGCGGCCGATCCATTCCTCGAACAGCGCCCGGCGGGCGTTGCGATCGGCGAGCGACGCCGAGCAGGCGATCGGGAAGCTCTTCGGAGCGGACCCGCGCGGAATCGACGGTGATCCGCCGCGCCTCGACCGTCAGCCCGCCGAATTCCTCGTCCAGCGCGGTCAGCCGCCATTTCAGCGCGCGCGGCAGTTCGGTTTCCTGGCCGCGCGTGAAGGCGATGTCCTCGGCTTCGCGCTGCTCGGCCGCGACCAGCTCGCCCGGCTCGATCTCCGCCACCGGCCGGCCGCCGCGCGGCACGAAGCGCAGCTGGCCGCCGGTCTCCACGCCGTCGAAGGCGAAGAACCGCGCCAGCGGCTCGATCGAGGCGCGCGCGCTTTCCAGGCCGCTCACCGTGTAGCCGGGCACGACCCCGATGAGCCGGCTGGTATCGACGAGGCCCTCGGGCAGCCCGCCGCGCCGGCAGAGCTCGCGGACGAGCTCGCCGAGGCCGGTGGCGCCGAGCCGGCCGGTGAGCCAGTGGCCGAGCTGCCAGTTGGCGTTGTCCTGCCAGACATCGGCGCGCGCCGGGAAGGCCGGAAAGGGCCGCGCGTCCCAGGTCCAGATGCTGATCTCGTCGGCCTCGATCATCCGCCCGGAAAACACGCCCGAGGCCGGGTTATTGGCGTTGTCGGCCCAATAGGTAAGGAGCGCCTCGATGTAGCGGCGCTGGATCAGATCGTCGGGGAAGGCGCGCGAGAAATACGGCGCGAAGGATTCCGAGGATTTCGGGTCGAAGAACACGTTCGGCTGGTTGGTGCCCTTGTCGATCGCCGGGCAGCCGGCCTCGGTGAAGCGGATCGGCTTGCTCTCGGGCACCCAGGCCGTCGGCGCGCCGCTCTCGATCCCGCCCGGCCGGTTGAAATGCGGGTTCGACCACCACGACCGCAGATCCTTGAAGCGGAAGACCCAAGGCTTGCCGAGCCCGTCGCTGATCGGCGTGCGGTCCTGCGCCGCGCGGTCGGCCTCGCTGGCATAGAACCAGTCGAAGCCTTCGCCGCCCTCGATGTTCGATCGCAGATAGTCGAGGTCGTAGATCGACGGCCAGCCGGCGAGCGCGTCGAGCATGATCGCCGCCGTCGCGCCAGTCCGAGAGCGGCATGTAATTGTCGATGCCGATGAAATCGATCTCCGCGTCGGCCCAGAGCGGATCGAGGTGGAAGTAGACGTCGCCGGAGCCGTCGTCCGGGTGGTGCCCGAAATATTCCGACCAGTCGGCGGCGTAGCTGATCTTCGTGCCGGCCCCGAGGATGCTCCGGCAATCGGCGGCGAGATCGCGCAGCTGCTGCACCGCCGGATAGGCTGCCGGCGCCGGAGCGCACCTGCGTGAGCCCGCGCATCTCCGAGCCGATCAGGAAGGCGTCGACGCCGCCCGCCGCCGCGCAGAGATGGGCATAGTGCAGGATCATCCGCCGCAGGCCCCAGTCGCCGGAGGGGCCGGTCCAGCTGACGGTCTCGCCCGAGACGTCGAAGTCGGAGGGCGCGGCGTCGCCGAAGAACGCCGCGACCTGCGCGGCCGCGCCGGCGGTCTTGTCCGGCGAGCCGGCGAAGCCCGCCGCCGGCGAACAGGTGATCCGGCCGCGCCAGGGGAAGACCGGCTGGCCGGCCTCGCCGGCATGGTCCGAATACGGGTTCGGCAGCGTGTTGCCGGCGCCGATGTCCATCAGCACGAACGGATAGAAGGTCACGCCAAAGCCGCGCGCCTTCAGCTCCTGGATCGCCTGCACCACCGCGAAATCCGCCGGCGTGCCGCCATAGGCCGGCCCGCCCGCGATGCGCGAGACCTCATAGGCGGCCGCCGCGCGACACGCCGTTGACCGACCAGCTGCGCGGGCTGGTGGTCTTGTCGTTGAACTCCACGCCCGGCCGGATCGCGCACTGGCCGGCGCGCAGATCGAGGCCGAACCAGCTCACCACCAGCGAGGCCGATCGGCAGTTCGGCAGCGCTCGCCTCGAGCTGATCGAGCGAGGCGAGGAAGTCAGGGCTCGCCGAGCGTGGAGTTGACGTTCTCGGGGATGCTCTCGCCTTCGCCCAGCTTCCGGCTGATCGGCTCGGTGGCGTAGACGAACTCGCCGGCCGAGGGGATGATGTTGACCGCGCGCAGCAGCTGCTCGGCGGCCTCCGGATCGGCGCTCGGCCGGATCACCTCGAAGGAGAGCTGCGGCAGGCGATTGCCGAAGCGCTCCAGCGGCAGTTCCTCGAAGACGACATAGGCCGTGCCGCGATAGGCCGGCGCGTTGCCCGCGCCTTCCAGCGCCTCGATATGCGGGTCGGGCAGCTGATCCTCGGCGCCCTTGTGCACGCGCAGGATCGCGCCCGGCACGTCGAAGGCTTTGCCGTCGGCCCAGATGCGGCCGATGCCGCCGATCGGGCCTTCGGCGATCGCCACGGCGAAGCTGGCGAAGTAGCTGTATTCGGTCACCCGCGTGCCGCCACCGCCGCCGCCACCCTTGCCGCCGCCGCCCTGGCGCGTGGTCGTCACCACCTCGCGGAAGTCGGTGGCCCAGATGATGTTGCCTCCCGTCCGCATGCGGCCGTAGACGCGCGGGATCACCGCGCCCTCGGTGGCGCTGGTGACGCGCAGGTCTTCGAGCCGCGCGCCTTCGACGCGCTGCTCGGGCGTGAGCGCGGCCGACAGCCGGGCGTCGATCACCGTGCCGATGACCGCGCCGATGGCGCCGCCGACCGGACCGAGCAGCGCCGCGCCGGCGACGTTGAGAAGGATGGATGCCATGGATCAGCCCGGGCAGCTCGTCGCGGAGCTTGGAATTAAAGCTCTCGCAGTAGCCGTTCTCCCAAGGGCTTCCGGGCTCGATGAAAGCGGTCCTGGCTCCCAACGCGGCGATCCAGTCGCGTACGGCCCTGGGGATGAACTCGGGGCCATTGTCGGAACGAACATGACCGGGCACGCCGCGCAGGATGAAGAGGTCCGGCAGTCGTCGATGACATCGGTCGACTTCAGCTTCCGGTCGATCCGGATCGCCAGGCATTCGCGGGTGAACTCGTCGATGACGTTCAGCATTCGGAACTTCCTGCCGTTGTGGGTACGATCCTCGACAAAGTCGTAGGACCAGACATGGTTGGGGCGCTCGGGTCGGAGCCGCACGCAAGAGCCGTCATTCAGCCAGAGCCGCCCTTTCTTCGGCTGCTTGTTCGGCACCTTGAGCCCCTCCAGACGCCAGATGCGCTCGACCCGCTTTACGTTCACCGCCCAGCCGGCCGCCCGCAGCATTGCCGTGATCCGGCGGTAGCCATAGCGGCCATATTCGGTCGCCAGCGCGACGATGTCGGCGGTGAGCGCCGCATCATCGGCGCGCCCTTTCGGCGCCTTTCTTTGTGTCGAACGATGCTGCCCCAGCACGCGGCACGCCAGCCTCTCGGACACGTCGAACTTCCTCATGACGTGGTCGATGCAGCGGCGGCGGCGGCCGGGGCTCGAAAGTTTCGCTGCGCGGTCCTTCGGTTCCCGAGGCAGCCTCGCGCAGGATCAGCTTCTCGAGCGTCAGATCGGAGACCGCCTTGCGCAGCCGCTCGTTCTCCTTCTCGAGGTCCTTCAGGCGCTTCACCTGGTCGCTCTTCAACCCGCCGAACTCCTTGCGCCAGCGGTAGCATGTGAACGGCGTCACGCTGATCGCGCGGATCGCATCTGCGACCGGACGGCCCTGCGACAACAACACGTCGACCTGCCTCAGCTTCGCGACGATCTCCTCCGGCTTGTGCTTTCTCTGCGGCATTCCAGGCATCCTCCTAAGGCTCGAAAGCCCACTTCAGGAAGGACCACTTTTCCGGGGGGCAGACCAACGATGACCGCGTCGAGTTCGCGGGCCACGCGGTGGCCTGAGATCGAGGTGTCCGGAACCAGCGCCAGGCATTCGCGGGTGAAGTCATCGACCACGGCGAGAATGCGGAACCGCCGGCCGTCGGTAAAGGCGTCGGAGACGAAGTCAAGCGACCAGCGCCGGTTAGCCGCGGCCGGACCCCGGGGGCTTGCGCGTGCCGAGCGCCCGCTTGCGGCTACCGCGTCGGCGCACCTGAAGCTTCTCCTCGACGTAGAGCCGCCGAAGCTTCTTCTGGTTCATGGCAATGCCACGACGCTCCAGCATGACCGGGATGCGGAGGTAACCAAACCGCCGGCGCTCGCCCGCCACCTCGCGGATCGCGACCCGCAGCTCGGCGTCGTCACCCCGCCGGGTGAGGTATCGCGCCGTCGAGCGATCGACCGCAAGGGCCGCGCACGCCCGACGCTGGCTCACGCCGTGCACCGCACAGCCATGAGCCACCGCCACCCGCTTGACGTCGGGCGTCACCATTTTTTTCCTGCGACGTCTTTTCAGAATGGCTTTGTCGCAGACCCAGTATCCTGTTCCTTCAGGATGCCGATGATCTGCTCCTCACTGAACCTCGATCGCTTCATCGTCCGTCTCCTCATCGGGACGAACTCTACTCATTCCTGGAGGAGATCCGGGTTCTCACGTCAATGGAACTGGAGTTAGGCGGACTGACCGGCGTCGCCTGGGGCGAGAAGAGCCCCGAGCGGTTGGTCCAGCGCAACGGCTATCGGGACCGGGTCTGGGAGACGCGGGCCGGGAGCGTGGAGGTGCGCATCCCGAAGCTGCGGAGGGGCTCATACTTCCCCGGCTTCCTGGAGCCGCGGCGGATGGCGGAGAAGGCGCTGACGGCGGTGATCCAGGAGGCCTACATCCAGGGCGTCTCGACGCGGTCGGTCGACCTGGTGAAAGCGCTCGGGATGAGGCGGCATCTCGAAGAGCCAGGTGAGCCGGCTCTGCGCCGAGATCGAGGAAAAGGGGTGACCGCGTTTCTGGAGCGGCCAATCGAGGGCGACTGGCTACTTACCTGTGGCACCGGCGCCCCGCCGCAGAGGCCGGTGTCAACGGGCATTCAAGCAACGCGTGGGGGGGGCTTTTTTCGTATCGCCTCTAGTGCCAGCGCGCCCCAGATGGCGGCACGCCATCCCAGGCTCGCCCAGCGGATGTCGATCGACCTTATCGATCGAGGCAGCGGCAGGTGCTCGAGAATGGTGGCTGAAAGCCGGTCGCGGGGGTAATCCTTCATGCCGACGACTCCGCCACCCAGCACGACGATCCGGGGCGACAGCATGGCAACCGCGGATGCTACGGCGAATGCCTCGTCCCGGACCAGATCGTCGAGCTTGCGTTTCAGTCCGGGACGGGACTTCGCGGCGGTGAAGATGTCGGCCACGCGCAACCGCTCGTTCTCGGCGAACGCGTCCAGGGTGCGGCCGGAGGCGTAGACCTCAAGGCAGTCTCGACGCAGTCCGGGCAGCGAACGTCCTTCGCCGTGCGTCGGCATGTGGCCGAGTTCGAGGGCCCATCCGCCACCACGAAAGATCTCGCCGTCGGCCATGTACGCGGCGCCGATGCCGGTGCCGAAATAGACCGCGAGCACATGCGTCTGCCCCGCAGCAATGCCCTTGTCGCATTCGCCCAGCAGCTGAAGAACCACATCGCGCTCCAGCATCACCGGAACGCCGAGAGCGGCCGAGGCTTCGCTCGCGAGCCGGCGGCCGTTCAGCTCCGGTACGTTGGGGGCAGAAAGCACGCGATCGAAGTCGACGTCGATAAAGCCCGGCACGGTCATGACTGCACGCGCCGGCGCCAGGCCGGCCCAAGCGCTGGTCTCCCTCACCAGATCGCTCAGGGCCGCGACCGGGTCGCTGCACCTGATGCGCGTGGTGGGAAAGGTGCGCGAAAAATCGTGCGGTTGCCCGTCGGTTGCAAAACCGATCTTCACCGAGGTACCCCCGATCTCGATGACGATCATTGCGCCGGAGCCGGTCACGGCAGGGTTCCAAGGAAATCGGCGACCGCAGCACGAAAGCGGGCGTCGAACGCCGACCGATCGGTCGCTTTTAGCGGAAGCTCGACGAACTGCGCGTCCGGGATAAGGTCGGCAAGCCGGCGGGCGTAGGCGATTGGGTGCGCGAAATCCATGGCGTTGCCAAGGACAAGGGTCCGAAGCCGCAGGTTGCGAAGGTCGCCTTCCGTCACGCCCGGACCATCGGCAGCAATCGCCGTCAGCAGGCGTCCGAACGGTTGGCCGTCGGTTCGGCGCAGCAGGCTGAGAAGGCTTGCGAGGTTGTCGGGCGCCTCGCGGGCGAGACGGGTGGCGGTCGCCCCGACCTGAAACCGGCGCGCGGCCTCATCGGGGGTGAACCGGCCGAGCAGGCTGCCGACCTCGCCGTAGGGCGCCATGTTCTCCGGCCCGGGCGCGCACACCCAGGCCGGCCGCGCGAGCACCAGCCCGCCGAAACGCCCGGGGTGCGACACTGCGAGGCGAAGTGCGATCGCCGCGCCCAACGAAATGCCGCCGATGACCGCCCGGACCAGGCCCAGGTGGTCGGCCAAGGCCAGAACGTCGTCGGCAAATGTCGCGATCAAAAGCGCCGATACCGGGCCGAACTCCGAGGCTCCGTTCCCCCGACACTCCAGGGTAATCCGGCGGACCGGCGGCGCGTCCGGGAAGACGCTCGCAACCTGGGCCTCGTCACCGCCGAGGCCGTGCTGGAAGATCACCGCCGGGCCGTCGCCGACGTCGCGGTAACGCAGCGAGATGCCGTCGTGCATGAAACGGTGAAACGTCACGCCGCGTCCACATCGGCCAGGAGGCCGGCCAGAAACCCGGAGACGCCGGGCGCTTCGGCCGAAGGCAGACCGTGGGCGACAAGAGGGCCCTCAAAGCCGCTTGCCCGCAGCGACGCAATGAAATGCCGGAAGTCGATCACACCACAGCCGGCGGTCGTGAAGCTGCCGTCGGCACGGCGGTCCTTCGCGTGGGCCATGACGATCTCCGGGCTCAGGCTTTCGACGGCGCGGTCGACCACCGCACGGCGCTCCCGTGCGCTCCCGGTCTCGAGGAGATTGGCGGGGTCGAGCACGATGCGCACCCTTGGACTGCCGATCTCGTCGATGAGCCGGCGTGCCCTGTCCGCAGAGCTGACGACATTGGCGAGTTCCGGTTCGACGCCGAGGATCACGTCGTGCCGATCGGCGATCTCGACCGCTGCCACCATTGCCTCGACCAGGTCGCGCCAGGCGTCGGCCGAACCGTTGTCCGGATGCCCGCGCCACTGGTCGTCGGGATCGCGGGTGCCGGTGCAGAGCGTGATCAGCCGGGTGCTCATCGCCGGGCAGGCGGCGGCGAGGACCTCCAGCCGCCGCAGGCCGGTGCGGCGCACCGCCGGGTCGGGATGGATCATGTTGAAGGTGCCCGAGACCGCGGCAATGCCGACCCCGCTCACCTGTGATGCCGCCCCGACCGAAGCCGCATCGGCGGGCGCGATGGCGTCGGGCATGGACGGCAAGCCGAGGCAGGCCAGGTTGAACTGCACCGTTGCATAACCGGCCTTGGCGGCGGCACGCAGCGTCGCCCCGGCAACTGTCGTCTCGAAGGTTTTGGCGAAGATGCCGAGCTGCATCAGACGGCCCCGGTAACGTCTGTGAGCCGGACCGGCCGCCCGGCCTCGACCGAGCGCGCGATCGCCGCCATCGCCCGCACCGAGGCGATGCCGTCGTCGAGCGAGGCGCCGCGCATCGGCGCGCCGTCGAGGATGACGCTGGCGAAGCCCTCGACCTGCCGGCGGAAGAAATGTGCGTCGGCGCCCAGCGTGCGGTGCCAGCTGGCGTCGGCCTCGCGGAAGATGTCAACGTCGCTGCTCTTGTAGTACCAGGGGTTGTAGATGCGCCCGAGCGCGCTGCCGTTCTCGCCGTAGAGCTGGAAGCCCTCGTGCCAGTCCATGCGGACCGCCACAGTGAGGTCGAGATGACCGACCGTGCCGTCGGCGAGGTGCGCGGTGACGAACCATGAGAGGGCGCCGAACCGCTCGGTCAGGCGAGCCTCGACCGCCTCGATCGGTCCGGCGAGATGGCGCGCGGTGTCAACGAGATGGCTGCCGTGGGCGAGCATGTAGTAGCGCCGCAGGTCTGCCTTGGGATCGGTGGCGGGGCGGCGCGCCTGCGCGCTCCGCACGATCAGCGGCTGGGTCGCGTCGGTCATCGCGTAGCGGTGGGTGTTGTCGCAGTACCACCCCTTGTAGGCGAGCAGGGCGCCCATCTCGGTGTCGACGAACGCCTTCGCGGCTTCGATGCCGGGATCGAACCGCTTCATGTGCCCGACCTGCAGTACCAGGCCGCTGGCGGCGACGGCGTCCTCGAGCTCGGCCAGTTCCTCGATCGCGACCCCTATCGGCTTTTCGCAGAGCACGTGCTTGCCGGCCTGCAGGGCCATGATCGAGGCGCGGACGTGAAACGCGTCCGAGGTCGCGACAATCACCGCGTCGAGGTCCGGATCGTCGAGCATCGCCCGGTAGTCGGCATAGGCTCTGGTCGGCGCGTGGGTCGCGGCCATGCGGTCGCGCAGGTCGTCGGCCACGTCGCAGATCGCGTAGAGATCGGCATTTCGCGCTTTGGTGCAGGCTTCCAGATGGGCGGCCTGAGCGATGGGGCCGCAGCCCAGAACGCCGATGCGCAGTCGTCTTTCCTGACCGGTCGGCATGCCGGCTCAGGGCGAGGGGGCGGCCGCGGCAGACCACGGCGCATCCGGGCGAAGCGCCGCCTCGTCCGCGACCGCGTCGCCGGGCCGCGAGCCGGCGGCGGAAAGGAAGCGCTGGTGAAGCATGCAGGCGGCGCCGAACGCCGGCCCGCCGTTCTCGGGCGCCTCGATGGCGATCGCCGGCAGCGGAAAGCTCGCGTCCTGGAAGGCGCGGACGTGGAGCGCGACCCGGGCGGCCACCAGCGGGTAGAGCGCCGCGAGCGTGCCGCCGAGCACGACCCGGTCCGGATCGAGCGCCCGGCAGGTCTGGGCAAGCGCATAGGCGAGCGACGCGGCCCAGACCTCGGAAACCGCGACCGCACCGGGCTCGCGGTCGCGGACTTCGGCGAGAAAGCCGTCGAGCGACGCGTCCGCGACGCCGGCCAGCCGGCGGTAGTCGGTGAGCACGCGCTCGAGGCCGATCATCTCCTCGAGGTTGCACGTCCGGCCGTCCGGCGCGGGCACCCGCATGTGGCCGAGCTCGCCGGCAAGACCGTGGGCGCCGCGAAACAGCGTGCCGTCGATGACGATGCCGCCGCCGACGCCGCTCTCCAGCACGAGAAAGAGCGTCACGCCGGTCGTGGCGCGGTGGCGGCCGTAGCTGGCGCCGATCGCCAGCGCGTTCGCATCGTTCTCGACCACGACCGGCACCGCGACCGGCGACGCGGTCCGGACCAGGTCCGCCACGTCCACGCCCTGCCAGCGCAGGAGCGGCGCGAGGCGCAGGAAGCCGTCGCGGTCGAGCTGGCCCGGAACCGACACGCCGATCCCCTCGCAGCGCTCCAGCCGCCCGGCGTCCGCGCCGCGAAAGGCGAGCAGCAGAGCCCGGCGGATCGCCGCCTCCGGGGCGACGCCGACGCCGGTGAATGGTTCGACCCGGCGGGAGACGACGTTGAGGTCGAGGTCGATCTCAACCGCGCAGAGGTGCTCGACGCCGACCTCGACTCCGACGAAGTACATCGCGTCGGCAACCAGCTCGAGCAGGATGCCCGGGCGGCCGGCGCGGGCACGTTTCGGCGTGCCCACCGGCTCAGCGGCAGTTTCCCGCACCAGGCCGACGCCGAGGAGGCCTGCGATGATGTGACCCGAGGACGAGCGGTTCAACCGCAGCTTGCGCGCGATCTCGGCGCGACTGAGCCGCCCGTGGCGGTGCAGCGCCCTTAGCACGGCGATCTCGTTCCCCGGACGGATTCGGCGCGGGTGCCCTGCAGTGAGCGCGGGATCAAGCAACGTCGACCTCAGCGAACCTAATTGTTCAACAGTGCAACAAATCGCGCGAAGCCGCAGGGCGTGTCAAGGGCCTTGCAGGGTGGCCTCTTCGGCAGGCTCTTGCCGCGGGTGCAGCATGGCTTCTTGCTGCGGCGCGGTATGGACGGGCGATTTCTCCGGGAACGCAACAAATTGTTGTGCGGTTGTTCGCGATCGGGTATGGGTCCGTCCTTGGGGGATCACGCGTTCGCGAGGACGCACCGGACCCTCCCGGCCGTCCACCTGAAGAAGGGGCGGCAGCGAACCAAAGCGTCAGGGCCGCGCGCCCTGCCCAACCGGAGGAAACCGATGCGATCTGAACTCAAGGCGGGCGTTGCTGCCCTCCTGATCGGCCTGGCGGCTGGGTCCGTCCCGGCCAAGGCCGATTTCTGGTCTGACGCCGGCGCGAAGTTCAAGGGCGTGACGCTGCACGGCGTCACCGAGAGCACGCCGCCGTCGAACTACATCAAGGACGTTTTGGCCCCGGAGTTCGAGAAGAAGACCGGCATCAAGGTCGAGATCGAGACTACGTCCTGGGACCAGATGTACGACAAGGCCATCAAGGACATGGAGGCCCAGACCGGCATCTATGACATGGTCTACATCGAGCAGGACATCATCTACGCGTATCTGTCGCGCAACTTCCTGGTCGACATCACCAAGTCGCTTTCCGACGATCCGTCGCTGAAGGCCCCGGACTACGACCCGAGCCAGTTCACGACGTTCGCAAACTACTTCAAGAACGCCGACGGCGATCTCTTCGGCATGCCGATGGAAGCTTTCATCAAGATCTATCTCTATCGGACTGACCTCTTCAACGATCCCGACATCCAGGCCGCCTACAAGGAAAAGACCGGCAAGGACTTGAAGCCCGCGACCACCCACGAGGACTACACCGCGATCGCCGAGTTCTTCACCGAGTACGGCAAGGAGAAGGGTCTCGACCTCTGGGGCACCACGGCCCAGGCCCATACCGGCCATCCGGCGTCCTGGTACGAGTTCTTCGAGACAGTGGCGCCGACCTTCGGCGTCTACAACTGGGGCATCAACGCCGACGACAACTACGGCGCCACCGTCGAGCATGGCGGCACGATGAACAGCGACAAGGCCAAGACCGCACTGAAATACTGGCTGCACCTGCGCGACATCGCGCCGCCGGAGTTAGCCTTGTCCACATGGACCGAAGTCGCTACCACCTTCGCCGCCGGCCGCGCCGCCCAGGGCCTCGTCTACGGCGAGAACGCCGCCTGGATCGCGTCCGACCCGGAGAAGTCCGAGGTCGTCGGCAACGTCGGCGTGGCGTTGCCCCCGGTCGAGCCGGGCGTCATGGAGGATGCCGAGTTCGGCAAGGGCTACATCGGCTACTACGACGGCGGCGCCTTCGGCATCCCAGTGACCTCGAACAACAAGGACGCCTCGCTGCTGTTCCTGCAGTACATCGGCCAGGATTTGGTCCAGGGACCGTGGGCCGTGGCGGGATCGCGCATCACCAACACCGCGACCTACGACGATCCGCAGGTGCAGGAGCTCGACAAGAAGCTCGGCGGCTACTTCACGATGCTGAAGGACGACGGCAAGCTCTTCGCCGGCGCCCCGCCTTACCCGTTCCACGCCCAGGTCCGCGAGGCGACGGCGCCGATCTTCTACAACATCCTGACCGGGGCCGTGGACCCTGACACCGGCCTCGACCAGATGGCTGCGAAGGCCGAGGAAGAGCTGACCAACCTCGGCTATCGCAAGTAGCCTTGTCAAACGCTGCCGGCCGGCGCGCATAGCGCCCGGCCGGCGGGCTTTCGAGTTCCGGGCGGGAGGGTCGGATGTGGTCGAACAAGGTCGGGTGGATGCTCCTTGCGCCGACGCTCGTGATCCTTGGGGTCTTCGGCATCCTGCCGTTCGTCTACGTGCTCTACCTCGCGTTCCACCAGTGGAACCCCTTCGGCGCCAACCCGAACCAGCTCTTCAACGGCGCCGACAACTTCCGCCGCCTGGTGTTCGACGGCGAGTTCCTGCTCTCGATCTGGGTGACGCCGAAATTCGCCTTCTTCGCGGTCTTCTCCGAGATCGTCGTCGGCTACCTGCTTGCCCAGCTCTTCATGCGCGAGTTTCCCGGCAAGGGATTCTTCCCGCACCATTCATACCCTGCCCCTGATCGTCGCGCCGATCGTCGTCGGCTCGATCTGGCGGCTGATGACCACCCCCTCGGTTGGCATCGTCCCCGACTACGCCAAACATCTCTTCGGCCTCGACATCAACATGGGCCGCGATGCCGGCACTGCCTTCATGTTCACCGTGGTGATGGACATCTGGCATTGGACGCCGCTCGTCACCCTGACGCTCCTCGCGGCGCTCCTGTCCCTGCCCAAGGAGCCGTTCGAGCAGGCGCAGATCGACGGCGCCAGCCGCACCCAGAAACCTTCTGGCACATCACCCTGCCGATGATCCCGCTGGCGATCCTCGCCACCGTCTTCATCCGCCTGATGGACGCGCTCCGCACCGTCGACGAGGTCTGGATGCTGACCGGCGGAGGGCCCGGCGCCGCGACGCGCTACCTCGGCCTCTACATCTGGAAGGTGGTCTTCCCCAAGACCGACTACGGCTACGGCTCTGCGGTCTCGGTCGTCGTGCTCTACCTCACGCTGGTGATGTGCTGGATGCTTTACGTCGGCCTCGTGGCGCCGCGGAACCGAAGGAACTGAGCCGATGCGCCCGTCCAATCCCTGGCTGAACGTCGCGCTCTGGACCGTGCTGTCGTTTGCGACGCTGTTCCCGATCTACTGGCTGTTCGTGATCTCGGTGAAGCCGGCGGTCGACCTCTTCACCACGCCCGAGGTGATCCTCAGGAGCGTCTACTGGAAGAACTACGTCGAAGTGCTGCACGATCCGACCTTGCGGCGCTATATGACCAACTCGCTGATCGTCGCGACCGGCAACGCCGCACTGGTGAGCGCGCTGGCGTTCATGGCCTGCTATGCGCTGTCTCGGTTCGACCTCGCCGGCAGAAATACGATCTTCTTCTGGACGATCACCAACCGCATGGCGCCGGCGGCGGTGTTCCTGCTGCCGTTCTTCCTGCTCTACACCAAAGTCTTCGTCATCGGCAGCTTCAAGCTCTACGACACTCGGATCGGCCTGATCCTGCTCTACTGCACCTTCAACCTGCCGTTTGCGATCTGGACGCTGCGCCCGACCATCGACGGCATCCCCAAGGAACTCGACGAAGCCGCTACCGTCGACGGCTGCTCGACGTGGCAGGTGATCCGCGAGGTGGTCTGGCCGCTGGCGAAACCCGGTCTCGCCGTCACCTTCATCCTGATCTGGGTCTTCGCCTGGAACGAGTTCCTGTTGGCGGCGACGCTGACCAGCTTCAACGCCCGCACCATCACCACCGGTCTCTCGGAGTACGTCACCACCACCGGCACCGAATGGGGCAAGATGGCGGCCATTTCGATGTTCACCCTGATCCCGGCGCTGATCATCTTCTCGCTGGTGCAGCGGAGCATCGTCGCCGGCCTGACCTTCGGCGCGGTCAAGGAGTAGCGCCATGGCCGACCGAACCAAGACGCTCGTCGATCTCGACGCAGCCGACGAGGAGGCGCAGGCGGTCGCAACGTCGCTGCCGCCCCGGGGCTTCCTGCCGATCCAGACAAACTGGTTCGACCGGCTCTTTATCTCGATCTACATCGGGGTTGCGCTCGAACTCCTCTGGATGCGGTTTCTCGAGGCTGCGATCCCGCTCTGGGTCTGCCACATCATCGTGATCGCGCTCTGCGTCGTCATCATCCGCCGCGGCTGACGGCAGAAGGAGGAATACCCCATGAAGGCCCTCGTCCTCGAAGAGAAGCACAAGCTGTCCCTCCGCGACTTCCCGATCGAGCGGGAGGAGACGCTCGGTCCGCGCGACGTGCGCATCAGGCTGCACACCGTCGGCATCGGCGGCTTGGACGTGCACTACTACACCCATGGCGGCATCGGCCCGTTCATCGTGCGCGCGCCGATGATCCTCGGGCACGAGGCGTCCGGCGTGGTGATCGAGACCGGACCGGAGGTGAAGACGCTGAAGGTCGGCGACCGGGTCTGCATGGAGCCGGGCATTCCCGACCCTGACAGCCGGGCGACGCGGCT
>CAWFYR010000017.1:0-64005 GCA_963819995.1 uncultured Alphaproteobacteria bacterium | reverse complement strand
GTTGGAGAAGCGGTCGCGGGCTTCAACTCAGGATCGCGCCCAGCAAGCGACGGACGCCGACCAGGGAGATCATCCGCTTGATGTTGTAGGCGAGGACGTGGAGCGCCATTTCTGTTCGGACGTTCTTGAGCCGCCGCATCCGGAAGTGGGTCGCGCCCATCCAGGCCTTGATCGTGCCGAACGGGCGCTCGACCGTGCAGCGCCTCAGTGTCATCGGGTCGGGGTCGCGTCCCAGGCGCTGCCGCATCTCGTCGATCAGGTGCTCGTGCTCCCAGCGCGTGATCCGGCGTTCCTTGCCGGAGGTGCAGCGGTGTTGGAGAGGGCAGTACTGGCAGTCGTTGATCCGTATCGCCTGAGCTGCAGCCCGTCTTCTTCCCGCGTATACCGGTAGGTCAACGCGCTCCCGGCGGGGCAGCGATAGACAGGGGTCCAGACCGGCTACATGGGTGACACTTCTGACCGGCGACATGGGTGACAGGTCGTTAGTGTTGGTGAGGAGGACCTTGCCGATGCCGTGGAAGGAGACCCATGTCGTGGATGAGAGGATGCGCTTCGTGCTGGCGGCGGAGGCCGGTGAGGAGGCCTTCGCGACGGTGTGCCGGCGGTTCGGGATCAGCCGGCAGCCACGGCGGCAAGTGGCTTTTCTCGCAGGCGCGCGGAGGGCGTGGCCGGGCTCGCCGACCGGTCGCGGGCGCCGTTCCACCATCCGCAGGCGGTGGCGGCGGAGCGCGCCGAGGCCTGTCTCGACGTGCGGCGCGCGCACCCGACCTGGGGGCCGGTGAAGGTGCGCGCCTGGCTCGAGCGCAAGCGCCCCGGCGGCGCGCCCTGGCCGGCGGCGAGCACGATCGGCGGGCTCTTCGATCGTGATGGGCTGACGGTGAAACGCCGGCTGCGGCGGCGGGGTCCGCCCGGCGGTCCGCTCTTCGCAGCAGATGTGGCCAACGACGTCTGGAGCATGGACTTCAAGGGCTGGCTGGTTCCGCACCGGCGACGGCATCCGCGTCGACCCGCTGACGCTCAGCGACGCCTGCAGCCGCTACCTAATGCGCTGCCAGGCGTCGAACGCCCCGACACCGCGCACGTCTGGCCGATCCTCGATGCCCACCCGCACGCTCGTTGGGCCGAGCGTAGGTTCTCTCCTAGAGCGGAATCCCATCAGTTTGGATCGTACCCGGCTGCGGCGAAGTAGTTGGCGCACTCCGTTTGGCTGAAGGTGTCGGCAATGCATCCGATTGCGCGCCACAGGCCCGCGACGGTGCGCTCGGCTGCCTTGCGAAGCAGGGCTTTGAGCTTGGCGAAGGCGTTCTCGATCGGATTGAAGTCGGGGCTGCAGGGCGGAAGAGGAAGAGGAGCGCCGCGCCTGCTGGTCCTCTGACCTTTCCCCGCGATTAGGGCCGACGGTGAACTGGAATCCTCCGGTTGGAACTTGGCGATGAGCGGCAGCGCGGAGCCCGCAAGAGGCTCAAGCGCTGCTGCGGCGGTGTTGGTGAGGACCTCCATTGGGGTTCGGTAGCCGAGCGCCGAATGGGGGCGCTCGGTGTTGTTGTGGTGGCGCCATCGCTCGATCTCCTCGCGGGCATGCTTCAGCGAGCGGAACCAGTGCAGATTGAGGCATTCGTCCCGGAGCTTGCCGTTCAGGCTCTCGACGAAGGCGTGTCTGGACCGGCTTGCCCGGCTCGATGAAGCGCAGCCGGACGCCGGTCCGCTCCGACCAGTCGAACATGGCGCGGCTCGTGCCCTCGGGGCCGTTGTCGAGGACGATCTCCTCGGGCAGCCCGTGGAGCAGCGCCAGGTCGTCGAGGTGCCGCGCGACCCGCGCGCCGGAGATCGAGACGTCGACGATTTGGTCGGGGCAGAAGCGGCTGTGGTCGTCGACGATGTTCAGCACCCGGAAGCGACGGCAGTCCGCCAGCTGGTCGCTGACGAAGTCGAGCGACCAGCGCTGCATCGGCCGCTCCGGCACCTGCGGGGCGACCCGGTCGCGCCGCGGCAGCTTGCGCCGCTTCTTCGTCCGCACCTGCAGGCCCTCCTCGGTGTAGAGCCGGTAGGTCCGCTTGCGGTTCGCCACCAGCCCTTCCCGCCGCAGCATCGCGTGCAGCCGGAGGTAGCCGTAGCGGCAGTTCTCCGAGGCCAACTCCTTCAGCCGGCCGACCACGGCCACGTCAGTGTTCGGCGCCGGACAATACTGCTGCACCGACCGCGACAGGCCGACAATCCGGCAACTGCGCCGTTCGCTGAGACCCAGCTCGTCCATCAGGAAGCCCACGGCTCGTCTCCTGGCCATGGGCTCACCAATGTTTTCCAAGCAGTTCCTTCATCGCCGACATGTCCAGCACCTGGTCCGCGACGATCCGCTTCAGCTTGCCGTTCTCCGCCTCGAGTTCGCGCAGCCGCTTCGCATCGCTCGCTTCCATCCCGCCGTACTTCTTCCGCCAGGTGTAGAACGTCGCGCTGCTGATGGCGTACCGCCGGCAGATGTCGTCCACCTTGGCGCCGGCCTCGTGCTCCTTCAGCACGCCGATCACCTGCTCGTCACTGAAACGCTTGTGCTTCATTGGGTCTTCCTCCTTGTCGATGTAAGAGCGGAAGATCCCAGCTCGCAATGGCCCGGATACCGGGGGGAAAGGTCAACCACCATGGCGCCATGACCAGAAACGTCAGCACTCTCCGCCGCAGCGAGAAGCTCGTCGCCTACGGCTTCATGCTTCCCGCGGCAATCCTCATCGCGGTGCTGATTTAACTGGCCCATGATCGACACCTTCCGCCTCAGTGAGATGTTCGCCGAACCGGTCTTCTCGCAGGTGCTGCGGAACTCCTTGATCTGGACCGCCGGCGTCGTCCTTCTGCAGAACGTCCTCGGCTTCCTGATAGCACTCCTCCTGAACCAGCGCGTGCTGATGCAGGATCTCCTCCGCTCGCTGGTTTTCCTCCCCTGGGGTGCTCCCGGGCCTCGTCGGCGCGAACCTCTGGCGCTTTGTGTGCGACCCGAATCTGGGTGATAGAGCTCTTCGCGATGCGCCTCGGGCTCAGCGCCCAGGACTTCGGCTGGCTCGCGGACCCCTCGACGGCGATGGCGGCGGTGATCTTCGCCGCCTTCTGGAAGGGGTTTCCTTTCTCGACGGTGATTTACCTCGCCGCGCTGCAGACCGTCGACGCGGAGCAGGTCGAGGCCGCCAAGGTCGACGGGGCCGGACCCGCACGCCGTCTCTTCGACGTGGTGATCCCGGCCATCCGCCCGGTTGCGGCCGTCAACATCCTGCTGACCACGATCCTCACCTTCAACTACTTCGACATCATCTACGTCCTGACCCGCGCCGGCCCGCTCAACGCCACGGCTATCTTCCCGACCCGCATCTACGAGGTGGGCTTCGGCCAGTTCCGGTTCGGCGAGGCCGCCGCCTACGGCGCCACTCGGTCGTGGTGCTGGTGCTCATGATCGTCCTTCTCGGGCGCCGTTCCGGGGAGCGCCATGCCTAGCCGCAAGCTCCTCCGCAAGGCGCCGCTGATGCTACTGCAGCTCGCCGTCGCCGTGCTGGTGCGCTTCCCCTTCTTCTGGATGTTCAGCGTCTCGCTGAAGCCCGCAACCGAGCCCTTCGCCATCCCGACCCGGCTCTGGCCCTAGTCCCCCACGCTCGAGAACTACGTCCTCGCCTTCCGCCCCGAGTTTCGCCAGTACTTCCTCAAGAGCGTCGTCGTCTCCGGCTGCACGCTCCTCATCACCATCCCGCTGGCGCTCCTCGCCGCCTACAGCCTGGCGCGCTACCAGTTCCGCATCCTCCCGGTCTTCCTCGCCGCCGTCGTCCTGGCGCAGTTCTTCCCGGCCGGCGCCATCATCGTCCCGCTCTACAAGATGGTCCGCTCCGCCGGCCTCCTTGACACCTACGCCTCGCTCGTCATCGCCTACATCACCGTCACGCTGCCGGTGGCGATCTGGATGCTGCGCGGCTTCCTCCTCCGCGTCCCGCGCACGCTGGAAGAGGCCGCCGCCATCGACGGGGCCAAGCCGCTCCGCACCTTCATCGACATCGTCGTGCCGCTCGCCCGCCCCGGCATCGTCGCGACCGCCGTCTTCGTCCTCATCGTCACCTGGCAGGAGTTTCTCTTCGCACTCTCCTTCACCACCTCGAAGGGGATGCGCACGCGCCTCGTCGGCATGAACGACTACATCGGCCAATACGGCATCCGCTACGGCGAGCTGATGGCCTCCTCGGTGATCTCGCTGCCGGTCGTCGTCATCTTCTTCATCTTCTTCTTCCTGCAGCGCCAGTCAGTCGCCGGCCTCACCGTCGGCGCGGTGAAGGATGACGATGCCCCTCATCCTTTTCGACAAGCCCGGGCCCGGCGTCGGCATCCTCACCCTCAACCGCCCCGAGAAGCTCAACGCCGTCTCGGCCGAGCTCGTCGCCGAATTCCAGGCGACCCTCGAACGCCGTCGAGGCCGCCCCCGAGATCCACGTCCTCGTCCTGCGCGGGAAAGGGGACAAGGCCTTCGCCGCCGGCGCCGACATCGCCGGCTACCGCGGCCGCAACGAGAAGGCCTTCATTGACTTCCCGAAGCCCATCGCCGCCGTCAACGGCTACGCCCTCGGCGGCGGCTTCGAGATCGTGTTCTGCTGCGACGTCATCGTCGTCTCGACCAGCGCCCGCCTCGGCGCCGCCGCGGCTCTGCCGGCCGCCCTCGCCTTCGAGCAGGAAGTGCTCTTCCGCCTTTACTGCTCCGACCACGGGCAGGAGGGCATCGAGGCCTTCCAGGACAAGCGCGAGCCACAGTTCAGGGGTAGATAGACATGGCGGAACTCGAGGCGTAGCCTTGGTCACGGTGCCGGCGGGAATCGGCGAGGCCTGCGCCCTCGCGTTCCCCCGGGAGGGCGCGAGCGTGGTGATCGCCGAGATCGATGCGCAGCCGCGCCAGCGCGCCTGACTACCGCGGCGGTTCTCAAACCTCGGGGCCGCCTCGACACCCTCGTCAACAACGCCGCCCGCGTCATCGGCGGGGTCGACGACGCGATCGACGGGGAAACCTGGAACGAGGTCATGTCCACCAACCTCACCTCGGTCTCGCTTCATGAAGTGCCCCGTCCCGCAGATGCGCGCCCGCGGGGGCGGCTCGATCGTCAACAAGAGCTCGGCCCAGTCGATCCGCGGCTTGCACGGCTGGGCCGCCTACGCTACCGCCCAGGGTGGCATCAACGCCCTCACCCGGCAGGCCGCCGTCGACCTCGCCCCGGACCGCATCCGCGTCAACGCCGGCGCCCTCTTCCGCAAGGCCGCCGACCCGAAGGAGCTGGTCGACCGCTGGAACGCCGCCCACCCGCTCGGCCGCTTCGGCCAGCCCGAGGAGGTTGCCGAGCTCGTCCTCTTCGTCGCGAATGACCGCTCCTCCTTCATCACCGGCGACATCGTCAAGGTCGACGGCCTCACCATCAAGGGAGACTGACATGGCCCACATCTCCGCTGAAGGCATCTCCGTCGGTGTCAACCCGTCCTGCGGCATGCTCCAAAGCCTGACCATCGAGCATGGCGGCCGCCGCATCCAGCCGCTGCACCGCGCCCCCTGGGTCGGCCACCCCGACGAGGTGCCGCACGACGCCGCCCCGCATCTCGCCGTCCTCGAGGGCGACTTCTTCTGCGCCCCGTTCGGCAAGACCGATGACCCCGGCGTCCCGGCGCACGGCTGGCCCTCGAACGGCACATGGCGCGAGCTGGTGAGCACGACCGCCGGCGACGGCTCCTCCACCGCCCGCTTCGAGCTGCAGGAGAAGGTACACGGCGCCACCGTCCGCAAGGAGATCACCCTCCGCGCAGGCCATCCGCTCGTCTACGAGCGCCACACCTTCACCGGCGGCAGCGGCGCCATCCCCCTCGCGCACCACGCGATGATCCATGTCCCAGGCGGCGCCCGGCTTTCCTTCTCTCCCAAGGACTTCGGCGCTACCCCTGAGACGCCGCAGGAAACCGACCCCGCCCGCGGCACCTCGCTCATCGGCCGCGGCAAGCGCTTCGCGAGCCTCGCCGAGGTCCCGCTCGCCGACGGCTCGACCCGCGACCTGAGGAGCTACCCCTGGGCCGACGGCCAGGAGGACTTCCTCTCCCTCATCGACCCGAAGGATGCCCGCATCGGCTGGTCGGCCGCCGTCGCCGCCAAGGACGGCTTCGTCTTCTTCGCCGTGAAGGACGCGCAGATGCTGACCCAGACCTCGCTCTGGATGAGCAACGGTGGCCGCTTTTACGCCCCGTGGTCGTCCCGCCACACGGCCGTCCTCGGCATCGAGGAGAGCACCACCCACTTCGGCGACGGCCGCCTCGCATCGACTGCCGAGAACGACCTCTCCCGCGAAGGCTACCGCACCGCGATCGAGCTCGGCGGCGAGGTCGTGATCCGCTACGCCCTCGGCGCCATCCCGCTCCCGGAGGGCTGGGCCGAGATCGCGGGAATCCGGATCGGCGACGGCAGCCTCACGCTCGCCGACACGGGCGGCGGCAGCGAGACGGTGCCTTTCGACTCCTCCTTCCTCCCGGCAGGCTGACGCATGGCCTCGGTCGAGCTCTAAGGGGTCTCCCGCCGCTGGGACACGGTCGTCAACGCCGTGTCGCTGAGGGTCGCCGCGGCGAGCTCTTCGCGCTGCTCGGACCCTCCGGTTGCGGCACTCGGCGACTACCTCGACCGCCGCCCGCAGACGCTCTCCGGCGGCCAGCGCCAGCGCGTCGCCCTGGGCAGGCCAAGCCGAACGTCTCGAAGACGGCTCCCTGGAGATCGAATTCCAGCGCCATCACGGCGACGACGCCATCCTCAAAGCTGAACGCGCCACGTCTTCAGCAGCCTGCTAGCCAACGCCCGCGATTGGGACGGCAACTTCTCAGAGTTGCGTTGCATAGCAGCTGACATTGCCTCCGACTGTGTCGTTAGAAACCCGGGCGCCAAACGGTATCTTGGCACGGATTTCTGCGCTGAGTGCGCTTCTTGGGAAGCGCTCGGTATAGAGCATGGCCCAGGCGCGGGCCGTTGCGTCGACGGGGTCAGCCTGGCTTTCGGGCGCGAAGACCGGGTATGCCTTCGCAGGATTGCGGTTGCTCGCTGCGTAGACGTCCACCAGTGCGTTGTCGTCCATCGCCGCCAGAAGGAAATGGATGGCGTCGTCGACGCCTTTGTCTCCAACGCGGGTGCCGTAGAGGTTCTGGCCTTGCGAGGCGGCGATCTCGGCGGAGAAGAGCAGGAGCGCGATGTTCCGGCTTTGAAGTTGCAACGCCGCGCGGCCGCGATCGGTCTCCAGCGGGAAGCTGCCATCAGGCCGCATTGCGGCCAGCTGGGCGATGAAGCCGGTCTGGACGCCCTTCTGATACCTGGCATCGTCGCCCACCATCAGGCCAAGCATCATGTCCGCGGCGCCGCGCGCAGAACCCACGTTGTTGTCGCCGGGGTGAGCATCGGCCTGCCGTGCGAGCTTCACGAGCCAGTCTTCGATCGTGGCCCGGTCGGCCGGGGTCACCAGGGTCGTCTGACGAAGAATGTGCCATGCTGGAAGCAAGGCGTTCATGGCGTCGATCACACCGCCCGCGTTGGTCCAGCTCGGCTGCGGAACCAGCCACGCACCGGCCTCGGCGTGTCGGCGCAAGGCGGCGATGTCCCGCTGCGCGAGGGTCGCATCATTGGTGAAGAGGATGTAGTAGGCGTCGAGATTGAGCGCGCGCGCGAAGTCTCGCGCTGCCTTGTTGGTGTCGCCGCCGCCCTTCACCGCCGCAAGCGACGGGCCGATCAGCGGTTCGAGAGCCACAAGGTCCTTCTGGCGAATGCAGATCCGCTCGCCCTTCGGAAGGCCGGTGCCGCCATTGTATTGCCGGAGCTTGGCGCTGCGGCTCTCGACATCGAACAGCGCCTCGGGGTGGACGATGCCGGTGCGATCGAAGAGCGTCTGCTGGCCGGTGGTGGCGCACCCGGTCACGACAAGGCCGAGAAGCGCAAGGGCGAGCAGTGTGAGCCGCGGCATCGGTGGTCCTTTCCTCCTGGGGCCTGGAGACTGTAGCTTTGGAGCGAGCGCTCGGCCACTGTCGTCGGAAGCCGATCGGCCGTGGCGCGGCAGTCGCAAAATGTGTACGCGCGACCGTGGCGGGGGGCGGGGGCAGCCCAGCTCTACGGATGTCCGGCGAAGCGATGAAGGATGCGCATGCAGAATATCCGAGTGGGGGGTGCCGCCGCGACCGGCCGGGACGGCGGCGGGCTGCCGCACGCGGCCGCGCTGGCCGACCGGCTCGCCAGGCGCACCGCGACGATCGGCGTGATCGGGCTTGGCTATGTCGGACTGCCGACCGCCACCTTGCTGGGGTCGCGGGGATACACCGTTCTCGGCTTCGACACGGACGGGTCGAGGATCGCCACCTTGAACCTCGGGCTAAGCTATATCCGCCATGCTCGAACTCGACGCGCTGTGGGCATCCCGGGCCGAAGGCCGCTTCGCGGCGAGCACCGACTTCGCGCGCCTCGGCGAGGCGGACGCGGTCCTGATCTGCGTGCCGACCCCGCTCGACGGCGACCGCCACCCCGATCTCAGTTTCGTCAGGGCGGCCACCGCCCGGATCGCCGAACATCTGCGGCCGGGCATGCTGGTGGTCCTGGAATCCACCAGCTATCCCGGAACCTGCCGCGAGGTCGTGCGACCGATCCTGGAGAGCAGCGGACTTCGCTGCGGCGAAGACTTCTTTCTCGCCTATTCGCCGGAGCGAGAGGATCCGGGCAACCTCGATCATCCGACCGCCACCATCCCCCGGGTCATCGGTGGTGACGGATCCATCGCGCTGGATCTGGCCTGCGCCCTCTACCGCGAACTCGTCTCAGAGGTGATCCCCGTCGAATCGCTGGAGGTCGCGGAGGCGGTCAAGATCACCGAGAACGTCTTCCGCGCCGTCAACATCGCGCTCGTGAATGAGCTCAAGACCATCTACGACGCCATGGGCATCGACGTGTGGCATGTCATCGCCGGCGCCAGCACCAAGCCGTTCGGGTACATGCCGTTCTACCCCGGACCCGGTCTCGGCGGCCATTGCGTCCCGGTCGACCCCTTCTACCTGGCGTGGAAGGCGCGTCAGCATGGCGTGGACAGCCGGTTCATCGAGCTGGCCGGCGAGACCAACGGCGACATGCCGCGTCGCATTGCCGAGCGGCTGGCCTGCGAGCTCGAGCGGATCGATCAGCGAGGCATGGCCGGACGCCACGTCCTGCTGCTCGGGCTGGCCTACAAGCGCAACATCGACGACATCCGCGAAAGTCCCGGGCTGAGGCTGATGGAGCTCCTCGAAGCCATGGGGGCAGTCGTCGATTTCCACGACCCCTTCGTCGAGACGGTGCCTGAAACGCCGGAATACCGAAAGCTGGGCGGTCGGAGGAGCATCGGCTGGCCGCCCGACTATCGCCGGTATGACGCGGCGCTGATCGTCACCGACCACGACCAGACTGACTATGCCGGGCTGGTCGCCGGGTGCCGGCTGGTGCTCGACACGCGAAACGCCTGCGAGCGCCACGGCGTTCACGCGCCAAACGTGCTGAAGGTTTGAAGCGAAGGCTCCGGCGCGCCTAGAGGACGAGATCCAGGTTCCAGAACCGGCGGATCTGATCCTCGCAGGCTTCGCGCTCCTCGGGACTGTCGCCCGCGATGCGTTCGACGCGGAAGCCGAAGCGCTCGAAGCCGCTGAAGTCGCTCTCGCTCAGGACCGTGATCTCGCTGTCGCGTTCGATGGCGAAGGAAGCGATGCGCATGGCACGGTCCGCGACCGTCCCGTCCGCTTCGGTGCTGCGCAGGCCGATGCATACCGCGTCGGATCGCTTGAGGGCGGTCTGCGGCATCAGCACGGCGCCGGGCAGCGGAAAGATGTCCCGCCCTGGCGTCTTCTGCCGCATGTCGAACGGCGCCAGCAGCGCGTCGAGGTCATCGGCGTCGTGCGGACCGATCCGGGATATGATCGTGCTCCATTGCGTCCGGTCCATGGTCCATATCCTCGATGATTTCGGCGGCGCGGCGGGTCCCGGTGCCCGGCAGCTCAGCAATGGCGAGCCTGGCGCGCACGGCCTCGGCCTCGCCGGCGTCCAGGTGGCGCGTGACGAGGCGCTCCAGGGTCATCAGTTCGGTCGGCTCCAGCATGGCGGCGAGCCCCCGGTCGCAGGCGGCCTGCGCGCGTGCCTTCTGATCGTCCGTCGAAGGCCCGAGCTGCGGCACGAAGATCGCCGGAACCTGATTGTAGAGCATCTCGTGAAAGGAATTGTAGCCCGAGGCGGTCACCGCGAGGTCCGCGCCCGCCGCCAGGGTGGCCGCGTGCTGCGTGCGCACGACGCGGGTGTTGCGCCAACCGAACCAGCTTCGCTCCAGGCTGGCGCTGGGCCACACGAGAACGAGGTGGAGCACGTCCGAACGGCGCGCGAACATGCTGCAGAGCGCCTGGATCTGGATGCTTCGGTCCGCGGCGATGCCGGCTCCGAGAAGCGAGACGACCAGTCGGTCGTATGGCTGGTCGTAGCGTTCCGCCAGCCTGGAGCGCAGTTGGTCGCGCGCTTCCGCCGACAGCCTTACCTCCTGAACCACGGGGCCCACGGGAAAGAGGTGCTCTCCGCGCGAATACGGCGCGTTCAGCTCCTCGAAGGCTTCGGTGGGGACGATGACCCGGTCGAAGACCTTCTCTCGGTCGAGGGCGACGGAATTGTCCTGACCGTCCTGCCAAAGACCGCGGCGAATCCACACGCCCCTGACGCTGCCTTCCAGGACGGTGCGGACGATGGAATCGAAGACGTACCCGCCATCGAAGACCAGCGTGGATTTTCCGGCGGCCAGCGCTCGGAGGCGAAGATAGTTGCCGAGATCGTTCTCGAAGCTCTGCTTGTGGAGCTGCGATCTGCCGATCAGCGGCATCACGTCGAAGCCGTAGGACTTCACCATCCGCATGCAGCTTGGAAAGGCTGCGAACACCGGCCCCGATCGTGGTTCCTGCAGGGCGCTGGCGATCAGGGCACAGCGCTGGGCATGTCCCAGGCCGATGCCGTTCGTCGGGACGAAGACGATTCCCTCCGGCACCGGCGGCGTCTCCTCGGGGCGTCGGGACGCACGATGGGTTGCAAACGTCGCGGCGAGAAAGTCGAGCACCGGCCCCGCGGCAGCGCCGGCTGCCGCGCGGCTCCCGCGAACATGGTCGGAGACATGGTCCAGGTTGGGGAGGATTTCGGCCTTGAGGAAGCCCGAGAGCCCGAGGACCCCCGGCGGCGCGACGATGAAGGCGTCGTTCCGGCTCGCGTGCCGGCGGCCGCTGCTGCCGTCGAGCAGCGGCGTGCCGTTGACCAGAAGGTTCGCGAGCAGGACCTGCAATCGGTAGCTGCGGTTGATGCTGGCGAAGAAAACGCAGACATCGGTGCGATTCGCGAGCGCGACGGGAAGGATCTCGCCATAGTGGAACACCGGGATCCCGTGGCCGTGCGCGCCGATCCAGGCCTGCTTGCTCTTGCTGTCCGTGAGGACCGTCACGCGGATGCCGCGCTGGAGCGCGATCGATGCGAGTGCCGCCGCCTGTACCGGGTCCTTGAGGTCCGGACCGACCAGAAGGATGCGCGGTCGTTCCTCGCCCGCCCGCAGATGCGGGGCGCCCCGGGGCACACCGAAGGCGGGAGCCGGGCGCCGCTCGTCGGGGTCGGTCGAAGCGACGTCATGGAGTTCCGGCTCGCGGCCGAAGACATAGGAGAGCCGCGCCCGCACCCCCAGCGCCGTCTCGCGGTGGGAAAATCGACCGAATGCCCGCACGCTCAACTCGACTCCGTTGCCGAGGCGACGCAGGCGCACCAGGGCAGAGTTGGTCAACTGGTCCGCCGCGAGCAGCGCGAGACTGTCCCCCGGGCGCAGCCCGCCCTCGGTCAGCCGAGGCGCCAGGTCGAATTGCAGATTGTGCCCCAGAGAACCCTCGGGGATCGAGCTCACGTCCACCCCGGCCGGCACGCCGAGCGCCGCAAGCTGACTTGCAAAGATCGCCAGGTCCTCGAGATCGCCTCTGCCGGTGCCTGCCGTCTCACAATAGAACATCGACGGCCTTCGTTTGGTCGAGAAGCGCCAGCATGCGCGGAACAACGCGGTCGGGACGATACGCGGCCAGGCCCGACTGAGCGCGACGCACGGCGGCTACATACCTGCTCGGGTGAACGACATGCTCATGGATTATATGGTCAACTCCGCTGCCGTCATCGCCGATGACGCCCGGCCCGAAGTTTTCTGCGGTTTCCCGATCGGTGATGACGAGTTTGCCCGCGGCGATCGCCTCGGCAATCCCGCGGCCGAAACTCTCCCGCCAGAGGGGGTGGGTGAAGTAGACGAAAAAGTCGATGCCCGCCAGAAAATCGGAAACCTCGGTCGAACCGAATGGCAGAAGTTGGCAGTGCGACGGCAGGCCTTCGGCCTCGGGGATCAGGTAGTCCGCGCCGAGGATGGCACACCGATCGGCGTGCGGCGGAAACTGCTGGCGCAACGACGCGATCGGAGGGAATTTCTCGAAGCCCGGCCGCGAGTGTCGGCCGCGACGGTCGCGCGGGTCGGGCGTCGGCGCAATCAACGTCTGATCGCATATGTTCGACCAGTCATCCGGGGCAAGGCGCCAGCGCTGACCAGCGTTCTGGTCGAGCCAGGCGGCAACGCCGACCCGGTTGCTCGCGGACACGGGAGCGAGGAGCATCTCGCCACCGGCGATGCGGCCGGCGATGAGATCGAGACAGTGCCGTATGTCGAAACCCTCCCTGCCACCAGGCCGCAAGAAGTTCTCGTGGGTTACGACCAGTATGCGACTGGCACTCAGCCTGGGAGCGAAAGCGCCGTCGAATTTCAGGCAGGCCGGATTGTGCAAGACGATCGTGTCGGCGTGGATGACCGGTGGGGCCGCCAACAACGGACATCCAAGCTCCTCCAGCGCTCCAACGATCGCCGGATTTCTGGGCCGCCCCCGGAACATGGCCGTTTCGAGGCCATAGACCGCCAGCCGAACGTGAGGGTCGAGAGCACGAATCTCCGCCGCTACGGACGTTCCTGTTCCACCCGGAAAGCGGGGATCGACGAGAAGTGCCACGCGTCGGTTCGCACTTGGCGGCTTCGACACCTGGCGCGCTCGCGCGCCGGACGGATCGCGGCGCTCCATTCAGCTGAACCGGAGGATCGTTGGTGCGACGAGCGGACGACACTTTCCCAACCCCGTGCGAGGCGGTTCCGGCACCCGCAAGCGGATGGTCGAGACTTCGTCCGCTTTCTGCAGGCGCGTGCTCAATATGCTGGCGCGCCCGGGCCGCCGCTGCCGAGGGAAGGCTGCTGACCAGTAACGGAATCCGATTGATCAGGAGTGTACTTGAAGAAGTCCTTCGGGGCGGCGGACTCGATAAAGTAACGACGCAGCAACACGGCAAGGTTGCTATTCCCCTCAAGCAATTCCGGGTGACGCTTGAGGTAAGTTCGAAGCCCCTGAACGTCGTTGGCTTCCAGATATTCCGAAATAACGCTCAGCTCTTCGGAGCTAGGCTGAGCAAGCGTGAATGTGCTGCCGAGCCTTCCCGCCAGCATCAACGCCGTCACGGCGACCAAGACCCTCCTTCCCATCCGGTTTCTTGCCATTGTAGTCCGTTACCTAGCTCGCAGCCCGAAACATCGCTAACGCGCGAATGTTCCAAGAGTCGGCTGTCAAGCCGATCACGCAGTATAGCGCTCGGGACGCGAGATAAAAGCTTTACGCCAAAACCGCTCGACGGACCGAGGCTTGCTAAAGCAGCGCATCGGGGAGCTCTTCCTTGTCATGCGACCTTTCGGGCCGGTTTCAGTTGGTCAGCGAACGCGGCGGGGGTCATGAGTTGGAGACCTAGTCTAGACGAGGCTCACCCTTCCGCCAGGATCCAGCGCGCGGCCTTCTCGGCGATCATCAGCACCGGCGCGTTGGTGTTGCCGCTGACGATCACCGGCATCGCCCCGGCATCGACCACGCGCAGGCCGCCGATCCGGCCGCCGCGGCCGTCGCGGACCCTGAGGTGCGGGTCGAGCACCGCCTCGGGATCGCCGTCGCGGCCCATCGCCGTGGTGCCGACCGGGTGGAAGATCGTCGTGGCGATGTCGCCGGCGAGCCGCGCCAGCTCGGCGTCGGTCTGGTACTCGATCCCCGGCTTCCATTCCTCCGGCGCGTAGCGCGCCAGCGCCGGCTGGGCGCAGATGCGCCGCGTCAGCCGCAGGCTGTCCGCCGCCACCTTGCGATCCTCGGCGGTCGCGAGATAGTTCGGCCGGATCAGCGGCGCGTCCCCGGGATGCGCGCTGGCGATGTCGACGCGGCCGCGGCTGGTCGGGTTCAGGTTGCAGACGCTGGCGGTGATCGCCGGAAAGCCGTGCAGCGGCTCGCCGAACGCCTCGAGGCTGAGCGGCTGGACGTGGAACTCGACGTTGGCGTGGTTCCGGCCGGGATCGGAGCGGGTGAAGGCGCCGAGCTGGCTCGGCGCCATGCTCATCGGCCCGCTGCGCCTGAGCGCGTATTCCGCGGCGATCCGCGCCTTGCCCGCCCACCCCCGCGACAGCTCGTTCAGCGTTCGCGCCCCGCCGCTCACCTTGTAGACGCTGCGGATCTGCAGGTGATCCTGCAGGTTGCCGCCGACCGCCGGCAGGTCGGCGATCACCTCGACCCCGTGCTCCCGGAGCAGGTCCGCCGGGCCGAGACCCGAAAGCTGGAGCAGCTTGGGGCTGTTGACCGCACCGGCGGCGATAATCACCGACCGGCGCGCCGCCAGCACCGTCCCGTCGCGCAGCACCACCCCGTGGCAGGCGAGCGCGTCGCGGGTGCCGGCCTCGACCGTCAGCCGCGCCACCTCGGCGCCGGTGCGCACGACCAGGTTGCGCCGGGCCCGAACCGGCCGCAGGAACGCCTGCACGGCGCTCCAGCGCCAGCCCCGCCGCTGGTTCACCTCGAAGTAGCCGACGCCTTCGTTGTCGCCGTCGTTGAAGTCGTCGCGCAGCGGGATGCCCGCCTCGACGCAGGCGGCGGCGAACGCCTCCAGGATGTCCCACTTCAGCCGCTGCCGCTCGACGCGCAGCTCGCCGTTCGCACCGTGGAACCGCGCGAAATTCGCGTCGACCGCCGCGTCGAGCCGCCAGTGGCTCTCGTGGGCGACGAAGTCGGGCAGCACGTTCTCCCAGGACCAGGCGTCCTCGCCGGTCAGCTCGGCCCAGGCGTCGTAGTCGCGCGCCTGGCCGCGCATGTAGATCATGCCGTTGATCGAAGAGCAGCCGCCGAGCACACGGCCGCGCGGATAGCGCAGCCGCCGCCCGTTCAGCCCCGGGTCGGGCTCGGTGACGTACATCCAGTCGGTGCGCGGATTGCCGATGCAGTAGAGATAGCCGACCGGGATCTGCACCCAGGCATAGTTGTCCGAGCCTCCGGCTTCCAGGAGCAGCACCCGAACTCCGGGATCGGCGCTCAGGCGGTTGGCAAGGAGGCATCCGGCGGTGCCCGCACCGACGATGATGTAGTCGAACCCGGCGTCCATCCGCCGTTCTAGGGCGAGAGGCGCCGCAGGCTCAAGGGCTTCGCACCTGCGGTATTTTCGCTCGCTGCGCTGTGGCCGCTGGGCTATGGTCGGCACCGGGGGCCGGGGCGAGGATGGCATGGCGAACGGACTGGCCGGCAAATCGGTCATCGTGACCGGAGCGGCGCGCGGTATCGGCCTCGCCATCGCCCGCCGCTTCGTCAGGGCCGGCGCCTCGGTAACCCTCGCGGACATGGACGAGAGCCGGCTCGAGCGCGAGGTCGAGGCGCTGGCGGGCGAAGGCTGGGACGGCCGCGGCCAGGCCTTCGTCGGCGATCTGCGCGAGAAGCTCTCGATGACCAACCTCATGGCCACCGCGATCGAGGCCTACGACGGCATCGACGTGCTGGTGAACGCCAGCCGGCTCCTCGTCGCGTCCGAGCCGCTGAACCCCGAGGCCGACCGGCTGGAGATGGCGCTGGCGCAGAACGTCACCGCCAACCTGCGGCTCAGCCAGATCGCGGCGCGGCGGATGATCGAGTTCGGGCAGCAAGAGCCCGGCGGCGCCTCGGACCGCGCCATCGTCAACCTGAGCTCGGTGCTCGCCCAGCGCTCCGCTCCGGAGCTCCTGGCGTTCTCGGTCTGCTGCGCGGCTCTGGAGCAGATGACCCGGGTGTTGGCGCTGGCGCTGGCGCCCCACCGCATCCGGGTGAACGCCATCGCCGTCGGCGCCGTGCCGGGCCAGGCGCTGGCCGCCGCGTTGCCGGGGATCGAAGAGATGCCGGCGGCACTCGCCGGGGTGACGCCGCTCGGCCGGACCGGCGAGCCGCAGGAATGCGCCGAGGCGGCGCTCTTTCTCGCCTCGCCCGCCGCGAGCTTCGTCACCGGCCAGGTGCTCGGCGTCGACGGCGGCCGCGCGCTGGTCGACCCGATCGCGATCGGGCGCGCCTAGAGCGAGCTCTAATACAAACTCCCGGGTTGCGCGAACCTTTTACCCGATCGCGCCCGGCGCCGACTGCGCGCTCGCCGCGACGATTGACCTGCGCCATTCCCGGAGCTCAGTCTCGTTGTTCTGGGTCCATCCCTGAACTCCGGCCATCAGGTAGGCCTCGGCTACGAGCTCGCGCTGGGTGAGAGAACCCGACATGTCTCCGCAGTCGTCTACCACAATGATCTTCATCGCGTACTCAACGAGGGACCTCGGACAAGTTCCGACGATCGCCCCCTCTGCCGCCATCTGCAGCGAGTACGCGTCCGCCTGCTCCGCCTCCGAAACATCTCCGTTGACGATCGCCACCGCAGATTGCCATTCGACAAATAACTCGGGTATTCGTTTAGATTTGAGCATGTCTACCCCCGTAAACTGGTTGGTTAGCCGAGGTTCGCCCATGATATTTGATGTTCCATCATTGCCGGTGGGCGGCGAAATCGCGCTAGATGGAGAACCAACATCACTGCGTATTCTAAGTGGTACATAGATTGCTATTTGCAAGTGGTACGCAGGTTTGAGCTCGTCTGCACGGCTACCGAAGTTCAGCGATCCCGGGACCGAGATCGGAGAATTTTGGCCTACAGGAACGAGAACTAATCGTTGGCGGCTTATTGAGCAAAATTGAACAGCCCGTCCAAATGAGGTTGGTTAATCCTTAGCCGCTCAAGTGTTCTCGTTCGGCTTGGGAGAGTTTTCTTTGGAGACAAGTGCATGACAAAAAGAGCTGAAAAGGCTGTGGATTTACTGGTTGGACAGCGCCTGAGGCAAATGCGAGCGTCGTTCGGGCTCAGCCAAGCACGGGTAGGGAGTTATCTCGGACTATCGTTCAGCCAGGTGCAAAAGTTCGAAAATGGCGCCAACCGGATTGGCGCGGGGCGACTCTATCTGTTGTCCAAGTTTTTCAACGTGCCCATCCAGTACTTCTTCGAAGACACCGGAGACCCAAGCGTCAGGCGCGACATCCGCAGCGCGCGCGACGAAATTTCCCGATTCCGCGACGCCCTGCAACCCGCTCCCAACCCGGATTTGCGCGCCCGCTGATCGCTTGGCCAGTCCCGACGCCCCGGGGCGCATCCGGTTTCTGCCCAGATGTGTCGATGTTTGATCGACTGCGTGGAAAAGCCGGATCGAACTAAGGGGACTGGCCGACGGTCGCCTTCATCGGCAGCTTTCCGCCCCGCCACAATCGAACGGGCGGCGTCGCGTGCAACGCCTGCTCCGTTAACTTACCCTGACCGCCCGTTCGCTCCGCCTCTACCGGGACAGCCCTCGCGGCAACCAGGGCCCTGTGAACGACACACGCACCGATGGACCGACGCTCGCATTGAAAAAGGACAGCAAAAAAAAGTTCGATCCGCTGGAGTTCCTGGCCAAGGTCGGTGAAGGCCGGACGATCGACACGTATCCTGCTGGCCAGACCGTGTTTCACCAGGGCGACCCGGCGGATGCCGTTTTCTACCTCAACGACGGCGAGGTGAAGCTGACCGTTGTCTCCGAGCAGGGCAAGGAGGCCGTTGTTGCGATATACTCCAAGCTCGCTTTCTTCGGCGAGGGATGTCTGGCCGGGCAAATGAAGAGAATGGCGACCGCCACCGCAATGTCGGAGTCGCGCGTGGTCCGGTTCGAGAAGGCAGCCATTCTCCGTCTCATCCACCGCGAGCCGGCGTTCTCGGAGTTGTTCATCACCCATCTGCTGGTACGGACGATCCGCATCGAGGCAGATCTCGTGGATCAGCTCTTCAATTCGAGTGAGAAGCGTTTGGCCCGCGTCTTGCTGCTGCTGGCCAACTTCGGAAAGGAAGGCAGGCCGGAACCGATCCTCGCGAAGATAAACCAGGAGACGCTCGCACAGATGATCGGGACGACCCGTTCTCGTGTAAGCTTCTTCATGAACAAGTTCAGAAAACTCGGATTTATCGAGTACAACGGGCACATTACCGTCAACACATCTTTGCTGAACGTCGTCCTCTACGACGACCCACACATCGCCCTGAGTCGGCCCGTCGGAGAGACCTCTTCGGAACCCGGCGGACCTGGCTAAGCTCGCTGAAGGGCGTGAATGTGTTTCCTGATTTCCTTGTATATCAATTGGATAGCAGGAATTTCACGCGTGTTACGTGGTTGGCCTGAGCGCTCTGACACAGGGGACGGCCTTTTCGCAGAGGCCTCCCTCCGGGAACCGCTCACGTCCAATGCGGGAGCTTGTGCCGCCTGGTCTTGCCCCGCCGCGCCTCAGTTGTTGTTCGCGGCGATCAGCACGCCGCCGACGATCAGCAGGGTCACGAGGCCGACGATGCCGACGATGGCGCTGCCGCCGGCGGCGAGGCTCCCCGCCGAGGCGCCCGACGAGCCGGCCGGCGCATTCTTTTCGACCGGGATAGGCTCCTGGCCGGTGGTCGTCCCCGATTGCGGGAAGGCCGGCGTCGCGGCGAGCGTCAGCGCGCAGAGGCAGGCAGCAAGAGGTCTTTGCATCAATGTCCCCGTTCGGCTGCGGTGGTTGGTCTGGTCCGCAGCCTTGCAGGGCAGGGTAGCGATCCGGTGCGCCGCCGCCTAGCCCTGCATCAGCGCCAGCGCTTCGGCGTGGAGCGCCGGGTTCGCGGCCGCGATCACCGTGCCGCCGGCCAGCGGCGCACGGCCGTCGAGGTCGGTCACCACCCCGCCGGCCGCCTCGACGATCGGGATCAGGGGCACGATGTCGTAGGCCTGCAGCCCGGCCTCGATCACCAGATCGATCAGGCCGTGGGCGAGCAGGCAGTAGGAGTAGCAGTCGCCGCCGAAGCGGGTCATCCGCACCGCCGCCGAGACCCGGGCGAAGCCGTCGCGGTTCTCTCCGTCGGCGAACATCGACGGGTGCGTGCTGTAGAGGATCGCCGTGTCGAGACCCCGCGTGACGGCGGTGGCGAGCCGCGTCTCGGTCCCGTTCCGGCGCAGCACGGCTCCCGCAGGGGTGCCGAGAAAGACCTCGCCGAGATAGGGCTGGTGCATGATGCCACCGACCGGCCGGCCCTCGTGCAGCAGGCCGAGCAGGATGCCCCAGGCCGGCACGCCGGAGATGAAGGCGCGGGTGCCGTCGATCGGGTCGATGATCCACGACCAGGCGCTGGCGCCCGGGGTGAAGCCTTCCTCCTCGCCCATGATCGGGCTGTCCGGCCAGAGCCGGCCGAGCCCGGCGCGGATCAGCGCCTCGGCGCCGCGGTCGGCCGCGGTGACCGGGTCGAAGGCGCCGGGCCCGAGCTTGTTCGCGACCTCGATCGGCTTGCGGAAGTGCTCGAGCGTCAGCCGTCCCGCCGCCTCGACGATCGGCAGCGCCGCCTCGATGCGCGCCGCCGCTTCCGCGTCCTCGTCCATGCCCGGCCTCCTCCCGCCCGCGTCCCGCCGACCCTGACCGTTCGCGCCTCGCGGCGAAAGCCTCAGAACGCGATCCCGATGCGCAGCCGCGCCGAGATTGCATGATTGTTGCGGAAACGCGAGATTTCGCCGGTCGGGCTCGCCACATCGGCGTCGCCGAGAATGTCATAGGCGACGCCGCCGCTCAGCCGCACCCCGGTGCGCGTCGCGTAGGTCGCGCCGATCGCCACCGCGGTGTAGCCGTCATAGGGGTCGAGCGGCGACATCATCGTGTCCTTCGCGGTCTCGTGCGACACCTCGACGGCCAGCGCCAGCGCATCGGTGATCTGCCGCCCGATCCCGAGCCGGTAGGTGAAGGCGTTGTCGGTGAACTCCACCAGCGGCGCGCCGGTGGCGGCGGTGAAGCCCTTGGGCGAGACGTTCCAGCCGGCCCAGTTCACCCAGCGCACCGAGCCGTAGAGCAGCGTTCCGGGCGCCACGCCGGTCTGGAAGTCGAGGTTGACCGACTGCGGCATGGTGATGTCGGTGACCGAGGCGCCGAAGAAGTTCTCCTCGGCCTTCAGCGAATGGCGGATCTCCGAGCCGTAGGTCAGCGCCACCCGCAGCGCGATCTCGGGCCGCTCGTAGGCGCCGCCGATCACGTAGCCGAGCCCCCAGTCCGGATCGCCGGTCCACTTGTAGCCGCCGAGCCCGACCGCGTCGAACGCGCTGCCGGCCAGCGTCACCGCGCCGCCGAACCGCTCGGCGCGCAGCCCGCCGTGCACGCTGAAACGCTCGTCGACGCGGTAGCGCACCAGCCCGGTGACGCCGAGCGAGTTCGGCTGCGCCTTGGTCCCGGCGAACGGAAACGCCCCGCCGGGGTAGTCGAGCTCGTAGTTGACGAAGACGCCGTAAGGCTGGTCGACGATCAGCGCCGCGGACAAGCTCGGAGTGATCTGCTTCTTGATGCCGCCGCCGAAGTCGGTGACGCTGTTGTAGACGTTGCCGCTCGTCTGGCCCGCGGGATCGGTGCCGGTGATCTCGGGCAGCCAGATGCCGAACCCGACCTCGGCATAGTCGCCCTGCTCGAAGATCAGCGTGATCGGCTGGCCGGACTGGTCGAGGCCGCCGCCCGTGGCCCCGCCCGCGGCAAGCGTCACGGCGCAGACGAGGAGGAGCGTCTTCACGGTCGGGGCCTCGCGCGGCGGTGCAGTGCCCGGCTAACACGGCGCACACAACCATAGCGCGATTTTAACTCAACTTAAAGATTTAATTCGCGCGGCGCGCGCTTCGAGGATGCGCCCGCCTTCCAGGCGCAGCACCCGGTCCATCCGGCCGGCGAGCTCGGGATTGTGCGTCGCGATCAGCGCCGCGAGGCCGGTGCCGCGCACCAGCTCCATCAGCACGTCGAAGACCCGCGCCGAGGTCTCGGGGTCGAGGTTGCCCGTCGGCTCGTCGGCCAGGAGCAGCCGCGGCCGGTTCGCCAGCGCGCGGGCGAAGGCCACCCGCTGCTGCTCGCCGCCGGAGAGCTCGGCCGGCCGGTGGTCCAGCCGGTGCGACAGGCCGACCGCGTCGAGCAGCTCGCGCGCCCGCGCCGCGGCGTCGGCCCGGGCGACGCCCGGCGGCGCGCTGCGGCAGGCCGACGTTCTCCAGTGCCGAGAACTCCGGCAGCAGGTGGTGGAACTGGTAGACGAAGCCCACGGTCTCGCGCCGCAGTCGGGTGCGGGCCCGGTCGTCGAGCCCCGCGGTGTCGCGCTCGATCAGCCGCACGACGCCCGCGGTCGGCACGTCGAGCAGCCCCGCGATGTGCAGGAGCGTCGACTTGCCCGCGCCCGACGGCGCCACCAGCGCCACCACCTCGCCGGCGCCGAGCGTCAGCGACGTCGCCTCCAGCACCGCCACCGCCGCCTCGGTGCCGGGATTATAGGTCTTGGCCACGCCGTCGAGGCCCAGCACCTCACTCATAGCGCAGCGCCTCGACCGGGTTCAGCCGCGCGGCGTTGCGCGCCGGGATCAGCGTGATCAGGAACGACAGCCCCAGCGCCATCGCCATCACCGCCAGCACGTCCCAGGGCCTCAGCCGCGCCGGGTACTCGGTCAGGTAGCGGATCTCGGGGTTCCAGATCGACCCGCCGGACACCCACTCCACCACCCCCTGGATGTCGTGGATGAAATAGACGAAGAGGCAGCCGAGGATCACCCCGAGCAGCGTCCCCGCCACGCCGATCAGCGACCCGCAGATGAAGAAGATGCGCATCACCGACCCTTCGGTCAGCCCGACCGTGCGCAGGATGCCGATGTCGCGGCCCTTGTTCTTCACCAGCATCACCAGGCCCGAGATGATGTTGAGCGCCGCGATCACCACCACCATCGACAGGATGATGAACATCACCCGCCGCTCGGTGTCGAGCGCCGACAGGAACGCCCCCGAGGCGTCGCGCCAGGTCCAGAGCAGCGCGCGCGGTCCCACCGCCTCGGCCAGCGCCGGTCGCATCGCGTCGACCGCGTCGGGATGCGCGACCATCACCTCGATCTCGTCGGCGGCGCCTTCGCGGTCGAAGAAGCTCTGCGCCTCCTCGAACGGCATGTAGACGCGGGTCTTGTCGATGTCGTAGCGGCCGACGCTGAAGACGTAGGTCACGGTATAGTCGCTGACCCGCGGCTGGGTGCCGAACGGCGTCTCCATCCCCTGCGGCGCGATCAGCGTCACCACCGATCCGACGCCGACGCCGAGGTCGCGCGCCACGCCGCTGCCGATGGCGATGCCGTTGCCGAACTCGCTCAGGCTGCCCTGGGAGGCCTCGGGATGATCGACCAGCGGCACCTGCTCGAGGTCGGCGAGCCGCTCGCCGATCACCTCGACGCCCGAGGCGCGGCCGTTCGCCGACAGCATCACCTGGCCGCGGATCAGCGGCGCGGCATGCGTTACGCCCGGCACCGCTGCCAGCCGGCCGGTCAGCGCGTCGTAGTCGCCGATCAGCCGGCTCGGGGCGCCGTTGGCGTCGGGCTCGGTGGCGTAGTAGACGGTGACGTGCGCGTTCGCCCCGAGGATGCGGTCGGTGAACTCCTCGCGAAAGCCGATCATCACCGCCTGCACGATGATCAGCGTCGCGACGCCCAGCATCACCCCGATCAGCGCGTACCACGCGATGACCGAGATACCGCCTTCGCGCCGCCGCGCCCGCAGGTACCGCCAGGCGATGACCCACTCGAACGCGGTGAACGGCTTGGTGCTGGACGACAACGGCGGGCCTCGGGCGCTGACACGGCGCGCGACCGTGGTGGCGGCCGTCCGCGAGGTCAAGCCACAATCCCGCGCTCGCGCGGCTTGCCGCCTCCCGACAACCGCCGCCGCATACGGCGCCGCGGACCGGCAGAAGCGACGCACTGCGTCGCGCCGGTCCGTCGGCCGGAGCGCGCAAGCGCGAAGGCCGAGAGGGGTGCAGCCTTGTCGTCCGCCCGTAATCCGCACGCGCCTGCCTGGCGGGCGCGTCTATCGCGCCTGCCAGGGGCAGGCAGGCGCGCGCGGATTTGTCTCCGCCAAATCCGCGAAACAGGCGCGGCGTCGCCACGTCGGGCGCAAAGCGACCCCAACCCGCCCGCTCAGAACTCCTCGATGTAGCTGACCCCCTGCACGCTCTTCAGCGCGGCGAGGACCTGCGGCGTCATCGGGTAAGGCTCGGGCAGGGCGATCTCGACCTCCCCGGGCAGGCCGGGGTGCATCAGGATCAGGTTGACCGGCCCGCGGCGGCGCGTCGTGCTGTCGCGGGCCACCGCGGCGAGCCGCAGCGCCAGCGAAGGCGCGGCCGCGGCGTCGTCGACGAAGATGCGCAGGCCGGCGCTCGCGGCGCCCGCCACCGCGACGTCGATCGGCTGCGCGGCCTTGGCGAGGAGCTTCAACTCGTCGCCCTCGAGCGTCGCCTCGACGGTCAGCACCACGCTCTTGCCCGGCTCGAGGTGATCGCGCGCCGCGTCGAGCACGTCGGAGAAGACCCGCACCTCGTAGAGCCCGGTCGGGTCGGACAGCCGCACGAAGGCGAAGCGGTTGCCGCGCGCCGACTTGCGATGGTCGACCGCCGCGACGGTGCCGGCGATCTGGGCGATCGTCGCCGAGGACGCCGCCGCCTTGCGCAGCAGCTCGGCGTGGCTCAGCACCCGTTCGCGCCGGAGTGCGGCGGCATAGTCGTCGAGCGGATGGCCCGACAGGTAGAAGCCGATCGCCGCGTGCTCCTGCGCCAGCCGCTCCATCGGCGACCAGTCCTCGGGCGCGGCCAGCCGCGGCGCCGGCAAGGCGTCGGTCGCCTCGCCGAACAGGCTCACCTGCGCCGAGGCGCGCTCGTCGTGCGCCGCCCCGGAATAGGCCATCAGCGCCTCGAGGCTCTCGAAGACCTTGCGCCGGTTGGAATCGAGCGCGTCGAGCGCCCCGGCCCGCGCCAGCATCTCGAGCGCCCGCTTGCCGACCCGGCGCAGGTCGACCCGCGCCGCGAAATCGAAGAGCCCGCTGAACCGCCCGCCGGCCGCGCGCGCCTCGGTGATCAGCCGCATCGCCTCGACGCCGACGTTCTTCAGCGCGCCGAGCGCATAGAGAACCCGGCCCTCCGACACCGCGAAGGTGGCGTCCGAGCGGTTGACGCACGGGGGCACCACCACGATCCCGAGCCGATCCACCTCCTGCTTGTACGCCCCGAGCTTGTCGGTCAGGTGGATGTCGCAGTTCATCACCGCGGCCATGAACTCGACCGGATGGTTCGCCTTCAGCCACGCGGTCTGGTAGCTCACCACCGCATAGGCCGCGGCGTGGCTCTTGTTGAAACCGTAGTTCGCGAACTTGTCGAGCAGGTTCCAGACTTCCTCGGCCTTGGCCTTGCCAACGCCGTTCTCGGCCGCGCCTTTCAGGAACAAGGGCTTCTGCGCGTCCATCTCCGCCTGGATCTTCTTGCCCATCGCCCGGCGCAGCAGGTCGGCGCCGCCGAGCGAGAAGCCCGCGAGCTTGCGGGCGATCTCCATCACCTGCTCCTGGTAGACGATGATGCCTTGCGTCTCGTCGAGCACCCCGTCGATCGAGGGATGCAGGCTCTCGCGCGGCTCGCGGCCGTTCTTGACGTTGCAGAACTTGGGGATGTTCTCCATCGGGCCGGGCCGGTAGAGCGCCACCAGCGCGATGATGTCCTCGATGCAGGTGGGCTTGAGCTGCCTGAGCGCCGTGCGCATCCCGGTCGATTCCACCTGGAAGACCGCCACCGTCGCCGCCGAGGCGTAGACGTCGTAGGTCTTCGGATCGTCGAGCGGGATCGCCCCGATGTCGATCTCCACTCCGCGCGCCCGCAGCAAATCCAGCGCATTCTGGATCACCGTCAGCGTCTTCAGCCCCAGGAAGTCGAACTTCACCAGCCCGGCTTCCTCGACCCACTTCATGTTGAACTGGGTCGCCGGCATGTCCGAGCGCGGGTCGCGGTAGAGCGGCACCAGCTCGGTCAGCGGCCGGTCGCCGATCACCACCCCCGCCGCATGGGTCGAGGCGTTGCGCAGGAGCCCCTCGATCGCCTGGGCGATGGCGAGGAGCCGCGCCACCTGCGGATCGCGCCGCGCCTCCTCGCGCAGCCGCGGCTCGTCGGCCAGCGCCTTCTCGATCGAGACGGGCTTCACCCCCTCCATCGGGATCAGCTTCGACAGCCGGTCGACCTGGCCGTAGGGCATCTGCAGGACCCGGCCCACGTCGCGCACCGCGGCCTTCGACAGCAGCGCGCCGAAGGTGATGATCTGCGCCACCCGGTCCCGCCCGTAGCGAGACTGCACGTAGGCGATCACCTCCTCGCGGCGGTCCATGCAGAAGTCGATGTCGAAGTCCGGCATCGAGATGCGGTCGGGGTTGAGGAACCGCTCGAACAGGAGGCCGTAGCGCAGCGGGTCGAGGTCGGTGATCGTCAGCGCGTAGGCGACGAGCGACCCCGCGCCCGAGCCGCGACCCGGCCCGACCGGGATGTTGCGCTCCTTGGCCCACTTGATGAAGTCGGCGACGATCAGGAAGTAGCCGGGGAACCCCATCCCTTCGATGACGCCGAGCTCGAACTCCAGCCGCGCGGCATAGTCGGCGTCCGGCGCCGACTTCGGGATCACCGCGAGCCGCGCCTCCAGCCCGGCGCGCGCCTGCCGGCGCAGCTCCTCCACCTCGTCCTCGGCGAACTTCGGCAGGATGGGCTTGCGCTTCTTCGGCCGGAACGCGCAGCGCCGGGCGATCTCGACGGTGGTCTCCACCGCCTCGGGCAGGTCGGCGAAGAGCGCCACCATCTCGTCCTGCGACTTGAAGCCGTGCTCGGGCGTCAGCCGCCGCCGCGGCGCCTGCTGGTCGACATAGGCGCCCTCGGCGATGCAGATCAGCGCGTCGTGGGCGTCGTACATCTCGCGCTTGGGAAAATGCACGTCGTTGGTCGCGACCAGCGGCAGGTCGAGGTCGTAGGCCAGCGCCACCAGCCCCGGCTCGCTCGCCGCCTCGACCGGCGTACGCGGTGCGCCGTTCTCGGGATGGCGCTGGATCTCGACGTAGAGCCGGCCGGGAAAGACGCCCGCCAGTTCCGCGGCGAGGGCGCGGGCCTTGGCGTCATGTCCGTCGCGGATCAACTGGCCGAGCGGCCCCTCCGCTCCGCCGGTCAGGCAGATCAGCCCCTCGGCGTGGGCGGCCAGCGTCTCCAGCGTCACGTGCGGCAGTGCCGCGCCGCAGTCGAGATAGTTGATCGAGGAGAGCTTCAGCAGGTTGCCGAAGCCGGTCTCGTCCTGCGCCAGCAGCACCACCGGCCGCGGCGCCGGCGCCCGCTCGCCGGGGTGCGCCGCGACGGCGAACGCCAGCGCCAGCTGGCAGCCCATGATCGGCTGGATGCCGGCCTTGGCCGCCGCTTCGGAAAACTCCAGCGCCGCAAAGAGGTTGCCGGTATCGGTCAGCGCCACCGCCGGCATCCCCGCCGCGGCGCAGAGCCCGGGCAGCGCCTTGACCGGGATGGCGCCCTCCAGGAGCGAATAGGCCGAGTGCAGGCGCAGGTGGATGAATCGCGGCGTCGTCATGCCGGCGACCCTAGCAGCCGCGCCGCGGGCCGCAACCCGGCGCGGCGGCCCTGCTCAGTTGTCGTTGAGATACATCGCCCGGTAGATGTTCTGGACGCAGATCATCTCGGTCTTTCCGTACAGGTCGTTGCCGTCGTAATCGCACTTCTCGATGTGCACGACGCTCATCCGGCGATATTTGCTCTGCACCTGCGCCAGCGTGTAGGTCTGCCCCTGCTGCTGCGCCGCCACAGGGAAGGCCGGCGGAACCGCGAGCGGAACTGAAAGGAAAAGGGCGGCTGCGAGGGATCGCTTCACCATGACCGGTCCATTGGCTCGTAAAGAGCCCATTCTACACCGGTCCGCCCCGCGATGCGACCCCGCTGCGTCGCAATGTCGCTTTTGACCCTTGCGGCGGCCCGCGCCGCTTCTAGTGTCGCGACCGGTCACCCTAGGACGAGAGAGATCATGCGCGCTGCCGTCTGCCGGGCCTTCGGAGAGCCGCTCCTGATCGAGGACGTGACGCTCGACCCGCCCGGCCCGTTCCAGGTCGCCGTCGCCATCGCGGCGTGCGCGATCTGCCATTCCGACATCGCCTATGCCGCCGGCGCCTGGGGCGGTCCGCTCCCCGCGGTCTACGGCCACGAGGCGGCCGGCCACGTGACGGCGATCGGCCCGGGGGTGCGCGGCCTCGCCGTCGGCGCCGCGGTGCTGGTGACGCTGATCCGCGCCTGCGGCGCCTGTCCGGCCTGCGCGGCCGGGGCCCCCACCTCCTGCGCCCACGCCTGGGACCCGGCGCCCACCCCGCTCCGCGACGCCGCGGGCGCGCCGCTGGCGCAGGGCATGAACACCGGCGCCTTCGCCGAGGCGGTGGTGGTCGATGCAAGCCAGGTGGTCGCATTGCCCGATGACCTGCCGCTCGACCTGGCCTCGCTTCTCGCCTGCGGGGTGATCACCGGGGTCGGCGCGGTAATCAACACCGGCTGCCTGCGGCCGGGCGGCGACGCGGCGGTAATCGGGGCCGGCGGCGTCGGGCTGAACGCCATCCAGGGCGCGGCTCTCGTTGGCGCCGGCCGGATCGTCGCGGTCGACGTGAACCCCGCCAAGCTCGAAGACGCCCGCGCCTTCGGCGCCACCCACGGCGTCCTCGCCGGACCCGCCGCCGCCGCCGCGATCCGCGAGATCACCGGTGGCCGCGGCGTCGACGCGGCCTTCGTCAGCGTCGGGGCGCCCGCGGCGATCGCCGAGGCGGCGGCGTACCTCGCCCCCGGCGGAACCGTCGTCGTCGTCGGCATGCCGCCTTCGGGCAGCAGCGTGAGCTACGACCCGACCACGCTCGCCTCGATGAACCAGACCATCGCAGGCTCGCGCATGGGCCGCACCGTGCTGGCCCGCGACATCCCGTGGCTGATCGGCCACTGGCGCGGCGGGCGGCTGAAGCTCGCCGAGCTCGTGACCGGCCGCTACCCGCTCACCGGGATCAACGACGCCATCGCCGCGACCCGGGCCGGGCTGGCGCGGCGCAACGTCATCGTCATGGGGTCCGCGCCGTGAAGCTCGCCGATCTCGACATCCTCGTCGTCGGCAACCCGCCGCCGGGCTTCGGCGGCCGGTACTTCATCTTCGTGAAGCTCACCACCGACGACGGCATCGTCGGCTGGGGCGAGGTCTATGCCGCGACCGTCGGACCGGCGGCGATGCGCGCGGTGATCGCCGACGTCTTCGCCCGGCACATGGCGGCAGAGAACCCCGAGAACGTCGAGCTGATGTTCCGCCGGGTCTATTCCTCTGGCTTCACCCAGCGGCCGGACCCCACGGTGATGGGCGCCTTCTCCGGCCTCGAGATCGCCTGCTGGGACATCCTCGGCAAGGCGCGAGGCCGCCCGGTGCACGCGCTCTGGGGCGGGCGGCTGCGCGAGCGGCTGCGGAGCTACACCTACCTCTACCCGGGCGAAGGCGAGGACCCCGCCACCTTCTACAACGACCCCGACGCTTCGGCCGAATGCGCCGCGCGCATGGTCGGGATGGGCTTCACCGCCGTCAAGTTCGACCCGGCCGGCCCCTACACCATCCACGGCGGCCACCAGCCGACCGTGCCCGACCTCGACCGCGCCGAGGCGTTCTGCCGCAAGGTGCGCGAGGCGGTGGGCGACCGCGCCGACCTCCTCTTCGGCACCCACGGCCAGTTCACCCCCTCCGGTGCTGTCCGGATGGCGCGGCGGATCGCGCCCTACGACCCGCTCTGGTTCGAGGAGCCGATTCCCCCCGACGCGCCGCTCGACCTCGCCCAGGTCGCGGCGCAGTCGCCGGTGCCGATCGCCGCGGGCGAGCGGCTGACCACCAAGGCCGAGTTCGCGACGCTGCTGCGCAGCGGCGGCGTCGGCATCCTGCAGCCGAGCCTCGGCCGGGTCGGCGGCCTCCTCGAAGCCCGCAAGATCGCCGCGCTGGCCGAGGGGTTCGGCGCGCAGGTGGCGCCGCACGTCTACGACGGCCCGATCGCCTGGGCGGCGTCGATCCAGCTGGCGCTGTCGATCCCGAACTTCCTGATGCTCGAGACCATCGGCACCGGCGGCGGCTTCTACGGCTCGCTGCTCAAGCGCCCGATCGCGTGGGAGGACGGCTACGTCCTGCCGCCGACGGAACCCGGCCTCGGCGTCGAGATCGACGAAGCCGTCGCGCGCGCCAATCCCTGGACCGGCTCGCGCCTGCACCTCGAAATGAGCCTCGACCCCGCCGACCCCCGCGGCCGCCCCTTCGCGGGCGGCTGACCCTCGCGCCCCGGATCGCATCAGCGGCGCACCGCGCCGCGCGATCCGGTCGCCCGGAGCGCGCGAGCGCGGAGGGCGAGGGGGGTCCGGCCTTCACCGCCCGTTGGCAATCGGTGCGCGCCTGCTTGGCTGGCGCGTCTATCGCGCCTGCCGATGGCAGGCAGGCGCGCACCGATTTGTCGACGGACAAATCGGTGAAACAGCTCCGTCCGCCGAGAGCCCCAAGGATATTGTCTTCAAGAGCCCTTGGTCGTTTCCACCGCCGGAGCCCCTTTCGACCCGTCCCCGACAGCGGTCGCCTTGCGCACCTCCGGCGCCACGCGGGTACCGAAGATCTCGATCGCCTTCATCAGCTTGGCATGGTCGATCACCCCGATCGCCATCTGGATCAAAAAGCGGTCGAACCCGAAGATCGCATGGTTGGCGAGGATCTTGTCCACCACCTCGGCGGGGCTGCCGACGAACTGCGCGCCGCGCGGCGAGCGGCCGGCGTCGAACTGGGCCCGCGTCGTCGGCGGCCAGCCGCGCTCGCGGCCGATGCGGTTCATCACGTCGGCCTGGGCGGGATAGAAGGTGTCGGACGCCTCCTGGCTGGTGTCGGCGACAAAACCGTGGACGTTGATCGAGGTGCGCAGTCCCGCCGGATCGCTCTCCGCCTGGGCGGCGGCCCGGCGGTAGAGATCGAAGAGCGGCGCGAAGCGCGCGGGCTCGCCCCCGATGATCGCGAGCGCCAGCGGCAGCCCCAGCACCCCGGCCCGCACCACCGACTGCGGCGTGCCACCGACTGCGATCCACACCGGCAGCCTCTCCTGCACCGGCCGCGGATAGACGCCGCGGTCGTCGATCGAACGGGTGTGGGCGCTGCCGGCCCAGCGGATGCGCTCGCCGTCGCGCAGCTGCAGCAGCAGCTGGAGCTTCTCGTCGAACAGCGCGTCGTAGTCGTCGAGGTCGTAGCCGAACAGCGGGAACGATTCGATGAACGAGCCGCGCCCGACCATGATCTCCGCCCGCCCGCCGCTCAGATCGTCGAGCGTCGCGAACTGCTGGAAGACCCGCACCGGGTCGTCCGAGCTCAGCACCGAGACCGCGCTGGTCAGCCGGATGCGGCGCGTCTGCGTCGAGGCCGCGGCCAGCGCCACCGCCGGCGCAGAGGCGGCATAGTCGGGCCGGTGGTGCTCGCCGAGCCCGAAGACCTCGAGGCCGAGCTGGTCGGCCAGCACGATCTCCTCGACGAGGTTGCGCAGCCGCTCGGACGGCCCGATGCGCCGCCCCGAGACCGGATCGGTGCCGACGTCGGCGAAGGTGTAAAGTCCGAGTTCCATCGCGGCGCTCAACTCAATCCGGGGTGGTGAGCGGCCATACCTCGACCACTCCGTGCGCGACGGCACAGGGCGCGTTGGCAATCATCGCAACCGCCTCTTCCATGCTGCCCGCTTCGAAGATCGCAAACCCGGCAACGGGCAAGTCGGAAGACAAAAACGGGCCGTCGACAGTTTCGACGCCGGCGGCCTCAGGATTGCGAACCTGCACCGGTTGCCCGGCAACGCCGATCACGGCGCCCCTCGAGACCAGATCCTGATCGTGGGCATGTGCCGCGTCCCTGACGGGTTGCGGGGTGCGGGCGTATCCCTCCTGGTCGCCGTATCCTATCGTGACGAATCTTGGCATTCGGAAGCCCTCCGGTCCCTGTTGTGCCACCATGGGCGGCGGCCCATCGTGGCACAAGCCTGCGAGCTGACCCTTGGCCCGCTGCGCCGCTTATTCCTGCGACTGCCCTCCGGCGAACTTGGCGACGGCGAGGGAGCCCAGGATGATCGCGCCGTAGATCGCCTGGATCCAGAACGACGGCACCTGCGCCAGCGTCAGCAGGTTCTGCACCACGCCGAGGAGCAGCACGCCGGTCAGCGCGCCGAACATCGTGCCCTTGCCGCCGTCGAGGCTGATGCCGCCGATCACCGCCGCGGCGAAGACGGTGAAGATCATGCCGTTGCCCTGGTTGGCGCTGATCGCCCCGACGTAGCCGACGGTGAAGAGCCCGCCGATCGCGGCGAGCACGCCCGCGACGATGTAGACCCCCCAGGTGATGCGCTCGACCCGGATGCCGGCCGCCCGCGCCGCCTCGGGATTGCCGCCGATCGCATAGAGCGCGCGACCGAGCCGGTGATAGCGCAGCACGATACCGGCGATGACGAAGGCGAGCGCCGCCAGCCACACCGCGAGCGGCAGGCCGAGGAAGGTCAGGATCATCAGCGCGTAGAACGCGTCGGGCAGGTCGAAGAGCGTGCGGCCGCTGGTGGCGCCGACCAGCATGCCGCGGACGATGATGAGCATCGCGAGCGTCACGATGAAGGCGTTGAGCTTCAGCCCGACCACCATCAGCCCGTTGAGAAATCCGATGATCGCCGCCCACGAGCGAGAACGACGACGAGGCCCAGCCAGGTCGGCAGGTCGGTGCCGAAGCCGAAGTTCGCCGCCGGCAGCACCGAGAGGGCGGCGACCGCCGGCGCGAAGCCGAAGGTCGATTCGAGCGACAGGTCGAACTTGCCGGTGATGATGACGAGCGACTCGGCCAGCACGACCATCGCCAGCGCCGCCGAGGACGTCAGGATCGTCGTCATGTTGCCCTGGGTCAGGAAGACCGGGCTGACCAGCGAGCCGATCAGGATCAGGAGCGCCAGCGCCGGCAAGAGCGCCAGGTCGCGAAGCCGCGCCATGGCCGAGCTGCCGAGCGAGGGCGGGACGCGGGCGGCGGCCGGTGCCGCGGGTGCGTTGCTGCTCTGCAAGGGTCAGATTCCTTCGATCGAGGCGACCAGGGCGTTGTCGCTCCAGCCCGCCTTGTGTTCCGCCACGATGCCGCCGTGGCGCATCACCAGCACCCGGTCGCAGGTGCGCAGGTCCTCGAGCTCGCCGCTGACGACGAGGATCGCCTTGCCGTCGCGTCGCATCCGCTCCACGACGCCGAGGAGCGCCTCCTTCGACTTGACGTCGACGCCGGCAGTCGGGTCCATCAGCACCAGCACCGAGGGCTCGTTGGCGAGCGCGCGGGCCATCACCACCTTCTGCTGGTTGCCGCCCGAGAGGCTCGAGACCAGCTGGTCGGGTCCCTCGGTCACGACGCCCAGCGCGCTGATCGCCGCCTGTGCGGCCTCGGCCTTGCGCCGCGGCGCGATGAAGCCCAAGGCGCCGAGCCGCTCGGGGATCGTCATCGTCGCGTTCTCGCCGACCGATTGCGACAGCACCAGTCCCTGCTCGTGCCGGCTCTTCGGCACGCACCCGACGCCCAGCGCCAGCGCCGCCGGCACGTCGCCCGACGGCAACCGCCGGCCGTCGATGCGGATCGACCCCGCGACGTGCCGCCCGAGGCCCGCGACCGCCTCCGCTACTCCGATCCGCCCGCTGCTCGTCGCCCCCGAGATGCCGACGACCTCGCCCCGCCGCACCGCGAAGCTGACGCCGCGAAAGTCCTCGCCCGCAAGATCGCTGACCTCCAGCGCCACCGGCGCGTCGGCCGGCAGCACCCGCCCGGCCGCGTCGGCGAAGCCGAAGTCCACCCGCTCGCCGGTCATCGCCTCGATCAGCCGCTCCTTCGGCAGGTCCGCAACCGGCGCCGAGACGATGTGTCGCGCGTCGCGCAGCACCGTCACCGCCTGGCAGATCTCGTAGACCTCCTGCAGGTGGTGCGAGATGAAGAGGAAGGTCACGCCCTGCCCCTGCAGCTCGCGGATGCGCACGAAAAGCCGCTTGATCTCCTCGCCGTCGAGCTGCGCTGTCGGTTCGTCGAGGATGATGAACCGCGCCCCGTAGGAGAGCGCCCGCGCGATCTCGACGAGCTGCCGCGCCTCGACGCGCAGGTCGCCGGCGCGCATGTCCTCGGACACCGCGATGTTCCAGCGGTCGAGCACCTCGCGCGCCTCGCGGCGCAGCGCCCCCCAGCTGATCAGGCCGCGCCGCATCGGCTGGCGGTTGACGAAGAGGTTCTCGGCGACCGTCAGGTCGGGGATGATCGTCGAATGCTGGTAGACGCAGGCGACCCGGGCGCGCCAGGCGCCACGGTCCGAGACCGGCGGCGCCGGCTCGCCGGAAAACCGCACTTCGCCGCTGTCGGGCGAGCGCAGCCCGGTCAGGATGCCGACCAGCGTCGACTTGCCCGCACCGTTGCGCCCGACCAGCGCATGGCTCTCGCCCGGCAGCACGCGGATCTGCGCGTCGCTGAGCGCCACGGTCGCGCCGTAGCGCTTGGAGACGCCGATCGCCTCGACGATCGGCGTCATGTCGGGATGTCCGTTCATGCCGCCCGGATCAGAGGTTGTTGCCCCAGAGCGACTTGTCGTCGACGTTCTCCTTGGTCACCAGCGGCGCATCGAGCTGATCCTCGAGCACGCCCGGTGCAACCTCGACGATCGTGCTGTCGTGGTCGGTCGGCCCGGCGGCGAAGGTCTTCCCCTCCATCGCTTCCTTGAGGTACTGCAGCCCGTACTTGGCGTAGAGGTCGGCCGGCTGCGACACGGTCGCGTCGGCCTCGCCGTTGCGGATCGCGTCGTACTCCTGCGGGATGCCGTCGTTCGAGACGATGACGATGTGGCCGTCCTCGCCCGCCGGGTGCAGCATGCCCTTGCGCTTCAGCGTCTGCAGCGTCGGCGCGAGGAAGACGCCGCCGGCATGCATGTAGATGGCCTTCAGATCCGGCGTCGAGTTCAGGATCGTCTCGAGCCCCGCCGCCGCGTCCTCGCCGGACCAGGCCCGCGTCGGAATCTCGAGGAGCTTCAGGTTCGGGAAGTTCTTGGTGATGCAGTCGCGAAAGCCGTTGCCGCGGTCGCGGCCGTTGATCGAGGCCTGGTCGCCCATGATCTGCACCACGGGGCCTTCCTTGACGTGCTCGCCGATGTACTGGCAGGCCTTCTCGCCGTAGGCGACGTTGTTGGCGCGCACCACGATGGCGACCGGGCCGGTGTCCGGCGCCACGTCGACCGCCACCACCTTGACGCCGGCCTTGTCGGCGGTCTTCAGCACCGTCCCGGCCGCGGCGCTGTCGAACGGCGAGAAGATGATGCCCTTGGCGCCGAGCGTGATGGCGTTCTGCACGCCGGTGATCTGCTTGGCGGTGTCGAACTCGGAGTTGAACGGCTCCAGGAGGTCGAGGCCCTGGGCCTTGGCCTCGGCGACGATGTAGTTGTTGTACGCCGTCCAGAACGGCGAGGTCAGCGTCGTCAGGTCGACGGCGACCTTCGGCGCGTCCTGCGCCATCGCCGCCCCGGCGGTCAGCGCCAAGGCCGAGGCGGTCAGCGCGCCCCGCAGCATCCGGTTCAGTCTGGTCATGGTCTTTTCCTCCCGTTTTGTGGTTGTTTTGACAGGCGTGCCGGCCTCACGGCCGGATCGGCAGCTCCTCGGGCGGCCGTGAGAGGAACTCCTCACGGCTGGCTTCGAGATGGGTGCGCAACGCCTCGAGCACCGCCGCGGCCGAACCCGCGGCGAACGCCGCGACGATCGCGGCGTGCTCCCGGCGCGTGCGATGGACGTCGTAGTGCGCGAGCGAATAGTTGCGGATGGTCTGGGTCTGCCGCAGCACCGTGCGGTGCCAGCCGGCCAGGAGCCGGTTGCGGCCGAGCCCGACGATCAGCTCGTGGAACGCCCGGTCGAGCCGGATCGCCTCGATCAGCGCGTCCTCGCGCTGCATCTCGACGAAGCGCATCTGCTCGGCGAAGATCGCCTCGAGCCGGGCGACGAACGCCGGGTCGGCACGCCCGGCGGCCAGGCCCTGCTCCGCGGCGCCGAGCTCCAGCAGCAGGCGCGCCTGGTAGATTTCCTCGATGTCGTCCCTGTCGAACCGCCGCACCACCGACCCGCGCCGGGCCTCGCCCTGCACCAGCCCGTCGCGCTCCAGCCGCGCCAGCGCCTCCTTGACCGGCGTCTGGCTGATCGCGAGCGATCCCGCGAGCTCGTCCGCCAGCAGACGCTGCCCCGCCGGCAGCCGGCCGGAGACGATCTGCTCCTGCAGCTCCTCGTAGGCCTGTTCGGCAAGGGTGGACCGGGTGAACGTCGCCATCGCCGGACGCTATCCGCGGGCACCGCCGCGCCACAAGCCAGAAAATTTTTAATGTGGCGTTTTGCCCGCCGTTTTGGCAGGAGTGGCGGTGGCTGCCAGGGAGGGCACCACGCGATGGGCGACAAAACCCGCGCACCGGCCGGAACCGACCCGAGGCTCCTGCTCCTCGACGAGAGGGACAACGTGCTCGTGGTCACGGCGCGGATCAGGGCCGGGGAGACCGTCGAGATCGGCGGAACCCCGGTCCTTGTCCCCGCCGACCTGCCGCTCGGCCACAAGGTCGCCCGCCGGGCGATCCGCCCCGGCGACAAGCTGGTGAAGTACGGCGCGCCGATCGGCTCGGCGACCGCCGCCATCGCACCCGGCGCGCACGCCCACGTCCACAACATCCGGAGCGACTACACCCCGACCTACCATCTCGACGGGATGAAGGCGCGCTACGGAGACCCGGCATGAGCCTCCGCGGCTACCTGCGCGACGACGGCCGCAAGGGCATCCGCAACACCGTCGTCGTCGGCTACCTTGTCGAGTGCGCGCACCACGTCGCCCGAGAGATCGCCATCCCGTTCCGCGACCGCGACGTGCACGTGATCGGCTTTCCCGGCTGCTATCCCAACAGCTACGCCGAGACGATGATGCAGCGGCTCTGCACCCACCCCAACGTCGGCGCGGTGCTGCTGGTGTCGCTCGGCTGCGAGAGCTTCAACAAGTGGGGCCTCGCCCACGCGGTCCGCGCCAGCGGCCGGGCGGTCGAGACCATCGTCATCCAGGCGACCGGCGGCACCCGCGCCTCGATCGAGGAGGGCCGCGCCTTCGTCGCGGCGCAGCGGGCGCTCCTCGACGCCATGGAGACCGTGCCGATGGCGGTGGACGAGCTCGTCGTCGGCACCGTCTGCGGCGGCTCGGACGGCACCTCGGGCATCACCGGCAACCCCGCCGCCGGGCGCGCCTTCGACATGCTGATCGAGGGCGGCGCCGCCTGCATCTTCGAGGAAACCGGCGAGCTGATCGGCTGCGAGCACATCATGGCCGCCCGCGCCATCACCCCCGAGCTCGGCCGCGAGCTCGAGGCCAGCGTCGCCAAGGCGGCGCGCTACTACGCCACGCTCGGCTACGGCTCGTTCGCCGCCGGCAACGCCGACGGCGGCCTCTCGACCATCGAGGAAAAGTCGATGGGCGCCTACGCCAAGTCCGGCGCCTCGCCGATCTCGGGCCTGATCAAGCCCGGCGACATCCCGCCGCGCGGCGGGCTCTACCTCCTCGACGTGGTGCCCGACGGCGAGGTCCGCTTCGGCTTTCCCAACATCAACGACAACGCCGAGATCGCCGAGCTCATCGCCTGCGGCGCCCACGCCGTCCTCTTCGTCACCGGCCGCGGCTCGGTCGTGGGCTCTGCCATCTCGCCGGTGGTCAAGATCTGCGCCAACCCCGAGACCTACCGCCGGATGGCCGACGACATGGACGTCGACGCCGGCCGCATCCTGCATGGCGGCGGCACCCTCGACGAGGTCGGCCGCGAGATCCGCGACCTCGTCCTGGCGCTCGGCCAGGGCGCGCGCACCCGCTCCGAGGACCTCGGCCACCAGGAGTTCGTGCTGACCTACAAATCCTTCGACCCGATCGGCCCGGCCTGCCTCCCCGCCGCATGACCGCCACCGACACCCTCAGCGACCGCCTCGCCGCCTGCTACACCGGCGTCGTCCACGACGTCATGCGCGCCATGGGCCTCAGCGACTTCACCCTGCCGTCCGAGCTGCGCCCGATTCTCCCCGACCAGCCGATGGCCGGTCCCGCCTTCACCATCGAAGGCGAGGTGCGGCCGGACGCAAGCCCGCACGACACGCTCCTCGCTTGGACCGGCCTCTTGTCCCAGGCGCCCGCCGGCTGCATCTGGGTTTCGCAGCCCAACGACCGGGTGGTTGCCCACATGGGCGAGCTCTCCGCTGAAACGCTCAAGAACAAGGGCGTGCGCGGCTGCGTCGCCGACGGGTTCGTGCGCGACGCGAATTTCCTGCTGGCGCTCGGCTTCCAGACCTGGTGCCGCGGCTTCACCCCGCGCGACATCGTCGGCCACTGGCTCCCCAGGGCGGTCAACCTCTCGATCCGCATCGGTGACGTCGAGATCGCCCCTGGCGACTACATGGTCGGCGACCGCGACGGCCTCATCCGGGTGCCCCAGGCCCTGGCGGAGGAGATTGCAAGCGCCGCCGAGGCGGCGATCGCCACTGAGGGCCTGATCCGCAAGGCGATCCTCGCCGGCACCGATCCGCAGGAAGCCTACCTTCGCTTCGGCAAGTTCTGAGCGGCTTGCCGCGCCTTGCCGCGCATTAATCTTGATTAATCGTTTCAAGATCAATGGCTTACCCATAATTTCACGCGTGTTATCACGGTGGTGCGGGCAGCCAGGATCGAACTGGCACTCCCGAAGGAAGCGGATTTTCGTACCACTTCGGCTTCCGCCGCCGCCCCTTGGGAGCGTTCGTGGTCTGGACTATCCCTTGGCCGTGGCCGGTCGATCCGGCTTTAGGCCCCGCCCGTCTAGTCTCTACACCTTCCCTCCGCGGAGGAGGGCTTGGCTCGGGATTGCCACCGGCGCGACCCGTGAGGTTTCCCCGAATTTGGGCGGCTATGCCCCCGCGGGTTTCCCCGCGGGCACTCACGCCGTCTGCACAAGTCCGCTGCGTCTACCGATTTCGCCATGCCCGCACACCGCACGACACCTAGCCGCATCCGCCGCACGGATAAAGAGCCCGCTTACCGGACGGACCACGGCTCGTGGCCGCGCATCAGCCCCAGCCCGATCGTCTCCGCCAGCCCGGCGAGCGTCAGCGCCAGGTCGGCGCGCACGATCAGCGCCGCCATCAGCACCGCCTCCTCCCGCGCCCCCTCCGCCGCCAGCGCGACGAACCGCGCGAAGATGCACTCGTCGCCGCCCGCGCAGGGGCAGTCCGGCGCGTGCCCCATCAACGGCCGCCGCGCGTGCCGCGACGTGGTCAGGATCAGCTCGGCGAAGTCCGCGGCCAGCCGGTCCGCCGCCGCCCGCCCGTGCCGCCGGATGAGCTCGTTCCGCATCAGTTCCGGCCCGTCCGGCGCGTCGCACCAGAGCCGTAGGCACTGGATCACCCGCCGCTCCAGCGGCGGCAGCTCGGCGAGCTGTCCGACCGGCGCCGCTCCCGGATGCCGCGACGGCGCGTTCATTTGGTCAGGATCAGCTTGCCCTGCCGCGTGATGCGCAGGACATAGCGCACGCCGTCGAGCCGGATATCGGCCTCCCGCCCGCCTTCGGTCAGCGCGCGCGCGTCATGCCGCGGCGGGGCAGGCCGGTCGAGGTGCCGCCGGTCGGTGCAGAGCGGCTCGGGTTCGGATTGCATGGCCATCAACTCCGGTGTTGCTCGAACGGGATCGGCTTGTCCGCAACCGGACTGGCTGACCCATTGATGACGAAATTCGGGGGGAGCGTCAATCCTGATTGATTTGATCGGGAATGCGTCCGACCTGTTGATCATCCGCCGCAGCGCTGACAGGGTGCGCGCTGCGCCTCCAGGAGAGCCCGCCGATGCAGATGCCGCCAGACGCCGCGCTGATCGCCGTCGACGTTCAGAACGATTTCTGCCCCGGCGGTGCGCTCGCCGTCGCCGAAGGCGACGCCGTCGTCGCGCCGATCAACCGGATCGCCCGCCGCTTTTCGGTTCGGGTGCTCACCCAGGACTGGCACCCGCCCGAGCATCGCTCGTTCGCGACCAGCCACGACGGCGCCGCGCCGTTCTCGAGCGTGACGCTGCACTACGGGCCGCAGGTTCTCTGGCCCGACCATTGCATCCAGGGGACGCCGGGCGCGGCATTCCATCCCGGCCTCGACACCGACATGGCGGACCTGGTGATCCGCAAGGGCTTCCATCCCGGGATCGACAGCTACTCGGCGTTCTTCGAGAACGACCGCAGCACACCGACCGGCCTTGTCGGCTACCTCCGCGACCGCGGCGCCCGGCGGGTCTGGCTCGCCGGGCTCGCTACCGACTTCTGCGTCGCTTATTCGGCGCTCGACGCGGTCGCCTGCGGCTTTGAGGCCACGGTGCTGCTGGACGCCTGCCGCGCGATCGACCTCGACGGCTCGCTGGAGGCGGCGCTCGGCGAGATGCGGGCCGCCGGGGTCGGCTTCGGCTGGACGGCGGACCTCGGCGCGGCGTGACCCTGCGGCTCGACCAGGCGCTGGTGGCGGCCGGGCTCGCGCCGACCCGCAGCCGGGCGCAGGCGCTGATCGCGGCGGGCGCGGTGACGCTCGACGGCAATTCGGTGGCCAAGCCCGGCCTCCGGGTGCCGCCGGACGCGCGGCTCGGCATCGATGGGCGACCCGCATGCCCTACGTCTCGCGCGCCGCGCTGAAGCTGCGGCACGCGCTCGAGGTCTTCGGGCTCGATCCGGCGGGCGCGGTGGCGCTCGATCTCGGCGCTTCGACCGGCGGCTTCAGCCAGGTGCTGCTCGAGGCCGGCGCGGCCGAGGTCTGGGCGGTCGACGTCGGCCACGGCCAGCTCGCACCAGCGCTGCGGGCCGATCCCCGGCTACACGCGATCGAGGGCTTGAACGCCCGGGCGCTGACCGCCGCCCACGTGCCGCCGCCCGGCTGGATCGTCGCCGATCTGTCGTTCATCTCGCTCGCCAAGGCGCTGCCGCCCGCTCTGGAGCTGGCCCGTCCCGGCGCGGTTCTCGTCGCGCTGGTCAAGCCGCAGTTCGAGGTCGGCCCGGCGCAGGTCGGCAAAGGCGGCATCGTCCGCGACCCCGCGGCGCACGAGGCGGTCCGCGCTTCGGTGCGCCGCTTCCTTCAGGCGTCGGGCTGGACCGTTCTGGGCGAGACCGAAAGCCCGATCACCGGCGGCGACGGCAACGCCGAGTTCCTGATCGCGGCGCGCAAGCCGCCGGCGTGAGGCTCAGGCTTCGGCCAGGAGGTCGCGCAGGTTCAGCCGTTCGGTCACCATCGCCAGCCGGCCGTCGGCGTCGCGCGGCCACTCGGCCTCGGGGCGGTCCCAGTAGAGCTCGACGCCGTTGCCGTCCGGATCGCGCAGGTAGAGCGCCTGGCTCACGCCGTGGTCGGAGGCGCCGTCGAGGCTGATCCCCGCCGCGGTCAGCCGCCGCAGCGCATCGGCGAGGTCGCGGCGCGTCGGGTAGAGGATCGCGGTGTGGAAGAGGCCGGTATGCCCGTCGGGCGGCGGCGTGCCGCCGCGGCTCTGCCAGGTGTTGAGGCCGATGTGGTGGTGGTAGCCGCCGGCGGACAGGAACGCCGCCTGGTCGCCGTATTTCTGCTGCAGCTCGAAGCCGAGCACGCCGCCGTAGAATGCGATCGCGCGATCGAGATCGGCGACCTTGAGGTGGACGTGCCCGATCCGGGTGCCGGGGGCGACGGGAGCGGCCATGACGGCCTCCATGGTTGTTGACCGCCCGAAAATAATCCGCCAAGGCGCGCGGAGTAAGCGCAAAATGCGGAAACGACCGGTTTCGCGGGGAGAAGGCGTGGAGGTGACGATCGAGCGCCTTGGGCGCGACGGCGACGGCATCGCCGGGGCGCTGCGGCTGCCTTTCGCCTTGCCCGGCGAGCGCTGGGAGGTTTCGGGCGGTGGCGCCGCCGCGTTGCTCGGCATCGCGGCGCCGGAGCGGGTGGTGCCGCCCTGCCCGCACTTTGGCAGCTGCGGCGGGTGCAGCCTGCAGCACGCCTCGGACGGCTTCATCGCGGACTGGAAGGCCGGCACCATCGTCCGGGCGCTGGCGGCGCAGGGCATCGAGGCCGAGGTCGCGCTTACGCTGACCTCGCCGCCACGCTCGCGCCGGCGGGCGGTCTTTGCCGGCCGGCGAACGAAGAAGGCCACGACCACCGGCTTTCACGGCCGGCGGTCCGACGCGGTGGTCGACGTGACCGGCTGCCTCGTCGTGCGCCCGGAGCTTCTCGCGGCACGGCCGGTGCTGGCGCGGCTGACGGCGCTCGGCGCGACCCGGTCCTCCACGCTGCGGCTGACGGTGACGAGCGGGCCGGCCGGGCTCGACATCGCCGTCGCGGGCGGCCGGCCGCTCGACGCGGCGGCGCGGAGCGCCCTGGCCGTGGTGGCGGAGGAGGCGGATATCGCGCGGCTCTCCTGGGACGGCGAGGTCGTGGCGCTGCGCCGCCCGCCCTTCCAGACGATGGGCGCGGCGCGAGTGGTGCCGCCCCCGGGGGCGTTCCTGCAGGCGACCGCGGACGGCGAGGCGGCCTTGGTCGCGGCGGTGGGCCGGGCGAGCGCAGGAGCGCGGCGGGTGGCCGACCTCTTCGCCGGCTGCGGCACCTTCGCGCTGCCGCTGGCCGAAACGGCGGAGGTGCTCGCGGTCGAGGGCGACGCCGCGATGCTCACGGCGCTCGCCGGCGGATGGCGGCAGGCGCGGCGCCTCAAGCGGGTCGAGACTTTGGGGCGCGATCTCTTCCGGCGTCCGCTGCTGCCGGGCGAGCTCAACGGGTTCGACGCCGTGGTCATCGATCCGCCGCGGGCCGGGGCGCAGGCGCAGAGCCGTGAGCTGGCGCGCTCCTCGGTGCCCCGGATTGCCGCGGTGTCCTGCGATCCCGCGACCTTCGCGCGGGACGCGCGCATCCTGCTCGACGGCGGCTACCGGCTGGACTGGGTGCAGCCGATCGACCAGTTCCGCTGGTCAGGCCACGTGGAGCTGGCCGCCGCTTTCAGCCGCTAGGATCGCTTCCACCGCCGAAGCCGCGCACCCCGCGGTCAGTCGGCCAGGCCCTTCTCCCGAAGTTGGGACATGGCCTCGGCTGTCTTGCCCGCGCCGACACCGAGATGGGCGAGGACCGGCGCGGTCTTGGCGAACTGGAGGTCGCGGTATTCGACCACCTGAATGCGGTTGCCCCAGGGGTCGAGAAAGTCGAGGCCGCGACCGGGGAGGATCGTCGCGCCGGCGGCTTCCGCGGCGGCCCGGACCGGCCCGCGTTCGTTGACGACGAGGCCGAAATGCCGGTGGTCGTCGGGCGCCTGCCGGCGGCCCTCCATCAGTGCGATGAACTGGTCGCCCATGTCGACGAAGGCCATGCCCTCGCCGCGCCCGCGCAGCTCGAAGTCGAAGATGCGGCCATAGAACGCCAGCGCCGCCTCGATGTCGCCGACCTCGAGCGCGACGTGGTTGATCCCGACGAGCTTCGCGCGTGTGGTCTCGGTCATGGTCCGGTCTTCCCCTTGTGTGGTCCGGGAACGACTGCCTGGGGACTTCGGTTCCACCCAGGGCAGCCGCGCCGCTTTCGCGATCCTGGGCTTCCCCGGCGGCCGTCAGTCGACGATGGCGATGGCGAAGCCGTCCCACCCCTTGGCGCCGACCGTCTGCACCGCGGTTGCGGTCAGCCGCGGCTCGGCGGCGAGCGCGTCGAAGAACCGCCGGGTGCCGACGATGTCGGCGTCCCGGTTCGCCGCCTCGGTGATCCGACCGCTGCGCACGACATTGTCGCAGACGATCACCGTGCCCGGCCGCGAAAGCCGCACCGCCCAGGCGAGGTAGTCTGCGTTCGACGCCTTGTCGGCATCGATGAAGACGAAGTCGAACGGCGCTTGGTCTTGTAGGCCCGGCAGCGCCTCGATCGCCGGGCCGACGCGCAGGTCGACGACGTCGGAGAGCCCCGCGCTGGCGATGTTCTCCGACGCGACGGCGGCATGCTTGGGGTTGGCCTCGAGGGTGACGAGCCGGCCGTCCGGCGGCAGGGCGCGCGCCAGCCAGATCGTGCTGTAGCCGCCGAGGGTTCCGATCTCGAGGATGCGCTTGGGGCCGGTCATCCGGGCGAGGATGTGCAGGAGCTTGCCCTGGTTCGGCGCCACGTCGATCGAGGGCAGCCCCGCCGCAGCATTGGCCTCGAGTACGGCCTCGAGCGTCGCGTCGACGTGCACAAGGCGGGCGTTGAGGTAGTCGTCGACCCGGGTCCAGTCGGTCTGCATCGCGCTCGCTTCCCTATTCGACGTCGGTCGCCAGCGTGCAGGTCAGCGACTTCGCCACACCCGGCAGCTTGAACGTCGCCTGGTTGCCCTTGTTCCAGAAGAGGTAGTTCCCGCCATCCACCGTCGCTTCGTAGCGCGCGCCCGAGCCGCTCATCGCATGGTCGAGGACCACGGTCCGGTCCGCCCACGCGAGATAGACCGCGCCCGGATCGGAATTGACGAAGGTCGCGGTCAGCGGCGCGCCGAGGCTCGGGCAGTCGGCGGCGAAGGGCCCGAGGCTGATGCCGCGTTCGCCGTAGCGCGCGTCGGGGTAGTCGCGGAGCAGTCCGGCAATGTGGGTCACCATGCTGTCGCGCAGGCAGAGCGTCGGGTCCGCCGTCTTGAGGCAATCCTCGCGGCTCGCGGTCCAGGCCTCCTGATCGGCGACGAGCTTGTTGCGCTCAGTGGCGCGCATGTAGGCATCCCTGGCGAGCAGAAACAGGCGGTCCTGCTCGGCGTCGAGCTGGGCCAGCTCTTGCGACTGGCAGATCAGCTCGTCGACCTGGCCCCCCGCCTTGCCGCAGTCCGCCGTCGCGGCGCCTGCCAGTCCCGGCAAGCCCAGCGCCAGCGCGATGCCTGCCAGTGCGGTTCGCATGGCCTCTCCTCCCCTCTGGTTGGGAGCATCCTAGCCCGGCGCCCAGCGGGCGCAAGCGCGGGTCGGTCGGGTCAGTCGGGCGCGAGCATGTAGCCGGAGCCGCGCACCGTCTGCAGGTAGCGCGGCGCGCGCGGGTCGTCCTCGATCTTGCGGCGCAGGCGGGTGATCTGCACGTCGACGGCGCGCTCCTGCGCCTCGGCGATGCCGCCGCCGAGATCCTCGACCAGCTCCTGGCGGGTGACCGGCTCGTTCGGACGCGCGGCGAAGATGCGCATCAGCATCGATTCGGTGGCGGTCAGCCGGATCATCTCGCGGCCGCGCCAGAGCTCGCCGCGGCCGAGGTCGTAGCGCACCGCGCCGAGATGCAGCGTCTTCGGCGGCTCGGCGCGCGGCAGCGGCTTGACCACCCGGCGCAGGATCGCGTTGATCCGCAGCAGCAGCTCTCGCGGTTCGAAGGGCTTGGCCAGGTAGTCGTCGGCGCCGGCCTCCAGCCCGAGGATGCGGTCGTCGGCGTCGCCGCGGGCGGTCAAGAGCAGGATCGGCGTCGTCATCGTCTCGCGGAGCCCGGCGGTGAGCTGCAGCCCGTCCTCGCCCGGCATCATCACGTCGAGCACCATCAGGTCGAAGTCCAGGCCCTCGAGGAGCTTGCGCGCGTGGGCGGCGTCGCGCGCCGGGGTGACCATGAAGCCGTTGCGGGTCAGGAATTTCTGCAGGAGCGCGCGGAGCCGGGCGTCGTCGTCGACGACGAGGACATGGGTCTGCGGCTCGGTCATTGCCGGCCGGTCTCGAGCCAGCCGAGGACCCGCTCGCGCAGCTCGGGGTCGATCATCTGCTCGAGCACGGTGCGAAAGCCGTGCACCGCCTCGGGACCGGCGCTGGAGAAGGCGGCGCGCATCCGCTTGCGCTGCGCCGCCGAGAGCTCCTGCTCGAAGGTGCGGCCCGCGGCGGTCAGGTGCAGGTTGCGGTGCCGGCGGTCCTCGACGCCGACCCGCGACTCGACCAGGCCGTCGTCGATCAGCTGGCGCAGCACGCGGTTCAGGCTCTGCTTGGTGACGCCGAGAAAGTCGAGGAGCTCGTTGACCGTGAGGCCGGGGCGGCGGTTGATGAAGTGGATGGCGCGGTGGTGCGCCCGGCCGTAGTCGCGCTCGCCGAGGATGCGGTCGGGATCGGCGGTGAAGCCGCGATAGGCGAAGAACATCAACTCGATGCCCTGGCGCAGCTGGTCGTCGGTCAGGAACAGCAGCTGTTCGCTGCGGGTCTGGTTGGTCACGTAGCCGCCGCCCATGACGTGGGTCCCTCGTGCTGCTCCTTCACAGTTTATGTCAGGCTTGTTGACATTCCAAGTGCCAAATGCTAGCTCGTCCGGCACTCGGCGCAACAATCGGTCGTGCGACGCGATCGTGGCGCAACTGTGGGAAGCGAGCGGGGAACGGCGATGGCGGGCGCATACGACGACCGGGACGGGGTGATCTGGATGGACGGCGCCTTCGTCCCGTGGCGCGACGCCAAGGTGCACGTGCTGACCCACGCGCTGCACTACGCGAGCGCGGTCTTCGAGGGCGAGCGGGCCTATGGCGGCGAGATCTTCAAGAGCCGCGCCCATACCGAACGGCTGCTGCGCTCGTGCGAGTACCTGGAGATGCCGGCGCCCTACACCGCCGACGAGATCGAGGCGGCGAAGGCTGCGGCGCTGGCGCGGAGCGGCATGGCGGACGCCTACGTGCGGCCGATCATCTGGCGGGGCTCGGGTCCGGATATGGGCGTCGCGTCGGCGCGCAATCCGATGCACATGGCGATCGCGGTGTGGGAGTGGGGCGCCTACTACGGCGACGCCAAGATGAAGGGCGCCAAGCTCGACATCTCGAAGTGGAAGCGGCCGAGCCCGGAGACGATCCCCTGCTTCGCCAAGGCGAGCGGGCTCTACATGATCTGCACGATGTCCAAGCACGAGGCCGAGGCCAAGGGCTGCTCGGACGCGATCATGCTCGACTATCGCGGCTATGTCGCCGAGGCGACCGGGGCCAACGTGTTCTTCGTCAAGGGCGGCGAGGTCCACACCCCCGAGCCTGACTGCTTCCTCAACGGCATCACCCGCCAGACGGTGCTGCAGATGCTGAAGGAGCGCGGCATCCGGGTGATCGAGCGGCACATCGAGCCGCACGAGATGGCGGACTTCGAGCAGTGCTGGCTGACCGGCAGCGCCGCCGAGGTGACGCCGGTGGGCTCGATCGGCGAGTTCAGCTTCGAGGTCGGCGCGCTGACCCAGGCGATTGCCGGCGACTACGAGAAGCTGGTGCGCGGCAGGCTGAAGGCCGCCTGAACCGGCGCTTGAATTGGGTCCCCGAGTCTGGGGGCCACTCAAGTCCTTGATCTTGCTGCAAAACAGAGTCTTGCTGCTTGGTTAACGATGGCCGCGGCACTTCCCTTGCGCCGACTGGCATGGTTTGCTCTGCCGCGGAACAGGCGGGAGACGGCGATGGCTGGCGAGCGCAGACCCTTCGCTGCGCGGCTCGGGCCGCGCGACCGGCACGAGCCGCACCGCACGGCAACGCCGCTCGAGCTGTTCTTCGACCTCGTGACCGTGCTCGCGGTCGCCGCGGCCGCCGCGGGGCTCCACCACGCGATGGCCGAGGGCCATCCGGGCGAAGGCATCGTCGGGTTTCTGACCGCGTTCTTCGCGATCTGGTGGGCGTGGATGAACTATACCTGGTTCGCGTCGGCCTACGACAACGGCGACAGCCTGTTCCGCCTGCTGACCCTGGTCGTGATGGCCGGCTCGCTGATCCTCGCCACCGGGGTGCCGGCCTTCTTCGCGGGCGGCCCGCTCTATCTCGCGGTCTCGGGCTACATCCTGATGCGGCTCGCCACGGTGACGCTGTGGCTGCGCGCCGCGGCGGGGGATGCGGAGCGGCGGCCGGTGGCGCTGCGCTACGCCGCCGGGATCACCGCGGTGCAGTTCTACTGGACCGCGACGCTGCTGGCCGGCGGCGGTCAGGCGCTGCGGGCGCTCTTCCTGGTCGGCGTGGCGCTGGAGCTCGCGGTGCCGCTCTGGGCCGAGCAACGCTCGACGACGCCTTGGCACCGCCACCACATCGTCGAGCGCTACGGGCTGATGAACATCATCGTGCTCGGCGAGACGCTGCTCGCCGCGGTGATCGCCACCCGCGCCTCGATCGAGAACGGCGGGGTCACGATCGCGCTCGCCGTGGTGGCGCTCGCGGCGATGGTGACCGCGTTCGGGATGTGGTGGGTCTACTTCACCGACGACGAGCAGCTCGCCAGCGATCGCCACGAGCGGGCGTTCCTCTGGGGCTACGGCCACTTCCTGATCTTCGCCGCGGGCGCCGCGGCCGGCGCCGGATTCGCGGTTCAGGCGGACGTGCTGACCGAGCACGCGCACCTGACCCGGCGCGTCGCCGATCTCGCCGTTGCGGTGCCCGTCGCCGTCTACCTCTTCGGTCTCTGGCTGGTGCGCGACCGCTACTGCCTGCGTGGCGCCGCGCGGCCGGTGCTGCTGGTCGGGGCGGCGCTGGCGCTCGTTACGGTCTGGCTGCCGCACTCGCTGGTCTGGCTTGCAGCGCTCGTCATCGGCTGCGTCATCGTCCGGGGCGAGCTCGCCTTTCGGACGCGCACGTTAGGGTGACGCACTGCGCGCCTGAAACGCGAGGCCAAGGGGGTTGCCGCGAGGCGGCATGGCGTGGGAGCCTCGGCCTGGCCTTCGATTCCGGGCCGCAGCGCGAGGCGATCCCTTGGACCAGGACCCGTCGGAGCGGACCGCACCGAGCCTGATGTCGACCGCGCCCGGCTGGACGATCGCCGCGCCTGCGGCGGTCGGGCTGCTGCTGGCGTGGCATTCCCTCCATGGCACGCCGCATGAGCGGGTCTTCGTCAGCGTCGCGCCGGTGCTGCTGATCGCCGCGGTGTTCGCAGCGGTGCATCATGCCGAGACCGTGGCGGTCCGGCTCGGCGAGACGCTGGGCGCGATCGTGCTGGGGCTGTCGGTGACGGCGATCGAGGTCTCGCTGATCGCCTCGATCATGTTCGAGCCGACGACGACCAACCCCGAGACGGTGGCGCGCGATACGGTGTTCGCGGGCGTCATGGTTCTTCTGAACGGCGTCGTCGGGCTCTGCCTGCTCGTGGGCGGGCTTCTGCACCGCGAGCAGAAGTTCCAGCTTCAGGGCACGGCGTCGGCGCTGGGCGTGCTCGGGACGCTGGCCTGCGTCGCGATGATCCTGCCGGACTACACCGTGTCGCGGCCCGGCCCGGCATTCTCGCCGGTGCAGCTCGTCTTCGTGTCGATCGCGGCGCTGGGGCTGACGGTCAGCTTTCTCTTCGCCGAGACCTTCAGCCAGCGCGCCTACTTCGCGCCGGTCGAGGCGGTGCGCATCCAGCACCCGCCGGTCTCCGGCGTCTCGGCGCTGATCGCGGGCGTCCTGCTGCTCGGCACCCTGGTCGCCGTCGTGCTGCTCGCCGACGCGCTGGCGCCGGCGGTGCAGTCCGCGGCGCGCGCGGCGGGGCTGCCGGAGGAGTTCGTCGGCGTGGTGATCGCGGTGCTGGTGCTGCTGCCGGAGGGGACCTCGGCGGTGCGCGCGGCGCTGCAGGACCGCATCCAGACCAGCCTCAACCTGGCGCTCGGCTCGGCGATCCAGAGCACCGGCCTGACGATTCCCGCGATCGCGCTGCTCTCGACAATGCGGCAGTCGCCGATCGACCTCGGGCTCGCCCCCGAGCACGTGGTGCTGCTTGCGATCACGCTGCTGATCTCGACGCTGACGCTCTCGACCGGCCGCACAACGGTGCTGCAGGGGGTGGTGCACCTGGTGATCTTCGGGGTGTTCCTGGTGATCGCCGCGGTGCCATGACGGCACGGATTCAGCTGTCGCAAAGGCTTTATCATCAGCGTCCTTGAGAGAAAGGGCGCGCTGCATTACATTCGGAACGCCGGCGCCGGGCGTGAGCGGCGCGACAAAGGGAGGAGTCGGATCTGACTCACCACATACCGGCGGCTCAGGCCGCTACCCCTGGCCGGGCCTTCGTGCCGCCGACAGGGGCTCCTGAGGACAGCGGCCTGCTGTCCATGATCCTGGCCTCGCTCGAGGACGACAAGGCCGAGGACATCGTCACCATTCCGCTGGCAGGCAAGTCCGAGATGGCCGATCACATGGTGATCGCCACCGGCCGGTCGTCGCGGCAGGTGTCGTCGATCTCCGAGAAGCTCGCCGACCGCCTCAAGCAGGACATGGGGATCATCGCCCGCATCGAAGGCAAGGACCTCGGCGACTGGGTGCTGATCGACGCGGGCGACGTCATCGTCCACGTGTTCCGCCCCGAGGTGCGCGAGTTCTACCAGCTCGAGAAGATGTGGCAGCCGGTCGCGGCGCGTCCCCGGGCGACCGAGACCGCCTGACGCTCCGTTGCGGGTGACGATCGCCGCCGTGGGCCGGCTTCGGGCCGGTCCCGAGGCGGCGCTGGTCGCGGACTACCTGGCCCGGTTCGATCGGACCGGACGGCCGCTCGGGCTCGGCCCTGCGCGGGTCGTCGAGGTTGAGGACCGCCGTGGTGGCGGTCCGGCAGGCGAAGCGGCGCTGCTTGCGGCGGCGCTGCCAGCGAACGCGCTGGTCGCGGCGCTCGACGAGCGGGGGCGGCAGGTCGATTCCCCGGGATTTGCCGCGATTCTGCGGGGAGCCGCGGACGATGGCCTCCGCGACCTCGCCTTCGCGATCGGCGGCGCGGACGGGCTCGCGCCGGGGTTCCGCGACGGGGCGGCGCATGTCATCTCGTTCGGGCCGATGGTCTGGCCGCACCTGCTGGCCCGGGTAATGCTGGCCGAGCAGCTCTACCGCGCCGCCTCGATCCTGGCCGGCGGTCCCTACCACCGCGGCGGCTGAGCGCGGGTTGCGGGAAGGCCGGCGTGCCTGCGGCATGAAGCCGCTGGACCATCCGGGCCGAACGGGCTAGTTCGTGCATCAATCCCGCCTCTTAACGCCCGAGGCGGTTCGGCGCCCCGGGGCGGGCATAGGCGAGGAGCGACGGCGCGTGGCCCATGTTGAGCACAGCGAGCGGAAGGTCGGCCGCAGGGACTTTCTTTACGTCGCCACCGGTGCCGCGGGCGGCATCGCCGTCGCGGCGGCGGTCTGGCCGCTGATCAACCAGATGAATCCCAGCGCCGACGTGGCGGCCTTGGCCTCGGTGCAGGTCGACGTCAGCGCGCTCGAGGTCGGCAGCTCGCTGACCGTCAAGTTCCTCGGCAAGCCCGTCGTGATCCGGCGCCGCACCCCGGAGGAGATCGAGGCGGCGCGGGGCGTGGAACTGTCGGCGCTCGCCGATCCGCTGGCGCGCAACGCCAACCTGCCCGACGACGCGCCGGCGACCGACCAGAACCGGACGCTCGACGAGGCCGGCGAGTGGATGGTGATGACCGAGGTCTGCACCCACCTCGGCTGCATCCCGCTCGGCGAGGCTGGCCCGTTCAAGGGCTGGTTCTGCCCCTGCCACGGGTCGATCTACGATACCGCCGGGCGCATCCGCCAGGGCCCGGCGCCGGAGAACATGCACATCCCCCTGAACAAGTTCGTCTCGGACGGCGTCGTCCAGCTCGGAGCGGAGGTCAGCGCATGAGCGGCATTCCCCACGATCACTACGAACCCAAGAGCGCCCCGGAGAAGTGGGTCGAGAGCCGGTTGCCGATCCTGGGGCTCATCCATTCGACGCTGTTCATCCCGACGCCGAAGAACCTCAACTGGATGTGGATCTGGGGCATCGTGCTGGCGTTCTGCCTGGTCTTGCAGATCGCGACCGGGGTGGTGCTGGTGATGCACTACAACGCCAGCGTCGGCGGCGCCTTCGCCTCGGTCGAGCACATCATGCGGGACGTGAACGGCGGCTGGGCGCTGCGCTACGTGCACGCCAACGGCGCGTCGCTGTTCTTCTTCGCGGTCTACTGCCACATCTTCCGCGGCATCTACTACGGCTCGTACAAGACGCCGCGCGAGATCACCTGGATCATCGGCATGCTGATCTTCCTGCTGATGATGGCGACCGCGTTCATGGGCTACGTGCTGCCCTGGGGGCAGATGTCGTTCTGGGGCGCCACGGTGATCACCGGGCTCTTCAGCGCGATCCCGATGGTCGGGTCGTCGATCCAGACGTGGCTCCTCGGCGGGCCGGCGGTCGACAATCCCACGCTGACCCGGTTCTTCTCGCTGCACTACCTTTTGCCGTTCGTGATCGCGGGGCTGGTGATCGTCCACATCTGGGCGTTCCACACCACCGGCAACAACAATCCGACCGGCGTCGAGGTGCGGCGCACCTCGCGGGCCGACGTGGACAAGGACACGCTGCCGTTCTGGCCCTACTTCGTCATCAAGGACCTGTTCGCGCTGGTCTTCGTGCTGGTGATCTTTGCGGCGATCGTCGGGTTCATGCCGAACTTCCTCGGGCATCCGGACAACTACATCGAGGCCAACCCGCTGAAGACGCCGACGCACATCGTGCCGGAGTGGTACTTCCTGCCGTTCTACGCGATGCTGCGCGCGATCACCTTCGACATGCTCTTCATCAACTCCAAGCTCGCGGGCGTGCTGACGATGTTCGGCTCGATCGCGGTGCTGCTGCTGCTTGCCCTGGCTCGACACCAGCCGGGTGCGTTCCGGGCGCTACCGGCCGATGTTCAAGATCTGGTTCTGGCTGCTGGTCGTCGACTTCGTGCTGCTGCTCTGGTGCGGCTCGCAGCCGCCGCAGCAGCCGTTCGTGATCATCAGCCAGCTCGCGACGCTCTACTGGTTCGTGTTCTTCCTGGTGATCATGCCGGTCCTCGGCATCGTCGAGAAGCCGCTCGTGATCCCCGAGACGATCGAGGCCGACTTCCGGGCGCACTACGGCACCGGCGAGGACGCGATGGCGCGCGCCGCCATCAGCAAGCCCGCCGAATGACCGGCCGCACAGGAGCACGCGCCATGCTGAAGACGATGGTCCTGGCCGGTCTCGCCGCGGCGACGCTCGGGGCCGGGGCGGCGATGGCCCAGGAAGCCGGCCACATCACCGACTTCAGCTTCTCGTTCGAGGGGCCGTTCGGGCGCTACGACCAGGCGCAGCTGCAGCGCGGCCTGCAGGTCTACACCGAAATCTGCTCCGCCTGCCACGGCCTGAAGTTCGTGACCTACCGCGAGCTCGCCGAGCCAGGCGGGGTGTCGATGACCACCGAGCAGATGCGGGCCTATGCCGCGATGCACGACGTCGACGACGCCGACACCGGCGAGACCCGCCCGGCGACGCCGTCGGACCACTTCCAGCATTCGCCGCTGGAAAACGCCCCCGACCTCAGCCTGATGGCCAAGGCGCGCGAGGGCTTCGAGGGCCCCTCGGGGCTGATGGTCAACCAGCTTTTGCACGGCCAGGGCGGTCCGGAATACATCGCCTCGCTGCTTCTGGGGTTCACCGGCGAGGAGAAGGATCTCGCGGGCTCGACGCTCTACGAGAACCCGATCTTCCCCGGGGGCTGGATCGCGATGCCGCCGCCGATCACCGACGACGACCAGGTGACCTATGCCGACGGCACCCCGGCCACCAAGGCGCAGATGGCGCAGGACGTCGCCGCCTTCCTGATGTGGACCGCCGAGCCGAAGATGATGCCGCGCAAGGCCGCGGGGCTGACCGCGGTGCTGTTCCTGGTCGTGCTGGCGGGCCTGCTCTGGTTCACCAACAAGAAGATCTGGGCGCCGCACAAGGGCGAGCACGTCTGACCGCCGAGGCGCTCGCGCCGGCGGCGCGGGTCGAGCGGGTGCTGGAGGTCTTCACCGACGCCAGCACCAGCCCGGCGCGGATCGAGACCGCCGACGGCACACCCTGGGTGATGAAGTTCTCCGGCGCCGGGTCGGGTCCGTTCGGCCTCCTCACCGAGTTCGTGGCCCTCGGCATCGCCCGCGCCCTCGGCGCGCCGGTGCCGGCGGCGCAACCGGTCTGGCTACCCGAGGGTTTTCCCTGGATGGCAGGGACCGACGAGTTCGACGCCATGCTCCAGCGCAGCACCGGCTGGAACCTCGGCATCGGCTATATCGCCGAGGCGCGGCCGGTGACGCTCGCCGAGCTCGCCGGCCTCGATCCGGACGCGCTCGACGCGATCGCGCGCTCGGACGCGGTGCTGCAGAACGTCGACCGCACCGCGCGCAACCCCAACCTGCTGGTTGCCGGCGGCCGGCTTCATGCCATCGACTACGACGCCTGCCTCTATCTCTCCCGCGCGCTCGGGCCGCCGCGCGCCGCGGTCCGGACGCTGCCGCCCGGCCACCTTCTCGCCGGGCGCGAAGGCGGGCGCATCCCGCCGCTCGATGCCGCAGCACTGGTGTCCGCGGCGCCGGCCGATTGGATCGCCGCCGCCGGCACCGACCGCGACGGCCTCGCGGCGGCGCTCGGGCGCTACCTCGCCGGCTACCAGTAGGGCAGCGGCTCCGGCAGCGCCGCACCGCAGCGGCAGGTCTGTCCGGCGGTGGCGTTGCGGGTCATCTGGCCGCAGCTCTCGCAGCGCAGGTAGCTCGGGTTGATCCGGTGCCTGGTCCAGACGCTGGTATGGCCGCCCACGGCGAGCGAGCCGTCCGCCATGCCGTGCATCACCGCGGCGTGAGCGCCCTCTTTCATCACGCGCCGGTGGACATCTGCGGTTCTTCTGGGTGTGGACGTGGGGCGGTCGGAGATGAAATTGGTCCGCGGCGGCGTCCCGAAAGCCTGATATCCACGCTGGGTAAACTATCCGATAAGGAGATTATCGGACAGTAGTCAGAGCCACTTCGCGACCATTCGGTTGTTCCGGCGACGCTGCCGCCGTATCCATTGCATGGCGAGCGGCCAGAGATCCGCCTCTGCTGTTCTGTCGAGCAAGGCGGGGTCAAGGATTGGACGCCGATCCACATCCGCTCCAGGAAATCCCCACCCTGGACAGCAGGCGAACACCCCGCTTTGGAGGTTGGCACGGCTGTTCGTTCCCATCGGCCCGCGGCTCGACGGCGCGCCGGGGCTCGGAAGCCGCCCGTGAACCGCCGACATGCTCCGGTGATCCGGCCAGCGCCTACGGTCGACTATCAGGAACACCTCGTCTGCCAGACGTCAGCAGTCCGAGGCATGGGGGTAAGTCTTGCGTCACGTTCCCCGCCGCTGCTGACTTCGCCAGAGACCACGACGGACCCAAGGCTCCGGCGTATCTGCACCAGCGCCCGCATGTACCCCAATGCATAGGCCATGCCCGCGTGCCACGAGGCACCGCAGGTCATGCTGGGGGTATGATCGGGTATCAGGACACCGCCGTAGCCCTCGTCTCGCAGGATGCGGACGATCTCCGCCATGTCGATGTCGCCTTCGTCGACGAAGGTCTCGACGTACGTCGGGACCTTGCCTTTCACATTGCGGAAGTGAATGTAGCCGATCCGGCCCCGGCGGGCGAAGCGGCGCACGTGGTCATAGATTGCGCCGCTCGGCATTTCCTGCAGGGACCCGAGGCAGAGCTCCAGTCGGTTCGAAGGCGAGTCGAGGATGTCGAGCAGCCGGTCGTACTTTTCGGGCCGGTTCACGAGGCGCGCGGCGCCGCGCAGCTCTTCCGCGGGCGGATCGTCGGGATGGGCGGCCAGGACGACGCCGGCGTCTTCGGCCACGGGCACGAGCTCCTCGAGAAAGGCGGTCAGCCGCTGCCACAACGCGTCGCTCGAGACCCGGACGGGCGCGGCGCCCGGCCGTGCCGGGCGGTAGCGCATGTTCCAAACCAGGCCATCCGGCAGTGGCGTGTCTGGATCGACCCTGGCGGCATCGAAACCGACCGAGTGCGCGTCGCCGCGCGCGAACGGCCCGCGCTGCCAGCCCCAGACGCCCGCGATGGAGAAGTTGTAGCCGAAGCACGGCACCCCCGCGCGGCCGGCATCGCGGATCAGCTTTTTCATGCCGTCGATCTGCGCGCCCCGCTCGGGACCGTCGAGCAGAATGTCGGACCAGAACTTCGGCGAGAAGTTCTCGATGGCCGCGAGCTTCAGGCCGGCCGCTTCCACCGACTTCACCAGCGTGGACAGTTCCTCGTAGCTCCAGAGCTTATCCTGCGAGCAGTCGCCCCAGCCGTCGGCGTCGTCGCCTCGCGAGATGGCAGGGTCCTTGCCGCCGAAGTAGTTGGTCAGGTGGGCGACGATATGGGTCGCCCCGGCCTGGGTGGCGAAGCGGAAATTGTCCGGCGTGAGCGAGTCGCGGTAGAGGCCAAGGCCGATCTGCATCTCGTGCCTCCTACTTCACGCCGATGCCGGCGGTCAGCCCGCCGTCGATCCGGTAGTCGCTGCCGGTGACGAAGGCAGCCTTGTCCGAGGCGAGGAAGGCCACGAGCTCGGCCACCTCCTCCGGCTCGCCGATCCGCCCGACCGGGTGCGCCGCGCCGAAGCGCTGGAAGGCCTGCTCAAAGGTGACGCCTTCACCGCCGTAGGTTCGCGCAGCATGCTCCAGGATGGGGGTCCGCACCGAGCCGGGGCTGACCGAGTTGACCCGGACCTTCTGGTCGGCATGGTCCAGCGCCATCGCACGCGTCAGCGCGTGAATCGCGCCCTTGGTGGCAACGTACGCCGCGACGTTCTGCTGGCAATTGAAGCCCTGCACCGAGGAAATGCTGACGATGGCGCCGCCGCCACGCCGGGCCATCTCGGGGACGCCGAAGTGGGCCGTCAAGTAGATCGAACCGACGTTCACCGCCATGCAGCGCCGCCAGGTCTCGAAGTCGGTCGAGACCACGGTGCCATAGGGATGCACGGCGGCGGCGTTCACGACGATGTCCAGCCCGCCGAAGCGGCCGACCGCCGCCGCCACCGCGGCTTCCACCTCCTCGGGCCGCGAAACGTCGGTCGTGCAGGCCGCGACCGCCAGCCCGCGCGCCGCCGCGTCGGCGGCGAGCGCAGCATTTGCCGCTTCGTCGATCCCGCAGGCCAGAACCGAGGCGCCGCCCTCGGCCAACCGCAGCGCCGAGGCGCGGCCGATGCCGGTGGTTCCGGTGACCAGCGCCACCTTCCCGTCAAAATCCATGTCGCTACCTCACCCGTTCAAGAACCTGGTTGAGCAGCACCGCGCCGAGGATGATCCCGCCACGGACCACGTACTGCCAGTATTCGCTGACGTTCAGCAGCGTCATCCCGTTCGAGATGCAGCCGAGGAACAGCACGCCGATCAGCGTGCCCCAGACCCGGCCCTTGCCGCCGAAGAGCGAGGTGCCACCGATGATGACTGCCGCGATCACGTCGAGTTCCATGCCGGTCGCCGTCGTGCCGGTGCCCGATCCGATCTGCGACGCGATCAGCGTCCCGGAGACTGCGGTCAGCGCGCCGAGGATGCCAAGGCACATCGACTTCACCCACCAGATGTCAATGCCCGACAGACGCGCCGCCTCCATGTTGCCGCCGACCGCGTAGACGGCGCGGCCGAAGCGCGTGAAGTTCATCAGGAAATGCATGCCCGCGAAGGTCAGCGCGAAAATGTAGACCGGGAAGGGGATCCCGAAGAGGTAGCCGCCGCCGAGGAACTCGAAGCCGCTGGGGAAGGTAGTGAGTGGAAAGCCCCCGGTGATGAGGTTGGCCGCACCGCGCAGCGCGGTGAAGAGGGCGAGCGTGCTGATGAAACTCGGCACGTTGAACCATTCTCGGAACTTGCCGACCGAGAGGCCGATGCAGAAGCCAACGCCGACCGCCACGGCGATCCCGACCACCGCGGCGAGCAGCCCGCCCAAAACGTCGGTCAAGGCTCCGCACATCCAAGCAACGATACAACCGGCCAGCGCCGCTCCGGCGCCTACCGACAGGTCGATCTCGCCGGAGATGATCACCGCCGTCATGCCAAAGGCGATGATGCCGAGCAGCGCCCCGGTCCGCAGCACGTTGAGGAGGTTTCGCACGCTGGCGAAGCCCGGGGCGGTGAAGACCAGGACGACGATCAGGACCAACAGGATCATTTCCATCGGGTAGGTCTTGATGAGCCGGACCAGCGGGTTCGTCCCGGACCTTTCGGCCGTGGCAACGCTCATTCGGACGGTCCTTCCATGCAGAGGCGGTAGAGCTCGGAGAGGGTGGTCGCGGTCGGGTCCACCTCGGCCACGATGCGGCCCTGGCGCATCACCAGGATGCGGTCGGCCACTTCCAGCACCTCCTCAAGTTCGGACGAGACGAAGATCGCGGCGAGGCCCCGCTCGGCCTGGTCCCAGATGATGTCGAAGATCTGCCGCTTCGCCTGAACGTCCACGCCGCGGCTCGGCTCGTCGAAGAACATCACGCGCGGCTCCGTGTTCAGCCAGTTGCCGATCACCACCTTCTGCTGGTTGCCGCCGGAGAGCGAAGACACCGGCAGCATCGGCTGCGGCACCTTGATCGCGAGGTCGCTGATCTGCCGGGCGACCGCCGCCTGCTCGCGGCCGCGGGTGATAAAGCCCCTGGGCGCGATGCGCCCGAGGCTCGCCATGCAGAGGTTGTCGTGGGTTGACAGGGTTTGCACCAGCCCCACCTCCTTGCGGTTCTCCGGCGTATAGCCCAGCCCCGCCCGCTTCATCGCCTTGGGCGTGACGGCGGCGACGCGCTTGCCGTCGAGCGCGATCGTCCCCGCATCGGCCGGGTCGGCACCGAAGATTGCCCGCATCAGCTCCGTGCGCCCCGCGCCGAGGAGCCCGGCGATCCCGAGGATCTCGCCGCGATGGACGTTCAGGCTCACGTCCTCGAACGCGCCGTGCCGGGTCAGGCCGCTGGCCGCCAGCACCGGGATGCCGGTCCGGTCGACGACCTTGCGCGCCGGCCGCCGGGCGCTGGCGGTTTCGCCGAACATCATCTCGACGATCGAGGCAGGGGGGGCCCGCGCTATCTCGACCGATCCGGCGAGCAGGCCGTCGCGCAGCACGGTGCAGGTGTCGGCGATCTCGAACAGTTCGTTCATGCGGTGGGTGATGTAGAGGATCGTCACACCGCGCTCCCGCAGCCGGCGCACCAGCGTGAAGAGCAGGTTCACCTCGCGGGTGGCGAGCGCCGAGGTCGGCTCGTCGAGGAGCAGCACCTGGGGCCGGAACGACATCGCCTTGGCGATCTCCACCACCTGCTGCTGGCCGACGCTCAAGGTTGAGGCGAGCCGCCGCGAGTTGAGGTCGAGCCCCATCTCGTGCAGCAGCGCCGTGGCGTCCCGGTGCAGCCGCGCCCAGTCGACCACGCCGACGCCGAGCTGCCGGGTCATCGGCAGCCGGCCTAGGAAGATGTTCTCGCCGATCGACAGCGAGGGCACCAACGACAGCTCCTGGTGCACGGTGACGACGCCGGCGTCAAAGGCGTCCTGCGGCGTGTGGAAGGCGGCGTCGGCACCGTTGACGCGCAGCGTGCCGGACGTCGGCAGGATCGCCCCGGCGACGAGCTTGACCAGCGTCGACTTGCCCGAGCCGTTCTTGCCCATCAGCGCATGCACCCGGCCCGGCTCGAACCGGTGGGTGAAGCCCGAGAGCGCCACGGTCTGGTCGTAGACCTTGGTGACGGCGTCGAACTCGAGGAGGCCGCCGGTGCGGGGCTGGGTGGCGTCGAGCATGGGGATGCCTTCGTGAAGTCGCGTCCGGCCCGGGCGGCGCGCGCGCTCCGGGGCCAGACGCGCGGGCGTCAGCCCAATGTCTTCAGCTGCTCGAGGAAGGCCTTCACCCCGTCAGGGTTGGTCCGCGATAGGCTCAGCACCGGCACTGTCTGGTTCTTCTCGAGCGGCTTCTTGTCGAGCACCGTCGTTCGCCGCCTTGATCGCCAGCTGGCCGACGACGAACGGCTGCTGTGCGGTCACCGCCTGCAGCACGTTGTCAGGGTCGAGCAGCATCTTCGCGAGCTGCTCGGTGCCGTCGATGCCGAAGACGAAGACCTTGCCCTCGAGCCCAGCCTTCTTCACCGCCTGGACCGCGCCGATAGTGCCGCCCTCGTTGGCGGCGTAGATAATCTGGATGTCCGGGTTCGCCGTCAGGATGTCGGAGACCACCGCGATCGCCTTCTCGGTCAGCCAGGCGTCCTGCTGCGAGACGATCTCGACCTGATCCTTCACCTCATCGAGAAAGCCATTGACGCGGGCGTCGCTCTGCTCGGGCAGCTGCGATTTGAACGCGACCGTTGCGAGCTTGACCTTCTTTCCCGGGAAGGTCTTCTCGATGAAGGCATGCGCCTCCTTGCCCGAGTTGTGCCCGAGGTCGGAATCGCTGCTGGTGATGTTGGCCGAGGGGAGATCGCTGTCGACCGTGGTTCCCCAGCAGATCACGACGATACCGGCATCGACCGCCTTCTTGATCGCCGGGATCGAGCCCTCTTTGCTGAGCGGCGCCACCGCGATCGCCTGCACACCGCGGGCAATGTAAGTGTCGATCAGCTGGGTCTCCTTCTCCAGCTTGTTCTCGCTGTTGGCGTCGAGCACCTGCACGCCGGAGGTCTTCGCCTCCGCCGCCATCCCCATCTGGACCGTCTTCATATACTGGTCCTGCTGGAAGACGATGCCGGCGATAGTGCGGTCGGCCGCCAGCGCGCCATTCGGCAGGGTGGCGATGGCGGAGAGCGCCGCCGTCGACAAAAGGACGCCGCGTCGGGTGATCATGGTGTGGTTTCCTCCTCGTTGATTCCCGGTTCAGCTTGTGTAGTGGGCGTCCCGCCGGGCCGGGGGACCTCCGGACCGACGAACTGCAGCCCGTATTCCAGGTGTCGGCTCATCAGGTAGGCGTAGGCCACCCGGTCGCGGTTCCGCAACGCGTCGATGATGCCGCGATGGGTATGGTGCGTGTCGATCTGCACCGGCCGCCGCGCCTTGCCGACCCGCATGATGTGGGTGATGACCGGCTTCAGCAGGCTGTAGCTGGTCCTGAGCGTGCGGTTCCCCGCCATCGCCACCAGCGCCTCGTGGAAGGCGAAGTCGCATTCGGCCGACCGGTCGACGCCCTGCGCGCCGAGGATCCGGTCGTTGACCGCTTCCAGTTGCGCGAAGTCGTCGTCGGTCGCGTGCAGGATGACGTGGTCGCCGATGCCGACCTCGACGATCCGGCGGTAGCCCTGCACGTCCTTGAACGAGGCCGGCGAGACGTCGTTCTGGAAGGCGAAGAGCTTGCGCACCGCGTCCTCGTGCCGGTCACTCAGGACGGCGCCGATTTTCGGGCGCACCTCGACGATGCCGTAGGCCTTCAGGATCTGCAGCGCCTCGCGCACGGTGTTGCGCCCGGCCTGGAACAGCTCGCCGAGCTCGCGCTCCGTCGGCAGCGCGTCGCCAATGCCCAGGCCGCGCCCCCGCACCAGCTCGCGGATCTGCTCGACCAGCCGGTCCACCGCCGAGACCTTCGCCGGCTCCGGCGACGGATCCATGGCCAGGGCGGCCAGAAGGATCGCATCGTCGGTCATCCGGACCCTCCCCGATCGGAACCTGCATTTGTTGGACCAAGCGTCGCCGGCAGTCAATATCCCTCCTGCAATCTCCGCCATGTTCGCGGCCCATCCCCTTCCTTGCCAATCAGCACGCGGTGTGGTCCAACAAATCCGCGTGAGTCGCGTCGAGGGAGGGCGAAGATGCAGCCGATGCGCGAGACCCTGCGCTGGTACGGTCCGGATGATCCCGTCACCCTCGACAACGTGCGCCAGACCGGTGCCACCGAGGTGGTCTCGGCGCTGCACCACATCTACGACGGCTCGCGCTGGAGCGAGGACGACGTCGCCCGGCACAAGGGTCCGATCGTCGCAGCGGGGCTCGCCTGGGACGTGGTGGAAAGCATACCGGTGCACAACCAGATCAAGATCGCCGGCCCGGCGCGGGCGAAGTACATCAGCTGGTACAAGGACACGATCCGCGCCTGCGCCGCGAATGGGATCAGCGCAGGTGGACGAAGTGGATGCGCGGGCCGAACTCGGCGACCATCTCCGGCAGGTCGTTGTCGGCGCGGGTGCGCCCCGACAACGGCCACCTCCTCGCCGACGACACCGGCAAGACCCGGATCAATCCCGGCTATTCGCTGATCGGGCGGCTCAGGGGCATGGCCGAGCTCCGTGGCGTCATGCACGGCGCGATCGCGATGGAGGCCGGGCGATGACCTTCGCCGACGACGCCGGGCTCTTCGCCGCGCTTCGCCCGCAGCTCTTCACCGCCGTGGTCGGCAACGTCCTCGACATCCTCGGCCCGCTGCACCAGTTCCTGCCGCCGCACATCCGCCCGCTGCGCTACGACATTGTGGTGCTCGGCCGGGCGATGCCGGTGCTCGAAGCCGACTTCAACTCCGCCGGCGGCCACGCTGGCTCAGCGCCGCCCCCTTCGGGCTGATGTTCGAGGCACTCGACAGTCTGAAGCCGCACGAGATCTACGTTGCGACCGGCGCCTCGCCACGCTACGCGCTCTGGGGCGAGCTGATGTCGACGCGCGCCCAACACCTGAAGCGGCGGGCGCCGTCCTCGACGGCTACGTCCGCGAAACCGCCGGCTTCCTCGCGTTCGACTTCCCGACCTTCCGCCTCCGCTCCTACTACGGCGTCGCCGTCGAGATCGGCGGCAGCCGCGTCCACCCCAGCGACATCCTGTTCGGCCGAGGAGGAGGCGACCCGCCTCGCATCCGAGAAGGCCGCTACCGAGAGCAAGGTGCGCCTCGCGATCGATGGCGGCATGAGCACCGTCGAGGCCCTCGCTCGCTTCGGCGTGATGTGATGGTGGCGCCGGGCCGGAGCCTCGCCTGGTCGCATGGCACCGTCACGCTGGAAACGTTGGGCGCGATGGTCGGGCCGACCCTGTTCGTGCTGCCCGACGGGCGGCAGATCGCGCCGTTTCACATCGCACCGTGGTTCGAGGGCGACGAGGCCGCGGACCAGCCCGGCATACTGCAACGGCTGCGCGGTGAATGGCCCTGCGTGCCGTTCGGTGCCGCGAGCATCCGCCCGGCCCGGGACGGATGGCCGGCCTCCGACCCCGCGTTCGAGCCCGATCCGTCCCCGCACGGTCATGGCTCCAATCACCCCTGGCGCTGGCTGGACTCGGCCGATGATGAGCTCGCGCTCGCAATCGACTATCCATCGTCGCATCCGATCGCCGGGCTGCGGCGTTGGCTGCGTCCCGTCGACGGGCAGGCCGCCATCGACTTCGGTCTTTGCATTCAACCGCGGCGCGACTGCACGCTACCCATTGGCTTGCATCCGGTGTTCCGCCTGCCCGCGACGCCGGGCGCGGCACGGCTCGACGTCGCCGCCATGGAGGCGCGCACCTTTCCGGGCCAGGTCGACCCGTCCTCGATCTTTGCGCCCGGCCGGATCGCCCCCGACTGGCACGCCATCGCCCTGGCCGACGGCGCAACGCTGGACCCTGCCAGCCTTCCCCTTGCCCGCCGCACCGAGGACTTGCTGCAACTGTCACAGGTTGGCGGTCACGCAGAGCTTCGCAACCTCGCGGAAGGCTATCGCGTACGACTTGACTGGGATGCAGATCATTTTCCGGACCTGCTGGTGTGGTTCAGCAATCGTGGGCGCCAACACCCTCCTTGGAACGGCCGGCATCTTGCCGTCGGCATTGAACCGGTCTGCTCAGCCTTCGATCTTGGAACCCGGGTTTCCGCTTCGCCCAATCCCATCAACGCAAAGGGCACGTCGACCGCGCGTGAATTCAAGGCGGGCGAAATCCTTGAAACACGATACAGGGTCGCGGTGGATGCGATCGGCGGCGGGACGTCAACCCGATGAATAGCTCAAGCACCGACTTCGAGAGCTGCCTCTGCGACCGCTGGTGGAAGTGGGAGCTCGCTCCGGATGCACCCTTCAGCGCACCGTGAGCGGCGCCCGGTGCGGGGCCTATCGAGAGAGGGATGCCAATGACCGCTTTCCTCTCGATTCAGCCGATTTCGCTCGCTCGGCCGAACGGCCGCTTCGGGCCGGACGATCCTTACCACTACACGAGGCGCTCCTTGGAATTCCGTGCGGTCAGAGCGTGCGACGCATTCCGCTCCTCGGGGCCTCGGGCTCGAAGTCACCGGATGTCCGGTTCGATTGTCGCGGCATGGCCGAAGATACTCGCCGCGCAGGCCTCGCGGAAGGCGGCTGGCTGGCCGCGATGACGGTGTGTGGTATCGAGGCCGACTGGACGCCCGCGAGCCTCGCCGCCCACAGCAAGGCCGTGCTGCAGGGCGCGTTCATCCTCGCCAAGGCGACCGGAACCGGCCAGGTCGCCCGTGACAGCATCGATCACCTGGCCCGTTACATCGAGCCGCTCCTCAAGCCGAACGGGTCCGCCACCCACGCCCATCATGACACCACGGAGCAGCCGCGATGACCCACTCGACGCGCCCAACCATCACCGCCTTGGAGCGCTCCCCGGACGGCGGCCAGGGCATGGCGCGCGACGTACGCGTGCGCTGGGCGCTCGAGGAGGTCGGCCAGCCCTACGCGACCGTCGCCTCTTGCACCTGCGACGCTTGAAGCCGCAGAGTGGAGACCGACAAATCCACCATTCGCTCTTGCTACAGCCAACGCGCCGTCGTCGGCGCTTGTGATGCGGGCACCCCGACATGCGCCGGACAGGGCAACGGCCGCGAACAACCGAGGCGTCGGACGGAAGGCGCTTCGCCGCGTCGACGGCAGTTCGGGCCCGGCAAGCAATGCAAGACACTTCTCGGAGCAAACGCTCGCGGTCGCCTACGGTGTGAACTGTAAGGAAGCATCCGAACGGGTCGTGAACTACGCGGGCAGAAAGTGGGCAGAAAATCGCGAAGAGAACGAACGGTGCCCAGGAATTATTTCGTGATAACAAGCGGT
>CAWFYR010000016.1:0-126124 GCA_963819995.1 uncultured Alphaproteobacteria bacterium | reverse complement strand
CGCGTTGGCGGCGATGGCCGACTTCGCGCACACCTCCTCGGCAAGCTTGCAGCCCAGGACAGCCGGACCGCGCCCGATCTCTCCGGCGGCGACGCCAGTGCCCGGCTCATCGGCGACATCGAGGCCTTGGAGGATCTGGTCGTGCGGCGCCCGACGCGGCCGGCGAGCCTGATCGCGGCGGCTTTCGGCGTAGGGCTGGCCTTGCTGGCGGGCTGGAAGAGCGCCCTGGCGCTTGCGGTCCTGCTCGCGCTTCTGCCCCTCGCTCTAAAGCTTCTGGGAGACCGCTGGACGCGCGCCGCCGCCTTTCAGGCGGCCACGGCCCTTGGCGATCTGCGCAGCGCTTTCGTCGACTACGCGGCCGCCCGTCCCGAGATCGTCGCCTATGGCGTCGGCGATCGGGTCGGGGCCGCACTCGCGCCGGTCGCGGCGCAGCTCGATGCGGCGCGGGCGGCGCTCTTCCGCGGCGAGGGTGCCGTCGCGGGACTGTTGGCCGGCTATGGGGCGCTCGTCGCCGCAGTGGTGCTTGCGCTCGCCGAAGGTCCGGCGGCTTTGGTCGCTCTCGCGGCGCTCGCGGCCGTCGTTTCGGTCGAGGCGATGACGGCTTTTGCGCGATCGGCGTTGCGTCAGGCCAGCGTGGCGCAGGGTCTCGCGCGCCTCGAGGTCCTTGTCACGCTCGAGGGCGAGCCGGTCAGGGCGGTGCGGGGGCCGGTCGCTGCAGCGCCGCTCGGCATCGGCGAGGCCTGCATCCTTCCCGGAGAGCGCGTGGCGGTGACCGGCGCGTCCGGCTCGGGCAAGTCGCGGCTCCTGGAGGCGCTGGCGGGGCTGGGATGAGCCGGTGCACGCCCTGCTGCTGGACGGACAGCCGATCGACACCTGCAGCGCTGCTTCCTTGACCGGACAGTTCGCTCTGTCGCCGCAGGAGGACGCCACGCTGATCGCCGGCACCATTGCCGACAACCTGCGGCTGGCCCGTCCCGGCGTCACCCCCGACGAAATGAACGCGGCACTGAGCGTCGCATGCCTGGCCGCGCGGGTGGCCGAGATGCCCCGTGGGCTCAACACCTGGCTCGGCGAGGGTGGCGGCACCTTGTCTGGCGGCGAGCGCAAGCGGCTTTCACTGGCGCGTGCGCTTCTCGCGGAGCGGCCGTGGCTGGTGCTCGACGAGCCGGAGCAGAAGGGCTGGACGCGGTGACCGAGGCCGACCTGATCGGCCGGCTGGGCGCCTGGCTCGACGCGACAGGGACCGGCCTCATCATTGCCTCGCACCGGCCCGCTCCGCTCCGGCTCAACTCGGCGCTGCATCCCGATCTGCACGGTTCCGCGTTGCTGAAAACCCTCGATGGCTTGCTCCAGGTCAAGGCGCGATGGGTGCGAAGCCGCCAGAAAGGCGAGGCATGACCCTCGACGACCTTCAGCACAGCTCGAGGCCCATCCTCGTCGTGATCACGGTCGCCGGGCTGGTGGCGGGCATCGCCGCGTGGGCGGTCGGAGCGACGGGCTGGGCCGGCGGGTTCTGGACCGTGGCGACGTTGCCGGTGCTCGCGGCGCTGGTGGTGGAGATCGTCACGAGCCTGAGGCGCGGCGAGCTTGGGCTCGACATCGTGGCGGCACTGTCGATGACTGCGGCTCTGGTCTTCGGCGAGGCGCTGGCCGCGGCGGTCGTGGCGCTGATGTACGCAGGCGGGCAGTACCTTGAGCTCTTCGCCGAGCGGCGGGGAGGCGGAGATGACGGCGCTGCTGGCCAGGCGAGGAGGCGATGCGGGACGCGACCGCGGCCTGGAGGAGGTGGACCTCGACGCAATTGCACCCGGCGACCGGCTGCTGATCCGGCAGGGCGACGTGGTGCCGGTGGACGGCACCGCGGAGGGCGTTGCGACGCTGGACGAGGCGGCGCTGACCGGGGAGGCGCTACCGGTGCGGCACCCGACGGGCGCTGCGGTGATGAGCGGGCCGGTCAACGTGGGCGAGGCCTTCGACATGACCGCCTTGCGCCCTGCCGCGGAGAGCACCTTCGCCGGGATCGTGCGGCTGGTCGAGCAGGCGGGCCGGTCGAAGGCGCCGATGGTGCGGCTGGCGGACCGCTTCGCAATCTGGTTTCTCGGGCTGACGCTCGTGATCGCCGGGACTGCCTGGGCGCTGACCGGCGATCCGGTGCGCGCGGTCGCGGTGCTGGTGGTCGCGACACCCTGCCCGCTGATCCTGGCGGTGCCGGTCGCCTTCGTCGCCGGGCTGTCGCGGGCGGCGCGGCACGGTATCCTGATCAAGGGGGCGCGGCCGCTGGAGGCGATGGCGCGGGTGGCGGTGCTGGTGCTCGACAAGACCGGTACGCTGACCGACGGCCGTCCGCAGCTGGTGGCGACACGGGTGAGAGCGGGCTTTCAGGCGGCGGAGGTGCTGCGGCTGGCGGCTTCGCTCGATCAGGCGTCCAAGCACACGGTCGCCCGCACCGTGGTCGAGGCGGCCCATGCCGTGGGCTTGGCGCTCGCGGTTCCCGAAGCGGTGGTGGAAAGCGCCGGCGAAGGCGTCGAGGGCCGCGTGGAGGGGCGCGCGGTGACGGTCGGCGGCCGGGGGTTCGTGGCGGCACGGCTCGGGGTCGCGGCGGACCCAGCCGTCGCGGATGCCGGCGCGATCATCGTGGCGGTGGGCCTCGACGGCGCGCCGGCGGGGGAACTGGTCCTGACCGACGCGCTGCGCCCGGGCATCGCAGGGCTCCTGGCGGAACTGCGGGGCGCCGGGATCGAGCGGCTTGTCCTGGCGACGGGCGATCGGCGGGACGTGGCGGCGGCGATCACCGAGGGGCTGGGGTTCGACGCGGTGCGCGCCGGTCTCACCGCGGAGGCGAAGGTGATGCTGGTGCTGGCCGAGCGCAAGTTCGGGCCGGTGATGATGGTCGGCGACGGGGTCAACGACGCCCCGGCGCTGGCGGCGGCGGATATCGGGGTCGCGATGGGCGCTCGCGGCGCAGCGGCGGCGGCGGAAGCCGCGGACGTGGTGCTGCTCGTCGACCGGCTCGACCGCGTGCTGCTCGGGCTCGGCATCGCGCGGCGGTCGCGGCGGATCGCCATGGAAAGCGTCGCCGCGGGCATCGGCCTTTCGGTCGCGGGGATGCTGGCTGCGGCGTGGGGAGCGATCACCCCGGTGCAGGGGGCGTTGCTGCAGGAGGCAATCGACGTGGCGGTGATCCTGAATGCGCTACGGGCCCTCGGAGGCGGGCTTCCGGAGCGTGAGCCCCGGCGGCTTCGGAACGCTTCCACGGTGGAAGCGAAATCAGGCAACTGACCGTTGGCAAAAATGTTCGAATCTCAGGGGTTGTTCAGGAATGGTCGGCTCACGCCGCCTCGGAGATCGCCTCGACGCAGTTCAGATCGGTGATGCGGATGCGGCGCGCGGACACCAGCTCGATGAAGCCGAGGTCCTCGAGTTCGTGCAGCTTGCGGCTGACGGTTTCGATGGTGAGCCCGAGATAATCGGCGATGTCGCTGCGGGTCATCGGCAACTCGATGTCCCCGTCCCGGTCGGCGGGCAGGCGCAGGATGAAGGTCGCCAGCCGCTCGGCGGCGCTCATCTGTCCGAGAAGGGTCATGTGGGTCCGGGTGGCGGCGAGCTCCTCGCGCAGCGCCTGGAGCACGCGGCCGCGCAGGCTGGCATCTGCCATCGCCGTGTCGAGGCCGGCGAGACGGTGACGGCGCGCCACCACCTCGGTGACCGCCTCGGCCGTGTAGCCATAGTTGCGGATGCAGCCGACCCCGAGCATCGCGCCCGCGGCGGCGAAGCGGTGGATCTGGCGTCGCCCGTCCGAGATCAGCCGGCAGCACCGCATGGTGCCGCTGACGATATCGAAGAAGGCGTCCGCCTCGTCGCCCTCGAAGAACAGGGTCTGGCCGCGTGCGAGCCTGATCTCCCTCGGCGCTTTTGCGAGGTCCTGGGCTCGGATGGCGCGATGCGGCACTGAGTGGCGTTTGGGAAGGTCGCTGGTGATGGCGTGCATTCCGGTCCCCCGTGGCAGGGGCGCGCCCGTAAGGTCCGGGGCGCCCGATCGACAGCGCCATAAGGAAGCGAAAAGCCGCGACGCCGACAGTCCGGGATAGTGCCTACGGGAGACGGCGGTCGGCGTAGGCATTCTCCCTTATGGCCTGAAGCGCGTCGAGCAGGGTCGCCTGTGGAACCGGCTTGGTCAGCAGGGCGCGGGCGCCGAGCGCCAGCGCCCGCTGGTGCAGATGCTCGTCGCGGCTCGCGGTGAGCACCAGCACCGGGACCGTAGGCATGCGGCCGGCCAGCGCCTGCATCAGGCCGAGGCCGCCCATCCCGGGCATGTGGATATCGAGCAGGAGGCAGCCGTGGGCGGCCTCGGCCGCCGCGAGATAGGCCTCGGCGGACGGGTAGGCTTCCACCGGGTAGCCCGCGACGAGCAGCAGCGCCTCAAGCAATTCGCGCACCGCCGCGTCGTCGTCGATGACGTGCACCATGAAGCCACCGTGATCCGTCATTGGCCGTCCCAGCTATCCGGCGGGCCGCCGGGATATCCTTCAATAGTGCGCGCAAAAGCGGCAAGCGGGGAGTCCGCAATCTCCCCTACCCGGCGTCCTCCGGCGCGTAGCCGGCGCGGATCGCCATGCGCACCAGGTGGGCGAGGCTGCTGGCGCCGGTCTTGTGCATCACCCGGCCGCGGTGGATCTCGACGGTGCGCGGGCTCATGCCGAGCGCATGGGCGATGAGCTTGTTCGGCAGGCCCGCGACCATCTGCTGCATCACTTCGGTCTCGCGCGGGGTCAGGCGGGCGAAGCGGTCGCCGAGCGCGGCGTCGGCGCCTGCGGCCTGCGGTGCCGGGCGGGCGATCGAGGCGGCGATGCTTTCGAGCAGCTCTTGCTGGCGGAACGGCTTTTCCACGAAGTCGGTGGCGCCGGCCCGCATGGCGCGCGCCGCCATCGGCACGTCGGCGTGAGCGGTCATCATCACCACCGGCACGCCCCGGCGGTCCGGGCCGAGCGTCTCGAGCAGCGTCAGGCCGTCCATCCCGGGCATCCGCACGTCGAGAAGGATGCAGCCCGCCCCGGCCGCGTCGAAGCCCGCGAGAAAGTCGCTTGCGGAGCCGAAGGCCACCGGCTCGAAGCCGGCGGCGGCGAGAAGGGCCTCGAGCGATTCCCGCACCGCCGTGTCGTCGTCGACCAGATAGACGCGTCCTCGGGTCATGGCGCCGGTGGGGCGGCCGGCAGGGTGAACGCGAAGCGGGCGCCATGCCCGGCCGCCGGCTCGATCCAGATCTTGCCGCCGTGAGCCTCGACGATCGAGCGGCTGACCGAGAGGCCGATGCCCATGCCGCCTGGCTTGGAGGTGAAGAAGGGCTCGAAGACGTCCACGCCGCCCGGGACGCCCGGGCCGGCATCGGTGACGGAAATCTCGACGGCGCCGTCGCGAAAGGCGGTGGCGACGACGAGCTGCGGATCGGCGGTGCCGGTCTCGAGCATGGCGTCGACGCCGTTGCGGATCAGGTTGACCACGACCTGCTGCACCTGGATGCGGTCGGCGGCGACCTCGGGCAGGCCCTCGGAGAGGTCGAAGCGGGCACGGACCTGGCGGTCGGCGGCGCCGATCAGCGCCAGCCGCGCCGCATCGAGCACGACCTCGTTGACGACGATGGGCTCCCGTTCGGCGGTGCCGCGCGAGACGAAGCTGCGCAGGCGGCGGATCATCTCGCTGGCGCGGTGGGCCTGGGCGACGGCCTTCTCCATGTACTCCGACGCGCGCCCGGCCTGATCGGGACCGGCCTCGACCAGGCGGCGCGCCGCCTCGCCGAAGTTGGCGATGGCGGTGAGGGGCTGATTGAGCTCGTGGACGATCATCGAGGTGATCTCGCCCATCGCCGACAGGCGGCTGACGTGGCTGAGCTCCTGCTGCAGCGTGGCGGCGCGCGCCTGGGCCGCGACCCGTTCGGAGATGTCGCGGATGAAGCCGGTGAAGAGATGGCTTGCGCCGCTCCGGACCTCGCCGACGGCGAGCTCGATGGGGAAGGTGCGGCCGTCGCGATGGCGGGCGATGACGGTGCGGCCGATGCCGATGATGCGCTTCTCGCCGGTGGCGAGATAGCGCGAGAGATAGTCGTCGTGCTGGGCATGGTAGGGCTCGGGCATCAGCATGCTGACGTTGCGGCCGATCACCTCTCCGGCGGCGTAGCCGAACATGCGCTGGGCCGCCGGGCTGAAGCTGTCGACGATGCCCGAGGGGTCGATGGTGACGATGGCGTCGGGCGCGGTATCGATCACCGAGCGCAGCAGCGCTGCATCGAGCCGGCGGGCCGGGCGGCCGCCGCCATCGCTTGCAGCGAGCGTGACGCAGAAGACCGGACGCGCCGCATCGCCGAGAGCGTGCAGCCGGACCTCCGCGGCGAAGGTGTCGCCGCCCCGGCAGCGCAGGCGGGTGCGGAACGCCGCGGTGCCGTCAGGACGTCCGGCGATGCGGCGCACCAGCCGCGCCCAGGCGGCCGGCGTGATCTTGGGGGCGAGGTCGAAGAAGCTGAGCTCCGCCATCTCCGCCTCGCCGTAGCCGAGGGCGGCGCGGGCGGCGGCGCTCATCATGCGGATGCGCAGGTCGCCGGCATCGAGCAGCAGAAGTTGGTCGGCCTCTGCCTCCTCGCCCGCTTCGTCGGTTCGGCCGGACATCGAGCTCCCGCGATCGCACCCTTCGCACGCGGTTTTCTATGCGAAGCCCGGGCGAGCGTCCACGGCGAAGCTTCGGGCGGCGAGCAGCGGCCCGGTGCCGTCAGGTGCGGGCACTCCTCCGCAGAAGAGCGCTTTGCCGCCCTAGCGGCGGTGCCTTGATGCAGGTCAAGCCCTGCGTGGACCGGCGGCCACTTGCTTTTCACAGGTGAGGAAGGCCGTGTGATATGCGGATGTGGCTGGCACGCTGCGCCAACTCAGAGACCAACGCACGCCGGAGTGGGGAAGAGAATGCCGCAATCAGCCCGTTCGTTGCCTGCGCGCTGGTCGAAGCGCGGGTCGGTCGGCTCGATCCGGATCGGAGGACCTCGCTTCGACCGTGGGTGGTCAGGCGGGAAGTGCTGGTCCCGCAAGCCCTGCCGACCTGGAGCCTCGCGCCGAGGTGCCGGCGCCTTCCAGCGCGCGCATGCCGTCGAAGAGTTCCGACAGCGAGTTCAGTTCGCCGATGTGACTGCCTTGCAACCTCGATGCTACAATGCCGAGAGCGCCGGAGAGCGCGCGGTCGAGCGCATTTTCCATGGGGTCGTGCTGATCCGTGGTGAAGCGAAGGGCATTGTTGGCCTCGCGATGGAATAGTATCGCCTGGGCGCCCGGAGCCTCCAGAGACTTCCAAAGACGATCGAGGCTGGAGCGCATGTGAGCCGCGTCGCCCTCTCCCGCCGTGATCCGAAGCAGATGGCAGGTCAGCTCGGCCAGCGCTCCCTTGGCCTCCCTCAGCGCAGCGCTTCTCTCGATCTCGGTAGACAATTTCTGACCCCCCCGGATGTAGTTCAGCTTTTCCAATAGCGACTTATCCCCAATACAACCATAGGGCATTTGGTCAGACTTGTGGAGCAATTAATAATGATTAACCTCCGTAGTTTAACTGCACTGGTCGCCGCATGTAATCGAGCCGGTTCCTGCCAAACTGTTCGCCATCGTCGGTTCGAGCTGGAGCGGGCTGCGGACGGCACTTTCCGGTGTCTCGCCCTCCATGACCTCCGCCATTCGAGGTGCTCGGGGTGCGTAACCAGAGGCCCAAGTCGCGTGGGGGCGAAAGCCTGATTGAGTGCGCTCGGCGCTACTTGCGCGCTCGACGGCGAACCCTGGAATGCGAGCGGGGGGACCGGACCGCGACGCAACCGAACGCTCCGGTGCGGGTTCTAGCCCAAGCCACGAAATCGCTTGTCCCCCGAGGGTCTCGTGGTCGGGGCCGGGCGGATGCATGTCCGCCCGGCCCGTCGCGTCAGCTTACTGCCAGGACTTGATCAGCTCGTCGTAGCTGATGGTCTCGGGCTTCTCCTTCTCGTCCGCCAGTTTCAGCTGGGGCGCGAGCGAGCCGTGCTCCTTAGCGTAGTTGTTCCACCAGTCCAGGTCGTGCTCCTCGGCCATCTTCGGACCGATGTCGCCCTGGACGCCGGACCGCTCGATTCGCTCCAGCACCTTCTCCTGCGCCTCGCAGAGCGAGTCCATCGCCTCCTGCACCGACTTGGCACCCGAGGCCGCGTCGCCGATGTTCTGCCACCAGAGCTGCGCCAGTTTCGGGTAGTCGGGGACGTTGGTGCCCGTCGGGGTCCACTGGACCCGTGCCGGCGAGCGGTAGAACTCGATCAGGCCGCCGAGTTCCGGAGCCCGTTCGGTGAAGCTCTTGTCCTGGATCGTCGACTCGCGGATGAAGGTCAGGCCGACGTGGCTTTTCTTCACGTCGACGGTCTTGCTGTCGACGAACTGGGCATAGAGCCAGGCCGCCTTTGCGCGTTCGACCGGGGTCGATTTCATCAGCGTCCAGGAGCCGACGTCCTGGTAGCCGAGCTTCATGCCCTCCTGCCAGTAGGACCCGTGCGGCGAAGGCGCCATCCGCCACTTCGGCGAGCCGTCCTCGTTGACCACCGGCAGGCCGGGCTTGACCATGTCGGCGGTGAAGGCGGTGTACCAGAACGCCTGCTGCGCGATCTCGCCTTGCGCCGGGACCGGCCCGGCCTCGCCGAAGGTCATGCCCTGCGCCGAGGGCGGCGCGTAGTTCTTGAGCCAGTCGAGATACTTCTCGACGGCATAGACCGCCGCCGGACCGTTGGTGTCGCCGCCGCGCGCGACGCAGGAGCCGACCGGACGGTCGTTCTCGTCGACGCGGATGCCCCACTCGTCCACCGGCTTGCCGTTCGGCAGGCCCTTGTCGCCGTTGCCGGCCATCGAGAGCCACGCGTCGGTGAAGCGCCAGCCGAGCGAGGGGTCCTTCTTGCCGTAGTCCATGTTGCCGTAGATCTTGCGGCCGTCGATGGTCTTGCCGGTGAAGAACGCGGCGATGTCCTCGTAGGCCGACCAGTTGACCGGCACGCCGAGGTCGTAGCCGTACTTGTCCTTGAACTCCTTCATGAGGTCGGGGTCGGTGAACCAGTCCTGCCGGAACCAGTAGAGGTTGGCGAACTGCTGGTCGGGCAGCTGGTAGAGCTTGCCGTCCGGCGCCGTGGTGAACGACAGGCCGATGAAGTCGTCGAGGTCTAGCCCGGGGTTGGTGACGTCCTTGCCCTCGCCCGCCATCCAGTCGGTCAGCGGCCGGACCTGGCCATAGCGCCAGTGCGTGCCGATGAAGTCGGAGTTGTTGATGTAGGCGTCGTAGATGTTCTCGCCGGTCTGCATCTGCGTCTGGATCTTCTCGACGACATCGCCTTCCTGGATGATGTCGTGAATCACCTTGATCCCGGTGATCGCCGAGAAGGCCGGCGCCAGCGTCTTCGACTCATAGGCGTGCGTGGTCAGCGACTCGGAGACGACGTGGATTTCCATGCCGGCGAAGGGCTTCGCCGCGTCGATGAACCACTGCATCTCCTTTTCCTGGTCGGCGCGCGACAACGACGACAGGTCGCCGATCTCGGCGTCGAGGAAGGACTTCGCCTCCTCCATGCCGGCGAAGCTCGGCCCCGCCATCGCGCAGAGCGCAATAGCCAGTGCCGACGTTGAATTCAGTCTGGGTTGCATCGATGTCCCTCCCGTTGGAACGTGCTGGTGAATGTGACGCCGACCGTTTTCCGGCCGTACGTGCACGGTTTTTCCCGTCCTAGACCCAGCGGAACACCGCCGCGGCATAGAACAGGCAGACGACGAGCGCGCCCCAGAGGGGCGACCCGATAAATCCGAGCCAGGCCAGGTTGATGAATGCCGAGCCCAGCAGGCTGATGAAGAGCCGGTCGCCGCGCGTCGTCTCCAGATGCAGCACGCCGACGCGGGGGGTCTCGGGATAACGGATCGCGAGGGCCGTCATCAGGGCCAGCAGCGCGAAGATCACCGCAAAGAAGATCGCGGTGGGCCAGGTCCATGCCATCCATGCCATGTCGCGCCCCCTCAGACCCGTCCAAGGGCGAAGCCCTTGGCGATGTAGTTGCGGATGAAGTAGATCACCAGCGCTCCCGGCACGATGGTCAGCACGCCCGCGGCAGCGAGCACGCCCCAGTCCATGCCGGACGCCGAGACGGTGCGGGTCATGACCGCGGCGATCGGCCGGGAGTTGGTCGCGGTCAGCGTCCGGCTGATCAGGAGCTCGACCCAGGAGAACATGAAGCAGAAGAACGCGGCGACGCCGATGCCGCTGGCGATCAGCGGCATGAAGATGCGGACGAAGAAGCGCGGCCAGGAATAGCCGTCGATGTAGGCGGTCTCGTCGATCTCGCGCGGCACCCCGCTCATGAAGCCTTCGAGAATCCAGATCGCCAGCGGCACGTTGAAGAGACAGTGCGCCAGCGCGACGGCGATGTGGGTGTCGAAGAGCCCCACCGAGGAGTAGAGCTGGAAGAACGGCAGCGCGAAGACCGCCGGCGGCGCCATCAGGTTGGTCAGCAGCCAGAAGAAGAGGTGCCTGCTGCCGAGGAAGGTATATCGGCTGAACGCGTAGGCCGCCGGCAGAGCGACTGCGAGGGAAATCACCACGTTCATCGAGACATAGATGATGCTGTTGATATAGCCCCAGTACCAGCTGGGATCGGTCAGGATCACCCGGTAGTTGCCGAGCGTCGGCTGCTGCGGCCAGAGCGAGAAGGTGCTGAGGATCTCCTGGTTGGTCTTGAAGCTCATGTTGACCAGCCAGTAGATCGGCAGCAGCAGCACCAAGAGATAAACCGTCATGATCACGGCGCTGCCGTTGACCGCGATCCGCGGCACTGCGGGCGTGTCCGGCAGGGAAGCGGTCGCGGCCATCAAAACTCCTCCGCGCGGTCGAGGCTGGTCATCACCGTGAAGAACACCCAGCAGATGACGAGAATCACGAGGAAATAGATGATCGAGAAGGCTGCGGCCGGGCCGAGGTCGAACTGGCCGATCGCCATCTTGACGAGGTCGATGGAGAGGAACGTGGTCGAGTTGCCCGGTCCGCCGCCGGTCAGGACGAACGGCTCGGTGTAGATCATGAAGCTGCCCATGAAGCGCAGGAGCACCGCGATCAGCAGCACGCCCTTCATCTTGGGCAGCTCGATGTAGCGGAACACCTTCCAGCGGCTGGCCTGGTCGATCTCGGCAGCCTGATAGTAGGCCTGCGGGATCGACTGCAGCCCGGCATAGGCGAGCAGCGCCACCAGCGACGTCCAGTGCCAGACGTCCATGAGGACGACGGTGAACCACGCCGCCAGGGGATCGTTGGTGTAGTTGTAGTTGATGCCGAGCGCCTCGAGCGTGTGGCCGAGCAGGCCGATGTCGACGCGGCCGAAGATCTGCCAGATGGTGCCGACGACGTTCCACGGGATCAGCAGCGGCAGCGCCATCAGCACCAGGCAGACCGAGGCCCAGAAACCCTTCTTCGGCATCGACAGCGCGACGAGGATGCCGAGCGGGATCTCGATCGCGAGCGTGATGCCGGAGAAGAGGATCTGGCGGCCGAGCGCGGCGTGGACGCGGTCCGAGGTCAGGATCTGATCGTACCAGTCGAGGCCCGCCCAGAAGAACTCGTTGTTGCCGAAGGTGTCCTGCACCGAATAGTTCACCACAGTCATCAGCGGGATCACCGCCGAGAACAGGACGACGATCAGCATCGGGATCAGCATCAGCCACGCGCGTTCGTTGTGGGTCTTGCCCATCAGGCGGCCTCCCCCTCGACGCGCCAGTCGTCGGCATAGACGTTGATGCCGCGCGGGTCGAAGACCACCCGGTTCATCTCGCTGGAGATCGGCTGGTCCTCGGGCGCCAGGATGTTGATCTCCTTGCCGAAGAGGTCGGCGCGGATGATCTTGTGCCGGCCGACGTCCTCGATCCGGCGCACCCGCACCGGCAGCCCGGCCTCGCCGGTGGTGAGGCGGGAGTATTCCGGGCGGACGCCGATCTCGACCTTGCCGGTCAGCGGCCGGTAGCCGCGGCCGAGCGGCACCTCGGCGCCGCCGACGAGCGCCCGGTCGCCTTCGATGCGTGCGCTCAGCACGTTCATGCCGGGCGAGCCGATGAAGTAGCCGACGAAGGTGTGCGCCGGCCGTTCGAAGAGGTCGGCGGGCGTGCCCATCTGCACCACGGCGCCGTCGACCATCACCACGACCTCGTCGGCGAAGGTCAGCGCTTCGGTCTGGTCGTGGGTCACGTAGATCATCGTGTGGCCGAAGCGGCGGTGCAGCGATTTCAGCTGCGTGCGAAGCTCCCATTTCATCTGGGGATCGATGACCGTCAGCGGCTCGTCGAACAGGATCGCGTTGACGTCCTCGCGCACCATGCCGCGGCCGAGGCTGATCTTCTGCTTGGCATCGGCGGTCAGGCCCTGCGCCTTGCGGTCGAGCACGTCCTCCATGCCGATCATCGCCGCGATCTCGGCCACGCGGGTCCGCACGTAGCCGTCCTCGGCGCCCCGGTTGCGCAAGGGAAAGGCGAGGTTCTGCCGCACGGTCATCGTGTCGTAGACCACGGGGAACTGGAAAACCTGCGCGATGTTGCGCTGCGCGGTCGGGGCGCGGGTCACGTCCTGTTCGCCGAAGAGGATGCGCCCCTCCGACGGAATGAGCAGGCCCGGAGATCAGGTTCAGGAGCGTGGTCTTGCCGCAGCCGGACGGCCCGAGCAGCGCATAGGCCGCACCGTCGCGCCAGACGTGGTCGATGCGCTTCAGCGCGTAGTCGGCCGGCGTCTTCGGGTTGGGCAGGTAGGAATGCGCCAGATGGGCGAGGGTGATCCGGGCCATGGTCTAGGCCGCCTGCGCGTAGGCGGCCGGGGCGACCAGCCGCCCGTCCTCGCCGAAGACGTAGACGTGCGCGGGGTCGAGATAGGCCTTGTGCAGCGTGCCGATGGGCAGGTCGCGCATCCCTTCGGCAAGGCCGACCCAGCGGTCGCCGTCATGCTCCATGTGCACGAAGGTTTCCGATCCGGTGAACTCGGTCACCGTCACCGTGACGGTGAAGACCAGCATCCGCGGGCCGTGCGGGTCGAGGTCGAGGTGGTTGGGACGAAACCCGGCAACGTATCGCCCGTCGGGAAGGAGCGCGAGCGCGCCGGTGGCGGGCGCCGACTGCCCCTGTCCGAAGAGCAGGCGGTCGCCGGTCTTGGCGATGCCGAGAAAGTTCATCGGCGGGTTGGAGAAGACCCGCGCCGTGGTGGCGTCCAGCGGCTCGCGGTAGACCCGCGGCGTCGGGCCGAACTGGGTCACCCGGCCTTCCCAGAGGGTCGCGGTGTTGCCGCCGAGGAGCAGGGCTTCTTCGGGCTCGGTGGTGGCATAGACGAAGATCGCGCCGGATTCCTCGAAGATGCGCGGGATCTCGGCACGCAGTTCCTCGCGGAGCTTGTAGTCGAGGTTGGCGAGCGGCTCGTCGAGCAGCACCAGCCCGGCGCCCTTGACCAGCGCCCGGGCGAGCGCGCAGCGCTGCTGCTGCCCGCCCGAGAGCTCGAGCGGCTTGCGCTGCAGCATCGGCGTCAGTCCCAGGAGCGCCGCGGTCTCGCCGACCGCCGCATCGATCTCGGCCTTGGGCTTGCGCATCAGCCGCATCGGCGAGGCGATGTTCTCGTAGACGGTGAACGAGGGATAGTTGATGAACTGCTGGTAGACCATCGCGACCGCCCGGGCCTGCACCGGCATTCCGGTCACGTCCGCGCCGTTCCAGAGCACGCGGCCGGAGGTCGGCCGGTCGAGGCCGGCCATCAGCCGCATCATCGAGGTCTTGCCCGCCAGCGTCGGCCCGAGGAGCACGTTCATCGTGCCTTTCTCGAGGGTCAGGCTGGTCGGGTGGATGTGGGCACGGCCATTCACGACCTTCTCCACCCGATCGAGGGTCAAGGTCATCGGGTTCCTCCGGACATTCTCTTCTCGTTGCCGACGGCGTCGTCGGAAAGGCGCTTGGCCATCCAGGCATCGATCACAGAGACCTGATCCGGCGTCAAACGCAAGCCGAGCTTGGACCGGCGCCAGACCACGTCCTCGGCGGTGCAGGCGAACTCGGCCTGCATCAGCCAGTCGAGCTCGCGCTCGGTCAGGCCGGCGCCGAAATCCTGTCCGAGATCCTCGGCCCGCGTCGCGGCCCCGAGCATGGCGGCCGCTTCGGTCCCGTAGCTTCGCACCAGCCGGTTCGCCTGGAAGGCATCGACGAACGGGTAGCGCGCGCGGAGCCCGTCGATCAGCGCCGGCACGCCGTCCACCGGGAAGTCGCCGCCGGGAAGCGGCGCCCCGGCGGTCCAGGCGCGCCCGTGGCCGGGGAAATACGGGGCGAGCTTTTTCAGCGCGGCCTCCGCCAGCCGCCGGTAGGTCGTGATCTTGCCGCCGAACACGTTCAGGAGCGGAGGCGCCGCCGTGGTGTCCACGTCGAGCACATAGTCGCGGGTGGCGGCGGTCGCCGACGACGAGCCGTCGTCGTAGAGCGGCCGCACCCCGGAGTAGGTCCAGACGATGTCGTCGCGGGTGACCGGCCTTGCGAAATACTCCGAGGCGAACCGGCAGAGGTAGTCCGCCTCGGCGTCGGTGCAGGTTGCCTCCGAGGGGCTGCCGTGGTGGTCCTGGTCCGTCGTGCCGATCAGCGTGAAGTCGGTCTCGTAGGGAATGGCGAAGATGATCCGGCCGTCCGCGCCTTGGAAGAAGTAGCAGCGGTCATGTTCGAAGAGGCGCCGGGTGACGATGTGGCTGCCGCGCACGAGCCGGACATGGCTCGGGGCGTCGATGTGCAGCGTGTCGCGAATGACCTCCTGCACGAAAGGCCCGCCGGCATTCACCAATGCGCGCGCCCTGACCGTCTCGGAGGCGCCGTCCCGGTGCCGAACCTCGACACGCCAGACGGGCCCGTCGCGCTCGGCACGCTCCACCCTGGCGCGGGTCATGATCCGTGCGCCGAGCGCCGCGGCATCGCGGGCGTTGAGCACGACCAGCCGGGCGTCCTGCACCCAGCAGTCGGAGTACTCGAAGGCCTTGCGGAACTGCGGCTTCAGCGGCTTGCCGGCCGGATCGTCCGCCAGGGACAGCGTCCGGGTAGGGGGCAAAAGCTTGCGGCCGCCGAGATGGTCGTAGACGAAAAGCCCGAGGCGCACCAGCCAGGCCGGCCGCATGGCGTCATGGAGCGGCAGCACGAAGCGCAGCGGCCAGCTGATGTGCGGCATGGCGCGCAGCAGGGTCTCGCGCTCGATCAGCGCGGCCCGGACGAGGCCGAACTCGTAGTATTCCAGATACCGCAGTCCGCCGTGGAAGAGCTTGGTCGAGGCAGACGAGGTCGCCGAAGCCAGATCGTTCATCTCGGCGAGGACCACCGACAAGCCGCGCCCCGCCGCGTCGCGCGCAATGCCGCAGCCGTTGATGCCGCCGCCGATGACGAAGAGATCGACGATGCCGTCCGTGTCCGCCAAACAGCGCACCCTCCGTGAAGTCTGTCTTCTTGCTTGTCTCGACCATCGCAAGCCATGCGCGGTCTGTCAACATTCCTGTGCGCCGATGTTCGTTTCGGGATGCCCCGGCACGACCGGGCGCCGTCAGCGGGGCCCTGCAGGTGGGCATCCCCGGCAGGGGAACTCTCTTTGGGGCGCGATGATGCGCCACTCATGCTTGATTCCGTTTCGGTCCTGTGCGCAAATCCGACCGGTCAGCGTCGGCGGGACCGCATTGGCCCAGAACTTCAGACAGACCGAAATCCTCGCACTGGCCAAGAAGAACGGCCGGGTGCTGGTCGAGGATCTGACGGTGCAGTTCGACGTCACCGCCCAGACGATCCGCCGCGACCTGACCGAGCTCTGCGACGCCGGCAAGCTCGAGCGGGTCTATGGCGGCGCGCTCCTACCTTCGGGCGTGGCCAACATCGGCTACGAGGACCGCCGGATGCTCTATTCCGAGGAGAAGGACCGGATCGGCCGGCTCTGCGCCCGCAGCATCCCCGACGATGCATCGGTCTTTCTCAACATCGGCACCAGCACCGAAGCGGTGGCGCGCGAGCTGCTCGGCCACAGGAACCTGATGGTGGTCACCAACAACATGAACGTGGCCAACATCCTGATGGCCAATCCGTCCTGCGAGGTGGTGGTCGCCGGCGGCGTCGTCCGGCGCAGCGACGGCGGGCTCGTCGGCGACATCACCGCCGACATGGTGCGACAGTTCAAGGTCGACGTCGCGGTCATCGGCGCATCGGCGCTCGACAGGGACGGCGACCTGCTCGACTTCGACTTTCGCGAGGTGCGCGTCACCCAGGCCGTGGTGCGGAACGCCCGGAGCACGTATCTGGTCGCCGATCATTCCAAGTTCAGCCGAAGCGCTCCGGTGCGCATCGCTTCGCTCGAGGACATCGACACCTTCTTCACCGACCGCGATCCGCCGAAGCCGGTGCTGCGGCTCTGCAAGCTGTGGAAAACCAGGATCGAGGTCACCTCCGACGAGCGGCCGGGGCTGCGCAAGGCTCAGGCGAGATAGGTCTTGCGCCCCTGCGGGCGCATCCTTATCGCGCATCCCAGGGAGACCCAGATGCCATCCTCGCCGCTGCCAGAGACCATCGATGCCGCGCAGGCGATGCTTGCAGAAGCCGGCTACGTGGCTGGCCGCGGCCTTTCGACCGTGGTCTTTCTTGCGCTGAAGCTACGGCGGCCGCTCTTTCTCGAAGGCGAGGCGGGGGTCGGCAAGACCGAGATCGCCAAGGCGCTGTCGCAGGCGCTCGGCCGCCGGCTGATCAGGCTCCAGTGCTACGAGGGCCTCAATTCGGCGAGCGCCGTCTATGAGTGGAACTTTCCGGCGCAGATGGTGGCGATCCGCACCGCCGAGGCCGAAGGCTCGGCCGATCGCCACGCCCTGACAGAGGAGCTCTTCTCCGAACGCTTCCTGATCCGCCGGCCGCTGCTCGAGGCGATGCAGCCGCAGGACGGCGGCGCCCCGGTGCTGCTGATCGATGAGCTCGATCGCACCGACGAACCGTTCGAAGCCTTCCTGCTCGAGGCGCTCTCCGATTTCCAGGTCACCATCCCCGAGCTCGGCACCATCCGTGCCGATGAGCCGCCGATCGTCATCCTGACCTCGAACCGCACTCGCGAGGTGCACGACGCGCTGAAGCGCCGCTGCCTCTACCACTGGGTCGAGTACCCCGACTTCGAGCGCGAGCTGGCGATCCTCCGGGCGCGCGCCCCCGAGGTCTCCGAGACGCTGAGCCGCGAGGTGGTGGCCTTCGTCCAGCGGCTGCGCGACGAGGACCTCTTCAAGAAGCCCGGCGTCGCCGAGACCATCGACTGGGCGAAGTGCCTCGTGGCGCTCGACGCGGTCCAGCTCTCGCCGCAGGTGATCGCGGACACCCTCGGCGCGCTCCTCAAGTACCAGGACGACATTGGCCGGCTGCAGGGCTCCGAGGCCAAGCGCATCCTCGACGAGGCCCGGGCCGAGCTCGGGCCGGTCTGACCGGCGTGGCGAACCTCGCCGACCTGCCCGTCCCCGAGGACGGCAAGCTCGCCCACAACATCGCGCATTTCGCCCGGGCGCTGCGCAAGGCCGGGGTGCCGGTGGGGACCGGCCGGGTGCTCGACGCAATTCGTGCCGTCGAGGCCGTGGGGTTCACCGACAAGGCGGACTTCTACTTCACGCTCGAGGCCTGCTTCGTCGGCCGCCCGGAACACCGGGCGATCTTTGCCCAGGTCTTTCGGCTGTTCTGGCGCGATCCTCGGTTCATGGAGCAGATGATGGCGCTGCTGATGCCGCTGGTGCGCGGGTTGAACGACCGCCCCGATCCGCAGGCGGCGGAGCGGCGCGCTGCCGAGGCGCTGGTGGACGGTGCAGAGCGGCCGCCTCTGCCGGAGCGGGAGGACGGTGGCGAGGAGATCGAGATCGACGCCACGCTGACCTTCTCGGCCGAGGAGAAGCTGCGGCGTCTGGATTTCGAGCAGATGTCGGCGGCCGAGCAGGCCGAGGCGCGCCGCGCCATCGCCCGGCTGGAACTGCCGGTGCGCCCGATCGCCAGCCGCCGCACGCGGGTCGACCCGCGCGGCCGGGTGGCGGACTGGCGCGGCACGATGCGGGCGGCGCTGCGCTCGGGCGGCGAGGTGCAGGCGCTGGTGACCCGGGCGCGGCGGACGCGCTGGCCGAACCTCGTGGCGCTCTGCGACATTTCCGGCTCGATGTCGGCCTACAGCCGCATGCTCCTGCACTTCCTCCACGCGGCCGCCAACGCCAAAGGCGCGGGCTGGGCGCAGGTCCATGCCTTCACCTTCGGCACGCGGCTCACCAACATCACCCGCCACCTGCGCCAGCGCGACGTCGATGCGGCGCTGGAAGCCGCGGGCCACGAGGCGCAGGACTGGGAAGGCGGCACCCGCATCGGCGAATGCCTGCACGAATTCAACCGGGACTGGTCGCGGCGGGTGCTGGGGCAGGGGGCGGTGGTGCTGCTGATCACCGACGGCCTCGACCGCGGCGATCCCGACCGGCTGGCCCGCGAGATGGAGCGGCTGCACCTCTCGGCCCGCCGGCTCATCTGGCTGAACCCGCTGCTGCGCTGGGACGGCTTCGAGCCTCGCGCCCGTGGCATCCGCGCCATCCTGCCAAACGTCGACAGCTTTCGCGCCTGCCACAACCTCGCCTCGCTCGAAAGCCTCGTCGACGCCCTCGGCCGCGCCGATGACCCCGGCGACAAGGCGCTTCTGCAGCGCCGCCTGGCCGGCTGATCGCGAGGTTCGGTGCATTTCGCACGCGAAATTACTGGTAAGTCTCTGATCGCAAAGAGATTCATCTTCATTAAAATCCGGCGTTTCGCACGCCGGGCCTCGGTCGCTGGGCCAAGGTGCGTCAGTGGGGGGCGGCAGTGTCCGCGGGGGCGTCTGTCAACAGGTTCTGGACGAAGCCGCCGACCTGGCCGCCGGTGGAGAGCAGGCGGCGTGCGGCGTCGAGGCTGGGGCGCTCGAGCGGCGGCAGCGGCTCCTGGAACGCCTGGTTCGAATCGAGCGCCGCGGGATCGGCGGCGGGGGCGGGCGGCGCGGCCTCGCCGCTCCTGACGGTCATGTAGCCCGCCATCGCTTCTCTTCCGGGATCCGGGGCGGCGTCGCGAACGCGGCTCCAGGCGCCGGACGGCCAGGCGTATGCCGCGGCGTCGGAGGCGAGACCCCGGTCGGCGAGGGTCGAGAGCGCCCGGTCATAGGCACCCTCGAGCGCAAAGGACCTGGCGCGGAGCTCCACCGCCTCGGGTGCGGCGAGCGGCCCGAGCGCGTCGCGCGCGGCTGCCGGGTCCCCGAGGCTCAGACGCGCCTCCGCCGCGGTCAGGCGCGCCGCCTCGTCGCCAGCGACGAGCGCCGGCGACACCATTGCCAGCGCCGGCCCCGGCAGCCCGAGCGCCACCAACCGCCCGGCGACCGCCGCGCGCGCCGGATCGCCCGGCGCGGTCGCGTCGATCAGATCGGTGGCGCCGAGCACCGTCTCGCTGTAGGAGGCGGCGCCGACGGCAGCGGGATCGGCCTCGGCGAGGGCGCCGACGGCGAGCGCCTCGAAGCCGGCGGCGGCGTCCGGCATGTCGCGAGCCGCGGCCCGGGCCTCGCGGATCGCGGCGGCCAGCTCGGCGCGGCGGGCGAGCGCCTCGACGAGGAGCCCGCGCAGCTGCCGCTCCCGATCGCCACCGCGATATTGCAGGGCTGCGGCGCGGAGATCCGTAACGAAGCGCTCCGGGATCGGCAGCCGGGCGTCGAGCGCGACCCGCGCGAGCTGTGCCAGAGTATCGACCGACGCATGCCCGTCGCCGTCGAGAAGCGCGGTCAAGGCCGCGGCGGCCTCTTCGGGCCGGCCTTCCGCCGCCGCCAGCCGCGCCGCGACCAGCTGCACCGCCGCATCGGACGGCGTGCCGGGCCGGACCGTGGTATCGTAGATCAGCCGTGCCTCCGCCGGTCGCCCGGCGTCGAGAAGCCGGCCCGCGAAACCCGGGCCGACCAGCAGCCGCAGGTCCGGCGGCAGCGCGGCGAAGGCGGACTGGACGGAGGCGAAGCTCGCCGGGTCGTGGAAGACCGGCGCCATGCCGCCGAGCGCCAGCCAGAGGCCGTGGAGGCCCGGGCAGGCTCCGGGATAGGCGAGCGGGCCGCCCGGCGCCGCGGGCCTTCCGTCGACCGCGCGGGCGAGATCGGCGAGAAGCGCCCGGTCCTCGACGTCCGGGGCTCCCGCGAAGCCGTCGAGCAGCGCCTGCGCCTCGGTGCCGAACCCGAAGCGGATGTAGAGCCGCGCCAGCGCCACGATGCTGGCGGCGTTCGGTGCATCGAACTCGCCGACGAGCTGCCGGCGGAGCGCCATCGCCTGGCCGGTGAAGTCGAGGCCATTCGACCAGGCGCCGAGATCGAGGCGCGCATCGTCCAGACACGCGCTCGCCGGCGCGGCCGTCGTGCGGGCCTCGACCGCGCGCCTGCCGTCGCGATCGAAGACCGTGGTCGCCTCGATCTGCTCCTGCGCTTCGAAGAGCTCCGTCGTTGCGTCGGGCGCGGTCGGGACGGAGACAGGCGCGAGCTTTTCCGCCGGCGTCGGAGCCGGAGGCGCGGGTTCGACGGCGCGCGGCCTCGGGGCGGTGTCTTCCGGCGCGGTCGTTTTCGGCAGTGCGTCGGGCGCGGACAGCTCGACGACGCCTTGGCTCGCCGCCCGTTCGATCTGGCGGATGAGCGCCTGTTCGGCGCCCGCCACCACTTTCGCCTCGCGCGCGGCGCGTGCCTCCGGCGCTTCCGTGGCGACCTCGGCGCTGCGATCGGCCACGTCGAGCGCGAGGTACCGGGCGCCGACGAAGGACGTGCTGACCCGGCAGTCGCAGCCGAGATCGACCGTCACCGTGGTTCCGGACGCGTCCGGCGCGCTCGTCACCGCGACGATGCGGCTGCGCGGGATCTTGTCGAAGACCTGCCCGGTGGCGAAGGCGAGCTGCCGCCCGGGAAAGTGGATCACCGCGCGGCCCTCGCCGCTTTCGAGCGACCATTCGGTGGTGGGCTCGATCGTCAGCACGATGCGGGTGAAGCCGTCATGCTCGCCGCCGCGGATCGGACCGCCTTCCGCGGCGGCTGCCGCTGAGGCGAGCGCCAGCGCCCCGAGACCGAGAACGCCGGCGCGGATCACGCCGCGAGGCTCTGCTTGGAAGCGCGCAGCGCCCCTTCGAGCTCGTTGTAGGAGGGCCTGAGGTTCGCCGGCGTGTTCTGCCGGCCGACTTCGACGCAGATGTTCGGGGCGTGGTTGTGCAGCGCCGCCACCATCACCTCGCGGATCAGGTTGTAGAAGTGCTGGTCCTCGTCGATCACCGCCTTCACCCGGCTCGCGAACGGCCCGACGAAGCCGTAGGCGATGAAGACGCCGAGGAAGGTGCCGACCAGCGCGCCGCCGATCATCTTGCCGAGGATCTCCGGCGGCTGGTCGATCGAGGCCATCGTCTTGATCACGCCGAGCACGGCGGCCACGATCCCGAGTGCCGGCAGACCGTCGGCCATGGTCTGCAGCGTGTGCGCCGAGTGCTGCGCCTCGATGAAGTTCTTCTCGATGCGCTTGGTCAGGACTTCCTCGACCTGGTGCGGATCGTCGTAGTTCATCGAGGCCGAGCGCAGCGTGTCGCAGATCAGCGCCACCGCCTCGTCGTCGGCCAGGATGCGCGGGTAGGCACCGAAGATCGACGACGCGCCGGGGTCCTCGATGTGCTGGTCGAGCTCGACGGGATTGGAGCGCGCGATGCGGATCAGCTGGAACATCAGGCAAAGCAGGTCCTGGAAGTCCTTGGTCTTCCAGTGCGGACCCTTGAAGACCTTGGCCACGTCCTTCAGCGTGTGGGTGACGCCGTGCTTGTCGTTGCCGATGACGAAGGCGCCGAGCGCCGCGCCGAGGATGATCATCATCTCGAACGGAAGCGAGTGCAGGATGATCTCGATCTTGCCGCCGGCCATCGTGTAGCCCCCGAAGACCATCACGAAGACGATGACGATGCCGGCAATTCCGAACATGTGCTTATTCCCGGTCTCTCGGCGCGCGGGGCGCCGCACTCGCTCAACGATCTGTTCTTAGCGGCGGGGGCCTTAAGAAAGCTTCAAGCCGCCGGCTATTTGGTGGGGACGGCGGCGTTGCGGCTGGCGATCGTCAGCGTCACCGCGTAGGCGGTGTCGGCGGTCATGCCGGTCAGCACCTTGGCTGCGACGTCCGGCCGCATCCGGGCCAGGAGCCCGGCGGCGAAGTTGACGTCCATGCGCTCGAAGATCTTCGCGGCGTCGGCGGGCTTCATGTTCTCGTAGACCGTGGTCATCCGCGCGAGATCCTTCTCGGCGGCCTCGTCGGCCAATGCCAGGGTCTTCTCCAGGTTCTTCTGCGCCTTGTCGAAGGCCGCGAGCTGCTCGGAGAGCTTGGTCTCGGCAACGCTCAGCGTCTGCTTGCGGTCGGCGAGCCGCTTTTCCTCGGCGTCGAGCTGCGCCTGGCGGTCGCGAATCGCGGCGAGGAGCCTGGCGCTGTCGGCCTCGTCCGCCGCGTCGGGCGGCGGAGCGGTGCCCATCCCCTGGGCCAGCGCCCAGCCGCCGCCCCCGACGCGCAACGCGGCGGAGGCGAAGAAGCAGAGGACGATCAGCCCCACGCCGCTCAGGACCGGCCGGCCGCCTTCCGCCATGGCTCAGCGGCCCCCGCCCGCAAGCGCGCTCAGCGCCTCGATGAGCTCGTCCTCGCTGCGGGGCGCGCCCGGCGCCGGCTTGGCGCGGCGCAGCGGGTTCTCGATCGGCGCCATCGCTCGCGGCTTCGGCACCTCGGCGAGGTGCGCCACCTTGGGGATGTCGACGGGTTCCGCGGCCGTCTCCGGAACCGCGCGAAGCGTCGGGACCGCCGCAAGCGGCGGCTCCGGGCGCTGCGGAGGGGCAGGGGTCGCGGCTGCCGGAGCGATTGCCGGAGCGACCGCCGCGGCCACCGGAGCGGGTTGTGGCGCCGGCGCGGGGACCGGCGCTGCCGCAATCAGCAGCTTGAGCTGGCCCGCCGCGCCGTCGGCACGCGCGACGAGCTGGGCGAGGTCCTGGCGGGTGTCCCGCGATGCGGCGCGGGCCTCGTCGAGCGTGGTGCGCGCCAGCTCGACCTGCCGGGTCAGCGTGACGATTGCGCCGCCGAGGCCCTTGTCGAGCGACTTCAGGTCGCGCACCCGCCGTGCCAGCACCCAGCAGTAGGCGCCCGCGAAAAGCGTCGCCGCCGCCAGCAGGCCGTTCATCAAGAGGTCCATCGGGCGCTCTCCTAGTTCAGCACGAATTCGGTGATCAGCAGGTCCCGCACCCGGCCCTCCCCGGTCACGACCTGGATGCGCCGGAGCATCTGCGCCCGCAGCCGGACCAGCGCCGCGGGGTCCTCGAGGTCACGGACCTCGACGGCGCGCAGGTAGGTGTTGAGCACGTCGAGCACCCGCGGCATCAGCCCCGCGACCTCGCCCTGGTGCTCGGGAGCCACCTCGAGCGATCCCGAGAAGCGCAGGTGCCTGGCAGTCGCATCGGGTGGCAGCGAGATCATGATCGGCTCCATCGCCACGAAGGCCACGTCCCCGAGCGCGTCAGGCGCCGGCTCCGCCTCGTGGCTGAAGAGGCCCGCAGGGTCGATCATGCCGGAATAGATGGCATAGAACGCGCCGCCGCCGAGGCCGAGCGCCGCCACGCCTCCCAGCAGGAGCCCGAGCTTCCCCTTGCGGGGAACGGCTGCGGCGTCTGCGGTCTCAGCGGCGTCGGTCATCGTTGCCCCGATCGTTAAAGTTCGTGTTTCGGCCACAGGTAAACCGAGCATCACTAACCAATTCTTAAGCATGGCCGCCCGAGTATCCGGCATCGCAAACGGCGGTCACAGCTCCGCCTGCCGAAGACCGAAGGACCGCGGTGAAACAGCTTCAGGCACTCTGGAACGGGCTCGACGCGCGGCGACGGCTGATCGCGGGCCTGAGCGTGCTGGCGATCATCGCAGCGATCTACGGCATCAGCCGCGTCGCCACCGAGCCCGATCTGGCGATGCTCTATTCCGGCCTCGACGCCAAGGCTGCGGGCGAGGTGGTGGCCGAACTCGAAGCCGAAGGCGTGGCGTTCGAGGTCGACGGCACCGCGATCATGGTCGACAGCGCGTCGCGCGACCGCGTCCGCATGGCGCTGGCCGCCAAGGGGCTGCCGGCCGGCGGCCCCGCGGGCTACGAAATCCTCGACGGCCTCTCGGGCTTCGGCACCACCAGCCAGATGTTCGACGCCGCCTACTGGCGTGCCAAGGAGGGCGAGCTCGCCCGCACCATCACCGGCTCGCCGGACGTGCGCTCGGCGCGGGTGCATCTCTCGAACCCGGTGGCGCAGCCGTTCCAGCGCACCCCGGCCGGGTCGGCTTCGGTCACCGTCAGCATGGCGCGGGGCGAGCTCGGCCGCGACCAGGCCGAGGCGATCCGCTATCTCGTTTCCTCGGCGGTCGCCGGCGTCACGCCCGAGGCCGTCGCGGTGATCGACGCCGCACGCGGGGTCGTGCTCGCCGGCAAGGACGATGCGCTGCACGGCGGCCGCTCCAGCCCCGACCAGCGCGCCGAGACGCTGCGCGCCAACATCCAGCGCCTGCTCGAGGCGCGCGTCGGCCCGGGCCGCGCCATCGTCGAGGTGAACGTCGACGCCGACATGGAAAGCCAGACCATCACCGAGCGCACGGTCGATCCCGACAGCCGCGTCGCCGTCAGCTCTGAGACCGAGGAGAGCGCCGACAGCAGCCAAGGCAGCACGCCGAGCGTCACGGTGGCGAGCAACCTTCCCGACGGCGATGTCGGCGGCAACAACGGCGAGAACAAGGCGAGCTCCAGCAAGACCACCGAACGGCAGAACTTCGAGATCTCCGAGACCCGTCGCGAGCGGGTGATCCAGCCGGGCCAGGTCAGGAAGATCAGCGTCGCGGTGATGGTCGACGGAATCACGGCCCCAGGCGCCGATGGCAAGGACGCCTGGGCGCCGCGCCCGCCCGAGGAGATGGAGACGCTGCGCCAGCTCGTGCAGTCCGCCGTCGGGTTCGACGCCGGCCGCGGCGACACCGTGACCATCGAATCGCTGCAGTTCACCCTGCCGCCCGACCAGGGCACGCTGGCCGAGGCCGCAGGCTCGCGGTTCCTCGAGCTCTGGGGCGGACGGCTCGCGCAGCTCGGCGTCCTCGGCGCCATCGTGATTGCGCTCATCGTCTTCGTGCTCCGCCCGATGACGAGCCGCAAGCCCCTGCTGCAGCTCGCCGAGCTGACCGGCCCGAGCGAGTTCCGCGGCGATGCCCCGCGCCTCGGGCAGGCCCAGATCGGCAGCGACATCCTCGACCTGCCGGCGCAGACGGTCACCAAGATCGAGCGCCTGCGCGACGTCATTTCAAGCCGCAGCGAGGACAGCGCCGCCGTGCTCAGGAGCTGGATCGAATCGCCCGACGCCGTCAAGGAGCCTGCCGGATCATGAACGCCTACCGCCTCGAGACCTTCACGCCGCACGAAGGGCCGCTGGCGCTCCGCGGCAACCCGGTCGAACGCCGGATCGAGGCCGCCCGCGAGGAAGCCTACCATGCGGGCTTCATGGCGGGGCAGGGCATGGCCACCGACGCCTACCTCGAGGAGGAGGGCCGGCTGACCAGCGAACTCGTCGAGGCGATCGCCGACGCCCGCCTCACCAACGAAGCTGCCCGCCGGCACGTCGTCGCGACGCTCGCCCCGATGGTCGAGGCCCTCGCCGCCGCGATCACGCCCGCGCTCGCCGAGGCGGGTCTCGGCCTCGAGATCGCCCGGCTGGTCGAGCGCGCCGTCCTCCTGGCCCCTGAGCCGCGGCCGCGGCTGCGCTGCGCGCCGGAGCTCGTCGAGCGGCTGACGCTGCTCCTGGCCCATCATGGGCTGGATGCCGCGGTCGAGGCCGCGCCCGACCTGCTCCCGCGGGAGGCCCAGCTCTTCTGGGACCAGGGCTACGACCATATCGATCTCGACGCCTGCATCGCGCAGATCCGCGCCTGCGCGGCGTCGCACCTGAAATCCGGCAGCGAGGGCGAGCGCGATGAGTGAAGAGACCGCCGGCGAGGACGAGGCGCCGCCGCAGGCCGAGCCCGCCTCGCCGTCCGCGGCGGCTCCCGAGCGCGGCGGACGGCCGGCGCGGGCCGGCGCCTTCCTCGGCGTGCCGATCGAGGTCACGATCTCGGTCGGCAAGGCCCGGCCGCTGGTCAGCGAGCTCGTCGAGCTGCGGCGCGATTCAGTCCTGACGCTCGACAGCACGATCGACGACCCGGTCGAGCTCTACATCGGCGACCGGCTGATCGCCCGCGGCGAACTGCAGGAGATCGGCGACGACACCGGCCGCCTCGGCGTCCGGCTCACCGAAGTGGCCGATTTCTCGAATGAACTCTGAGCCCTGCCGCCCGCGAGTGATCCTCCTCCTCGCGCTGGCGGCAGGGCTCCTTTGTACTGTCCACCCGGCGGCGGCGCAGCAGATCTCGATCGACCTCGGCAACGGCCAGTCGTTCAGCCTGCGCACGGTGCAGCTCTTCCTCTTGATCACGCTGCTCAGCCTCGCCCCCGGGCTCGCGATCATGGTGACCTGCTTTCCGTTCATGGTGACGGTGCTGTCGATCCTGCGGCAGGCGATCGGCGTGCAGCAGGCGCCGCCCAACATGATGATCGTGAGCCTCGCGCTCTTTCTCACCTACTTCGTGATGGAGCCGGTCTTCACCCAGGCCTGGCACGACGGCGTCGCGCCGATGATCGCGGGCGAGTTGCAGCCCGAGGACGCCTTCGCGCCGGTCATGGCGCCGTTCCGGGTCTTCATGCAGGGCCGCGTCGATCCCGCGACGGTGGAAATGCTCGCCGAAGCCGCGCCGCGCCCGCAGGCCGAGACCGCCGCCGGCGAGACGCCGCTGTCGCTGCTGGTGCCGGCGTTCCTGCTCAGCGAGATCAAGCGCGGCTTCGAGGTCGGCTTCCTGATCTTCCTGCCGTTCCTGGTGATCGACCTCGTGATCGCCGCGGTGCTGATGTCGATGGGCATGATGATGGTGCCGCCCGCCGTGGTGTCGCTGCCCTTCAAGCTCGCCTTCTTCGTCATCGCCGACGGCTGGAGCCTGCTCGCCGGGGCCCTGGTGCGGAGCTACGCGCAATGAGCAACGAGACCGCGCTGGTGCCGGCGCGCCCGCAGCCAGAGAAGCCGCGGCTGCCCTCGGTTCGGAGCGGGGCCGGTCCGAGCCCGATCGAGAAGGCGGCGGTGATCCTGACCGCCATCGGGCCGGAGCTGGCCTCGGGATTTCTGCGCGAGCTTTCCGAGCCCGACATGGAGCGCTTCGCCCGCGCGATCGGCGGCCTCGGCAAGATCGCCCAGGACGTGCTCGACGCAGTGATCGTCGAGTTTCTCGAGCTCCTCACCACCGGCCCCGAGATCTCCGGCGGCTCCAAGGCGGCGCGAAAGCTCCTCGCCGCGGTGCTCGACGACGAGGACGAGGTGCAGCGGCTGATCGACGGCCGCCGGCGCAGCGAGGTCCGCTCGGTCTGGGAGCGGCTGAACGACACGCCCCCGCCGACACTGGCAAGCTTCCTGCAGGCCGAGCACCCCCAGACCGCCGCCGTCGTGCTGAGCGAGCTGCGCGCCGAGGTCGCGGCCAGCGTGCTCGAGCGCCTGGACCGCGGCTTTGCCCAGACGATCGTGCTGCGCCTCTCGCGCATTCCGCAGCTCGACGCGCCGGTCGCCATGGCGATCCAGGGCACCATCGAGCGCGACTTCCTCTCGGTCCTGCAGCGCAACCTCTCCAAGCGCCGCCCGGCCGACCTCATCGCCGGCCTTATGAACAACATCTCGACCGAAGTTCGTGAGGGCTTCCTGAGCTATCTCGAGGCCCAGGAGCCTTCGCTCGCCCAGGACGTGCAACGCACGATGTTCACCTTCGACGACATCGCCGTGCGGCTCCACGGCCGCGACATCGCCGGCGTTCTGCGCGACGTCTCCGAGGAGGTGCTCCTGAAGGCGCTGAAGCTCGGCCAGGCGCAGGAGAGCGCCACCGTGGCGTTCGTCCTGGAGAACCTTCCCCGCCGCCTCTCCGAGCGCTACGTCGAGGAGCTTGCCGCGCTGGAGGACATCAGCCGCAAGGAAGGCGAAGCGGCCCAGATCGAGATCACCAAGGCGATCCAGGCCCAGGCCAAGTCCGGCACGATCCGCTTCATCGAGAAGGACAGCGCGTTCGGGTAGGGGTCGGGTCTGCCGTCCTGCAGGCCAAGGTGGCCGAGGATGCACCTGAGCGCCTTGCCACCCGGTTGGTTCCGCGTTTAGGTGCCCTGCGGCAGTGCCGCTTGGGAGAGGGCCCTTGGAAAACACCCAGCAACACAAGGCATTCCTGCTGCTCTTGGCGCTGGTGACGATCGCCTTCTCCTGGCTGCTGCTGCCGTTCTACGGGGCGGTGTTCTGGGCCGGCGTCCTCGCGATCGTCTTCCAGCCGCTCCACCGCATTCTCGAGCGGCGCCTCGGCACGCGCAGCAACCTCGCGGCGCTGGCCAGCCTTTTCATCTGCATCGTCATCGCCATCATCCCGATCACGCTGCTGCTGGGGGCGCTGGTCGGCGAAGGCAGCCGGCTGGTCGCGGAGGTCCAGAAGGGCACCTACGACACGACCACGATCTTCGCCGACCTGCACGCCGCGATGCCTCCCTGGCTGCAGCACCTGCTCGACCGGTTCGGGCTCGGCGACTTCGACGCCCTGCGCACCCGCCTGACGACGGCGCTGAAGGAAGCCAGCCAGTTCCTCGCCGCCAGCGCCTTCAGCGTCGGCCAGGGGACGCTCAGCTTCTTCGTCAGCGCCGGCATCATGCTCTACGTGCTCTATTTCTTCTTCCGGGACGGCCGCCAGATCGGGCGCAACATCATCGCCTCGATGCCGATGGCAGACCGCTACAACCGCGCGCTGATCGAGCGGTTCACCGCCGTGGTCCGCGCCACGGTCAAGGGCAACATCGTCATCGCGGTGGTGCAGGGCACCATCGGCGGGGTCACCTTCTATTTTCTCGGCATCAGCGGCGCGCTGCTCTGGGGCACGCTGATGATCTTCCTGTCGCTCCTGCCCGCGATCGGCTCCGCGCTCGTCTGGGCGCCGGTCGCGGGATACCTCTTCCTGACCGGTGCGACGGCGAAGGGGATCATCCTCGTCGTCGTCGGCGCCGGGGTGATCGGCCTCGTCGACAATTTCCTGCGGCCGCGGCTGGTCGGCGCCGACACCCGCATGCCCGACTGGGTGATCCTGGTCTCGACGCTCGGCGGCATCTCGATCTTCGGCATCAACGGCTTTGTCATCGGACCGCTGATCGCCGCGCTCTTTCTCGCCGCCTGGACGCTCTTCCGGGACGAGAAGGCGGCCGCGGCGCGTGCCGGGTTCGCCCCCGAGCCGGTGTCCTGACGGGCGCATTTGCATCTCTTCGCCTGCCGGTCTAGGGAGGCGGGGTTGCGGGCGAGGCGGGCATGGCGTTCTTTCAGAAGCTCAAGGAACGGCTCTTCAAGTCGTCCTCGAAACTCGAGGAAGGCCTCGACGCCATCATCGACGAGGCGCCCGCGGCGCCGGAGCCCGGGACCCCCGGGCCTGACACGCCGGCGGCCGAGCGTTCCGGGCTGGTCGGCCGGCTCCTCGGGCCGGAGAAGGGCCGCGTCCTCGACGACGCCATGCTCGAGAGCCTCGAGGAGCTGCTGATCCAGTCCGACATGGGCGTGGAGACCTCGCTCAAGGTCACCGCCGCCATCGCCGAGGGCCGCTTCGGCCGCAGGGTCGGCGCACAGGAGATCCGCACGCTTCTCGCCGGCGAGATCGCCGCGATCCTCGAACCGGTCGCGCGCCCGATGCCGATCTACCCCAAGCGGCCGCAGGTGGTGCTGGTGGTTGGCGTGAACGGCTCGGGCAAGACCACGACGATCGGCAAGCTCGCGAGCCAGTTCCGCGCCGCGGGCAAGACCGTGGTGATCGCCGCCGGCGACACCTTTCGCGCCGCCGCCGTAGAGCAGTTGCAGATTTGGGGCGAACGCGCCGGGGTGCCGGTGATGACCGCGCCACAAGGCTCCGATCCCGCGAGCCTCGCCTTCGACGCCATGGCCCGCGCCGAGGCCGAAGGTGCCGATCTCCTGCTCATCGACACGGCGGGCCGCCTGCAGAACCGCGAGGACCTGATGGCGGAGCTCGCCAAGATCGTCCGGGTCATCCGCAAGCGCGACGCCTCCGCACCGCACAACACGCTCCTCGTGCTCGACGCCTCGACCGGGCAGAACGCGCTCTCCCAGGTCGAGATCTTCCGGCGGATCGCCGACGTCACCGGACTGGTGATGACCAAGCTCGACGGCACCGCCAAAGGCGGCGTCCTCGTCGCGCTCGCGGACCGCTTCCGCCTGCCGATCCACGCCATCGGCGTCGGCGAGAGCATCGACGACCTCGCGCCCTTCGACCCCGAGGAGTTCGCCCGCGCCCTGACCGGGCTCTGATCCGGCAGGACTACTCGACGGTAACGGACTTTGCCAGGTTGCGCGGCTGGTCCACGTCGGTCCCCTTCAGCACCGCCGTGTGATACGCCAGCAGCTGTGCCGGTGCTGCGTAGACGATCGGCGCCACGAACGGGTCGGTCGCCGGCATCGTCAGGGTCCGCCAGGCTTCGTGCCCCGCCGCCGCGACGCCTTCGGCATCGCTGATCAGCAGCACCTTGCCGTCGCGCGCCATCACCTCGTGCATGTTCGACACCGTTTTGTCGAAGAGCGCGTCGCTGGGCGCGAGCACGATGACCGGCACCTCCTCGTCGATCAGTGCGATCGGCCCGTGCTTCAGCTCGCCTGACGCATAGCCTTCGGCGTGGATGTAGCTGATCTCCTTGAGCTTCAGCGCGCCTTCGAGCGCCAGCGGATACATTGCGCCTCGCCCGAGGAAGAGCACGTCGCGCGCGCGAACGAGATCGCGGGCGATCTCGGCCACCTGCGGTTCGAGCGCAAGCGCCCGGGCCACCAGCCCCGGAACCGCGGCCAGTGACCCGGCCAGCCGCTCCTCGGCCGCGGCATCCAGATGGCCGCGCTGCCGCGCCGCGGCGATGGCAAGCGTCGCGAGCACGGTGAGCTGGCAGGTGAAGGCCTTGGTCGACGCCACCCCGATCTCCGGCCCCGCGAGGATCGGCAGCGCGACGTCGCTCTCGCGCGCGATCGTCGAGCTCTCGACGTTCACCACCGAGACGACTTGGCCGCCCTGGCGCCGCACGAACCGAAGCGCCGCGAGCGTGTCCGCCGTCTCTCCCGACTGGCTGACGAAGATGCCGAGGCTGCCCGGGCCGAGCGGCGGCTCGCGGTAGCGGAATTCGGACGCCACCTCGACGTCGACCGGCAACCGTGCCAGCCTCTCGAACCAGTATTTCGCGATGTGGCAGGCGTAATGCGCCGTGCCGCAGGCGACGAGCACCAGCCGGTCGCAAGCGGCGAAGTCGATGCCTTGGGGCGAGAGGACGGCGGTGCGGTCCGGCGTGAGGTACCGCGCCAGTGCGTCGGCGATCACCGTCGGCTGCTCGTGCATCTCCTTGGCCATGAAGTGCTTGTAGGGTCCTCGCTCGGCGAGGAAATTCTCGGCGGGAACGTGATGGGCCTCGCGTTCGACCGGCTCGCCTGCGGCGTCGTAGAACGCCGCGCCGCCCCGGGTCAGGACGGCATGGTCGCCTTCCTCGAGATAGGCGATGCGGTGGGTCAAGGGCGCCAGCGCCAGTGCGTCGGAGCCCACGAACATCTCGCCGTCGCCGTAGCCCACGGCCAGCGGCGACCCGCGCCGCGCCGCGACGAGCAGGTCCTCCTCGCCGTCGAAGAGAAAGCAGAGCGCGAAGGCGCCCTGCAGGCGCGCCAGCGTCGCCCGCGCCGCCTCGACGGGCGAGAGGCCGCCGGCGAGCGCCCGGTTGCAGAGCTGCGCGACCGCCTCGGTGTCGGTGTCGGTCTCGAAGACCACGCCCTCCGCCTCGAGCTCGGTCCTGAGCGCCCGGAAGTTCTCGATGATGCCGTTGTGCACCACCGCGACCGCGCCGGCCTGGTGCGGATGCGCGTTGCGCTCGGTCGGCTGGCCGTGGGTCGCCCAGCGGGTGTGGCCGATGCCGGCCCGTCCGCGGATCGGGTCGCGCACCAGAAGGTCGGAGAGCGCGATGAGCTTGCCGACCGCCCGCCGCCGGCCGAGCCGGCCCTCGTGCACGGTCGCGATGCCGGCACTGTCGTAGCCGCGATACTCCAGCCGCTTCAAGGCTTCCAGGATCAGCGGCGAGACCTCGTGGCGGCCGAGGATGGCGACGATGCCGCACATCAGCGGCTGGCCTTGAGCGCGCGCAACCGCTCCATCATGCGGGCGCCGAGCCCGGGCTTCACCTCCTGCCGCCCGCGCGCGATCGCCAGCGCTCCGTCCGGCACGTCGCTGGTGATCACCGATCCAGCGCCGACGAGCGCGCCGGCGCCGACGGTGACCGGCGCCACCAGCGCCGTGTTCGAGCCGATGAAGGCGCGCGCGCCGATATCGGTGCGGTGCTTGAAGACCCCGTCGTAGTTGCAGGTGATGGTGCCGGCGCCGATGTTGGCGCCGGCACCGACACGCGCGTCGCCGATATAGCTGAGGTGATTGGCCTTGGCGCCTTGCTCGATGAAGGCGTTCTTGATCTCGACGAAGTTGCCGATGTGGGCGTCCTCTGCGATCTCGGCGCCGCGGCGGAGCCGCGCGAAGGGCCCGATCTCGGCGCCGTGGCTGATGTGGCAGCCCACGAGATGGCAGAAGGCGTGGATCGTCGCGCCCGATTCCACCGTCACCTCCGGCCCGAAGAACACGTTCGGCTCGATCGCGACGTCGCGGCCGACCACGGTGTCGAGCGCGAACCAGACCGTCGCGGGATCGACCAGGGTCACGCCGTTCTCCAGCGCCTCGGCCCGCGCCCGGGCCTGGAAGGCCGCCTCCGCCGCGGCAAGGTCGCCGCGGGAGTTGACGCCCAGCGTCTCCGCTTCGGGGCAGGTGATCGCCGCTGCGGCGAGCCCGCGCGCGCGGGCGAGTGCCACGACGTCGGTCAGGTAGAACTCGCCTTTGGCATTGTCGTTTCCGACCTCGCCGAGAAGTTCGACGAGCGTTGCGGCGTCCGCCGCCAGCAACCCCGAGTTGCAGAGCCCTACCGCCAGCACCTCGGCCGAGGCGTCGCGCGCCTCGACGATAGCCTCGAGCCCGCCCGCGGGGTCGAGGATCAGCCGGCCGTAGGCGCCCGGCTCGGCGGCCTCGAAGCCCAGCACCACCACCGCAGCGCCGTCTGCCCGCGCGTCGAGCATCGCCCGCAGCGTCTCGGGCCGGATCAGCGGCGTGTCGCCGTAAAGGACGATGGCGTCGCCGTCGAAGCCTTCGAGTTCGGGGGCCGCCTGCAGCGCGGCGTGGCCGGTGCCGAGCTGTTCGGCCTGCTCGACGATCCGCACGTCCTCGTCGATCGCCCGCGCCGCGGCCGCGACCGCTTCGCCGCCGTGACCGGTCACGAGGATGATGCGCTCCGGCTCGATGGCCCGGGCGGCGGCCAGCGCGTGTGCGAGCAGCGGCACGCCGGCGAGCGGATGCAGCACCTTGGGAAGCTCGGAGTTCATGCGGCTGCCCTGACCGGCGGCGAGCACGATGACGGCGGTCGGCATGCAAGTCTCCTGAGCGGCGGCGATGCGAAGCCTTCTAGCAGCGCTTGTGCAAAGCGCAAAGGTAGCCACAAGGTCAGTATCCGTTTCAGCTTGCCACCGAAATACGTCACACGGCGGGTGGCGGCATGAAGGAGACCCGATGCGGGTTGCGGTCTTTGATCTCGACGGAACGCTTGCGGATACCTCGGCCGACCTCATCGCCGCCGCCAACGCGGCGATGGCGGAGGCCGGCATTCCGGCGCCTCTGGATCCGCGCCATGACCGCGCAACCGCCTTCGCCGGAGGCAGGGCGATGTTGCGGGCAGGCCTCGCGCGGCGCGGCGGCACGCCCGACGAGGCCGAGATCGACCGGCTCTACCCGCGGCTGCTGGAGCTCTACCGACGCGACCTGGCCGTGCACACCCGGCTCTACGACGGCGCGGAGACGGCGCTCGACCGGCTCGCAGCGGCAGGCTGGCGGCTCGGCGTCTGCACCAACAAGCCCGAGGGCCTGGCGGCGCTGCTACTGAAGGCCCTTGGGATCGACGGGCATTTCGCCGCCATGCTGGGCGCCGACAGCCTGCCGTTTCGCAAGCCCGACCCGCGCCACGTGCTCGAGACGATTGCCCGTGCGGGCGGCGCGGCCGACCGGGCCGTCCTGATCGGCGACACGCTGACCGACCGCGACGCGGCGCGCGCTGCGGGCATTCCCTGCGTTCTCGTGGGCTTCGGCCCCGACCCCGGGGCGGTCGCCGCCCTGGCGCCGGATGCCATCGTCGCGCACTTCGACGAGCTGCCGGCGCTCCTGGAGCGGCTGGTGCCCGCCTAGGAGCTGCCGTGCCCGCGCTCGGCGAGCCAGGGCAGCATCGCGGAGAAGTCGCGGCCGCGGCCGCCCGCAGCGACGAAGGCGTCGTAGAGGGCTGCCGCATGGGCGCCGAGCGGGGTCGCCGCGTCGACGCTCTGGGCCGCCTCCTGGCTCAGGGTGAGGTCCTTCAGCATCAGCTCGGCGGCGAAGCCCGGCTGGTAGTCGCGCTCGGCGGGCGAGGTCGGGCCGACCCCCGGCACCGGGCAGTAGGCGTTGACCGACCAGCACGACCCCGACGATGTCGAGACCACGTCGTAGAGCGCGTGGGCGTCGAGGCCGAGCTTCTGAGCCAGCGCGAAGGCCTCGCAGACCCCGATCATCGAGATGCCGAGGATCATGTTGTTGCAGATCTTGGCCGCCTGTCCCGCGCCCGATCCGCCGCAGTGGACGGCGCGCGAGCCCATGACCTCGAAGAGCGGCCGCGCCTTCTCCATCGCTTCCGGGCTGCCGCCGGCCATGAAGGTCAGCGTGCCCGCGGCGGCGCCGCCGGTCCCGCCCGAGACCGGCGCGTCGACGGCGAGAAGCCCGGCCGCGGTCGCCAGCTCCGCCGCCGCACGGGCGCTTTCCACATCGACGGTCGAGCAGTCGACGAAGGCCGCGCCGGGGCTGCCGGCCGGCACGATCTCGGCATAGACGTGGCGGAGGATGGCGCCGCTCGGCAGCATGGTGATGACGGCGTCGCGGCCGCGCGCGGCGTCGGCGGCCGATGCCGCGGCGGTGACGCCGTCCGGGATGACGCCGGTCACGTCGAAGCCGGTGACCGCGTGGCCGGCGGCGGCGAGGTTGCGGGCCATGGGCGCGCCCATGTTGCCCAGTCCGATGAAGCCGATCTGCATGGGGATCCTCCGGGGTCAGGCGGGCGGGGCAGGCAGGTCGAGGTCGTCCCCGCCGAGCGGCGCGAGCATCGCCGCGACGTCTTCGGGGCGCAGGCTGTCGAGGGTGTCGCGCCAGACCGGGTTGCGGTCCTTGTCGATCACCGCGGCGCGGATGCCCTCGAGCAGATCGCCGTCGCTGGCGCTCCGCCAGGTGAAACGCATCTCGCGCCGCAGCGCCTTCTCGATCCCCGGGTCGCGGCGGGCGGCGCGGACCAGCTCGAGCGTGCAGGCCATCGACAGCGGCGACTGGCGGGCGAGCACCTTGAGAACGCCGTGGCCCCAGTCGCTGGCCTCGAGCCGCGCAGCGAGCACCGCGAGGTCGGGGGCCTCGAACGCGTCGTCGATCGCCTCGCGCAGGTCCGCGAGCGGTGCTGCCGGCGCGGGCACGGCCCGGGCGGCGATTGCTGCCGGATCGCCGGTCGCGACGAGCTCGGCGACCAGCGCGGGCCAGGCGGCCTCCGGCACGAAGCTGTCGGCAAAACCCGCGAGGAGCGCGTCGCCGGGCCCCATCCGAGCGCCGGTCAGGCCGAGGTACTCGCCGAGGCGTCCGGGCGCATCGGCGAGAAGCTGGCTGCCGCCGACGTCGGGGACCAGCCCGATGCCGCATTCCGGCATGGCGACCTGCACGCTCTCGCCGACGATCCGGTGGCTGCCGTGCCCGGCGATGCCGACGCCGCCGCCCATGACGAAGCCGTGCAGCAAGGCGACGTAGGGTTTGGGATAACGCGCGATGCGCGCGTTCATCCGGTATTCCTCGGCCCAGAACCGCCTCGCGCGGTCGAAATCGCCGCGCCGCCCGGTCTCGTAGACCGCGGCGATGTCGCCTCCGGCGCAGAACGCCCGCTCGCCCTCTGCGTCGATCAACACCAGGGCGACGGCGGGATCGTCGGCCCAGGCCACCAGCGCCCGGTCGATGGCGCCGGCCATGGCATGGCTCAGGGCATTCAGCGCCTTCGGCCGGGTCAAGGTGATCCGTCCGACACGCCCTTCGACGCGGATGTGGATGCCGGTCATTGCTCCAACCGCCACGCCGGCCGCGACATCACTCCATCGTCGGGATCGAGAAGGCGGCGCCTTCCTTGATGCCGGAGGGCCACCGTGCGGTGACGGTCTTGGTGCGGGTATAGAAGCGGAAGGCGTCCGGCCCGTGCTGGTTGAGATCGCCGAAGCCCGACCGCTTCCAGCCGCCGAAGGTGTGGTAGGCGAGCGGCACCGGGATCGGCACGTTGACCCCGACCATGCCGACGTTGATGCGGCTGGCGAAATCGCGGGCGGTGTCGCCGTCGCGGGTGAAGATCGCCGTGCCGTTGCCGTAAGGGTTGGTCATCGTCAGGTCGAGCGCGTCGTCGTAGGACTTCGCCCGCACCGTCGAGAGCACCGGCCCGAAGATCTCCTCCTTGTAGATGTCCATCTCGGGCGTCACCCGGTCGAAGAGGCAGGCGCCGACGAAGAAGCCGTCCTCGTAGCCCTGCATCCGGAAGCCGCGGCCGTCGACCGCCAGCGTCGCGCCCTGCTCGACACCGCGGTCGACGAGGCCGAGGATGCGCTGCTGCGCGGCGCGCGTGACCACGGGGCCGAAATCGACGTCGGCGCCGGCGGTGTAGGGACCGATCTTCAGCGATTCGACGCGCGGGATCAGCTTCTGGATCAGCGCGTCGGCGGTCGCCTCGCCGACCGGCACCGCGACCGAGATCGCCATGCAGCGCTCGCCGGCCGCGCCGTAGCCGGCGCCGATCAGCGCGTCGGCGGCCTGGTCGAGGTCGGCGTCCGGCATGACGATCATGTGGTTCTTGGCGCCGCCGAAGCACTGCACGCGCTTGCCGTTGGTGCAGCCGCGGCCGTAGATATAGGCGGCGATCGGCGTCGATCCGACGAAGCCGATCGCCATGATGTCGGGATGATCGAGGATGGCGTCGACCGCCTCCTTGTCGCCGTTCACCACCTGCAGGATGCCGTCGGGCAGCCCCGCCTCCTGCATCAGCTCCGCCAGCATCAGCGGCACGCTCGGGTCGCGCTCGGAAGGCTTCAGGATGAAGGCGTTGCCGCAGACGATCGCCGGGCACATCTTCCAGAGCGGGATCATGGCCGGGAAGTTGAACGGGGTGATCCCGGCCACCACGCCGAGCGGCTGGCGCATCGAGAACATGTCGATGCCGGGACCGGCGCCGTCGGTGTACTCGCCCTTCAGGAGGTGGGGCGCGCCGATGCAGAACTCCGCGACCTCGAGGCCGCGGACCACGTCGCCCTTCGCGTCGGGCAGGGTCTTGCCGTGCTCGCGGCTCAGCGCCTCGGCGAGCTTGTCCATGTCCCGGTTCAGGAGGTCGACGAACCGCATCATCACCCGCGCGCGGCGCTGCGGGTTGGTGGCGGCCCATCCCGGCTGCGCCGCCTTGGCGCCGGCAACCGCGGCGGCGAGTTCGGCCGCCGACGCCAGCGGCACCTGCGACTGCACCTCGCCGGTCGCCGGATTGTAGACATCGGCGAAGCGTCCCGAGGCCCCGCGCACGCGCTTGCCATCGATGAAGTGTGCGAGTTCCGGCATGGCTCCCTCCCGAGTTGTTTTTGAACCTTAACCTCCGGCCGCAACGGCCGACAGCCGCATTGTCCCGGTTTTCGTTTTGCGTTTTTGCATGGTGCGCCCCCATGGTACAAAGGTCATCATGCAAAAAAGCACGCTAAAATGGGATGACCTCCGCGTCTTTCTGGCCGTGGCGCGCCGTGGGCGGCTGCAGGGGGCAGGGCGTGCGCTGGGGCTTGACCCCACGACCGCCGGGCGGCGGATCGCCGCGCTGGAAGCGGCGCTCGGCGCCCGGCTCTTCGACCGCTCGCCCGAGGGCTACGCGATGACCGAGGCCGGACGGACCCTGCTGGCGCACGCCCAGACGATCGAGAGCCAGGCCAGCGCCGCGGCGGAGGAGGTCGGCGGGCACGCGGAGCGGCTGTCCGGCACGATACGGATCGGGGCGCCGGACGGTGCCTCCAACTACCTGCTGATCGACGCCTGCGATGCGCTCAGCCGCGACAACCCCGGCCTGCAGGTGCAGGTGGTGGCGCTGCCCCGGATGTTCTCGCTCTCCAAGCGCGAGGCGGATCTCGCCATCACCGTCTCGCCGCCCTCGGCGGGCCGGCTGACGGTGCGCAAGATCGCCGACTACCGCCTGCGGCTCTACGGGCGCCGCGACCTCGTCCGCTCGCTCGGGCCGGTCCGGACGATGGCGGACCTGCGCTCGGCGCGCGGCATCGGCTACATCTCGGACATGATCTTCGACCGGGAGCTCGACTACTACACGCTCCTGGGGCGCGAGAGCGATCCGGCGCTGACCTCGAACAGCCTGATCATGCAGCTCCGCTGGTGCCAGAGGGGGGTCGGCATCTGCATCCTGCCCGAGTTCGTCGCGCGCGAGCATCCCGAACTCGAGATGCTGCTGCCCGACGACATCCGCCTGACCCGCGCCTTCTACCTGGTGCGCCACCAGGACGACGCGCGCGTCGCGCGGATCAACCGCATGGCCGAGGTCGTGGTCGACTGGATGCGCGCCGCGCTGAGCGACGGGCCCCCGGGGCACAGCGAACGGCAGAACGTTTGACGAGCGGCGGTTTCCGGCCTCGAAGGACCGGCAAAGCGAAGCCAGCGCAAGAATATTGCGGCAGCGCCGCGTCTTGACAGCTCCGGCGACCGGGGGGACACTCCTCATGCGACCGCTTGTCACAGGGAGAGGCCGGCATGATCGTCCGCAACATCATCGACTCCAAGCCGACAAACAAGATCGTCACGATGAAGCCGACCGATGCGGTTCGCACCGCGGTGAAGGTGCTCTCCGAACACAGGATCGGCGCCGTGATCGTCAGCCGCGACGGCGACATGGTCGACGGCATCCTGTCCGAGCGTGACATCGTGCGCGCCCTCGGCAACCGCGGCGTGGGCTGCCTCGACGAGAAGGTTCAGGACCTTATGACCGCCACGGTGATCGGCTGCCACCCGGAGGACACCGCGATCTCGGTGATGGAAAAGATGACCGACGGTCGGTTCCGCCATATGCCGGTGATCGAGGCGAACCGGATGGTCGGCGTCATTTCGATCGGCGACGTGGTCAAGGCGCGCATCACCGAGGTACAGGCGGAAAACACCGCACTGACCGACATGATTTCCAACAGCTGGTAAGACGCACGCCCGCCGGGGTTTGGCGTGCGTCCTGACCGCCACGACGCCAAGCCGGATCGTGTGCGGTGCACGGTCGAGGTTGACAAGTCCGCCGTCTTCCGCATGAAGGCGACGAGAGCTGGTCCTGTCCGGATCGAGAGTGCCAATGATGCGCCAGCAGCCCCGCCCCCCCGAGCCGTGCGTCATCCTGCCACGGACGATCTCATGAAGTTCGTCTCCCCGCCCAGTGTCGACAACAGCGAAGCGGTCACGGCGTGGCCCGCGCGCCGACATTACCGCAGCCTCTTCCTCTCGGACGTCCACCTCGGCGCCTACGGCTGCCGCACGCACCTGCTCCTCGACTTCCTCGAGCGTCACGATGCCGACGTCATCTATCTGGTCGGGGATTTCTTCGACAACTGGCGGCGCATCCGCTCGAAATGGTCTCCCGTCCACGATGCGGTGATCCACACGCTGATCGAACGGTCGCGCGCCGGCACGCGCATCGTCTACGTCCCAGGCAACCACGACGACTTCTTCCGCCGGCACTGCGGCATCTACTTCGATCGGATCGAACTGGTCGAGCAGACCTTTCACACCGCCGCCGACGGCAAGCGCTACCTCGTCGTGCATGGCGACGTGTGCGACGTCTTCGTCAGCCGGGCGCGCTGGCTGTCTCATCTGGGCAGCCTGCTCGACGGCCTTGTGCGGGGCTTCAACGCGATCGTCAACCGTGTCCGACACGCGATGGGCCGCGACGAGTGGCTGGCGATCGAGAACGGCCTCGCGCGTGTCAACCGCTTCATCCGCTCGCGCGACCGCTTCGAGGCCCGCCTGAGCGCGCTGGCACAAAGCCACGCGGCCGACGGCGTGGTCTGCGGCCATTTCCACCGGGCGGCGCTGCACGACGACTTCGGCGTCACCTATGCCAATTGCGGCGACTGGCTCGAAAGCTGCACCGCCATCGTCGAGGACGCCGACGGCCAGCTGCGCATGATCGCCTGGCGCAACTATCGCGCGGCTGCCGCCATCGAGACGCCGCTCTCCGAGGTCGAGGAAGCCTCGGGACTGGCGATCTGAAATGCTCGTCCCGTTCGTCGCTCTGGCGTGCTGCGCGGCATTCGCGCTGCAGTTCTCCAGCATTGCGCTCGTGCTCTGGCGCATCGTCGCCGGGCGCTGGCCGACCGCGCCGGCCAGCCTGCCCGCGGTCAGCCTGCTTCGGCCGGTCTGCGGCATCGAGAACAACATCGAGGAGACGCTCGCCTCCGCCTTCTCGCTGTCCCACCCCGACTACGAACTGATCCTTTGCGTGGCGGCCGCCGATGATCCGGTGATCCCGCTGGCCGAGCGGCTGATCGCGGCGCATCCCCAGACACCCGCGCGCCTTCTCGTCGGCGACGATCCGGTCAGCGGCAATCCCAAGCTCAACAACCTCGTCAAGGGCTGGGCGGCGGCACGGCACGACTGGATCGCCATGGCCGACAGCAACGTCCTGCTGCCGCCGGACTACCTGCAGGTGCTGCTGGCGCGATGGACCCCGGGAACGGGCCTGGTGTCCTCGCCGCCCGGCAGGCGTCCGTCCGTCCGGCTTCTGGGCCGAGCTCGAGAGCGGCTTTCTCGACACCTACCAGGCGCGTTGGCAGCTCGCCGCCGACCAGATCGGCGTAGGGTTCGCCCAAGGCAAGAATCTCTTCTGCCGTCGCGACATCATCGAGGCTGAGGGCGGGATCGCGGCCCTGGGTGTGGAAGTCGGCGAGGACGTGGCGGCGACCAAGCTCGTGCGCCGGGCGGGCCTGAAGGTCAGGCTGGTGCGGCAGCCATTCGAGCAGCCCCTGGGGTCCGGAGCTTTGCCGAGGTGTGGCGCCGGCAGCTGCGGTGGGCCCGGGTGCGCAGGTTCGGGGTCGGCGGCTATTTCGCCGCGGAAATCCTGACCGGTCCGTTCCTGCCGCTCCTCGGTGCGCTGCTGCTGATGACGCAAGGAGCCCTGACGGTGCTGCTCTTCACCGCGCTCTGTCTGTCCTGGTACCTCGCCGAGGCCGCGCTCGCGGTCGCGGCCGGCTGGCCCGCGTCGCCGCGCTGCGTCCTCGCCTGGGTGCTGCGCGACGCCATGCTGCCGGTCCTCTGGGTGGTCGCGATGACCGGCAGCGGCTTTGAGTGGCGCGGCAACCGGATGGCGCCGGGCGCACTGCCGGTGCCGACGCGCTCCGGCTCGGTCTGAGCGCCCGCGATGCCCACGCTCGACGGCGCCCTCCACCTGCTGCAGACAGAAGGCCTGTGGCTTCTCTTCCCCCTCGCGATGGTGGAAGGGCCGATCGTCACCGTGCTGGCCGCCTATCTCGCGCGGCTCGGGGAGTTGAACATCGTCGCGGTTTACGCCGTGGTCGTGGCGGCGGACCTCGTCGGCGATGCGGTCTTCTACACCGTCGGCCGGTCCGGCCTTGGCTGGGTGCCGCAGCGCTGGCGGACGCGGCTCGGCCTCGACCCCAAGCGCCAGGTCGTGCTCGAGGATCACTTTCGCCAGAGCGGCGCGAGAACGCTGCTGGTCGGCAAGCTCACGCATTCGGCCGGAATGATCGTGCTGCTCGCCGCCGGGGCCTCGCGGATGCGTTTCCTGCCGTACATGTTCTGGAACCTGGTCGCCACGATCCCGAAGAGCCTCTTCTTCCTGATCGTCGGCTACACCCTCGGCTATGCCTATACCTCGATCGACAGCTATCTCTTCCGCGCGTCGATCGTCGTGCTGCTGATCGGCGTCGTCCTGGGGCTCTACTGGTTCTTCCGCCGCATGGGACAGCGCGCATGACGGCACCCGAGCTCCGCGTGAGCTGCGTCATTCCCGCCTTCAACGAGGCGGCGCGCATCGCTGGCGTTCTCGGCGCGGCGGCGGACCATCCGCTGATCGACGAGACCATTGTCGTGGACGACGGCTCGACCGACGGCACCGCCGCTGTGGTGCGCGGCTTCACCGGCGCCCGGCTGCTGGCGCTCGGGCGCAACCAGGGCAAGACCCTCGCGCTGCGCGCCGGCATCCTGCAGGCGCGTGGCGCGCTGATCCTGCTTCTCGACGGAGACCTGGTCGGCCTGGAGGCGCATCACCTGACGGCGCTGCTGGCGCCGGTCCTCGAAGGCAATGCCGAGTATCTCGATCAGCCTCCGCGAGAACGCTCCGCGGCTTTGGCGGCAGATCGGGCTCGACTACATCTCGGGCGAGCGGGTGCTGCCGCGGGAGCTTCTCGCGCCGCACCTCGACGCCTTGCAGGACCTGCCGAAGTTCGGCTTCGAGGTCTGGCTGAACCGGCTCTGCATCGAACGGCAGTTCCGCATCGCCGTCGTGCCGTGGCCGGGCGTCTCGAGCCCGCTCAAGAGCCGCAAGCTCGGCCTTCGCAAGGGCCTGGCCGCCGATGCCGAGATGATGGGCGACATCTTCCGGACGGTCTCGCCGCTCGATGCAGCGACGCAGATCGTCAGGATGCGGCGCCTCAGGGTCGATCCCGTCCCGGCGGGGGAATGAACCGCCGGGCTTGACCGGAGCGGCGCAATATCGTTGCTGTCACGCGACGGCAAGCCGGGAGGAGGGACGCGGATGCGCATCGGGCTCTATCCTGGAACCTTCGATCCCGTAACGCTCGGTCACGTGGACATCATCGGCAGGGCCTGCAGTCTCGTCGACCGGCTGGTCATCGGCATCGCGGTCAACCGGGACAAGGGACCGATGTTCGACCTCGACGAGCGGGTGGCGATGGTCGAGACCGAATGCGCCCCGATCGCCCGCGCCTGCGGCGTCGAAATCGTGGCGCACCCGTTCGAGAACCTGCTGATCCACTGTGCCGCCGAAGTCCGCGCCACCGTCATCATTCGCGGCCTGCGCGCCGTCTCGGACTTCGAGTACGAATTCCAGATGGTCGGCATGAACCGGGCGATGAACGACGACATCGAGACGGTGTTCCTGATGGCCGATGCGCACTACCAGGCGATCGCCTCGCGGCTGGTCAAGGAGATCGCGCGGCTCGGCGGCGACGTCAGCCGGTTCGTGCCGCCGATGGTGGCCCGCGCCATCGCGGAAAAGTTCCGCACCGAGCCGGTTTGAGGGTTTCCGCCATCGGTGGCCTCCCCTAGGGTCCCGCCGGGATTTTCCAAGGAGAAAGCATGCCATGGCCGAGACCCCCGATCCGGACAACACGCTCGTCATCACGCTGAAGGGCGGCGACGTCGTCATCGAGCTCTTGCCCGACGTGGCGCCGAAGCACGTCGAGCGCATCAAGGCGCTGGCGCAGGCCGGCGAATACGACAACGTCGCCTTTCACCGGGTGATCGATGGGTTCATGGCGCAGACCGGCGACGTGGAGAACGGCGACATGGAGCAGGGCTTCAACCTGCGCCGCGCCGGAACCGGCGGGTCGGCGCATCCCGATCTGCCGGCCGAGTTCTCCAAGCTGCCGTTCGACCGCGGCATGGTGGGCATGGCGCGGTCGCAGAACCCCAACTCGGCCAATTCGCAGTTCTTCATCATGCTGGACGACGGCCATTTCCTCAACGGCCAGTACACGGTCTGGGGCCGGGTCGCCAAAGGCATGGAGCACGTCGATGCCATCGCGCGCGGCGAGCCGCCGTCATCGCCCGACCGGATGATCTCGGTCCGCGTGGGCGGCGAAGCATGATCCGGCGCACCTTTCTCGCGCTGGTCGCGGCGGCGGGCTTCGCCACGGCGGCGCTGGCGCAGGACGCGGACAACGTCCTCGTCATCGACGTCGCCGGCTCGACCACCGGCACAATCGAGATCGAGCTCCTGCCCGAGATCGCTCCGAAGCACGTCGCCCAGATCAAGGCGCTCGCCCGCTCGGGCGCCTACGACGACGTGGTCTTCCACCGGGTGATCGACGGGTTCATGGCCCAGACCGGCGATGTCGAGTTCGGCACGCGCACCGCCCTAGGCCAAGGACGTGCCGGGACCGGCGGCTCCAGCATGCCGGACCTGCCGGCCGAGTTCTCGAACGTGCCGTTCGAGCGCGGTACCGTCGGCATGGCGCGCTCGTCCGATCCGAATTCGGCCAACAGCCAGTTCTTCATCATGTTCGCGCCGGCGCCTTCCCTCAACGGTCAGTACACCGTCGTCGGCAGGGTCATCTCCGGCATGGACGTGGTCGACGCCATCCGCCGGGGCGAGGGTTCCAGCGGCGCGGTCTCCGACCCCGACTACATGGCGAAAGTGCGGATCAAGGGCGACAGCTGAGCCCTGTCCAAAGGGAAAGCGCGGCCGGGTGGTCCGGCCGCGCTCCGCCCACGCGTCAGGCAACCGGCTCGGGGTCGGGCGCCAGCAGCGCGGTCCAGATCGCCGCGCCGATGGCGGCGCCGGCCAGTGGTGCCAGCCAGAAGAGCCAGAGCTGACCCACGGCGCCGGTCTGCGCGAAGAAGGCGACCGCCGTCGAGCGGGCCGGGTTGACCGATGTGTTGGTCACCGGGATCGAGATCAGGTGGATCAGCGTCAGCGCGAGGCCGATCGCGATCGGCGCGAAGCCGGCCGGAGCGCGCGGCGCGGTGGCGCCGAGGATCACGATCAGGAAGCCGGCCGACAGCACGATCTCGATCAGCATCGCCGAGGCGAGGCCGTACTTGCCCGGCGAAAGGTCGCCGTAGCCGTTCGAGGCGAAGCCGCCCGGCACCCAGTCGGGCTTGCCCGAGGCGATGAAGAAGAGGATGGTCCCGGCGATCAGGCCGCCCACGACCTGCGCGATCCAGTAGGGGATCACCTCGGCCCAGGCGAACCGGCCGCCGATGGCGAGGCCGAGTGACACGGCAGGGTTGAAGTGTCCTCCCGAGATCGGGCCGACGGCATAGGCCATGGTCAGCACGGTCAGCCCGAAGGCGAGCGCCACGCCGGTGAAGCCGATGCCGAGTTCGGGAAAGCCAGCGGCAAGCACTGCGCTGCCGCATCCGCCGAAGACCAGCCAGAACGTTCCGACCGCCTCCGCGCATAGTCGCTTAAACATGATGTCCCCTATCATGAAATCGAGTCAGCGATCTCTATCCTGAGTTGGAAAGCACTCAAGGGGAAAACTGCGCAGGAGCGACACCGGCCGACTTCAACGGAAGCGCCAGCAGTCCCCGGAAGTGGTAGCGATCGGCAAAGACCGGCGGTGCCGCCAGGGCGAGGGCCGGCAGGCGGGCGAAGAGGATCGGAAGGGCCGTGGCGAGCTCGGCGCGGGCAAGCGGCGCGCCGACGCAGAAGTGGATGCCGGCCCCGAACGACAGGTGCGGTCCCGCCGGGCGACGCGGATCGAACCGCGCGGGATCGGCGAACCGGGCCGGGTCGCGGTTCGCCGCCGCGAGAAGGCAGCCCACCGTCTCGCCGCGCCGGAAAGTGTGCCCGAAGACCTCGAGGTCCTCGAGCGCGAAGCGAGTGAAGAGATGCAGCGGCGGATCGAACCGGAGCACTTCCTCGACCGTGGCCGCCGTCGCCGCGTCGTCGGCGAAGAGCGCCGCCGGATCGAGCCCGGAGGCGAGGATCGCGGCCACCCCGTTGCCGATGGCGTGGACCGTCGCCTCGTGCCCGGCGTTGAGCAGCAACACGCAGGTCGCGATCAGTTCCTCGGTGTCGAGGCGGTCGCCGGCGGCCTCCGCGGCGATCAGCGCGGTAATGAGATCGTCGGCCGGCCGGCTGCGCCGCGCGGCGACGTGGCCGCGCAGGTAGTGCGCGAAGTCCCGCGCGGCGGCTTCGGCGCGGTCCTCCACCGCCCGGTCGCGCCGGGCCTGGTACATCGCCACCATGTCGTGCGACCAGGCGAGGAGCTGGTCCGCCATCGCCTCGGGCACCCCGAGCAGCCGCGCGATCACCACGACGGGCAGCCGCTCGGCGAAGCCGCTCAGGAGATCGAACCCGGGGCGCTCGAGGCCGTCGATCAGCCCGTTCGCGAGCGCCGCGATCTCCGGAGCGAGGCCGGCGATGCGGCGCGAGGTGAAGGCCCGCAGCACCAGCCCGCGCAGCCGGCTGTGCGCCGGCGGCTCGCGATCGAGCATCGAGAGATCGTCCAGCGCATAGAAGGCGCCGAGATGCGCCGGGCGCGGCGGTTTCAGATCCGCCGGCAGCTCGCGGCCGAACCGCCGGTCGCGCAGCAGCGCGCCGACCGCGGCATGCCCCGCGGCACAAGGGTAGCCGTACTCCTCCCACAGGAAGAGCGGGCCGAGCGCGCGGGCGCGGTCGTAGAACCGGTAGGGGTCCTGGACGAAGGTCGGGTCGCGGGGGGACTGGGCGAGGCGGGGCAGGACCATGCAGCAGTGTGGCCACCGCGGCGGCGGATTGGCAAGGCGTGTTACGAGGCGTAACACGCGTGAAAATACCGGTAAGCCGTTGAATCTATATCATTATCGAAATGCGGTCAGGCCGTCGATCGCCGCGCGACGCCAGGTTCAGAAGGCCGGCACCTCGATCGAGCGGGACATCACGGCAGCGGCGTCGGAAACCGGCGCGCCGGTGGCGAAGCCCTGGGCGTGGGTGAAGCCGGCGCGGCGCACCAGCGCCAGGTGCTCGGGCCGCTCGACCCCTTCGGCGGTGATCGCGACGCCCTGCGCGCGGGCCAGCGCGATGATCGCGCGGATCAGCTCGGCCGTCGCGGGATTGGCGAGATCCTGCACGAAGCTCTTGTCGAGCTTGATGCGGTGGTGCGGCAGGCGCGCGAGGTAGGCCAGCGCGCTGTAGCCGGTGCCGAAGTCGTCGAGCGCGATGCGGATGCCGCGGGCGATCAGCGCGCGGAGCTGACCCGTCGTCTCGGGGTTGTCGCGCATCAGCACGGTCTCGGTGATCTCGAGCTCCAGCCGGTCGGGCGGAAACCCGGTCTCGCGCAGCGCCGCGTCGACGTCGGCGATGAAGCCCGGCTGGTGGAACTGCAACGGCGAGATGTTGACCGCGAGCGCCAGCCGGGGCGGCCATGCCTTCGCCCGTTCCATCGCGGTCCGCAACGCCCAGCGCCCCAGCGGCAGGATCAGCCCGGTCGCCTCGGCCAGCGGGATGAACGCCGCCGGCTGCAGTTCGCCCCGGCTCGGGTGCAGCCAGCGCAGCAGCGCCTCGGCGCCGCTCGGCGTGCCGTCGCCGAGGTCGACGTAAGGCTGGAAGGCGAGCTGCATCTGGCCGTTCGCCAGCGCCCCCGGCAGGTCGAGCTCCAGCCGGCTCGCCTCGAGCGCCGCCGCGTCCTGCTCCGGCTCGTGCAGCACGAACCGCGCACGCCCGTCCGCCTTGGCACGGCGCAGCGCGGTGTCGGCCTGCATCAGGAGATCGGGGGTCGCCTGGCCGGCGTCGGAGCCCGCGACGATCCCGATGCTGGCCTGCATCATCACCGTCCGGCCGTCGAGCGTCAGCGGCTGGCTCACCGCCTGCAGCAGCCGGCGCGCGAGGGCGCGCAGTCCGGCGGCGTCGCGCGGCGCCACGACGACGAACCGGTCGCCTTCGATGCGCAGCAGCCGGTCGCCGGCATCGAGGGCCTGCTCCAGCCGCGCGCCGGTCACCGCCAGGAGCGCGTCGCCCGCGGCGACGCCAAGCGCTTCGTTCACGGCCCGGAACCGGTCGAGGTCGATCACCATCAGGCCCGACGCCTTGCGCGCCCGGAGCGCCGTATCGACCATCCGCTGCGCCGCGGCGCGCGGCCTGATCGCCGCCCTGAGCGCCGGGTTGCCGGCCGGAGCGCGGTCCTGCGGTGCAGCCGGCCGCTTCGCCAGAAGCGGCCCGGCCATCGCGGCGACGTCGGCGAGCCGACGGGCGAGGACCGGCGTCAGCCGCCGCGACCGGTGGTCGGCGACGAGGAGGAACCCCCGCTCGCACGGTGCTACGGCGGCAAAGCGGACCGCGAGGCCGAACGCTGCGGGCTCGGCCCTCACCGCATCGGCGCCGGATTTCGGTCGAGCGGGTACCGGCCAGCCGGCCGCGGCCGATGCCTCCTGCCGCACCGCGAGCAGCCCGGGGGTGGCCGCAACGAGCCGGCAGGCGCCGCGATCCACCGCGAAGACTCCGGCCGCCTCGATGCCCGTCGCCGCCGCGAGCAAGCGAAAAAGCGCGGCCGCGAAGCTATCGTCGGGTCGGGCGGGCATCTCCTTGCGGTCCTCCGGACAACGCTCGGCGGTGGATACAACCTAGGGTAGCATAGTCGTATCGCGCTTGCCCAGCCATAACACGACAGGTTGTGGCTTTAAGGCGGCGGCGTCACAGCGAGCCCCAGAGGTCGTATTCGCTCGCCTCGTCGACCTCGACCGAAACGATGTCGCCCGGCCTGAGGCCGGCGAAGCCTTCGTCGATGAAGAGGTTGCCGTCGATCTCCGGCGCGTCGCCCTGCGTCCGGCAGGTGGCGCCGTCCTCGTCGACCTCGTCGACGATGACCTCGACCCGCGAGCCGACCCGCGCGGCGAGCTTTGCCGCGCTGATCGCCTGCGCCCTGGCCATGAAGCGCTGCCAGCGCTCCTCCTTGAGCGGCTCGGGCACCTGGTCGGGAAGGGCGTTCGAGCGGGCGCCGGCGACGTTCTCGTAGCGGAAGCAGCCGACCCGATCGAGCTCAGCCGCGTCGAGCCAGTCGAGCAGGTGCTCGAACTCCGCCTCGGTCTCGCCGGGATAGCCGACGATGAACGTTGATCGCAGCACGATCGCCGGGCACTCCGCCCGCCAGCGCGCGATCTCATCGAGCGTCCGCGCGCTCGCGGCGGGCCGCGCCATCCGCTTCAGCACGTCCGGGTGGCTGTGCTGGAAGGGGATGTCGAGGTAGGGCAGCACCAGCCCGTCGGCCATCAGCGGGATCAGCTCGCGGACGTGCGGATAGGGATAGACGTAGTGCAGCCGCACCCAGGCGCCGAGGCTGCCGAGTTCGCGGGCGAGATCGGTGATGTGGCTCCGCACCGGCCGGCCGCGCCAGTCGTGGACGTCGTGCTTGCGGTCGGTGCCGTAGGCGCTGGTGTCCTGGCTGATGACCAGGAGCTCCCTGACGCCGGCCGCGACCAGCCGCTCCGCCTCGCGCAGCACCGCGTGCGCCGGCCGCGAGGCCAGCCGGCCGCGCATGTCGGGGATGATGCAGAACCGGCACTTGTGATTGCAGCCCTCGGAAATCTTCAGGTAGCTGTAGTGCCGCGGCGTCAGATGGACCGCGCCGGCCGGCAGCAGGTCGACGAACGGGTCCGGGGCGGGCGGCACCGCCGCGTGCACCGCATCGAGCACCGCTTCGTATTGCTGCGGCCCGGTGACCGCCATCACCGTCGGATGCGCGCCGCGAATGTAGCGCTCGTCGGCGCCGAGGCAGCCGGTCACGATCACCCGGCCGTTGGCGGTGAGCGCCTCGCCGATCGCTTCCAGGCTCTCGGCCTTGGCGCTGTCGAGAAAGCCGCAGGTGTTCACGATGACCGCGTCCGCGCCGGCATAGTCGGACGATATCGCATAGCCCTCGGCGCGGAGCCGGGTCAGGATGCGCTCGCTGTCGACCAGCGCCTTGGGACAGCCGAGCGAGACCATGCCGACGCGCGGCTGGCCCGGGCGCTCCGGTTCCACGAAACGCGGAGCGGGTGCGCGGTCCGGGCGCAGGTCGGGCGGGTTGAGGCTCATCCGCCCGCGCATACACGGCCTGCCACGGAGGTGGCAAGGCCGCGCGCAGTTTCGGGCGGCGCTACTTCGCCGCCCCGCCGTTCGCTTCGATGTAGGCGATGACCGCGTGCCGGTCGTCCTCGGACTTCAGACCGGCGAAGGCCATCTTGGTCCCCTTCACCATCGCCTTGGGATCGGCGAGGTAGGTGAAGAGGGTGTCGTCGCCCCAGACCAGGCCGTTCTTGCCGGCCTCCACCATCGCCTGGGAATACTTGAAGCCCTCATGGGTGCCGGCGGTGCGACCGATCACGCCTTCGAGCGAAGGGCCGACGCTGTTCTTGGCATTCTCGCCGATCTTGTGGCACACGGCGCACTTCTTGAAGACCTTCTCGCCGGCCGCGACAAGGTCGGCGTCCTGCGCCATCGCCGGTCCGGCCACGAAGGCCGCGATCGCCAGCGCCACGATTGTTCTGTCTGCCATATCCACCCCGTCGGTTTCTGAATGCGGCTGCCACAGGCGCAAACCGCTCATGCGGCTAAACTATTCGTCGGAGGCCGGTCGGCAACCGCCCGCCGCGCACTTTTCCTTGGCGACACCGATGGCGTTGGCGCGGGGTTCCGCCGTCCGCTAGGCTGACGCGGGCAACGCGGAAGGAGAGACCCGCCATGCGCCAGCGGATCAGCACCGGCTCGCCGTTCGAGGACGAATTCGCCTACAGCCGCGCCGTGGTGCAGGGCGACTGGTGTTTCGTCGCCGGAACGACCGGCTACGACTATGCGACCATGACGATGCCGCCGGCAGCGGTCGACCAGGCCCGCGCCGCGCTGGCGACCATCGCGGGGACCCTCGGCGAAGCGGGGTTCAGGATCGACGACGTGGTTCGCGTCCGCTACACGATCACCGACGCCGCGCTGCGCGGCGAAATCGCCCCGGCGCTGCGCGAAGCGCTCGGCACCGTGAGGCCTGCGGCCACGATGGTCGTGGCGGGGCTGAACGAGCCGGAAATGCTGGTGGAGATCGAAGCAACGGCGTATCGTGGCGAGCGGTGATGCGTTATGTCACATGTACTTTATAGGGCACCGAAGGCAATTGGCCGACGCCCGGAACACGCTATGTTCCGCGTCTCAGCATCTGAGGGGATTGAGTGATGTCTCGACTGGTAACGATGATGGCCACGGCGGCCGCGGCCGCGCTCGTGGCAGGGGCGGGGGCCGCCAGCGCCCAGGGTTTCGGCGGCGGCAACCTCTACTTGAAGGCCTTCGGGGGCTGGACGATCCCGCAGGACAACAACTTCAACCTGAACGACGAGCGGCAACGGGCGACAGCATCCGCAGCGGCCTGAACTACGACACCGGCTACACGCTCGGGATCGCCGGCGGCTACGCCATCTCGCCGAACATCGCGGTCGAGATCGAGTACGCCTTCCGCAATGCCGACGCCGACTTCAAGAACATCGACGTCGGTGGCACGACGCAGTCGAACGCCTGGATGGCGAACGCCATCTACACCTTCGACGGCGTGGGTCCGAACGGCGCCTTCCGTCCCTATCTCGGGGCGGGCCTCGGCGCGGCCGACCTCGACTACGATCCCAAGGGGCTGAAGAGCTTCAACAGCGACTACAACTTCGCCTATCAGCTGATCACCGGCGTGGCCTACGACGTCTCGCCGAGCCTGACGCTGAACGGCGAGATCCGCTACTTCGGGATCAACGACCAGACGATGGAAAACCCTGACCTCAACTTCAAGTCGACGTACCACACGTTCGACGCGCTGGTCGGCGTGACCTATCACTTCTGAGCCACAGGCCCGCACGGCGGGCCGATCGTCTCCTGAAAGCCGGATCAGACCCCTGATCCGGCTTTTTGCTTTCGGCAAGGCCTGTCTGTCCTGCGCGGCGTGTTGACGCGGGGGCGCAAACCCCCTTCAAGTTCCATGAGGCTGCGGGCGGTCGGCCAGCCGGGAGAAGGTCTTGAAGGATATCCTCGGGCAACTGGAGCTTCGACGCACCGAGGCGCGGCGGGGTGGCGGGCCGAAGCGGGTCGCGGCGCAGCACGCCAAGGGCAAGCTCACGGCGCGCGAACGGCTCGAGGTGCTGCTCGACGAGGGCAGCTTCGAGGAGTTCGACATGTTCGTCTCGCACCGCTGCGTCGACTTCGGCATGGCGGAGGCGCGGTTCCCGGGCGACGGCGTGGTGACCGGCTGGGGAACGGTGAACGGGCGGCAGGTCTACGTCTTCAGCCAGGACTTCACCGTGTTCGGCGGATCGCTCAGCGAGACGCACGCGAAGAAGATTTGCAAGATCATGGACATGGCGCTGCAGAACGGCGCGCCGGTGATCGGGCTCAACGACTCGGGCGGGGCGCGCATCCAGGAAGGCGTCGCGAGCCTCGCAGGCTATGCCGACGTCTTCCAGCGCAACATCCTCGCCAGCGGGGTCATCCCGCAGATCAGCGTGATCATGGGGCCCTGCGCCGGGGGTGCGGTCTATTCGCCGGCGATGACCGACTTCATCTTCATGGTGCGAGACAGCTCCTACATGTTCGTCACCGGGCCGGACGTGGTGAAGACGGTGACCAACGAGATCGTCACCGCGGAGGAGCTCGGCGGGGCGCGGACCCATACCACGAGGTCTTCCGTTGCGGACGGGGCGTTCGAGAACGATCTGGTCGCGCTGATGGAGGTGCGGCGGCTGGTCGACTTCCTGCCGCTCAGCAACCGCGAGAAGCCGCCGGTACGGCCGTTTTTCGACGCGACCGACCGGGCGGAGGCGAGCCTCGACACCCTGGTGCCGGCCAGCGCCAACACGCCCTACGACATGAAGGAGCTGATCCTGAAGGTCGCGGACGAGGCGGACTTCTTCGAGATCCAGGCGGAGTTCGCGCGCAACATCCTGACCGGGTTCATCCGGATCGAAGGCGGCACGGTCGGCGTGGTGGCGAACCAGCCGACGGTGCTGGCGGGCTGCCTCGACATCGACAGCGCGCGCAAGGCGGCGCGGTTCGTGCGGTTCTGCGACGCCTTCGAGATCCCGATCCTGACCTTGGTCGACGTGCCGGGCTTCATGCCGGGGACGGACCAGGAGTACGGCGGCATCATCAAGCACGGGGCGAAGCTGCTCTTCGCCTTCGGCGAGGCGACGGTGCCGAAGGTCACGGTGATCACCCGCAAGGCCTATGGCGGCGCCTACGACGTGATGAGCTCCAAGCACCTGAGGGGCGACTTCAACTACGCCTGGCCGACGGCGGAGATCGCGGTGATGGGCGCAAAGGGGGCGGTGGAGATCCTCTACCGCTCGGAGCGTGGCGACCCGGCGAAGATCGCGGCACGGACCGCGGACTACGAGGCGCGCTTCGCCACCCCGTTCGTGGCGGCGGAGCGGGGCTTCATCGACGAGGTGATCATGCCGCATTCGACCCGGCGGCGGGTAGCGCGCGCGTTCGCGAGCCTCAGGACCAAGCGGCTGACGAACCCCTGGAAGAAGCACGACAACATCCCCCTGTGAGGGGCTCCACTGTGAAACCGTGATCGGCGCATTGAAATCCTTGGACAAGAGTTGTGAAATCAGCGCCTCGTCAGCGATCCGGCGCGGTCACGCGGCGCGGGGTGCGGGACCGTGCTGAAGCACCGCGGCTTTCCCGGCCGGCTGCCCGGCAGCGACCTGCAGTTCGTGATCCGTCGCGCCGACCCGCGCGGCGTCACGCCGCTGAAGGCCCGCGAGCGCTACGCCGACCGCCGGCCGATCGACCGGGCGGCGGACCGGGAGTTTCTCGGCGCCTTGCTGCGGCACTTCGGCGAGGAGCCGTTCGAGCGCGGCAACCTCGACGCCGGCCGGCTCGGCTGGCTCCTCGGGCGCGAGGTCGTGCCGGCCGAGGACCCGTTCGACCCGGCGAGCTACGAGGCGCTGCTGCGCGTCGATACCGAGCGCGCCCGCCAGACGTTTCCGGAGCTCTTCGATGACGACTGAAGCGGGACTTTCCGAAGCGGCCGCGGACCGCGCTTTCTCCGCAGAACCGCCGCGGGCGCTGTCGCCCGCGTCGAGCCAAGGACGACAAGCCATGGATAAAGCGAAGCTTCTGGCCGCGTGCCTTCTTCTCGGCGGGTTTCTTGCCGCCTGCGCGCCCGAGGGGGCCAACACCACCGCGGGCGTCGCGGCGACGGACCAGGAGATGACGCCCGACGACTCGGTCATGTCGGATTCGATGAACGGCACCGCCGGCGACGTGATCCCCTGAGCGGCGGCGCGGCGGCCGCCGGGGGGCGCATGTTCGAGAAGATCCTGATCGCGAACCGGGGCGAGATCGCCTGCCGGGTCATCCGGACGGCGCGGCGCATGGGCATCCGCACGGTCGCGGTCTACTCCGACGCCGACGCCGGCGCGCTGCACGTGCGGATGGCCGACGAGGCGCTGCGGATCGGCCCCGCGCCGGTCGGGCAGTCCTATATCGCCATGGACCATGTCATGGAGGCGGTCCGGGCCAGCGGTGCCGAGGCGGTACATCCCGGCTACGGCTTTCTCTCCGAGCGGGCGGAGTTCGCCGAGGCGCTGGAGGCGGCGGGCGTCGCCTTCATCGGGCCGCCCGCCTCGGCGATCCGGGCGATGGGGGACAAGATCGCCTCGAAGCGGCTGGCGGCCGAGGCCGGCGTCTCGACGGTGCCGGGTCATCTCGGGGTGATCGAGGACGCAGGCCACGCGGTCAGCATCGCCGGCGAGATCGGCTACCCGGTGATGATCAAGGCCTCGGCCGGCGGCGGCGGCAAGGGCATGCGCATCGCCTGGAACGACGCCGAGGCGGCCGAAGGCTTTGCCCGGGCCACCTCGGAGGCGGCGTCGAGCTTCGGCGACGACCGCATCTTCATCGAGAAGTTCGTGGCGCAGCCGCGGCACATCGAAATCCAGGTGCTGGGCGACACCCACGGCGCCTGCATCCATCTCGGCGAGCGGGAATGCTCGATCCAGCGGCGGAACCAGAAGGTCATCGAGGAGGCGCCGTCGCCGTTCCTCGACGCGGCGACCCGCAAGGCGATGGGCGAGCAGGCGGTGGCGCTGGCCCGCGCGGTCGACTACGCCTCGGCGGGTACGGTGGAGTTCATCGTCGATGGCAACCGGAACTTCTATTTCCTTGAAATGAATACCCGGCTGCAGGTCGAGCATCCGGTGACCGAGCTCGTCACGGGCATCGATCTCGTCGAGCAGATGATCCGGATCGCGGCGGGCGAGCGGCTCGGCATCGCTCAGGACGAGGTCCGCGCCGACGGCTGGGCGATCGAGAGCCGGGTCTATGCCGAGGACCCCTACCGCAACTTCCTGCCGTCGATCGGCCGGCTGACCCGCTACCGCCCGCCCGCCGAGGAGCGGGACGGGAGCCGTGCGGTGCGCAACGACACCGGCGTCTTCGAAGGCGGCGAGATCTCGCTCTGGTACGATCCGATGATCGCAAAGCTCTGCACCTGGGCGCCGGACCGGGCGAGTGCCATCGCCGCGATGCGCCTGGCGCTCGACGGGTTCGAGATCGAGGGGATCGGGCACAACCTGCCGTTCCTGTCGGCGGTGATGGACCATCCGCGCTTCGTCGCCGGCGCGATCACCACGGCGTTCATCGCCGAAGAGTATCCCGGCGGGTTCACCGGCGCGACGCTGCCGCCGGCCGAGCTGCGCCGGCTCGCGGCGCTGGCGGCGCACCTGACGGTGGTCCGCGAGAGCCGGGCGGCGCAGATTTTCGGCGCCATCCAGAACCATGGCCGCGCGATCGGGCGCGACTGGGTGGTGCTGATCGCCGGCGAGCGGCTGCGGCTCGCGATCGACCGCGACGGCTGGCGCAGCACGGTCCGCTTCGAGGACGGCAGCGAGGCGGGCGTTTTCACCGGCTGGCAGCCCGGGGCGACGCTGGTGCGCGCCGAGATCGGCGGCGCGCCGCTGGTGGCGCGGGTCGATCCGGTCGCGGGCGGCCTCAGGCTCCGCCACCGCGGCGCGGACCTGCGGGTGGCGGTGCTGACGCCGCGGCAGGCCGAGCTCGCGGCGCTGATGCCGGTGAAGGCGCCGCCCGACACCTCGAAGCTGCTGCTCTGCCCGATGCCGGGGCTGATGGTGCGCGTCGACGTGGCGGTCGGCGACGAGGTCTACGACGGCCAGGCGCTCTGCATGGTCGAGGCGATGAAGATGGAGAACGTGCTGCGCGCCGAGCGCAAGGCGCGGGTGGCGGCGATCCGGGCGCTGCCGGGCGACAGCCTCGCGGTCGACGACGTCATCATGGAGTTCGAGTGAGTGCGGGGCCTCAGTTGCGGAACGAGCCGGTCTCGAGCCGGCGCGACGGCATGCGCTCGATCAGGTTGACGATCTCGCGCGCCGGGGTCGGCGACGGCCGGCGCAGCGCGATGGTACCGTCGAGGTCGATCAGCACCAGGCCGAAGCCGTGCGGGCGCAGCGTCTGGCGCAGCGGGCCGGCCGCCGCGGGGTCGGTGTCGGTCAGCACGACGACGCTGCGGTCCATAAGGTCGGCCGCGCCCTGCTCGAGCGTCGCCATCTGCTGGACGAAGCGGGGATCGTCGGGACTGTCGGCGAAGACGACGAGCGGGCGCGCGACGTTGCGCAGTTCGGCGAGCGTCGGCGCGGCGTCGTTGGCCACCGGGGCCGCGGCGACGCGCTCGGCGGGCGTGCCGGAGGTCGCGGCCGCGAAAGCGAGGACGAGGGCGAGCAGGATCGTTTGCATGACTGGCCTCAGAGATAGGGGCTCGCGCGCTCGGAAGCGAAGGGGAGGGGCGAGGATGACCGACCGGCGCGCGGACTGGGAGGCTCAGGCGAGGCGCGAGCTCAAGGGGGCGGATCCGGCGGGCCTGACCTGGGAGACCCCCGAGGGCATCCCGGTGCGGCCGCTCTATACCGAGGCCGACCTCGACGGGCTCGGGCATCTCGGCGGGCTGCCGGGCCTGCCGCCCTACACCCGCGGGCCGCGGGCGACGATGTATACCGGCCGGCCCTGGACGATCCGGCAGTATGCCGGCTTCTCGACCGCCGAGGAGTTCGAACGCCTTCTACCGCAAGGCGCTCGCCGCCGGGCAGCAGGGGGTGTCGGTCGCGTTCGATCTCGCGACGCACCGCGGCTACGACAGCGACCATCCGCGGGTGGAGGGCGACGTCGGCAAGGCCGGGGTGGCGATCGATTCGGTCGAGGACATGAAGCGGCTCTTCGACGGCATCCCGCTGGGCGAGGTGAGCGTATCGATGACGATGAACGGGGCGGTGATCCCGGTGCTGGCGTCGCTTCATCGTCGCAGGCGAGGAGCAGGGGGTGCCGCGGGCGGCGCTGTCGGGGACGATCCAGAACGACATCCTCAAGGAGTTCATGGTCCGCAACACCTACATCTATCCGCCCGAGCCGAGCATGCGGATCGTCTCGGACATCATCGCCTATACGGCGGCGGAGATGCCGAAGTTCAATTCGATCTCGATCTCGGGCTACCACATGCAGGAGGCGGGCGCGAACCTGGTGCAGGAGCTGGGCTTCACGCTGGCCGACGGCAAGGAGTACGTGACGGCGGCGATCGCGGCGGGGATGGACGTGGACGCTTTCGCCGGGCGGCTGAGCTTTTTCTTCGCGATCGGGATGAACCTCTTCATGGAGGCGGCGAAGCTGCGCGCGGCGCGGCTGCTCTGGCACCGGATCATGAGCGGGTTCGGTGCGAAGCGGCCCGAGAGCCTGATGCTGCGGACGCATTGCCAGACCAGCGGCGTGAGCCTGCAGGAGCAGGACCCTTACAACAACGTGGTGCGCACCGCCTACGAGGCGCTGGCGGCGGTGCTCGGCGGCACCCAGAGCCTGCACACCAACGCGTTCGACGAGGCGATGGCGCTGCCGACGGAGTTCTCGGCGCGGATCGCGCGCAACACCCAGCTGATCCTGCAGCACGAGACCGGGATCACCCGTGTCGTCGATCCGCTCGCCGGCAGCTACTACGTCGAGAGCCTGACGGCGGCGCTGGCGGAGAAGGCGTGGGCGCTGATCGGCGAGGTCGACGCGATGGGCGGCATGACGCGGGCGGTGGCAAGCGGCATGCCGAAGCTGCGGATCGAGGAGAGCGCGGCGCGGCGGCAGGCGGCGGTCGACCGCGGCGAGGAGGTGATCGTCGGGGTGAACCGCTACCGGCTGGAGAGCGAGGACGCGCTGGAGATCCGCACCGTCGACAACGTCGGGGTGCGCGACGCCCAGGTGGCGCGGCTGGCGGAGGTGCGCGCGAGCCGGGACGCGGCGGCCTGCACGGCGGCGCTGGCGGCGCTGACGGAGGCGGCGGGCGCGGGCGGCAACCTGCTCGCGGCGGCAGTCGAGGCGGCGCGGGCGCGGGCCACCGTGGGCGAGATTTCCGACGCGATGGAGCAGGTCTTCGGGCGGCACCGGGCCGAGATCAGGACGCTCGCGGGGGTCTACGGCGCGGCCTACGAAGGCGATGCGGGGTTCGCGGCGACCCAGGCCGAGGTGGAGAAGTTCGCCGAGGCGGAGGGGCGGCGGCCGCGGATGCTGGTGGTCAAGCTGGGGCAGGACGGCCACGACCGCGGCGCCAAGGTGATCGCCACTGCGTTCGCCGACATCGGCTTCGACGTCGACGTCGGGCCGCTCTTCCAGACGCCCGAGGAGGCGGCGCAGGACGCGATCGACAACGACGTGCACGTCGTCGGCATCTCGTCGCAGGCCGCGGGCCACAAGACGCTGGCCCCGAAGCTGGTCGAAGCGCTGCGCGCCGAGGGCGCGGGCGACATCCTGGTGGTCTGCGGCGGCGTGATCCCGCAGCAGGACTACGCGTTCCTGAAGGCCGCCGGGGTCAGCGCGATCTTCGGGCCGGGGACCAACATTCCCGAGGCGGCGCGGGACATCCTGCGGCTGATCCGGACGCGTCAGCCTCACGCCAGCCTTTGAGCGCGCGCCCCGAAACGGAAAGGCAACGCATGCGTTGCCCGGTTCGGTCGCCTGGAGCGCGTGAGCGCGGAGGGCGAGGGGCGTGCCGAGGGAACGGCGCGCGCAATCGTGACGCGGCTGCCCGGCTGGCGCGTTGCAGACGCGCCTGCCCCGGCAGGGCAGTCGCGTCACGATTTTGCCGACGGTCAAAATCGTGAAGTGAGAGCCTGCACCGTTCTGCTACGGGCGACAAACAAAGCCCTTGATGCCGGCGTCCACCCCGCGACTTTCGCGAAGCTCCTGCGGGCCGACGCCGCCGAGAAGCGCCATGACAGCCGTGCCGCGCGGCGGTAAGACGAGGCAAAAGGGCCGCGGCCCGGCCGAGAAAAAGATCAGGGGAGCGGGCGATGAGCGACGGCAGCGAGAACGCGCGGCAGGCGGCGCTCGACTATCACGAGCATCCGCGGCCGGGAAAGCTGGAGATCCGGCCGACCAAGCCGATGGCGAACCAGCGCGACCTGAGCCGGGCCTATTCGCCGGGGGTGGCGGAGGCGTGCCTCGAGATCAAGGCCGATCCGGCGAACGCCGCGCGCTACACCTCCCGGAGCAACCTCGTGGCGGTGGTCACCAACGGCTCGGCGGTGCTCGGCCTCGGCAACATCGGGGCGCTGGCGTCCAAGCCGGTGATGGAGGGCAAGGCGGTGCTCTTCAAGAAGTTCGCCAACATCGACTGCTTCGACATCGAGGTCGACGAGAAGGACCCCGAGAAGCTCGCGGCGATCGTCGCGAGCCTCGAGCCGACGTTCGGCGCGATCAACCTCGAGGACATCAAGGCGCCCGACTGCTTCGTGGTCGAGCGGCTCTGCCGCGAGCGCATGAAGATCCCGGTCTTCCACGACGACCAGCACGGCACCGCCATCGTCGTCGGCGCCGCCGCGATCAACGCGCTGCGGGTGGCGGGCAAGACGATGGACGAGATCAAGATCGTCTCGACCGGCGGGGGTGCTGCCGGCATCGCCTGCCTCAACATGCTGATCAAGCTCGGCGCCCGGCGCGAGAACATCTGGCTCTGCGACATCAACGGGCTGGTCCATGCCGGGCGCGAGATCGAGATGAACCCCGAGAAGGCGGCGTTCGCCCAGGAGACGCCGCTCAGGACGCTCGGCGAGGTGATCGACGGCGCCGACCTCTTCCTGGGGCTTTCGGGTCCGGGGGTGCTGACCGCCGACATGGTGCGGCGGATGTGCGTCGCGCCGATCATCTTCGCGCTGGCCAACCCCTACCCGGAGATCGACCCGGCGGCGGCGCGCGCCGCCAACCCGGACGTCATCATCGCGACCGGCCGCTCGGACTATCCCAACCAGGTCAACAACGTCCTCTGCTTTCCCTTCATCTTCCGCGGCGCGCTCGACGTCGGCGCCACCGAGATCAACGACGCGATGGAGGTGGCCTGCGTCGAGGGCATCGCGGCGCTGGCGCGCGCCTCCTCGAGCGCCGAGGCCGCGGCCGCCTACCAGGGCGAGCGGCTGAGCTTCGGGCGCGACTACCTGATCCCGAAGCCCTTCGATCCCCGGCTCCTCGCCATCGTCGCCGGCGCTGTCGCCGAGGCGGCGATGGCGAGCGGCGTCGCCACCCGGCCGGTCGCCGACCTCGACGCCTACCGCCGTCAGCTCAACACCTCGGTCTACCGCTCGGCCTTCATCATGCGCCGGGCCTTCGACGTGGCGCACGACACCGCCCGCCGGGTGGTCTTCGCCGAAGGCGAGGACGAACGGGTGCTGCGCGCCGTGCTCGCCATCAACGAGGAGGGCATCGGCCGCCCGATCCTGATCGGCCGGCCCGAGGTGATCGAGGCGCGCTGCGAGCGCAACGCCATCCCGCTGCAGGTCGGCCGCGACTTCGAGCTGGTGAACCCCGAGAACGATCCGCGCTACCGGGAATACTGGGGCACCTATCACGCGATCATGCAGCGCCGTGGCGTCACGCCCGACCTCGCGCGCGCGATCATGCGCACCAACACCACCGCGATCGGTGCGGTGATGGTGCATCGCGGCGAGGCCGAGAGCCTGATCTGCGGCACGTTCGGGCAGTACCTCTGGCATCTCAACTACATCTGCCAGGTGCTGGGATCGCCGGCGTTGCGGCCGATCGGCGCGCTGTCGCTGATGATCAACGAGAAGGGGCCGCTCTTCATCGCCGACACCCAGATCCACGCCGAGCCCGGCCCGCAGGAGATCGCCGACGTCGCCGTCGCCGCGGCGCGCCACGTGCGCCGCTTCGGGCTGGCGCCGAAGATCGCGCTCTGCTCGCATTCGCAGTTCGGCAACCTCGACACCGGCAGCGGGCGGCGGATGCGCGCGGCGCTCGACATCCTCGACGCGCAGAACCTCGACTTCGACTACGAAGGCGAGATGCATTCCGACGCGGCGCTCGACCCCGAGCTGCGCGCGCGCATCTTTCCCAACGCCCGGTTCAGCGAGCCCGCCAACGTCCTGATCTTTGCCAACACCGATGCGGCGAGCGGTGTGCGCAACATCATCAAGATGGTGGCGGGCGGGCTCGAGGTCGGGCCGATCCTGATGGGCATGGGCAACACCGGCCATATCGTGACGCCCTCGATCACCGCGCGCGGGCTGCTCAACATCGCAGCGCTCGCCGGCGCGCCGGTGCAGAGCTACGGCTGAAGGAGCGGGGTTCATGAGCTATCGCGCGGTCTACGACGCCTGGAAGGCCGATCCCGAGGGCTTCTGGATGGAGGCCGCCGAGGCGGTCGACTGGGTGAAGAAGCCGAGCTTCGCGCTCGACGCCAGCCGGGCGCCGCTCTACGGCTGGTTCCCCGACGCGGTCTGCAACACCTGCCACAACGCGGTCGACCGCCACGTCGAGGCCGGCCACGGCGCCCGGACCGCGATCATCTACGATTCGCCGCTGACCGGGGTCAAGGACACCATCAGCTATGCCGCACTGCGCGACCGGGTGGCGCGGCTCGCGGGGGCGCTGGCGGGGCAGGGGGTCGGCAAGGGCGACCGGGTCATCGTCTACATGCCGACGATCCCCGAGACGTTCGTGGCGATGCTGGCCTGCGCCCGGCTCGGCGCGATCCACTCGGTGGTCTTCGGCGGGTTCGCCGCCGCCGAGCTCGCGGTGCGCATCGACGACGCGCGGCCGAAGGCGCTGATCGCGGCCTCCTGCGGCCTCGAGCCGGGGCGGGTCATCGCCTACAAGCCGCTGGTCGATGCCGCGATCGCGCTGGCGCGGCACAAGCCCGACTTCGTCGTGGTGCTGCAGCGCGACCAGGCGCGGGCAGAGATGATCGCCGGCCGCGATCTCGACTGGCACGGGTTCCAGGAAGGGGCGCCGGACGCGGCCTGCGTCCCGGTGGGCGGGATGGACCCGGCCTATATCCTCTACACCTCGGGCACGACCGGCCAGCCCAAGGGAGTGGTGCGGCCGACCGCGGGCCACATCGTGGCGCTCGCCTGGTCGATGCAGGCGATCTACGCCACCGGCCCGGGCGAGGTCTTCTGGGCCGCCTCCGACGTCGGCTGGGCGGTGGGGCATTCCTACATCTGCTACGGGCCGCTCTTCGTCGGGGCCACGACCGTGGTCTTCGAGGGCAAGCCCGTCGGCACGCCCGACGCCGGGGCGTTCTGGCGGGTGATGGCCGAGTACGGGGTGCGCAGCTTCTTCACCGCGCCGACGGCGTTCCGCGCGATCAAGCGCGAGGACCCGCTGCGGCGAGATCGTCGCCAAGCACGACCTGAGCCGGCTGCGCTACCTCTTCCTCGCGGGCGAGCGGGCCGACCCGGACACCATCGAATGGGCGCGGCGGCACGCGCGCGTGCCGGTGATCGACCACTGGTGGCAGACCGAGACCGGCTGGCCGATTGCCGCCAACCCCGCCGGGATCGAGCTTTTGCCGGTCAAGCCGGGTTCGCCGACGGTGGCGATGCCCGGCTACGACGTGGAGATCCTGTCCCCGGCAGGGACGCCGCTGCCGGCGGGCGAGCTCGGCGCCGTGGCGGTGAAGCTGCCGCTGCCGCCGGGCACGCTGTCGACGCTCTGGGACGCGGACGCGCGGTTCGTGAAGGCGTACCTGACCCGCTATCCGGGCTACTACGAGACCGGCGATGCCGGGCTGATCGACGCGGACGGCTATATCTCGATCATGGCGCGGACCGACGACGTCATCAACGTCGCCGGCCACCGGCTCTCGACCGGGGCGATGGAGGAGGTGCTGGCGAGCCACCCCGACGTGGCCGAATGCGCGGTGATCGGCGTCGCCGATCCGCTGAAGGGGCAGCTGCCGCTGGGGTTTCTCTGCCTGAACAAGGGCTGCGACCGCGATCCGGCGGCGATCGTCGCGGAGTGCGTGCAGCTGGTGCGCGAGCGGATCGGGCCGGTGGCCGCGTTCAAGTCGGCCGTGGTGGTCGACCGGCTGCCCAAGACCCGCTCGGGCAAGATCCTGCGCGGGATCATGAGCCGGATCGCCGACGGCAGCGACTGGAAGATGCCGGCCACGATCGACGATCCCGGCATCCTGGACGAGATCGGCGACAGCCTCGGCCGCGTGGGCTATCCGCTGCCTCCGGAGCCGGCGGCCGGCGGCTGAAGGCGGGCGGGCTCGGCGCCGCGGCGGGGATCGCGGTCTTTGCGGAGTGCGAACCTGCCGGGCCAGAGTTCTCGAAATGCGATTGCTTTTGCTCGCATTTCGAGAAATAAACCTCCTATGCGTGCAATCTCCACAGGCGCATCAACTTGGCATGGTGTTTGCTACAGTTAATCATGGGTTAGGCAGCTGTGTGAGAGTCTGCCGGGACGGAACGGAACACACAAGGAGGCTCGTCTGTCGTGACACCCATCATCCGCGCCGCGTCCCGCACGCTCTCACAGGCGCTCTTTCTCGGGATGCTCGCCCTCGGCCCGGTCGGGCCTGCATCGGCCGGGGCTCCCGACCTCCGGCTGGTCGGCACCGGCGCTGCCAAGACGCTCGACCTGTCGCTCGAGCAGCTCGAGGCGATGCCGCAGGTCACGGTCGTGACCGGAAACGAATTCAGCGACGGCAAGGTGACGTACCGCGGGCCGCTCGTCCGCGACGTGCTGGCCGAGCTCGGGCTCGACAAGCTCGATACCGTGCGCTTCATCGCCGCCAACGACTACTACGTCGACATCCCGACCCAGGACTTTCGCGACTACGACGCGATCCTCGCGATGGAGGCAGACGGCCAGAAGCTGTCGCGCCGGGAGAAGGGGCCGCTCTGGCTCATGTACCCGATCTCCGATCATGCTTCGCTCAACGACCCGGTCTACATGCGCCGGCTGATCTGGCAGGTGGTCAGGATCGAGGCGCTGTGACACCTGCCCGCCCATACCCGCGGTACATGGGCATCGTCGTGCTCGTGGCGATGGCGGGTTTTGCGGCGGTCGGCTTCTTCACGATCCGCAGGGACGTCGAGAACCTGCGGATCATCAGCCAGGACAACACCCAGTGGTCGGCCTCCCAGATGGAGATCGAGCTCCTGCGGTTCCGCATCGCGCTGGCATCGCTGCAAAGGGCGCCGTCCGAGGACGCCATCGAAGCGATGCACGAACGCTTCGACATCCTCTGGAGCCGGGTGTTCATGATGGGTCATGGCCACGTCGGCGAGAGCCTCTTGCACTACGACGGGCCGCACGGGTCCGTCGCCCAGCTTTCGGACTACCTCAGGGCGATCGATCCGGTGCTCGCCGACGTCGATCCTGCCGATCGCAGGACGATCGACGCCATCGAGGCCAGGCTGGCCGACTTCCAGAGCGAGCTTCGCGAATATACCCTGCGGATCATCCGCGCCGATGCCGCCGCCGGCGCCCAGGTCCGCGAGCGCATCCAGTCGAGCGCCCGGACCACGGCGGTGATCAGCCTCGCGGCGGTGCTCGTCAGCGTGCTGTCGCTGGTTCTCATCCTGCGCGAGGCCGCCCGGCAGCGGCAGATCGCCGAGATGAGCCGGCGCGCTGCCGAGCAGGCCGAGCTTCAAAGCCGCGCCAAGTCGCGGTTCCTGTCGATGATGAGCCACGAGTTGCGCAATCCGCTCAACGGCGTGCTCGGACCGCTGGCGCTGCTGGGGCAGAGCGACCTGCCGATGCGCCAGCAACGGCTGGTCGCCCAGGCCCAGTTCTCGGGCCAGTCGGTGCTGCAGCTGCTGTCGGGCCTTCTCGACTACGGCGAGATGCAGGACGGCAAGTTCCACCTCAAAGCCGCGCCGATGCGGCTGGCCGTGCTGGCCGACGGCGTGCGGCAGTCCCTGCGCGCCGAGGCGGCCGGCGAGACCGAGGTGACCCTGCTGGCCGGAACCCCGGACCGCATCGAAGGCGACCTCGACCATCTCCGCCAGATCTTCGTCCATCTGACGCTCTTCATGCTGGAGGACCGCCACCCCGCGGCGGCTGCGGTCACGATCGGGCACGACGGCCGCGACCTGATCGGCGAGGTGACCGTGTCGAACGGGGACGAAACCGTCGACTGGAAGCTCGACCTGCTGATGGGCCTGAACGAGGCCGACCCCGACCAGGTCACCTCCGAGGCGCTGCGGCCGCTGATCGCGCGCGGCCTGATCTCCGCCTGCGGCGGCACCCTGACCCTTGCCCCCGAAGCCGGCGGCGCGCGCAAGATCCGCGTGGCGATCCCCGCCGAACCGCTGCAGCCCGAGCAGATCCGCGTGCATCTGGAGACCCGGTCCGCCGCGCTCGCCACGATCTACCAGGCGGCGCTGCGCTCGGAGGGGGTCGTCTTCGTGCCGGCCAGCGGGGCCAGCCCCGCCGACATCGTGCTGGTCGACAGCACCAGCGTCGGCGAGGTTCCGCTGATGGTGAGCCTGCGCGGCCGCTTTCCCGGGGCGCTTTTCGTCTCGCTCGGGCCTCCCGAAGCCCCGGATTTCTTCGACCATATCGTGGAATCGCCCAACGACATGACGCAGCTGCGAACCAGCATCCTCGGCCGGCTCGCCTCCTAGCATCGTCAGCGGAATGTCTTTTGCGTTACGCGCGCATATCCTGTATCTTACGCTGAACGCGCCATCGTCCTTTCAACTCCAGGTTACGCGAGCCGAACCGACGGTGGTACCGGTATTGCACTGCGCAAGGAAGTCATGACCGTCATCGATCCGTTCGCCGAGGCAGCCTTCACACCGGGCGGACCGGTGCGCGAAGAGCGGGAATTCGTCATGCTGCGCCACGACGTGCGCGGCGCGCTGCAGAGCGTCATCGCCGGCCTTGGCGGGATCGACCTCGCGGCGCTGCCCGCCGCCACGCGCGAGCAGGTCGAGCGGGTGGCCGCCGCGGCCCGGTCGCTCGCGAGCCTCGTCGGCGCCGTGCTGGGCGACACCCCGGACCGCCCCGATGGCAGTGCCGTCGACGTGGGGGCGTTTCTCGAGCACATCCAGCGCCGTCACGCCGCCGACGCGCGCACCCGCGGGCTGGCGCTCCGGATCGAGGCCGATGCCGCGGCGCCCGCCTCGCTGCGGCTCGACCGGACCGCGCTGGCGCGGATCATCGACAACCTCGTCGGCAACGCCATCAGGTTCACCGAGGCCGGCACCGTCCGGCTCGCGGTCGGCCGCGCATCGGATGGATCGGTCGAGTTCCGCGTGACCGACGACGGCCCGGGGATGAGCCCCGAGGCGCTGGCGCAGGTCCTTCGCTACGGCTATCGCCCCGGCGGAAGCGGCGATGGCCTCGGGCTGCATATCGTGAAGTCGCTCGCCGGCCGGCTCGGCGGCGAGGTGGCCCTCGCCAACCGCCCGTCCGGCGGCCTGGAAGCGCTGGTGCGCTTCCCGGCCGAGGTTTCGCACGACGCCGGCGAGGCGCCGCCGGCCTTCGTGCGGGGCGACCTGTCCGGCATCCGGGTCCTTCTGGCCGAGGACAACCCGACCAACCAGATGGTCGCCTCCCAGATGCTGCAGGCGCTCAACGCCGAGGTGACGGTCTGCGCCGACGGCGTCGAGGCCCTCGAGCGCTTCGAGCAGCAGGACGTCGACCTCGTGGTCGTCGATATCGAGATGCCGCGGCTCTCCGGGCTCGACGTCATCCGCGCCATCCGCGCGCGCGGCGACGCGCGGGCGCAGGTGCCGATCGTGGCGCTGACCGCCTACGCGATGCGCGAGCACCGCGAGCGCATCGCCGCGGCCGGAGCGAACGGGCTGATCTCCAAGCCCATCACCAGCGTCGAGGATCTCGGCCGCGGCCTCGCGGTTTATGTCACGGCGCGGCGCTCCGGCGGCCCGGCCGCAGACCCCGCCGGCCTCGATGAGGGCGGCCGTTTGGTCGACGTGGCGACCTTCGAGGCGCTTTGCGAGGCGATCGGCGCCGAGACGATGGCGGAACTGCTCGACAAGGTCGTGGCGGACCTGCTCGGGGCGCAGCGCGAGCTGGCCGCAGCACTGCCTGGTCTCGATCGCGACCCGATCCGGTCCGCCTCGCACATCCTGATCTCGGTGGCGGGCGCCTTGGGCGCGGTGCGGCTGCAGGCGTGCGCCCGGGCGCTCAACGCCGCCGCGCACGGCGACGACCGTGCGCCGATCGAGGCGGGCGTGCGACGCACGATCGCCGAGATCGACGCGGCCGTGGCCTTCGCGCGCGCCCGCCGGGCCGAGCGCTGAGGCGTCGCGGAATGCCCGAACGCGTGCTCCTGGTCGAGGACACCCCCTCGCTCTCGATGCTCTACCGGACCGTGCTGGCGCGGGCCGGCCACGACGTGGTCTGCGCGTTCAGCCTGGCCGAGGCGCGGGCCCACTGCGCGCAGGTGGCGCCACGCCTCGTGCTGCTCGACCTCCAGCTCCCCGACGGCGACGGCATCGAGCTGCTGCACGACCTGAGCCGCGAGTCGCCGGGCTCCCGCGTCATCGTGATCACCGCGAACGGCTCGATCAACCGGGCGGTGCAGGCGATGCGCGCCGGCGCCTTCGACTTCCTGGTCAAGCCGTTCGACGAAGGGCGGCTGATCAGCGCCGTGCGGAACGCGGTGGCCTCCTCGCCGGCCTTGCAGGACGAGCCCGAACCCGGCCCAGGATCGGCGGCGAGCTTCCAGGGCTTCATCGGGCGCTCGGCCGCGATGCAGGACATCTACCGGATGGTGCGCTCGATCGGCCGCTCGACCGCCACGGTCTTCATCACCGGCGAGAGCGGCACCGGCAAGGAGGTCTGCGCCCGGGCGATCCACGCCGTCTCTCCGCGCGCCGCCAAGCCGTTCGTGCCGCTGAACTGCGCGGCGATCCCGCGCGACCTGCTGGAATCGGAGGTCTTCGGCCACCTCAAGGGCGCCTTCACCGGCGCGCTCTCCGACAAGCCGGGTGCGGCGGCGGTGGCCGACGGCGGCACGCTCTTTCTCGACGAGATCTGCGAGATGGATCTTTCGCTGCAGACCAAGCTGCTGCGGTTCCTGCAGACCTCGACGATCCAGCCGGTCGGCGCGCCGCGCCCGGTTGCGGTCGACGTGCGCATCGTCTGCGCCACCAACCGCGACCCGGCGGAGGAGGTGCGCGCCGGCCGCTTCCGCGAGGATCTCTACTACCGGCTGCACGTGGTGCCGATCCACATGCCGCCGCTGCGCGCGCGCCCCGAGGACATCATCGACATCGCCCAGGCGAGCCTCGCGGAGTACGCCGCCGAGGAAGGCAAGGGGTTCACCGGCTTCGCACCCGAGGTGGCGGCGATCCTCGCCAGCCGGCCGTGGCCCGGCAACGTGCGGCAGCTCCTGAACGTGGTGCGCAACATCGTCGTGCTGCATGACGGCCGGACGGTCGAGGCCGGCATGCTGCCGCCCGACTTCGGAATCGTCGCGCACCATCCGGCCAACGTGTCCGGCGCGCCGCAGCTTGCCGTAGCCCTGCCGGAAGCGGCGAGCACGCGCGACCGCATCGCGCCGCTGATCGGCACGCCGATGGCCGACATCGAGCGCGAGCTGATCGAGGCGACGATCGCCCACTGCGACGGCTCGATCCCCCGCGCCGCGAAGATGCTCGAGCTCTCGCCGTCCACGATCTACCGCAAGCTCGAGGGCTGGACCGGGTCGCAGCGCCGCTCCGGCACCTGAGGCCTTGCCAATCCGGCCGGGGCGCGGCCATAGTCGGGCGCCATCCAGGATCGGGACCGCTCTCGAATGGACCTCCTCCAAGCCGCCCTCGAAGCGCGCGAGAACGCCTATGCCCCCTATTCGGGGTTCAAGGTCGGGGCGGCGGTCCGCTGCCCGGACGGCAGCGTCTTCGCCGGCTGCAACGTCGAGAACGTCGCCTACCCGCAGGGCACCTGTGCGGAGGCCGGCGCCATCGCCGCGATGGTCGCCGCCGGCCGGACGGCGATCTCCGAGGTGCTCGTCGTCGCCGGCGGCCCGCGGATCATCGCGCCCTGCGGCGGCTGCCGCCAGAAGCTCGCCGAGTTCGCGCCGCCCGAGGCGCCGGTGATCCTCGCCGGGCCTGAAGGCGAGCGTGCCCGCAGCACCGTCGGCGCGCTCCTGCCCGGCGCCTTCACGCCGGGGCATCTGACCGAGGCCGGCCGGTGAGCGATCTCGTCGCCATCGCCCGGCAGGCGATCGCCTGCCTCGACCTCACCAACCTCGACGACGCGTGCGACGCCGCCGCCATCACCGAGCTCTGCCGGCGCGCCCGCACCCCGCACGGACCGGTCGCCGCGGTCTGCGTCTGGCCCGCCTTCGTCGCCCAGGCCCGCCGCGAGCTCGCGGGCACCGGCATCCGGGTCGCGACCGTGGTGAACTTCCCCCGCGGCGAGGACCCGCCGGAGACGACCGCCGCCGAGACCCGCGCGGCACTCGCGGACGGCGCCGACGAGATCGACCTCGTCGTGCCCTGGCGCCGGGTCGCCGACGGCGAGCCCGAGGCGGTGACGGCGTCGGTCGCGGCGATCAAGGCGCTCTGCGGCACAGCACCGCTCAAGGCGATCCTCGAGACCGGCTCGCTCGACGACCCCGCGCTGGTCCGCGAGGCCGCCGACGCGGCGATCGCCGGGGGTGCGGACTTTCTCAAGACCTCCACCGGCAAGGTCGCGGTCAACGCCACGCCCGAGGCGGCGGCGGTCCTCCTGCAGGCGATCATCGCCGGCGGCCGCGACGTCGGCCTCAAGGCGGCGGGCGGGGTGCGCACCACCGCCGACGCCGCGGTCTACCTCGAGCTCTGCGACGTGGCGATGGGCCACGGCTGGGTAACGCCGCAGCACTTCCGCATCGGCGCGTCGGGGGTGCTGACGGCGCTCCTCGCGACGCTCGACGGGGCGGAGGCGCCGCAGGCGGGCAGGGGCTACTGATGCTGCCGAAGGAGCTGATCGCCAGAAAACGCGACGGCGGCGAGCTGTCGACCGAGGAAATCCACTTCCTGGTCAAGGGCCTGACCGACGGCACGGTCTCCGAAGGCCAGGTCGCGGCCTTCGCCATGGCGGTCTTCCTGCGCGGCATGACCACCGACGAGCGGGTGGCGCTGACGCTCGCGATGCGCGACAGCGGCACAGTGCTCGACTGGGACCTGCCGGGTCCGGTGGTCGACAAGCACTCCACCGGCGGCGTCGGCGACAACGTCAGCCTGATGCTCGCCCCGGCACTCGCCGCCTGCGGCGCCTACGTGCCGATGATCTCGGGGCGCGGCCTGGGGCATACCGGCGGCACGCTCGACAAGTTCGACGCGATCCCGGGCTACGCCACCCGGCCCGACGTCGACACCTTCCGCCGGGTGGTGGCCGAGGTCGGCTGCGCCATCATCGGCCAGACCGCCGACATCGCGCCCGCCGACCGGCGGTTCTACGGCATCCGCGACGTCACCGGCACCGTCGAATCGATCGACCTGATCACCGCCTCGATCCTGTCGAAGAAGCTCGCCGCCGGGCTCGACGCGCTGATCCTCGACGTCAAGGCCGGCAGCGGCGCCTTCATGGCGACCCCGGACGAGGCGCGCGCGCTGGCCCATGCCCTCGTCGACGTGGCGAACGGCGCGGGTTGCCCGACGCGGGCGCTGATCACCGACATGAACGAGCCGCTCGCCACCGCCGCCGGCAATGCGCTCGAGGTGGCGAATGCCGCGCGGTTCCTGCGCGGCGACGTCATCGACAGCCGGCTCTTCGACGTCACCGTGGCACTCGGCGCCGAGGTGCTCGACCAGGCGGGGCTCGCCGATGACCCCGAAGCCGGCGCCGAGGCGATGCGCCGGGCCTTCGCCTCGGGCGACGCCGCCGAGCGGTTCGAGCGGATGGTGGCGGCACTCGGCGGGCCGTCGGACTTTCTCGACGATTTCGAGGCCCACCTCGCCGGCGCGCCCGAGATCACGGATGTCTTCGCCGGGCGCGAGGGCTTCGTCACCGCGATCGACACCCGAGCGCTCGGCATCGCCGTGGTCGAGCTCGGCGGCGGCCGCCGCCACGCCGACGACGACATCCACCCCGCGGTCGGCCTGGAAAACCTCACCGGGCTCGGCGTCTCGGTCGAGCCGGACACGCCGCTCGCGCGCATCCACGCCGCCGATGCCGCCGGGCTTCGCGCCGCCGAGGCGCGGCTGCGCAAGGCCTACGTGATCGGCGATGTCGCCCCCGACGAGCTGCCGCTGATCGTCGAGCGGATCGGCTGATGCCGCGCGCGGCGCTGCTGGTGATGGACTCGGTCGGCTGCGGCGGCGCGCCCGACGCCGCGGCCTTCGGCGACGAAGGTGCCAACACGCTCGGCCACATCGCCCGCGCCTGCGCCGAGGGGCGCGCCGAGGAAGGCCGCAGCGGTCCGCTGGCCCTGCCGGTCATGGCCGGGCTCGGGCTCGGCGCCGCGATCCGCGCCGCCTCGGACATCGATCTCGCGGGCTTCGACGAGACCCCCGCCGGCCTCTGGGGAGTGGCGACCGAAGTCTCGCTCGGCAAGGACACCCCTTCCGGCCACTGGGAGCTCGCCGGCCTCCCGGTGCCCTGGGACTGGCACTACTTCCCGCAGACGGTGCCGGCGATCCCGGCCTCGATCACCGGGCCGCTGATCGCGCGCGCCGGCCTGCCGGGCACGCTCTGCAACGCCCATGCCTCCGGGATGCCGGTGCTGCGCGCCTTCGGCGAGGCGCACATCGCGACCGGCAAGCCGATCCTCTACACCTCGGCCGACAGCGTGCTGCAGATCGCGGCGCACGAGACGCATTTCGGGCTCGAGCGGCTCTACGAGGTCTGCCGCATCGCCGCGGCGATCGTTCACCCGCTCCGGGTCGGCCGGGTGATCGCGCGGCCCTTCGTCGGCGAGACGGCCGCGGCCTTCGTGCGCACCGCGAACCGCAAGGACCTGGCGATCCCGCCGCCGGAGCCGACGCTGCTCGACCGGGTGGTGGCGGCCGGCGGGCGGACGCACGCCATCGGCAAGATCGGCGACATCTTCGCGCACCGCGGCATCTCGACGCTGGCCAAGGGCAACGACGACATGGCGCTCTTCGACGCGACGCTGGCGGCGCTCGACGCGGCGGCGGACGGCGACCTCGTCTTCGCCAACTTCGTCGATTTCGACACCCTCTACGGCCATCCGCGCGACGTTTCGGGCTATGCCCGCGCGCTGGAGGCGTTCGACGCGCGGCTGCCCGAGCTCTTGGCGCGGCTTCGCCCGGGCGACCTGATGGTGCTGACGGCCGATCACGGCAACGATCCGACCTGGCGCGGCACCGAGCACACCCGCGAGCGGGTCCCGGTGCTCGCCACCGGACCGGGCCTCGCGCCGCGCCCGCTCGGCCCGATCGGCTTCGCCGACGTCGGCGAGACCGTCGCCGCGCACCTCGGCCTGGCACCTGGACGGCACGGGCGGAGTGTTCTCTGAGCCCGGCGTCAACGAAGAAGTAAGATATTGTTATCGTTCAAAATCAGTGAGTTAGATAGCGCCCAGACTCGGGCACGCAGATCAGACCGGTCGATCGACGGTCTGGACCGGCTGCGGAAATCCTGCGAAGAACCACCTGAGGAGCGCCGATGCCCGAGCACCTGACCATCGTCGACCACCCGCTGGTCCAGCACAAGCTGACGCTGATGCGCGAACGCGACACCTCGACGGCGGGGTTCCGCCAGCTCCTGCGCGAGATCAGCCTGCTCCTCGCCTACGAGGTCACCCGCGACCTGCCGATGACGATGAAGACGATCGAGACGCCGCTGACCGAGATGGAATCGCCGGTGCTCAAGGGCAAGAAGCTGGCGCTGGTCTCGATCCTGCGCGCCGGCAACGGCCTGCTCGATGGCGTGCTGGAGCTGGTGCCCTCGGCGCGGGTCGGGTTCATCGGGCTCTACCGCGACGAGACGACGCTGCAGCCGGTGCAGTACTATTCCAAGGTGCCGGCCGATCTCGACGAGCGGGTGACCATCGCGCTCGACCCGATGCTCGCCACCGGCAACTCGTCGGCCGCCGCGGTGACGCTCTTGAAGGACGCCGGCGCCACCGACATCCGCTTTCTCTGCCTTCTCGCCGCGCCCGAAGGCGTCGCCCGCATGAAGGCGGCGCATCCCGACGTGCCGATCGTCACCGCGGCGCTCGATCGCAGGCTGAACGACAAGGGCTACATCGTCCCGGGGCTGGGCGATGCCGGGGATCGGCTCTTCGGTACCAAGTGACGGCTTGGTGGTGGACTTCCCCGGGGAAGTGTCGGACAACGCCGCAAAACACTCGACCGAGGGGACGGGGATGGATCGACTGCGGGGCAAGCGCTGCCTGCTGACGGCAGCGGGGCAGGGCATCGGGCGCGCCACCGCGCTGATGATGGCGCGCGAAGGCGCGCAGGTCCTCGCCACCGACATCGAAGCCGGCAAGCTCGGCGACCTCGAGGGCCAGGGCATCGCGACCGCGGCGCTGAACGTGCGCGACCCCGACGCGATCGCCGCCATCGTCGAGCAGGCCGGACCGGTCGACGTGCTCTTCAACTGCGCGGGCTATGTCGAGCACGGCACCATCCTCGACACCGACGACGACAAGTTCGCCTTCTCGGTCGATCTCAACGTCACCGCGATGTACCGCATGATGCGCGCCTTCCTGCCGGGGATGATCGAGCGCGGCGGCGGGTCGATCGTCAACATGGCCTCGGTCGCGTCGTCGGTGATCGCGGCGCCCAACCGCTTCACCTACGGCGCCACCAAGGCCGCGGTGATCGGCATGACCAAGTCGGTCGCCGCCGACTTCGTGACCCAGGGCATCCGCTGCAACTGCATCTGCCCAGGCACCATCGAGAGCCCGTCGCTCGACGAGCGCATCCGGGCGCAGGGCGACTACGAGACGATGCGCGCCGCCTTCGCCGCCCGCCAGCCGATGGGCCGGCTCGGGCGGCCCGAGGAAGTGGCCGCACTCGCGGTCTATCTCGCCTCCGACGAGAGCGCCTTCACCACCGGGATCGCCCACGTGCTCGACGGCGGCTGGTCCAACGTCTGAAGAGAGGATGACGCCATGAAACTGCTCCGCTACGGCCCGATGGGCATGGAAAAGCCGGCGATGCTCGACGACACGGGCGGGGTCCGCGATCTCTCGGGCCTCGTCGGCGACATCGGCGGCGCCACGCTCTCCGACGAGGGGCTCGACCGGCTGCGCGGGATGGACGCCTCGCGGCTGCCCGAGGTCGATCCGTCGGTGCGGATCGGGCCGTGCGTCAGCGGGGTCGGCAAGTTCATCTGCATCGGCCTCAACTATTCCGACCACGCCGAGGAGACCGGCGCCACGGTGCCGTCCGAGCCCATCATCTTCATGAAGGCGACCAGTGCGATCTGCGGGCCGAACGACCCGGTGATCATCCCGCGCGGGTCGCAGAAGACCGACTGGGAGGTCGAGCTCGGCTTCGTGATCGGCAAGCGGGCGAAGTACGTCTCCGAGGCCGACGCGCTCGACCACGTCGCGGGCTACTGCCTCGTCAACGACGTTTCCGAGCGCGCCTTCCAGGCCGAGCGGCAGGGCCAGTGGACCAAGGGCAAGTCGGCCGACCACTTCGGCCCGACCGGCCCGTGGCTCGTCACCCGCGACGAGGTGGCCGATCCGCAGGACCTCGGCATGTGGCTGACGGTGAACGGCGTCAAGCGCCAGGACGGCTCGACCAAGACGATGGTCTACGGCGTCAGGTTCCTGGTGAGCTATCTCAGCCAGTTCATGAGCCTCAATCCCGGCGACATCATCTCGACCGGCACCCCGCCGGGCGTCGGGCTGGGGATGAAGCCGCCGACGTTCCTCAAGGCGGGCGACGAGATCGAGCTCGGCATCGAGGGTCTCGGCCAGCAGAAGCAGGTCTGCATCGACGACCCGGAGTGAGCCCGGTGCAGCCGCTCCTCGACACCCACCAGCACCTGATCTACCCCGACAAGCTCGACTACGGCTGGACGGCGGAGAGCCCGGCGCTGGCGGGCCGCGCCTTCACGCTGCAAGACTACAAGGCGCTGACCGACGGGCTCGGCATCGCCGGCACGATCTTCATGGAATGCGCCGTCGACGACGACGACCACCACGCCGAGGCGCGGTGGATCGCCGAGATCGCGCGGCAGCCCGGCAGCGGGCTGCTCGGCCTCATCGCCTCGATCCGGCCGGAAACCGAGGACGGCTTCGACGCCTGGCTCGACGAGGGCCCCGATCTCGGGGTCGTCGGCTATCGGCGCATCCTGCATTTCGTGCCGGACGACGTGTCGCAGACCACGGTATTCCGCAGCAACGTGCGCAAGTTCGGCGCGCGTGGCCTGCCGTTCGACATGTGCTTTCTCGCCCGGCAGCTGCCGATTGCGCTGGAGCTGGCGCGGGCCTGCGAAAACACCCAGCTTGTTCTCGACCATTGCGGCGTGCCCGACATCGCCGGCGGGCAGATCACCCCGTGGCGGAACTCCATCTCGGATCTCGCGGCGATGCCGAACGTGGTGGCCAAGCTGTCGGGGGTCTTTGCCTACTGCTCGCCCGGCACCGCCACGCTCGAGACCGTGCGGCCCTATGTCGAGTACGTCATCGAGGCGTTCGGTCCCGATCGCTGCCTCTGGGGCAGCGACTGGCCGGTGGTGAACACGGTCGGCGACCTGCCGAGCTGGATCGCCGCATTCCGCGAAATCCTCGCGGGCACCTCCGACGCCGAGGCCGAGGCGATGGCTCACGGCACCGCCGAGCGGGTGTACAAGGTTTCGCTCGGCGGGAACGCCGCCTGACCGGCAAGAAGGTCGGCCCCGGGACGGGGCCAACCTTTCAGCGCAGGCTCAGGCCGCGGTCGCGCCGCTGCGGCGCTTGACGAGGCCGAGGCCGCCGAGCCCCATCATCAGCATCCACGCCGCCGCGGGCAGCGGCACCGGCGCCACGTCCATGCGCACCGCCATGTCGTCATAGTCCTGGTCGGACGTGGAGCCGTCGTTGAAGAGCGCGTAGACCGACTTCTCCGAAAGCTTGAAGAGGGCGATCGAACCGTAGCTTCCGGACGAGCTGCCGTTCTGGATCAGCTGCAGCGGATCGGCGGTGCGGAAGGCGAAGTCCATCAGGCCGGGACCGAAGAGCTTTTCGGCAACCGGGTTCGACCCGGCCTTGTTGTCGAAGAGGGTCGTGCCGCCTGCCAGGAACTGGTTGTCGTAGCCCGCCTCGGTGCCGAGGTAGGTGAAGGTGACGTTGCCGCGGCCGGTAAGGCCCAGCGCGCCGTTCAGCAGGACGTTGCCGCCGACGCCGAGGCCCGGCACCGACGGCGATGGATCGAAGTTGCCGGGCAGGGCGCCGAAGCTGCCGCCCGTGAAGGTGAAGCTGGCGGCCTGCACGGTCGGCGCCGCCATGGATGCCGCGCCGGCAATGACGCCGGCCAAGGCGAACTTCAGGAACATCGGTACTCTCCCCACACGTGTACTCGTGGGATTTGAATAGGTCTTCTCTAGAACTTTCGCAATTGGGACGAGCTTCGAACCGCCTGATATTCCGGCGTTTGGTTAAGCCGCGCGATGGGTCGTGCGTGCGCTATCGCACGGGATCGGTCACCGGCGCGAGGCGCATGGCGGCTGCCGAGGCGAGTGCGAGCACGATGACCGCGCCGCCGTAGATGTAGGTCGCCAGCGGCAGTCCGAGCGTCGGTGCGGCCAGACCGACGAGGATCGCGGGCAGGCTGAAGGCGAGATAGCTCTGCACGAAGAATGCCGCAAGCAGCCCTGCACGCTCATCCGGCGCCGCAAGCGGCAGCACGGTGCGCAAGGTGCCGGCGAACGTGGCGCCGAAGCCGATCCCGGCGATGATGGTGCCGCCGAGGAGCAGGCTGGCCAGGTGCTGCTGCACGCCGAGGAGCGTGACCGCGACCCCCGCGGCGAGAAGCGCCGAGCCGAAACCGAGGATGCGCTCGCCCGACCAGTGCCTGAGCAGCACCACGGTGATCGTGGCGGTCAGGGTCAGCGCCGCGACCACCACGGCGCCGATCAGCGGTGTGGCCTGCCCGGTCGCCACCCGCACCAGCGACGGCATGAGGGAGAAGTAGAAGCCGCCGAGCGCCCAGGCGGCGATGTTCACCGGCGTCACCTGCGCCAGCGCGCGCCGCGCGCCCGGCGGAACGCCGACCTGCGGGCGCAGCGAGGCGAGCGCGCCGGGCTTGCCGACGGTCGATTCCCCGACCTGGGTGAGGAGGAGCCCCAGCACCAGCGACCCCGCGAGAAGGATGACGAAGACCAGCCGGTCGGGCGCGGGCGCGAACGTGACCAGAAGGCCAGAGCCGAGCGTGCCCAGGGTCAGGCCGATGAACGGCGTGATGCTGTTGAGCAGCGGTCCCCGGCGCGGACTGGTGTCGAGGATCGCCGCGGCGAGGCTGGTGATGGCCGCGCCGGTCGCAAAGCCCTGGATCGCGCGCGCGGCGACGAGTGCCCCGGCGGAGTGGGCGGTCAGGAAGGTCAGCTGCGCCAGCACGTTCAGGACCAGTGCTGCCAGGATCACCGGGCGACGGCCGGTATAATCCGACAACGAGCCGACGGTCAGCAGCGCGCCGAGCAGGCTGAAGGCGTAGACGGCGAAGATCACGGTCAGCAGGAACGGCGACAGGCCGAGGCTCTCCTGATAGAAGTGGTAGACCGGCGTCGGTGCGCTGCCACAAGCGGAGAAGGTGATCGAGGTGGCGACCGCGAAGACCGCCATGCCCCGGGTGGAGACCGCTGATTCCGGCTCGGGATCGCGGGTGCTGGACATGGCGGTTTCCCTAAAGCGAAATAGTTGCGATAAGGCGGAATAACCGAATCGCCGGACTAAAGCAAACGATTTGCGTTAAGGTCGGCGAGAAAACGTCAAGGAGGCGGTCAATGGCAGTCAGGGAGCGGGTTCGGGTCGGCGGGCGCAGCGCGCGGATCCAGGCTGCGGTCCACGACGCGGTCAAGGCGCTGACCGCAGAAGCCGACCGCAGCGACCTGACGGTGCCGCTGATCGCCGCGCGCGCCGGCGTGACGCCTTCGACGATCTATCGCCGCTGGGGCGATCTGGGCGAGCTTCTCGCCGATGTCGCGGTGGAGCGGCTGCGGCCGATGACCGATCCGGCGGATACCGGCGCGATGGACAGCGACCTTCAGGTCTGGGTCGAGCAGTACGCCGAGGAGATGTCCTCGGCGGTCGGTCGGGCGCTGCTCGGCGATATCTTCTCGCAATCGAGCGAAGCGGCCTATCCCGGCGCCTGCTGCTCGTTCACCTATGAGCAGCTCCAGGTCATCGCAACACGGGCGGCAGCACGCGGCGAGACGCCCTTCGACGTGGACGAGGTCGTGGACCATGTGGTTGCGCCGATCGTCTATCACATCCTTTTCGGCATGCGCGAGCCGACGATCACCTACTGCCAGACACTGCTCGCGCGGTTCTGGGCCTGCCGGCGGATCGTCGCGGTGGCCTGAAGGCACGCTGGGGGAGCGCACAATGAGCGATGCGATTGTCGAGACGGCGGTCGCGCCGGTGCGGAAGATGACGACGCGGTGCTGCGTCGTCGGCGGCGGTCCCGCAGGGATGATGCTCGGGTATCTGCTCGGGCGGGCCGGGATCGAAACGATGGTGCTCGAGAAGCACGGGGACTTCTTTCGTGATTTCCGCGGCGACACGGTGCATCCCTCGACGCTGGAGGTGATGCACGAGTTGGGCCTCAGCGAGGGCTTCCTGAAGCTGCCGCACCAGAAGCTGCAGAAGATGGAGGGCCAGCTCGGCTCGAAGACCTACCGGATCGCCGATCTGAGCCGGCTCAAGGTCCGCTTTCCGTACATCGCCTTCATGCCGCAATGGGACTTTCTGAACTTTCTGCGCGACAGCGGCGCCAAGTTCCCTTCGCTCACGGTGGCGATGCGGACCGAAGCGACGAATCTCGTCCGCAGCGGCGACGGCGTGACCGGGGTTCTCGCCGTGGACGGGGACGGGCCGATCGAGATCAACGCCGACCTGACGGTGGCCTGCGACGGGCGGCACTCGGTCCTGCGCGAGCGCTCGGGGCTGGAACTCCTCGACATCGGCGCGCCGATGGACGTGCTCTGGTTCAGGGCGGCCAAGCACGGCGAGACCGACAGCCTCTTCGCCCGCGTCGACAGCGGGCAGATGATGGTGACGCTCGACCGCGGCGACTACTGGCAGTGCGCCTACGTGATCCCGAAAGGCGAGTACGACACCGTGCGCGCGCGGGGGCTCGACGCCTTCCGCGCGGCCGTCGTCGGGATCGCGCCGGTGCTGGAGGCGGGGATCGGCGCGTGAAGAGCTGGGACGACGTGAAGCTCCTGACCGTGACGATCGACCGGCTCAAGCATTGGTCGCTGCCGGGGCTCCTCTGCATCGGCGACGCTGCGCACGCGATGTCGCCGGTCGGCGGTGTCGGGGTCAATCTCGCGGTCCAGGACGCGGTCGCGACGGCGAACCTGCTGGCGGCCAGGCTCACGAAAGGCTGCCCGCCCGAGCCGGTGCTCGACGAGGTCCGCAAACGCCGGGAGTTCCCGACCCGCATGACGCAGAGGATGCAGGTCGCCGTGCAGGACAACCTCCTGTCGAAGGCGCTGGGGTCGAAGCAGCCGTTCAGGCCGCCCGCTCTGATCCGGGTGATCGACGCGGCGCCGTGGCTTCAGGGGGTCACCGCGCGGCTGATCGGGATCGGCGTGCGCCCGGAGCACGTCCGCTCGCCGGTCGCGGCGGCTGCGGGGTGATGGACAGCACGGCGCGCCGCGCGCTACGAGGCTTCTTCGATTATGGACGGGGGAGATGCGATGCGCGAACGCGTGGTGCTGGCTTACGGTGATTCGAACACCCACGGCACGATGCCGATGGCGACCCTGGAGGACGGCGGCCGCCACGGTCCGGCCGAGCGCTGGCCGGGCGTGCTGGCGGCGGCGCTGGGCCAGGGCTGGCGGATCGTCGAAGAGGGCCTGCCGGGTCGGACGACGGTCTATCCCGATCCGATTTCCGGCGTGCACAAGAACGGGCTTGCCGGGCTGCCCGCGGCGCTCGAGAGCCACCGGCCGCTCGACGTCGTGGTGATCATGCTCGGCACCAACGACCTCAAGCACCGCTTCCAGGCGCCGGTGGTCGAGATCGCCAATTCGGCGAGCCTGCTCGTCCACACCGTGCGTCACAGCTACACCGGGCCGGGCAACGCGCAGCCGGCGATCCTCCTGATCGCGCCGCCGCCGATCCTGGAGGCGGGCTGCCTGGCCGAGATCTTCGAAGGCGGCGCGATCAAGTCGCAGCGTCTGGCGGCAGCCTACGCCGCGATTGCCAAGCGCCACGGCTGCATGTTCCTCGATGCGGGGCGGGTGATCGTCTCGAGCCCGGTCGACGGCGTCCACTTCGACGCCGACGAGCACCTGAAGCTTGGCCGGGCGGTGGCCGACGTCCTCAGGGACGCCGACATCCCGGCCTGAGACGGTCAGCCGTCGAGGAAGAAGCGAACCATCTCGCGCGACGCATCGGGACCGGTTCGGTCGGCGTAGCTGCCGGCGGGATTGCCGCCCGACCAGGCATGTCCGGCGCCGTCGATCATCCAGACCTCGACCGCGGCCTTGCCGTCGGGTCCCGGCGTGACCGCCCGGGTCGCGCCGCGGCCGTTGCCGTCGCGCCGTTCCGGCTTGCCCGCCGCCGCGCCCCGGCTGGCGCGCGTGGCAAGCCGCGCGGCGTTCGCCGGGTTCACCGTATTGTCGGCGGTGCCGTGAAAGACGATCGTTCGCGGTGCAGGGCCGGTCCGGGGCGCGGCCGCGGCGGTGAGGCCGGACCCGCTGCGCATGGCGGCAAAGGCCGAGCCGACGTCTCTCGCGGCGCCGAACGCGAGACCGGAATGGACGCCGATCGCGGCGTAGAGCTCTGGGTAGGTCTCTCCCATGATCGCGGCCATGGCGCCGCCGGCAGAGAGGCCGGCGACGAAGATGCGGTCGGAGGGCACCGAGAATTCCGATGCGATGGCTTCGGTCAGCCCGGCGATGATCGCGGGCTCGCCGGCGCCGTGCGCCTGGTCCTCCGGCCGGAACCAGTTCCAGCAGGCGTTGGGGTTGTGCGCCGGCGGTCTGGGCCGGATAGGCGACCAGCAGGCCGTTGGCCTCGGCGAGCGCGTTCATGCCGGTGCCGACGGCGAAGTCCTCGGGGTTCTGGGTGCAGCCGTGCAGCATCACGACGAGGCCCTGCGCGCCGTGCTCGGCCGATGCCGGGACGTAGAGCCGATAGGGGCGGCTGCCGGCGGCGCAGCTGTAGGTACGGGAGAGAAATTGTGCGCCTTGAGCGACATCGGGCGCTTTTCCCGGAGCCGGATGCAGGAGGCCGCTGCCGAGCTTGGCTTCGCTGAGACTGCGCAAGACCGCACTGAGCGGACGACCGGCGCGGCGCTTCGCGCCCTTTGGTGCCGGAATGTCGACGACCTCGGCATCATCGACGTCGGGGACGGCCCGGGTCCGGCGCGCCGCCGCGGCCGAGGCCGGCTGCGGCGTCGCAGCGTCGGCGGAGGGCGCCTGCGGCGAAGCGGCGTCGCCGGCCAGCGCCTGCTGGATCATCCGGGTGGCTTCGCCGAGATCGCCCGTGTGGGTCGCTGCGGTGGCGCGGCGCATTGCCGCCAGAAAATCGGTACTCATGGCAATCGTCCTTGCTGGGGGCTAGTTGAGGCGGTCTGCGAGGGCTCGACGGACTTCCGGGCTCGCCTGCAGGGCGCCGAGCACGGTCAGGGAAGCGATGGTGGCGCAGGCGAGATCGGGCGTGACGTCGGGGGCGATCCGGGCGAGGCCCAGAACGCGCACCCGCAGCGTCTCACCGCGGGCGCGCAGGCTCTCCAGCTCGGCCGCGCCGAAGTCGCGCAGGCCGACCTCGAGCGTCTGCCGCTCGATCGAGCGGGCGAGCTCGGGCGCATGCGTCGCGAGCTGGTTGCGGATGGCGGTGCGGATGAAGTCGCTGCGATTGGAGTAGAACCCGTCCTGCACCAGCAGGTCCACCCGGCCGAGATCGACGAAGCCGAGGTTGATCGTGATCTTCTCGGTCTCGCCTCCGCGTTCGCGAAGCTGCCTCACGTTGTCCTGCACCTCGTTCCCCTCCAATACCATCCTGATGGATGGCATATGGATGGTAAAAGCGCGTTGGCAAGGGCAGCGCCGCCTCAAAGGTGCGTTGCGAGCCGTGGACGGTGCGCTTCGGCGTGGTAGGAGATGGAGCGCACATCGGGGCCGTCGAGAGCCCCGGGGGAGGGATGGCCATGCTGAACCCGATTGATCCCGTTCCGAACGCCGGCTCCGGAGGGGGAGGCCGGCCCGCCGGGCGCAGCTCCGCCGCACCGGAGGCATGATCATGGGGCGCGACAACCGCGTGGTGGTGCTCGGCGTCTTCGTCGCCGACACGGCGTTCCGGGCCGAGCGGCCGCCGCGCATGGGCGAGACCATCCTCGGCAAGAGCTTTGCGCTGGGGCCGGGCGGCAAGGGGTCGAACCAGGCCGTGGCCGCCGCCAGGCTCGGGGCGGAGGTGACCCTCATCACCCGGCTCGGGCCAGACGCTTTCGGCGAAATGGCCCTGCGGACCTGGAGCGAGGCGGGGGTGCGGCCGGCGGTGATCCGGGTGCCCGACAGCTACACCGGCGCCGCCTACATCTTCATCGAGGACGCCACCGGCGAGAATGCCATCATCATCGCCCCCGGCGCCGCGGCGACGATCGCGCCCGAGGACCTCGAAGCGCAGGCGGGGCTGATCGCCGATGCGGCGGTCTTCGTCACCCAGCTCGAGCAGCCGCTGGAGGCGGCGGTGCGGGGGCTCGAGATCGCGCGGGCGAACGGCGTGGCGACGATCCTGAACCCGGCGCCGGCGCGGGCGCTGCCGGATAGGGTTCTGGGGCTCTGCGACTACCTGACGCCGAACGAGACCGAGGCCGAGGCGCTGACCGGCCTGCCCGTGGGCTCGCTCGACGAGGCCCGGACGGCGGCGGACCGGCTGCGCCTCCGGGGGGTCGGCACGGTGGTGATGACGCTCGGCGCGCGCGGCGCCCTCCTCCACGGCCACGGCCGCTCGGCGGTGGTGCCGGCAGTGCCGGCAGGGGCGGTGGTCGAGACGACCGGCGCCGGGGATGCGTTCAACGCCGGTCTTGCGACGGGGCTCGCGCGCGGCATGGACGCGTCGGCCGCCGTCCACTTCGGCTGCGCCGTGGCCGGCATATCGGTCACGCGCGCGGGCGCCGCGGCGTCGATGCCGACGCTGGCGGAGGTCGAGGCGCTGCTGGCGCGCGGGTAGGTCGAGGGCGGCAAGCTCCGCGTCGCTTGCGGCCGGCGAAGCCCAGGTCGAGGCGAGGGCGGCGAGGAATGAGGCGGGCGAAGGGCACTCCATCCGAATGACGAATAGGCGCTTGCACGTCACGCGGCACCGTGGATAACGCATGGCAGAGTGCCACGGGGCAGTGGCCGGGCAAGCGAGAGGCAGCGGACATGGAAAAGCGCAGGCTGGGGGCCGGCGGGCCGGAGGTTTCGGCGATCGGGGTGGGCGCGATGTCGTTCGCCGGGGTCTACGGGCGGACGACCGAGGCGGAGGCGCACGCGCTGCTGGCGGCGGCGCTGGAACTCGGGATCGACCACATCGACACCTCGAACGTCTACGGGATGGGGCAGTCCGAGAGCATGATCGGCAGCTTCCCCGACAAGGGACGGTTCCGCATCGCGACAAAGGCGGCGATCCGGAGCGCCGACGGGCGGCGGTGGTTCGACAATTCCGCCGACCATCTGGTGTCGGAGCTCGAAGGCAGCCTGAAGCGGCTCGGGGTCGAGACGGTCGATCTCTTCTACGTCCACCGGCGCGACCCCGAGATCCCGATCGAGGACGTGGCAGGCACGCTGGCCGGGCTGGTCGAGGCCGGCAAGACCCGGGCGATCGGCTTTTCGGAGATCGCGCCGTCCTCGCTGCGGCGGGCGGCGGCGGTGCATCCGGTGGCGGCGGTGCAGTCGGAGTATTCGCTCGGGCGTCCGGCTCACCGGAACTCGGGCTGGTGCAGGCGTGCGAGGCGCTCGGAACGGCGCTGGTGGCGTTCTCGCCGGTGGGCCGCGGGCTGATCACCGACGCGCCGCCGACACCGGAGCGGGTGGCGGCCTCGGACTTCATGAGCGCCAATCCCCGGTTTGCCGCACCGAACTATGCCGCGAACCTTGCGGCGGTCGAGGGCTTCCAGCGCCTCGCGGCCGAGATGGGGACCAGCGCGGCGGGGCTTGCCATCGCGTGGCTCCTCGCGCGCGGTCCGGGGGTGATCCCGATCCCCGGCACGCGGTCGGTGGACCACCTGAAGGAGCTTGCGGCCGGGGCGGAGCTGGCGCTCGACGCCGGCGCCATCGCGCGGATCGAGGCGGTGCTGCCGGTGGGCTGGGCGCACGGCGACCGCTATTCGGTGGCGCAGTGGACGGGGCCCGAGCGCTACTGCTGATCCTTCGGCGGGTCGCGGTCGGACTGGCTGGCGCCGGCGACCGGCACCAGCCACGGCTCGCGGCGGCAGATCCAGCCCTCGCGCGTCGGCACCAGGTCGGTGGGGGCATCGTCCAGCGAGCCGAGCTCGACCTCGACCTCGTCGGGCGACAGGTGGAAGAGCCGCGCGCCGCAGTCGGGGCAGAAGTTCCGGCCGTGATACTCGCGCGGGCTGCCGCTGAAGTCGAAGGCCGAGCGCGGCCAGTCGGCGTAGAAGAGAAACGCCGAGCCCGAGAACTTTCGGCAGTCGGCGCAATGGCAGAGGCCGACCTTGATCGGCGCGCCGCGCAGCGTGTAGCGCACCGCGCCGCAGAAGCATCCGCCGTGGCGGACGCCGGGCTCGTCGGTCATCGGGTCTTGTCCTTGTCGGGGTCGAAGGTGATGAGGAGGACCCAGACCTCGTAGGCGGCGAGGGCGAGGGCGATCGTTCCCCAGGTTGCAGAACCGGTGACGAACTCGACGGTGGCCCAGCCGGCGGTGACGGCGACGATCAGGAGGCGCACCCAGAGCGGACGGAACATCGGATGATCGGGGTCGAGGAACTTGGCCACGGCGGGCTCCTGCGCAAGACCGCGCGAGCGTAGCGGCGGTGGCCACGCGTTGACAAGGCCGGGCCGGCGCGTGAGTGTCGGCGCGTTCAGACCTTGAGGGACGAGAGCGAGGATGGCCGACGATCCTTACGCCGCGCTGGGCGTGGCGAAGACCGCGACCCAGGACGCGATCCGCAAGGCCTACAAGAAGATCGCCAAGGAGAGCCATCCCGACCTCAACCCCGGCGATCCCAAGGCCGAGGCGCGGTTCAAGGCGGCGGCGGCGGCCTACGATCTCTTGAAGGACGAGGAGAAGCGCCGGCGCTTCGACGCCGGAGAGATCGACGCCAGCGGGCAGGAGCGGCCGGAGCGCAAGTTCTACCGCGAGTATGCCGAGGGTCCGCAGGCGACCTATCACACCGAGCGCGGCTACGAGGACTTCGGCGACTTCTCGGACGTCTTCGCCGACCTCTTCGGCCAGCGGGCGCGCGCCGCCGGCGCTCAGGGAGTGCAGATGCGCGGGCCGGACCGGCACTACACGCTGGAGGTGGGCTTCCTGGAGGCGGCGCAGGGCGCGACCCGGCGGATCACGCTCCCCGACGGGCAGGTGCTCGACGTGAAAATCCCGCAGGGGCTGGCCGACGGCCAGACGATCCGGCTGCGCGGCAAGGGCGGAGAAGGGATCGGCGGCGGGCCGGCGGGGGACGCGCTGGTGACCGTCGGGGTCGCCGAGCACGGCTTCTTCCGCCGCGAGGGCGACGACGTGCTGGTCGAGCTGCCGATCACGCTCGACGAGGCGGTGCTGGGCGGCCGGGTCGAGGTCCCGACCGTCGACGGCCGCGTCGCGCTGACGGTGCCCAAGGGGGCGACCTCGGGGCAGGTGCTGCGCGTGCGCGGCCGCGGGATCAAGCGCGGCGACCGGAGGGGTGACCAGCTGGTGACGCTGAAGATCGTGGCGCCGCCCCGGATCGACGCGGACCTCGAGGCGTTCTTCCGGACGTGGCGCGAGACCAACGCCTACGATCCGCGCAAGGGGGTTGTGCCATGAACCGGTTCTATTCCGAGACCGAGATCGTCGCCCGGGTCGAGGGGCTGACGATCACCCGGCTTCGGGCCTTCGTCGCCGCCGAGTGCGTCGCGCCGGACGAGCGCAACGGACGACTGGCGTTCGCCGAGGCCGACCTGGCGCGGGTGCGGCTCCTGGCCGAGATCTCGGACGGCTTCGACCTCGACGAGGACGCCGCGGCGCTGGTGGTGTCGCTGGTCGATCAGATCCACGGGCTGCGGCTGGCGCTGCGCCGGCTGGGCGAGGCGGTCGCGACCGAGCCCGAGGAGGTGCGCCAGCGGGTCCGGGATCGGCTCGCCCGGAGCGGTTGAGCGTGCAAACGCAGTGCTTCCACCGTGGAAGCGGCAGAAGCCCCTTGATTTGATTTGATAAAAGAGTCCAAATTCACAGGTTGTCAACTTCTTGCCGCTCATGCCGCGGGTGTGCGCGGCGGGCGGACAGCGCCGCGGCCGGGGCGCGCGCTCAGGCGAAGGCATCGTGTTGCGGGAGGCCGTCGGTGATCTCGAACCACGGCGCCTTGGATGCGACGAAGATGTGGTGATCGGGGCGGACGCTCGGGGCGTCGACGAGGGTGCCCATCGCGACGTGGGCCCAGGCGCCGTCCCGGACGACCGAATAGAGCAGCGAACCGCAGGCGCGGCAGTGGACGTCGTGGCCGGTGGCGTCGCCGTGGCGCATGGTGCTTGCGGCGCCTTCGGTGATGCGGATCTTGCCGACCTCGATGCCGGCGAACGGCTTGAAGGCGGAGCCGGTCGTGCGGCGGCAGTTCGAGCAGTGGCAGAAGGCGGCGTAGGCGAAATCGTCGTCGACCGCGTAGGTGACGGCGCGGCAGCCGCATTGGCCGGTGAGCGTTCTCATTGGGTTTCCCTGGCGGGTTCGGGTTTTCGGTGTCGCGACGCCCGCGAAGGAGACTGGTCGCTCACGCCTGGACGGGTTCGCCGCCGAACCGCGCCCAGAAGTCTTCGCCGTCGTTCAGTCTCGGGAACGGGGTGTCGGGCACGGGGACATTGAGGAAAGCGCAGAGCGGCGCCCAGCCGTCGCCCACCGTAAAGACCAGGAGCCGCTCGGCCGGGACCCGGGCGCGGACCTCGTCGAGCCGCCGGTGGAACGCCGCGATCGCTGCGTCGCGGTCGCGCATCTCCGGGTCGATGCCGCGGCGGAGCATCACCTGCTTCATCGTGTCCAGGGTTTCGGCGACGTTGGGGCTCACCGGCAGGGTCGGGTAGAGCCGCCGGAGCTTGCCGACGGTCCGCGCGTAGGAGGTCCACCAGGCTTCCGCAGGACGGGAGCTGAAGACCACCAGGGCGTCCGGGAAGGCCTCGAGCAGGTCGCGCCAGACATGCGCCCCCGGCCAGTCGATCTGCGAGCGGAACCCGGCGAAGACCTCGTGCCAGTCGACGTTGCCGCCGGCGGCAAGGGTTTTCCAGTAGGCCAGCTGGGCGGGTTCGGTGAACAGTGTCTGCATGTGATGGCACGGGGCGAAACCGAGCAACTCCAGCGCCGCCTTCAGCGACCGTGTTCCGGTCCGGCCAAACCCGGGGCCGATGATCTGCAGTGACATGGGCATGCACCCTAGGAGCATGCCGCCGGGCAGGGCGGCGCGCCGATCTGTCAGTCTGCGGCCGCGCTGGGATTCGAGCAAGGCTCGTCTGCGACGCGCCCCCTTAGTTCGGGAAGAGGTCGTCGGAGACGCGCATGCGGACGCCGCCGGCAACGGTGAAGAGGCGCTCGCCGGCCCGAAAGGCGTTGCGCTCGTCGCGGGTCAGCCAGAGGCGGGCGGGGTTGGCGCAGCCGACCACGTCGCAGGTGACGGCGGTCGAGGGGTAGCCGAGCGGCAGCGCATAGCTGACGTGGTCGGCGTCTTCGGGCTTGTGCTCGTCGCAGCGGGCGAGGGCCATGGTGGGCGCTCCGTTCGGTTCGGCTGCGCGGGAGAATGGTCCCATGGCTGCCGCCTTGCAAGCGATCGAAGGCTTGCGCCTGCCGCAGCGGCGGGAGAGTGTCTGCGTCTGCCGGGCAGCCAGGGAGAGACGCATGGCCAGGGTCGTGGTGATCGGAGCCACCGGGCACGTCGGGACGTATCTGGTCCCGCGGCTGGTGGCGGCAGGGCACGCGGTGGTCGCGATCAGCCGCGGCAAGGCCGAGCCCTATACGCCGTCCGCGGCCTGGGACCAGGTCGAGCGGCTGACGATGGACCGCGAGAAGATGGAGGCGGCCGGCGGCTTCGGCGCGGCGATCGTGGCGACCCGGCCCGACGTGGTCGTCGACATGATCTGCTTCGAGCCGGCCAGCGCGCGGCACCTCGCCGAGGCTCTGGCGGGCAAGGTCGGGCAGTACGTGCTCGTCGGCACGATCTGGACCTACGGGCCGACCGTGGTGGCGCCGACGACCGAGGAGGCGGCCAAGCGGCCGTTCGGCGACTACGGGGTGAAGAAGGCGGAGATCGAGGCGTATCTGCTGGGGCTGGCGCGCACGACGGGGTTTCCGGCGACGATCGTGCATCCGGGACATATCGTCGGCCCCGGGTGGGTGCCGCTGAACCCGGCGGGGAATTTCAATCCGCAGGTCTTCTCGATGCTGGCGCGGGGCGAGGAGCTGGCGCTGCCGAACTTCGGGCTCGAGACGGTGCACCACGTCCATGCCGACGACGTGGCGGCGCTGATCATGGCGACGATCGGCAACTGGAGCGCGGCCAAGGGCGAGGCGTTCAACGCGGTCTCGGGCGGCGCGGTGACGCTGCGCGGCTATGCCGAGGCGATGGCGGCCTGGTTCGGGCAACCGGCGAACCTGAGCTTTGCGCCTTACGAGGCGTGGAAGGCGGGGCAGTCGGCGGAGGATGCCAATGCGACGTGGGAGCACATTGCGCGAAGCCCTTGCCACTCGATGGAAAAGGCGCGGCGGCTCCTGGGGTTCGTGCCACGGTTCGGCTCGCTCGAGGCGGTCGAGGAGGCGGTGACGGCGCTGATCGGGAAGGGCGTCGTGACGCTGCCCTCCAGGTGACGAACCGATAGGGAAGGTACTTGCCTCGCGGCCGGCTTGGCGCGTCACCGCTGCGAACCGTCCACGGTTGGGGCGTCGACGTCTCATCGCCGCGATTGCTCAGCACGAGCCGGAACAGAGCCAGATCGCGTCCTGAATGATCGCGGGCGGAAAGTGTCGCGGAGCCAGAATCCAGCACGCCTTTGCGAGAAACTTGCGGCGTGGTGAGCAAGGGCGCGAACGACGCAGGCTGCAAAAGACTGCCAATCTCCCCGCAGGACCGCCGACTCGGCCTGTCCAACAAGCGGGAGCAAGCCATTGAAGAAATCTACTGGCCGGAGAACCAGATCGGCCGTGGCGGCGGCCATCGTCGCCGCGGCCGCTGCGAGTGCGGCGCATGCCGAAGTGGTCGTGCGGGGCGTGGAGGGCGCGCCGCTCCACGAGGCCCGGCCGGCTCCGGCGTCGATCTTCCCAGACGAGCATATCATCGTCGCCCAGCCCTCGCCGTCGGAGGTGAACCCGAGCTTCCTCGGGCCGGTACTCCTGATGAAGTCCGCGCAGGTCGACCTCGAGGCCGGCACGATGACGGTGCCGCTGCGCACTGGCCAGATGGCGAGCGGCGAGAAGGTCTGGTCGGTGCTGACCGACGTCTCGGACGAGAACCTCGCACTGCTGCACGGGATCAACTACTCGCCCAAGATGGCCTACGGCATCACCGGCAACGGTGCGCGGACCGGGCGGCTGGAGCGCGACGGCTCGGTGACCTTCACGGAGGGGCGCGTCGACTTCTCCCCCGAGAGGAGCGTGACGCCGGGGGCGGCGCCCGACTTCTTCCCGCCGACGGCGTTCCAGCCGGGCGCGGTCGGCGACGCATCCTATTCGCCGCTCGTCGAACTCGACAACGCCAAGAGCGCCATCTTCAACATGCCGATGGTCGCCTTCGACATCTCGGCCGAAGAGCTCGACGCGATGTGCGACGGCGCCGTGGACCATTCCCGCGTGCACGACAAGGTGCTGGCGATCTGCCCGCGCGAGGGCACGGTGACGCTGCAGATGACGCTGGGCTACACGTTCGGCAAGCCGATCTTCTACCTTTCGACGGACGCGAACGATCCCCTGGTCGCGACGCTGGAAGGGGCGATCGAGGCCCCCGCACTCAGCGACCTGCCGTTTGCGCTCGAGGATGCAGCACCTGGCGAGGCGGCCGAGCGCATCTACGTCTTCACCAACGGGCCGACCGGGGCCGAGCATCCGTTCCGCCAGGGCCTCGACAGCGCGCTGTCGGACGGCGGGCACGGGCCGCTCAACGTGCTGGGCGGCATCCCGACCATCAACCTCGACTACTCGCCGATCTGGCGGCTGTTCCCGGTGCGCTGGACGCAGGAGGCCATTCAGGCGGGGTACCGCACGCGGCTGACGAACGCGATCGACATCGAGAACGCGGGGGCGAAGGGCATCGTCGAAACGATCGCCGACGGCGGCGGACCGCCCAAGGCCGTCGGCTTCCTCGTCAACTGCCCGGTCGTTTATCGGATCAATTGACCTTTCCGGGTGCCGGTCCCGAGGGGCCGGCACCTTCACCAAGCACGAGGATACCAATGCCCCGAGCATCTATCGTCGCCGCCTGCGCGCTCGCGGCGCTTTGCGTCGCAGCGGCTCGTTCGGCCGCTCTCGAAATCGTCGCGGGCCCGCGCGACGGACCGCACGCGGTCCTGACTTTCGCCCCCGCGTCCGGTCCGGCCGGCCTGCGCATCGAGACGCGCGCGGCGGGCGTCGCCGGGTCGCGCCTCGTCATACGCGTCGACCGCTCGCCGATCGACGCCTTCGACCACCTGTTCGATGCCGGCGAGTGCAGCTTCCCCGAAGGCGGCACCAGCGTGTGCCTTGTCGCGGTACCGGCCTCGGATGCCGCCTACGCGACGATCGTCGAGAGCTTCCGCCTCGGCCGCGAGGCGCGGGTTAGCGTTCAGGATGCAGGCGTGATGCGAATGGACCATGCGGTCTCGCTGGCCGGGTTCTCCAAGGGGCTTGGCCTGTAAGCCACCGCGCCCGCGTCAACGCTTGGCGGCGCGCCACGCGCCCGGCGCCACTCCGGTCGCACGATGAAACGCGGTGGAGAAATGCTGCTGAGAGGAATAGCCGCAGCCGAACGCGACTTCCTTGAGGGGGCGGCCGGCGAGGATCATGGCCTTGGCGCGTTCTATCCGGCGTTCGAGCAGGTAGCGATGGGGCGGCGCGCCGGTCGCGATGCGAAACGCGGTGGCAAAATGGAAGCGCGATACACCCGCGACATCCGCCAGCACGCCGAGCGAGGCTCCCTCCTCCAGATTGGCCTCGATGTAGTCGACCACGCGGGCAAGGCGGTCCGATGCGAGGGCGCCTCGCGCGCGGCCCGGGGCGACGGATCGGTCGGAGTGGGCCTGGACGAGGCGCAGCACGATGAGCGTCGCGCGCGTGTCCATCTCGAGCGCGCTCGGCGGGAATGCTTTGTCGAGGGCGCGCCGAATGTACTGATCGGTCGAGACCCGCAGTTCGAGATCGGGCGTGAATATCCTGTCTTCGCGCAGCGCGAAGCGATGGATCTCTTCGAAGATTTCGCCGTCGCTCGCGGCGCGCAGCAGCGTGGGCGGGATGTAGAACTGGCAGATGCGCACCGCACCGTTCGACGCGTAGCGGCGGTCGAGGCCGCCGGGATAGAGGATGACGGATTCACGGTCTGGCGCACCGCGCCGACCCCGAAGCCGACCATCCATGCGGACGACCTCGCTTCCCGCCAGCAGGACGCTGAGCGTCGCGTGATCGTTGGCTGGATAGGCGGCGTCGAAGCCGGCCTCGGTTCGCAGGATTGCGAACGGCAGGTCCCAACGGTCGTCCACCCCGACCAGCCGCTCCTGCTGGATCTCGGGGTGCCGAGCCGACAGGAACCGCGCTTGGCTCGGCGTGTCGGTGAATGCGTAGCCGCCCATTGATGTCTTTCGAACTTTGCCAACTGATCCTTTCGGCTGCGGCTCTTCGGCGTTTCAGAGCTTCACGCCGACTTGACCGCGGCAGTCGTCGCGTGCCCGAAGTCCCAGGCACGGTCGATTTGTCGGCAATCGGCACGAAAGCCGTCACATCATCGCTGAACGGGCGACAGTCTCTTGCGAGTACGTGTTCCTAGACTAGAACCATCGCTCGGCCTCGTTCAGGGTGACCTGCCCGAAGATGTTCTCGCGATGCCAGCGCAGGTTTTGTGGATGCGGCGCATCGCGCGGGTCGTCTGGCTTGAAGAGCTTGCCGCCGGGCACCAGCAGGCGGTCGACCACTTCGCCCGGAACCTTGTTTCGCGACACCAGGATCGTCTCGCCGTCATCGGCGACCGAGATCATTCCGCGGTCGAACATCCAGTGCAGCGTCCCGGAGAGCGCCAGACCGTTGCGGACGGAATTGCTGCCCTGCCGCTCGACGGGTCGAATGTGAGCGGCCTGTACTTCCGGTCGGCCGCCGCCATTCCGAAGCTGCAGCCCTGACATCGCGCAGCGGTAGCCGTAGGCCTCCCGAACTTTCCTCCGGAACGCCACCTCGCGGTAAGGCCGACGCATCAGCCGCTCCAAGACCGGCCGTTCGAACGCCTGGGCGCCTTCAGAGAGTTCGGCTCCCTGGCGCTGGTAGCGGGCGGCTTCGATCCGCTCCAGTTCCTGCGGGAGGCCAAGATTGACGATCCGGCTGAATTCCGCGTCGGGCAGCCTCCGCACGGCAAGCTGAACGGCGCCGCCCCTTCCTGGTGAGCCATCCGCCGCGGCGAGGGCAGCCTCCAGAGGGCGGCCGTTCATCAAGCGGGGCACCTCGCGGTCGAAAGGCAGAAAGGTCCCAGGTTCGATGAGCGCAAGAAAGCGGCCGTCTGTACCGGGTTTCGGAATGACCTGGCCGATCTTGGCGACCGCGAAATACCCGCGGGGCCCGGCCTTCGATGGCTCGTAGTAGACGATCCAGTCGCCGACCGCCTCCTCGACCGCTTTCAGGTAGGTGCGAGGGAAATCATAGACGACGTCTGGCTCGTCTTCGTAGATCGAGTCGGCCTTGTGCAGCAGAACCAGCTTCACCATGGCACCAGAAAAGGCGGTAACTGCCCCAACGCGCAAGTACCTTTCGTGCTTGCGGTCATGGACGCGGTGCTAGGCGGCGAGGAGCTTCTTCAGGTTAATCCCGGGGGTGGCGAGCGCTTGCGGGTCGGGGTGGAGGCGGCGGGCGATCATCATCTCTGCGAGGCGGACGTCGCGGGCGATGCTGTTGCCGGGCCCGATTCCGCTGGCGGCGAGCAGGCGGCCGTCGGGGGCGAGGTGGAAGAGGACGAAAGCGTCCTCGGCGAGCGGGCGGCGGACCGTGGCGGCGGCGCCTTCGGCGAGACCGGCGATCTGCAGGGTCAGGTCGAACTGGTCGGACCAGAACCAAGGGACGGCCGAGACCGGCTCGTCGTGGCCGAGCATGTTGCGGGCGGCCAGCGTGCCGTGCTCCTGGGCGCTGCGCCAGCTTTCGAGGCGGATGCGGCGGTGGCCGTAGAGCGGATGCGGGAAGGCGCAGCAGTCGCCGGCGGCGAACACGGCCGGGTCGGCGGTGGCGAGGCGGTCATCGACGAGGATGCCGTTGGCGCAGTCGAGGCCGGCCGCTTCGGCGAGCGCGGTGTCGGGGACGGCGCCGATTCCGACGACGACGAGATCGGCGGGAATCGTGGCGCCGTCGCTCAGGCTGACGCCGTCGGGGGTGACCGCGGCGAGCCGGGCGTCGAAATGGAAGCGGGTGCCCTCGGTGCGATGGCGGGCTTCCAGCGCTGCGGCGATCTCGGGCGGCACGCCGCGGGTGAGCAGGCGCGGCAGCGCCTCGATCACCGTGACCTCGGTGCCGAGGCGGCGGGCGGTGGCGGCGATCTCGAGGCCGATGAAGCCGCCGCCGACCACGGCGAGGCGGCGGCCGGGGCCGAGTGCGGCGCGGATGCGGCCGGCGTCATCGAGGGTGCGCAGCATCGCGACGTGCGGGCCTTTCACATCGGGCAGGGCGCGCGGGCGGGCGCCCGTGGCAACGAGGAGGCGATGGTAGGGGATCGCGCTGCCGTCCTCGAGGAGGACGCGACGGGCTTCGCGGTCGATGGTGGCGGCGGCCGTGGCGGAACGGAAATCGATGCCGCCGGCGGCGAGGCCGGCGGCGCCGGCGATGCCGCGCGGCACCGGCGCTTCGGCGGCCATGGCGTCCTTGGAGAGCGGCGGGCGCTCGTAGGGGGCGTGGGTCTCGGCGCCGAGGAGCGTGATGGCCCCGTCCCAGCCGTGTTCGCGCAGCGCCAGCGCGGCGCGGGTGCCGCATTCGCCGGCGCCGACGATCACCATGCCGGACATCGGGTCAGCCGACTTCGATCAGGACGTCGTCGCCTTCGAGCTTGACCGGATAGGTCGCGAGGTTGACGCAGACCGGCGCGCCGCGGGCGGCGCCGGTGCGATAGTCGAAGCGGCCGTTATGCTTGGGGCACTCGATGATGTAGTCCATCACCAGCCCGTCGGCGAGGTGCACCTGCTCGTGGGTGCAGAGGCCGTCGGTGGCGAAGAAGGCGCCGTCGGGCGCGCGGTAGATGGCGAAGGTGCGGCCGTCGTGATCGAAGCGGGCCACGTCCTCCTCCTCGATGTCGTCGACGGCGCAGGCGCGGATCCAGTTTGTCATCGGTCCTCGGCGTGTTGACGTTGCTCGACGGGCGAGCGGGTGGTTCGTCGATCACACCGGGACAGGCCACCGGGCCGCAACGGGTGCGGCCCGGAAAATCCTTGTTCAGGCGTGTGATCTTAGGAGTTGTATTCGGGCCGCGCCTCCAGCTGGTCCTGCGTGGCACTGACATTGACGCGGACGTCGCCGCCGTTGGCGTCCTGCATGATCTGCATCTCGTCGAACGACACCTTCACGCGGTGCGAGCCCATGCCGAGGAAACCGCCGACGTCGATGATGGCATCGGTGACCTTGCCGTCCGAGCCGACGATCAGGTCGTCCACGTTGCCGATCGACTGGTTGTCCGGGCCGTAGACCGTGGCCCCGGTCAGGGTGTCGGCGGTGACCTGGTCAGCCGGCACGTCGGTGTAGCCATCGGCCTGCATTGCCGGGCGCTGCCACGCATCGCCGGCCATCATGCCGCCCGCGGGCGCTGCCGTCCCAGCGGCGGTCGTGTCGGCGGTGGTCGCCGGAGCGGCCATGCCGGTCGTCCCGGCGGCAGGAGCGGTCGCCGCCGCTTGGTCGACCATGTCGCCGCGGTCGAACTCCGGCGCCGCCTCGAGGCTCTCCTTGGTGCCCTGCATCGCGATGAAGATATCGCCGGGGTCGTTCTGGTCATGCAGGAAGTGCAGCTGCGACATGTCGGCGGCAACCGTGTGCTCGCCCATGCCGAGGAAGCCGCCGACGTCGAGGATGACGGCCTTGACCTGGCCTTCCGGCGATACCAGGAGGTCGCCGACCTCGCCCACGTCGTTCCAGTCCGTCGAGAGCTGGTCCTGGGTGATGGGCATGTCGTCGGTCACCGACTGGTCAGTGACGTAGAGCCGCATGCCGATCAGGTTCGTGGCGTAGATGTCGCCGTCGGCGGGAGCGTCAATGAAGCCGGTGGCGTTCTGAGCCGCGGCCGGCCCTACCATGGCAAGTATAACAGCGGTGGATGCGAGCAGGTTCTTCATCTTGAATGTCCTCTGGTCTGCGTTTCCGTGCCGGGCCGCGCTAACCGCTCGCCCGTGTGTGGCATGCTTCGAAAACGAGTCGAGAAATGGATGGTTCCGCACTGTGATCACTTTAGGAACATCATGCCGGTCGACCCGGCCTCCTACTCGGCAGCCACCGGAGAGGTGTCGCCATGGAGATCTGGCCGGTATCGCCGTGCGCTCGGCGGCAACTCGCGGCGGACGAACCACTCCGGATCGCGCATCTGGCGGCGAAGCGCGGGAATGATCTCGCGGTAGGCCGCCCAGGTCGAGGGGTAGGGCGCCGGGCAGTCGTCCTTCATCCGCGCGTGCAGGTCGGGCAGGCGGTGGTAGGGCACCATCGGGAACATGTGGTGTTCGACGTGGTAGTTCATGTTCCAGTAAAGGAAGCGGAAGACCGGGTTCATGTAGACGGTGCGGGCGTTCAGCCGGTGGTCGAGCACGTTCTCGGCGAGGCCCGCATGCTGGGTCATCCCCATGAAGATCGCGAACCAGGCGCCGTACATCGTCGGGAGCGGCCCGACGAGCAGCACCGGAAGCCACGAACCGAGCGCGAGCGCCAGGACGACCGGGACGGCGTGGATCGCGAGCCAGATGCGGGCGGTGCGGATGACCTTCGGCCATTCGCTTTCTGGCACGAACGTCTGCTCCTCGGCGCTGAGCCGGCCCGAGGCGTGCAGCAGGATGCTCTTGCCGGCGCTCCAGACATTGGAAATGCCGAAGACGTTCGAGATGAGCCGCCAGATCGCCGGCGGGCGCATCGCCGCGATCTCGGGATCACGGCCGACGATGATGGTATCGGTATGGTGGCGGGTGTGCGACCAGCGCCAGATCGCCGGCTCGCGCATGATCATGAAGCAGGCGATCTGGTAGATGGCGTTGTTCATCCAGAAGGTCTTGAACGCGGTGCCGTGGCCGCATTCGTGCCAGCGGCTGTCGGTCGAGGAGCCGTAGAGCGTGCCGTAGGCGAAGAGCGGCAGCACCGCCCACCACGACGGCCAGAGCGCAATCGCCAGCGCCGCCGTGCCGAGGAGCAACGCGAACCAGAGGAGCGTGTCACGGATCGCCGGGCCGTCCTCGCGCTGCATCAGCGCCTTCATCTCCTTGCGGGGGATGTCGGTATGGTACCACTCGGCGGCAGCGAGACCGTTCTCGACGGCGAGACGGCTGTCGCGGCCGATCAGGCTGTAGTCGCGGGCAGTCGGCGATGCGGTCATGGCGTTTCCTCCCGGCTTTGTCGTTGAAATAGTGCCTTCGCTTGCCCGGCTCAATCGCTCCATGATAGAAACCATCATTTCGGGTGAGCTGCGGTGAAGAGGCGGCCGACGATCAGCGACCTTGCGGCGGCGGCGGGCGTGAGCGTCGCCACCGTCGACCGTGTGCTGAACCGGCGACTTCCGGTGCGCGCGGAAACCGCGCGGCGGGTGTCGGAAGCGGCGGCGGCGCTCGGCTACCAGACGGCGGGGCTGCTGCGGCGGCACCTGGCCGAGGAGCTGCCGCAGCTCCGCCTCGGGTTCGTGCTGCAGAAGCCGGGCCAGCCGTTCTATCGCGCCTTCGAGCGCGAGCTCATGCCGGCGGTCGAGGCGGCGGCCGGCATCCGGGGGACCGCCGTCGTCGAGTTCGCGGCGTCGCAGACGCCCGCCGCGGCCTGCGCTGCGCTGGAGCGGCTGGCGCCCCGCGTCGAGGCGATTGCCATGGTGGCGCCCGATCATCCGTCGGTGACCGCGGCGGTTGCCGAGCTGAAGGGGCGGGGGATGCCCGTGTTCGCGCTCCTGTCCGACTTCGCGGCCAGGCATCGCGCGGCCTACGTCGGCATGGACAACCTCAGGGCCGGACGAACGGCGGGGTGGATGATCGCCACCGCGGCGCCGCGGCCGGGCAAAGTCGCGCTGATCATCGGGAGCCACCGCTTCCACGGCCAGGACCTGCGCGAGCAGGGGCTGCGCGCCTACCTGCGCGAACGGGCGCCGGACTTCACCATGCTCGACACGCTGCTGAACATGGAGACCCGGCAGATCGCGCGCGAGGCGACGCTGGCGCTCCTCAACCGGCACGACGACCTCGTGGGGCTCTACGTCGCGGGCGGCGGCATGGAGGGTGCGGTCGCGGCGCTGCGCGAGGCGCGCGCCGCCGGGCGGCTGGCGGTGGTGGTGAGCGAGCTGATGCCCGAATCGCGCGCGGGACTGGCCGAGGGGCTCGTCACCATGGCGATCGGCACGCCGCTCGTGCCGCTGTGCCGCTCGGTTGTGGCGCTGATGGCGAACCGGCTGCGGCCCGGCAGCGCCGAGGCACCGCCCGCGGGCTTCCTGCCGTTCGACGTCTTTCTTCCCGAGAGCGTCTGAATTCCGGTACCGTGCGGCATCAAGCTTTGCGTCAGGCGCCGGGACGTGGTGATCTCGGTGCGCAGCGGCAAGCGACCGCGGCCAACGAATCGCGCCCTCAAAGGGCGGAGACCCGGGAGGGAGCCACCGTGACGGACACCGGACCACGCTTTGCGTTGAACCACATCGTTGCCCCGCGGCTCGCGCCGGAGGCGTTCTTCGCGCTGGCCGCGGATCTCGGGATCACCGCCGTGGAGATCCGCAACGATCTTGCCGGGAACGCGATCCTCGACGGCACGCCGGCCTCGACGATCCGCCGGCTCGCCGAAGCGGCCGGCGTGCGCATCCTGTCGATCAACGCGCTGCAGCGCTTCGAGGACTGGCGTTCGCCGCGGACCATCGAGGCGGCGACGCTCGCGGACTACGCCCAGGCCTGCGGCGCCGAGGCGCTGGTGCTGGTGCCGAGCAACGACGGCGCGCCGCCCGAGCGGTTGCACGCGGCGCTGCAAGGGCTGCGTCCGATCCTGTCGAGCCGCCGGCTGGTCGGGCTGGTCGAGCCGCTCGGCTTCGCGACGAGCGCGATCCGCCGCAAGTCGGACGCGGTGGCCGCGATCGAAGCGGTCGAGGGTGAGGACACCTTCCGGCTGGTCCACGACACCTTTCACCATCACCTCGCGGGCGAGGCCGAGCTCTTTCCCGCCTCGACGGGGCTCGTCCATATCTCGGGCGTCGACGACCCCGCGATCGCGGTCGAGGACATGCGCGACGACCACCGGGTGCTGGTCACCGCGAGGGACCGGATCGGTAATCTCACGCAGATGCAGGCGCTTGTGGCCGGCGGCTACGACGGGTTCTTCTCGTTCGAGCCGTTCGCTCCGCAGGTCCAGAGCCTTGCCGACCCGGCCGACGCGATCCGTCGCAGCATGGCGCTGCTCCGCGACGGGCTGAGCGTGACGGCGACTTGACGGAGGACGGCATGCCGCTTGACCGCCACCGGGAGAATGAAATAAATATTCTGCATTGGCTGAATTCGGCGCAGGCGTTCCATTTTGCGAGCGAATTGCGCGACGTCGACCGGGCAGGAAGACCCGGCGTTCCGGCTGGATCAAGGGTGTGCCGGACGCCCACAGTGGAGGAAGACCAGCGATGAAAATGCTGCTCGCAGGCGTGGCGCTCTCGGCCTTGATGGCCCAAGGCGCGCTCGCCGCCAACATCGGCGTCTCGATGGCGCAGTTCGACGACAACTTCCTGACGGTGCTCCGCAACGGCATGCAGGATTACGCCAAGACGCTCGACGGCGTGACCCTGCAAGTCGAGGACGCGCAGAACGACGTCGGCAAACAGCTCAACCAGATCCAGAACTTCGTGGCCGGCGGAGTCGATGCGATCATCGTCAACCCGGTGGACACCGACGCGACCGTCGCGATGAGCCAGGCGGCGGCGGATGCGGGCATCCCGCTCGTCTACGTCAACCGGCAGCCGGTCAACGTCGACGACCTTCCGGACAACCAGGCCTTCGTCGCCTCGAACGAGACGGAATCGGGCACGCTCGAGACCCAGGAGGTCTGCAAGCTTCTGAAGGACGAGGGCAAGGGCGACGGCGCCAACGTCCTGGTGCTGATGGGCGAGCTCTCCAACCAGGCCGCCCGCCAGCGGACCCAGGACATCCACGACGTCATCGCGACCGACGACTGCAAGTTCATCAAGATCCTCGAGGAGCAGACCGGGAACTGGTCGCGCACCCAAGGCACGGACCTGATGACCAACTGGCTGTCGGCGGGCATGAACTTCGACGCGGTCATCTCCAACAACGACGAGATGGCGATCGGCGCGATCCAGGCGATGAAGGCCGCCGGCATGGACATGAAGACGGTCATCGTCGGCGGCGTCGACGCGACCCAGGACGCGCTCGCGGCGATGGCGGCAGGCGATCTCGACGTCACGGTGTTCCAGAACGCCGCCGGGCAAGGCAAGGGCGCGCTCGACGCCGCGCTGGCGCTCGCCAAGGGGGAGTCGGTGGAGCAGAAGGTCTACATTCCCTTCGAGCTGGTGACGCCGGACAAGCTGGCCGACTACCAGAAGCTGAACTGACGACACGAGGGGAGCGCCTGCACGGGCGCTCCCGGCCCTTTTCCGGTGGAGAGCGTGGCATGGAGGTGCGTCCCGAGCTTGGCCTGGCGATCCACCGCCACAAGCGGCGCATGGCGCAGGACCTGCTGAGCGTCGAGGGCGTGCGCAAGGAGTTCCCGGGCGTCGTGGCGCTCGATGACGTCTCCTTCAAGCTCCGCGCCGGCACCGTGCACGCGCTGATGGGCGAGAACGGCGCCGGCAAGTCGACGCTGATGAAGATCCTCGCCGGCATCTATACGCCCGACGCCGGCACCATCCGGCTCCGCGGCGACGAGATCCGCCTCGTCTCGCCGCTCGACGCGCTGGAGCGCGGCATCGCGATGATCCATCAGGAGCTGAACCTGATGAACTTCATGACGGTGGCCGAGAACATCTGGATCCGCCGCGAGCCGAAGAACGCCTTCGGGATGATCGACCATCGCAGAATGAGCCGGATGACCGCCGAGCTCTTCGCGCGGCTGAACATCCGGATCGATCCCGAGAGTCGAGGTGAGCAGCCTCTCGGTGGCGTCGCGGCAGATGGTCGAGATCGCCAAGGCAGTCAGCTACGACAGCGACGTGCTGATCATGGACGAGCCGACCAGCGCGCTGACCGAGACCGAGGTGGCGCATCTCTTCGCCATCATCCGCGACCTCCGCGCGCAGGGGATCGGCATCATCTACATCACCCACAAGATGAACGAGCTCTTCGAGATTGCGGATGAATGCTCGGTTTTCCGCGACGGCAAGTATGTCGGCACCCATCTGAGCGCCGACGTGACCCGCGACGACATCATCCGCGAGATGGTCGGCCGCGAGATCACCGACATGTTCCCCAAGGAGACGGTGCCGATCGGCGAGACCGTGCTCGAGGTCGAGGGGCTGACGCTGCCCGGCGTCTTTCGGGACATCGGCTTTCACGTGCGCGCCGGGGAGATCCTCGGGGTGGCGGGGCTGGTCGGCTCGGGGCGGTCGAACGTCGCGGAGGCGCTCTTCGGGGTGCGGCCCGGCGCGAGCGGCACGATCCGCATCCGCGGGCAGGTGGTCGACATCCGCAACCCGGTCGACGCGATGAAGAACGGCATGGCGTTCCTGACCGAGGACCGCAAGGAGACCGGTTGCTTCCTGATCCTGGAAGTGCTGGAAAACATGCAGATGGCACTGCTTGCCGACAGCCACGTCCGGTTCGGCTTCGTCGACCAGACCGGGATCAACACCCGCTGCGACGAGATGCAGACGGCGCTGCGCATCAAGACGCCGACGCTTCACGAGCGGGTCGAGAACCTCTCGGGCGGCAACCAGCAGAAGGTGCTGATCGCCCGCTGGCTGCTGACCAAGCCACGCATCCTGATCCTCGACGAGCCGACGCGCGGCATCGACGTCGGTGCCAAGGCCGAGATTCACCGGCTGATCACCCGGCTCGCGGGGGACGGGGTAGCGGTGGTGATGATCTCGTCCGAGCTGCCGGAGGTGCTCGGCATGTCGGACCGGATCATGGTGATGCATGAAGGCCGAGTGACCGGCGTGCTCGATCGCGCCGAGGCCGACCAGGTGAAGATCATGGAGCTCGCCGCCCGCTGAGGCGGCCAGCTTGGGGGAAACGCCATGGCAACGGATGAAGCCGCCGAGACAACGCCCTACGCGCCGCCCGTGAAGTCGCGCTGGCGGGTGCCGCCGGAGCTGAATATCCTCTCGATCCTCGTCCTCGTCGCGGTGGTCTTCGAGGTGCTGGGCTGGATCTTCCAGGGCCAGAGCTTCCTCGCCAACCCGCAGCGGCTGACGATCATGATCCTGCAGGTGAGCGTCATCGGCATCATCGCCGTGGGCGTCACGCAGGTGATCATCACCGGCGGGATCGATCTCTCCTCCGGCTCGGTCGTCGCCATGACGGCGATGATCGCCATGAGCTTCGCCCAGGTCTCGACCTATGCGCGGGCGGTCTATCCCGGGCTCACCGACCTGCCGGTGATCGTGCCGGTGCTGGTCGGCCTCGGGGTGGGGTTCATCGCCGGGATGATCAACGGCAGCCTGATCGCCTACACCGGCATCCCGCCGTTCATCGCGACGCTCGGGATGATGGTCACCGCGCGCGGCGTCGCCAAGTGGTACACCAAGGGCCAGCCGATCTCGTTTCCCACCGAAAGCTTTCAGCACATCGGCTCGGGCGTCTGGCCGGTGGTGATCTTCCTCGTCGTCGCGCTGATCTTCCATATCGTGCTGCGCTACACGCGCTACGGCAAGTTCACCTACGCCATCGGCGCCAACGTGCAGGCGGCGCGGGTCTCGGGCATCGACGTGCAGAGCCACCTGATCAAGGTCTATGCGATCGCCGGCACGCTGGCGGGGCTGGCTGGAATCGTCACGGCCGCGCGCGCCCAGACCGCGCAGGCGGGCATGGGCATGATGTACGAGCTCGACGCGATCGCGGCGACCGTGATCGGCGGCACCTCGCTGACCGGCGGTGTCGGGCGGATCACCGGCACGGTCATCGGCACGGTGATCCTCGGGGTGATGACCTCGGGCTTCACCTTCCTCAGGATCGACGCCTACTACCAGGAGATCGTGAAGGGCATGATCATCGTCGCCGCGGTCGTGATCGACGTCTACCGCCAGAAGAAGCGCACCAAGAAGGCCTGACCCCGGGCCGTCGCCGACCGAATCGAGGAAGAACATGACTGTTGGTTTCGGCCTGCTCGGCGCCGGGCGCATCGGCAAGGTCCATGCCCGCGCCATCACCAGCGACCCCGGTGCCCGGCTCGTGGCGGTCGCCGACGCGATGGCGCCGGCCGCCGAGGCGATCTCGGCGCAGTACGGCGCCGAGGTGCGCTCGATCGACGCGATCGAGGCGGCGGACGACATCGACGCGGTGGTGATCTGCACCCCGACCGACACCCACGCCGCGCTGATCGAGCGGTTCGCGCGGGCGGGCAAGGCGATCTTCTGCGAGAAGCCGATCGACCTCGACGTGGCGCGGGTGCGGGCGTGCCTGAAGGTGGTGGACGAGACCGGCGCGAAGCTGATGGTGGGCTTCAACCGCCGGTTCGACCCGCACTTCCAGGCGGTGCGGCGTGCGATCGACGACGGCAGCATCGGCACGGTCGAGATGGTCAACATCACCTCGCGCGACCCCGGGCCGCCGCCGCTCGACTACATCGCCCGCTCGGGCGGCATCTTCCGCGACATGACGATCCACGACTTCGACATGGCGCGCTGGCTGCTCGGCGAGGAGCCGGTGGCGGTGTCGGCGCACGCCGCGGTGCTGACCGACCCGGCGATCGGCGCGGCCGGCGACTTCGACAGCGTCAACGTGCTCCTGGAGACCGCGAGCGGCAGGCAAGCGGCGATCACCAACTCGCGCCGGGCGACCTATGGCTACGACCAGCGCATCGAGGTGCTGGGATCGGGCGGCATGGTCTCGGCGGAGAACCAGCGCGAGGTCTCGATCGAGATCGCGACCGGGGCGGGCTTCCTGCGCCCGCCGCTCCTCGACTTCTTCATGACCCGCTACACCGCCGCCTATGCCGCCGAGATCGCCGCCTTCGTCGCCGGGGTCGGCAGCGGCGCCGCAACGAGCCCCTCCGGAGCCGACGGACTCGCCGCGTTGGCGCTGGCCGAAGCGGCGCTGACGTCGGCGACCGAGGGCCGCAAGGTCACGGTCGCGGAGGTGCTCGGCTAGGTCAGTATCCTTTCCAGCAGGAGATCGGCCGACGTCAGGGCGACGTGGTTGGCGATGATGATGTCGAAGTCGGCGCTTCCGTCGCCGTCGACATCGCCGGTCAGGTTGGTGCCGTCGTAGCGGAGCTCGCCCGTCGTGCCGGTGAAGCTCGCTCCGCCGATGTAGGCGAACGTCTAGCTCCCCGGCGCAAGTGCATCCGCGTCGATCTCGCTCAGAACGAGCGTGTCGAAGCCGCGTTCGAATGCGTGAACGTAATCCACCCCGGTCGAACTCGGTGAAGACGAACAGATCGAAGCCGTTGTCCCCCCCAAGATGATCGGTTCCCGGCCCGCCGACGATTACGTCATCGCCGAAACCGCCGTAAATCCAGTCGTCGCCGCTGCCGCCGTCGAGATAGTTCGACAGGTCGTTGCCGCGGATGGTGTTTGCGAGTTCGTTGCCGATTCCGTCGGTCGCCTGGTCTCCGATCAGGGTGAGGTTTTCGACGTTGGCGACGAGGCCACGTGATACGGTGATGAACATGGTGTCCGTGCCCTCGCCGGCGTTCTCGACGATGATGTCGTTGGGGTTATCCGAGACATAGCGGTCGTTGCCCCTGCCGCCGACCATCAGGTCGCCGCCGCCACCGCCGTCGATGTAGTCACTGCCGTTGCCGCCGTAGAGGCGGTCAAGGCCCGTCTGGCCGCTGATGACGTCGTTGCCGCCGAGACCATTGACGTTGTCGGACCCGGCGGTCCCCAGAATGTAGTTTGCGTCGTTGGTCCCACGCCCGGCACCGACGAGAACCTCGTAGGTTCCGGTGCTAAACCCGGCAGCCGCGGCTTGGAGATAGTGGATACCAGTGTAGGCGGCGGTGTACTCGAAGCTCGAATCGAGGCCTACGCTGTCGTCATTGGAGGCCAGCGGATTGTCGGATTCGTCAATGAGGTAAAGGTACGGGTCGGTCAGAGTTCCGTGCGACGACGGTGCGCCACGCTCGTAGAACGCATAGGAGAGGCCAGCGATCAACTGAGTGGCGAAGACGTCCCGGTCGCCGCTGTAGTTGATCGTGCCCGGCTGATCGGCCAGCCGGTTGCCCGCACTGCCGAAAGGGCCCTCGCCGTCGGCTGTGTTGCGAAGATCGTCTTCGTTCGCATGGACGACGTAGGTGCCGATTCTGTCGCCGAATCCCCGCACGGCAATGTCGTAGAGGCCGGTGGTGGGGGCGGTGAATACGGCGCGGGAGTTGGCCCCGACCCCGCCATCGTCGTTGTTGGCCACCGGGGTGGCGCCAAAGGTGATGGCGACGACAGGGTCGCCCAGTGTGCCGCCAAGTGTGGGCGATCCCTCGACCTCGACGAAGTATTGCGCCCCGCCGTCAGCGGGACGGAATAGGAATCGATCTCGCTGATGGCAGTAATTTCTCCTGTAAAAGCAGTCATTATAGATCCACTCCCATAAGCAATGGACTATTCCATTGCCGGACCAAGAACCGGTTTTGCACGACCATGTCTGACGTTTTCAGAGCACTATACGTCAATCGGGACGCTAATTTGTTGTCACAAGCGTCGGCCGATCAGGTTTCGGTTGTCCAAAGTCCGGTGGTGAGACCCCACGCCCCAATTTAATGGTACCCGGATTGGGCTATTACAGGAAGGATTATAATCGGTCGGTCAGGATTCGGCCGACCGCTTCCGGATCAGCCAGGCGTCACGCCCGGGTCGTGACGTAGGTGTTCTGCCAAGGCCAGAAGAGCCAGTTATGGAAGAGGGTCGTGGCCTCGGTCGAGGTGGTTTGGCTAAAGAGGAGCTGAGGATATCAGCGACGTCTGCAGCTTCTATCATGGTGAGTTGGAGGTAGCAGACGTGGGAGTGTGTCGGGCGTCCGCGACATTGGCTTCAGGCGCTTGTTGTCCTGGCGATGCTATGCGGCAGGACCTGGTCGGCCGTGGGGGCCCGCTTCAGGTCGCAGCGTCTCGGCGGGCGATCCAGTCGAAGTCGGGATGGTTCTCGAAGCGCCACTTGCGCAGTGGGCCGGCCATGACGTTGAGGTAGTACATGTCGATGCCGTAAGGCGCGGCGCAGGGGTGATGGCCCTTCGGCACGAGGACGACGTCGTGGTCGGCGACGGCCATGGTCTCGTCGAGCGATCCGTCCTCGGTGAAGACCCGTTGCAGGCCGAAGCCCTTGGCGGGGTTCAGGCGGTGGTAGTAGGTCTCCTCGAGGTAGGTCATGCGCGGGAAGTCGTCCTCGTCGTGCCGGTGCGGCGGGTAGGAGGACCAGTTGCCCTGGGGCGTGAAGACCTCGGTGACGAGGAGGCTGTCGGCGACGTCGCGGTCTTCCATCGCGATCGGGAAGATGTTGCGGGTGTTGGCGCCCTTGCCGCGGGTGGTGCGGGCGATGCCCTCAGGGCCGATCACTTGTGCGGCGTGGCCGCCCTTGCCGGGCGCGGCACAGACGGCGAGGGTGCAGGGCGTGGTGGCGGTCGCCGACCAGTCGAGCGCGTTCGGCACGTAGACGCAATGCGGCGGCGTGGCCTCGAAGACGTCCAGGCGATCGCCGAGTTCGCCGAAGTCGCGCTCGCCCGCGCCGATCCGCGCCTTGCCTTCGACGAGGACCAGGATGACCTCGGTGTCGCCGGTTGGCTCGGCGACGGTCTCGTTCGGCGCCAGGCGGTAGAGGCCGAAGCCGACGTAGGACCAACTGGCGGTTGCGGGGGTGATGTCGTGGACCTTGCCGCGGGTGCCTCGCGGGCGGCGCAGGAGCGGGCTCACCGGTCGAGCCCGGCGTTGCGGGCCATCGCCTTGAGCGCGGTCAGGCCCATGCCCTGATAGAGGAGGGGGCTGCGGACGGCGGGGTCCTGCTCGGCCTCGATCACGATCCAGCCGGAGTAGCCGTGCTCGGCGGCGGTCTTCAGGACCGGCGCGAAGTCGACGCCGCCTTCGGGGTCGCCGGGCACGGTGAAGACGCCGCGGCGCACGCCTTCGAGGAAGGAGAGGTGCTCGGCCTCGACCTCTTCGCGGATCGCCGGGCGAACGTTCTTGGCGTGCAGGTGGCCGACGCGCGGCATGTAGCGCCGGGCGAGCGCGGCCGGGTCGCTGCCGCCGAAGAACGCGTGGCCGGTGTCGAGCAGGAGCTTCGTCGCGGGTCCCGTCGCGGCCATGAAGGCGTCGATCTCGTGCGGCGCCTCGACGATGGTGCCCATGTGGTGGTGGTAGACCAGTGTCAGACCCTGGGCGGCGGTGTGGGCGGCGATTGCCTCGACATCCGCGCCGAACCGGGCCCAGCGGTCGTGCGGCAGCTCCGGGCCGTCGGCGAGCGGGCGGCTGTCGTCGCCATGGATGGCGTTCGAGGTCTCGCAGGCGATGCAGACGCTGCAGCCCATCGCCTTCAGGAGATCGAGGTGCGGCTGCATCGCCGCCTTCTCGTCCTCGACCGAACGGACGAGGAGATTGAGCGAGTACCAGCCCGAGACGAACGCCAGCCCGTGCGGCGCGAGCGCGGCCCTGAGGGCGGTCGCATCCTTGGGGAACTTGTGGCCGTTCTCAATGCCGTCGAAGCCGATCTCGCCGGCTTCGCGCAGGCATTGCTCCAGCGGGATGCCGGCCCCGAGGCTCTGGTCGTCGTCGTTCGACCAGGCGATGGGGTTGGTGCCGTAGCGGATCATGGCCTGCGATCCGCGCGGCGCCGGGGTTCGCAGCGGGCGGTGGTCATGCGGCGGCTCCCTTGCGGGCCCGTGCCTCGTCCCAGAGGCGGCACAGACCTTGGTACTTTGCGGCCATCGCGGCCACGGCTTCGGCGTCGGTGACGGTGCCGCCGAGCCAGGCGCGGGCGGTTTCGGCGAAGATGGTCCGGCCCACCGCGAAGCCTTTCACGAGGTCGTGGCGGGCGGCAACGGCAAAGCTCTCCGCGAGGGCCGCGGTCGGCGCGTCGAGGCCGAGCACGACGATGCCGCGGGTGTGCGGATCGTTGCGGGCGATTGCGGCGCAGGCGTTTGCCCAGGCGGCGTCGGTGCGCATCGGCTCGAGCTTCCACCAGTCGGGATAGACCCCGAGCGCGTAGAACCGCTCGATGATCTCGGCCGAGGTGGTGTCGGTGACCGGGGCGACCTTGGAGGGGATGATCTCGAGCAGGAACTCGAGGCGATTGGCTCGCGCGGCGCGGGCGAGGCGGACGACGGTGGCCTCCTGGTCGGCCTTCATCGCGGGGTCGTCGTCGGGGTGATAGAAGCAGAGCGCCTTGACCACGTGCTCGACCGGCCACTCCATCAGCGCCGAGCCGTAGTCGGGCTCGATCTCGAGCCGGAGCGGCCGCGAGCCTGGCTCCTCCACCGGCCGGCCGATCCAGAGGCCGCTGCCGGCCGCGGCATAGAGCGCGTCGCGTCCGAGCCGGCCATCGCAGAGGATGCCGTAGCCGTGCCGGCCTCCGGCGACCTTGGCAGCGGCGGCGAGGCAGAGCTGCTTGAAGGGGCCGATGCGGTCGCGGGAGACGCCGAGCTCGTCCGCCACCGCTTCGAGCTGCATGCGGTGGTCGAAGGCGAAGACCCGCATCTGCGGCCAGTCGCCGAGGCGGTTGGTCGACCAGTGGATCTGTTCGAGCGCGGCGTCCTTGCGCAGCGCCTTGACCCTAACGCCGCGCTTCAGAAAGAAGTTCAGCTCCTCCCAGGACGGATAGGCCGGGGTGCAGCCGTGGCGGGAGACGGCGAAGGCGCCGCAGGCGTTGGCGTACTTGAGCGCCGTGGGCCAGTCCCGGTCGGTCAGCCAGCCCTTGAGCAGGCCCGACATGAAGCCGTCGCCGGCGCCGAGCACGTTGAAGACCTCGATCGGGAAGCCGGGACCGCGCTCGCCGTCGTCGAGGCTGTCGGGGATCGGGCCGGTGAAGGCGGCGGCGCCCATCGGCCCGCGCTTGCAGACCAGCGTGGCGCCCGAGACCGACCGCACGGCCCTGAGGGCGGCGATGGTGTCGGTGGAGCCGCCGGCGATGTGGAACTCCTCCTCGGTGCCGACGACGAGGTCGAAGAGGTGCAGGGTGGACTTGAGCTTGGCGGTGACCTCGGCACTCTCGACGAAGCGGTTGAAGCCCTCGGCGTGGCCGGCGAGCCCCCAGAGGTTCGGCCGGTAGTCGATGTCGAGCGCGGTGCGCGCGCCGTTCTCGCGGGCGAGGCGGAGCGCCTTCAGGACGGCGGCCTCGGTGCGCGGGTTGGAGAGGTGGGTGCCGGTGACGGTGACGCACCGGGTGTCGGCGATGAGCTCCGGGTCGATGTCGTCCTCGCAGAGCGCCATGTCGGCGCAGTTCTCGCGGAAGAAGATCATCGGGAACTGGTGCTGGTCGCGGATGCCGAGGATGACCAGCGCGGTCAGCCGCTCCGGGTCGGTGACGACGCCGCGGACGTCGACGCCTTCGGCGATCAGCGTCTCGCGGATGAAGCGGCCCATCTGCTCGTCGCCGACCCGGGTGACGAGCCCGGACTTCAGCCCGAGCCGGGCGGTGCCGCAGGCCATGTTGGTCGGCGAGCCGCCGATGTACTTGTGAAAGCTCGCCATGTCCTCGAGCCGGCCGCCGACCTGGGCGCCGTAGAGGTCGACCGACGAGCGGCCGATGGTGACGACGTCGAGCTTGGGCATTTCCCCTTGTCTCCCCCGCCGGTGGCGTCTTCGAATCGTGCGCCGTCTGCGGTTCAGAAATAGAATATCCGTTCCGTTCAGGGAATCGCAAAATCGATCACGCCCGCCGGCTCGGCCTCGCGCCGCGCGCCGAGGGCGACGACCAGCGCGATGGCGAGGGCGAAGGTGGCGGAGAGGGCGCGGAACGCGCCGACGTCGACCTCCGAGACCAGAAGCGGCAGGACGTTGAGGCGCTGCAGCGGGCTCGAGAGGCTGTCGGTGAGGGCGACAACCGGATGGCCGCCGGCGCGGGCGGCCTCGGCGAAGGCCACGGTCTCGGCGCTGTAGGGGGCGAAGGTGATGGCGATCACCGCTTCGCCGGGGCGCAGTGCGTGGCCGGTGGGAAGGAGCCCGACCGCGGAATGCAGCACGCAGGGGATGGCCATCTTCTCCAGCGCGTAGGCGAGATAGCAAGCGACCGGAAACGAGCGGCGGTAGCCGACCAGGTGGATGACCGGAGCGGCCGCCAGCACCTCGACGGCGCGGTCGAGCATGGCGGGATCGACCGTGCTCATCAGGTTTTCCAGCGACGTGCGCCCGGCCTCGACGAACTCGGCGAGAAGCACGCCCGGGCGGCTCTCGCCGGAGGCGCGCAGGTTCTGCAGCCGCGTCGGGTAGTCGGGCCACTTGCGGGAGTATTCGTCACGGAAGAGCCGCTGCATCTGGCTGAAGCCGGAGAAGCCGAGGTCCTGGCAGAAGCGCATCATCGCCGAAGGCGGGACCTCCGCGGCGGCGGCGAGTTCAGCCACCGTGGAGACCGCGACCCGGTCGGGATTGCGCGCGATGTAGTCGCCGCACTGGCGGAGGCGCTTCGGCAGCCCTTCGGTCCGGTCGCCGATGACCTGGAACAGCGCTTCGAGAGTTTCCGGGGCGGGGCGGTCCACGAACGAGAGCTTCCTTGACAGCGCCATGGGTTCACGGGGAATTGGCAGCGGAATTTCTATTCCATCGTGGGCGCCTCCGGGAGGGGAAAAATGGCGGGGATCGGCGTCGGGCTGATCGGCACCGGCTTCATGGGCAAGTGCCACGCGCTGGCGCTGGCGGCCGTGGGGCGGGTCTTCGGCGACGTGGCGGCGCCGCGGCTGGTGGCAGTCTGCGACGTGCCGGCGGAGCGGGCGGCGGCGGTGGCGGGACCCTGGGGGTTCGAGCGGGCGAGCGGCGACTGGCGCGAGGTCGTGGCGGACCCCGCCGTCGGGCTCGTCTCGATCACCAGCCCGAACCGGCTGCACCGCGAGATGGCGCTGGCGGCGCTCGCGGCGGGCAAGCACGTCTGGTGCGAGAAGCCGCTGGCGCTGACGCTGGAGGAGGCCGAGGAGATGGCGGCGGCCGCCGACGCGGCCGGGGTTCGGACGATGGTGGGATACAACTACCTGCGCAACCCCGCCTTCCAGCACGCCAGGCGGCTGGTGGAAACCGGTCGTATCGGCCGGGTGATCCATTTCCGCGGGGTTGTGGACGAGGACTACCAGGCCGACCCGGAGCAGCCGTGGACCTGGCGCGGCAAGGTGAGCGAGGCGGGGCTCGGCACGCTCGGCGATCTGGGCTGCCATCTCGTCAGCCTCGCGGTGGGGCTGATGGGGCCGGTCGAGAGCCTCGTGGCCGACACCGCGACAGTGCACGCCACCCGGCCGCTGCCTGACGGAAGCGGCCGGGCGGCAGTGGAGAACGAGGACGTGGCGAGCGCGCTCGTCCGCTTCGCGGGTGGGGTGACCGGGGTGCTGACGAGCTCGCGCAGCGCCTGGGGACGGAAGAACCGGCTGGGGTTCGAGGTGCACGGCGATCGCGGCATGGTCGTCTTCGACCAGGAGCGGATGAACGAGCTGCAGCTTTTCGTCAACGAGGGGCCGGCAGCCGAACAGGGCTTCAGGACGATCCTGACCGGGCCGGCGCACCCGCCTTACGGAGCGTTCGTGCCGGCGCCGGGGCATCAGCTGGGGTTCAACGACCTGAAGGTGATCGAGGCAGCGGAGCTGCTGCGGGCGATTTCGTCCGGGGAGCCGGCGTTCCCGGATTTCCGCGCCGCGCTGGGGTTCGAGCGAGTGATCCACGCGATCGACCGATCGGGGCGGGACGGCACGCGCGTCAGACTGGCCTCGGCGTGACGGCGGCGGGCCAGCGCCCAGGTCCCGCAGTTCGTTTACGCTCTGGCCGGATTGGGCTATGTCGGGGCGCAACCAACATCCCAAGAGGCGGCGCTCATGACGGACGACAGTGAACTCTGGGCCCTGGAAGAGCGGTTCTGGACGGGCGGCGGCGACAGTGCGCGCCAGCTCACGGCCGAAGGAGCGGTGATGGTCGTTCCCTATCCCGCCGGCATCCTCCAGGGGGATGCGCTCCTGAAGCACGGCGGCGGGGAAGCGTGGCGGTCGGTGGTGTTCAGCGACCGGGTGGTGACGCGAAAGGGGGACATTGCCGTTCTCGCCTACCACGTGTCGGCCGAGCGAGAAGGGGTGCCGGTCTACAACGCGCTCTGCGCCTCCACCTACCTGCGCGACGACGGCAAGTGGCTGAGGATGTCGCACCAGCAGACCCCGGCCGGCTGACCGGAGCCTGTCTGCCCATGACGCCGGCAGACAGGCTTGGCAGACCCGACCTAGAGGATGAGGTCGCCCTGATGGAGCGGCACGTGGTTGCCGATCGCGATCCCAAAATCGGATTCTCCGTCGCCGTCGACGTCGCCCGAGAGCTGGTCGCCGTTGTAGCGGAGCTGGCCCGGTGCGTCGGTGAACTCGGCGCTGCCAATGTAGGTGAAAGCCTGGTCGCCGAGCTGCGCTGTATTGGCATCGATCGCGGCCACGTTCAGCTTGTCTACGCCGCGTTCGAAGCCGTGAACGACGTCCTGCCCGACCGGATCGGTGAAGATGAACATGTCGGCGCCGGCACCGCCGACCAGATGATCGGCTCCCGCGCCCCCGTTCAGCCGGTCATTTCCGGCACCGCCGGAAAGCCAGTCGTCGCCGTCGCCGCCGGCAAGCGCGTTGTCTGTGTTGTTGCCGGTGATTGCGTTGGCCATGACGTTGCCGACCGCCCAAGCGCTGCCGGTGCCGGTCAGGTACAAGTTCTCGACATTGGCATCCATCGGCCGGGACACCGAAGTGAAGATGGTGTCGGTGCCCGCCGCGTTGGTCTCGCGAATCCGGTCGTTGGAATTATCGGAGAAGTAGCGGTCGTTGCCATTGCCGCCCGCCATCAGGTCGCCTCCGGTGCCGCCGTCGAGATAGTCGGCGCCGTTGCCACCGTAGAGACGGTCAAGACCCCTCTCGCCGAGGAGGACGTCGTCGCCCCCAGTGGCGTTGATGAAGTCGTTGCCGTCGTAGCCGCGGAGGTAGTCATTGTCCGTCGAGGTGACGATCCGGTCATCGTCTGAGAATATGCTCGCATAGGCGGACTCGAGGTCGTGATCGATGTAGTCCTGCACCGCCGTGGCGCTGCCGTCGATCCCGGTCACCTGGGTGAGCAGATCGCCATTTCGAGACGAGGTAGCTGTCGAAGTCCCCGAACACGCCGCCGATGATGTTGTACTGGAAGTCGCCGTTGAACTGCTCGGTGTAGGAACCGTCGGTTCGGACGATCGTGGTATCGGTCTGTTCGGTGGTTTGCAGGTCGAGGGGCTGCGGGTCGACGCGCATATCGACCTGTTCAAGTCCTCTGAAGAGAGCCATTTTGTCTTTTCCCTAAGCGCCTCGATGGGCAAGAGGCTGTCGCAACAACCCGGGGAGGCCGGCCTCGGTTCCTCGGAGTGAGAGAATGGGCGGGAGCCGGCCGCTAGGCCGTCGCTGTGCGTCTCGGCAGCACTGGAGCCAGACGGCGAAGGGCGTGGAAGAATTGCTTCCACCGAGGAAACGGAAATCGTACCTTAGAGCGGAGCCCGAGCTGATTGAATCTGGGGGATTGAACGAAGCCGCTGCGCGGCAAGTGTGCGGCTTCGCGGGCGGTGCTCCTGACTGGAAGGTGTGGGTTGCTGAGACCCCTTTCCAGACAGAGCTTTTCGATGGCCGAGACCAGCCCTCTTCGTCGCCGCATGATCGAGGACATGACGGTCCGCAATCTCTCGCCGGCGACGCAACGATCCTACGTGCATGCGGTGGCGAAGTTCAGCCGGTTTTTCGGCCGGTCCCCGGAGACTCTGACGCTGGAGGACGTGCGCACCTTTCAGGTCCACCTCGCCTCGAAGGGCGTGGCGTGGGCGAGCCTCAACCAGACGGTGGCGGCGCTGCGGTTCTTCTACGGTGTCACGCTCGGGATGGCGGAGATACCCGAGCGGATCGCCTATGCCCGGGAGCCGCGGCGTCTGCCGGTGGTGCTGAGCGCCGACGAGGTGGTGCGGTTCCTCGAGGCCGTGCCCAGCCTGAAGGCCCGCGCTGCGCTGACGACCGCCTACGCCGCCGGGCTGCGGGTCTCGGAGGTCACAGGCCTGAGGGTCGCCGATATCGACAGCGGCCGGATGATGATCCGCATCGAGCACGGCAAGGGCGGCAAGGAGCGCTACGTGATGCTGTCCGCGCAGCTCCTGGCGATCCTGCGCACCTACTGGCGGCTGTCGCGTCCCGAGCACTGGCTGTTTCCCGGGCGCGACGCGACCCGCCCGATCGAGCCGACGACGCTGCACGCGGCCTGCCGGTCGGCGCGGGCGGCGGCGGGGATCGGCAAGAAGGTGACCGTCCATATCCTGCGGCACAGCTTCGCCACCCATCTGCTGGAGAGCGGCATCGACATCCGGGTGATCCAGGTGCTGCTGGGCCACGCGCACCTGTCGACCACCGCGCGCTACACCCATGTCTCGCAGGGTCTCATCGGCCGGACGGCGAGCCCGCTGGAGAAGCTGAAGCTCGAGGTGGTCCCGCCGGCCTGAGGCGGCGCCGTCATGTCTGGCGGCATCGAGGTGGCGGACGTCTTCCGCCGCCACGGCCCCGCGTTCCGCGCCACGCGCTGCGAGCACCTCGACCGCGACCAGCGACGGGTGATGGGCGCGATCGAGGCCTGCCGCACCGCCGCCCTGGGCGGGCATGTCCGCCGTTGCGTTGACTGCGGCCACGTCGAGATCGCCTACAACTCCTGCCGCAACCGCCACTGCCCGAAGTGCCAGGGGCCGGCGCGGGCGGCCTGGGTCGCGGCGCGGCGTGCGGAATTGCTGCCGGTTCCCTACTTCCACGTCGTCTTCACGCTGCCGGCTCCCGTCGGCGGCTATCGCGTTCCAGAACAAGGCGGCGGTCTACGCCATCCTCTTCCGTGCCGCCGCCGAGACGCTGCGCCTCATCGCGGCCGACCCGCGCCACCTCGGCGCCGAGATCGGCGGCGTCGCCGTGCTGCATACCTGGGGCCAGGCGATGCAGCACCATCCCCATGTCCACTGCATCGTGCCGGGCGGCGGCCTCTCGCCCGACCGCACGCGCTGGATCGCCTGCCCGCCCGGGTTCTTCCTGTCGGTCAAGGTTCTCGGCGCGGCTGTTCCGGCGGCTCTTCCTCGAACGTCTCGCCGCAGCCTTCGCCAGCGGCGGGCTGTGCTTCTTCGGCGATCTCGCTCCGCTCGCCGAGCCCCGCGCCTTCGCTGCCCACTGCGCGGCGCTGCGCCGGATCGACTGGGTGGTCTACGCCAAGCCACCCTTCGGCGGCCCCGAGCAGGTACTGGCCTATCTCGGCCGCTACACCCATCGCGTCGCCATCGCCAACAGCCGGCTCGTCGCCATGACCGACGACGCCGTCAGCTTCCTCTGGAAGGACTACCGCCAGGATGGTCGCCGCAAGGTCATGACGCTCGATGCGGGCGAGTTCATGCGCCGGTTCCTCCTGCACGTCCTGCCCTCCGGCTTCCATCGCATCCGCCACTTCGGCTTCCTCGCCAACAGCCACCGCGCGGCCCGGCTCGCGCTTTGCCGCCGGCTGCTCGCCCGGCCAGACTCCGATCACGGGGGCGGGCGCAACGCCTCGCCCGGCGACCACCGCTGCGCCCAGCCATACCGCATCCCGGATCCCGGTATCTGCCCCGGCTGTGGCAGCCTCTCGTTGATCCTTTCGACGCTGCCTCGTGCGCCACCCGATCCTGCTCGAGCCCGCCGATGACGCTCCAGCCGTCCATCTCCGGCATACTGGCGGCGCCCGCACCCGCGACGCGCGCCCGGAAGGTCGTGGGCCGTGAGGTGCCAGCACGACCTTCAGCCACCGCTCAAGGCCATCTCGATCATGTTGGCTGGTCTCCCCGCGCCGCTTCCTGCCCCGGCGCAACCGGGCCCGCCGTCACCCGGAGCGCCAAGGCACTTCAGACCACCCTCTGCGATCACCGTCGCACCCGACGCCGCGAGCTACTCCGCCCATAGCGCGACCCCCACCGCGGCTTCGTTCAATCCGGCTTCTATGACGCGCCGCCCACCGTCGCGAGGGCGGTCAACGTCACGCCGCGCCTCACAGAACCCTCCAGATTCCCTGAGGGGTTGGTTCTGATTCAAGCTGTCTGCCGGAGGGAGGCCGGCAGACATGTCGAAAGCGCTCTCTGTCGATCTTCGGACCCGGGTCCTTGCGGCGGTTGCTGCGGGAGCGACGCATCGGGAGGCCGCGGCCCGGTTCGGGGTGAGTGCAGCGAGCGTGAGCCGGTGGCGACGGCTGGAGCGGGAGAAGGGCTGTGTCCGTCCCGGGCCGCTCGGCGGGGATCGCCGTTCGGGCCGGATCGAAGCCCAGGCCGAACTGGTGCTCGGGCTGCTTGCCGAGACGCCGGACATCACGGTGGAGGAGTTGCGGGCGGCTCTGGCGACCCGCGGCCATGCGTTTGGCTACGGCACGCTGCAGCGGTTCTTCGCCCGTCGGCGGATCACGCGCAAAAAAAGACCGCACACGCCAGCGAGCAGGATCGTCCCGACGTCCTGAAGAAGCGGCAGGCCTGGTTCGAGGGCCAGCCCGACCTCGACCCCTCGCGGCTGGTCTTCATCGACGAGACCTGGGCCAAGACCAACATGGCCCGCAGCCATGGCCGCGCCCCGCGCGGCGAGCGCCTGCGCGTCGGCGTGCCGCATGGCCACTGGAAGACCACCACCGTCGTCGCCGCGCTGAGCCTGCGCGGCATGCTCGCGCCCTTCGTGCTCTCGCGGGCCGATCAACCGCGACGCCTTCGAGGCCTACGTCGGGCAGGTGCTGGTGCCCGAGCTCCGGCCCGGCGACATCGTCGTCATGGACAACCTCTCGAGCCACAAGGGGCCCAAAGTCCGCGCGCTCATCGAGGCAGCAGGCGCGGCGCTCCTCTTCCTTCCGCCCTACAGCCCCGACTTCAATCCGATCGAGAACGCCTTCGCCAAGCTCAAAGCCCTACTCCGCAAGGCAGCCGAGCGCACCGTCGCGGGCCTGTGGCGCGCAATCGGATGCATTGTCGACACCTTCAGCCAAACGGAGTGCGCCAACTACTTCGCCGCAGCCGGGTACGATCCAAACTGATGGGATTCCGCTCTAGTGGATGAAATCTGACGGTCGAGTCCGGCAGGGGATTCCCGCCAGCTGCGCGACATGCGAGTTTGGTGCATGCGCACCGGAATATCTCTCGACGTCTCGCCCGCCGACCGCCGCCGCTTGCAGGCGCTGGTCCGCGACCGCAACACGGCCCAGAAGCACGTCTGGCGGGCCGAGATCGTGCTGCTCAGCGCCGACGGCCTCGGCACAGTCGCGATCATGCGCCGGACGGGCAAGTCGAAGACCTGCGTCTGGCGCTGGCAGGAGCGCTTCGCCGAGGAAGGCTGTGAAGGTCTGCTGCGCGACAAGACCCGGCCCCCGCGCATCCCGCCGCTCGGGGCCGAGGTGGCGGAGCGGGTGGTCGCGCTGACCCTGAGCGATCCGCCGACCGAGGCGACCCATTGGACCGCGGCGATGATGGCGAAGACGGCCGGCATCAGCGTCAGCTCGGTCCAGCGCATCTGGCGCGCCCATGGGCTCCAGCCGCACCGGGTCCGGCAGTTCAAGCTCTCGAACGATCCGCAGTTCGTCGCAAAGCTGCGCGACGTGGTCGGGCTCTACGTCGACCCGCCGGCGCACGCCATCGTGCTCTCGGTCGACGAGAAGAGCCAGATCCAGGCGCTCGACCGCACACAGCCCGGCCTGCCGATGAAGAAGGGGCGGCTCGGCACCATGACCCACGACTACAAGCGCCACGGCACCACCACGCTGTTCGCCGCGCTCAACGTGCTCGACGGCACGGTCATCGGCCGCAACATGGCCCGCCATCGCCATCAGGAGTTCATCCGCTTCCTCAACGCCGTCGAGGCCACCGTCCCGCAGGGCAAGCAGGTTCACGCGGTCCTCGACAACTACGCCGCCCACAAGCACCCGAAGGTCCGCCGGTGGCTCGACCGCCACCCGCGCTGGACCTTCCACTTCGTGCCAACCTCCTGCTCCTGGCTCAACGCCGTCGAAGGCTTCTTCGCCAAGCTCTCGAAGCGCCGGCTCAAGCGCGGCGTCTTCCGCTCCATCGTCGACCTTCAGGCCGCCATCAACCGCTTCGTCAGCGACCACAACACAGAACCCAAGCCCTTCGTCTGGACCGCCGATCCCGACCGCATCATCGCCGCTGTCAAACGAGGGCACCAAACGTTGGATTCGATCCACTAGCTGCCCGAACCTTTAGGAATTGAGGGAGACCGGTGTGCGGGTCGCGTGGTTCTGATGAAGGGTAGTGCGCATTGGCGGGCCGCGGGCTCGGCGGCTCCTGGTGGCGATCCGGGGCGGGAGTAGGCAGCAGAAAAGCTGCGGTTGCGGGTTGGGTGAACCAGCGCGCCGTTGGGCGTTTCGGATCGGTGGGACCCAGGCGTTACGCTACGCCGGTTCGTCGGTCGGAACGGCCGGGTCTTTGCTCAGGCGCGCTCGACGTATTCCATCGATTGGTGGAAACGATGACCGCCTCGCCTTCGCCGACGAATGGCGGGATCATGATGCGCACGCCGTTGTCGAGGATCGCCGGCTTGAAGCTGTTTGCGGCGGTCTGGCCCTTCACCGCGGGCTCGGTCTCGACGACGGTGCAGGTCACCTTGTCGGGGAGCTCGGCGGAGAGCGCCTCTTCCTCGTAGTAGTCGATCGAGACGGTCATGCCGTCCTGCAGGAACGGGCGGCGCTCGCCGAGGATGTCGGCGGGCAGCTCGATCTGCTCGTAGGTCTCGCTGTCCATGAAGACGAGCATGCCGTTCTGCTCGTAGAGGAACTGCTGGTCCTTCTGCTCGATGCGGACCCGCTCGACCTTGTCGGCGGAGCGGAAGCGTTCGTTGAGCTTGGTGCCGTTGCGCAGGTTCTTGAGCTCGACCTGGGCGAAAGCGCCGCCCTTGCCGGGCTTGACGTGGGCGACCTTCACCGCGACCCAGAGGCCGTTATCGTGCTCGAGGATGTTGCCCGGGCGGATTTCGTTGCCGTTGATCTTGGGCATGCGCGTTCGGTCCATTCATCGGTCGGAAAGTTGGCGCTGCTATAGAACCAAGTTCAGGCGCTGGCAAGTTGCCGCGCCTCCGGGGCGTGGCCCGGCCGGATTGCGGCGCGCCGGGCGGAAATCTCAGGAAACGAGTAGAATGATTACCTGTCACGGGCGCCTGCCCAAGGCGCTTGCGCGCTCTCTTGCCGCCCGCGGCTACCGACGGCTGACACCGGTGCAGCGGGCGGTGCTGCGGGTGGAGGCGGCGGATGCGGACCTCCTCGTCTCGGCGCGCACCGGCTCGGGCAAGACCGTGGCCTACGGCCTGGCGCTGGCGCGGCGGCTGTTCGATCCCGCCTTCGCCGGGCCGGGCGGTCCTCGGGCGCTGGTGGTGACGCCGACGCGCGAGCTGGCGCTGCAGGTCAGGGAGGAGCTCGCCTGGCTCTTCGGCGGCACGGGGGTGCGGATCGGCTGCTGCACCGGCGGCACCGATCCCCGGGCCGATCGGGCGGCGCTGGCCGCCGGGGTCGAGGTGGTGGTGGGAACGCCGGGGCGGCTCCGCGACCACATCGGGCAGGGCGTGCTGGCGGTGAGCGGGATTGGCTGCGTGGTGCTCGACGAGTGCGACGACATGCTCGACCGCGACTTCCGGGCCGAGCTCGAGGCGGTGCTCGGGGCGCTGCCGGCGGGCCGGCAGACGCTGATGTTCTCGGCGACGATCGGGCCGCCGGTCGAGGCGCTGGCGCAGCGCTTCCAGACCGGCGCTGTGCGGATCGACGTCGAGGCGGGCCACCGCGCCGGCGCGCTGACGCTGCAGGGCGTCGTGGTGGCGCCGGGCGACCGCGAGGCGGCGGTGGTGAACCTGCTCCGGCTGCACGAGGCGCGGGCGGCGCTGGTCTTCGCGGAGCGGCGCCAGACGGTGACGGCGCTGGCGGCGGCCCTCGCGGGACGGGGCTTCGGCGCGGTGGCGCTGTCCGGGGCGTTGAGCCAGAACGAGCGCAACGCGGCGGTCGCGTCGATGCGGCGCGGCCGGGCGCGGGTCTGCGTGGCGACCGACCTCGCGGCGCGGGGGATCGACCTGCCGGGGCTCGACCTCGTGGTGCATGCCGAACTGCCTGGCAGCGCCGAAACCCTGCTGCACCGCTCTGGCCGGACCGGCCGCGCCGGGCGCTGCGGCCGGGCCGTGCTGGTGGTGGCGCGCGGCGAGGAGCGGCGGGCGAGGGCGCTGGCAGCGCGCGCGGGGCTCGAGATCGACTGGATCGCGGCGCCGGGTCCGCTGGAGGTCGGCGTCCGCGACCGCGAGCGCATGCGTGCCGATCCGGCGCTGGCCGCGCCGCTGAGCGCCGGGGAGATCGCGACCGCCGCCGATCTCCTCGGCGTCCACGGGCCGGAGCGGGTGGCGGGTGCCTTCGTGCGGCTCTGGACCGCGGCGCGGCCGGCGGCGGCCGAGATCGCCGGCCGGCCGGCCCCGGCGCGGCGGGCGGGCGGGGTCTGGTTCACCATCGCCGCGGATCCCGGAATGGCGCTCAGCCAGCGCGAGCTGCTGCGGCTGATCTGCCGGCGGGGGCGGATCCCGCGGCAGGCCGTCCGTCGCGTGCGCGTCGTCGCAGCGGGAACCCAGGTCGAGCTCAACCGCTCGGCGGCCCGGCATTTCCTCGCGGCGATCCGATCCGCCCCGGAGGGGCTCGAGGTCACCCGGATCGGCGACCCGCTGCGGCACGCCGAAGGCTGACGCACCCCCTTGCGCCGGCGGGGCGGAGCCGCTTTTGTCGGCACGCGCCGGCGGGAGCGGCGGGAAAGATGCACTACTCGGCCCTGGCGATCCTGCGCAACGCGCTGAGCGGCGACCGTCACTGGGCGCCGGTCTGGCGCGATCCGGCACCGAAGCCCGCCTATGACGTCATCGTCGTCGGCGGCGGCGGGCACGGGCTGGCGACGGCCTACTACCTGGCGAAGAACCACGGCGTCACCAACGTGGCGGTGCTGGAGCGCGGGTACCTCGGCGGCGGCAACGTCGGGCGGAACACGACGCTGGTCCGGGCCAACTATCTGCTCAGGGGCAACTCGGAGTTCTATTCGCATTCGCTGAAGCTCTGGGAGGGGCTCGAGCAGGAGCTGAACTACAACGTGATGATGTCGCAGCGGGGGGTGCTGAACCTCTGCCATTCGGACGGGCAGTTCGACGCGTTCGCACGGCGCGGCAACGCGATGCGGCTGCAGGGCGACGACGCGGAGCTCTTGACGCGGGAGGACCTGCGGGCGGGCTGGCCGTATCTGGATTTCGACAACGCGCGGTTTCCGATCTACGGCGGGCTGTTGCAGCGGCGGGCGGGGACGGCGCGGCACGATGCGGTGGCCTGGGGCTATGCCCGCGGGGCGGACCGGCGGGGGGTGGACCTGATCCAGAACTGCGAGGTGACGGGCTTCCGCATCGAGAACGGTCGGGTGCGTGGCGTCGAGACGTCGCGAGGGTACATCGGGGCCGGCAAGGTCGGGATGGCGGTGGCCGGGCGGTCGAGCCAGGTGGGCGCGATGGCGGGCCTGCGGCTGCCGATCGAGAGCCACGTGCTGCAGGCGTTCGTGACCGAAGGGCTGAAACCGCTCATTCCCGGAGTGGTGACGTTCGGGATGGGGCATTTCTACATCAGCCAGTCGGACAAGGGTGGGCTGGTGTTCGGCGGCGATCTCGACTTCTACAACTCGTATGCGGCGCGGGGGAACCTGCCGACCGTCGAGCACGTGATGGAGGCCGGCATGGCGATGATGCCGATGATCGGCAAGGCGCGGGTGCTGCGGTCGTGGGGCGGCATCATGGACATGACCATGGACGGCGCGCCGATCATCGACCGGACCGCCGGTGGACGGGCTCTACTTCAACGGCGGCTGGTGCTACGGCGGGTTCAAGGCGACGCCGGCGTCGGGCTGGTGCTTCGCGCACCTGATCGCGACCGGCGCAGGCGCACGCGGCGGCGACGCGGCTGCGGATGGACCGGTTCGAAACCGGGCTGGTTCTGGACGAGGAGGCGACCGGTGCGCAGCCGAACCTGCACTGACCGGCGATCAGGGGGAGGTCGCGGCGCCGATCGTGGCGCCGGTGACGGCGCCCGCCGCGGTGCCGATCACCGGGCCGCCGACGACGGTTCCGACCGCCGCGCCACCTATTCCGCCGGTCGCGGCGCGTGTCGTCGGTTCCGGCCGCAGGCGCCGAGGGCGAGTGCCGCAAAGCAGGCACGCGGCAAGGGTGAGCGGACGCATCGAGAAGCTCCTTCGGGTGAGTTCCGAGGGTAACGCGGGCAACGCGCTCGGGTTCCAGAGGCGCCCGATGCGCCTGACCTGTCCAGTGTGCGGTGAGCGCGACTTGCGCGAGTTCGCCTATCGCGGGTCGGCGAAGCTGATGGCGCGGCCTGCGGCCGATGCCGGGCGCGGCGGCGTTCCACGACTACCTGCACCTGCGCGACAACCCGGCGGGGCCCAATGCCGAGCTCTGGCACCACGAGGGAGGGTGCCGGGCGTGGCTCCGGGTCGTACGCGACACGCGGAGCCATGCGGTGCTCGAGGTGGCGCTTGCCCGCGAGGCCGGGCGGTGAGGCGGCTGGCCGCCGGCGGGCGGATCGACCGCTCGCGCGATCTCGACGTGCTGTTCGACGGGCGGCAGCTCGTCGCCCATCCCGGCGACACGCTGGCGTCGGCGCTTCTCGGCAACGGCATCCGGCTGGTCGGCCGCAGCTTCAAGTACCACCGGCCGCGCGGCATCCTGAGCGCGGGCTCGGAGGAGCCGAACGCGCTGGTGACGGTCGGGCGGGGGGCGAGGCGACGCCGAACACCCGGGCCACGGTGCAGGAGGTGTTCGACGGGCTGGTGGCAACGAGCCAGAACCGCTGGCCGTCGCTGCGGCTCGACCTGATGGCAGTGAACGACCTCGCGGCGCCGCTGATCGGGGCGGGCTTCTACTACAAGACCTTCATGTGGCCGAAGGGTTCTGGGAGCAGGTCTACGAGCCGCTGATCCGGCGGGCGGCGGGGCTCGGGGCCTTGTCGGGGGCACCGGACCCGGACCTCAACGAGAAGGCCTTCGCGTTCTGCGACCTCCTGGTGATCGGGGCGGGGCCGGCGGGGCTGATGGCGGCGCTGGTCGCCGGGCGGGCGGGCGCGCGGGTGATCCTTGCCGACGAGGATTTTCTCGCCGGCGGGCGGCTGAACGCCGAGCGGCTGGAGGTGGACGGGCAGCCGGGGGCCGAGTGGGCGGCGAGCGTGGTGGCGGAGCTCGCCGCGATGCCGAACGTGCGGGTGATGCCGCGGACGACGGTGACCGGCGCCTATGACGGCGGCACCTACGGGGCGCTCGAGCGGGTGGCCGAGCATGTCGGGCTGCGGCCGGAGGGCGTGCCGGTCCAGTGCTTCTGGCGGATCGCGGCGAAGCGGGCGATCCTGGCCGCGGGGGCGCTGGAGCGGCCGGTGGCGTTCCCGGCGAACGACCGGCCGGGGGTGATGCTGGCGGGGGCGGTGCGGGCGTATCTCCACCGCTGGGCGGTGGCGCCGCGGCGGGCGGTGGTGTTTTCGACCTGCGACGACGGCTGGCGGACGGCGGCGGATCTCGTGGCGGCGGGGGTCGAGGTGACGGCGCTGGTCGACGCGCGCGACGTGGCGCTGCCGGCGGGGCCGTGGCGCGGGTTTGCCGGCGGTGCGGTGGTCGGGACGCGCGGGCGGCTCGGGCTGCGCGAGGTACGGGTGCGGCACGGCGGCAAGGAGCACCCATCGCAGCCGACTGCCTGGCGGTGGCGGGCGGCTGGAACCCGGCGCTGCACCTGACCTGCCACATGGGCGGGCGGCCGGTCTGGGACGACGGACTCTCGCGGCGTTCGTGCCGGCGCCGGGCGAGGTTCCGGGGCTGGTGGCGGCTGGGGCGGCGGCGGGGGCGTTCTCGACCCATGCCGCGCTGGCGGGCGGAGCGGCGGCGGCGGTCGAGGCGCTGGAGGCGCTCGGGATTGCAGTGCCGGCGGCCGAGATGCCGCGGGCGGAGGATGCGCCCGGTGCGCGGTGCGGCGTTCTGGCAGGTGACGGGCGCCACGGGGCGGGCCTGGCTCGACTTCCAGAACGACGTGACGGTCAAGGACGTGGCGCTGGCGGCGCGGGAGAACTTCCGCTCGGTCGAGCACATGAAGCGCTACACCACGCTCGGCATGGCGACCGATCAGGGCAAGACCAGCGGCGTCGCCGGGCTCGCGGTGCTGGCGGAGCTGACCGGACGGGGCATCGGCGAGACCGGGACGACGACCTACCGGCCGCCGTTCGTGCCGGTGCCGATCGCGGTGCTCGGCGCCGGAGGCGCGGGCGAGGGGTTCGCGCCGCAGCGGTTCCCGCCGGCGCATGGCGAGATCGTGGCTGCCGGGGCGCCGCTGATCGAGGCGGGGCTCTGGTATCGGCCGGGCTGTTTCCCCGAGGCGGGCGAGACCGACTGGCGGCAGGGCTGCGACCGGGAGGTCGGCTGGGTGCGGCAGGCGGTCGGGGTCTGCGACGTGACGACGCTCGGCAAGATCGACGTGCAGGGGCCCGACGCGGCGGTGTTCCTCGACCGGGTCTATGCCAACACCGTCTCGACTCTGGCGGTGGGCCGGGTGCGCTACGGGCTGATGCTGCGCGAGGACGGCTTCGTCATGGACGACGGCACGGTGGCGCGGCTCGGCGAGGGGCATTTCCTCGTCACCACGACGACGGCGGCGGCGGGGCAGGTGATGGCGCACCTCGAGTTCTGCCTGCAGTGCCTGTGGCCCGAGCTCGACGTGCATGGCCTCGGTCACCGAGCCGTGGGCGCAGGTGGCCGTGGCGGGGCCGAGGTCGCGCGAGCTGCTGAACGCGGTGCTGGAGGGCCGCTGGAGGCGGGAGTTTCCGTTCATGGCGTGCGGCGAGGCGCGGATCGGTGGGGTGGCGGGGCGGCTCTTCCGGATCTCGTTCTCGGGCGAGCACGCCTATGAGGTGGCGGTGCCGGCGCGGTATGGCGCGGCGCTCTTCGAGCTGCTGGTGGAGCGGGCGCGCGGGAGGGCGGCGGGGCGTACGGGATGGAGGCGCTGAACGTGCTGCGGATCGAGAAGGGGCTTCTGACCCACGCCGAGCTCCACGGACGCACGACGGCCGACGATCTGGGGCTCGGGCGGATGGTGGCGGCGGGCAAGGACTGCATCGGCAAGGCGGTGCGCAGCGCGGCCCGGGCTGAGCGGGCCGGAGCGCGAGCAGCTGGTGGGCTGAAGCCGGCGCGGCGGCGGGCGGCTGCTGGCGGGCGCGCACGTGCTTGAACGGGAGCCGCGTTCACCGCGGCGAACGACCAGGGCTACCTCACGTCGGCGTGCCACTCGCCGACGCTGGGCATGCCATGGCGCTCGGGTTCGTGCGCAACGGGCGGGCGCGATCGGCGAGCGGGTGCGCGCGGTCTGCGCGCTGCGCGGGCTCGACGTGGCGTGCGAGATCGTGCCGCCGGTGTTCTTCGATCCCGGGGAGGGCGACTGCGTGGTTGATCTGGTCGCCTGCGGGGCCGTTCGAGGGACCCGCGCTGCCGGTCGACGTCGGGGGGCGCGCCTCGTGGCGCTGCCGCCGGTGCGGCGGACGCTGGTCGCGCCGTTCAAGGGGCAACCGCGCCCGGGGCGGCGGGACGCGCCCGGCCGGGCGGACGGCGGCCGCGTTGTCTGGGCCGGGATGGGCCAGTGGCTGATCGAGGCGAGGCGGCGGTGCCCGCGGCGGGCGCGGGACTGACCGACCAGACCGACGCCTGGGCCGGGCTTGCGCTGTCCGGGCCGACGCGCGCGAGGTGCTGGCGCGGCTGATGCCGCTCGATCTCGATCCGGTGGGCTTTTCCGGAGGGGTCGGCAGCGCGCAGCATGCTGGCCACGTTCCGCTGCTGATCGTGGCGGGCGTGGCGGGGTTCGAGCTCCTGGTGCCG
>CAWFYR010000015.1:0-63068 GCA_963819995.1 uncultured Alphaproteobacteria bacterium | reverse complement strand
TCGATCGGTGGCCGGTTCCATTGATCTCGGATCATCGGGAGCATTTTCCATCGGTCTCACGAAATCTTGGCCTGCAGTCTCAAGCTCGCGATCGAAGCCTCTATCGTAGCTCATGAAATGCGAGGATCGGCGCGGGCGGAACTCCCCAGTCACCGGGGAGGGATTCCCGGAGCAGCACGCCGGAGCCGTCGCCTGAGCCGATCCGACCCGGCCTTGGTCGGCGGCGTAGTGCCGGTGGGCCCTGCTCTGGAGGAGCGGCGAGCCAGCCGCTCCTCCTTGGGGAACGGCTGGGTCTGGTCGCGGCGGAAGCGGAAGGTCTCGATCGGGTGCCGGCCGAGGAAGGTGTCTGGTCGCGCTTAGACGTGCGGCCAGCGATCGTCCGCGTCGGGCCGCCGAGAAGTGGATGAAGGCTCAGAGGACCGTGTGCAAGCTGGCGGCCCGCGGCGACCAGCCGCCAGCGAGGTTCGCCTTGCGCACGAAGACCGGGAAGCAGGCGGGGAACGCCGGCCCGGTCCGCCATGGCCACCGCATCGGTCCGCGGCTTCAGAGCCCCGGATAGATCGGGAAGCGGTCGCAGAGCGCCTTAACCCGGGCCCTGACGCCGGCCTCGACCGCGCCATTGCCGCCGCGCCGTTGGCGGCGAGGCCGTCGACCACCTCGACGATCATCGCGCCGATCTCGGTGAACTCGGCCGCGCCGAAGCCGCGGGTGGTGCCGGCCGGCGTGCCGAGGCGGACGCCCGAGGTGACGGTGGGCGGCTGCGGGTCGAACGGGATGCCGTTCTTGTTGCAGGTGATGTGGGCGCGGCCGAGGGCGGCTTCGGCGTCCTTGCCGGTGACGCCCTTGGGGCGCAGGTCGACCAGCATCAGGTGGGTGTCGGTGCCGCCGGTGACGATGTCGAGGCCGCCCTTCATCAGCGTCTCGGCGAGGACGTCGGCGTTTCTGACCACCTGCGCGGCGTAGTCGGCGAACTCGGGGCGCAGCGCCTCGCCGAAGGCGACGGCCTTGGCGGCGATGACGTGCATCAGCGGGCCGCCCTGCAGGCCGGGGAAGATCGCGGAGTTGATCTTCTTGGCGATCGCCTCGTCGTTGGTCAGGATCATGCCGCCGCGCGGGCCGCGCAGGGTCTTGTGGGTGGTGGTGGTCACGACGTGGGCGTGCGGCAGCGGGTTGGGGTGCTGGCCGCCGGCGACGAGGCCGGCGAAATGCGCCATGTCGACCATCAGCTAGGCGCCGACGCTGTCGGCGATCTCGCGGAACCGCGCGAAGTCGATCCGGCGCGGGATGGCCGAGCCGCCGGCGATGATCAGCTTCGGCTGGTGCTCGGCGGCGAGCTCGGCGACGGCGTCGTAGTCGAGCTGGCTGTCCTGCCGGCGCACGCCGTAGTGGACCGGCTTGAACCACTTGCCCGACACGTTGGGCTTGGCGCCGTGGGTGAGGTGGCCGCCGGCGGAGAGGTCCATCGCGAGGAAGGTGTCGCCGGGCTGCAGCAGCGCGAGGAACACCGCCTGGTTGGCCTGGCTGCCCGAGTTCGGCTGGACGTTGGCGAAGCCCGCGCCGAAGAGCTGGCAGGCGCGCTCGATCGCGAGGGTCTCGGCGACGTCGACGAACTGGCAGCCGCCGTAGTAGCGCCGGCCCGGATAGCCCTCGGCGTACTTGTTGGTCATCACCGAGCCCTGCGCCTCCAGCACGGCGCGGCTGACGATGTTCTCCGACGCGATCAGCTCGATCTCGTCGCGCTGGCGGGTGAGCTCGTCGCGGATGGCGCCGAAGATCGCCGGGTCGCGGGCGGCGAGGTCTTCGGTGAAGAAGCCGCTGTCGGGCAGGATGTCTTTCACGGGCGGGGCTCCGTCGCTGGGGTCGCGCGTCAGATACTCCGAATGCCGCGGGCGGGGAACCCGGAATCGGGTCCCGGAGCGACGGGGGTTGAGTTCGGCGGGGGCGCGGGCGACAGTGCGCGGCCCGGGCGCGGTGGAGCAGGACCCTTTGGCATTCGAGCGGATCCATTTCGTCGCGAGCCCGGCGGAGCTCGCCGAGGCGGCGCGCGACCGGCTGATCCAGCGGCACGGCCAGAGCCCGGTCGAGGAGGCCGACGTGATCGTGGCGCTGGGCGGCGACGGGCTGATGCTCTCGACGCTGCACGCGACCGAGGGGCGCGACATCCCGGTCTACGGCATGAACCGCGGCACGGTCGGGTTCCTGATGAACGCCTACGCCGAGGACCGGCTGCTCGAGCGGCTCGACGCGGCCGAGGAGGCGGTGATCAACCCGCTGCGGATGCGCGCGACCCGGGCCGACGGCGACGGCGTCGAGGCGCTGGCGATCAACGAGGTGTCGATCCTGCGCGCCGGGCCGCAGGCGGCGAAGCTGCGCATCCTGGTCGACGGCCGCGAGCGGCTGGCGGAGCTGGTCGCGGACGGGGCGCTGGTCTCCACGCCGGCGGGCTCGACCGCCTACAACTATTCGGCGCACGGGCCGATCCTGCCGATCGGCGCCGACATCCTGGCGCTGACGCCGATGGCGGCGTTCCGGCCGCGGCGCTGGCGCGGCGCGCTGCTGCCGAAGCGCGCCAGGTGACCTTCGAGGTGATGGAGGCCGACAAGCGCCCGGTCTCGGCGGTGGCCGATTCCACCGAGGTGCGCGACCCGGTGCGGATCGAGATCGACAGCGCGGCGGACATCACGCACCGCATCCTGTTCGACCCCGGCCACGGCCTCGAGGAGCGGCTGATCCGCGAGCAGTTCGTCTGAGCCGTCCGGAGCGGTCCGGCCTTGCCACGCCGCGGGCTGCGTCACCTAGGGCCGCGGAGAGCGAGGACGCGAGATGGCGGTGAGCGCGGATCGGCAGTTGCGGTTCTGGGGCATCGCCGCGGTGGTGTTCATCCTGGTGTTGTGGCTGCTCGGCTCGACGCTGCTGCCGTTCCTGCTCGGCGCCGCGATCGCCTATTTCCTCGATCCGCTCGCCGACCGGCTGGAGCGGCTGGGGCTGAGCCGGCTCTGGGCGACGGCGGTCATCGCGGTGACGGCGGTCGTGGTCTTCGTGCTGGTGCTGGTGCTGGCGGTGCCGGCGCTGATCCAGCAGGTCCAGGGGCTGATCGCGACGGCGCCGGACTACGTCGCGGGGCTGATGACGTTCCTGAGCCGGCGCTATCCCGACATCTTCGGCGAGAACTCGCCGGTGATGCGCAACCTCGCGGGCGTCGAGACGATGCTGCGCGAAGGCGGGCTGACGGTGCTCAACCAGGTGCTGGGCGGCTCGCTGCACATCTTCGATTTCCTGATCCTGCTGGTGGTGACGCCGGTGGTGGCGTTCTACCTGCTGCTCGACTGGGACCGCATGGTGGCCACGTCAACGAGATGCTGCCGCGCGAGCACGCCCGACGATCCGCCGGCTCGCGCGCGAGATCGACGTGGTGCTGGCGGGCTTCGTGCGCGGGCAGCTCTCGGTCTGCCTGATCCTCGGCACCTTCTACGCGGTGGCGCTGATGGCGATCGGGCTGCAGTTCGGCTTCCTCGTCGGGCTGGTCGCGGGGCTGATCTCGTTCATCCCCTACGTCGGCTCGACGTCGGGCTGGTGCTGTCGATCGGGATCGCGCTCTTCCAGTTCTGGGACGACAAGATCTGGATCTTCGTGACGCCGGGCTCTTCTTCTTCGGGCAGTTCGTCGAGGGCAACATCCTGGCGCCGAACCTGATCGGCAAGTCGGTGGGGCTGCATCCGGTCTGGCTGATCCTGGCGCTGTCGGTGTTCGGCGCGCTCTTCGGTTTCGCCGGGCTGCTGGTCGCGGTGCCGGTGGCGGCGGCGCTCGGGGTGATCGGCCGGTTCCTGCTGGAGCAGTACCTCGCGAGCGCGCTCTATACCGGGCGGGCGCCGCCGGGGGACGGCTGAGCTTGCCGGCGGGCGGGCCGCGCCAGCTGGTGCTGGACCTGCCGGCGCGGCCGGCGCTCGGCCGGGCGGACTTCTTCGTCTCGCCGTCGAACGCGCTGGCGCTGGCGCAGGTCGAGCGCTGGCCCGCCTGGCCGGGCGGACGGCTGGCGGTGGCGGGGCCGGTGGGATCCGGCAAGACGCATCTCGCGCATGTCTGGGCGGCGCGCGCCGGGGCGCGGTGCTGCCGGCGGCGGCGCTGCCGGGGCTCGATCTCGGCGCCGTCGCCGCCGACGCGGGGCTGGCGGTCGAGGATGCCGACCGGCTGGCGGACCTCGGGACCGCGGCGCGGCGGCGGAGGAGGCGCTGTTCCATCTCTGCAACCGGCTCGGGGCCGGCGGCGGCAGCCTGCTGGTCAGCGGCCGCGAGGCGCCGGCGCGCTGGCGCCTCGCTCTGCCGGACCTCGCGAGTCGGCTCGCGGCCCGCCGGTGGCCGAGTTGGAGGCGCCCGACGACGCGCTGCTGGCGGCGGTGCTCGTCAAGCTCTTCGCTGACCGGCAGATCGCGGTGGCGCCCGACCTCGTCGCCTGGCTGGTCAGCCGCATCGACCGCGCCTTCGAGGCCGCGGCGACGGCGGTGGCGCGGCTCGATCAGGCGGGGCTCGCCCGGCACCGGCCGATCACGGTGCGGCTCGCGGCCGAGGTCCTGCGCGACAACGGGCGCGTGTGAAGCGCATTGCGGCCGGCCGCACCGGGCGCTAGGCGGGGGCAGATGGCTTCCCTCGACACCTCCCCTGCGACCGCGCGGCTGCTGGCGCACCGGCCGTTCCTGCGCTACGTCGTCGCCCGCGGCTGCTCGCGCTTTGCGGCGCAGATCGCGACGGTGGCGCTGGGCTGGCAGGTCTACGCCATGACCGGCAGCGCGTTCTACCTGGGGCTGATCGGGCTGACGCAGTTCCTGCCGGTCCTGATCCTCGTCTTCGTCGCGGGCCACGCCGCGGACCGCTACGACCGCCGGCGGGTGGTCGTGGCCTGCCAGGTGGCGGAGGCGCTGACCGCGGGCGTGCTGGCCTGGGGCAGCTTCGCCGGCTGGCTGACGGTGCCGCACATCTTCGTCGCGGTGAGCCTCCTCGGCGTCGCCAACGCCTTCGAGTCGCCCGCGGCCGGGGCGCTGCTGCCGGCGGTGGCGCCGCAGGGCCAGTTGCAGCGGGCGACGGCGATGACGACTGCGGCGGGCCAGTTCGCGATGATCTGCGGGCCTGCGGCCGGCGGCTTCGCCTACGCCGCGGCGCCGGCGCTGCCTTATGCGCTGATGGGGCTGTTCTGGATCGCGGCGAGCGTCCTGATCATCGGGATCAGGCTCGACCGGCCGGTCGGGCAGCGGAAGCCGCCGCGGTTCTCGGAGCTCTTCGCCGGCGTGGGCTTCGTGCGGCGCAACCCGGCGATCCTCGGGACCATCTCGCTCGATCTCTTCGCGGTGCTGCTCGGCGGCGCCACGGCCCTGCTGCCGATCTACGCCCGCGACATCCTGCACACCGGCCCCTGGGGGCTCGGCGTGCTGCGCGCCGCGCCGGCGATCGGCGCGCTGACCATGACGGCGTACCTCGCCCGCAACGCCATCACCCGCCGGGTCGGCATGCGGATGTTCCAGGCGGTGATCGTCTTCGGCCTTGCGACCGTGGTCTTCGGGCTGTCCAAGCTCGTCTGGCTGTCGCTGCTGGCGCTCTTCGTCATGGGGGCGGCCGACACGATCAGCGTGGTGATCCGGGTGTCGCTGGTGCAGCTGCGCACGCCCGACGCGATGCGCGGGCGGGTGGGGTCGGTCAACTTTCTCTTCATCAATGCCTCGAACCAGCTCGGCGAGTTCGAGAGCGGCATGACGGCGGCGCTGTTCGGCGCGGTGCCCGCGGCGGTGATCGGCGGCATCGGCACGGTGGCGGTGGCGCTCCTCTGGATGCGGCTCTTCCCCGACCTCAGGAACGTCGAGCGGCTGGAATAGGCGCGCCGCCCCCGTCCCGGTTCCAAGGGCGTTGCGCCGAAGCGGAAGAACACTCAGGATATTTTGCAGGACAACGCGTGCGGTCCCCGCTGCGGGGACGGAGGTGAGCGATGCTGGAGGTCGCGGCGGCCGGAGCCGGGCAGGTCGATGCGGATTTCCTGCGCTCGGCCGCGGTGCCGGGGCGGAGTGCGCCCGCGGCCGACATCGAGGGGCCGGAGCGCTTCATCAACCGCGAGCTGAGCTGGCTGGCGTTCAACTGGCGGGTGATGTCGGAGGCGGAGAATCCCGCCGTGCCGCTGCTGGAGCGGGTGCGCTTCCTGTCGATCTCGGCGTCGAACCTCGACGAGTTCTATTCGGTGCGCGTCGCCGGGCTGCGCGGTCTGGTGCGCGAAGGCGTGCATGCCCCGAGCGCCGACGGGCTGTCGCCGACCGAGCAGCTCCGGCGGATCGACCTCGACGCCAGGGCGCTGATGATCCGCCAGCAGGAGTGCCTCGCGGTGCTCGAGCGGCTCCTGAAGGCGGAAGGCATCGAGATCCTCGGGCCGCAGAACCTGCGCGGCGCCGACCTCAAGTTGATGGAGGCCCACTTCTTCGAGCAGGTCTTCCCGATCCTGAGCCCGCTCGCCATCGACCCGGCGCATCCGTTCCCGTTCATCGCCAACGGCGGCTTTGCGATGGGGCTGCAGCTGCGGCGCGCCGCGGATGACACCGTCCTCGAGGCGCTCCTGCCGGTGCCCGCCCAGGTGCCGCGCTTCGTGCGGCTGCCGGAGGGGCCGAAGGGGCAGATCCGCTTCCTGCCGCTCGAGGGGCTGCTCGAGGTCTTCCTCGGCAAGCTCTTCCCCGGCTACGCGCTGATGCGGCACTGCGCCTTCCGGGTGCTGCGCGACAGCGACCTCGAGGTCGAGGAAGAGGCCGAGGACCTGGTGCGCGAGTTCGAGACCGCGCTGAAGCGCCGCCGCCGCGGCGAGGTGATCCGGCTGACCATGACCGTGGAAGCCCCGGACGACCTCAGGCGCACCATCGTGCAGGCGCTCGGCGTCGGCGCCGACGAGGTGATCGAGCTGCCCGGGCTGATCGGCATGGCCGACCTCGCGGAGCTGACCCGCGCCGGGCGGCCGGATCTCCTCTGGCCGCCGTTCACCCCGCGGATGCCCGAGCGGGTGCAGGACTTCGAAGGCGACATTCTCGCGGCGATCCGCCAGAAGGACATGCTGCTGCACCACCCCTACGAGACCTTCGACATCGTCGTGCGCTTCCTGCAGCAGGCAGCACTCGATCCGGACGTGCTCGCGATCAAGCAGACGCTCTACCGCACCAGCCGCGACAGCCCGATCGTCGCGGCGCTCTGCGAGGCGGCGGAGGCGGGCAAGTCGGTGACCGCGCTGATCGAGCTCAAGGCGCGCTTCGACGAGGCGGCGAACATCCGGCAGAGCCGGCGACTGGAGCGGGCCGGCGCGCAGGTGGTCTACGGCTTCATCGACTGGAAGACCCACGCGAAGATCTCGACGGTGGTGCGCCGCGAGGCGGGCGAGCTCGTCACCTACACCCACTTCGGCACCGGCAACTACCATCCGGGGACGGCGGGCATCTACACCGACCTCTCGCTTTTCACCTGCGACAAGGCGCTGGGGCGCGACGCCACGCGGGTCTTCAACTACGTCACCGGCTACGTGCGGCCCGAGGAGCTGGAAAAGCTCGCGATCTCGCCGCATCACCTGAAGCAGCGCCTGCTCGACGGGCTCGAGGGCGAGATCGGCCATGCGCGGGCGGGCCGGCCGGCGCAGGTCTGGGTCAAGCTCAACGCGATCACCGACCCCGAGGTGATCGACGCGCTCTACGCCGCGAGCCGGGAGGGGGTAAAGATCGACATGGTGGTGCGCGGCATCTGCGGCCTGCGCGCCGGCGTGAAGGGGCTGAGCGAGAACATCCGCGTCAAGTCGATCATCGGCCGGTTCCTTGAGCACAGCCGCATCGTCTGCTTCGGCAACGGCTACGGCCTGCCGTCGCGCGGCTGCCGGGTCTACATCAGCTCCGCCGATTGGATGGAGCGCAACCTGACACGGCGGGTCGAGGTGCTGGTCGAGATCACCAACCCCACGGTGCATGCGCAGATCATCGACCAGATCATGGCGGCGAACCTGGCCGACCAGGCGCAGAGCTGGGTGGCGCAGCCGGACGGGACCTACCTGCGCCATGAGGCCGAGCCCGGGGCGCAGCTCTTCTCGTGCCACCGCTTCTTCATGGAGAACCCCTCGCTGTCGGGCCGGGGCCGCGCCGGGGCGCGCGATGTCATCCAGCTGGTGCACAGCTACGATTGACGCGCCCCGGCCCGGGTGCGACACGTGAGCCCGTCCTGGACAGCAGCGGAACGACAACCATGCCGACGCCAAAGCGTGCGACAAAGGACGTGCCGCTGTTCCAGCTCGACGAGTCGGCCAAGACCCGGCTGAGCCGGATCGGGGTGATCGACGTCGGCTCGAATTCGGTCCGCCTCGTGGTCTTCGACGGCATCGCCCGGAGTCCGGCCTACTTCTACAACGAGAAGGTGCTCTGCGGCCTCGGCGCGGGGCTGGGTGAGACCGGGCGGCTCAGCCCCGAAGGCTGGGCCAAGGCGCTGGCGGCGCTGCACCGGTTCGCGGCGCTCGCCGGCAGGATGCAGCTCTCGGGGATGATTGCGGTGGCGACGGCCGCGGTGCGCGAGGCGCGCGACGGGCCGGCGTTCTGCGACCAGGTGGAGCGCGAGACCGGGCTGCAGCTCCACGTGGCGAGCGGGCAGGAGGAGGCGCGGCTCGCCGCCAAGGGCGTGCTCCTCGGCTGGCCCGACGCCGACGGGCTGGTCTGCGACATGGGCGGCGCGTCGATGGAGCTGGCGCAGGTGGCCGACGGCGAGATCCTTGCCTGCGCGACCTCGCCGCTCGGTCCGCTGCAGCTCGCCGACATCTCCGACGCCGGCAAGCGCGAGAAGGCGATCAAGAAGGGCATCAAGGCATTGCGCAAGGCAGTGCCGGGTGCGGCGCCGCGGCTCTTTCTCGTCGGCGGGTCGTGGCGCGCCATTGCCCGGCTCGACATGGAGCGCGTCGGCTATCCGCTGAAGGTGCTGCACGGCTACGAGCCGCCGATCCCGCAGCTGCTCGACACGCTGAAGTGGATTCGCGAGCAGGACGAGTCCGAGATGTCGGCGCTGACCGGCACCTCGACGCAGCGGCTGTCGCTGATCCCGCTGGCGAGCCAGGTGCTGGCCGAGCTGGTGCGCCGGATCGAGCCGGACCGGGTCGCGGTCTCGGGCTATGGCCTGCGCGAGGGGCTGCTCTACCGCCAGATGCCCGAGATGATGCGGATGCTCGACCCGCTGATCGAGGCCTGCCGGCACATGGAGGCGGCGTCGGCGCGCAGCCCGGGCTTCGGCGACGCGCTCTACGCCTGGCTGAAGCCGCTCTACGCCGACAAGCCCGAGCCAGAGCAGCGGCTGATCCTGGCGGCGTGCCTGCTGCACGACGTGCAGTGGCGGGCGCATCCGGACTATCGCGCCGAGCTCTGCTTCGAGTCGGTGACGCGCGCCAACATCGCGGGCGTCGACCACGCCGAGCGGGTGTTTCTCGGGCTGGCGCTGCTCAACCGCTACAAGGCGGTGGCACCCGCCGAGGAGGTCGAGCGCTACGGTACCCTGCTCAGCCCCGAGCGGGCAGCGGAGGCGGCGGTGCTTGGCCGGGCGATGCGCCTGGGCTCGATGCTGTCGGGGTCCTCGACCGGGGTGCTGGAGAACGCCGAGCTCGCCAGCGACGGCGACCGGCTGGTGCTGACGCTGCGCGGTCCGGCACGCGAATTCGCCGGCGAGGCGGTGGAGCGGCGGCTGCAGACGCTGGCCGCCCGCCTCGAAGTCGCCGGCGAGATCGTGCTGGCCGACTGAGCGGCCGCGCAACGAAAAAAGCGGCCTGCGAGGGCAGGCCGCTTCCGATTCTTCCTCCCCAGACCTGGGCCAGCACCAACGGGACTTTTCCGAGGCTCCGGTTTGCGTCGGGCGCCGAATGCAGCCCCCGCTTCCGTAACGCCACCCTCTTATCGGTGGGCGGACTTAATCAGCTTCATGCGCCGGATGCAACGCAGAAATGCTTCAGACGCAAGGCTCGGGGGGATTCGGGAGGGTTGCAGCGGCTCGGTCCGGGCCGGCTGCGGCCGATGCTCAAGGGGCGAGCGTGAAGCCCTGCGCGGCGAGCTGGCGGCGCAGGGTCAGCTTGGAGACCTTGCCGGTGGCGGTGTGCGGGATCGCTTCGACGAAGAGGATGTCGTCGGGCAACTGCCAGCGGGCGAAGCGTTTCGCCAGCAGCGCCGCGATCCCGGCGGCGTCGGGAGAGCAGCCCTGCCGGGGCACCACCACCAGCACCGGGCGCTCGCCCCACTTCGGATGCGGCATGCCGACGGCGGCGGCTTCGGCGACGTCGGGGTGCGCCACGGCGGCGTTCTCGAGCTCGATGGAGCTGATCCATTCGCCCCCGGACTTGATCACGTCCTTGGCCCGGTCGGTGATGCGCACGTAGCCGTTCGCGTCCATCGTCGCCATGTCGCCGGTGTCGAACCAGCCCTCGGGGTCGACGGCGTCCTCGTCGGCCTTGAGGTAGCGCCGGACCACCGCCGGGCCGCGCGTCCAGAGCTTGCCTTGGGCGGCGCTGCCGGGGGGCAGTTCGGCGCCGGCCTCGTCGGTGAGCCGGAGCTCGACGGTGAACGGCGGATGGCCGACCGTCTCCTGCACGGTCAGCCGCTCGGTGGCGGGCAAGGCGGCGACCTCCGGTTTGAACGAGCAGACGGTGCCGACCGGCGACATCTCGGTCATGCCCCAGGCGTGCAGCACGCGCACGCCGTAGCGGTCCTGGAAGCGCTCGATGACCGCGCGCGGGCACGAGGAGCCGCCGATGATCACCCGCTCCAGCGTGGAAAGGCCGAGCTCGTTGGCGTCGAGGTAGGCGAGGAGCGCCATCCAGATCGTCGGCACCGCGGCCGTCACCGTCACGCCGGTCTCGAGGAGTTCGTGGAGGGCGGGCGGCGTCAGGTCGCGGCCGGGCATGACCAGCGCCGCCCCGGCCATCGGTGCGCTGTAGCCGATCGACCAGCCGTTGGCGTGAAAAAGCGGTACCACCGGCATCATGCTGTCGCGGGCGGCGATGGAGAGCGCGTCGGGCTGGCTGGCCATCAGCGCGTGCAGCACGTTCGAACGGTGGGTGTAGACGACGCCCTTGGGGTTGCCGGTGGTGCCCGAGGTGTAGCAGATGCCGCAGGCGTCGCGCTCGTCGCCCTCGACCCACGCGAAGTCGCCGTCGGCGTCGGCCAGCCAGTCGCCCCAGGTGGTGGCGGCGGGGAAATGCCCCGCGTCGGCCAGCACGATCACGGTCTCGACGGTCTCGAGCCGGTCGCGGATGCCGGCGATGACCGGCAGGAGGTCGGCGTCGACCAGCAGCAGCCGGTCGCCGGCATGGTTGATGATGTAGGCGAGCTGGTCGGGGAAGAGCCGCGGGTTCAGCGTGTGCAGCGCGGCGCCGCAGCCGGGCACGCCGTACCAGACCTCCATCAGCCGCGGGGTGTTCCAGGCCATGACGCCCACGACGTCGCCGCGGCCGATCCCGTCGCGGGCGAGCCGCTGGGCGAGGCGCAGCGCCCCGTCGCGGACCGCGGCGTAGGTGGTGGCGACGATCGGGCTTTCGGCGGACCGGCCGCGGACGGCGCGCGCGCCGTGGTAGCGGGCGGCGTGGTCGATGATGCGCGAGACGCGCAGCGGCCAGTCCTGCATCAGCCCGTGCATGGCGCTTCTCCCCCGGTGCGGCCCGTTGGCGGGCTCTCATTGGCGGAGGGTAACAGCGTTCGACGCCGCGGCATAGCCGGGCGTCTCGCCTGCGGGATCAGGCGGCCGCGGCGGGCTGGAAGCGCGCGTAGAAGCCTTCGCCCGCCGCCGCCATGTCGCGCAGCAGTTTCGGCGGGGTGAAGCGCGGGCCATGCGCCGCAGCGAGGCCGTCGCAAATCTCGACGGCCTTGGCTGCGCCGAGCATGTCGAGCCATGAGAACGGCCCGCCGGACCACGGCATGTAGCCCCAGCCGAGGATGGCGCCGACGTCGCCTTCGCGGATGTCGGTGAGCACGCCCTCCTCGAGCGCGCGCACCGCCTCGAGCGTCTGGATCATCGCGAGCCGGTGCTGCACCTCGATCAGCGTCGGCTGGTCGGCCTGCGGCGGCCAGTGCCCGGCGAGGCCGGGCCAGAGGCCCTGGCGCTTGCCGGCCTCGTCGTAGGCGTAAAAGCCCGCGTCGGCCTTGCGGCCGAGCCGGCCGAGGTCGGCGAGCTTGAAGAGGACGGCGTCCGAGGGGCTGTCGGGATAGGAGTCGCCCATCGCGGCCCGGGTCGCCTTGGCGATGCGGACGCCGAGGTCGACCGAGGTCTCGTCGACGAGCTGCAGCGGGCCGAGCGGGAAGCCGAGCTGGCGGGCGGCGTTCTCGACCAGCGCCGGCGCTACGCCTTCGGCGACCATCCGCACGCCTTCGTTGAGGTAGGGGATGATGCAGCGGTTGGCGTAGAAGAACCGCGCGTCGTTGACGACGATCGGGGTCTTCCTGATCTGGCGCACGAAGTCGAGCGCCTTGGCGACGGCGCGGTCGCCGGTCAACGGGCCGCGGATGATCTCGACCAGCGCCATGCGGTCGACCGGCGAGAAGAAGTGGATGCCGATGAACTGCGCGGGGTCGCGGCTGGCGGTCGCGAGCTCGCCGATCGGCAGCGTCGAGGTGTTGGTGGCGAAGATCGCGTCGGCGGGCAGGGCGGCTTCGGCGCGGCGGGTGGCTTCGGCCTTGACGGCGGGGTCCTCGAACACCGCCTCGATCACCAGGTCGCAGCCGTCGAGCGCGGCGTAGTCGGGGGTGGCGGTGATGCGGGCCAGCACCTCGGCCTTCTTCTCGGGGGTGGTGCGCTTGCGCTTGATGCCGGCGTCGAGCAGGCCCTCGGCGTGGGCGCGGCCCTTGTCGGCGGCGGCCTGGTCGCGGTCGATCAGCACCACCTCGATGCCGGCCTGCGCCGCGACGTAGCCGATGCCGGCACCCATCATGCCGGCGCCGAGGACGCCGAGCTTTCTCACGCTCTGGTCGGGTTGGTCGGGACGGACGGCGCCTTTCTCCAGCGCCTGCTTGTTGAGAAAGAGCGAGCGGATCATCGCGCCCGAGGAGGGGTTCATCAGAACGTGGGTGAACCAGCGCGCCTCGATGCGCAGCGCGGTGTCGAAGGGGACGAGCGCGCCTTCGTAGATGGCGCTCAGCATCGCCTTGGCGGCGGGATAGACCCCTTGGGTCTTGCCGTGGACCATCGCCGAGGCGCCGACGTAGGTCATGAAGCCCGCGGGGGTGTAGGGCGCGCCGCCGGGCATCTTGTAGCCCTTGGCGTCCCACGGCTTGACGATGTCGGCATCCTTGGCGCCGAGGACCCACGCCTTGGCGGCGGCGAGGAGCTCGGCCGGGGGGACGACCTCGTCGATCACGCCCGCCGATTTGGCGGCAGCGGGGGTGACCATCTTGCCTTCGAGGAGGTACGGGGCGGCGGCCATGATGCCGAGCATCCGCACGAGGCGGGTGGTGCCGCCGGCGCCGGGGAAGATGCCGACGAGGATTTCCGGCAGGCCGACCCGGGCCTTGGGGTTGTCGGCCATGAAGCGGCGGTGGCAGGCGAGGCCGATCTCGGTGCCGATGCCGGCCGAGGTGCCGGGTGCGGCCCAGGCGATCGGCTTGCCGCCCTTGAGCGTCTTTGGGTCCATGCCGGCGCGCTCGATCTTGCGCAGGAGCCGGTGGATCGCCATCGTGCCGTCGAAGAGGCTGCGGACGGGGTCGGCGCCGGCCTTCTCCTTCATCCGCGCCAGCACGGCCAGGTCCATGCCGCCGGCGAAGTCGGGCTTGGCGCTCGTGATGACCATGCCCTTGACCGCGGGGTCGGCGAGGGCGACGTCGACGGCGGCTTCGAGCTCGGCGATGCCGTCCTCGGTCAGCACGTTCATCGAGCGGCCAGGCAGGTCCCAGGTGATGGTGGCGACGCCGTCGGCGTCGGTGTCGGTGGTGAAGATCGCCATGTCAGGCCTCCCGTGGCAGGCGTGTTAGCGACGATAACACGCGTGAAATTGCGAACAAGTCCTTGATTTAATGACGATTAATCTTCGTTAAAATCCGCTGGCGCGCTAGCGCGGACCGGTCCACGGCGAGCCGTCCTTGTAGGTGAAACTGGCGGCGCCGTCCTTTACCTCGAGGACGAAATCGACGTCGGAGTAGGTGGCGACCTCGTGCGGCGCCTTGCTGCCCACCACGAGAAAGCGTGCCTCGCGGTCGGTGCGGTTCAGAAAGCAGTGGCCGTTGGTGTCGCCGGCCGGCCAGGCGGCGCAGTCGCCGGGGCGCATCAGGTATTCGCCCTCGTCCTGGACCAGCACCAGTTCGCCCTCGGTGACCATGACGAACTCGTCCTCGTTGCGGTGCCAGTGGCGCAGCGACGAGCGCGCGCCCGGCGCGAGGATGATGATGTTGGCGCCGAACTGGGTCAGGCCCGCGGCCTGGCCCAGCCTCAGCGACGAGCGGCCGGCCACCTGCGAGGCGTAGGGTTCGGGATAGATCGACCCGGTCTTCACCGGGCATTTGCTCTGGTCGATGAGGCCCATGTCAGTCGTTCCAGTTGCCCTTGAGGATTTCACCGCTCGCGACCGCGACGAGGCACCCCAAACATGGTCGCTTGCGGGCCGAGCCGACGAGACAATCCGGAGGGCGCGGGGGGTGCAGCGGGACCGGCGTTCGTAATCGGGGCGCGGCTGCCCGGCTGGCGCGTTGAAGACGCGCCTGCCCCGGCAGGGCAGTCTCGTCACGATTTTGCCGACGGTCAAAATCGTGAAGGTGAGGTTGCGCCACTCCTCGGAAGGTGAGGGGAAGGTCTCGCGCCGTGCACGTGCTCTGGGCGATGGAGGCCATCAGTCGTTCCAGTTGCCCTTGAGAATTTCACCGCTCGCGACCGCAACGAGGCGCCACTTGCGGCCGACGGTGTCGAGCCGCCGTCCGCTGTCGGGGTAGTGGCAGACGTCGTCCGCGGGCCGCGAGCCCATCACGAGGAAGCTGCAGGGCGCTTCCGAGCGGTTCTCGACGGTGTGGGCGTTCGGCTCGCCCGCAGGCCAGCAGCAGAAGTCGCCGGGGCCGAGTTGGTGCGGGCCGTCGTTCTCGACGACGGTCGCCTCGCCGGCGAGGACGTAGAGAAACTCGTCCTCGGCCTCGTGCCAGTGGCGCTCGGAGGTGCGGGCGCCGGGCTCCAGCGTCTGGTGGCGCACGCCGAAGCGGGTGAGGCCGCCGGAATCGGAGATCGTCCGGGTCTCGCCGCGGCCTTCGACGATGTCCCACGGGTGCGGGGCGAGCGGGGGGACCTGGTCCTGGCGGAAGACGGTCATCGGAGGCGCCCGATCGTGGTTGTGGTCGCCCCCGAACCGGGGAGGCAACGCATGCGTTGCCCGGTTCGGTCGCCCGGAGCGCGTGAGCGCGGAGGGCGAGGGGGGTACGGCCGGGCTCGAAGGGCGCAATCGGGACGCGGCTGCCCGGCTGGCGCGTTGAAGACGCGCCTGCCCCGGCAGGGCAGTCGCGTCACGATTTTGCCGACGGTCAAAATCGTGAGGGGGAGGACGCAGCGTTCCGCGGAGTGTCGGAGCATCACACCCGCTCGATGATCGTCGCAGCACCCATGCCGGAGCCGATGCAGAGGGTGGCGAGGCCGGTCTCCTTGTCGGTGCGCTCCATCTCGTCGAGGAGCGTGCCGAGGATCATAGCACCAGTGGCGCCGAGGGGGTGGCCCATCGCGATGGCGCCGCCGTTGACGTTGACGCGGTCGGGATCGGCCCCGAACGCCTGCAGGAAGCGGATCACCACGGCGGCGAACGCCTCGTTGACCTCGAAGAGGTCGATGTCGCGGATGTCCATGCCGCTCTCGCGGAGAATCTTCTCGGTGACCGGGACCGGGCCGGTCAGCATGATCGTGGGATCGGTGCCGATCTTGGCGGTGGCCTTGATCCGGGCGCGCGGGGTCAGGCCGTGCTTGACGCCGAAGTCGCGGCTGCCGATCAGCAGCGCCGCGGCGCCGTCGACGATGCCGCGTGGAGTTGCCGGCGTGGTGGACGTGGTTGATGCGCTCGAGGTGGGGGTATTTCAGGATCGCGATGGCGTCGAAGCCGGGCATCGTCTCGCCGATGTCCTTGAACGACGGCTTGAGCGCGCCGAGCGACTGCATGTCGGTGGCGGGGCGCATGTGCTCGTCGTGATCGAGGACGGCCAGGCCGTTGACGTCGGCGACCGGCACCAGCGACCGCGCGAAGCGGTTCTCGGCCCAGGCCCGCGCGGCGCGCTTCTGGCTTTCCACGGCGAGCAGGTCGCAGTCGTCGCGGGAGATGCCGAACTCGGTGGCGATGATGTCGGCGGCGATGCCCTGCGGCACGAAGTAGCTCTTGATCGCGAGCGACGGATCGACGGCGATCGCGGCGCCGTCGGTGCCCATCGGCACCCGGCTCATCATCTCGACGCCGCCGGCGATGTAGCCGCCGCCGGCCCCGCCGCGGACCTGGTTGGCGGCGAGGTTCACCGCTTCGAGGCCGCTGGCGCAGAAGCGGTTGATCGAGAGGCCGGGGACCTTCTCGTCGAGGTCGGAGAGGAGCACCGCCGAGCGGGCGAGGCAGCCGCCCTGCTCGCCGATCTGGGTGACGTTGCCCCAGATCACGTCCTCGACGTCGTCGCCGGCGCCGTCGTTGCGCGCCTTGATCGCGTTCAGCATGTCGGCGGAGAGGCGCAGGGCGGTGACCTCGTGCAGGCCGCCGTCGGCGCGGCCCTTGCCGCGCGGGCTGCGGATCGCGTCGTAGATGTAGGCGTCGGGCATGGGGCTGCTCCTCGCGGTCAGGCCCGGCCGGGGATCGGGTGTCCCGGCATCAGGTCGTAGGGGTGCCGCCAGCCGGGCAGGGCGGCGATGGCGCCGCGCCAGCGGGCGATGTGGGGAAATTCGGCCATGTCGAGGCCGAACTCGTCGGAGAAGTAGAGATAGCCGACGCAGGAGAGATCGGCGGTGGTGATGCGCGGCGCCGCGATCCAGTCGCGCGAGGCGAGGTGGGCTTCGAGCACCTTGAGCGCGGTGCGGGCGCGGGCGTCGAGAAAGGCGATCACCGCCGGGTCGCGCTTTTCCTCGGCGATGAAGTTCATCATGAACCGCAGGGTGGCGATGGTCGCGGTGAGCTTGTGGTTGTCCCAGAGCGTCCAGCGCAGGATCTCGCGGCGCTCGGCCTCGGTCTCGGGACCGAAGCGGCCGAGGGCGGCCGTCAGGTAGTCGAGGATCACCCCGGACTGGCTGAGGCAGAGATCGCCGTCCTGAAGCACCGGGGCCTCGCCCATCTCGTTCAGGGCGCGGTACTCGGGCGTCCGGGTGGCGCCGTTGAAGAAGTCGACGAAAACCGGCTGCCAGTCGGCGTCGGTCAGCGTCAGCATCAGCGCGACCTTGTAGGCGTTGCCCGACTGGGCGAAGCAGTGGAGCCGGTAGGTCATCGGGGTGCCGGTGTTGGGGTCATGCATCCTGATCTAGAAGGCCTCGGCCGGAAGGTCCATCACCGGCTCGGCGCCGGAGCGGATGCGGGCGAGGTGGAGTGCCGTCGCGGGCAGCACGCGCGCCATGTAGTAGCGGCCTGTGGCGAGCTTGGCGTGGTGGAAGTCTTCCGAGCCCGCCAGCGCCGCCTTGGCCATCTGCGCCCACATGTAGCCGAGGCAGACGTGGCCGAAGAGGTGAAGAAAGTCGGTCGAGCCGGCGAGGATGGTGTTCGGGGTCTTGATGCTCTGCATGAAGAACATCGCCGCGGACTGCAGGTCCTTGGACGCCGCCTTGAGCGGGTCGAGAAAGCCCGCACGGAGGCGCTCGTCGGACTCGTTGTCCTTGATGAACGCCTTGATGAGCTCGAAGAACGCCATGATCGGCTTGCCGCCGTCCTGGCCGAGCTTGCGGCCGACCAGATCGAGCGCCTGCACGCCGTTGGCGCCTTCGTAGATCATCGCGATGCGCGAATCGCGGACGAACTGGCTGACGCCCCATTCCTCGATGTAGCCGTGGCCGCCGAGCATCTGCTGCGCCTGCACGGTCGAGGCGAAGCCCTCGTCGGTCAGGAACGCCTTGACCACCGGCGTCAGCAGCGAGACGAGGCCTTCGGCCTCGGCGTCGTGGCCGCGCTGCGCCCGGTCGATCAGCATCGCCGCCCAGAAGAGGAACGCGCGGCCGCCTTCGACGAAGGCCTTCTGGTCCATCAGCGCCCGGCGCACGTCGGGGTGGACGATCAGCGGGTCGGCGGGGCCGTCGGGGTTCTGCGGCCCGGTGACGGCGCGGCCCTGCAGGCGGTCGCGGGCGTAGGCGGCGGCGACCTGGTAGGCGCCGGCAGCCTGGCTCAGGCCCTGCAAGCCGACGAGGGTGCGGGCCTCGTTCATCATGGTGAACATGGCGCGAAGGCCGCCGTTCTCGGGGCCGAGGAGAAAGCCGGTGGCGCCGTCGTAGTTCATCACGCAGGTGGCGTTGCCGTGGATGCCCATCTTCTCCTCGAGCTTGCCGACGGAGAGGGCGTTGCGGTCGCCGAGGCTGCCGTCCTCGTTCACCAGGAACTTCGGCACGATGAAGAGCGAGATGCCCTTGGTGCCGGCGGGCGCGCCCGGGACGCGGGCGAGGACGAGATGGACGATGTTCTCGGCCATGTCGTGGTCGCCGGAGGAGATGAAGATCTTCTGGCCGGTGATGCGGTAGCTGCCGTCGTCCTGCGGCTCGGCGCGGGTGCGCAGCATCCCGAGGTCGGTGCCGGCGTGCGGCTCGGTCAGGTTCATCGTGCCGGTCCAGTCGCAGGCGATCATCTTCGGCAGCCATTTCGCCTTCTGCGCCTCGGTGCCGTGGGCGTGGATTGCCGAGACCGCGCCGTGGGTCAGGCCGGCATACATCCCGAACGCCATGTTGGCGGCCGACTGCATCTCGCTGACGGCGATGTGCAGCAGGTAGGGCATGCCCTGGCCGCCATAGGCGGGGTCGCCGTCGAGGCCGGTCCAGCCGCCTTCGCGCAGCAGGTCGAACGCCTCGGCAAAGCCGGTCGGCGTGCGCACGATGCCGTTCTCGAGCACGCAGCCCTCGCGGTCGCCGACGGCGTTCAGCGGTGCGAGGACGTCGCGGGCGATCTTGCCGGCCTCCTCGAGGATCGCGGCGGTGAAGTCGCGGTCGAGCTCGGAATAGCCCGGGATGTCGGCGTCCTGGACCGCGAGCACGTCGTGCAGCAGGAAATCGAGGTCGTCGAGCGGCGGGGTGAAGGTGGCCATAGGGGTATGCTCCTAGTCGGCGTTCGCGATCTCGTGCCGGGAGAGATAGCTCTCGGCGCGCTGCATCTGCTCGCGGAGATCGGCGATCGCCTCGCCGAGCTCATCGCGCTGCGCCTCCATCAGCCGCAGCCGCTCCATCCCGAGGTCGTAGATGCGGGCGACCTGGGTCACCTGCCGATCGCCGATGTCGTAGAGGTCGAGGGTCTGGCGGATGTCCTCGAGCGAGAAGCCGAAGCGCTTTCCCTGCAGGATCAGCTTGAGCCGGGCCCGGCAGCGGCGGGTATAGAGCCGCTTCTGGCCCTGGCGGATCGGCGCGAGCAGCTCCTTGGCTTCGTAGAAGCGAAGCGTGCGCGCGGTGACGGTAAATTCCGTGCACATGCGGCCGATGGTGTAGGTCTCGTCGTTCATGATCCTCGCGCTCGCGGGTCCCGGGATTGGCCGGGAAGATGGCGAGCGGTCCGAGTCGGTGCAAGGCCAAAAGCTGACGCGTGCGTAAAGGTGACGCGACGTCACTTGCCGATGGGCGGGACTTGAAGGATCGTGCGCTGGCTAGCGGTCAAGGCCCCAGGGGCGAAACGGAGGACGCGCGACGATGACGTATCTGATGGCGCTGCTGATCGGCATTGCGGCGGGCTCGCGGACGATGACCGCGCCCGCGGCGGTCGCCTGGGGCGCGTGGCTCGGCTGGATCGACCTCTCGCCGACGTGGGCGGCGTTCATGGGGTCGGGATGGGCGGTGCTGATCCTCTCGGTGCTGGCGCTCGGCGAGTACGTGGCCGACCAGCTGCCCTCGACCCCGAGCCGCAAGGTGCCGATGCAGTTCGGCGGCCGCATCGTCTCGGGCGCGTTCTGCGGCGCGGCACTCGGGGCGCTCGCGGGAGCCACCGTCTTCGGCCTGATCCTCGGTGCCGTCGGTGCGGTCGCCGGCACGCTGGGCGGGGCGGAGGTGCGCGGACTGATGGCGGCGGCCTTTGGGTCGGACCGGCCGGCGGCCTTCATCGAGGACGCCGCGGCGATCGTCTTGGCGCTGGTCGCCGTCGTGGCCGTGGGCTGACGCCGCCGGTCAGGGCAGCGTTCATGGCTCCGGCGCGAAGCGGATGCCCGTCCAGCGGAAGTCCTCGTCGAGCGCCTCGGACCAGCCGTTCTCCCAGGCAAGGTGGTCGGCGCTGTCCGCCGGATAGGGATTGTCGGCCGGCGCGTCGCCGGTCCAGTAGGCGTAAAAGCCCTGGTCGTAGCCGCCGGCGCGGGCGTCGATCGGGCCGCGGCGCAGCTCGAGCCCGCGGATGTAGCGGGCGAACTCCGGATAGATCATCAGGTCGGCTGTGTCGAACCCCGACGGATGCTGCGCCAGCGCGACGCGGCCGCGCTCGGTCAGCGTGAAGCTGCCGTCCTTGCCGGCGCTGATCAGCCGCGCTTCGCCGAGATAGCGGATCAGCATCTCGAGCCGGCTCGCCACGTCCGCCGGCCCGAACGGCGGGTGCTCGTCGGCGCGATCGAGCACCTCCTGCAGCCGCGCGGCGCAGCTTTCCAGCGTCGCTGGCGCGCCGTCCGCCTCGCGCAGGATGACCACGACCATGTTGGGGGTGTTGAGGAGCGGATATTCGCGGAAAAGCATCGGGGATTGGCCCCCTCCGGTGGATTCGCCGGCGAGTCTATGATGCAGCGCAGCGCGACGGAAGCCGGGCCAGCAAGAAGGGATGTGGACCGCGGGTCAAACGCCACTCATCAGGACGTCGATCGCCCTGGTGATGTCCTCGGCCCGGTCCGCGGCGCTGCCCGCCCGGTGCAGGCTTGATCGGCGAACCGCGGCGATCAGGCGCGTTGCCAGCACAAGTCGCCGCTGGCCGTGCGGGATCTCGGGGTTCAGGTACCGCACGACCGGATAGTCGGAAAGCAGGGGGATGACGACGATCGCGGGGTCCGCCGGGAGGAGATCGCTTTCGACGATAACCATTGCCACACCGCGATATTCAGCGATGTCGAAGCGCGTCAGGCGCTCCATGACGCCTTTGCCGGGGAGACGAGGATATCGGCCAGCGGGTGGTCGTTATGGTCGTGCCATTCCGCCTGCCGGGCGAACGCATCGGCGTTGTCTTCGAGCCACTTGCGGTGGCGCGCTTCAGCGACTGCCTTAAGGAGGGCCGCCTCGGCTACGGCGGAGACATTGATGCCGAGACCGTGGGCGGCATCGAGGGCTGACGCATCGAGGGTGAGGGAGGTCTTTCGCTTCGTAGCCGTGCTCATGCGTGTCGTCTTCGCGTGCGGTTGCCAGACTATACCGCCTGAACATACCGTCGTGGCGACGCTAAATCAACACTGGCTGCTCCTATTCTCAAGAGATGATTGTACTCGAGGAGTCCGGCGGGTTCGTGACGACAGAACCGTGAGGTTCTGCGGACCCAAAAAAGCAAAAGCTCGCCGGCCAAGGGGCGGCGAGCTGAAGATTGTATCCGAAGATCGAGTTCGGGTGAGCCGGACTTCGGTTCAGGCGGTGCTGGCGCACCGCCCGGTGCAGGACCCGGGCTCAGTTGGCGAGGGTCAGATTCGCAGCGGACTGGCGGCCGTCGCGGCCGGTCTCGAGGTCGAAGTTGACCTTCTGGCCGTCGTCGAGGTGGGTGATCCCGGCGCGCTCGAGCGCGGAGATGTGGACGAACACGTCCTTAGAACCGCCCTCGGGCTGGATGAAGCCGAAGCCCTTGGTGGCGTTGAACCATTTCACGGTGCCCTTAGCCATCGTGAAGTCTCCTGTCTTTAGATGCCGCCCGCGGTGTGCGGCGGCCTGGCGCAGTCAGCGGATAACCGAGGGACCGTGGCCAGTATAGACAGCGGGTCGATTGTCGTAACGCAGCGGTGATTCCATGCTGCATTTCGGCCGGAAAAGCAAGCAAAACTGCTGCTCCGCCGTCGGGCGAACGCTACCAGCGCAACACGCGCGAGCCCAGCGCCGCGCCGATCGCGGTGACGGCGAGGATCGCCAGAACGTACCAGAGCGCATAGAAGAGCGGGCTGTCCTCGGTGCAGTGGATGGCGTAGACGCTCGCCGCCGCGCCGCCGGCGAGAAGTCCGGCGACGGCGCCGCTGAGCGTCGGCCGGGTGCTGGCACCCCGGCGCAGCGCCCAGAGGGCGCCGGCGAGAAGCGGAAGGCCCATGATCGTGATGTAGCTGACGCACTGCTGCCGGCTCTGGCCCATCATCGCCGGCATCCAGCCCGCCTCGGGCATCCGCACGAGCTCGACCGCGACCGCGACCGCCAGCGCCGCCGGCACCGCGAAGAGAACCAGCCGCCACGGTCCGAGATCCCCCCCGGGGCGCGCCAGCCGCAGGGCGGCGCCGAGCGCGCCGAGCGCCAGGACCGGCGGATAGGCGTTCTTGAGGAGCACGCGGACCTGCATCAGCGCGTCGCCCCAGTCCGGCCGCGGACCCACCATCGACAGAAAGACCGCCGCCACCGCCACGGCGATGACGAGCACGGCAGCCGGCAGCGCCACCGCCAGCGGCTGCGGGCGGGTGGTGTCGGCGGCCATCGCCTGGATCAGTTCGTCGGTCCTCATTCGATCATCGTCCCGCGGAGTTGCGCGAGCCTCTTCAGTCCGCGGTGCAGCGCGACGCGCACCGCCGTTTCGGTCATGTCGAGCGCCGCCGAGGTCTCGGCGACGCTCGCGCCTTCGAGCCCGATCGCGCGGACGATTCGCGCCGCGCGCGGCTCGAGCCGGCCGATCACGCGTTCGGCGTCGGTGCGCTCGGTCGGGTCGAGGTCCGGCTCGGCCGGCAGCACGTCGGCGAAGTCCTCGATCGGCACCTGCACCCGGCGGCCGCGGGCGCGGAAGGCGTCCACGACCTTGTAGCGCACGATGGCGTAGAGCCACGGCCGCACGGCCATGTCCTCGCGCCAGGTGTGGCGCTTCTGGTGGATCGCGAGCAGCGTCTCCTGCACGATATCCTCGATACTGTCCGGCCCGAGCCCGCCGCCGCGCGCCCTGGCGATTCCGCGGATCATCGGGGTGATCGCCCGCAGGAACGCGGCGTAGGCGCGCTGGTTTCCGCGATTCGCCGCTCGGAGGAGATCGTCGAGCGACGTGTCGTCGGCCACGCTCATCCTTCCCCGTTCGCTCCCTGATGCCGGCTTGTTACACCCGCGTGGCGGACTTTATGACGGATCGAACTCCGCTCACACCGTCCCGTGATGCCTCCTAGCACGAAAACCATGGCAAAGCCGAGGAGGTGACGGCAAGGCCGGTTCGGTGCAGAATCACGCGGTGCGCGCCGAGGGTAACGGGTGAGAGCGATGGCAGAACAGTCTGGCGCGAAACGATGAGCGAGACCCGCGACAGCCTCGCGGACCGGATCGGACGCAGGCTCGCGCGCAAGCTCCAGGAGCCCGACCCGAACTTTCGTCCCTACACCCATGCCAACGTCGCGGCGCTCCGGCGGGTGCTGCAGCCCGGCGACGTGCTGCTGATCGAGGGCAACGACCGGGTGTCCGGGGCGATCAAGTACATCACCCAGTCGACCTGGTCCCATGCCGCACTCTTCGTCGGCAATGCGCTCGGCAAGGTGAACCAGGACGGCGAGCCCTTGAACCTCGTCGAGGTCAACCTCGGGCAGGGCTGCGTCGCGGCGGCGCTGTCGAAGTACCAGCACACCAACACCCGCATCTGCCGGGCGAACGCGCTGAGCCCGCAGGACCGGGCGCGGCTGATCGACTTCATGGTGACGAGCATCGGCAAGCGCTACGACATGAAGAACATCTCCGACCTCTTGCGCTACTTCCTGCCGGCGCCGCCGGTGCCGGCCCGCTGGCGGCGCCGGCTGCTCTCGATCGGCTCGGGCGATCCGACGCGCGCGATCTGCTCGTCGCTGATCGCCGAGGCGTTCGGGCGGATCAGGTATCCGATCCTTCCGGTGATCACCCGCGAGTTCCGCGCCGACCCGCTGGCGCGCTCGCAGCGCAGCGAGATCCTGCACATCCGCCACCACTCGCTCTACGCGCCGCGCGATTTCGATCTTTCGCCCTATTTCCATGTGATCAAGCCGACGCTGGAGGCGGGATTTGACTACCGCAGGTTGAGATGGTCGGATCAGCCCGCGTCCGGGGAACCAAGGGCGGCGCCACTGCGTTGACCTGCGCACCACCAGCGAGAATTGTTGATTTGACCCTCTGCACCCCCTATATGCTGGCTCTCTGGTATTCGGTCGGCGCATATCGGGCCTGTGAAATTGGCAGACCACCTGCGTCACGGGATCGTCATAATGCGCCCCAACAAGAACGGACTGAGGAAGGACTGACGTAGTGTTCGATTACGTGGATGAGCTGGCGTTCACCAACGACCAGGGCAACCGTGCGCAGAAGCTGTTCGCAGCGGTTGTGCTGGCGGCACTGGACGACGCCATTGCGGACGACAAGAAGTACGGCAACGGCGCCGAGGTGATCGCACGCTGGGCGCGATCCCGCGATGGCCGGGAAGTGCTGATGTGCGCGGGGATCGACCCCAACGAGCGCACCGTCAAGGGAATGATGGAGTTCGTCCGTCGTGGCGTGCGCACCTCGGTCGCTCTCAGCCGCGAGGAGAGCGAGCGCCAGCACGCGCAGCGGTCCGAAGCGGCCTAAGTCCCTGAGCGGTTGAAAAAAGGGCGGGTCCGTCGGACCCGCCCTTTTTCGTGTTCGGGCGTCATGGGTCCTGGAGCGGCCGTACTCTCACACTCAAGACATCGACGACGAGGAACGGGGAGTAGCGCGCCGCGCGGAAGAAGTTGCCCGCCTCGACACGGGTCGGCAGGCAGAACCCCTCGAATTTCCGGTGCCGAGAAAGATACCCGCCGAACGGCTGGAGCCGGTAGGGATTGTCGGCGCTGGCGCTGCTCCCGGGGCATGCCGGTCTGGGCGAGCCCGTCATGACGAACGGTGACCCTGGCCTTCTCTCCGCCACCCGTTCCCAGAGGAGCCGGGGCCGGGCAGCGGGGCGGGGTCCAGGAACACCGGGGATGGCGAGCAGGAAGAAGCGTCTCTCGGGCGCGGGGCGAGCGCGAAGCAAGACGCTGTCTTCATCCGGCCGATCCCGTGACTTGCGGCAAGTGTCGCAGCGAACCGGAGGCGGTGCTAGGATAAGGCGAGCGACAGCATCGAAGGCGTGCGATGGAGCAGCCGAAGCAGACCGAATTCACCGCCGACGCATTCATCGCCTGGGCCTTGCAGCAGCCCGAGGGGCGCTTCGCGTTGGACAACGGCGTCGTCGTCGCGCGGGCGACCGGCCGTGTCGACGATGCGATCGCAAAGCTCAACGCGACGGCTGGCCTGCGCGAGGCCATTCGAGCGCGGGGGCTCGATTGCCGGGCGCTTCCGGACGGCATGGCGGTGGCGGTGAACGAGCGGCGGACCACGAGCCGGACGCCGTCGGAACTCGATTCCGTCTTCTTCGTCGACTAGTCTCCCCGTCTGTGCGGAGGACCATTCATTGACCCGACTGATCGTTTGCTGCGACGGCACCTGGAACACGCCCGAGCAGCGGGAGGCGGGCCTTCCCGCGCCGACCAACGTCGTCAAGATCTTCAACGCCCTGGCCAAGGTCGATGCGGGAGGCGTCGAGCAGCGCTCGTACTATCATCCCGGGGTCGGCACCGACGGCAACTGGTGGAACCGGCTCGCCGGCGGCGGCATGGGCGACGGGCTCGACAAGAACGTGATGAGCGCCTACCGCTGGCTTGCCGGCGCCTACCGCCCCGGCGACGACATCTACCTTTTCGGGTTCAGCCGCGGCGCCTATACCGTGCGCTCGGTCGGGGGGATGATCGCGCGGTGCGGGCTGCTCGACCTCTCGGCGCCCGGTCTAGCGGACAAGGCGGTGTGGAAATCGGTCCAGACCGTCTTCAACGCCTACCGGAAGCGGAAGGAGCTGAGCGATCCCGCGCTGCGGTTCTTCCGGGACGTGGAGGGCAAGCGGACCGAGGTGCACTTCATCGGCGTCTGGGACACGGTCGGCGCGCTCGGCATCCCGGACGACCTGGCGCTGCTGAACCTGATCGACGATCCCGCCAAGCACGAGTTCCACGACCTGATGCTGAGCGACATCGTCCGGCACGCCCGGCACGCGGTGGCGATCGACGAACACCGCGAGAGCTTCACACCGACGCTGTGGGCCAACGACGTCGAGCATCCCGACGTCAGGCAAATCTGGTTTCCCGGGGTCCACGGCGACGTCGGCGGCGGCTATGCCCGCGCCGCGCTGTCGGACGGAGCGCTGGTCTGGATGATGGAGGAGGCGGCGGCGGCCGGCCTCGCCTTCCGGCCGGGGATCGGCCGCCAGCTTGCGCCCGATCCCCGAGGACCGATGCACGATTCGCTGACCGGCGTCTTCCGCTCGCTGAAGACGCGGCCGCGGGCGGTGCCGCGGATCGAGCCGGAGGCCGAGCCGGCCGCGTTCCATGTCTCGGCGCTCGAGCGGCACCGCGATCCGGCGCTGGAGCAGGCCGACTACTGGGCGACCTTCGGCATCGCGCCCGGCACGTCGAGCGGGTGCGCGATCTTTGCGAGCAATCCCTGGAATGCCACCGGGTTCTACCTGGAAGGCGGGGTCGAGTACCGCTTCGCGGCGACGGGCGAGTGGGTCGACGGAGACGTGCCCTGCGGGCCGGACGGCACCGGCGACGGCACGTTCCATCTGGGCGAGATCGCGCACATGGCCTCGTCGCTGCTCGGCGAGGCCGAGACGCTGTTCCGCAAGGCGACCGGCAACCAGCAGGCGGATTTCTGGTGGACCCGGCGCGACGAGACCATGCCGTGGTTCGCGCTGGTCGGGGTGGTGGCCAACGGGGTGCTGGCGGACGTTCGCGCGGCGCCGCACCAGACGTTCCTGATCGGCGGAGGCACGACCTTCACGCCGGCGGCCGGCGGCTATCTCTATTGCTTCGCCAACGACGCCTGGATGACCTACGGCAACAACCGCGGCTCGGTCCGGCTGGTGGTGAGCCGGGCTTAGGCGAGCGGGATCGCCAAACACAGAACGGGTGAGAAACGACGCGATCTGGCGCTCCGCGGCCGGCGGCGAGGAGCGCCGGCCTCGGAGGGCCCTGAAGGGCCCCCGCTCGGCCGGCGCTTGACGGTCGGCCGCCTTTGCGGCCTCCCTCCGAAGGAACGGCCTTCGGCCGTGGGGTTCAGGGTTTCTCCCCGGCTGTGGCCGGGGCCCCTGAGTCCTGCCCGATAGGTTCATGCCAGTATGAAATCCGCAGAAGGAGCGCGGGGGCGATCGGAGCGCGACCGCATCACGGGAGATGGGGGCGCGGCGGGGCGTGCAGGGGGGGTGCCGCGCTTGCGGGCTGCCGGGATGCCGCCGAGGACTCAGGGTCGGACAGCGGCCGGCGTGGCCGGAGGATGGGCGCGGGCGACGCCGGCGGCTTCGAGCCAGGCGGCGGCACGGAGTGCCAGGGCTTCGCGCCACGGCGGGGCGACGAGCTGGATGCCGATCGGCAGCGTGCCGGGGGCGAAGACCGGCACGGTGACGACGGGCAGGCCGATGCAGGAGAAGGGCTGCGCGAGAAGGCCGAGGTTGGGGCGGAGCGGCAGCGTGCGGCCGTCGAGCTCGATGGCCTTCTGGCCGATCGCGGGTGCCGGGAACGGCGTCGCCGGGGCGAGCACGAGGTCGACCTCGCGGAAGACTGCCATCATCCGCTCGAGCCACCAGCGGCGGACCCTTTGGGCGCGGACCACCCAGGCGGCCGGCAGCAACGCGCCGGCGAGGAAGCGATCCCGGGTGTCGGGGTCGAAGTCGGCGGCGCGGGTGCGAAGACGCCCGAGGTGGAAGGCCGCGCTTTCGGAGTTGGTGATGAGGTAGGCGGCGGCGCGGCCGGCGGCGGCTTCGTCGAGCCGCACCGGCGCGAGGCTGCGCGCCGCCGGGCGGAGGGCGTCGCTGATGCGGGTGAGCGCCTCGCGCGCCAGCAGGCCGGCGTTGCCGGCAAAGAACTCGCCGTCGGCGATGCCGATCCTGAGCCCGGCGATACCGTCGTCGAGGCCGGGACGTGCGGGATCTGGCGGGCGGGCAGCGCAGGCGTGGTCGTCAGGGTCGGGGCCGGCGAGGACGTCGTAGGCGAGCGCCAGATCGCGCGCGGTGCGGGCGAACGGGCCGAGGTGATCGAGGCTGTCGACGAACGGGAAGGTGCCGGCGCGACTGAGCCGCCCGTAGGTGGGCTTGAGGCCGAAGATGCCGCAGAGCGAGGAGGGGACGCGGATCGAGCCGTTGGTGTCCGAGCCGAGCGAGACCGGCGCGAGCCCCGCCGCCGTCGCCGCGCCGCAGCCGGAGGAGGAGCCGCCGGTCATGCGGCTCGGGTCGTGCGGGTTCCGGCAGGCGCCGTCGTGGGCGTTTTCGCCAGTGAAGTCGTAGGCGTACTCGCCCATGTTGAGGCCGCCCATCAGCACGGCGCCGGCTTGGGTCATGCGGCGGACCAGCGTGCCGTCGCGCGTCGCGGGCGGGCGCTCGCGATTGATCAGCGAGCCGGCACGGGTGGGCAGGCCCGCGATGTCGAAGAGGTTCTTGACAGCGTATGGCACGCCGGCGAGCGGGCCCGCCGGACGGCCCGCGGCGAGTGCCGCGTCGACCGCCTGCGCCTCGGCGCGGGCGCGGTCGGCGGTGACGTCGGTGAAGGCGTTGATCCCGGGGTCGGCGGCGGCGATCCGCGCCAGCGCCGCCTCGGTGACGGCGAGGGCCGAGACTGCGCCGGTGCCGACCGCCATGGCGATCTCGGCGGCGCTCGACCAGGGCGACAGCGGACCGGTCACGGCGCGGGGTCCGGGTCGGGCAGGCGGAAGACCGGCGCGAGATCGAGGAGGCCGTCGTCGAGCGGCACCGCGTCGAGCACGGCCGCCATGTCGCGGGCAGCTGCGAAGAAGGCGCTGACCCCCGGCAGCTGGCCGGGGGTCAGGGCGAGGCCGACGCGCGCGGCGGCGGCCTCGAGCTCGGCTTCGGTCATTCGGCCGGTTGCGCCGCGGGGTCGAGCGACGGTTCGATGATGCTGAACCGGGCGCAGGCATAGAGGAAGCCCGCGACCATGACGTAGGCGAGCGCCACCATCGGCGTCACGTTGATGCCGAGCGACTGGCCGTGCATGAAGCCGAAGAAGGTCAGCACCGCGCCGGCCAGCGCGAAGGCCGAGGCCTTCTCGAACTGGCGCTCGATGATGAAGACGGTGATCGCCGCGAGCACGAGGCCGGCGAGGATGGCGCCGTCGCCCATGATCTGCAGGCCTTCGTAGAGGACGCCGCCGCCGGCCATGCCGGCGATGAGATCCGGCGTGACCTGGACACCGGCGGCTCCGAGCGCGCCGTTGATCATGGTGAGGCCCCAGGCGGCGATGTTGGGCAGGAGGGCGACGATGATCGCCGGGGCGTGCTTGGTCGGCGTGGTCTGGAACGCCTGGGCGCCGATCAGCATGCCGATGTAGAGCAGGATCGGCGAGATGGCGACGACCGGGACGAGGGCGAGAAGGACGGCGACGATGCCGAACCAGCAGAGCACCAGCACCATGACCCCGGTGGCGAAGGAGTAGCCGATGCGGCCGCCCATCGACTTCCAGCCGGGATGGCCGATGTAGACGGCGTTGATGAAGGGGTTGCCCATCAGGCAGCCGATGAGGCTGACGAAGCCGTCGGCGGTGAGCACGCGGGTGGTGGGATAGTGGTCGCCCGCCGCCTCGGCGCTCTCGACGTTGTCGAGTGCCTCGACGAGGTCGTAGATGCCGAACGGGATCGCGGTGACGAGGATCACCCCGAGGTACTGGAAGCCCGAGAAGACATGGTCGATCGCCGGGATCGGCAGCGAGAAGCCGAAGTTGGCGAAGGCGGCGCCGAGATTGCCGACGCTCATGCCGCCGATGGGGAAGCCGATCGCGGCGCTGCCCCAGGCGACCACCATGCCGAAGGCGATGGCGACGAGGCCGGCGGGAATGCCGCGCGGGTAGCGCAGCCCGCCGAACCAGGCGACGAGGATGATCGAGAGGCAGAAGACGCCGATGACCGGCGTCAGGAACATCTCGAGAGCCGGGCGCATCGAGATGAAGGCGATCGAGACGCCGGCCAGCGTGCCGAGGAGCGCGGCGCGCGGCGTGACGTGGCGAATCCAGGGGGCGATGAAGCCGCCGGCCATCAGGATGAAGCTCTGGAAGAACACCCAGACGAGGCCGGCCTCCCAGCCCTTGACCGGGTCGTTGGTGGCGGTGGCGATCGGCAACATGATGACGAAGGTCACGACGAACATGTGCGGCACGCTGATCCCCGAGGGCAGCGCGCAGACGTCGCTGCGGCCGGTCTTTTTGGCCAGCTGGTAGGCGAGCCAGGCGTAGTAGCCGGTGGAGAGGAACATCATCAGGCCGAGCGCCGGCAGGATGCGGCCGAACACCAGGTCCGGCGGCATCTTGAGCACGTATTGCAGGAGGCCGGTCAGCACCAGGAGGTTGACGAGGATGTTGGTGCCGAAGCCGAAGAGGGCGTTCCAGTCGCCCGGGGTCCAGAGTTTTGCCGCCTTGCCGTCCATGTCGCTGTCCTCCTGTTCAGGCCGCGGCCCGGGCGCCGAGCGCGCGGGTGAAGGCCGTGCTGTCGCTGACCCAGCCGAAGATGCCGCCCTGCGCCTTGATCATCTCGAGGCCGACGCGGTGGAATTCCGGGAAGTACGAGGCGCAGGCGTCGCCGAGCGCGATGCATCGGTAGCCGCGGTCGTTGGCCTCGCGGATGGTGGTGTGGACGCAGACCTCGGTGGTGACGCCGCAGACGATCAGCGTGTCGACGCCGCGGTTCCGGAGCAGCTGCTCGAGGTCGGTCTGGTGGAAGGCGCCTTTGCCGGGCTTGTCGATCACCGGCTCGCCGTCGGCCGGGTAGAGCGCGTCGATGATGTCGTGGCCGTCCTCGCCGCGGACGAGGATGCGGCCCATGGGGCCGGGGTCGCCGATGCGCCTGGACGGCGCGCCGCGGGCGATCTTGGCCGGCGGCGCATCGGAAAGGTCGGGGCGATGGCCCTCGCGGGTGTGGATGACGAGCATCCCCGAGGCGCGCGCCGCGGCGATGGCGGCGGCGCAGGCTGGCACGGCCTGCTGCAGCAGGCCGACGTCGTTGCCCAGCGCCTCGCCGAAACCGCCGGGTTCGAGAAAGTCGCGCTGCATGTCGATGACGACGAGTGCGGTGCGGGCCTTGTCGAAGCCGAGCGCTGCGGGTTCTGCCGCGAGGAGGATGTCGGTCATCGGCGGATCTCCTGTCGCTGATCGGGCCGCAGACCCGGGTGCCTGGGGCACGCCGGTCCCTCTTTCGTCGGAGCAGAAACGGAACCTGTCCAGCATGGAGCGCCGCGTTGCGGTGCATTTTTAGGATTGCATGTAATCTTGCATGCAATTTAAGCATGGCATGACTGTTTTTTGGTCCGGTTCGAGGGAGGACGGCGCGATGGAGATCGAACTCACCCGGGGTCGTGGCCGAGATCCGGCGCGCGTTCGAGGCCTACGAGGCGGCCCTGATCGCCAACGACGTGGCGGCGCTGTCGGGCTTTTTCTGGCGCGATCCCCGGGCGGTCCGGCTCGGCGCCGACGGCGGGCTCTACGGCTGGGACGCGATCGCGGGGTTCCGCAAGGGCCGCGACGTCAGCGACGTGGCGCGTGACCTGGAGCGGGTGGAAATCCACGCCTTCGGACCGGACCTGGGCATCGCGACGGCGGAATACCGGCGTCGCGGCTCCGGGCGGACCGGCGCGCAGAGCCAGACCTGGGTGCGCCTGGCGGAGGGCTGGCGGATCGTCGCGGCGCATGTCAGTCTCGGCGCTGATCGCGACGAGGGTACGCCTGCATGATCCCGAAGCCTGTCGAGACCCGTGCCGGGCGGTTGGCCCGGGTGCTTTCGGACGACATCCTGTCGGGGCGGATCGGCCCGGGCGTGCGGCTGGACGAGCAGTCGCTCGCCGATCGCTTCAAGCTGTCGCGGACGCCGGTGCGCGAGGCGCTGGGGCAACTGGCGGCGATGGGGCTGGTCAGGAAGCGGCCGCACCGCGGCGTGGTGGTGGCCGAAGTCACGGTCGAGAAGCTGATGCAGATGTTCGAGGTGATGGCGGAACTCGAGGCGGTCTGCGCCCGTCTCGCGGCACGGCGGATGTCGGACGAGGCCAAGGCTGTGCTGAAAGCCGAGCACGACGCGACCGCGGCGCTGGCCGAGGCGGGGGACTTCGAGGGCTACGAGGCGGCGAACCGGGCGTTCCACCAGGCGGTCTACGAGGGATCGGGCAATCCCGAGCTGGTCGACACCGCTGACGACTTCCGCAGGCGGATCAATCCGTTCCGCCGGGCGCAGTTTCATGTCGAGGGCCGGATTGCCAAGAGCTTCCGCGAGCACGGCGCGATCGTGGAGGCGATCCTCGCCGGCGACGAGGACCGGGCCTATGCGCTGATGCGGCAGCACCTGGACACGGTGGGCCAGGCCTCGGCGGCGTTCGTGACGGGACGGATCGCGCTCGAGGTCATCTAGCGCTGGATTGCATCCAGCTTTGCGTGCAATCTTTCGCACTCGCGAAACGGGAAGGGTGCGATGCAGGACCAGTCGTTCGAGATCGCGGCGCTGCATTCCGCCTATGCCCGGGGCCTGAAGCCGGCCGCGGTGGTGGACCTGGCGCTCGACCGGCTCGCGGCCGTCGGCGATCCGGGCATCTTCCTGCATCTGGAAACGCGTGCGGCGCTGCACGCGGCGGCGGAGGCTCTGGGCGGGTTCGACCCGCAGGCGCGGCCGCTCTGGGGCATCCCGGTGGCCGTCAAGGACAACATCGACGTCGCGGGCCATGCCGACGACGGCGGCGTGCCCGGCGTTCAGCCATGTGGCCGCGGAGGATGCCGAGGCGGTCGCGGCCCTGCGGCGTGCGGGCGCGCTCATCCTCGGCAAGACCAATCTCGACCAGTTCGCCACCGGGCTGGTCGGCGTGAGGACGCCTTACCCGGTGCCGCGCAATCCACATGACCCGGAGCGCATCCCGGGCGGGTCGAGCTCGGGCTCGGCGGTGGCGGTGGCGCGCGGCATCGTCAGCCTGGCGCTCGGCACCGACACCGCCGGATCGGGCCGGGTGCCGGCCGGGCTGAACAACATCGTCGGGCTGAAGCCTTCGCTGGGGCTGGTCTCGACCCGAGGCGTGGTGCCGGCCTGCCGGAGCCTCGACTGCGTCTCGGTCTTCGCGCTGACGGTGGCCGATGCCTGGACCGGGCTCTGCGCGATCGCGGGGTTCGACCCGGAAGACGGCTATTCGCGCGATCTGCCGGAGCCGGCGCTGGTGGCGCCCCCCGCCGGGCTGACGATCGGCGTGCCGGATGCGGCTTCGCGGCGGTTCTTCGGCGATGCCGCGGCGGAAGCGGCATACGACGCGGCGGTGGAGGAAATCGCCGGGGTCGGGGCGGAGATCGCCGAGCTGGACTTCGAGCCGCTCTTCGCGGTGGCGGCGCTGCTCTACGAGGGCGCCTGGGTGGCCGAGCGTCATGCCGCCATCGCGGACTTCCTCGCGCGGGAGCCCGATGCGCTGGTCCCGGTGACGGACGCAATCATCCGCGGCGCCGAGCGGCTGACCGCGGACGATGCGTTCCGGGGGATTTACAGGCTGCAGGCGCTGAAGCGCCAGGCTGCGGCGTTGCTCGGAGGCGTTGACCTGCTGGCGGTGCCGACGGTGCCGCGGTTCTACACGCTGGCGGAGGTCGCCGCCGAGCCGATCGTGCCGAACAGCCGGCTCGGCACCTACACCAACTTCGTCAATCTGCTGGACCTTTGCGGGCTGGCGGTGCCCTCGCCGGCGCGGACGGACGGGCTGCCCGGCGGCGTGACGCTGATCGGCCCTTCGGGGAGCGACGGGCTGCTGGCCCTGCTCGGCCAGGCACTCGAGAGCCGGCTCGGCCTGCCGCTCGGCGCAACCGCGTGGCGCGCGACCCGGCGGCTCGAGACGTCCGCGGCGCAAGAGAAAGGTGTGGTTCTCGCCGTGGTCGGCGCGCACATGCGGGGGCTGCCGCTCAACCCCGAGCTCGTGGCCCGGGGCGCGCGCTTCCTGCGCGCGGAACGCACGGCGCCCTGCTACCGGCTCTTCGAGCTGCCGGGTGCGGTGCCGCCGAAGCCCGGCATGCTGCGGGTGGCAGAGGGCGGGGCAGCGATCGATCTCGAGCTCTGGGCGCTCGATACCGAGGCGTTCGGCGCGCTGGTGGCCGGGGTTCCGACGCCCTTGAGCATCGGCGACGTGCGTCTCGCCGACGGGTCGAGCGTCAAGGGATACCTCGTCGAGGCGGCGGCGGTAGCTGGGGCGAACGAGATCTCGGACCACGGCGGCTGGCGCGCCTGGCTGGCCGCCGAAGAAGCCCGCGGCGCCCGGCGCGCGTGACGCACGGGCGGGCTGGTTCCGGCCGCCGCGGGGAATGCAGGCAGCCGGCTTGCCTACGGGTTCCGGGTGTGCAACACCACGCCGCAGGAGTTCGAAGGACCGGCTTTGCAAGGCATTGATTTAGCAAGTCAGTTTTCCGCGATGTCTGTTGCTGCAGGAGCCACCGCTTGAGTTCTGATCACCGACACCGCCGCGCTTGCGGCGTTCTGCGCCGAAGCCGCGACTTATCCCTACGTGACGGTCGATACCGAGTTTCTGCGCGAGCGGACCTACTATGCGCAGCTCTGCCTGGTGCAGCTGGCGCGGCCCGGCGAGGGCGACGAGGGAGCGGTGCTCGTCGACACGATGTCCGACAGGCTGTCGCTGGAGCCGCTCTACGAGCTCTTCCGCAATCCCGGGGTGGTCAAGGTCTTTCACGCGGCGCGGCAGGATCTCGAGATTTTCCAGACCGAGGCCGGCGTGCTGCCGAAGCCCTTCTTCGACACGCAGGTTGCTGCGATGGTCTGCGGCTATGGCGACCAGGCCGGCTACGAGACGCTGGTGCGGCAGATCGCGCGGGCGACGATCGACAAGTCCTCGCGGTTCACCGACTGGAGCCGCCGGCCGCTCAGCCAGGCGCAGATGAGCTATGCGCTGGCCGACGTCACCTATCTGCGACGCATCTACGAGGTGCTGGCGCGGCGGCTGGAGGAGACCGGGCGCGGGCCATGGGTCGAGGAGGAGCTGGCGGTCCTGACCGACCCCGCGACCTACGAGAGCGAGCCGGGCGAGGCCTGGACGCGGATCAAGACCCGGTCAACCGCGCCGCGGTTCCTCGCGGCCCTGCGCGAGCTCGCGCGCCTGCGCGAGACCATGGCGAAGAGCCGGAACGTGCCGCGGTCGCGCATCTTCAAGGACGACGCGCTGCTGGAGCTGGCGGCGAACCGGCCGAAGACGCTCGACGATCTCGGCAAGTCGCGGCTGCTGCTGCGCGAGGCGCGGCGCGGCGAGATCGCCGACAGCATCCTCGCGGCGATCGCGACGGCCGAGGCGATCCCGGCGTCCGAGGTGCCGCCGGCGCCTGACCAGCCCATCCGCAAGCCCGGGGCGGAGGCGCTGGCCGACCTGCTGCGGGTGCTGCTCAAGGCGCGGGCCGAGGCCGAGGGGGTGGCGCAGCGGCTGATCGCCTCGAGCGCCGACCTCGATGCGCTTGCGGCAGGGGACACCGGCAACCTCGCGGCGCTGCACGGCTGGCGCAACGAGGTCTTCGGCCGCGACGCGCTGCGGCTGAAGCGCGGCGAGATCGCGCTGTCGGCTTCGGGGGGCGCGATCAAGGTCATCCCGCTGGTCTGAGGTCAGGCCGCGCCGGCGCCGATGGCGAGCGGCAGGGCGGTGGTGTTCTTGATCTCCTCCATCGAGAGCGCCGAGGTGACGTTGAAGATCGAGACCTCCTTGATCAGCGAGCGGTAGAACGCGTCGTAGCCGCGGGCGTTGGTGACCCGGACCTTGAGGATGTAGTCGATGTCGCCGGCGAGGCGATGAGCCTCCATGACCTCGGGCCGGGACTGCACGGCCTTCAGGAACCGGTCGAGCCAGGCAGCGTCGTGCTGCGACGTGCGGATGAGCACGAAGAAGCAGCTCTCGAGGCCAAGCTTCTCGGGATCGAGGATCGCGACCTCGGACTTGATGACGCCCGAGGCGCGCAGCTTGCGGATCCGGTTCCAGACCGGGGTCTTCGAGGCGCCGACCCGGCGGGCGATTTCGTCGAGCGGGAGGGTCGCATCCTGCTGCAGCAGGCCGAGGATGTTCCGGTCGAGTTCGTCCAGCGCGGCTGCCATTCCCTGTTCTCCTGGGGCCTCGGTACATGGTTCGAATTTTGGGCACTATGGCGGAAGGCTGTCCTTATTTGAAGCCGACGCATTGAGATATTTAGGGAAAATGTCCTACATTAGACTGACGAAAGGCTTGGGATTCCCAGTATGCGACATTATCCGGTTTTCCTCGATCTGCGCGGGCGTCGTGTCGTCGTGTCCGGCGCCGGGGCGATTGCGGAGTCGAAGCTGCGGCTCCTGATGAAGACCGAGGCCGAGCTGGCGGTCTTCGGGGAAAACCCGAGCCGACAGGTGGCGACCTGGGCGGCGGAAGGACGGATCACGCTGGTCCGGCGGCCGCTGGAAGCGGGCGACGTAACGGCGGCGGCGCTCCTCTACGGGGCCGACGGCGACGCGGCGGCCGATGCGCGGGTCGCAGCGATCGGGCGTGCGGCCGGGGTGCTGGTCAACATCGTGGACAACCTGGATGCAAGCGACTTCATCACGCCGGCGATCGTCGACCGCGACCCGGTGACGGTGGCGATCGGCACCGAGGGCGCGGCTCCGGTCCTCGCGCGCAAGATCAAGGCCGAGGTCGAGGCGATGCTGCCGGCGACGCTGGGCCTTCTGACCCGGATCGGGCAGGGGTTCCGTGAACGGGTCGAGGGGCTCGACCAGAAGGCGCGGCGGGCGTTCTGGACGCGGTTCTACTTCCAGGACGGTCCTCGGGCGCTGGAGGCCGGGGAAGCGGCGGCGCACGACGCGCTGGAGCGGCTGCTGGCCGAAGGCGACGGGCCGCGGCAGGGCATCGTGCATTTGGTCGGGACCGGGCCGGGCGATCCGGAGCTCCTGACGCTGAAGGCGCGGCGGCTGCTGCACGAGGCCGACGTGGTGGTCCACGACCGGCTGGTGCCGCAGGCGATCCTGGAGCTGGCGCGGCGCGAGGCGGTGATCCTCGAGGTCGGCAAGACGCCCTACGGGCCGTCGTGGAAGCAGGACGACATCAACGCGCTGATCGTGCGCCACGCGCTGGCGGGCGCGACGGTGGTGCGGCTGAAAGGCGGCGATCCCGCGGTCTTTGGCAGGCTCGACGACGAGATCGAGGCGCTGGAGGCGGCGGGGGTGGCGTACGGCGTGGTGCCGGGCGTGACCTCGGCGAGTGCCGCGGCGGCGGCGATCGGCCAGTCGCTGACCAAGCGCGGCCGCAACTCGAGCTTTCGCTTCGTCACCGGGCATGATGTCGACGGGTTCGCCGAGCACGACTGGCGCGAGATGGCGAAGCCGGGCGCGACGGCGGCGATCTACATGGGGGTGAAGGCCGCGACGTTCGTGCGCGGGCGGCTGCTGATGCACGGCGCGGCGGCGGATACGCCGGTGACCGCGGTCGAGAACGCCAGCCGGCCGGAGCAGCGGCTGATCGCGACGACCCTGATCGAGCTGCCGCAGGCGCTGGCCGCGGCGGCGCCGCACGGGCCGGTGATGATCCTCTACGGGCTCGCGCCGCGGGCGGCGGCGGTGGCGGTCGATACGATGAGGGAGGCGCTCTGATGGCGCGCAAGTTCCAGCCGCAGATGGCGACCGGCAACGATCTACTCGAAGGCGACGTGGTCTATTTCACCAGCGCGGGTGACTGGTCGCGGGAGATCGGCGACGCGGCGCTGGCGGTGAACCAGGAGGCGGCGGACGACCTGCTGAAGCGGGCCTCGGTGTTCGCCAACCGGGTCGTGGGCGTCTACCTGGTCGAGGCGGCGGTCGACGACTGCGGGCGCGCGGCGCCGGCGCATTTCCGAGAGGTTTTCCGCACGCGGGGGCCTTCCAACTATCCCGAGCATGGCCGGCAGGCGGAGCGTTCCGATGTATGATTACACCGATTTTGATCGCGCGTTCGTGCGGGAGCGGGTGGCCGAGTTCCGCGAGCAGGTGGAGCGGCGCATCGACGGGTCGCTGACCGAGGCCGAGTTCCTGCCGCTGCGCCTGAGGAACGGGCTCTACCTGCAGCTGCACGCCTACATGCTGCGGGTGGCGATCCCCTACGGCACGTTGAACAGCCGCAAGCTGCGGCAGCTGGCGATGATCGCCGAGCGCTGGGACAAGGGCTACGGCCACTTCACCACGCGGCAGAACATCCAGTTCAACTGGCCGAAGCTGCGCGACGTGCCGGACATCCTCGAGGCGCTGGCCGACGTCGAGATGCACGCGATCCAGACCAGCGGCAACTGCATCCGCAACGTGACCGCGGACCATTTCGCCGGTGCCGCGGCCGACGAGATCGAGGACCCGCGGCCGACGGCGGAGCTGCTCCGGCAGTGGTCGACCGACCATCCGGAGTTTCTCTACCTGCCGCGCAAGTTCAAGATCGGCATCACCGGCGCGCCGAACGACCGGGCCGTCACGAAATCGCATGACATCGGCCTCAGGATGCTGCGCGACGCGGACGGCGCGCCCGGCTACGAGGTCAGCATCGGTGGCGGACTGGGACGGACGCCGATGATCGGCAAGGTGGTGCGGGACTTCCTGCCCAAGGCCGACCTGCTGCCCTACCTTGAAGCCATCCTGCAGGTCTACAACCTGAACGGCCGGCGGGACAACAAGTACAAGGCCCGGCTGAAGATCCTCGTCCATGAGGAGACGCTGGAGGTGGTTCGCGACCAGGTCGAGGCGACTTTCGCCGAGAACCGGGCGCGGATGCGGCCGGTCAATCCCGAGCTGGTCGCGGCGATCGAGGCGGCATTCGAACCGCCGGTCTTCGAGCCGGCGCAGGCCCTGCCGCCGCTGATCGGCGCCGGTCTGCGCGCCTGGATCGACACCAACGTCGCCGCGCACAAGCTGGCGCACTATGGCATCGTCACCGTGTCGCTGAAGCCGATCGGTGGCACGCCGGGTGACGCGACTGCCGAGCAGATGCGGGTGATGGCGGACCTCGCGGAGGAGTTCGGGCACGACGAGCTCCGGATCAGCCACGAGCAGAACGTCATTCTGCCACACGTTCCGCGGCGGCACTTGGCCGAGGTCTACCGGCGGCTGAAGGCGGTGGGGCTCGCGACGGCGAACGTCGGGCTGATCTCGGACATCATCGCCTGCCCTGGGATGGACTACTGCGCGCTGGCGACGGCGCGCTCGATCCCGGTGGCGCAGGAGATCGCCGAGGCGTTCGCCGATCTCGACCGGCAGCGTGACATCGGGCCGCTGAAGATCAAGATCTCGGGTTGCATCAACGCCTGCGGCCACCATCACGTCGGGCACATCGGCATCCTGGGGCTCGATCGGGCCGGGGTGGAGAACTACCAGATCACGCTGGGCGGGGACGGCACCGAGACCGCAACCATCGGCGAGAAGGCCGGGCCGGGGTTCGCCTATGACGAGGTTGTGCCCGCGGTCGAGCGGCTGATCGAGGCCTATCTCGACCAGCGGCTCGAGCCCGGCGAGAGCTTCCTTGCCGCCTACCGGCGGCTGGGACCGGCGCCGTTCAAGGCGGCGCTCTATCCGGGCGAGGAGAGGTCCGATGCGGCTTGAGACCAACGCGCTCGAGGCCAGCCCGCTCGGCCGGATCGCCGGACTGCGGCTGGCCTACGACGACGCCCGGCCCGAGGACGTGCTCGCGGGGGTGCATCGCGGCCTTTCCCGGAGAAGTGGCGCTGGTTTCCTCGTTCGGCGCGGAAGCGGCGGTGCTCCTCAACATGGTGGCGGAGATCGACCGAGACCTGCCGGTGCTGATGATCGACACGCTGATGCTGTTCGAGGAGACGCTGCAGTATCAGCGCGACCTGTCGCTGCGGCTGGGCCTGACCAACGTGCAGCACCTGCATCCGGACGCGACCGACCTCGCGCGGCTCGATCCCGACGACACGCTCCACCGGCGCGACCCCGACGCCTGCTGCGTGATCCGCAAGGTGGCGCCGCTCGACAGGGCGCTCAGGCGCTGGCCGGTGACGATCTCGGGCCGCAAGCGGTTCCAGGCGGCGACGCGGGCGACGCTCGAGATCTTCGAATCCGACGAGAACCGGCTCAGGGTCAACCCGCTGGCGCACTGGAGCGCGGCCGACCTGCGCCGCTACATGGATGAGCACGACCTGCCGCGGCATCCGCTGGTGGCCAAGGGCTATCCGTCGATCGGTTGCAAGCCCTGCACGACGCGGGTGGCCGAGGGCGAGGACGAGCGGGCCGGGCGCTGGCGCGGCAGCGAGAAGGTCGAGTGCGGCATCCATTTCGGCGCGGACGGCCGCATCCTGCGCGCGGCGAGCTGAGGGGGAACGGCGATGACGGTTCTGGTGACCGAGGCGGGGTTCGTGCACGACGCATGGGCTGAGGGGCAGGTTCTGCCGTTCGACGTGTTCTGGAGCGGGCAGGACCTGCCGGAGGAGGGGCTCGCCGTCGAGTTTCCCCCCGACCGCGATCCGGCCGACCTCGCGCCCTGGCTCGACCGGCTGGCGATGATCCGGGTGGCGTTTCCGGCGACCGGGGATGGGCGGGGGTTTTCCATCGCGCGGCGGCTCAGGGCCATGGGCTATTCCGGCCGGCTGCGCGCGGCGGGGCCGCTGATCGCCGACCAGTTCCGCATGGCGCGGCGGGTGGGCTTCGACGAGGTTGAGGTGCCCGACGCGGTGGCAGCGCGCCAGCCCGAAGCGCAGTGGCACCTGCGGCCGCAGGGCTCCTACCAGGCGCGGCTGACGGCCTGATCCGAGAGCGGTTCCGGCTTGCGGGGTTCGGCGGGCTCCTTTATGGGGCGGGGTCGGTCGCAATCGGGCCGGCTGCGATGCGTCACTGACGAGACGGACCTGACCATGTCCCGCCCTTTGCTCCTCGGCGTCGCCGCCATGGCGGTGATCGTCGTCATCTCGAACATCCTGGTGCAGTTCCTGGTCGGCGACTGGCTGACCTGGGGCGCGTTCACCTATCCGTTCGCGTTCCTGGTGACCGACCTGATGAACCGGCTCTTCGGGCCGAAGGCGGCGCGGCGCGTCGTCTTGGCGGGCTTCGTGGTGGGGCTCGCCTGCAGCTTCGTCGGCAGCCAGATCGAGGGGCCGTTCGGGCCGCTGGTGAGCCTGCGGGTGGCGATCGGGTCGGGCACGGCGTTCCTGGTCGGCCAGCTCCTCGACGTCGCGATCTTCAACCGGCTGCGGGTCGGGAGCTGGTGGCGGGCGCCGTTCGTCTCGAGCGTGACGGGCAGCGTGCTCGACACGGTGATCTTCTTCAGCCTGGCGTTCTCGGCGCAGCTCGCCTTCATCGCGCCGCAGGTCGACGTGGCGTGGGCGAACGAGACGGTGCCGCTGCTCGGGCACGGGGCGGCGGCGCCGCTCTGGGTCAGCCTGGCGCTTGCCGATTTCTCGGTCAAATTCGCCATCGCGGTGTTCGCGCTCGCGCCATTTCGCGCCGCCCTGGGATGGTACGCCCAGCGCAGCTGAATTTATGCTTGCGTTTTTTTTCGGGATTGGCAGGATCGAGACAACCGAAACCAGCGAAAGGAGGTGATCCAATGTCTAGTGAGACTTTGGAGCGTGAGGCCGGATTTGTGTGTGGAGGGACCGCCTGAGGGGCAGCCCCCCGGGACGGGAACGAAACACCGGGCTTATGGCCTAGCTGGCCAGCCTCCAAGCTCATGAACCGAGGGGTCGCAGTTTACTGCGGCCCCTCTCTCGTTGCAGGTGACCCGTGCTCAGGATCAACGACGACATCGCGCTGCAGGACTGGGAGCTGACCGAGACGTTCCACCGGGCCTCCGGGCCGGGCGGTCAGAACGTCAACAAGGTCTCGTCGGCCGTGGCGCTTCGCTTCGAGGCCGAGCGCTCGCCGAGCCTTGCGCCCGACGTCAAGGCGCGGCTGAAGCGCCTCGCCGGGTGGCGCTGGGCCGGGGACGGGTCGCTGATCGTGACCGCAGAGCGGCATCGCAGCCAGCCGATGAACCGCGAGGAGGCGCGCGAGAAGCTGCGCGCGCTGATCCTCGCCGCGCTGGAGCGGCCGCGGCCCCGGCGGCCGACCCGCCCAACCCTGGGTTCGGTGCGACGCCGACTCGAGGGCAAGGCGAGGCGGGCAGCGGTCAAAGCGACGCGGTCGGCCGGCCCGGACGAGGGCTGAAGCGGGAGTGCCCGAGTTTGGGCACTATTCAAGCCATTGATTTAAAACCGATTCATCTGCAGTTAACCGGCGGCGCCGAGGCCGTGGGAGGGATGGTCGAGCGCAGTCATGATACCGCGGAGCTCGGCCAGTCCCTTGAGGCGGCCGATTGCGGGATAGCCGGGCTGGGCCTGCCGGCTGAGGTCGTCGAGGATGTCCTGGCCGTGATCGGGGCGGAACGGGATCGAGGTGTCGCTGCGGCCGTCGGTCGCGCGCCGGCGCTCTTCGGTCAGGACGGCGGCGATCAGCGCGACCATGTCGGTGCCGCCTGCGAGATGCTCGGCCTCGTAGAAGGAGCCGGCGATGTCGGGGGTCTCGCGGGTGACGTTGCGCAAGTGCAGGAAGTGCACCTTCGGGCCGAGGCGCTGCATCATGCCGGGCAGGTCGTTGTCGGGACGGGCGCCGAGCGAGCCGGAGCAGAGGGTGATGCCGTTCATCGGGCTGTCGACGGCATCGAGGATGGTGGCGTAGTCCGCCTCGGTCGACATGATGCGCGGCAGCCCGAGGAGCGGGAACGGCGGATCGTCGGGATGGCAGCACATGCGGATGCCGACTTCCTCGGCGGTGGGGACGACCGCTTCGAGGAAGGCGATGAAGTGGTGGCGGAGCTGGTCGGGCGAGATCGCGCCGTATTCGGCGAGATGGGTGCGCACGTCTTCGAGCGTGATGCCCTGGGCGGAGCCGGGCAGGCCGAAGACGACGTTGCGGGCGAGCGCCGCCTTGCGGCCGTCGTCCATCGCCCGGAAGCGGCGGCCGGCCTCGTCGCCGACCGGTTCGGGGTAGTCTTCGGCGGCGCCGGGGCGGGCGAGGATGTGAATGTCGAACGCGGCGAACTCGGGATAGTCGAAGCGCATCGCGGTGCCGCCGTGGTGCACCCGATAGGCGAGGTCGGTGCGGGTCCAGTCGAGCACCGGCATGAAGTTGTAGCAGAGCACCTCGATGCCGGCGTCGGCGAGGTTGCGCAGGCTGGTCCGGTAGGCGTCGAGGTGCGCGCGCCAGTCGCCCTTCTGTTTCTTGATGTCCTCGGAGACCGGCAGGCTCTCGACGACCTCCCAGGCGATGCCGGAGGGGGTGCCGTCGCGGCGGGTGGCGATCTCGGCCTGACGCCGGGCGATCTCCTCGGGGGTCCAGACGGCGCCGGTCGGCACGTGATGGAGCGCCGAGACGACGCCCTCGACGCCGGCCTGCAGCATGTCGTCGACGGAGACGAGGTCCTTGGGGCCGAACCAGCGCCAGGTCTGTCGCATGGCTTAGCGCCCGCTGCCCTGGGCGTTGACATAGAGCGCGAAGAGCGACGTGGTGGCACAGATGAAGAGCCGGTTGCGCTTGCGGCCGCCGAAGGTGACGTTGGCGACCACCTCGGGGATCAGGATCTTGCCGATCAGCGTGCCATCGGGGGCGAAGCAGTGGACGCCGTCGCCGGCCGAGGACCAGACGTTGCCGGCGGTGTCGAGGCGGAAGCCGTCGAACAGCCCGACCTCGCAGGTAGCGAAGTCGACGCCGCGGCCGACGGAGACGCCGTCGGCGGCGACCGGGTAGGCGCGGATCTTCGGCTCGCAGTCGGGCTCGTGGGTGCGGCCGGTGTCGGCGACGAAGAGCGTGGACTCGTCCGGCGAGAAGGCGAGGCCGTTCGGCTTCACCATGTCATCGATGACCAGCGTCACCGCGCCGTCGGCCGGGTCGATGCGATAGACGTTGGAGGAGCCGATCTCGGAGGCAGCGGCGTCGCCCTCGTACTCGGTGTCGATGCCGTAGGTGGGGTCGGTGAACCAGATCGAGCCGTCGGACTTGACCACGACGTCGTTGGGCGAGTTCAGCCGCTTGCCGGCGTAGCTGTCGGCCAGGACCTTGCGGCTGCCGTCGAATTCCACGCGGCTCACGCAGCGGCCGCGGTGCTCGCAGGCGACGAGCCGGCCCTCGCGGTCGACGGTGTGGCCGTTCTGGTTGCGGCAGGGCTCCTCGAAGACCGAGACCGTGCCGTCGGTCTCGTCCCAGCGCATCAGCCGGTCGTTCGGGATGTCGGACCAGATCAGGTAGCGACCGGCGGGGAAGTAGGCCGGGCCTTCGGCCCAGCGCCCGCCGGTCCAGAGCTTTTCCAGACCGGCATTGCCGTGGATCAGCCTGGAAAAGCGCGGATCGCGGGTCTCGATGAAGTCGCCGGGCATCGGTTCTCATCTCCGTTCATGCTGGGATCGACCGGACGCGAGGTCCGGGAGCTGGGTCGTGCCGATGCGGGCGGTGTGTCGGCACGGACCTGCGTGCCGTGACATGGTCTCCGATGTCCCCCTCCCCGAGCATCGCGCCGCGGCCTTCGGGCCGTTTGCGGGGACGTTGAGGTCCCTCGCCGGGCGGAGTGTCTTTGCGCAGCGGATAACTGTCAATCGCTCGGGCCTCGACGGACGAAAAAAGGCCGCCGCAAGTGCGGCGGCCTTGTGAGTGGTCAGAAGCCCGGGTCAGCCGTTGTCGGCATTGTATTCGGGACGATCCTTGAGTTCGTCCGGTGTGATGTCGGTCAGAACCGTGACCTTGCCGTCGGGGTTCTTGGCGATGGAGACCTCGTCCATCTTCAGGAGAACGGTGTTCTCACCGAAGCCGAGGAAGCCGCCGAAGCGGGCGACGATGTTGTCGACCTTGCCGTCCGGCGTGAGCAGCACGTCCTGAACCTCGGCGAGGTTCTTGTTGTCGTAGGTCTTGATCTTCGCGCCCATCAGGTTTTCGGTCGAGACGCTCGCTACGTCGACGGCGGTCCAGCCTTCCTGAAGGTCGGGATGCGTGGCGTTGCCCGGCGTTGCGGCCATGTCGTTCTCGGTGCCGTTTGCCGCCGGCTGCGCGGCCATGTTGTTCTCGGTGCCGCTGGCGGCGGGCTGCTCGGCCATGTTGTTCTCGGTGCCGTTGGCGGCGGGCTGCTCGGCCATGTTGTTCTCGGTGCCGCCGGTCGCCGGCTGCTCGGCCATGTTGTTCTCGGTGCCGCTGGCCGCGGGCTGCTCGGCCATGTTGTTCTCGGTGCCGCCGGTCGCCGGCTGTGCGGCCATGTTGTTCTCGGTGCCGTTGGCCGCGGGCTGCTCGGCCATGTTGTCTTCGGTGCCGCCGGTCTCCGGTTGCGCGGCCATGTTGTTCTCGGTGCCGCTGGCCGCGGGCTGCTCGGCCATGTTGTTCTCGGGGCCGCCAGTCTCCGGCTGCGCGGCCATGTTGTTCTCGGTACCGCTGGCCGCGGGCTGCTGGGCCGTGGTGTCCGTCGCGGCCGCGCCGTTGTTCTCGCCGGAAACGCCCGGCAGCACCGGAGCGGCATCGGGATTGACGGCCTCGGGGGCGCCTGCTGCGGGGGCGGTGGTATCGGCGCCGGCTGCCGGAGCGTTCTGGGCGTGTGCGCCAAACGCCATGAGCGAGGCAAGCGCGCTGGTCGCGAGAAGGGTCTTCAGCATCTTCGAACTCCCTACTTCAAAAAGGAGCGCCGCCCGAACCGGGCGGCACTTCACGTCTGCCACCCAACGCCCGCATGTCGTGCGGGTTCCGGGTGCCGGCGGTTCTGGGGAGTTCGGCTTGGGGCGACGAGGGCCGCGGGAGGGCTAGCGGGGTACGCAGAGAACGGAGTTCAGCGCGGCCTGAAGTGCCTGGGAAGAGTAAGGTTTCTCGACAGTCGGGACCCGTCGCAACGCCTCGGGCAGACTGGCGCGATCGTCCATACCGCTGGCAAAGACCACGGGGACCGGACGAGTGACCAGACGGTGCGCCAGGTCCTCACATCGATCCCGGCCGATCACCAGATCGAGAACGGCCGCGTCGATCTTTTCGCGGTCGATCAATGCCTCGGCCTCATCGATGGTGTGGGCGACAAGAACACGGGCGGCACCGAGCGACATCAACATGTCTTCGGCATCGATCGAGATCAGGGCGTCGTCTTCGAGAAGAAGAATGCAGACGTTCTGCAAGCCGTGCCGTTCTGTCACTTTTCGTGGTCTCCGAATGCCGAGCGTTTGCTTCGTGAAATGCCGGGCAGGATGATGTCTATGATCGCAATTTGCCCTTGGACCCCCATTGGGCGAGCAGCGGGCGCCAGCGTTAGCATGCGCGGCAGCGAGGCCGCATTAACATATGTCATCCTTTGTGCACGGCGGCGGCGCGTTAGGGAACGATTGCGCGAGCGAGATCGTTGGCTCTGTACGCAGGAGCCAGTTAGTAGCGCCGGTTCCAGTCGACAGGTTGCCGACGCCGCAAGTGTAGCAGGGAGAGATCATGCCGGATGCCAGGCGCTTTGCAGGCTTCACGTCTCCGCGCGGGTTGATGATCGATGGGTCACTGACACGGGAGGAAAAGATCAGCGGCCTTCGCAGCTGGCAGAGCATCCTGACGCGGTTCGGGTTTATGTCTGAGGACGAGCAGGGCGAGCGGCGGGAACTCGAGGGCGAGATCAACCGTGCGCTGGAACGCCTGAGCCGGAACTGACCTCGGGGGTTTCCCACCTCGCGTTCAGGCGGTCGTGTGGGAAGACGATGTCGCAGACCAGCCCTTCCGGTCGGAAATCCAGGGTGACGGATCCGTTCAGGGTCGCCCCGACCAGCCGCTCCAAAAGAACCCTGCCGAAGCCGCGATGCTCCGGCGGGGTCACGGTGGGCCCGCCGCTTTCGCGCCACGAGATGCGGACCTCGCCGTCCTTGTGACACCAGGTTACGGCGAGCTCTCCCTCGTCCGCGGCCAGCGCGCCGTACTTGCTGGCGTTGGTGGCAAGCTCGTGGAAGGCGAGGCTGAGGTTCTGCGCGGTGTCGGGGGCGAGCATCAGCGGCGGGCCGGTCATCTGGACCTGCTCGGCGGTCGGGGCGATCGTCTGTGCGACGCTGGCGCGGAGGAGCTCGCCGAGGTCCGCGCCGTTCCAGGATTGCGACACCAGCAGATCGTGCGCAGCGGCCATGGCGCGTAGCCGCGCCGAGAAGTCCACCACGAAGCTGTCGATGTCGCCGGACATGCTCGCGGTCTTGCGCGCCATCGCCTGGATCACCGCAAGCAGGTTCTTGGAGCGGTGGGTCAGCTCGCGCAGCATCAGGCGGATGCGCTTCTCGTCCTGGCGCCGGTCGGTCAGGTCGAGCGCGGTGCCGACAAGACCGAGGACGGCCCCCAACTCGTCGGTCTGCGCCTCGAGCGTCAGGTCGAAGAAGCGCAGCACGCCGGCAACTTCGACCTCGAGCTCGACGTTCTCGCGGCCGCCCGATTGCAGGACCCGCTGCTTGGGGCCGACGATGCCGGGCAGATCGCCCGGCGGGAAGATGTCGGCGTCAGTGCGGTCGAGGAAATCGTCGGGGCGCATACCGGCCGGCGGGTTGTACATGTAGGTGTAGCGCAGATCGGCGTTCTGCTCGAAGACGGTGATCGCAGAGTTCTCGAAGGCCAGCTCGAAGCGCTGGTAGGCGGTGGCGAGCTGCGTCGCCATCGAGGTGAGGCGCACCTCGAAGAGCCGCATCTCGGTCACGTCGATGGCGGTGCAGAGGATGCCGTCGATCTTGCCGTGCTTATCGACGGTAGGGCTGACTGTCATGTCGAGGTAGAGGCTGCCTCCGTCCCCTGACGGATACGCGACCGTGGCGCTGCCGGTCTCGCCCGCCAGCGCCTTGCGTTTCAGCGTCACCGTCTCGTCGGGGGTGCCATCGGGCAGGATTTCCTCGGTAGTGCGGCCGAGCAGGTCCTCCTCGGTAAGACCAAGGCGGGGATTGTGGATCCAAGTGTAGCGCAGATCGGTGTCCTGGGTGAACACCGTGATGTTCGAGCGCGACAGCGCCTGCTCGAAGCGCTGCCGCGCCAGGTCGATCTCGTGGGTTCGCCAGGCGATCGTGGTCTCGAGCGAGGCGTTCGACTGGACGAGCGCATGGTTGGCGCGGGCGAGATCGCGCGGCGAGGGCAGCGCGAGGAGCTTGGGGATCAGCGGCCAGATCATTACGGCGGTCGCGAGCGCCGCCCCGGCGGTGAGCGCCTTGAAGATGCCCTGCAGGGCGTGGATGGTAACCCAGAGCTCGATGAGTCCGAGCAGATGGGTCGCCCCAGCCGAGAGAAACACGACCATGAAGAGGGCCGCGGCGCGGCGGGCGCCGCGCGGCAGGTCCCGCCGCCGGTGGGTCAGAAAGCCGATCGCTGCGGCAAGGACGAAGAACGAAGCGGCGATCGCGCCGTCGGAGAGCGCGTGAAGGATCAGCAGGCTCCACTGCCACCCCATGCTGGCGCCGAGCGGGAGAAGCCCTTCGGTGCCGAAAAGGGAACTGGATGTCTGGTTCATCGCTGGGCAATCCGGGTGGGGTCAGTGGCGAAAAAACGCGGCGCGTCGTGAAAAGCTCCTGCTGATGACCGCGAATACAGCCGATGTGCCTGGAGAGGAACCTGCATCCCAACCAGCCGTTGTCCAGACCGATGCACCCAAGGAGGATACCGCGATGAACTGGGATCAGATCGAAGGTAACTGGAAGCAGTTCAAGGGCAAGGTCCAGCAGCAGTGGGGATCGCTGACCGACGACGACCTCTCCAGCATCGAGGGGGACAGGCAGCAGCTGGCCGGAATTCTGCAGGAGCGCTACGGCAAGTCGAAGGAAGAGGCTGACCGGATGGTCGAGGACTGGCTCTCCACGACGTCATGATCGCGCGGGCGGCCTACGGGCGGCGATTCCAGGGGAGCAGCCGCAGCGCCACGACCTTGAGCACGAGCAGGATTGGGACGGCGAGGAACGCGCCAACCGGTCCCCAGAGCCAGAGCCAGAACGCGAGCGAGAGGACGACGAGAAGCGGCTCCACCGTCATTCGGTGGCCGAGAATGCTCGGGGTGACCAGGTTGGCTTCGACGACATGCAGCGCGAGAAAGATCAGCGCCGGCAGGTAGAGCGCGAGGCCGTGACCCTGGTCCACCAGGCCGACTCCCACGAGGATCAGCACCAGAAGCCCGGGGCCGAGGTAGGGGACGAAGTTCAGGACCCCGGCCATTGCGCCCCAGAAGCCGGCGTTGGGCGTCCCCATCGCGGTCAGCGCCAGCGCGGTGCAGAGGCCGAGCCCGATGTTGATGACGGTGATCGTGCCGACATAGCCCGAGATCGCGCGCTCGCAGTCCTGGATGATGCGTGCGAGGCGCAGGCGCGAGGCGCGGGTGGTGCAGAGGGTGAGAAGCTCTGCCCTGATGCGCGTGCGGGAGGCGAGAAAGAAGAAGAGAACGCCGAGGAACAACACGAATTGGGCCATCACCGACGGCACGCCGACCGCGAGGTTGCTGAGGAGGTCCGGCCCGGCCACGACGACCTTGTCGCCGCCGCCGTCGCCGAGGCCGGCGCTGCTCTGCACCGCCTTGGTGGCGTCCTGCACGGCCAGGATCAGGCTGCGCACGGAATCGAGCTGGCGGCGGAGCGCCTGCCACATGTCCGGCAGCCGCTCCGACCAGGTCTGGAACGGAATGACCAGGAGCCGGGCGGCGACGATCAGCAGTACGATGAACCCGGCCAGCACCAGGGCCGCCGCGAGCATCGAGGGAATGCCCCGGCGTTCCAGCCGCGTCTGGACCGGGCTGAACAGGAGCCCGGTCAGAAGCGCCGCGGTCACAGGAATGGCTACCGCCTCGGCGTAGCCCAGCGCCCCGATCAGCAGGATCGTGAAGGTGCCCACGACCGCGACCCGGTAGGGCCAGGTTTCGGTCTTGCGCAGACTGATGGCCGGCCGGTGGTGCGCGAGAAGATCGCGGCTTCGCTCGCCCAGGCCCTGAAACTTTAGCGCGATGCGTCCTCCGGCTGTCAGAGTCCTCCGGCTGTCAGGCCTCGAGTGCGGCCGTGGTGCGGAAGAACAGCGCCTGGCTGATCGCTGCCTTCACCGCGTTTGGATCGTAAGGCTTTGTGATCAGGAAGGTGGGCTCGGGCCGCTTGCCGGTCAGCAGGCGCTCGGGGAATGACGTGATGAAGATCACCGGCACCTCAAACATCGAGAGGATATCGCGCACCGCATCGAGCCCCGAGGAGCCGTCGGCGAGCTGGATGTCGGCCAGCACCAGTCCGGGTGCGTCGCTGCCGGCGGCATTTACCGCCTGGGTCGCGGTGCGGGCAATGGTGGTGACCTCATGACCGAGGCTCTCGGTGATCTCGGCGAGATCCATCGAAATGAGCGGCTCGTCCTCGATGATGAGGACGCGGGTGGCGATCTGGCGGTCGATCTCGGCGACGGCGGAGGCGATCATCTCGTTGATCTCGGCCTCGCTGCGGTCGGCGATCACGGCAGCCTCTTCGGGGCGGAAGCCTTCGAGCGTCGTGAGGAGCAGGATCTGCCGGCTTTCGGGCGGCATGGCGGCGAGGCGGTCGCGTGCGGTCCGCTCGCCGATCGTCGAGGGAGCGTCCTCGGGGCCGGGTTCCAGCTCGAGGCCGTGCCAGAGCTCCTGAAAGAGGCGGTAGAGACCGACCTTCACGCCTTTCTCGCGGTCGAAGATCGCCGGCTCGGCGACGAGCGCCTCCAAGCAGGCGGTCACGTGGGCGTCGCCGCTGGTCTGCGAGCCGGTAAGCGCGCGGGCATAGCGGCGCAGGTAAGGCAGGTGCGGCGCGATTTCTTGAGAAAGGCTGGGGGGCATCGTAAGTTTCGTCCTCTGGAAGGCGCCTGCCGGCAGCAACGGAAAAGCCCGCGGTCCGGCCTTTTGGTAGTCGGTCCGCTGCAACAAGCGCTGCCGTGCGTAAAAGTTCCCGGCCCCTGGAACCCAAGGCAGCGTCGCGCATTGGGGCTGGTGTAATGCACCCGGACGACAAGCCGCGCAAGCCGAAAGAAGTTGGAGTGGCAATGACAGGCAACGACCTCGGCGGGCCGCATCGTCCGGCGCCCCCTGGAAATCGGAAACAGGACTGGATCGCCAGCCAGCTCAGGCGCGTCTATGACGAGGCTTTGCAGGAGGCGATCCCTGAAGACATGATGGAATTGCTCAACAAGTTGGACGAAGCGTCTGACGAGGACAGCAAGTCGTGAGCTCGGGATTCAAGAACGACCTCGTGGCGGCGATCCCGATGCTTCGCGGCTTCGCCCGTTCCTTGAGCGGCAACCGGGACCGGGCCGACGACCTGGTGCAGGAGACGCTCGCCAAGGCGATCGCCAATCGCGACAAGTACCGGCCGGGGACCAACCTGCACGCTTGGCTCGTGACCATTCTGCGCAACCAGTACTACTCGGAGGGCCGTCGCCGCTGGCGGGAGGTATCGGACGCCGAGGGTACCCACGCTGCGCGGCTGACCCAGCAGCCGGCTCACGACAGCCACATGGAGATGCGCGAGTTCCTGGGCGCGCTCCAGGTGCTGCCGCCGGACCAGCGCGAGGCGCTGGTGCTGGTCGGGGCCAGCGGGCTCTCCTACGAGGAGGCGGCCGAGGTGCTCGGCACCCGCATCGGCACCGTCAAGAGCCGGGTTTCCCGGGCCAGGACGCGACTCGAGACGCTGCTCAAGGCGGGCGAGGGATTTCCGCGAGACGACGACACGATCACCAAGTCGATGGCGCAACTCAAGCGCGCGCTGTCGGCCTGACCGTAGCGGCGCGGCGCGCCGCGGAACCCTGCTGACTACCGTTAACCAACATGCAGAAATTGGGCAACTCGGGCTCGGCAATGTGTGGCCCACATGGTTCATCTCCGACTATGCCTACATTGCAAACACCTTGACGCAATGCTAGCCAGTGTCATCGATCCGCCCGACAGCGGGCGAGTAGTGGAGGAAGAGAATGTCTATCATTGGTTCGACGGTTCGCTTGGGCAACTTCGCCCCGAATATTACGAGCCCAGTTAGCAATAATGCTACAGCGGTTGTCACTCAGAACGGGGTCGAGTTTTCCGATATCAGTCAGTATGACATTCCGACCGATGGGCGAGGGATGGTCAATGCGGACATTGATCTGACCGCTGACCAACTGACCTATCGAATCGACGATAGTGTCTATACGAATTTCCTCGCCGGAAGGTTCACAGGCCCGACCCTGGTGGACATTACGCCTGGCGGCCCTCAGTTTTACAGCGCTTCGATCAGTCCCACCGACAACACGCTCGGCCTTGAGGCGGCTGATGTCTTTGTGGCCGGTAACACGCTCTTCATGAACGTTGAAGGAATATTCTTCAATGACGGGGATGGTTTCACCCTCAACCTCGGTTACCTTTACGAGGGTGACAGCGGGAGCAACACATTCACCGGTGGCACCTACAGCGATCGGCTTGTAGGCTTTGGCGGCAGCGATATCCTGTCCGGTGGCGCCGGACACGATAGGCTGTTCGGTGGAATAGGCAACGATTTCTTAAACGGGGGCGGGTCAAGCGATCTGATGTCCGGCGGATACGGCAACGATCGCTATATTGCCGACAACGCCAGCGACAGGATCGTAGAAGTGGCGGGCGGCGGCATAGACCGGGTGATTTCGAGCATTTCCCGCACCCTGCCTGAGAACGTCGAGAACCTGACGCTGGTTGGCGCGGCCTTGGCGGGAGCCGGAAACGCGCTCGCGAACAGCATCCAAGGCAACGACCTCGCCAACACGCTCGCCGGAGGCGCTGGGTCCGACTGGCTGTACGGCGGCACTGGTAACGATCGTCTCATCGGCGGGCTAGGTCTTGACCACTACTTCGGCCAAGGCGGGGCCGATACCTTCGTCTTTACGGCCGCGAGCGGGCGCGACATCATCCACGGCTATCAGAGCGGTTTCGATCACATCGGTCTCGCTCTCATTGACGCCAACTCCGCCGTGGGGGGCGATCAAGCCTTCAATTTTGTCGGGGACGCTGCTTTCTCGGCAGCGGGAGACTTGCGGTACGCCGGCGGCGTTCTGTCCGGCGACGTGAATGGCGACGGCGCGGCCGATTTCTCGATAACGCTCGCGAACCATCCCGCGACCTTGCTCGAGTCCGACCTGATTCTCTAGCCCAAGGGAGGGCGGCTCCGGCCGCCCATCCAATTTTTGGCAGCTGCTAGGCGGATAGCTTCGCCAGCAGGCGTGAGGCTTCGTCGGCGCAGGAGGTGAGGCTCGTGTTGTCCTCGCCGGGATAGAAGCGGCTGCGGAGTGCGGTCGGCATCGGCACCGGGGTGAAGATGTCGACCGCGGGGCCGATGCGCGAGGACTCCACCGCCCACGAGCGGACGAGTGCAAGGGCGGCGGCCTTGGTTGAGCCATAGGCGCCGTAGAACGCCTGGCCGGCGCGGTCGTCGGCGACGTAGACGAAGCGGCCGGCCCGCGCCGCGACCAGCAGCGGCTGCAGCATCACGATCAGCCGCTGGGTGCCGCGCAGGTTGACCTCGACGCTGGTGTCGAAGTCCTTGTCGCCGAGATGCGCCGTCGGGGAGAGCCGGGCGGCATGGGCGGCGCAGTGCACCGCAAGATCGAGCCGGCCCCAGCGCTGGTGGATCGCAAGGCAGAGCCGCTGGAGCCCGCCTTCGTCGGTCAGCGACAGCGGCACGAGGGTCGGAGTGGGGCCGCCGGCCGCCTCGATCGCGTCGGCGAGCTCCTCGAGGCCGCCGACGGTGCGGGCCAGTGCGACAACCTGGGCGCCGGATGCACCGAGCTGCCTGGCCACTTCATAACCGAGGCCGCGGCTCGCGCCGGTGACCAGCGCGATCCGGCCGGGCTCGTCTTCGCTCACGCGGTGACCTTCAGCTCGAAGCCTTGATCGATCCGGTCGGACGGGCGCACCGGGTAGTCGCCGGAGAAGCAGGCGTCGCAGAATTGCGGCTCGCGGGCGTTGCGGCCGCCGGGCTGGTCGCAGGCGCGGTAGAGGCCGTCGAGCGAGATGAACTTGAGGCTGTCGACGCCGACGTAGCGGCGCATCTCCTCCTCGTCCATCGTGGCGGCGAGGAGCTTTTCGCGCTCGGGGGTGTCGACGCCGTAGAAGCAGGGCCACTGCGTCGGCGGCGAGGCGATGCGGAAGTGGACCTCGGCGGCGCCGGCCTCCATCACCATCTCGCGGATCTTGCGGCTGGTGGTGCCGCGCACCACGCTGTCGTCGACGAGGACGACCCGCTTGCCGGCGACGACGGCGCGGTTGACGTTGAGCTTGAGCCGCACGCCCATGTTGCGGATCTGCTCGCTGGGCTCGATGAAGGTGCGGCCGACGTACTGGTTGCGGATGATGCCCATCGCATAGGGGATGCCCGACTGCTGGCTGTAGCCGATCGCCGCGGGCGTGCCGCTGTCGGGGACCGGGCAGACGAGGTCGGCCTCGACCGGGGCCTCCCTCGCGAGTTCCATGCCGATGCGGCGGCGGGTGTCGTAGACCGAGTGGCCGCCGATGACGCTGTCGGGGCGGGAGAAGTAGACCTTCTCGAAGATGCAGAACCGCGATTTGAGGCGGGGAAACGGGAAGAAGCTCTCCACGCCGTCTTCGGCGGTGCAGATCACCATCTCGCCGGGCTCGATCTCGCGGAGGAACTCCGCGCCGATGATGTCGAGCGCGCAGGTCTCCGAGGAGAGAACCCAGGCCTCGCCGAGGCGTCCGAGCATCAGCGGGCGCACGCCGAGCGGGTCGCGGACGCCGATCAGCTTGGTGCCGGTCATCGCGACGATCGAGAACGCGCCCTCGACGCGGCGCAGCGCGTCCTTCATCCGCTCGGGGATGGTCTTCTGGATCGAGCGAGCCATCAGGTGGATGATGCACTCGGTGTCGGAGCCGGACTGGAAGATCGAGCCGCGGTCGATCAGCTCCTCGCGGAGCGCGAGCGCGTTGGTCAGGTTGCCGTTGTGGGCAATGGCGGCGCCGCCCATCGCGAACTCGGCGAAGAGCGGCTGGACGTCGCGGATCTGGGTGGAGCCCTTGGAGCCCGAGGTCGAGTAGCGCACGTGGCCGATGGCGAGGTTGCCGGGCAGGGTCTCCATCAGCGCGGGCGAAGTGAAGTTGTCGCGGACGTAGCCGAAGCGGCGGGCGGAGCTGAAGCCGTTGGCGGGGGCGTAGGCGACGATGCCGCCGGCTTCCTGGCCGCGGTGCTGCAGCGCGTGCAGGCCGAGCGCAACGAAGTTTGCCGCTTCCTGGACGCCAATGACGCCAAATACGCCGCATTCCTCGCGCAACTTGTCGTCGTCGAACGGGAGGACGGGCAATGACATGGGACGGGACGCCTCGGCGGAACGGGGGCTTCGCGGCCTATATAGAGGCGGGGCCGCCGGATGTCACGGAGCGCGTGCGACGGTTCAGCTGCAACTTTGTGTCAGGTTGGTCCACTTGGCGGCGATCCATTCCGGCGCGTCCTCGGGCAGCATCGCGGCGATGCGCTGCTCGAGGCCGGAGAAGACGGTGATGCTGTGGCTCTGGTCGATCTGCGGGACGCCGCCGCCGCCGCCGAAGACCCGGTTGTAGACGACGAGCGCGATCACGACCAGAAGGACGCCTCGGACGATGCCGAAGAGAAAGCCGAGGCCCTGGTCGACCGGGCCGACGGCGGAGTTCTGCACCATCCCGGCGATCAGCGGCGTGAAGATCGAGACGATGATCAGCGCGATCACGAAGACGATGGCGAAGCCCGCGAGGATGCCGAGCTCGCAGCTGTTGCCGATCACGTCCTTGAGGAGCGGCACTTCGCGGAGCAGCGGCTCGACCGCGGGGGCGAAGGCGAAGCCGGCGGCGGCGGCGACGATCCAGCCGATGATCGACAGCGACTCGCGCACGAGCCCGCGGGCGTAGGCGAGCACCGCCGAGATCACGATGACGGCGAGCACGATGCCGTCGACCAGTGTGAAGCCTTGCATTCGCTAATCCACGCCCTACCGCTCGATCGTGCCGAAGCACTTGTCCATGAATGCCGCGAGATCCGCAACCGGGTGAATTTCGAGGCCGGTGGCCGTCGCCGGGCCGTTCGGCAGGTGGGCGGCGGCGAAGCCGAGCTTGGCGGCCTCGCGGAGCCGCGCCTCGGACTGGGCGGCGGGACGGAGCGCGCCGGAGAGGCTGATCTCGCCGAAGACGACCGCGTCGCGGGGCAGCGGGATGTCCTGGCGGGCGGAGACGAGCGCCGCGGCGACGGCGAGGTCGGCGGCGGGCTCGGAGATGCGCAGGCCGCCCGCGACGTTGAGATAGACGTCGGAGGCGGCGAAGCCGATGCCGCAGCGCGACTCGAGGACCGCGAGGACCATCGCGAGGCGGCCGGCGTCCCAGCCGACGACGGTGCGGCGGGCGCTGCCGGGGGCGGCGGGGGCGACGAGCGCCTGGATCTCGACGAGGAGCGGGCGGGTGCCCTCGATGCCGGCGAAGACGACCGAGCCCGAGGCGTCGGCGTCGCGGGCGGAGAGAAAGAGCGCCGAGGGGTTGGCGACCTCGGCGAGCCCGGCGCCGGTCATCTCGAAGACGCCGATCTCGTCGGCGGGGCCGAAGCGGTTCTTGACGGCGCGCAGGATACGGAACTGGTGGCCGCGCTCGCCTTCGAAGTAGAGCACGGTGTCGACCATGTGCTCGACGACGCGGGGGCCGGCGATCTGGCCGTCCTTGGTGACGTGGCCGACGAGGACGACGGCGACGCCGCGGCGCTTGGCGAAGGTGACGAGCTCGTGCGCGGCGGTGCGGACCTGCGAGACCGAGCCGGGGGCGCTGTCGACGTGGTCGGCCCACATCGTCTGGATCGAGTTCGATCACCGCGAGCGCCGGACGCTCGGCCTCGAGCGTGGTCAGGATGTCGCGGAGGTTGGTCTCGGTGGCGAGGCGGAGCGGCGCGTCGGTCAGGCCGAGGCGGGCGGCGCGCATCCTGATCTGGGCGGTGGCTTCCTCGCCGGAGATGTAGATGGCGGAGGCGCCGGCCGAGGCGAAGGCGGCGGCGGCCTGCAAGAGCAGGGTCGACTTGCCGATGCCGGGATCGCCGCCGACGAGGATCGCCGAGGCGGGCACCATGCCGCCGCCGAGGACCCGGTCGAGCTCGCCGATGCCGGAAAGCGCGCGGGGCAGCGGCGGCTCCTCGGTGGCGAGCGCGCCGAGGGCGATCCGCTTGCCGCGGGCGGCGCCGAGCGAGCGGCCGGCCGGGCCTTCGGCGAGGCCGGCTTCCTCGACGATGGAGTTCCAGGCGCCGCAGGCGTCGCAGCGGCCGGCCCATTTCGAGTGGGTGGCGCCGCAGGCGTTGCAGACGAACGTGGCCTTTCGGCTAGCCATCGGTGCGAAAGGCGCGCGTTTCGCACGCGAAACTGTGGGTAAGTGGATGAAATTGCGGGGATTCATCAACAATAATTTTGCATGAACGAGATTTGCTGCGCTGGATCTGGCTTGCGCGGGTCCCACCGTCCCGCCCGGGCTTCAGCCCGGGCAGCGCCCGAACCGCCCCCCCGGCGCGGGCGCTGCTCGCCCGCCCCGCGGGCCGGGCGCCGCCCTTTTCGTGCTCGGGTGCCGGATTTGGCGGGAAGGCAGGCATCAACGGACGGCGGCGATCGGGCCGCTGGCGCGGCCGTGGATGAACTGGTCGAGGTAGGGGTCGTCGGCCTGCTCGATCTGACCGACCGGGCCTTGCCAGCGGATGATGCCGTCGTGGAGCATCGCCACCTGGTCGGCGACGGTGCGCACCGTCGTCATGTCGTGGGTGATGGTGACGGCGGTGGCGCCGATCTCGGTCACGAGATCGCGGATCAGCTCGTTGATGACGTTGGCGAGGATCGGGTCGAGGCCGGCGGTCGGCTCGTCGAAGAAGATCACCGCCGGGTCGGTGGCGATGGCGCGGGCGAGCCCGACGCGCTTCTGCATGCCGCCGGAAAGCTCGGCGGGATAAAGGTCGGCGGTCTCGGGGCCGAGGCCGACGCGGCCGAGCTTTTCGATGGCGAGCGCGCGCGCCGCCTTGCGCGACAGCGGCCGGCGGGCGTGGCGCAGACGGAAGGCGACGTTCTGCCAGACGGTCAGGCTGTCGAAGAGCGCGCCGCCCTGGAAGAGCATGCCGAAGTGGCGCAGGAAGGCGCGCCGGTCGATGCGGTCGGCCGGCTCGCCGTCGATCAGGATGCGGCCGCTGTCGGCGGTGAGGATGCCGAGGATACACTTCAGCGTGACCGACTTGCCGGTGCCAGAGCCGCCGATGATCACGAGGCTCTCGCCGGGCATCACCCGGAGCGAGACGCCGGCGAGGACGACCTTGCCGCCGAACGCCTTCCTGACGTCGATGAGCTCGATCCGCGGCGTCATGGCGGTGACGTCGAGCATCAGAAGAAGAGCTCGGTCAGGAGGTAGTTCGAGGCGAGGATCAGGATCGAGGCGGAGACCACGGCGTTGGTGGTGGCCTCGCCGACGCCCTGGGCGCCGCGGCTGGAGTGAAAGCCGTTGTAGCAGCCCATGAGCGCGAGGATGAAGCCGAAGACCCCGGCCTTGGTCAGGCTCGAGGCGATGTCGGCGGCGGTGAGGAAGTCGAGGGTGTTCTTGATGTAGGCGCCGGAGTTGAAGCCGAGCCGGGTGGTGCCGATCAGATAGCCGCCGAAGATGCCGATCACGTCGCCGACCGCGACCAGCGCCGGCAGCGCCAGGGTGCCGGCGAGCAGGCGCGGCAGGACGAGGTACTTCATCGGGTCGGTGGAGAGCGTGGTCAGCGCGTCGATCTGCTCGGTGACCCGCATGGTGCCGAGCTCGGCGGCGATCGAGGACGAGACGCGGCCGGCCACCATCAGGCCGGCGAGGACCGGGCCGAGCTCGCGGACGATGCCGATGGCGACGATCGAGGGCACCACGGTGCCGGCGTTGAAGCGGCTGCCGCCGGACCAGATCTGCAGCGCCAGCGCCGCGCCGGTGAAGAGCGTGGTCAGGCCCACGACCGGGAGCGAGAAATAGCCGATGCGCAGCAGCTGCCGCAGGAATTCCATCGGGTAGTAGGGCGGGCGGACCAGCTGGGACAGCGCATCGAGCGCGAAGAACGTCAGCCGGCCGGTGGCGCCGAGCAGCCCCAGGACGGAACGCCCGATCGAGGCGAGGGAAGTGTGGGCGAAGGTGAGAAGGATCATTCGGGTCCCGGGGGCTGGGGCGCCCCCTTGTAGACGCGTTCGTAGCGGGCGCCAAGGCTGGTGAGGATCTCGTAGCCGATGGTGCCGACGGCGTCGGCGAGGTGGTCGACGGTCTGCTGCCGGTTGAGGATTTCCAGGGTGCGCGGCACCTGCGGCAGGTCGCTGACGTCGACGGTGATGAGGTCCATCGAGATGCGGCCGACGATCGGGCAGGGGCGCCCGTCGGCGTAGAGCGCGACGCCGCGGCCGGAAAGTGCGCGCGGCAGCCCGTCGGCGTAGCCGGCGGCGACGGTGGCGATGCGGGACGGACGCCTGGCGATCCAGGTGGCGCCGTAGCCCACCGGCTCGCCCGCCTCGAGCTCGCGCACCTGGATCACCGGCAGCTCGAGGCCGACCACCGGGCGGGCGGCGGCGAAGGGAAGGCCGCCGTAGAGGCCGATGCCGGGACGGGTCAGGCCGTGGTGATAGCGGGCTCCGAGCAGGATGCCGCCGGTGGCCGCGAGGCTGGCGCGGATGCCGGGGTAGCCCCCGACCAGTCCCGCGAAGCGGTCGGCCTGCAGCTGGTTCATCGGATGGCCGGGCTCGTCGCCGCAGGCGAGGTGGCTGAGCACGAGGATCGGGGCGATGCGCGGGACGAGCGACAGGCTGACCGCGAGGTCCGGTGCGTCGAGCCCGAGGCGGTTCATGCCGCTGTTGAGCTGCAGCGTGCACGGCCGGCCGGGCAGAAGGCTGGCAAAATCCGCGACTTGCCGTGCGCTGTTGAGGCACGGCACCAGATCGAACGCATCGAAGAGTCTGGCGTCGCCTTGCATCAGGCCTTCGAAGACGTGGATCGCGGGGCCGGGGCCGAGGATCTCGCGCAGCGCGGCACCTTCCTCGACCATGGCAACGAAGAAGCTGCGCACCCCGGCTGCGGCGAGCGCCGGGGCGACGGCCGCGACGCCGAGGCCGTAGGCGTCGGACTTGACCACCGCGCCGGTCTCGACCCGGGGAGCGCTGAGCGCGTCGAGCGCGCGCCAGTTGGCGACGATGGCCTTAAGGTCGATAGTCAAGCGGGCGCGGGCCAAGGTGGACCTCCTGGTGCCGGGTCGGGCCTACCGGGACGCATGCGCGCGCCGGGGTCAAGCCCCCACGGTTCGCCTTTCGCCCGTGCGGTGAGCGTGTATGGTGCGGCGCAACGTCCGCCCGTACGGCGATTGGCGGGCTGGGAGAGGCGCATGAGCGAAGGAGCGGAGGAGGTCGAGGCGGCGGCGACGGCTTCCGAGACGCTGAACCGCGAGACGGTCGACGCGGTGCTGGCCGCGGTCGAGGCGGGCGATCACGACGCGCTGGTGGCGCTGCTCGAGCCGCTGCACGAGGCCGACGTCGCCGACCTGCTCGAGCAGATCAGCCGCAACGAGCGGCGGGCGCTGATCACGCTCTGGGGGGTGCAGCTCGACGGCGCGGTGCTCAGCGAGCTCGAGGAGGGCGTCCGCGACGAGATCGTCGGCGAGTTGCCCGATCATATCCTCGCCGCGGCGGTGCAGGACCTCGAGACCGACGACGTCGTGTATCTCGCCGAGGACATGGAAGCGCCCGAGCAGGAGCGCATCCTGCGCGCGCTCGACGCAGTCGACCGCGCGGCGGTCGAGCAGTCGCTGCAGTACGACGAGAATTCCGCCGGGCGGCTGATGCAGCGGGAGGTGGTGGTGGCCCCCGAGCACTGGACCGTCGGCGACGCGATCAACTTCATGCGTGCCGAGGAATGGCTGCCGGAGAGCTTCTACGACCTCATCATCGTCAGCCCGCAGATGCACCCGGTGGGGCTCGTGCCGCTCGGCAAGGTGATGGGGTCTGGCCGCGACGTGAAGCTGACCGCGCTGATGAACCCCGACTTTCACGGGCTCCGGGTCGACCAGAGCCAGGAGGACGTCGCCTACGTGTTCAACAAGTACCACCTGATCTCGGCGCCGGTCAGCGACGCGGACGGGCGGCTCGCCGGGGTGATCACCATCGACGACGCGATGGAGGTGCTCGAGGAGGAGACCGAGGAGGACATGCGGCTGCTCGCCGGCGTCGGCGACGAGGCGCTGTCGGACGGGGTGGCCGACATCGCGCGCGGTCGCTTCGTCTGGCTGACGGTGAACCTCGGGACCGCGATCCTCGCCTCGGCGGTGATCGGGCTCTTCTCCAAGACGATCGAGGCGTTCGTGGCGCTGGCGATCCTGATGCCGATCGTGGCCTCGATGGGCGGCAACGCCGGGACCCAGACGCTGACCGTCGCGGTGCGGGCGCTCGCGACGCGCAGCCTGACCGCGTCGAACATGGTGCGCTTCATCGGCCGCGAGGGGCTGGTGGGGCTGATCAACGGGGTGGGGTTCGCGGCGCTGATCGGCGTCCTGAGCGGGCTCTACTTCGCCAACGCGATGCTCGGGGCGGTGATCGCGGTGGCGATGGTCGGCAACATGGTGGTGGCGGCTTTCGCCGGGGCGCTGATCCCGATCGCGCTCGACCGGCTGAAGCTCGACCCGGCGCTGGCCTCGGGGACGTTCGTGACGACGATCACCGACGTCTTCGGGTTCTTCGCCTTCCTCGGGCTCGCGGGACTGATGCTGGCGCGCTGACGGCGCGCGGGGGGAGCGCCGGCCTCGGGGGGCCCGAGGGGGCCCCCGCTCGGCCGGCGCTTGACGGTCGGCCGCCTTTGCGGCCTCCCTCCGATGGAACGGCCTTCGGCCGTGGAGTTAAGGGTTTTCTCCCCGGCTGTTGCCGGGGCCCCTGTCCTGCCCGATAGGGTTTCATGCCGGTATGAAATCCGCAGAGCGCGGGGAGAGCGGCGCCGTCCGGAGCCCTGTCGGACGGGGGGCATCAGGACGCGCGGGCACTGATGCTTGCGCGCTGACGGCGCGCGGGGAGCGCCGGCCTCGGGGGGCCCGAGGGGGCCCCCGCTCGGCCGGCGCTTGGCGGTCGGCCGCCTTTGCGGCCTCCCTCCGGCGGAACGGGCTTCGCCCGTGAGTGCAGATTTCTCCCCGCCTGTTGGCGGGGCCCCTGTCCTGCCCGATAGGGTTTCATGCCCGTATGAAATCCGCAGAGGGCGGGGAGGGCGGCGCCCCCTGTCGGACGGAGGGCGGGAGGGCGTGTCGGGTCAGATGTGGTCGAGCTTGACGTTGTCGCCGAAGTCGGGCTTGGCACCGGTCACTGCAGCGGTCAGCATCTTGGCGCCGGCGACGAGGCGGTTGGGGCCTTTCCAGAGCTCGGCGTCGCCGGGCTCGACGGCGATCAGCCGGATCGAGGGATCCTCGGCGCTGTCCCACCAGGCCTTGTCGGCCGAGCTCCAGAGCTCGGCGATCTTGGCGCGGTTGTCGGTGACCGTGGCCCGGCCGGTGATCGTGACATAGTCATGGCCGTGGTTGTCGGCGAAGGCGAGGGTGACGATCGGGAAGCGCTCGATCTGGTCGTCCTTGGCGCCGGAGCGGTCGACCAGGAAGTAGATGCGGCCTTCCTCGCGCACCGGACGGGCCGAGAGCGGCCGCGCGCGCTGCACCTTGCCGTCCCAGGTCACGAACATGCAGATGTCGATGGATTTCGCCAGATCCCAGATCGTGTCGATCGCCTCGTCCTCGGGCATCGGCTTCATGGCATCGGTCATGCGGTATTCCTTTCATGCGGATCGGTCCGCGCGGGGCGCGGGCTCACCGCAAGGGAACGGGCGGGCGGGAGCGGGGTTCC
>CAWFYR010000014.1:0-427201 GCA_963819995.1 uncultured Alphaproteobacteria bacterium | reverse complement strand
CTCGGCCGTCGATTACTACGGCGGCAACCGCAGGGACTTCGAGAACGAGTTCAGCTCATCGCTGGTCGCGATTGACGTCACCACCGGCGAGCCGGCGTGGCACTTCCAGACGGTGCACTACGACCTCTGGGACTACGACCTCGGATCGCAGGTCAGCCTGGTCGACCTGCCCACCGACAGCGGTACCGTGCCCGCGCTGATCCTGCCGAGCAAGCAGGGCCAGATCTACGCGCTCGACCGCCGCACCGGCAAGTCGCTCTTCCCGGTAGAGGAGCGTCCGGTGCCGAAGGACGGCGTCGAGGCCGAAGCGCTGTCGCCGACCCGCCTTATTCGGGCTACGCTCATCTCGACCAGCCGCCGCTCCGCGAGCGCGATATGTGGGGCATGAGCCCGATCGACCAGCTCTACTGCCGTATCCAGTTCCGTCGCGCCGAGTACCAAGGCGAGTTCACTGCTCCGACGGTCGACAAGCCCTACATCGAATACCCCGGCTACAACGGCGGTTCGGACTGGGGCAGCGTCGCGGTCGATCCCGAGCGCGGCATCCTCGTCGCCAACTACAACGACACCGCGAACTTCAACCGGCTCTTGCCGCGCGCTGTGGCCGATGCCAAGGACATCGAGCCGATCTACGCCGGTGGCGTCCCCGAGAGCGTCGGCGAGGCCGGCCCCCAGATCGGCGCACCCTACGCCATCTCGATCAACGCCGGCTGGCGCGTGCCGCTGACCGGGCTCCTCTGCACGGAGCCTCCCTACGGCGGCATCCGCGCGATCGACCTCGCCACCGGCAAGACGCTCTGGGACCACCCGCTCGGCAGCGCCGAGAAGAACGGCCCGTTCGGCATCCCGTCGATGCTGCCGGTCACCATCGGCACCCCGAACAACGGCGGGCCGCTCGTCACCAAGGGCGGGCTGATCTTCGTCGCCGCGACGACCGACCAGAAGTTCCGCGCCTTCGACCTCAAGACCGGCAAGGAGCTCTGGGAGACCGACCTGCCCGCCGGCGGCCAGACGACGCCGATGACCTACGAGGTCGATGGCCGGCAGTACGTGGCGATCGCGCCGGGGGGCCACCACTTCATGGAAACCCCGGTCGGCGACCAGATCATCGCCTACGCCCTGCCGGCGAGCTGAGCCCGATCAGCCATCGCCGGGCAGCGTCAGCCCGGCGTTGCGCGCATAGACCTTGGCCACGGCCGCGTCGTCCTCGCGGCCGAGGCCCGATCCGGAGGCGGCGAGAAACTGCTGCAGCGCTGCCGCGGTCAGGGGTGCCGAGAATTTCGCGCCCCGCGCGATGTCGAGCACGATCCCCAGGTCCTTCGGCCAGATGTCGACCGAGCTGCGCGGGGTGTAGTCGCCCTCGATGACGTGCGGCGCGCGGTTCTCGAGCATCCAGCTCGTCCCGGCGCACTTGCTGATCACCTCGAGGAACCGGGCCGGCGCCACGCCTTGGGTCATGCCGAAGGTCAGCGCCTCGGCCATCGCCGCGATGTGGACGCCCGCGAGGAGCTGGTTCACCGCCTTCATCGCCGACCCGGCGCCGGCCTCGTCGCCGAGCTCGAACACCGTCTCGGCGACGGCGTCGAGCACCGGCCCCGCGGCAGCGAAGGCCTGCGGCGACCCGACGCCATGATGCTGAGCCGTCCCTCCGCCGCCTTGGCCGACCCGCCGGAGATCGGCGCGTCGAGGTAGAGCGCCCCCGTGGCCGCCGCCCGCGCCGCCATGGCGCGGGCAAAGTCCGGCGCCACCGTGGCGCAGGAGACGATCACCGCCCCCGGCTTCAGCAGCGGCGCCACGCCCTGCGGTCCGAAGAGGACCGCCTCGGTCTGCGCCGCGTTCAGCACCACGACGACCACCGTATCTAAATCGCCCGCCACGCCCTCGAGCGCGCCCGCAGCACCGCCCTCCGCTTGGAACCGCTCGACTTGCGCCGCGGCGATGTCGAAGCCGTGCGTCCGGTGCCCGGCGCGCAGGATCGACCCGGCGATGCCGTAGCCCATCGAGCCGAGGCCGAAGACAGCGACGTTCTGGGAGTGAGCCAATGCGGTTGCCCTTCCTGAAATGATCTCAATGCAGCCCGGCCGGGGGAAGGCAGGGGTCGATGGTTGCCACGCCCGGCGCCTTCTGACGCTCGTAGCGCTCGTCCCAGAGGTCGACGCCGCCATGCGCCTGCCGGTAAACGCAATAGTCGGCCAGAAACTGGTAGATGTCCTCGTCGAGCCACCAGCCCTCGAGCTCGGCCTGCTTGTTCTCCCGGGCGAGCGCGCCGTCCAGGAACAGGAATTCCCGCATGAAGAAGATCGACTCGTAGACGATGTCGGAGAACCGCGACAGCAGTTCCCGAGGGATGCAGTCCTCGCTCTGGTAGCAGGTCGCGATCGAGCCGAGCCGGGTCGAGATGGCGATCATGTCGGCATCGTTGCCGAACCCGTTCCAGAACGCCTCGAAGCGCTGCCGTTCCGGCAGATCGTTCAGCGCCGGGTCCTTGATGAACGTGTAGAAGTGGCTGAGCACCTGCGACAGGCTGTTGACGAACTCCCGGTCGTAGGTCCAGTCGATCTCCTTGATCGACCGGTTCAGCTTGGTGTCGGTCTCCTGGCGGTAGAACAGCCACAGCGACAGCGAGGCGGTGGCGATCAGCGACAGGATCGACAACGCCAGCGAAAACAGGTCGACGTAGCTGCCCTCCTTGTACCAGGGCTTCGCTGCCCCGGCCTCAGCCGCCTCATCCGCCAAAGCGCGCCTCCGGATTTGCCCTCGACCGCGGGGGATCGTCGCGGCCGCCCCGGGGCTTGTCAACGCGCACCGCACCGTCGGTTGCCACTGGCGGCGGCAGCGTCCATTCTGCGGCGGAGTTTCCGCATGGACCAGCCAGCCCTGACCAGCCCCGTCGACCGGCGCCCGGCCGCCCACCGCCGCGACATCGACGGCCTCCGCGCCGTCGCGGTGCTGCCGGTGATCCTGTTTCACGCAGGGCTTCCCGCCTTCGCCGGTGGCTATCTCGGCGTCGACATCTTCTTCGTGATCTCGGGCTACCTGATCACCGGCATCCTGCTGCGCGATCTTCTCGCCGGACGCTTCTCGCTCGCGCGCTTCTACGAGCGACGCGCCCGCCGTATCCTGCCGGCGCTCGCCTTCGTGCTCGTCGCCTGCATCCCCTTCGCCGTCGCGTGGATGTCGCCGCTGGCCTTGCGCGCGTTCGGCCAGAGCGTCGTCGCCACCGCGCTCTCGGTCTCCAACGTGCTCTTCTGGCAGCAGCTCGACTACTTCGGCCCCGACGCCGACCGGCTGCCGCTGCTCCACACCTGGAGCCTCGGCATCGAGGAGCAGTTCTACGTGCTCTTCCCGCTGGCGCTTGCCGGCCTGTGGCGCTGGCGCCGCACCCGCATCGCCCCGGTCCTCGCCGCCGCCGCCGTCGCGAGCCTCGCCCTCGCCGCCTGGTCGGCCGCACACCACCCGACTGCCGGCTTCTACCTCCTGCCCTCCCGGGCCTGGGAGCTTCTCCTCGGCGCCGGCCTCGCCACCCTTGCGCTGCGCCCCGCCGGGCCTCTCGACGACCGCGCCGCCGACGCCCTCTCGGCGACCGGCCTTCTCGCCGTCCTCTTCGCCATGGCCGCCGTCCCCCTGGACGTTCTCCCGGGCATCGCCCCGATCGTCCTCGCCTGCACCGGCACCGTCCTCGTCCTTGGCCTGACCCGCCCTGGCGGCCTCGCCTGGCGCCTCCTCGCCAGCCCGCCGCTCGTCGCCATCGGCCTCGTCAGCTACAGCGCCTACCTCTGGCACCAGCCACTCCTCGCCTTCGCCCGCATCCGCTTCGGCGAAGGCCTTGACCCCGCCGTCCTCCTCGCCCTTGGCGCCGCCTCGATCCTCCTCGCCTGGCCGACCTGGGCCTTCGTCGAGCAGCCGTTCCGCCGCCCCGGCGCCGGCTCGCCGCGCCGGCCGCTGGCCATCGCGGCTGTCACCCTGGCGGCCTTCGTCGCGATCGGCGCCGCCGGCGTCTGGACCGATGGCCTCGCCGGCCGCAAGTCCGCCTCCGTCCGGGCGATCCTCGCCTCCGTCGCCGACACCAACCCGCACCGCGACACCTGCAAGACCGGCTTCGACCAGCCCAACCCGGTCCACCCGGTCGCCGGCTGCTTCGTCGAGGGCACGCTCCCCGGCGTCGTCTTCTTCGGCGACAGCCACGCCGACGCTCTGCAAGGCGGCCTCTGGCCCGCCTTCGAGGCCGCGGGCTTCCGCTTCTATTCGGTCACCCGCAGCGCCTGCCCGCCGATCCCGGGACTGACCCGCACCGGCGCCGCCGCGTCGCCGCTCTGCGACGGCTTCGTGCACGGCGTCGAGGACTATGCCCGCGCTGCCGGCTTCCCGGTGGTCGTGCTCGCCGCGCGCTGGAGCGCCGGCGCCGCCCCGGCGGGCTTCGACAACGGCGAAGGCGGCGTCGAAGGCCCGCCCGGCGACTTCCTCGTCCCGATCGGCGCCGACCCGGCCACCGCCGCCGACCGCGAGGCCGCGGTGATCGCGCGCTACGTCGAGGGCATCGAGGACCTGCTCGCCTCGGGCTTCAAGGTCGTGCTGGTCTATCCGATCCCCGAGGCCGGCTGGAACGTCCCGGAGGAACTCGCTCGCCGCCGCGAGACGTCCGACGGCCCGGTGACGCTCTCCACAAGCCTCGCTGCGTACGAGGCCCGCCAGGCGCCGGTCCTCGCCGCCTTCGACGCGATCGAGAGCCCCGGCCTCTTCCGTGTCCGCCCGGCCGACATTCTCTGCGGCAACGCTGTCCCGGGCCGCTGCATCAACAACCGCGGCGACCAGCCGCTCTATTTCGACGACAACCACCTGAACGTCCACGGCGCGAGCCTGCTCGCGCCGGCGATCCTGCGGGCCATCGCCGCCGCCCGCAGCGCCGCCGCCGACGTCCATGCCGACGCCGCCCCGAACCGGCGCGAGTGATCGCGTCCCCGGCCGCAACCCTCCACGCCCCGCCTTCCGTCTCCACCGAAGCGGCACGCCTTCGCCCGCGCACCCCCCGAAGGATTTCATACTGGCATGAAACCCTATCGGGCAGGACAGGGGCCCCGGCAACAGCCGGGGAGAAACCCTTCACTCACGGGCGAAGCCCGTTCCGTCGAAGGGAGGCCGCAAAGGCGGCCGACCGTCAAGCGCCGGCCGAGCGGGGGCCCTTCAGGGCTCCCCGAGGCCGGCGCTCCTCCCGCCGCCCGCCGAAGGCGCGCGGGCACCGCACCGAGCGGACCTTTTGCATTCGCCCGCGTTGGCTCCTAGGCTCTGCAAAAGCGCTCAGGGAAGGAAACGACCGATGACCGACCAGATGCACCAGCCCTCGCCCGAGGCCATGGCGCGCGCCCGCGTCGACGCCGCCGGCTACGCCTCGATGTATGCAGCCTCGGTCGCCGATCCCGCCGCCTTCTGGGGCGAGCAGGCCGCGCGGCTCGACTGGATCACGCCCTTCACCCGCGTCAAGAACACCTCGTTCGCCTGGCCCGACGTGTCGATCCGCTGGTTCGAGGACGGCGCGCTCAACGTCTCGGCCAACTGCATCGACCGCCATCTCGCCACCCGCGGCGATCAGACCGCCATCCTCTGGCAGAGCGACGACCCCGAGGTCTGCGACCGCATCACCTACCGCCGCCTGCACGCCGAGGTCGCGAAATTCGCCAACGTGCTGATCTCGCTCGGCGTCACCCGGGGCGACCGGGTGGTCCTCTACCTGCCGATGATCCCCGAGGCCGCCTACGCGATGCTCGCCTGCGCCCGGATCGGTGCGATCCACTCGGTGGTCTTCGCGGGCTTCTCGGCCGACGCGCTGCGCTCGCGCATCGAGGATTGCGGCGCGCGGCTTCTCGTCACCGCCGACGAGGCGCCGCGCGGCGGCCGCCGCACCGCGCTCAAGGTCAACGCCGACCGGGCGCTCGCGAGCCTGCCCGGCGTGCGCCAGCTGGTGGTGCGGCGCACCGGCGGCGATGTCGCTTGGGACGACGCCCGCGACGTCTGGCTGCACGAGGCTGCGGCGGAGGTCTCGCCGGACTGCCAGCCGGTGCCGATGGCGGCCGAGGACCCGCTCTTCATCCTCTACACCTCCGGCTCGACCGGCCAGCCCAAGGGCGTGGTGCACACCACCGGCGGCTACCTGCTCTACGCCGCGATGACCCACGAGCTGGTCTTCGACTACCACGACGGCGACGTCTACTGGTGCACCGCCGACGTCGGCTGGGTCACCGGCCACAGCTACATCGTCTACGGCCCGCTGGCGAACGGTGCCACCACGCTGATGTTCGAGGGCGTGCCGACCTGGCCCGACGCCGGCCGCTTCTGGCAGATCTGCCAGAAGCACAAGGTCAACATCTTCTACACCGCCCCGACCGCGATCCGCGCGCTGATGGGCCAGGGCCGCGACTGGGTCGACAAGTACGATCTCTCGTCGCTGCGCATCCTCGGCTCGGTCGGCGAGCCGATCAACCCCGAGGCCTGGAACTGGTACGACGAGGTGGTCGGCCACGGCCGCTGCCCGATCGTCGACACCTGGTGGCAGACCGAGACCGGCGGCATCCTGATCACGCCTTTGCCCGGCGCCATCCCGACCAAGCCCGGCTCGGCGACGCTGCCGTTCTTCGGCGTGCAGCCGGTGGTGCTCGATCCCGCCACCGGCGCCGAGCTCACCGAGACCGAGACCTCCGGCGTCCTCGCGATCAGGGACAGCTGGCCCGGCCAGATGCGCACGATCTGGGGCGACCACGCCCGCTTCGCCGAGACCTACTTCAGCCAGTACAAGGGATACTACTTCACCGGCGACGGCTGCCGCCGCGACGCCGACGGCTACTACTGGATCACCGGCCGGGTCGACGACGTGATCAACGTCTCCGGCCACCGCATGGGCACCGCCGAAGTCGAGAGCGCGCTGGTCGCCCACCCCAAGGTCTCCGAGGCCGCGGTCGTCGGCTACCCGCACCCGATCAAGGGCCAGGGCATCTATGCCTACGTCACGCTGATGGCGGGCGAGGCCTACACCGAGGACCTCCGCCGCGAACTCGTCGCCTGGGTCAGGAAGGAGATCGGCCCGATCGCCAGTCCCGACCTCATCCAGTGGGCGCCCGGCCTGCCCAAGACCCGATCGGGCAAGATCATGCGCCGCATCCTGCGCAAGATTGCCGAGAACGACTACGCAACCCTCGGCGACACCTCAACCCTCGCCGACCCCGCCGTCGTCGAAGACCTCGTGGAGAACCGCATGAACAAGGGCTGACGGTTCAGGTCGTGCCCGCGAGCCGCGCCGCGCCGACGATCCGGCCGTCGGGCGCCTCGAGGAGCACGGCGGCGTCCTCGCCTTCGGGGAAGCCCGCCTCGATCCGCAGCGCCCGCCCCGACCAGCGGCCGACGACGGCGACCGAGCGGACCACGTTCGCCTCCACCAGCGTGCGGCCGCCGTTCTCGCCGCGGCCGACCGGCGTCACGTGCCGGTGGTCGAAGCCGATCAGCAGCACCAAGGCCTCGCCGGTGCCTGGCCCGACCGCGATCGCGACCCCGCCGTCGCTGCGGCCGACGCCGACATCCGCGGCCGTGGCACCCCCCGCCTTCGCCTGCTCGATGGCGGCGCCGACTTCGGCGCGGTGCGAGCCGACCAGCCCGACGGCGCCGTCGACCACCATCTCGGGCGTGTAGGAGCCGTCGCCGAAGCGGCCGCCGTAGCTTGCCTGGCGCGCGGTCGCGGCGCGGAGCGAGAACGGGTCCTTCCAGCCGAGCCGGTCCCAGTAGGTCACGTGGAAGGCCAGCGGCAGGACGTCGGTCCGCGCATCGGCCATCTCGTTCAGGAATTCGTTGGCCGGCGGGCAGGACGAGCAGCCCTGCGAGGTGAAGAGCTCGACGACGACCGGCCGCTCGCCGGCGGCGGCCGCGCCGGCCGACAGGGCGGCCGCGAGGCCGAGGGGGATCAGGGACCGGAACATCGCGCTTCTCCGCTGGTGTCACCGGGCTCTTCGCGACGCGAGCGCCGCTGTTACAGCCGCCGCCGCACGAAGAGCGGAGCGGGAACGGCGGGACGCCCGCGTTAACGTCCGAGTCACACCTTCTTCTATAATGATATCAGTAGGTTGACCCATGCCCAGACTCGGGCACCGGCGGCGGCGCCGCCGGAACCGGGTTGCGGAGCGTCCGCCGCCATGCTCTCCTGCGACCCCGCGCCGCCAGAACAGGGTTTGCCTCATGCCTCTCCGCACACCGCTCATCGGCCTCGGCCTCCTGCTCTTTCTCGGCGCGTGCGCCGAGATGAAATCGGCCGGCCTCGGCGGTGCGGCGGCGCAAGGCGGCGGCACCTGCGAGGCCGCCGCGCACCAGGACTGGGTCGGCCAGCGCATCGACGTGCTGAACGACGTCGATCTCCCCGAGGGCGCCCGGGTGCTCTTCCCGACCACGCCCGCGACCATGGACCAGCGCGAGGATCGCCTGAACATCCAGGTCGACAAGGCCGACACGATCGTCCGCGTCTACTGCGGCTGAGCCGCCGCCGGCCCGGGCGGCCGCGGCAGCACCAGCACCGCGAGCCCGGCCGGCGCCAGCAGCGCCAGCGCTGCCGGCAGCCCGACGAGATGCGCCAGCGCGCCGATCAACGGCGGCCCGATCAGGAACGCGGTGAAGGCGACCAGCGCCAGCGTCGCGACGTTGCGCTCCGGCCGCGGCCCCGGCAGCCGGCCGACCATCGACATGGTGAGCGGATAGATGTTGCCGCAGCCGATCCCCACCACCGCCGCCGCCGGGATCGACATCCAGAGCCCCGGCGCCAGCCCGAAGCCCGCGATCCCTGCGCCCATCAGCAGCCCCGAGCGCAGGATCACCGCCCGCGGCCCGAACCGCTCCGCCAGCCGGTCGCCGGCGAGCCGGGTCGCGGCCATCGCCAGCGCGAAGACCGCGAAGGTGAACGCGGTGACGAACGGGCTCGCGCCCTTCCACTCGCGCATCAGCAGCGCCGACCACTCCATCATCGCGCCCTCGATCAGCAGCGCCCCGAGCGGCACCAGGCACATCAGCAGCAGCGCCCGGCCCGGCAGCGCGAACCCCTTGCGCGCCGCCGGCTCCTCGGCGGCTGCCGGGTCGTCGGCAATGAGCCGCAGCGCGAAGAACACCGTCGCCGCCGCGAAGACCGGCTGCACCAGCAGCTGCTGCGTCAGAAACCCCACGCCCCGCTGCGCGAACGCCCCGCCGATCATCGCGCCGGCCACGGTCCCGAAGCTCCAGAACGCATGGCACCGCGTCATGATCCGCCGCCCCAGTACCCGCTCGGTCTGGCTTGCCTTGGCGTTCATCGCCACCTCGATCGTGGCGATCGTCAGCCCGCAGAGAAAGAGCGCGACCCCGAGTGCCAGCGCGTTCGGCGCCAGCCCCGGCCCGATGAAGCTCAAGAGGAACAGCGACCCGCCGCCGACGCAGGTCCGGCGCAGCCCGACCGCGCGGATGATCCGCCCGACGCTGAGAAACCCCAGCATGGTGCCGAGCGGCATGCCGAAGAGGCAGAAGGCCAGCGTCAGCACGTCGAGCCCCAGCGCCTCCTTGACGTCCGGGATGCGCGGGAACCACACCGAGAGCCCCAGCGCGTTCAGCGCGAAGACCATCTGCAGCGGCAGGAGACGGAAGCGCTCGGACGGCATCGGGACCTCTGACGACAGCGCGGTTCCTAGAACAGGACCGCCGCCGGCGAAAGCCGCTTCCGGATGCCCGCGGCAGAACGGACTCGACCCTCGGCCGCGATGAGAACATAAATGGAACTTCCATTTCTCCGAGTTGTCCCGTTCGATGAACCAGCGCCGCATCCTTTCCCTCTGGTTCCCCCGCCTCGCCGCCGAGCGGGTGCTGCGGAGCGAGCCGCAACTGACCGACCAGCCGCTGGCGGTGGTCGCCGACCGGCGCGGTGCGCTGATCCTCGCGAGCCTCGGCGCCGCCGCCGAGGCCGCCGGGCTCCGGTGCGGCATGGCGCTCGGCGACGCCCGCGCCATCCGTCCCGACCTCGTCACCCGTCCCGAGGACCCCCGCCGCAGCGCCGCCTTTCTCGCCGCGCTCCGGCGCTGGGCCGGCCGGTTCACCCCCTGGGTCGCCGAGGAGGGGACCGACGCGCTCATGCTCGACATCACCGGCTGCGCACATCTCTTCGGCGGCGAGGTCGGGCTCGCCGGCGCGGTCGATCGCGAGGCGGCCGGGTTCGGTCTCAGCCTCTGCCTCGGCCTCGCCGACACCCCCGGCGCCGCCTGGGCGGTGGCGCGCTACGCCGGCGCCGGCGCCCTGGCGGCCCATGCCGGCGACGCCATCGATCAGGAGGCGCGCGCCACCCGCTCGCGGGCGCAGAAGCGCCGCTGGGAACGCGGCGGCCCCCGGCCACCCGCTGCGGCTTCGGGCGGCCCGGCGAGCCGGCTCCGCATCGTGCCGCACGGCGAGACCATCGCCCACATCGGCGCCTTGCCGGTGACGGCACTCCGGCTCGACCCGGCGGAGAGCGGCACGCTGCAGGCGCTTGGCCTCGGGCGGATCGCCGAGGTGGCGGCGATGCCGCGGGCGCAGCTCGCCCGGCGGATCGGCCCGGCGGTGGCGCACCGGCTCGACCAGGTGCTCGGCCGCGCCCCCGAGCCGGTCTCGCCGGCCCGCCCGCCGCACGTCTTCGCGCTGCGCCTGACCTTCCCCGAGCCGATCGGGCTCGAGGCGGACGTGCTGGCCGGCATCGACCGGCTGCTGCCGCCGCTCTGCGCCCGGCTTGCCGCCGCCGGCCGCGGCGCCCGGCGGGTGCGGCTGACGCTGGTCCGCACCGACGGCGCCAGCGAGCTGCGCGAGGTGGGGCTCGCGCGTCCCGCCGACCGGCCCGAGGCGATCCGGCCGCTGCTCGTGCTCAGGCTCGGCGCGATCGATGCGGGCTTCGGGATCGAGGTGCTGCGGCTCGAGGCGACGGCGGTCGAGCCGCTGACCGCGCGGCAGCACCGCGGCCAGCATGCGGTGACCGCCGCCGCCGCGGTGCGGCAGGACGGGGGCGCGACCGAAGGCATGGCGGATCTCCTGGGCCGGATCGGCGCGCGGCTCGGGGTGGAAGCGCTGATCCGCCTCCACCCCGCCGACAGCCACATCCCGGAAAAGAGCGCCACCGAGATGGCCGCCGTCTTCAGCACGCCCGCCGGGGACTGGCCGCATCCCGCCGTGCCGCGCCCGCTGCTGCTCTTCCCGCCCGAGCCGCTGATCCCGGCCGATCCGGCGACGCCGCCCGCGGTCTTCGTCTGGCGCCGGCGGCCGTGCCGCCGCGCCGCAGCACTCGGCCCCGAGCGCATCGCTCCGGAATGGTGGCTCGACGACCCCGCCTGGCGCTCGGGCGCCCGCGACTACTGGCGGATCGAGACCGAGGAAGGCACCCGCCTCTGGATCTATGAGGCCAAGGGCGGCGAAACCTCGCCCGGCTGGTTCGCCCAGGGCCTCTTCGCATGAAAGCCCTTCTTCTTGCCTTTTTCGCGAGTTCGGGCCGGGGTCAAGGGCCGCGAAGCGGCGGGCGCAAGCCCGCTTGCCCTTGACGCCGGCGCGACTCGCAGCCTCACCATGGGAAAGGCGCCCAGAGGAAGCAGCCGCTTCCTCAGGCGCCTCCCCGGCAGACCTTCTCTTCTCTTCGGTTCAACCGCGCTGCGGGTGCCGCTGCGGCGCGGGCGCAACGCGGCAAGGTGCGCTCCGCCGGCGCGCCGCCTCCGCCGGCCGGCCCGCGGCCGGCCGGCCTCAGCTCACGTTCGGCCCGCGAAGGACGCGGATGGCCTCGCGCACCTGGCGCCACTGCTCGGCGGTGTCGCGATCACCCTTGGCGGCGCAGTCCTTGGCCTTCTGGGCCGCCTCGTATTCCGCGCGGTCGCCATGCGCCGAGTAGAGCTGGCGGGCATAGTCGTCGATCTGGACGGTGCTCATCGATTTCCTCCTTTGCGGTCGTTTTGTTCAAATATAGCACGCCGGCCGATCATGGACACCCTCCGACGGGCGATCGCCGGCCGTGCCGGGTGACGCCATGTTCGCCGAGCTCGCGATCACCTCGAACTTCACCTTCCTGACCGGCGGCAGCCACCCGCAGGAATACGCCCGCCGCGCGGTCGAGCTCGGCCTGCCCGCCTTCGCCATCGCCGACCGCAACTCCGTCGCCGGCCTCGTGCGCGCCCACCAGGAGCTGCGCGAGATCGCCCGCGACGGCACGGCCGTCCCCCGGCTGGTTCCCGCGGCCCGCCTCTGCCTCGTGGACGGCCCCGAGCTCACCGTCCTGCCGAAGAACCGCGCCGGCTGGGGGCGGCTCTGCCGCCTGCTCACCCTCGGCGCGCGCCGCGCCGAGAAGGGGAGCTGCCTCCTCCACCTCGACGACCTCGACGAGCTCGGCGATCTCCACCTGCTGCTGCATCCGCCGGCCGGGCGGGGGCTGCGGCGCTGGCTGCCGCAAGCCCGGCTCCTCGCCGGGCGCCACCGCCACGCCCACCTGGTGCTGAGCCCGCGCTATGACGGCCAGGACGTCCAGCGGCTCGCGCGACTGGCGCGCCTCGCGGGGGAGCTCGGGCTGCCGGCGGTCGCGTCCGCCGAGCCGATGATGCACCACGGCGCGCGGCGGCGGCTGGTGGACGTTTTGACCTGCATCCGCGAGGGCTGCCGGATCGACGCCATCGGCCGCGCCGCGCTCGCCAACGCCGAGCGCCGGCTGCGCTCGGAGGCCGAGATGCTGCGGTTCTTTGTCGGGCACGAGGCGGCGGTGCACCGCGCGGGCGAGATCGCCGCGGACTGCCGCTTCCGGCTCGACGAGCTGGCCTACGAGTACCCCCGGGAGATCTGGGAAGGCGAGGAGCCGCAGGCGCGGCTCGAGCGGCTGACCGCCAAAGGCCTGAAGTGGCGCTATCCGCACGGCGTGCCGGACAAGGTCGCGGCGCAGGCGCGCCACGAGCTGGCGCTGATCGGGCGGCTGAACTACGCGCCCTACTTCCTGACCGTCAGCGACGTGGTCGACTTCGCCCGCGCCCAGGGCATCCTCTGCCAGGGCCGCGGGTCGGCGGCGAACTCGGTGGTCTGCTTCGCGCTCGGCGTCACCTCGGTCTCGCCCGAGGTCGGCACCATGGTCTTCGAGCGCTTCGTCTCGGAGGCCCGCGACGAGCCGCCCGACATCGACGTCGACTTCGAGCACGAGCGGCGCGAGGAGGTGATCCAGTACATCTACCAGCGCTATGGGCGGCACCGGGCCGGCATCTGCGCCACGGTCATCCACTATCGCGGCAAGCGGGCGGTGCGCGAGGTCGGCACCGCGATGGGCCTTTCCCGCGACACCGTGGCGGCACTCTCGAGCCAGATCTGGGGCTGGGGCAATTCCAGCGTGCCGGCCGAACGGCTGGCCGAACTCGGGCTCGATCCGACCGACCGGCGGCTGGCGCTGACCATGAGCCTTGTCGACGAGATCATCGGCTTCCCGCGGCACCTCAGCCAGCACGTCGGCGGCTTCGTCATCACCGAGGGGCGGCTCGACGAGCTGGTGCCGGTCGAGAACGCCGCGATGGAGGACCGCACCGTCATCTGCTGGGACAAGGACGACATCGACGCGCTCGGCATCCTCAAGGTCGACGTGCTGGCCTTGGGCATGCTCTCCTGCATCCGCAAGGGGTTCGATCTCCTCGCGCAGCACCACGGCACCCGCTACACGCTGGCGAGCCTGCCGGCCGAGGACCCGGCGGTCTACGACATGCTCTGCCGCGCCGATTCGCTCGGGGTCTTCCAGGTCGAGAGCCGGGCGCAGATGAACTTCCTGCCGCGCCTCAGGCCGCGCTGCTTCTACGACCTGGTCATCGAAGTGGCGATCGTGCGGCCCGGTCCGATCCAGGGCGACATGGTGCATCCCTACCTGCGCCGGCGGCGCGGCGAGGAGAAGGTTTCCTTCCCCTCCGACGCGCTCGGGGCGGTCCTCGGCAAGACGCTCGGGGTGCCGCTCTTCCAGGAGCAGGCGATGCAGATCGCCATCATCGGAGCGGGCTTCTCGCCGGAAGAGGCGGACCGGCTGCGCCGGGCCCTCGCCACGTTCAAGAAGACCGGGACGATCCACACCTTCCGCGAGCGGTTCCTCGAGGGGATGGCGAAGAACGGCTATCCGGCGGAGTTCGCCGAGCGCTGCTTCAGCCAGATCGAGGGCTTCGGCGAGTACGGCTTTCCCGAGAGTCACGCGGCGAGCTTCGCGCTGCTGGTCTATGCCTCGGCCTGGCTCAAGTGCCACCATCCGGCGGTCTTCGCCTGCGCGCTGCTCAACTCGCAGCCGATGGGGTTCTACGCCCCGGCGCAGATCGTGCGGGACGTGCGCGAGCACGGCGTCGTGGTGCGCCCGGTCTGCGTCAATGCGAGCTACTGGGACAACGTGCTGGAGCCCGACGGGCGGGGCGGGCTGGCGCTGCGCCTGGGCTTCCGGCAGATCAAGGGCATGCGCGAGGATGACGCCAACTGGATCGCCGCCGCCCGCGGCAACGGCTACCGCGACGTCGGCGCGGTCTGGCGGCGAGCGGGCACGCCGCCGCGGCTCCTGACCATGCTGGCCGAGGCCGACGCCTTCGCCGCGCTCGGCCTCGGCCGCCGCGACGCGCTCTGGCAGGTCAAGGCGATCGGCGGCGAGGCGCCGCTGCCGCTCTTCGCCGGGCTCGAGGACGAGTGGGGCGGCGAAGGCCCCGTCGTGTTGCCGCCGATGACCCTCGGCGAGGAGATCGTCGCCGACTACACCGCGCTCCGCCTCAGCCTGCGCGCGCATCCGATGGCGCTGCTCCGGCCCCGGCTCGACGCGCTGGCCGACGAAAAGCGCTGATCCGGAAGGGTGTGTCCGCGTCTGGACACATCCTAATTACTGACTTGGATAAAGTAACGATTTCTTTGCTCGATCCGCTAAACGCAGCCTCGGACAGGGCACGCACGCGCCTCTGGCGGCCGCAGCCAAGGCCCTCGGCGGTTTGACCCCGGTATCCGGATCAACGGGCGATTCCTGTCGCACCCCGGATCAAGATCCGCTAAGGATTAAAACGGTTAACCATACGAAGCGAACACGGGGCGGAGCTCCCGGGGGACATGACCGATCTCGACCCCTCGCTTGGCTGGCGGAACATCGGTGAAGCGGCCGTAGCGGCGTTCGCCCTCAGCCTCTTCTTCTGCCTCGTGCTGATCGCGACGCGGCGCTGGCACGGCCGCTTCACCAACGATGCGACCGCCGGCATCCAGAAGTTCCACGTCGTCCCGACACCGCGCATCGGCGGCGTGGCCATCGGACTCGCCTATGTCCTGGTCTGGCCGGCGCTGCCCGACGGACTGCGCGGCATCTGGGCGGCGATCGGCGTCGCCGGCATCCCCGCGTTCGCCGCCGGCCTCGGCGAGGACCTCACCCGGCGCGTCGGCGTCAAGTACCGGCTACTCGCGACGATGGGGGCGGGCGTCGTCTTCGCGCTCCTGACCGGCTACACCATGCACAAGGTCGACCTGCCCGGCGTCGACTGGCTGCTGTCGTTCTGGGTCGCGGCGGTGCTCTTCACCGGCTTCTCGATGGGCGGGGTCGCCAACGCGATCAACATCATCGACGGCTTCAACGGCCTCGCCTCGGGCTCGCTTCTCATCATGCTCGCGACCTTCGCGCTGATCGCGCACTGGGTGGGCGACGACCTGGTGTTCGCGCTGGCGATCCTCTACGGCGCGATCGTGCTGGGCTTCTTCGTGGTGAACTTCCCGCTCGGCAAGATCTTCCTCGGCGACGGCGGCGCCTACTTCGCGGGCTTCCTCCTCGCCGCCCTCGGGGTGCTGCTGCCGACGCGCAACCCGACCGAGGTCTCGGCTTGGACGGCGATCCTGATCTGCGCCTATCCGGTGATCGAGACGCTGGCCTCGATGCGGCGCAAGTCCCGGCGCGACGGCCACAGCGTCGGCCAGCCGGACCGGGTGCACTTCCACATGCTGGCGCACCGCCGCTATGCCCGCCGGCTGGTCAAGGCGCGAGGCCCGGTGCACCTGCGCAACCCGGCGACGAGCGTGGTGACCTGGGTGCTGCCGCTGCTCACAGCGGGGTTCGCCGCCATCGGCTACGACAGTGCGCTGGCCTGCGCGTTCTTCTTCTTCGTGACGGTCTTCATCTATGGCCAGATCTACCGCGTCATGTCGCTCAACGCTTCGCTGCTGCCGCTGGCGCTGGCACGCCTGCTCTGAAGATGACCCTTTGCCGTGGATGCTGCGCCGTATTTCGCCACGCCGTGCAGTGTCCTGTTGTGCTGCCGCGGCTTTGTGCATACTGACCCCGATCGGGCAGGTGAGAGCGGATGTTTGACACGGGTGCCCCGACCTTTCACGTCGGGGTGATTATGGACGGTAACGGCCGTTGGGCCGAGGCGCGCGGGCTCGGCCGCATCGCAGGTCATGTGCGCGGCGCGCGCCGCGTCACCGAAATCGTCCGCGCCTGCCCGGACCTCGGGGTGACGCACCTGACCCTCTACGCCTTCTCGACGGAGAACTGGCGCCGCCCGCTCGAGGAGGTCGAGGGGCTGATGCGCATCTTCCGCCAGTACATCCTGAACAAGATGGACGGGCTGCGCCGCAAGGACGTGCGGGTGCGCTTCATCGGCATGCGGCACCGGGTGCCGGCGCGACTGCGCGAGCTGATGGAGGCGATGGAGGCGCGGACGAGGGACTGCGACGGGCTGAACCTGTCGATCGCCATCGACTACGGCGCCCGGGACGAGCTGACGCGCGCGGTGCAGACGCTGGCGGGGCAGGTGGCGTGCGGCGCGATGGCGGCCTCGGCGATCTCGGAGGCGGCGATGTCGGCGGTGCTCGACACGCACGGGCTGCCCGACCCGGACTTCATCATCCGCACCTCGGGCGAGCTGCGCATCTCGAACTTCCTGCTCTGGCAAGGCACCTACGCCGAATACGACTTTCCCACCGTGGCCTGGCCGGACTTCGGCGCCGACGCGTTCGCCGACGCGATCGCCGCCTACCGGCAGCGGCAACGGCGTTTCGGCGAGCTGGTCGGCGAGCCGGCGCGGGCGTTTCCCTGAGGCAGCCTGCCAAGGCGCCGATCAAGCGGTCTTCTCGGGCCGGCATGTGGGCAATTTCACGGCCCCCGAGTCTGGGGGGTGTGCAAGCCCTTGATTTTACAAACTAAGCATATGTTGCTCGATCCTTAACGTCAGAGCTCGCTGTGTCAGGGACAGGCTGAAAGGCGGCCCTTCGCTCTTGCGCATGCACCGGCGGTTGGGTCAACTCGGGCAGACGCATCCGGCGGCGAAGCGCGAGCGGGGTTCGGGGGAATCGGAGCGATGTTTCTGGTCTGCGGGGAGGCGCTCTTCGACTTCTTCCTCGAGAGCGAGGACGGGCCGGCGGCTGCGACCTATGCCGCGCGGGCCGGCGGCTCGCCGTTCAACGTCGCGATCGGGCTGTCGCGCCTCGGCCAGGCGGCGGGCCTCCTGACCGGCCTCTCGCGCGATCTCCTCGGCCAGCGGCTGACCGAGGTGCTGTCGGCCGAAGGGGTCTCGACCGGCTACGCGATCGCGACCGACCGGCCGACCACCGTCAGCCTCGTCGGCCTCGATACCGCGGGCGTGCCGGCCTACCAGTTCTACGACAACGGCTCGGCCGACACCGGGGTGACCGAGGCGGACCTGCCGCCGCTCGGGCCCGAGATCAGCGGCCTGCACTTCGGCTCCTATTCGCTCGCCGCCGAGCCGGTCGCCGACGCCTTCGCGGCGCTGGCCAGGGCGAACGCCGGGCGGTTCATCTCGCTCGACCCCAACATCCGCCCAACCGTCGAGCCCGACATGGACGTCTGGCGGGCGCGGATGGCGGTGCTGATGCCGTTGGCGAGCCTGGTCAAGATCAGCGCGGAGGACCTCGCACTGCTCCGGCCGGGCACCTCGGCCGAGGCGCTGGCGGCGGAGCTGACCGGGCAGGGCGTCGGCCTCGTGGTCGTCACCGACGGAAGCGAGGCGGCACACGGCTGGACAAAGGGCGGGCTTCATGCGACGGCCGTTCCGCCGCGGGTCAAGGTCATCGATACCGTCGGCGCCGGCGACACGTTCCAGGCGGCCCTGCTCGCGCGGCTGCTGCGGCATTCCGAGGGACCCGGGGCGGCGCTCGCGGACCTCGACGCGGCGGGCCTCGCGGCGACCCTCGACTACGCGGCGCGGGCCGCGGCGATCACCTGCTCCCGGCGCGGCGCCGACTTGCCGCGGGCGGCCGAGCTGACCGACTGAAGGAAGCAGCACCCGATGGTCTCAACCGTCATCCCCGTCCAGCCGTTCGACCTGGTGATCTTCGGCGGCACCGGCGACCTCGCCAAGCGCAAGATCCTGCCGAGCCTGTTCCGCCGGCTCGCCGTCCACCAGATGCCCGCGGGGTCGCGGGTGATCGGCGCGGCGCGCTCGAAGATGAGCAAGGCCGAGTTCCGCAAGGCGGTGCGCGACGCGCTGACCGAGTTCGTCGAGGCGAAGGTGCGCACGCCCGAGCTGATCGAGGAGTTCCTCAACTGCATCGACTACGTCTCGATCGATGCCACCGGCGAAGGCGGCTGGTCGCAGCTCGCCAAGCGGCTCGACGAGAAGCCCGACAACATCCGCGCCTTCTACCTGTCGGTGGCGCCCCAGCTCTTCGCGCCGATCGCGCAGCGGCTGTCGCAGGCGGGGATCGCCACGCCGTCGAGCCGGATCGTGGTGGAAAAGCCGCTCGGCCACGACCTCGCCTCGGCGCGGGCGCTGAACAAGGAGCTGAGCAAGCACTTCGGCGAGCACCAGATCTACCGGATCGACCACTATCTCGGTAAGGAGACGGTGCAGAATCTGATGGCGATCCGCTTCGCCAACGCGCTTTTCGAGCCGCTGTGGAACGCGCACTACGTCGAGCAGGTGCAGATCACCGTGGCCGAGACGATCGGCGTCGCCGGGCGCGGCGCCTACTACGACAAGTCGGGCGCGATGCGGGACATGGTGCAGAACCACATGATGCAGCTCCTGTGCCTGACCGCGATGGAGCCGCCGTCGAAGTTCGACCCCGACGCGGTGCGCGACGAGAAGCTCAAGGTGATCCGGGCGCTGGACCCTCTCAAGGTCAGCGACACGGTGCGCGGCCAGTACCGGGCGAACGGCACGGACGGCAGCTATCTCGAGCACGTCGGCGACCCGTCGAGCCGCACCGAGAGCTTCGTCGCGGTGCGCGCCCACGTCTCGAACTGGCGCTGGTCGGGAACGCCGTTCTACCTGCGCACCGGCAAGCGGCTTGCGGCGCGGATGTCGGAGATCTGCGTGATCTTCAAGCATCCGCCGCACACGATCTTTCCGCAGGTCGACGCGCTGCGGGGCAACGCACTGATCATCCGGCTGCAGCCGAACGAGGGCATCACATTGCGCGTGGCGATCAAGGACCCTGGTCCGGGCGGGATGCGGTTGATCGAGGTGCCGCTCGACATGACCTTCGCCCGCACGCTCGGTCCCGACGTCGGCGAGATGCCCGAGGCCTACGAGCGGCTGATCATGGACGTGATCCGCGGCAACCAGACGCTCTTCATGCGCGGCGACGAGGTCGAGGCGGCGTGGGAATGGACCGACCCGATCATCCGGGCCTGGGACGAGGCGGGGTCGCGGCCGCTGCCCTACGATGCGGGCAGCGCCGGGCCGATCGAGGTCTACAAGCTGACCGGCACCGACGGGCATCTCTGGCGCGAGATCGCCGCATGATCGAGGTAGCGCGACAGGCCTATCCCGACCGCGACACGATGATGCGCGATCTGGCGGAGCTCGTCGCCGACCAGCTGCGCGCCGCCCACGCCAGCAAGGACCGCGCGACGCTCGCGGTGCCGGGCGGAACGACGCCGGGGCCGTTCCTGAGCGCGCTCAGCGAGGCCGACCTCGCCTGGCGCGACATCACCGTGCTGCCCACCGACGAGCGGATGGTCAGCGCCTCGAGCGAGCGGTCGAACGCGCGGCTGATCCGCGAGACGCTGATGCAGAACGCGGCGGCGTCGGCGAACTTCGTCGCCCTGCACGAGCCGCTGATCGGCTCGCTCGCCGACCAGGTCGAGGCGGTGCTGCCGCTCGACGTTCTGGTGCTGGGGATGGGCGAGGACATGCACACCGCCTCGCTTTTTCCCGGCGCGCCGGAGCTGGCGGCGGCGCTGGCCGACGATGCGCCGGTGGTGATGGAGATCACCCCGCCGGGGCAGCCCGAGGCGCGCTTGACGCTGACGGCACCCGTCCTGCGGGCCGCCTCGGTGATCCACATCCTGATCACCGGACCGGAGAAGCTGGCCGCACTCGAGGCTGCGCTTGCGGACGGTCCGGTCGACGATGCGCCGGTGCGGGCCGTTCTGACCGCGCCTTGTCCGGTGACGGTGCACTATGCCGCGTAACGGGAGCCGCCCATGTCGCTGAACGCCACCGTCGACCGCGTCACCGCCAGGATCGTCGAACGCTCGGCGCCCGTGCGGCGGCCGTATCTGGCCCGGATGAAGCGGGCGCGCGACGAGGGGCCGAGCCGGGCGCATCTCGCCTGCGGCAACCAGGCGCACGCCTACGCCGCGATGACCGACGCGGACAAGCTGGTGCTGAAGGCGGAGAGCGCCGGCAACCTCGGGATCGTCACCGCCTACAACGACATGCTGTCGGCGCACCAGCCGTTCGAGGACTATCCCAAGCTGATCAGGGCCGCGGCGCGCGAGGTCGGCGGCACGGCGCAGGTCGCAGGCGGGGTGCCGGCGATGTGCGACGGCGTCACCCAGGGGCAGCCGGGGATGGAGCTCAGCCTCTTCTCGCGCGACGTGATCGCGATGGCGGCGGGGATCGCGCTCAGCCACAACGTCTTCGATTCGACCGTCTATCTCGGGGTCTGCGACAAGATCGTGCCGGGCCTCGTCATCGCGGCGGCGACGTTCGGGCACCTGCCGGCGGTGTTCCTGCCGGCCGGGCCGATGACCAGCGGCATCGCCAACGACGCCAAGGCCAAGGTGCGCCAGCAGTTCGCCACCGGCGAGGTCGGCCGCGACGCGCTGATGGAATCGGAGATGGCCTCCTACCACGGCCCGGGCACCTGCACCTTCTACGGCACCGCCAACACCAACCAGATGCTGATGGAGTTCATGGGGCTGCACCTGCCCGGGGCGAGCTTTGTCAATCCCGGCACGCCGCTGCGCGAGGCGCTGACCATCGAGGGGGCCAAGCGCGCGCTGGCGATCTCGGCGCTCGGCAACGAGTACACCCCGGTCTGCGACGTGCTCGACGAGCGGGCGTTCGTCAACGGCATCGTCGGGCTGAACGCCACCGGCGGGTCGACCAACCTGCTCATCCACCTGATCGCCATGGCGCGCGCGGCCGGGGTGCTGCTCGACTGGGAGGACTTCGCCGAGCTCTCGGACGCGACGCCGCTGATGGCGCGGGTCTATCCCAACGGGCTCGCCGACGTGAACCACTTCCATGCCGCGGGCGGTCTCGGCTACCTGATCGGCGAGCTGCTCGGCGCGGGGCTGCTCCATCCCGACACGCGAACGGTCGCGGGCGAGGGGCTGGCGCGCTACACCCAGGAGCCCAAGGTGATCGACGGGGCGCTCGCCTGGACCGAGGGCGCCGCCGAAACGCTGAACGACAAGATCGTGCGGCCGGTCTCCGACCCGTTCGCGCCGACCGGCGGGGTGCGGCGGCTGGCCGGCAACCTCGGCACCGGCGTCATGAAGATTTCGGCGGTGGCACCCGAGCGGCACGTGATCGAGGCGCCGGTCAGGGTCTTCCAGGACCAGGAGGAGGTCAAGCGCGCCTTCCGCGCCAACGCGTTCACCGAGGACACCATCGTCGTCGTCCGCTTCCAGGGACCCAAGGCCAACGGCATGCCGGAGCTGCACAGCCTGACGCCGATGCTGGCGGTGCTGCAGGACCGCGGGCTGAAGGTGGCGCTCGTCACCGACGGGCGGATGTCGGGCGCGAGCGGCAAGGTGCCCTCGGCGATCCACGTCAGCCCCGAGGCGCTCGACGGCGGTCCGCTGGCGCGGCTGCACGACGGCGACGTCGTGCGGGTGGACGCGGTTGCGGGCACGCTCGACGTGCTGACGCCGGGGGTGCTGGGGCGGCCGAACGTGCGGCCCGATCTGGTGGCGAACGGCTACGGCACCGGGCGCGAGCTCTTCGCGGTCTTCCGCGACCATGTCGGAGCGGCGGAAGCGGGGGCCACGCCGTTCTTCTGAGCCGGAGAAGGCCCCGCGACAGAGAGGGAGCGAGCCAGCCATGACCCCGAAGGACGCGTCGACCTTCGCGCGCGAGATCTGCAGCCTCGCGCCGGTGATCCCGGTGATCGTGGTGCGCGATACAGCACACGCGGTGCCGCTCGCCGAGGCGCTGGTCGCCGGCGGGCTGCCGGTGCTCGAGGTGACGCTGCGCACCCCGGTGGCGCTCGACGTCATCCGCGCGATGGCGGCCGTCGAAGGCGGGGTGGTCGGCGCCGGCACCCTGCTGACCCCGGCCGACGTGAAGGCGGCAAAGGCCGCGGGCGCGCGCTTCGGGGTGTCGCCCGGCGTCACCGACGCGCTGGTCGCGGCCTGCGAGGACGAGGAGCTGCCGCTCCTCGGCGGCATCGCCACGGTCAGCGAGGCGATGCGGATGCTCGAGCGCGGCTATGAGGTCTGCAAGTTCTTCCCGGCCGAGGCCAACGGCGGCGCACCGGCGCTCAAGGCCTTCGCCGGGCCGCTGCCGCAGGTGAGCTTCTGCCCGACCGGCGGCGTGACGCCGGCCAACGCGCCCGACTACCTGGCGCTGCCGAACGTGCTCTGCGTCGGCGGTTCGTGGGCGGTCGATCCGGCGCTGCTCAAGGCCGGGCGGTGGGACGAGGTCGAGCGGCTGGCGCGCGAAGCCAGCAGGCTGAAAGGGTGAGCCGATGAGCGAGGCGATCTGGCAGGCGCTGGCGGAGGCCGGCAAGGCTGCGGGCGAGCGGCGCATCACCGCGCTCTTCGAGCGCAATCCGGACCGGTTCCGCGAGTTCTCGGTGTCGCTCGGCGACATGCTCCTCGACTTCAGCAAGACCAACATCGACGCGCAGACCCTGACGCTGCTGATCCAGCTCGCCGAGGCGGCCGGCGTCCCGGAGCGGCGCGACGCGATGTTCAACGGCCTGCCGATCAATGTGACCGAGAATCGCCCGGTGCTGCACGTCGCGCTGCGCAACCGCTCGAACCGGCCGATCCTCGTCGGCGGCAAGAACGTGATGCCGGAGGTCAACGACGTGCTCGACCGGATGGGCGCCTTCGCCACCGGCATCCGCAAGGGCACGATCGCGGCGTCGGACGGCAAGCCGTTCACCGACGTCGTCAACATCGGCATCGGCGGCAGCGACCTCGGGCCGGTGATGGCGACGCTGGCGCTGAAGCCCTACCACGACGGGCCGCGGGCGCATTTCGTCTCGAACGTCGATGGCGCGCATATCCATGACGTGCTCGAACCGCTCGACCCGCAGCGCACGCTGGTGATCATCGCGTCGAAGACCTTCACCACCATCGAGACGATGACCAACGCCCGCACCGCGCAGGCCTGGCTGCAGGCGACGCTGCAGGGCAAGGCCGACGGGCATTTCGCCGCGGTCTCGACCGCGCTCGACAAGACCGCGGCGTTCGGGATCGACCCGGCCCGGGTGTTCGGGTTCTGGGACTGGGTCGGCGGGCGCTACTCGGTCTGGGGCGCGGTCGGGTTGCCGGTGATGATCGCGGTCGGCCCCGAGACCTTCGCCGAGTTCCTGACCGGCGCCTTCGAGATGGACCGCCACTTCGCGGAAGCGCCGCTGCCGCAGAACATGCCGGTGTTGCTGGGGATGATCGGCATCTGGCACCGCAACGTCTGCGGCTATGCCACCCGCGCGGTCTTGCCTTACGACCAGCGGCTGCTGCGGCTGCCGGCCTACCTGCAGCAGCTCGACATGGAATCGAACGGCAAGCGGGTGACGCTCGCGGGCGACCCGGTGACGCGGGCGACCGGGCCCGTCGTCTGGGGCGAGCCCGGCACCAACGGGCAGCACGCGTTCTACCAGCTGATCCACCAGGGCACCAACGTCGTGCCTTGCGAGTTCATGGTGGCGGCGATCGGCCACGAGCCGGCGCTCGAGCATCACCACGAGCTCCTGATGGCGAACTGCCTGGCGCAGTCCGAGGCGCTGATGAAGGGCCGCACGCTCGACGAGGCGCTGGCGACGGTCAAGGACCCCAAGCTCGCGCCGCACAAGGTCTTTCCCGGCAACCGGCCGTCGACGACGCTGGTCTACCCGATGCTCGACCCGGCGACGCTGGGCCGCATCGTGGCGCTCTACGAGCACCGGGTGTTCGTCGAGGGGGTGATCTGGGGGATCGACAGCTTCGACCAGTGGGGGGTGGAGCTCGGCAAGGAGCTCGCGACCTCGCTCCTGCCGCTGGTGCAGTCCGGGCAGGGCTTCGGCGGCAAGGACGGCTCGACCGCGGGCCTCCTGTCGGCGATCAGCGAGATGCGGAGCTGAGCGAGGCGGGGCTGGCGCTGGTTCATGCCGACGGCCAGCTCCTCGTGCTCGACAAGCCGTCGGGCCTCCTCAGCGTGCCGGCCAAGCCGCCGGGGCCGGCCGACTGCCTGGAGGCGCGGGTGCGGGAGGTGTGGCCCGAGGCGCTGCTGGTGCACCGGCTCGACCGCGACACCTCGGGGGTGATGGTCTTCGCGCGGACGGCGCTGGCGCAGCGGCATCTCAACTGGCAGTTCGAGCGGCGGCAGGTGGCCAAGACCTACGTGGCGCGGGTGGCGGGCGCGGTCGCGGGCGAGGCGGGGCGGATCGACCTGCCGCTGATCTGCGACTGGCCGAACCGGCCGCGGCAGATGGTCTGCCACGACCGCGGCAAGCCTTCGGTGACCGAGTGGCGGGTGTCGCGCGCGAGCCGGGCGCGACGCGGCTGGAGCTTCAGGCCGCTGACCGGGCGGAGCCACCAGCTGAGGGTGCACCTCTTGGCGCTCGGGCACCCGATCCTCGGCGACCCGTTCTACGGCGATGCCGACGCGGCGGACCGGATGCAGCTGCATGCGGCGCGGATCGGCTTCCGGCACCCCGACGGCGGCGCGTGGGTGGAGTTCGCGGCGGCGGTGCCGTTCTAGGCGATGGACGGGCTGACGGTCTTCGGGCTCTTCGCGGTGACGCTGATGCTGGTCTTCTACGCGCTGGAGGACCGCAGCCGCTGGTGCGTGCTGGGGTTCGCCGTCGCCTGCGGCCTGGGGTCGGCGTACGGCTTCCTGCAGGGCGCGTGGCCGTTCGGCGTCGTCGAGGCGGTCTGGGCGCTGGTGGCGCTGCGGCGGTGGTGGTTGCGGAAGGGAGCGGGCGATGGCGGATGAGATCGCGCGCCGGGTGCGGGTGACCGGGCGGGTGCAGGGGGTCTGGTACCGGGGCTGGACCGAAGGCGAGGCGCGCCGGCTCGGGCTGCGGGGCTGGGTGCGGAATGAGCGGGACGGGTCGGTGACGGCGGTGCTGGTGGGGCCGGAGACGGCGGTCGCCGGGATGGTGGAGGCGATGCGCCGCGGGCCGCCCGATGCGCGGGTGGCGGAGGTGGTCTCGGAGGCCGCGGAGGACGAGGGTTTTGCGGGGTTCGAGGTGCGGCGCTAGGCGGCCGGGGTGCGAAACCGCGCCGTTTCGCAGCATTTCGCACGCGAAACTACAGCTAAATCCCTGATAAGAAACGCGTTAATCTTCAATAATTTCGCCGCTCAGAGCCAGGCGGCGCCGCGGACGCCGGAGCTGTCGCCGTGGAGGTTCTGCACCAGGCGGGTGTTGAACTTGTCGCCGAAGACGTGCGGCTGGATCAGCGGCGGGACGGTCCGGTAGAAGCGCTTGACGTTGGAGAGGCCGCCGCCGAGCACGATGACGTCGGGGTCGAGGATGTTGACGATGACCGCGAGCGAGCGACCGAGGCGGTCCTCGTAGCGGGCGAGCGTCTCGGCGGCGGCGGCGTCGCCGGCTTCGGCGAGCGCCACGATCTCGGGCGCGGTCGGCGCCTCGGTGGCGGCGATGCCCTTGCGGCGGGCGAAGTCGGCGGCGAAGCTCGGGCCGGAGAGCCAGGCCTCGGTGTGGCCGGCGACGCCGCAGGAGCAGATCGGGCCGGGCCGCTCGTCGTCGAGCGGCGTCGGCAGCGGGATGTGCCCCCATTCGCCGCCGATGGCATTGATGCCCTCGATCAGCCGCCCGTGGGCGACGATGCCGCCGCCGACGCCGGAGCCGAGGATGACGCCGAACACCACCTCGGCGCCGGCCGCGGCACCGTCGACCGCCTCCGAGAGCGCGAAGCAGTTGGCATCGTTGGCGATTTTCACCGGGCGTTCGAGGAGGGCGGCGAGGTCGTCGCGCAGGTCGCGGCCGTCGAGCCAGGTCGAGTTGCCCTTGGTGACGATGCCGGTGGCGCGGTCGACCGAGCCCGGAACCCCGATGCCGACGCTGTCGATCCGGCCGCCGGCCTGCGCCTCGAGCCGCTGCAGGAGGCCGTGGATCGCCTTGAGACCGCCGTCGTAGTCGAAGCGCGGGGTGGGGACGCGGGCGCGGGCGCGCTCGCTGCCGTCGGGGCCGAGGACGACGCCCTCGATCTTGGTGCCGCCGTAATCGAGCCCCAGCCGCATCGCCGCCCCCTCCCGGTTTTGGCAAAGTATTACGGAGAGGTTGCCGCCTGTGCAACCTGGCACGGCTGGGACGGGCCAAGCGATTGTTTTTGCGGCGATTTGCGAGTATGGCAGGCATATGGAACGCGTATGGAATGCATATGGGCGTTTTCGCGACGGAGGGTGCCGCAGGTGAGTGAACCCGCCTGGCCGCAGGCCGTCAGCGCGATGACGCTCTTCACCGAGGACCTCGCCGCCTCAAAGGCGTTCTACGCCGCTTTCTTCGACGCGGCGCCGGTCTACGAGGACCCGAACTCGGCAGTCTTCATGGCGGGTCCGGTCATGGTGAACCTGCTGCAGGTCGAGGCGGTGCCCGAGCTGATCGCCCCGGCCGCGATGGCGCCGCCGGGCATCCGCGCGGTCTATACCCTGCCGGTCGAGGACGTCGACGCCGCCTGCGCCGCGCTGGCGGCGAGGGGCATCGCGCTGCTCAACGGGCCGGTGGACCGGCCCTGGGGCATCCGCACCGCCAGCGTGCGGGACCCGTCGGGGCACGTGTGGGAGCTGGCGAAGTAGCCCCCGCCGCGCCGGGCGGTTCGCGTCGCGGTGACGCGGGGCGCGCGGACCTGATACGCTGCGGCGGACGGGCAGGCGAGGACGGGTGACGATGGCGTTGTTCCAGGGACTTTCCGCCTTTCCGATCACGCCGGCAGACGGGGAGGGGCGGGTCGACGAGGACGGGCTCTGCCGGCTGCTGGCGCGGCTCGGGGCGGCAGGGGTGGACTCGGTGGGGCTCCTCGGGAGCACCGGCGGGTTTGCCTACCTGACGCGGGCGGAGCGGCGGCGCGCCGTCGAGGCGGCGGCCGGGTGTCTCGCGGGGGCGGTGCCGCTGATGGTCGGGGTCGGCGCGCTCCGGACCGATGCGGCGGTGGCGCTGGCGCGCGACGCGGCGCAGGCGGGGGCGGATGCGCTGCTGCTGCCGCCGGTCTCCTACACGCCGCTGACCGAGGAGGAAGCGTTCCAGCATTATCTCGCGGTGGCGGGGGCGAGCGGCCTGCCGCTCTGCATCTACAACAATCCGACCACGACGCATTTCAGCTTCAGCCCGGCGCTGCTCCGGCGGCTCGCGGCGCTGCCGACGGTCGCGGCGGTCAAGATGCCGCTGCCGGCGGACGGCGATCTCCAAGCGGATCTGCGGGGCCTGCGCGACGCGCTGCCCGAGGGGTTCCTGATCGGCTACAGCGCCGATTGGGGCTGCGCGCGGGCGCTCCTTGCCGGGGCGGACGCCTGGTACAGCGTGGTTGCTGGCATCCTGCCGGTGCCGGCGCTCGCGCTCACCCGGGCGGCGATGGCCGGGGATGCCGCCGAGGCCGGCCGGCTCGACGCGCGGTTCGAGCCGCTCTGGGCGCTTTTTCGCAAGTTCGGCGGGCTCCGGGTCGTCTACGCCATCGCGCACGAGCTGGGCCTGACCGAGGCCGCGCCGCCGCGGCCGATCCTGCCGCTTGCCCCGGCAGACCGAGACCGCGTCGCCGCGGCGCTCGACGCCCTGCGGGCGCCGGCCTGAAGGCGCCGAGCGCGTTGCGCCGCCCGGGCCTTTCCGCCAAACTCCGGGCAAAGGCGAAGGGAGCCCCGGGGGGTGGACGGATACTTCGGCACCGCGTTGCGGCTGATCGCCTCGGGCGACCCGGTGCTGGCCGGGATCATCGCGGTGTCGCTCGGGGTGACGCTGAGCGCCACGGCGATCGCCTGCGCCGTCGGCCTGCCGCTCGGCGCGGCGCTGGCGCTGGCGCGGTTTCCCGGACGCACCGCGGTGGTGGTCGGCTTCAACGCGCTGATGGGGTTGCCGCCGGTGGTCGCGGGGCTGGCGCTCTACCTGCTGCTGTCGCGCTCGGGACCGCTGGGCGGGCTGGGCCTCCTCTTCACGCCGGCGGCGATGGTGCTGGCGCAGGCGGTGCTGATCCTGCCCATCGTCGTGTCGCTGACCCGCAGCGTCATCGAGGACCTCTGGGACGAGTACCGCGAGCAGCTGCGCTCGCTCGGGTCGTCCCGGCTGCGCGCGGTGCCGACGCTGCTCCGGGAGGGGCGCTTCAGCCTGATGACCGGTGTCATGGCGGGCTTCGGGCGGGCGAGCGCCGAGGTCGGCGCCGTGCTGATCGTCGGCGGCAACATCGCCGGCCACACCCGCACCATGACGACCGCGATCACGCTGGAGACCAGCCGGGGCGAGCTCGGGCTCGCGATTGCGCTCGGCATGATCCTGCTCGCGATCGTTCTCGCCTTCAACGCCGGCGCCTACTGGCTCGGCCACTGGTCGCGCCGGGCGCTGGGATGAGGGCCGAGCCGTCGATCCTGCCGCTGCGCCTGGAGGGCCTCGGCTACGTCTCGGGCGGCCAGGCGCTGCTCACCGGGGTCGACCTGACGGTGTGGGCCGGGCGGCGGCTGGTGATCCTCGGCCCGAACGGCGCGGGCAAGAGCCTGCTGCTCAGGCTCTGCCACGGCCTGATCCAGCCGAGCCGCGGCCGCGTCGGCTGGGCGTTGCCGGAGATCGCCGCCCGCGCGCAGGCGATGGTCTTCCAGCAGCCGGTGCTGCTGCGCCGCTCGGTCGCCGGCAACATCGAGCACGCGCTGGCGCTGAAGGGCCTGCCGCGGGCCGTGCGCCGCGCCCGGCGCGACGAGACGCTGGCCCGCTTCGGGCTGGAGCCGCTGGCGGCGCGGCCGGCGCGCCGGCTGTCCGGCGGCGAGCAGCAGCGGCTGGCGATGGCGCGGGCGCTGGTCGCTGAAGCCGCAGTGCCTGTTTCTCGACGAACCCTGCGCCGCGCTCGATCCGGCGGCGACCCGCACGATCGAGGCGATGATCGGCGACTTTACCGCCGACGGCATGACCGTGGTGATGTCGACGCACGACCTCGCCCAGGCGCGGCGGCTGGCCGAGGACGTGGCGTTCCTGCATCGCGGGCGGCTGCTGGAATCCGGCCCGGCGGAGACGTTCTTCGCGGCGCCGCGGACCGACGAGGCGCGGGCGTTCCTGGCAGGGGCGCTGCTCTGGTGACTGCGCAGAGGAGAGGGATGCGATGAGATTGCTGGCGAACTTCCTGATGGCGCTGACGCTCGCGGTGACGCCCGCGCTGGCGGCGGCGGCCGACTACATCACCGTCGCCTCGACCACCTCGACGGAGAACTCGGGGCTTTTCGACTACCTGCTGCCGATCTTTCAGAAGTCGAGCGGGATCGAGGTGCGCGTGGTGGCGCAGGGCACCGGACAGGCGCTGGAGACCGGCAAGCGCGGCGACGCCGACGTGGTCTTCGTCCATGCGCGTCCGGCGGAGGAGAAGTTCGTCGCCGAGGGCTGGGGCGTCAGGCGCTATCCGGTGATGTACAACGACTTCGTCATCGTCGGCCCGTCCGCCGATCCGGCGCACGTCGCGGGCACGGCGGACGCGGTGGCGGCGATGACCGCGATCGCCAAGGCCGAGGCCACCTTCGCCTCGCGGGGCGACGATTCGGGCACCGACCAGGCCGAGAAGGCGCTTTGGGCCAAGGCCGGGATCACGCCGGCCGGCGACTGGTACCGCGAGACCGGCAGCGGCATGGGGGCGACGCTGAACACCGCCGCCGAGCTTCCCGCCTATGCGCTGACCGACCGGGGCACCTGGATCAGCTTCAAGAACAAGGCCGACCTGACGATCCTCTCGCAGGGCGATCCGGCGCTCTTCAACCAGTACGGCGTGATCCTGGTCAACCCCGAGAAGCATCCCACGGTCAAGGCGGAGCTCGGCCAGAGGTTCATCGACTGGCTGGTCTCGCCGGCGGGGCAGCAGGCGATCGCGGGCTACAAGATCGGCGGCGAGCAGCTGTTCTTCCCGAATGCGGACGCGTCGTGAGCCGGACGGCGCCGGGTCGGACCTTTCGCGGCCGCCGGTGATGAGCTAAGGCGCGCGGGATGTTCTGGAAGCTGCCGGCGCTCGGCAAGATCAGCAAGATCGGCATCGTGCCGCCGCCCGCCGAGGCGGGGCGCGAGGGCGTGGCGGTTGTGCTGATCGTGCGCAACGAAGCGCGCCACATCGGCGAGTGGGCGGCGTTTCACCGGCGCGCCGGGGTGCGGCACTTCTTGATCTACGACAACGGCAGCAGCGACGGGACCATCGCGATCCTGCGCGAGGTGCTGCCGGAGGCCGCGCGGACCATCGTGCCGTGGCGGCAGGTCTTCACCGATGCCTGGCTCGGGCGCGAGATCCACAACCAGGTGCTGGCGTATGCGCATGCTGCGAGTCGAATTTCGGCGGGGCGTTCCGCTGGATGGCGTTCATCGACGCCGACGAGTTCCTGGTGCCGAAGGGCGCGGCGAGCATCCCCGAGGCGCTGGCGCCGCTCGGCGATGCGCGGAACGTCTCGCTGCCGTGGCACATGTTCGGGCGGTCGGGGCATCTCGAGGCGCCCGAAGGCGGGGTGCTGGCGAACTACCTTCGCCGCGCAGCCGACCCGATGAGCGACGTGCGGGGGGTGAGGGCGTTCAAGTGCATCGTCGATCCGTGTCATCTGACGGCGGTCCGGGTGCACTCGATGGAGACCGACGGCAGCGCGCGGAGCGTCAACGACCGGGGCGAGGCGGCGGACGAGAAGGACCGGGCGCGGCCGGGGTTCTATTCGGCCGACCGGCTGCAGCTCAATCATTACTACACCCGGTCGGAGGCCGAGCTCGCGGCGAAGATCGGGCGGGGGCCGAACCTGGTCGCGAAGTCGCCGGAATACGAGCGCAAGGTGCGCCGGACGGTGGCCAACATCGAGGCGGACGAGGTTGAAGACCGCGCGGCGCTCGACTATCTGGCGCGGATCGGATGGGACCCATGCGAACCGAGCTGATCGTCTCGACTTACGAGAGCCCGCGGGCGCTGGTGCTGTGCCTGACCTCGGTGGCGTGCCAGACGATACTGCCCGATTCGATCTGCATCGCCGACGACGGCTCGGGGCCGGAGACCAGGGCGGCGGTCGACGGGTTCGCGGCGGCGCATCCGGGGCTCGCGATCCGCACGGTCTGGCACGAGGACCGCGGGTTTCGGAAGGCGGCGATCCTCAACAAGGCGATCGCGACGTCCGAGGCGGAGTTCCTGATCTTCATCGACGGCGACGTGCTGATCCATCCGTGCTTCATCGCCCGGCACCTGGTGCTGGCCGAGCGCGGCGCGTTCGCGACCGGCAGCCTGATCCGGCTCGACGCGGCGGCGACTGAAATCGTCACGCCAGCGCTGATCGAGAGCGGCGCGGTGTTCGACCGCGGCTGGCTGCGGGCGCACCGGGCGATCGACCGGCTTGGGACGTGGCTGAAGACGATGCCGTTTCCGGAGCCGGTGATGGCGCTGCTCGACCGGGCGACGCCGGTGCAGAAGGCGCTCTGCGGCGCCAACGCGTCGCTCTTCCGGGCGGATGCGCTGAAGGTCAACGGCTTCGACGAGAGCATCAAGTACGGTGGTGGCGACAAGGAATTCGGCGTGCGGCTGCAGAACGCCGGGGTGCGCGGGCGGCACCTGCGCTATACCGCGCCGCTGGTGCACCTCGACCACCCGCGCGGCTACAAGGACGAGGCCGAGATCCGCCGGCACAAGGCGCACATCGCTGCGGTCCGGCGGTCGGGCGCGGCGTTTACGCCGGACGGGATCGACAAGGGTCAGTCGGGCATGACGCCGCCGAGCCGGGCGTAGAGCTCGGCAGTCCGCGACCGGACCGCGGCGGCCTCGGCGGCGGTGAGGCCGGTGCGCCAGGCGCCGGCGTTCGGGCGGATCGGTTGCGCGACCTGCTCGGCGCGCAGGCGCATGGTGGCGGTCTTCTGCGGGACGGCGCCGTAGGCGGTGGCGGTGCCGAGCACGGCGTCGTCCCAGGGCAGTCCGAGAAAGCCGATCATCGCGCGGAACGCCGGCTCCGGCGCGGTGGTGATCGCCTCGAAATGGAAGGTGCGCGACAGCGGGTCGGCCTGGAGGTCGAGCGCGGCGGCGTTGTCGACGAGCCAGCGGTCGATCGCTTCCTCGAGCGAGCCGCCGCGCTTTTTCAGCGACAGGCAGGTGTCGAGCGGGTTGCGGACCACGACGATGAGCCGCGCCTCGGGCAGGAGGTGGCGCAGGCGTCCGGTGACGCGGACGTGCTTGGGGGTCTTTTCCATCAGCATGCTGGCGCCGTGAGCTTCGGCGTCGGCCAGCGCCGCCATGAGCGCGCGTCGGGCGCGGGCGAGCGGGCGGCGCGGCTCGAAGAGGTTGGTTTCCTCGGGGATCAGCGCGACGGCCGGGTGATTTCCGAGCCGCGAGGCCACGAGGGTCGTACCCGAGTGACCGCAGCCTATGACGAACGCGGTGCGGTCGCTGTGCGGAATGGGGAGAACCAGCCGGTCGAGCCGCCGGTTCAGGGCGATGCGGACGCGATCCGGCCCGCGCTTCCACGCGGGCCGGGTCGCTGGGTCGCGGAAGGGGATCGGGGTCTCGGTCATCCCCGATGCATAGCCGGGTCCGGCCGCGTGCGCAAAACGCCCGACTTCAGGTCGGCCGGCCGGGCCGCGTCCGGGAGATCAGCCTCAGCCAGGGCGGGGCATGAAACGCGCCCATCAAGAGGTACATCAGCGCCATCCCGCCCGATGGTCCGGCGTGCATGCCGCCCGAACCGCCTGCACTCGTCAGCAGCGCCATTGCGGCAAAGGTCGGGGTGGCCGCGAGGCCCAGCCAGTCGGCTGCGCCCGCCGCGATCCGTCCGTCGGCGGCGCGACCGGGTCGCGCGGTACGGGTCTCGGTCATGGTCACGCCGTTCACTCCTGGCCGTATTCGTCGTGGCGGCGCCACCAGCCGCCGGTCTCGTTGCGCCCCCTGGGGGTGCGGTCGAGCCACTGGTACATGCCCCAGAGGCCGTCCAGTCCGCGGGCGTAGGCGGAGTAGGTGTGATAGACGACGCCGTCCTCCATCACGAAGGCGCTGACACCCGGTTTCTCGCGCATGTAGGTGAGCGCGTCGGTGCCGCATCCCGCCGCGAACTCGCCGACGATCTGCGGGACGTCGGAGCCGTCCGTCGCCCGGCCGGGCCGGTAGTTGTACGCGAAGGCGCCGTCGCGCTGCTGCGCCTCGGTGATCGAGACCTCGAAGTCGAAGTTGAAGTCGCGGTCGTCCGAGGACGCCCAGGGGAAGGTCCAGCCCATCCGCTGCTTGTAGGCCTGCAGCTTTGCCAGCGGCGCGCGGGAGACCGCGCACAGCATGACATCGTGGTTGGCGAGGTGCACCGCGATGCCGTTGAACCCGTCGGCGATCGCCGAGCAGGACCGGCAGCCCGCGGCATAGTCGGGGCCGAACATGAAGTGGTAGACCAGAAGCTGCGAGCGCCCGGCGAAGAGATCGGCGAGCGAGACGTTTCCGTCGTCGGTGTCGAAGCGGTAGTCCCGGTCGATGCGGACCCACGGCAGGTCCTGCCGTCGGCGCGCCAGTTCGTCGCTGCGCCGGGTCAGCTCCTTCTCGTCGTCGAGAAGCGCGAGCCGGGCTGCGAGCCAGTCGTCGCGCGTCACGGTCATGTGCTTGGTCATGGCTTTCTCCTTGGTGGGGTGGGTCAGGCCGGCAGCCGCCGGTCGTAGTCGTCCTTGAGGCGGTTGACGGCGTCCCAGAACGGCTCGGGCTCCTCGCCGGACACCCGGGCGACCAGGAGGTCGAGGTGGGCGTGCCAGCCGGTGCCGACCATCAGAGTGGTGTTGCGGTCGGGCAGGCGGCGGTGGACCAGGGTGAGGAGCACCCGGTCGCCGGCAGGCTCGAGGCCGAAGGCCACCTCGCCGCTTTCGCCCCAGGCGATGACCAGCCTGCGCGGCGGGTCGGCCTCGATGATGCGGCTCGCCATCCGGTGCTCTCCGCCGCTTCCGGACGGGCGCTCGCCGGGCGGGTCGGTCAGCTCGTCGTTGCGCCAGACGAGCTCGAGAGGCGCGCCGGCGCGCAGCTCCATCTCGCCCGCGGCGAACCATTGGCGGCGCAGGTCGCTGTCGGTGAGGTAGGCCCAGACCCGCTCGATCGGGCCGGGCAGCAGGCGCTGGATCGTCAGCGTGGCGGGCTCGGTGAGCGTGCCGTAGCCGTCGGGGGCGGCGAGGTCCTTCATTTGTCTTCTCCGTTCTCGGGTTCGGGGGACTTGCGCTGGTCTTCCTGGCGGAGGAGGCGCTCCAGCTCGTCGAGGTTGCCGGTCCAGAAGCGCTCGTAGTGGTCGAGCCACTCGCGGGCCGTGGCCAGCGGGCCGGGGGCGAGCCGGCAGACGTGGGTGCGCCAGCGCACCTCGCGCCGGATCAGGCCGGCGTTCTCCAGCACCTTGATGTGCTTCGATGCCGCGGCGAGCGAGATCGGGAACGGCTCGGCGAGCTCACCCACGGTGCGCTCGCCATCGGCGAGATCGCGGAGCATCTGTCGCCGCGTCGGGTCGCCGAGCGCGTGGAAGACGGTGTTGAGCTGGTGCGTCTCTGATTCAACCATGCTGTTGAACGTAGTGTCCGCGGTGCGTTGGGTCAACCGATTCGTTGAATGATCGGCCGGTTGCCGTCGGGCCGTCGGATCGGCAGACTGGAGCCAAGCGAAACCGGGCGGAGGAGCGGGACGTGAGCAGACCGGTGATCAACCTCGACGAGGTGACGTTCGACGACATCGAGGAGAACGGCCGCTACACCTCGCAGCGGGCGCGGTTCAGCGACGGCATCGGCGCTGAGAAGCTCGGCTACAACCTCACGGTGCTGCCGCCGGGCAAGGTGCAGTGTCCGTTCCACAGCCACTATGCCGAGGAGGAGATGTTCTTCATCCTGGAAGGCACCGGCGAGCTGCGCTTCGGCAGCGCGCGGCATCCGCTGCGGCCCGGCGACGTCATCGCCTGCCCGACCGGTGGCGCCGAGGTGGCGCACCAGATCGTCAACACCGGCAGCGTGGCGATGCGCTATCTCGCGGTGTCGAACCGGTCGGAGTTCGATGCCTGCGAGTATCCGGACTCCGGCAAGATCTCGGTCGGTTCGGACCAGCCCGGAACGATGCGCAGGATGTTCCGGGCGGAGACCGGCGTCGACTACTACGATCGGGAAGAGCCGTGAGGCAATAAGAAGGGCGCCGCGAGACCGCGGCGCCCTTCCTGAAAGTCCGTGGCCGGCGGCGTTACTCGGCGGTCGCGGCTTCGCCGACGATTTCCTTGCCGGTCTCCTGGTCGACGGCCTTCATCGACAGGCGGACCTTGCCGCGCTCGTCGAAGCCCATGAGCTTGACCTTGACCGACTGGCCTTCCTGCAGGATGTCCTTGGGGTGGCTGACCCGCTCGTTGGAGAGCTGGCTGACGTGCACGAGGCCGTCGCGCTTGCCGAAGAAGTTCACGAAGGCGCCGAAGTCCATGATCTTGACCACCTTGCCGGTGTAGATCTTGCCGGTCTCGGGCTCGTCGACGATGGCGGCGATCAGCTCGCGCGCCTTCTCGATGGCTTCGGCATTGGCCGAGGCGATCTTGATGGTGCCGTCGTCGTTGATGTCGACCTTGGCGCCCGACTCCTCGACGATCGAGCGGATCACCTTGCCGCCCGAGCCGATGACTTCGCGGATCTTGTCGACCGCGATCTGCATCGTCTCGATCCGCGGCGCATGCGCCGAGAACTCCGAGCGGCCGGCGGTCAGCGCGTTGGCCATCTCGTTCAGGATGTGCAGCCGGCCGTCCTTGGCCTGCGCCAGCGCCTTCTCCATGATCGCCGGGGTGATGCCCGCGACCTTGATGTCCATCTGCAGCGAGGTGATGCCGTTGGCGGTGCCCGCGACCTTGAAGTCCATGTCGCCGAGGTGGTCCTCGTCGCCGAGGATGTCGGTCAGCACCGCGAACTTCTCGCCTTCGAGGATCAGGCCCATCGCGACGCCGGCCACCGGCGCCTTCAGCGGCACGCCCGCGTCCATCATCGAGAGCGAGCCGCCGCAGACGGTGGCCATCGACGAGGAGCCGTTCGACTCGGTGATCTCCGAGACGACGCGGATGGTGTAGGGAAAGTCGGTCCCTGCCGGCAGCACCGCCTGAAGCGCCCGCCAGGCGAGCTTGCCGTGGCCGATCTCGCGGCGGCCCGGGGAGCCCATGCGGCCGGCTTCGCCGACCGAGTACGGCGGGAAGTTGTAGTGCAAGAGGAAGTTGGTGCGGTAGCTGCCGTGCAGCGCGTCGATCAGCTGCTCGTCGTCGCCGGTGCCGAGCGTGGTGACCACGAGGCCCTGGGTCTCGCCGCGGGTGAAGAGTGCGGAGCCGTGGGTGCGCGGCAGGATGCCGACCTCGGCGACGATCGGGCGGACCGTCGTCAGGTCGCGGCCGTCGATGCGGCGGCCGTGGTCGAGGATGTCCCAGCGCACCACGTCGGACTCGAGCTTCTCGAAGCAGGCGTCGAGGTTGGGGTCGGCGAGCTCGTCTTCGCTGAGGTCGGCCTTGATCGAGGCCTTGGCGTCGGCGACGGCGGCCTGGCGGTCGAGCTTGTTGCGGATCGCGAAGGCGTCGCGCATCGCGGCTTCGCCGGACGCCTTCACCTTGGCATAGAGCGCCGAATAGTCGGGCGCGGCGAAGGCGAACGGCTCCTTGGCGGCATCCTCGGCCATGTCGATGATCATGTCGATCACCGGCTGCATCTGCTCGTGGCCGAACTTGACCGCGCCGAGCATCTCGGTCTCGCTGAGCTCATAGGCCTCGGACTCGACCATCATGACCGCGTCCTTGGTGCCGGCGACGATCAGGTCGAGCCGCTGCTCGGGGTTCTCGCGCAGCTTCTCCATGTCGTCGACGGCCGGGTTCAGCACGTAGGCGCCGTCGACGAAGCCGACGCGCGCCGCGCCGATCGGCCCGAGGAACGGTGCGCCCGAGAGCGTCAGCGCCGCGGAGGCCGCGATCATGCCGACGATGTCGGGGTCGTTCTCCATGTCGTAGGAGAGGACGGTCACGACGACCTGGGTCTCGTTCTTGAAGCCTTCGACGAAGAGCGGGCGGACCGGGCGGTCGATGAGCCGCGAGGTCAGGATTTCCTTCTCGGAGGGACGGCCCTCGCGCTTGAAGAAGCCGCCCGGGATCTTGCCGGCGGCGTAGGTCTTTTCCTGGTAGTGCACGGTCAGCGGGAAGAAGTCGAAACCGGCTTTCGGCTTCTTCTCGTAGACGACGGTGGCGAGCACGCTGGTCTCGCCGTAGGTGGCGACGACGGCGGCGTCGGCCTGGCGGGCGATCTTGCCGGTCTCGAGCGTGAGCGTGTCATGGCCCCACTCGATCGATTTCGTGACGACGTTGAACATGTCTCTTCCTTCGTATCGGCGGCGGACCCCCTGGCCCGGCGCCGTGCAACGCGGGCTGAATGCCCGCGGACCCCGTTGCTTCACATGGAGGGCGATCCCTCGAGGTCGGAGGGGCCCGGCGGACATGGGCGGTGGTCTTCAGATGCGGCGCCCCGCCCGGCGCCGGAAACGACGGGGCGCGCCACGTGGGCGCGCCCGGTCCGTCAGGTCAGCGGCGGATGCCGAGGCGGCCGATCAGCGACTGATAGCGGCTCTCGTCCTTGCCCTTGACGTAGTCGAGGAGCTTGCGGCGCTGGGACACCATCTTGAGCAGCCCGCGGCGGGAATGGTTGTCTTTCTTGTGGGCCTTGAAGTGCTCGGTCAGGGTATTGATGCGGCTGGTCAGGATCGCGACCTGCACCTCGGGCGAACCGGTGTCGCCGGCCTTGGTGGCGTAGTCCTTGATCAGCTGTTCTTTCACGTCGGGCGTGATCGACATCGGGTTTTCCTTCGTTCATCGGGTTACGGTGCACCGGTCTCTTCGGCGGCCACGGCCGGGATGTCGTCCAGCAGGGTCGGGAAAAAGGCGGGCCGGCGGAAAAATCGAGCCGACGGCGCGGCCGCTATACCGGGTTTCCGCGGCGAAGGAAAGGGCCGGAACGCGGGGCCTCGGTCCGGGCCTTCATCGGCGGCGCAGGACGACGAGGCGGGCGGTGAAGACCTGCACCGGCTCGTCGCTCTGGTTCAGCGTCTCGGTGCGCAGCGTCACCAGTCCGCGATCGGGGCGCGAGCGCGACGGCACGACGGCTTCGACGGTGCTGACGATGCGGAGCACGTCGCCGGGGCGGGTCGGGCGCGGCCAGGCGATCTCGCCGCCGGCGCCGATCAGGCCGCCGGCGATCGGCACGGTCTCCACCAGCATGCGCATGGTCAGGCCCGCGGTGTGCCAGCCGCTGGCGGCGAGGCCGCCGAAGAAGCTCGCCTCGGCCTCGGTCTCGTCGAGATGGAACGGCTGCGGGTCGTACTGGCCGGCAAACGCCTTGATCTCGGCCGCGGTCAGTGCGCGGGCCGCGCTCTCGAAGCGCTGGCCTTCGTGGAAATCGTCGAGGTAGAGCTTTGCCGCCGCCATGGTCAGCGGCGGAGCCAGAGGTTGCGCCAGCCGGGAAGGCCGGAGCCCTCGGGACAGGGGCGGGGACCCTTCGGGGTCAGGAGCGAGACGTCGGCGTCTTCGAGGACCAGGCAGGAGAGGGTGCCGGTGCGGACAGCGCCGGTGTCGATGGCGATGCGGTTCTTGTGATGCTCGACGGCGGGGACGATGGTGTGGCCGTGGACCACCTTGAAGCCGAAGTCGGCGGTCGAGGTCAGGAACGGCTCGCGGATCCAGATCAGGTCGTCGCGGTCCTGGTCCTCGAGGGCGACGCCGGGACGGATGCCGGCGTGGACGAAGAGGTAGCCGCCGATCCGGAGCTCGAGCGCGCAGGCGTCGAGGAAGGCCATGTGCTCGTCGGGGAACGCCGCGGCGAAGGCGTCGCGGGTCCGGCCCGGGTGCGCGGCGCTGGCGTCGGGAACGCCGTAGGAGGCGAGCGTGGCGTTGCCGCCCATGTTGTCGGCCAGCCAGTGATAGGTGCGATCGTACCAGTCCGGATCGTGCAGGTAGGCCCGGACATAGCTGTCGTGGTTGCCGAGGAGGAAGTCCGAGGGCGGCTCGGAAGCCTTGAGCGCGATCAGACGTTCCAGCACGCCGCGGCTCTCGGGGCCGCGGTCCATGTAGTCGCCGAGGAAGATCAGGTGCGGGTGGGGGTGCGGGCGGGCGGCGATGTCGGCGCCGATCCGCGCCACCATCTCGCTCAGGAGGTCGAGGCGGCCGTGGATGTCGCCAACGGCGTAGATGCGCTGTCCCTCGGTCAGGTCGGCCATCGTCATCCGCTTCATGCCGTAAAAGGTGCCGGGCGCGCGGAGCGGTCGTCCACCCGCGCGCCCGGAGCGTTCGTGGCGGCTTTCGGCCCTTACTCGAGGATCTTCGACACCACGCCGGCGCCGACGGTGCGGCCGCCTTCGCGGATGGCGAAGCGGAGCTTCTCTTCCATGGCGATCGGCGAGATCAGCGTGACCTCGAACTTCAGGTTGTCGCCGGGCATCACCATCTCGGTGCCGGAGGGCAGGGCCACGGTGCCGGTGACGTCGGTGGTGCGGAAGTAGAACTGCGGCCGGTAGTTGGCGAAGAACGGCGTGTGCCGCCCGCCCTCTTCCTTGGTCAGGATGTAGGCCTCGGCCTCGAACTTGGTGTGCGGCTTGACGCTGCCCGGCTTGCAGAGCACCTGGCCGCGCTCGACGCCCTCGCGGTCGATGCCGCGCAGCAGCAGCCCGACGTTGTCGCCGGCCTGGCCCTGGTCGAGGAGCTTGCGGAACATCTCGACGCCGGTGCAGGTGGTCTTCTTGTTCGGGCGGATGCCGACGATCTCGATCTCCTCGCCGACCTTGACCACGCCGCGCTCGATGCGGCCCGTCGCCACCGTGCCGCGGCCGGAGATCGAGAAGACGTCCTCGACCGGCATCAGGAACGGCTGGTCGACCGGGCGGTCCGGCGTCGGGATGTACTCGTCGACCGCGGCCAGGAGCTTGCGCACCGCCTGCTCGCCGATCTCGGGATCGCGGTCCTCGAGCGCCGCCAGCGCCGAGCCGGTGATGATCGGGATGTCGTCGCCGGGGAAGTCGTAGGAGGTCAGGAGCTCGCGCACCTCGAGCTCGACGAGCTCCAGCAGCTCCGGGTCGTCGACCTGGTCGATCTTGTTGAGAAAGACCACCATCGCCGGCACGCCGACCTGCTTGGCCAAGAGGATGTGCTCGCGGGTCTGCGGCATCGGGCCGTCGGCGGCGCTCACCACCAGGATGGCACCGTCCATCTGCGCGGCACCGGTGATCATGTTCTTGACGTAGTCGGCATGGCCCGGGCAGTCGACGTGGGCGTAGTGCCGCGCCGCGGTCTCGTACTCGACGTGCGCGGTCGAGATGGTGATGCCGCGCGCCTTCTCCTCCGGAGCGGCGTCGATCTGGTCGTAGGCCTTGTACTCGCCGAAGAACTTGGTGATCGCCGCGGTCAGCGACGTCTTGCCGTGGTCCACGTGCCCGATCGTGCCGATGTTCACGTGCGGCTTGTTCCGCTCAAACTTTGCCTTCGCCATTTTCGCCTCTTCCAAATCCGCCGCGGACTTCGGGCGGGGCCTGCCGGGGATGGGCGGCGAGATAGTGGCAAACATCCGCGAGTGCAAGCGGGGACGACTGCGGCCCGCGCCGGGCTGAAAAAGCTCGAGGCGCTGTCGAAATCGATGTCCCTCGGGACTCATGGGTGAAGAGACCGGGATTGGCCCGGTCTCGGTTGGAGCAATGAGCGATGAACCTGACGTCCCTGCGAGCCGCACTCGCGGCCATGGCGCTGGCAGCGCCCGCGAGCGCCGAGCCGTTCACACTTTTCATCTACGAGACGCCTGCAGAGCTCGCGCTGCGCTCTGACAAGGGTGCGGCCGGTGCCGGCTACTGGCAGAGCTACGCCGCATTTGCCAACGCGGCCACCCGGGCGGGCATCCTGCGCGGCGGCTCCGCCCTGAGGCCGGAGCCGGAGGAAACGGTCACCTTGACCGCGGCGGGTGCCTCCGGACGCGACCATGCGACCTCCGACCTCGCGCTCGGCGGCTACTTCCAGATCGATGTGGCCGATCGGACCGCCGCAACGGAATGGGCGGCGAAGTTGCCGGCCGCGTCTACGGGCGCCGTCGAGGTCCGCAGCGGCTTTCCCGCGCCGGCGATGTGAGCCGGTGGCGACACGCCGACGTCCTGCTGTTATTGCCAATCTCTTCACGGTGGAAACCAAGCCATGCACTATGCAATCGTTCTGACCGAGACCGCCGAGGATTTCGCCCGGCGCAAAGACGCGAGCGCGGCCGACTACTGGGCCGGCTGGTCGGCCTATTCCCAGGCGATCGTCCAGGCCGGCATCTTCGTCGCAGGGGCGGGGCTGATGCCGCCCGAGATGGCCACGACCGTCCGGCTCGGCGACGCCGCACGCCAGGTGCAGGACGGCCCCTACTCGGACGCCAAGGAACAGCTGGCCGGGTTCTTCGTCATCGACGTGCCCGATCTCGACACGGCGCTGGAGTGGGCGCGGCAGGCACCGGACGGCGGTGGTTCGGCCGAGGTGCGCCCGGTCCTGCCGCCGCCCGGCGCCAGCGCCTGAGATGAGCGAGGCGACCGGCCGCGCCGCCGAGGCGGTGGCGCGTCACTCGTATGCCCGGCTGGTCGCCTTTCTCGCCGCACGCACCCGCGACATTGCCGCGGCAGAGGATGCGCTGGCCGAGGCGTTTCGTCTGGGCCTCGAGACGTGGCCCCGCGACGGGGTGCCGCGCAACCCCGAGGCATGGCTGCTGACCGTCGCCCGCCGCGCCCATGGCGCGCGGGCGCGGGCCGCCGGGCGCGCCGGGGCGCTCGTTCCGGCGCTGGTCCTTGCGGTCGAGGAGGCGGAGGCCCGCGCCGCCGAGGAGGCCGAGATGGCGTTTCCCGACCACCGCCTCAAGCTCCTGTTCATCTGCGCGCACCCCGCGATCGATCCCGCCGTGCACACGCCCCTGATGCTGCAGGCGGTCCTGGGCCTCGACGCCGCGCGGATCGCCGACGCGTTCCAGGTGCAGCCCGCGACCATGAGCCAGCGCCTCGTCCGGGCCAAGGCCAAGATCAAGGCGGCGCGGATCCGGTTTGCGGCACCCGAGCCGGCGGAGCTTCCCGCCCGGCTGGAAGCGGTGATCGAGGCGATCTTCGGCGCCTACGGCACCGGCTGGGAGGAGATCGGTTCAGCCGAAGGCGGCCGCGGGCGCGACCTGGCGTGGGAGGCGATCTTCCTCGGGCGCATGCTGGCCGTGTTGCTGCCCGAGGAGCCGGAGGTGAAAGGGCTTCTGGCCGCGATGCTGTATGCCGAGGCCCGCACCGCCGGGCGGCGCAGTCCGTCCGGGGCCTACGTGCCGCTTGCCGCGCAGGACACCACGCTCTGGGACAGCGGGATGATCGCCGAGGCGGACCGGCTGCTGGTGGAGGCGGGAGCGGCCGGCCGCTTCGGTCGGATGCAGTGTGCTGCGGCGATCCAGGCGGTGCACGCCGCAAGGGCGTCCACGGGGCGCACAGACGTCGCCGCGCTCGACCTTCTCTATGACGCTCTGGCGCGTTTCAGTCCGACGGTCGGCGTTCTCGTCGCCCGCGCCGCCGCCCGCGCCGAAGCGCGCGGTCCGGCCGCAGCGCTGGGTCTGCTCGACGCGCTGCCCCAAGCGCTGGTCACCGGCTATCAGCCCTATTGGGCGACGCGCGCCAGCCTCCTCGCCCGGCTCGGGCACGTCCCTCTCGCCCGCGCCGCGTTCGCTCGTGCCGAGGCGCTGGCAACCGACCCGGCCGTTCGCGCCCACATCGAGGCGGAGTGCCGTCGCCTCGGCGGTCGGTGAGCGGGTGGCTTGGAAGCGCTTGAAAAGCAGGCCCTTGCCTGGAAGCCGGCGAATTCCGACCGGCGGCGGGGTTCTCGGTTGACAAGCGGAGGATGCGCGCCTAGGTTCCGCGCGCTCCAAGCAGGGTTTCGCCCCTTAAGCGAACAGCCTTGAACTGGCGGTCACGACTCGGGTGAAAGCCCCAGTCCTCTGGAATTTCGCCGCGACGGAACCGATGGCGGTTTCGGACGCGGCATTTTTGGCATTCGTGCGCGCTGGACGTGCGCGGAGCCGCGAAGACGAAACGGGATAGACGGGGTTGAGACTCGAATGCCAACGATCCAGCAGCTGATCCGCCATCCGCGGCAGCCCAGAGTGACACGGTCGAAGTCGATGCATCTGCAGGGCAGCCCGCAGAAGCGCGGCGTCTGCACGCGCGTCTACACCACGACGCCGAAGAAGCCGAACTCGGCGATGCGCAAGGTCGCCAAGGTGCGGCTGACCAATGGCTTCGAGGTGATCAGCTACATCCCCGGCGAGAGCCACAACCTGCAGGAGCACTCGGTGGTGCTGATCCGCGGCGGTCGCGTGAAGGACCTTCCGGGCGTGCGCTACCACATCCTGCGCGGCGTGCTCGACACCCAGGGCGTCAAGAACCGCAAGCAGCGCCGGTCGAAGTACGGCGCGAAGCGTCCGAAGTGAGGAACTAGACATGTCCCGTCGTCACAGCGCCGAGCGGCGCGAGATCCTGCCGGACGCCAAGTTCGGCGACAAGGTCGTCACCAAGTTCATGAACAACCTCATGCACGACGGCAAGAAGTCGGTCGCCGAGGGCATCGTCTACGGCGCCCTCGCCAAGGTCGAGCAGAAGCTGCGCAAGGCCCCGGTCGAGGTGTTCCACGAGGCGCTGGAGAACGTGAAGCCGTCGGTCGAGGTTCGCTCGCGCCGGGTCGGCGGCGCGACCTACCAGGTGCCGGTCGAGGTGCGCCCCGAGCGCCGCGAGGCGCTGGCGATCCGCTGGCTGATCAAGGCGAGCCGCGCCCGCAACGAGCACACCATGGAAGAGCGCCTGGCCGGCGAGCTTCTCGATGCCGCCAACATGCGCGGGTCCGCCGTGAAGCGGCGCGAAGACACGCACAAGATGGCCGATGCCAACAAGGCGTTCAGCCACTACCGCTGGTAACGCTCAAGGTTCAGGACTGACAAGATGCCCCGCGAATATCCTCTCGAACGCTACCGTAACTTTGGGATCATGGCGCATATCGACGCCGGAAAGACCACGACCACGGAGCGGATTCTGTTCTACACCGGCAAGTCGCACAAGATGGGCGAAGTGCACGATGGCGCTGCGACCATGGACTGGATGGAGCAGGAGCAGGAGCGCGGCATCACCATCACCAGCGCCGCGACGACGACGTTCTGGGAGCGCACCGAGGACGGCGTGTCGACCGACAGCCCGAAGTACCGCTTCAACATCATCGACACTCCCGGCCACGTCGACTTCACCATCGAGGTGGAGCGCAGCCTTGCCGTGCTCGACGGTGCGGTAGCGGTGCTGGACGCCAACGCCGGCGTCGAGCCGCAGACCGAGACCGTCTGGCGGCAGGCCGACCGGTACAAGGTGCCGCGGCTGGTCTTCGTCAACAAGATGGACAAGGTCGGCGCGGACTTCTTCAACTGCGTGAAGATGATCCGGGACCGGACCGGTGCCGTGCCGTGCCCGATCCAGCTGCCGATCGGCTCGGAGACCGCCCTCGAGGGCCACGTCGACCTGATCACCATGGAAGAGTGGACCTGGAAGGGCGATGATCTCGGCGCCACCTGGACCCGCCAGCCGATCCGGCCCGACCTCCTCGACCAGGCGACCGAGATGCGGAACCAGATGATCGAGATCGCCGTCGACATGGACGATGGCGCGATGGAGGCGTATCTCGACGGCGTCGAGCCTGACGTGGACACGCTGCGCAGCCTGATCCGCAAGGGCACGCTGGCGATGAAGTTCGTCCCGGTGATCTGCGGCTCCGCCTTCAAGAACAAGGGCGTGCAGCCGATGCTGAACGCCGTGGTGGACTACCTGCCGAGCCCGCTCGACGTGCCGGCCTACATGGGCTTCAAGCCGGGCGACGAGACGGAAACCCGCGACATCGCGCGGCACGCCGACGATAGCGAGCCGTTCTCGGGCCTCGCGTTCAAGATCATGAACGATCCCTTCGTCGGCTCGCTCACCTTCACCCGCATCTACTCGGGCTCGCTCAAGAAGGGCGACCAGATGCTCAACTCCACCAAGGAGAAGCGCGAGCGGGTCGGGCGGATGATGATGATGCACGCGATCGCCCGCGAGGAGATCGACGAGGCGTTCGCCGGCGACATCATCGCGCTGGCCGGCCTCAAGGACACCACGACCGGCGACACTCTGTGCGATCCGCAGAAGCCGGTGGTGCTCGAGACGATGACGTTCCCCGAGCCGGTGATCGAGATCGCGATCGAGCCCAAGACCAAGAACGACCAGGAGAAGATGAGCCAGGGCCTGCAGCGGCTTGCCGCCGAGGATCCGAGCTTCCGGGTCGAGACCGACATCGAGTCGGGCCAGACGATCATGAAGGGGATGGGCGAGCTCCATCTCGACATCCTGGTCGACCGGCTGAAGCGCGAGTTCAAGGTCGAGGCCAACATCGGCGCGCCGCAGGTGGCCTACCGCGAGACGATCAGCCGCAAGGCCGAGATCGACTACACCCACAAGAAGCAGACCGGCGGGTCGGGCCAGTTCGCCCGCATCAAGCTCGTCATCGAGCCGACCGAGCCCGGCGAGGGCTACTCCTTCGAGAGCAAGGTCGTCGGTGGCTCGGTGCCCAAGGAATACATTCCCGGCGTCGAGAAGGGCATCAAGTCGGTGATGGACTCCGGGCCGCTCGCCGGCTTCCCGGTCATCGACTTCAAGGTTTCGCTGGTCGATGGCGCGTATCACGACGTGGACTCCTCGGTCCTCGCCTTCGAGATCGCGTCGCGCGCGGCGATGCGCGACGGCCTGAAGAAGGCCGGCGCCAAGCTGCTCGAGCCGATCATGAAGGTCGAGGTGGTGACGCCGGAGGACTACACCGGCGGCATCATCGGCGACCTGACCTCGCGGCGCGGCCAGATCGGCGGCCAGGACACGCGCGGCAACGCCATCGCGATCACCGCGATGGTGCCGCTCGCGAACATGTTCGGCTACATCAACACCCTGCGGTCGATGTCTTCGGGCCGGGCGAACTTCACCATGCAGTTCGACCACTACGAGGCCGTGCCGCAGAACATTTCGGACGAGATCCAGGCGAAGTTCGCCTGAGCAGGAACACGACGGGCACGCGCCCGAATACGGACAGGAGATAAGAGCATGGCGAAGGCAAAGTTTGAGCGGAACAAGCCGCACGTGAACATCGGCACGATCGGGCACGTGGACCACGGCAAGACGTCGCTGACCGCGGCGATCACCAAGTTCTTCGGCGAGTACAAGGCCTACGACCAGATCGACGCCGCTCCGGAGGAGAAGGCGCGCGGCATCACCATCTCGACCGCGCACGTCGAGTACGAGACCGCGGCGCGGCACTATGCCCACGTCGACTGCCCGGGCCATGCCGACTACGTCAAGAACATGATCACCGGTGCCGCGCAGATGGACGGTGCCATCCTGGTGGTGAGCGCCGCCGACGGCCCGATGCCGCAGACCCGCGAGCACATCCTGCTCGGCCAAGCAGGTCGGCGTGCCGGCGATGGTGGTCTTCCTCAACAAGATCGACCAGGTCGACGACCCGGAGCTGCTGGAGCTCGTCGAGCTCGAGGTGCGCGAGCTCCTGACCTCCTACGACTTCCCCGGCGACGACATCCCGATCATCACCGGCTCGGCGCTGGCCGCGCTCGAGGACCGCGATCCCGAGATCGGCGAGCAGGCGGTGCGCAAGCTCCTGGCCGCGGTCGACGAGTACATCCCGACGCCGGACCGCCCGGTCGACCAGCCGTTCCTGATGCCGGTCGAGGACGTCTTCTCGATCTCCGGCCGCGGCACGGTGGCGACGGGCCGCATCGAGCGCGGCGTGGTCAAGGTCGGCGAGGAGATCGAGATCGTCGGCATCCGCCCGAACAAGAAGACCACCTGCACCGGCGTCGAGATGTTCCGCAAGCTCCTCGACCAGGGCCAGGCCGGCGACAACGTCGGGCTGCTCTTGCGCGGCATCGACCGCGAGGGCGTCGAGCGCGGCCAGGTGCTCTGCAAGCCGGGCAGCGTCAAGCCGCACACCAAGTTCGAGGCCGAGGCCTACATCCTGACCAAGGAAGAGGGCGGGCGGCACACGCCGTTCTTCGCCAACTACCGGCCGCAGTTCTACTTCCGCACCACCGACGTCACCGGCACCGTGGCCCTGCCCTCGGGCACCGAGATGGTGATGCCCGGCGACAACCTGAAGTTCGAGGTCACGCTGATCTCGCCGATCGCCATGGAAGAGAAGCTCCGCTTCGCCATCCGCGAAGGCGGCCGCACCGTCGGCGCCGGCGTGGTGTCGAAGATCCTCGAGTAAGGGCCGAAAAGCCAGCCCGCGGCCGGGAACGCCCGGTCGCGGTCAACCAATCTGAAGCCCGAGAGGCGCCAAGACATGCCAGGTCAGAATATCCGCATCCGCCTGAAGGCCTTCGACTACCGGGTGCTCGATGCGAGCACGGCGGAGATCGTCAACACGGCCAAGCGGACCGGTGCGCGGGTGCGCGGGCCGATCCCGCTGCCGAACCGCATCGAGAAGTTCACCGTGCTGCGCGGACCGCACATCGACAAGAAGAGCCGCGAGCAGTTCGAGATCCGGACGCACAAGCGGCTCCTGGACATCATCGATCCGACGCCGCAGACCGTGGACGCGCTGATGAAGCTCGATCTCGCGGCCGGCGTCGACGTCGAAATCAAGCTCTGAGGATCAGGCGATGCGTTCCGGAGTCATAGCGAAGAAGCTGGGGATGACCCGGCTGTTCATGGAGGACGGGCGGCAGGTGCCGGTAACCGTGCTCCACATGGAAAACGTGCAGGTGGTTGCCCAGCGGACCGGCGAGAAGGACGGCTACACCGCCGTCCAGCTCGGCGCCGGCATGGCCAAGGCCAAGCGGACCACCCAGGCGATGCGCGGCCACTTCGCCGCCGCCAAGGTCGAGCCGAAGCGGAAGATCGCGGAGTTCCGCGTCAGCCCCGACAACCTGATCGGGGTGGGCGAGGAGATCACCGCGGATCATTACTTCGCCGGACAGTTCGTCGATATCGCGGGCACCTCGATCGGCAAGGGCTTTGCCGGCGGCATGAAGCGGCACCACTTCGGCGGCCTTCGGGCGACGCACGGCGTGTCGGTCAGCCACCGCAGCCACGGCTCCACCGGCCAGTGCCAGGACCCGGGCAAGGTGTTCAAGGGCAAGAAGATGGCCGGCCACATGGGCGCCGTCCGGGTGACCACCCAGAACCTGCAGGTCGTTCGCACCGACAGCGAGCGCGGCCTGATCATGGTCAAGGGCGCGGTCCCGGGGTCCAAGGGCGGCTGGGTCACCATCAAGGACGCGGTCAAAAAGGCCGTGCCCGACAACGTGATCCTGCCCGCGGCTCTGCGGTCGGCCGCCCAGGCGGCGCATGAAGCCGCGCTGAAGGCCGCCGAGGCGGCTGCCGCTGCCGAGGCTGAGGCCGAAGCGCTGCGTCTGGCCGAGCAGGCCGCCACCGAGGACGCTGCGCTCGAGCAGGCCGAGGCGGACATCAAGGCGCACAAGGGCGAAGGCGACGACGACGCCCCCGAGACTGGGAGCGAAAAGGAATGAAACTCGACGTTATTTCGCTCGACGCGACGTCGGCGGGCTCGATCGAGCTCGACGACGCGATCTTCGGCCTCGAGCCGCGCGCCGACATCCTGCACCGGATGGTGCGATGGCAGCTGGCCAAGCGCCAGGCCGGCACCCACTCGGTGCTGGGCAAGTCGGACGTCAGCTACTCGACCAAGAAGATCTACCGCCAGAAGGGCACCGGCGGCGCGCGGCACGGCTCGCGCAAGGCGCCGACCTTCCGTCACGGCGGCACCTACAAGGGGCCGACGCCGCGGAGCCACGCGCACGACCTGACCAAGAAGTTCCGCGCCCTCGGCCTGAAGCACGCGCTGTCGGCCAAGGCCACCGCGGGCGAGCTGGTGGTGCTCGACGCGGCGACGCTCGCCGAGGGCAAGACCAAGGCGCTGGCGCAGGCGATCAAGGGGCTTGGCTGGAAGCGGGTGCTGGTGATCGACGGCTCGGAGGTGAACGCCAACTTCGCCCGGGCCGCCCGCAACATCGAGGACCTCGACGTGCTGCCGAGCATCGGCGCGAATGTCTACGACATCCTGCGCCGCGATACGCTCGTGCTGACCAAGGCCGGCGTGGAAGCGCTGGAGGCGCGACTGAAATGAGCGTGAAGCCCGAACTCTACGACCTGATCCGCAAGCCGATCATCACCGAGAAGGCGACATCCGCGTCCGAGCACGGCGCGGTGGTCTTCGAGGTCGGCATGGATGCGACCAAGCCGCAGATCAAGGAGGCGGTCGAGACCCTCTTCAACGTCAAGGTGAAGGCGGTCAACACCACCATCACCAAAGGCAAGGTGAAGAAGTTCAAGGGCCGCCCGGGTCGGCGGCGCGACGTGAAGAAGGCCTATGTGACGCTCGTCGAGGGCAACACCATCGACGTGACCACGGGTCTGTGAGCAAGCAAACGGAAGACAGCAAGACATGGCGTTAAAATCGTACAAGCCGACGACGCCGGGCCAGCGCGGGCTGGTTCTGATCGACCGTTCCGAGCTGTGGAAGGGCCGTCCGGTCAAGTCCCTCACCGAGGGACTGACAGGCCAGGGCGGGCGCAACAACACCGGACGGATCACCATGCGCCGACGCGGCGGCGGGGTGAAGCGGCTCTACCGCGTCGTCGATTTCCGGCGCTCGAAGTTCGACGTGCCGGCCAAGGTGATCCGGATCGAGTACGACCCGAACCGGACGGCGTTCATCGCGCTGATCGGCTATGCCGACGGCGAGCAGGCCTATATCCTGGCGCCGCAGCGGCTGGCCGCGGGCGACACGGTGATCGCCGCCGCCAAGGCCGACATCAAGCCGGGCAATGCCATGCCGTTCACCTCGATGCCGATCGGGACGATCGTGCACAACGTCGAGATGAAGGCGGGCAAGGGCGGCCAGATCGCCCGCGCCGCCGGCACCTACGCCCAGTTCGTCGGCCGCGACGGCGGCTATGCCCAGATCCGGCTCTCGTCGGGCGAGCTTCGCCTGGTGCGGCAGGAGTGCATGGCGACGGTCGGTGCGGTGTCGAACCCCGACAACTCGAACCAGAACTTCGGCAAGGCCGGACGCATGCGGCTCAAGGGCTACCGCCCCAAGGTCCGCGGCGTGGTGATGAACCCGATCGACCACCCGCACGGCGGCGGCGAAGGCCGCACCTCGGGCGGCCGGCATCCGGTCAGCCCGTGGGGCAAGCCCACCAAGGGTGCCCGGACGCGGTCGAACAAGGCGACGACGAAGTACATCCTGCGCTCGCGCCACCTCAAGAAGAACAAGCGGTAAGGAGCCCCGCCCATGTCACGTTCCGTCTGGAAGGGTCCTTTCGTCGACGCCCACGTCCTGAAGAAGGCCGAAAAGTCGCGCGAGTCCGGCCGCAACGAGGTCATCAAGATCTGGTCGCGCCGGTCCACCATCCTGCCGCAGTTCGTCGGGCTGACGTTCGGCGTCTACAACGGCAAGAAGCATATCCCGGTCAACATCTCCGAGGACATGATCGGCCAGAAGTTCGGTGAGTACAGCCCGACCCGTACCTACTACGGGCATTCGGCCGACAAGAAAGCGAAGCGGAAGTAGTCATGGGCAAGGAAAAGAACCCCCGCCGCATCGCGGAAAACGAGGCGATGGCCGTCAGCCGCATGCTGAAGACCAGCCCGCAGAAGCTGAACCTCGTCGCGGCGATGATCCGCAACAAGCCGGTCGAGAAGGCGCTGAGCGATCTGACCTTCTCCAAGAAGCGGGTTTCGGACGACGTCAAGAAGACGCTGCAGTCCGCGATCGCCAACGCCGAGAACAACCATGGCCTCGACGTGGACGAGCTGATCGTGGCCGAGTGCTTCGTCGGCAAGAACATGGTGCTGAAGCGCGGGCGCCCGCGGGCCCGCGGCCGGTTCGGCAAGATCATGAAGCCGTTCAGCCAGGTGACGGTGAAGGTGCGGCAGGTGGCGGCAGAGGAGACGGCCTGATGGGACAGAAGATCAATCCGATCGGCCTGCGGCTTCAGGTCAACCGCACGTGGGACAGCCGCTGGTTCGCCGACGGCAAGGACTACGGCAAGCTCCTGCACGAGGACCTCGCGATCCGCGAGTTCATCAAGAAGAATGCCGCACAGGCCGGGATCAGCCGCGTGGTCATCGAGCGCCCGCACCGCAAGTGCCGGGTGACGATCCATGCCGCCCGCCCGGGCGTCATCATCGGCAAGAAGGGCGCCGACATCGAGGTTCTGCGGCAGAAGCTGGCGCAGTTCACCAAGTCGGAGCTGCACCTCAACATCGTCGAGGTGCGCAAGCCCGAGGTCGATGCCGCCCTGGTGGCCGAGAACATCGCCCAGCAGCTCGAGCGGCGGGTGTCGTTCCGCCGCGCGATGAAGCGCGCGGTGCAGAACGCCATGCGCATGGGCGCACTCGGCATCCGGATCAACGTCGGCGGCCGCCTCGGCGGCGCCGAGATCGCCCGGGTCGAGTGGTATCGCGAAGGCCGGGTGCCGCTGCACACGCTGCGCGCCGACATCGACTACGCGCTCTGCGAGGCGAAGACCGCCTACGGGATCATCGGGATCAAGGTCTGGATCTTCAAGGGCGAGATCATGGAGCACGATCCGCAGGCCCGCGACCGCCGCCAGGCCGAATTGCAGGAAGGGGCCGGCTCGCGTCCGCAGCGCTCGCGCTGAGGACCGGACCGCCGGGAGAATAGACAATGCTTTCACCGAAGCGAACCAAGTTCCGCAAGCAGTTCAAGGGGCGGATCCACGGCGAGGCCAAGGGCGGCGCCGAGCTCAACTTCGGCCACTTCGGCCTGAAGGCGACCGAGCCCGAGCGCATCACCGCGCGGCAGATCGAGGCGGCCCGCCGCGCGCTGACCCGGCACATGAAGCGCCAAGGTCGGGTCTGGATCCGCATCTTCCCGGACGTCCCGGTGTCGAAGAAGCCGACCGAGGTCCGCATGGGCAAGGGCAAGGGTTCGGTCGAGTTCTGGGCCGCCAAGGTCAAGCCGGGCCGGATCATGTTCGAGATCGACGGCGTCGGCGAGGACATCGCGAAGGAAGCCCTGCGCCTCGCCGCGATGAAGCTGCCGATCAAGTGCCGGTTCGTCGCGCGCGAAGACTGGTAAGGCACGAAGCAGTAAAGGCTCCTGGGCCTTTACTGTATTGCTTAACGGGTTGCGCAGCGGACCCTTTGGGGCTACACGGCGCGCTCACCATGAACTCCACCAGAATCAGGGTGACCCCTTGGGGGGCCCTCTGGTGATGTTGAAAAAGGACTGTGGCTGATGAAGGCCCAAGATTTCCGGGACAAGACCCCCGATCAGCTTCGCGACCAGCTCGCGGCGCTGAAGAAGGAGTCGTTCAACCTGCGCTTCCAGCAGGCAACCGGCCAGCTCGAGAATACCTCCCGCATGCAGGTGGTCCGCCGCGACGCCGCCCGGGTGAAGACGATCCTGAACCAGAAGGCCGCAGCGGCGGCGGGGGAAGCCTGAGATGCCCAAGCGTATCCTCACCGGCACCGTGACCAGCGACAAGAGCGAGCAGACGGTCACCGTGCTGATCGAGCGCCGCTTCACGCATCCGGTGCTGAAGAAGACCGTGCGCCGGACCAAGAAGTACCACGCGCACGATGCGAAGAACCAGTTCAAGGTCGGCGACACCGTTCGCATCGTCGAATGCGCGCCGATCTCCAAGACCAAGCGCTGGGAAGTGATGACGGAGAACGCCGAGGCGTAGCGTTCCGCCCCAGCATGTCGAAACCGCGAGGCAGGTCCTCGCAGGTCGGGAGTAAAGACTTATGATCCAGATGCAGACCAATCTGGATGTCGCTGACAATTCCGGCGCTCGCCGGGTTCAGTGCATCAAGGTTCTCGGCGGCTCGCATCGCCGCTACGCCTCGGTCGGCGACATCATCGTGGTGTCGGTGAAGGAAGCGATTCCGCGCGGCCGCGTGAAGAAAGGCGACGTCCGCAAGGCCGTCGTCGTGCGCACCGCCAAGGAAGTGCGCCGCGAGGATGGCACCGCCATCCGCTTCGACCGCAACGCCGCGGTGATCCTGAACAACCAGAACGAGCCGGTCGGCACCCGCATCTTCGGACCGGTGGTGCGCGAGTTGCGTTCGAAGAACTTCATGAAGATCATCTCGCTGGCGCCGGAGGTGCTCTGATGGCCGCAAAGCTCAGGAAGGGCGACAGCGTCGTCGTGCTCGCCGGCAAGGACAAGGGCAAGAAGGGTGACATCACCCGCGTCATGCCCAAGGACAACAAGGCGCTCGTGGCCGGCGTGAACGTCTCGATCCGCCACCAGCGGCAGAGCCAGACCGCCCAGGGCGGCCGGATCGCCAAGGAGATGCCGATCGACCTCTCCAACCTCGCGCTCGTCGATCCCAAGACCGGCGAGGCGACCCGCGTCGGCTTCCGCATCGAGGACGGCGAGAAGGTCCGCTACGCCAAGAAGTCCGGGGAGACGATCAATGGCTGAGTACACCCCCCGCCTTCGGGCCCAGTACCGCGACAACGTCCGCTCCGCGCTCAAGGAAGAGTTCGGCTACAAGAACGACATGCAGATCCCGCGGCTCGACAAGATCGTGCTGAACATGGGGGTCGGCGAGGCGGTCTCGGACACCAAGAAGGTGCGCGCCGCCGCCGAGGACCTCGCGATCATCGCCGGCCAGAAGCCGGTCATCACCAAGGCCAAGAAGTCGATCGCCGGCTTCAAGGTCCGCGAGGAGATGCCGCTCGGCGTCAAGGTTACCCTGCGCCGCGACAAGATGTACGAGTTCCTCGACCGCCTGGTGACGGTGGCGATGCCGCGCGTCCGCGACTTCCGCGGCGTCAATCCCAAGAGCTTCGACGGCCGCGGCAACTATGCGCTCGGCCTCAAGGAGCACATCGTGTTTCCCGAGATCAACTTCGACAAGATCGACCAGGTCTGGGGCATGGACATCGTCATCTGCACCACCGCCAAGACCGACGCCGAGGCGAAGGCGCTCCTGAAGCACTTCAACCTGCCCTTCACGGCCTGAGCGGGAGAGAGAGAACATGGCAAAGACCAGCATGATCGAACGCCAGAAGAAGCGTGAAGCCCTGGTGGCGAAGTACGCCGAACGGCGCGCCGCGCTGAAGGAAACGGCGAAGAACGACAGCCTGCCGATGGAGGAGCGCTTCAAGGCGCGCCTGAAGCTCGCCGAGCTGCCGCGCAACTCTTCGGCGACGCGGCTCCACAACCGCTGCATGGTGACGGGCCGCCCGCGGTCCTACTACCGCAAGCTGCGCATGTCGCGCATCGCGCTCCGGGACTACGCCTCCAAGGGGCAGATCCCGGGCATGGTCAAGTCGAGCTGGTGAGGGAGATCAGATCATGTCGATGAACGATCCCCTGGGTGACATGCTCACCCGCATCCGCAACGCCTCGATGCGCGGCAAGTCCACGGTCCGCACGCCGTCCTCGAAGATCCGCAAGTGGGTTCTCGAGGTGCTGCAGTCGGAGGGCTACATCCGCGGCTTCTCCGAGGTGACCGAGGCGGGGCATCCCGAGCTCGAGATCTCGCTCAAGTACTTCGACGGCGCGCCGGTGATCCGCGAGCTGCGCCGGGTCTCAACCCCCGGCCGCCGCGTCTATTCCGGCGTCAAGGAGATCCCGCAGGTCCGCCAGGGCCTCGGGGTCGCCATCGTGTCGACGCCGCGGGGCGTCATGTCCGATGCACAGGCCCGCACTGCCAACGTCGGCGGTGAAGTCCTGTGCACCGTGTTCTGAGGAGGGTCAGGCATGTCTCGCATTGGCAAGAAGCCGGTCGACCTTCCGGGTGGCGTGACCGCCACCGTCTCGGGACAGACCGTCGCGGTGAAGGGGCCCAAGGGCACCCGTGAGTTCACCGCGACCGACGACGTGACGCTGGCGCTCGAGGACGGCGCCCTGACGGTGATGCCGCGCGGCAAGTCCAAGCGCGCCCGCCAGCAGTGGGGGATGTCGCGGACCCAAGTCGCGAACCTGGTCGCCGGCGTCACCACCGGCTTCAAGAAGGAGATGGAGATCACCGGCGTGGGCTACAGGGCTGCGGCGCAGGGCAAGGTCCTGAAGCTGTCGCTCGGCTACAGCCACGACGTGGATTTCCCGATTCCCGAGGGAGTGACCGTCACCACGCCCCGGCCCACCGAAATCATCGTCGAGGGCATCGACCAGCAGGTGGTCGGCCAGGTCGCGGCGAACATTCGCGAGTGGCGCAAGCCCGAGCCCTACAAAGGCAAGGGCATCCGGTACAAGGACGAGTTCATCTTCCGCAAGGAAGGCAAGAAGAAGTAGGAGCGCAACCATGGCGAACAGCAAACGCGACCTGTTCCAGAAGCGCCGCCTGCGCGTCCGGAACAAGCTCAGGGCGATGGCGAACGGCCGTCCGCGGCTGAGCGTGCACCGCTCTTCGAAGAACCTCTCGGTCCAGGTGATCGACGACGCGCAGGGCAGGACCCTCGCCGCCGCCTCGACGCTGGAAGCCGGGCTGGGCTTCGTGGGCAAGAACAACAAGGAAGCGGCGGCCCGGGTCGGCACCGAGATCGCGGCCCGCGCCAAGGCGGCCGGGATCGAGGAGGTCTACTTCGACCGCGGCGGCTTTCTTTTCCACGGCAAGGTCAAGGCCCTTGCGGATGCCGCCCGTGAGGGCGGCCTGAAGTTTTAGGGAGCCGGGTATGGCAAGAGAACCGAGAAGCGGCGGCGGCGGCCGGGATCGTCGCGACCGCGACGAGAACCCGGAGTTCCAGGACCGCCTGGTTGCGATCAACCGCGTCTCCAAGACGGTGAAGGGCGGCAAGCGCTTCGGCTTTGCTGCGCTCGTCGTCGTGGGTGACCAGAAAGGCCGTGTCGGCTACGGCAAGGGCAAGGCCCGCGAAGTTCCCGAGGCGATCCGCAAGGCGACCGAGCAGGCCAAGCGCCAGATGGTCCGCGTGCCGCTGCGCGAGGGCCGGACGCTGCATCATGACATCAACGGCCGCCACGGCGCCGGCAAGGTGGTGATGCGCTCGGCACCGGCCGGCACCGGCATCATCGCCGGCGGCCCGATGCGCGCGGTCTTCGAGATGCTCGGCGTCCACGACGTCGTGGCGAAGTCGCTGGGCAGCCAGAATCCCTACAACATGATCCGCGCCACCATCGACGGCCTGCTGCGGGAGACGAGCCCGCGGCTCGTCGCCCAGCGGCGCGGCAAGAAGGTCGCCGACATCCTGCCGAAGGCGCCCGACGCCCCGGTCGAGATCGCGGCGGAGGCCTGAAATCATGGCAAACACCCCGTCGACCAAGACCATCGTCGTCAAGCAGATCGGCTCGCCGATCCGCCGCCCGGCCGTGCAGCGCCAGACGCTGATCGGCCTCGGCCTCAACAAGATGCACAAGACCCGCGAGCTCGAGGACACCCCTTCGATCCGGGGCATGGTCGCGGCGATCCCGCACCTCGTGACAATCGTGGAGGAGCGCGGCTAAGCGCTCCCACCTTGGCCCGCGGCGGGCGACCGCCACGGGCCCTTTCCTGCAACGCCCCGGCCGCAAGGCCGGGGCGTCATCGTTCCTGGCGGGCCTTCCGGGCGCTTGCCTCCTCCCACCATCGCAGCACCCGGAGGGCGCGGAGCGTGATCCAGCGCGACGGCTTGCCGGGCCCGTCGTCGACGGCAAACCAGACCCGGCCGCGCAGCGACCAGTCGAGCGGCCAGCGACCGTCAGGGAGACGGCGGCGGCGAAGCTCGGCGATCGCCTCGCCCAGGCCGGGGTCCGCCACGTCGGCGGCGCGGAAGTAGTCGAGCGCGCGGAGGATGTCGTGGTGCCAGCGGTTGGGGTTCAGGAGCCGCAGGTAGTCGGGGTCAGCCGGCTCGCCGGTGCTGAGGCGGCGGAAGAGCTGGCGCTGAAGAAGGAAGGCCTCGCCCGAGCGGCGGGCCTCGCGCGTCGCCTCGCTGCCGCCGGTCGCCGCCTCGTAGGCGAGCAGACCCTCGAGCACGTTGATCGTGGTGTCGAAGGACGAGCGCAGCGAGCCGTTGGCCCGCTCGCAGTTCCAGCCGCCGTCCGGCTGGCGCTCGCCGAGCAGGCGCGCGACGATCGGTGCGACGTCCACGCCGAAGTAGGCGCCGTCGGCGACGGTCCGGCCGTTGATGCACTCCTCGACCTCGCCCTGCCAGTAGGGTTGGCCGCCTTCCTCCCAGTGCGCGTTCGCGCCGACGAGCGCCACGGTGCGCCGCGCCGGCGCCGACAGCGGGTCGAGGCCGAACTCGCGCAGCTGCGCCAGCGCCCAGCAGGTCGCGGTCCAGGCCTGCCCCTCGTCGTGCCACTTCTGTTCGCTGAAATCGGACGGCCAGAAGGCTCCGCCCGCCCACTGGCCATCCGTGTCCTGGCGGGCGAGGAGCTCTGCGCCCCAGCCTTGCGTTTCGACCAGGGCCCGCTCGGCGCGCCACTCGGCGTCGGGCGCGTCGAGAAGGTCGCGCATCACCTGCCATCGGATCGCCGGATCGGAGTCGAGCAGCCAGTCGATGACGGCGGGGCATGGGGTCATGGCGGCCTCCCTGCTGCACACGCGCCGATGATAGGGCACGGCTCGGCGAATTCAAACCGGTGCGACCAGCTTGCCCGCCGGCGTGGCGGGACTTGAACCCTCGCCCGGAACGGTGTATCGGGCCGCTTCCCCCGGCGTGGGGGACAATCACGAAATGCCGTGGCCGCCCGCATTCGTCGCTCATGGGGCGCGTCCGGCTCAAGGAGAAGCGACATGAAGCTGAACGAACTGCATGACAATCCCGGCGCCACTCGCAAGAGGAAACGGGTCGCGCGCGGTCCCGGCTCGGGCTCGGGCAAGACCGCCGGCCGCGGCATCAAGGGGCAGAAGTCACGCTCGGGCGTGGCGATCAACGCCTACGAGGGCGGCCAGATGCCGCTCTACATGCGGCTGCCGAAGCGCGGGTTCACCAACATCCACGCCAAGTCGTACGCCGTGATCAACCTCGGCCTGCTGCAGAAGTTCATCGACGCGGGCAAGATCAACGCCGGCGCCGAGATCACCGAGGACGTGCTGGTGGCGAGCGGGCTCGTGCGTCGCAAGCTCGACGGCGTGCGCCTGCTCGCCAAGGGCGAGCTGACCGCCGCGATCACCATGAGCGTGGCGGGCGCATCGAAGGCGGCCGTGGATGCGGTCGAGAAGGCCGGCGGAACGCTCACGCTGACGGCACCGGTCAAGGCCGACGCTTCGGCGCAATGAGACTTGCCGCCGCGCCTGCGGCGGCATAAGTCAGATTCAAATTTTTTGCGCCGCCGCGCCGCCCGGGTGGCGGCGGCGCCGTCACTCAGAGGGGCCACATGGCATCCGCAGCTGAACAGATGGCGGCCAATCTCAGCTGGAGCACCTTCGGCAAGGCCAAGGATCTCCAGAGCCGCATCCTCTTCGCCATCGGGCTTCTGATCGTCTACCGGATCGGCACCTACATCCCGGTGCCCGGCGTCGACGCGCAGCGGCTGCAGCAGTTCTTCGACCAGCAGAGCGCCGGGCTCGGCGGCATGCTCAACATGTTCACCGGCGGCGCCGTCGGGCGGATGGCGATCTTCTCGCTGGGGATCATGCCGTACATCTCGTCCTCGATCATCGTGCAGCTGCTGTCGTCGATGGTGCCGAGCCTCGCCGCCCTCAAGAAGGAAGGCGAGAGCGGCCGCAAGAAGATCAACCAGTACACCCGCTACGGCACGGTCTTTCTCGCGACCTTCCAGGCCTACGGCCTCGCGGTCGGGCTCGAGGCCGAGAACATGGCGCACGATCCGGGCTGGTTCTTCCGCATCGGCGTCATCATCACCCTGGTCGGCGGCACGATGTTCCTGATGTGGCTCGGCGAGCAGATCACCTCGCGCGGCATCGGCAACGGCATCTCGCTGATCATCTTCACCGGCATCGTCGCGCAGATGCCGGGGGCGCTGGCGCGTTTCCTGACCCAGGGCCGGACCGGCGCGCTGAGCCCGGCGGTGATCATCGGCGTCCTGATCATGGTCGTGGCGGTGGTCGCCTTCGTGGTCTTCATGGAGCGCGCGCTGCGCAAGATCCACATCCAGTATCCCAAGCGCCAGGTCGGCATGAAGATCTACGGCGGCGAGAGCTCGAACCTGCCGGTCAAGGTCAATCCGGCGGGCGTCATCCCCGCGGTCTTCGCCTCGTCGCTCTTGCTTCTGCCGGCGACGATCACCACCTTCTCCGGCAACAGCACCGGCTTCGCGTCGGGGGTCTTCAGCTACATCGCCGCCTACATGGGCCGCGGCCAGCCGCTGCACATGCTGTTCTTCGGCGCGCTGGTGGTGTTCTTCACCTACTTCTACACGGCGAACGTCGCCTTCAAGTCGGACGACGTCGCCGACAACCTCAAGAAGCAGGGCGGCTTCATCCCGGGCATCCGGCCGGGTCAGAAGACCGTCGAATACCTCGACTACGTCGTGACCCGCATCCTGGTGATCGGCTCGGCCTATCTCGCGGCGGTCTGCCTCCTGCCCGAGGTCCTCATCGCCAAGCTCTCGGTTCCGTTCTACTTCGGTGGTACTTCCCTGCTGATCGTCGTCTCGGTAACAATGGACACGATCACGCAGATCCAGTCCCACATGCTCGCGCATCAATACGAGGGGCTGATCGAAAAATCACGCCTGCGCGGCAAGGGACGGAGCAAACCGAGACGATGAATACAATTCTTCTCGGCCCGCCGGGAGCGGGCAAGGGGACCCAGGCGCGCCTGCTGGTCGATGAGTTCGGATTGGTCCAGCTCTCGACCGGCGACATGCTCCGGGACGCCAAGTCCTCCGGGACCGAGATGGGCAACAAGGTCGCCGCGGTCATGGCCCGCGGCGATCTGGTGACCGACGACATCGTCATCGGGCTGATCGCCGAGCAGCTCGACGGCGAGGCGGGCCGGCATGGGCTGATCTTCGACGGGTTCCCGCGGACGCTCGGCCAGGCCGATGCGCTCGAGGCCCTGATGGCCGCCAAGGGCAAGTTCCTCGACGCGGTCATCGAGATGCGGGTCGACGACGCCGCGCTGGTCGAGCGGATCGCCGGGCGCTACACCTGCGCCACCTGCGGCGAGGTCTATCACGAGAGCAGCAAGCCGACCGCGGTCGCAGGCTTCTGCGACAAGTGCGGCGGCACCAGCTTCGTCCGCCGCGCCGACGACAACGCGGAGTCGATCCGCGTGCGGCTGATGGCCTACTACCGGCAGACCGCGCCGCTGATCGGCTACTACCATGCCAAGGGCAAGCTCCGCTCGGTGAACGGGCTCGATCCGATCGACACGATCGCACGAGAGATCAGAACCCTGCTCGGACTGTGACAATTCGACGGTTCCGCCCTTGACGCTGCCGGGCGCATTCCTATACTCCGCGCTTCTCTTGAAGGAGAGTCGTTCCCTTTTGCATTTCACCTCGGGGAACGCGGGATGTCGTGCCCAGGGACATGGGTACTCGGAGCCTGCCGAAGGCATCGGCGGGCTATGACTTTTGGACGGGGGTCTCGGGGCAGGCCCGGACGATGAACGGAGCAAGACCTTGGCGCGCATAGCTGGCGTAAACATTCCCACGAACAAGCGCGTCGAGATCGCGCTGACCTACATCCACGGCATCGGCCGCACCAAGGCGCAGGAAATGACCGAAGCGCTCGGCATCGCCGAGAACCGCCGCGTCAACGACCTGACCGACGCGGAAGTGCTCAAGATCCGCGAGTACATCGACGCGAACCTCACGGTCGAGGGCGACCTGCGCCGCGAGACCCAGATGAACATCAAGCGGCTGATGGACCTCGGCTGCTACCGCGGCCTGCGCCACCGGCGCGGCCTGCCGGTCCGGGGCCAGAGGACGCACACCAACGCACGCACGCGCAAGGGCCCGGCTAAGGCCATCGCCGGCAAGAAGAAGTAAGGAGACCGAACGATGGCCCGTGAGAAGGCGCGCGTTAAGAAAAAAGAGCGCAAAAACATCTCGACCGGCGTCTGCCACGTCAACGCCAGTTTCAACAACACCAAGATCCTGATCGCCGACGCCCAGGGCAATGCGATCGCCTGGTCGTCCGCCGGCACCATGGGCTTCAAAGGGTCGCGCAAGTCGACGCCCTACGCCGCCCAGATGGCCGCGGAGGACGCCGGCAAGAAGGCGCAGGAGCACGGGGTGCGGACGCTCGAGGTCGAGGTGCAGGGACCGGGCTCTGGCCGCGAGAGCGCGCTTCGCGCCCTCGGCGCCGTGGGGTTCCAGATTACCGCGATCCGGGACGTGACCCCGATCGCCCACAACGGCTGCCGTCCGCCCAAGCGCCGGCGCGTCTGACCGACAGGGGTTATTCTCGGCCAGCCGCCCGCTTCGGGCGGCCGGCCGGCATCATCGATCTACCTCGGGCGTCTGCCGGATGCGGGATCACCCGGCGGACAGGAATGGAGGGCCAATGAACATGATCCACAAGAACTGGCAGGAGCTGATCCGGCCGACTGCGCTCGAGATCAAGACGGGCGCCGATCCGCTCCGCCAGGCGACCGCCGTCGCCGAACCGCTCGAGCGCGGCTTCGGCCTGACGCTCGGCAACGCGCTGCGCCGGGTGCTGCTATCCTCGCTCCAGGGCGCGGCGATCACAAGCGTGCAGATCGAAGGCGTGCTGCACGAGTTCTCGAGCGTCCCGGGCGTCCGCGAGGACGTGACCGACATCGTCCTGAACCTCAAGGGCGTCTCGGTCAAGATGGAGGTCGACGGGCCGAAGCGGATCGAGATCCGCGCAACCGGTCCGGGCGTGGTCACCGCCGGCGACATCATCACCACCAACGGCATCGAAGTCCTGAACCGCGACCACGTGCTGCTGCACCTCGACGACGGCGCCTCGGTCTACATGGAGCTGACCGTCGAGCAGGGCAAAGGCTACGTCCCGGCCGACAAGAACCGGCCCGAGGATGCGCCGATCGGAATGATTTCGGTCGACGCGCTGTTCTCGCCGATCAAGAAGGTCAGCTACAAGGTCGAGCCCACCCGCGAGGGCCAGGTGCTCGACTACGACAAGCTGACGCTGCAGCTCGAGACCGACGGCTCGGTCAAGCCCGAGGACGCGATCGCCTACGCGGCGCGCATCCTGCAGGACCAGCTCTCGGTGTTCGTGAACTTCGAGGAACCGAGCTCGGGCGTCCGCTCGGACGAGGCCGAGGACCTGGAGTTCAATCCGCTGCTGCTCAAGAAGGTCGACGAGCTCGAGCTTTCGGTGCGGTCGGCGAACTGCCTGAAGAACGACAACATCGTCTACATCGGCGACCTGATCCAGAAGACCGAGGCCGAGATGCTCCGCACCCCGAACTTCGGCCGCAAGTCGCTGAACGAGATCAAGGAAGTGCTGACCGGCATGGGCCTGCATCTCGGGATGGAGATCGTCGACTGGCCGCCGGAGAACATCGAGGATCTGGCCAAGCGCTACGAGGACCAGTTCTAGAGCCACGCGGGGAGCCTTCGGGCTCCCCCGACGATGGGCAATCCCGCCCCAAGGAGCGCGGACCCCGTGAGGGCCGCCTGACAAAGCAAAAAGGACTAGAGAAATGCGTCACGGAAACGGCTATCGCAAGCTGAACCGCACTCACGAGCATCGCAAGGCGATGTTCGCCAACATGGCCTCGTCGCTGATCGAGCACGAGCAGATCAAGACCACGCTGCCGAAGGCCAAGGAGATGAAGCGGATCATCGACAAGCTGATCACGCTCGGCAAGCGGGGCGACCTGCACGCCCGCCGGCTCGCCGGCTCCGAGCTCAAGCAGGATGCCGCGGTCGCCAAGCTCTTCGGGACCCTCGGCCCGCGCTACAAGGAGCGCACCGGCGGCTACAGCCGGGTGCTCAAGGCGGGCTTTCGCTACGGCGACATGGCGCCGATGGCGATCATCGAGCTCGTGGACCGCGATCCGGACGCCAAGGGCGCCGGCGACAAGGCCCGCGTCGCTGCCGAGGAGGCCGCCGCGGCCGAATAGCCGCGCAGGCCTCAGCGCGGCAGCAGGCTGAGGAACCGCTCGAACTCGCCGTCGTCGATCGGCACCAGATGGCGCGGCTCCGGATAGGCGCCGCTGGCAACGTCGCCGGCGAACTCGCGGAACGCGGCCACCCGCTCTTCCTGGAGCCGGTCGAGCTCGGCGCGGAAGTTGCGGTAGACCTTGGCGTGCCGCGGCCGGTGCGTTCGGGTGTAGCCGAGCACGTCCTCGGCGAAGAGGTACTGCGCGTCGCCGCCGGTGCCCGCACCCATCGAGAAGAGCATCAACGAGGTCCGCTTTGCGATCTCGCTCGCCACCCGGTCCGGCACCACCTCGATCTCGGCCGCGAAGGCGCCGGCGTCCTGCAGGGCGCGAACCTGGTCGAACACCTGCATCGCGCTCACGGCGGTCTTGCCGACGGCGCGAAAGCCGCCGGTCCAGGTCGCTTTCGACGGGATCAGACCGACGTGGCCGACCACCGGGATGCCTTCCTCGGCGAGGCCGTGGATCGTGCCGAGCGAGGCGGCACAGTAGCAGCAGTCGCCGCCGATGCGCAGTGCCCGGTGGGCGGCGCGGAGGTAGTCTTCGAAGGTGCAGAGGTCGCCGTAGATCAGCCCGACCTGGACGAAGCAGTCTCCGGCTGCCGCCCGCATCTCCGGGGTCCAGACCGGGTCAATGATGGAGAGCACGTCGATCCCGGCGGCGCTGGCCGCCGCGGCCTCCTCGAGCGTCTCGACGTAGAGCATGGTCAGTTGGCGCACCCCCTTGAGCGCGCGCATGTCGGCAACGGTCCTGCGGGCCATCGGTCCTCCGGTTCTGGCGCGCCGACCCTACCCGCTGTCTGCCGCTCACGCTATAGAGTAGCCCATGACCGATCTCTTCGATCCTCGCCCGGCCGAGACTGCGGCGCCTGCCCCTCGGCAGGACGCGCCCCGGCCGCTTGCCGATAGGCTGCGTCCGCGACGGCTGGACGAGGTCGTGGGGCAGGGTCACCTGCTCGGCCCGGAGGGCCCGCTGGGTCGGATGCTCACCGAGGGCACGCTCGGCTCGATCGTCTTCTGGGGGCCGCCGGGCGTCGGAAAAACCACGATCGCCCGCCTGCTCGCCGACGCCACCGATCTCGCCTTCGTGCAGATCAGCGCGATCTTCACCGGCGTCGCCGACCTCAAGAAGCTGTTCGAGGCCGCGCGGCTGCGCCGTGGCAACGGCCGTGGGACGCTGCTCTTCGTCGACGAGATCCACCGCTTCAACCGCGCCCAGCAGGACGCCTTCCTGCCGCTGATGGAAGACGGCACCATCGTTCTGGTCGGGGCCACCACAGAGAACCCTTCGTTCGAGCTCAACGCCGCGCTCCTCTCCCGCGCCCGCGTGCTGACGCTGCACCGGCTCGACGAGCCGGCGCTGGAGCTGCTGCTCTCCCGCGCCGAAGGCGATCTCGGCCATGCCCTGCCGCTGACCCCGGCGGCGCGGACGGCGCTGATCGGCATGGCCGACGGGGACGGCCGCGCGCTTCTGAACCTCGTGGAGCAGGTCGCGGGCGAGAACGGGCCGGCGCTTGACCCCGGTGCGCTGACCGAACGGCTGACCCGCCGGGCGCCGCTCTTCGACAAGTCGGGCGATGGTCACTACAACCTGATTTCGGCGCTGCACAAGTCGGTGCGCGGTTCGGACCCCGACGCGGCGCTCTACTGGCTGGCCCGGATGCTCAAAGGCGGGGAAGACCCGCGCTATCTCGCCCGCCGGATCACCCGGATGGCGGTCGAGGACATCGGCCTCGCCGATCCGGCCGCGCAGCGGCTCTGCCTCGATGCCTGGGCCACCTACGAGCGGCTCGGCTCGCCCGAAGGCGAGCTTGCCCTTGCCGAGGCGGTCATCTATCTCGCCCTCGCGCCGAAGTCGAACGCCGCCTACACCGCCTTCTCGGCCGCGCTGGCCGCCGCGGAGGAGACTGGGTCGCTTTCCCCGCCGAAGCACATCCTGAACGCGCCGACCCGCTGGATGAAGGCCGAGGGCTTCGGCAAGGGCTACGTCTACGACCACGACACCGAGGCGGGCTTTTCCGGTCAGGATTACTTTCCGGCGGGGATGGAGCATCGGAGCTTCTACGATCCCGGCACGCGCGGCTTCGAAGCCGACCTGCGCGAAAGACTTTTGTTTTTCGCCGCCGAGCGCGCTACCAAGAGCGAACCCGGACCCGTGTAATCGGCGCCGACGGAGGGAATCAACGCAGACGTGCCCACCAAGGGAAGCAGCCGCCGACCCGACGCCGACCTGCTGCAACTGGCCTACGTCAGTTCCGCCACAGCCTCCCTGACCGCCGACGACCTGGACCGGATCGCGGAAGCGTCCACCCGCAACAACGAATCAGCTGGCCTGACCGGTCTCCTGCTGCACCAGGGCAACTCGTTTTACGGCATCGTCGAAGGCCCCCGGCGCCGGGTCTTCGCGCGGATGGAGGTGATCATCACCGATCGCCGTCACTTCGCCCTGCGCATCCTCCGCGAAGAGCCGATCGCCTCGCGGCGGTTTGAAAACTGGAGCTTCGGGACCCTGCCGCGTTCTCCCGACATCGCCGGCAGCCCTGAGGACTTCATCCGCACGCTGTCGCGCCGCCTGTGAGCGGACGCTTGTGTGACGATTTTCCGACAACCCAGGTTGACACGCGGCATGGTTGTGGTTTGTTTCAAAACAAAACTGCGTAATCGGCGGGGACAAGATGCGCGGACTTGATCGTAAGGAACGACTGGTGGAGTTCTCCTTCGTCTCGAAGGTGCGGGCAAACCTGCCTTCGGCGGTATTCCTGCGGCTCGCCCGCCAGATCTGGAGCTTCAACAATCGCACGGGTCTGACCGGCGAACTGCGGCTGCAGGGCGGGTCCTTCGTGCAGGTGGTCGAGGGTCCCTGCGACATCGTCCAGCCGCTCGCGGCGCGCATCCTGGCCGACCCGCGGCACGGTTCGATCCGGATCGGGGCGTTCCGTGAGCTTGCGGCGCGGCGTTACCTGACCTGGACGTCGCACGGGTTCGAGGCGGACGGCTTGCCAAGTCAGATCCCGTTCGTGCAGCCGGCCAACCTGCACTTCATCCCGTCGCGCCGGCGGGCGGGTGCGGCGGTGCTCGGCGTCCCGAGCTAGCCCTTAGGTCGACCCCTCCGGCTTGACATTACTCGGGCCGCGAGGCTTTGAACGGGCATGGGCGGGGTTCAACAGGTGACGGTCGGGGCGGACGAGGCGGACCAGCGGCTCGACCGGTGGTTGCGGCGGCTCTATCCCCAGGTGGCCCAGGGGCGCATCGAGCGGATGTGTCGCAAGGGCGAGATCCGCATCGACGGCGGCCGGGTGAAGCCTGCGACCCGGCTGGCGGCCGGGCAGGTCGTCAGGGTTCCGCCGATCCCGGATGAGACGCCCGAGATCGAGGCCGCGGCGCCGGAGATCTCGGAGGCGGATGCCGCGATGATCCGGGCCTGCGTGATCTGGAAAGACGACGACGTGATCGCGCTCAACAAGCCGCCGGGGCTTGCGGTGCAGGGCGGGTCGGGCCAGCGGCGGCACGTCGACGGGCTGGCCGAGGCGCTCAAGTTCGGCAGGCCGGACAAGCCGCGGCTGGTGCATCGGCTGGACCGCGACACCTCGGGGGTGCTGCTGCTGGCACGGAGCGTTCGGGCGGCGGCGGGGCTCGCCAAGGCGTTCCAGGACCGCTCGAACCGCAAGGTCTACTGGGCGGCGGTGGCGGGTGCGCCGTCGCCGCGGGCAGGCACCATCCGGTACGGGCTCGTCAAGGCGCCGGGGCACGGCGCGGGCGGCGAAGGCGAGAAGATGCGGGTGGTGGCGCCGGACGAGATCGCGGCGACCGAAGGCGCGAAGCGGGCGACCACCGACTACGTGACGATCGACGCGGCGGCGACGCGGGCGGCCTGGGTGGCGCTGAGCCCGGTCACCGGGCGGACGCACCAGCTCCGGGCGCACATGGCCGCGATCGGGCACCCGGTGGTAGGTGACGGCAAGTACGGCGGCAGCGGGCAGGAGAACCTGGGCGAGGGCTGGGGGGCGCAGCTCGGCGGCGGCGTCAGCCGCAAGCTGCACCTGCACGCGCGCTCGATCAGCCTGACGCATCCGGTCACCGGCAAGCGGCTGATGCTGACGGCACCGCTGCCGGAGCACATGCAGCGGACCTGGGACCTCTTCGGCTGGCGGGCCGAGGATGCGCCGGCGGACCCGTTCGAGGATCGGACGTGAGCCCGCTCGCCCGGGTGCTGGCGTTGCCGGTCAAGGGCTACCGGCTGGTGCTGTCGCCCTGGGTCGGCCAGGGCTGCCGGTTCCAGCCGACCTGCTCGGCCTACGCGCTCGAGGCGCTCGAGGTGCACGGTGCGATCCGCGGCGGCTGGCTGGCGCTGCGACGGATCGCCCGCTGTCACCCGCTGGGCGGGTCGGGGATCGACAATGTCCCGCCCCGGGCGGGACCCTCGAAAGGCGCTTTCACTGTGGAAGCCGACAAGGGCCATTGATTGGGTTCAGGTGGCGCGGGGGACCAGCATGCGGCGCAGGGTTCCGTCCTTGACCCAGAACTGGTGGAAGAGCGCGGCGCTGGCGTGGATCGCGATCAGGACGATGAACGCCGGCTTGCCCCAGGTGTGCAGATCGCCCCAGGGGTCGCCGAAATAGTATCCCAGAAGGCCGGTGACGGGCACCAGGATCAGCAGCAGATAGAAGAGCCAGTGGGCGAGCTGTGCCGCCCGCCTGGCCAATGGCGCGACACCGACCGTGTCGGGGGCGCCCTGCGCCAGGCGCACTGCAAGCCGGACCGCCACAAGGACCAGGATCGCAAGACCGAACCAGTAGTGCAGTGACGCCAGCCGCTGGTCGTCGGGCGACGCCGTCGTGTTGCGGTCCGCCGCCTCCACCACCGCGCCCATGCTTTCGCCGAAGATCAGCTGGAAGAGGACCAGGGCGGCGATCGCCCAGTGCAGGAAAATCTGAACCGGCGAGTACCCGGTCCGTTCAGTCGAAACCATTTCACAGTCCCTCATTGCCAGGGCAAGCGCGAAGCAACACGCCGCAAATCACCGACCGGAGCGGTTGCCCGGCGGCCACATCGGTCGGATGGTCATCCGGCCACGGTCAACTCGGTCCACATCCCCAGCATATAGTGTCCAGGCACGTTGCAGTAGAGAATGTACTTTCCGGGCTTCAACGTTAGCGTGAGCGCGCCAGAAGAGCCGGGGTCGAGCTCGGAGACCTCCCCGAGATGCGTCGTCTCCTCCTCCTGGACCGCCGAGGCCGCCCGGTCGAACGGCAGCGGCTGATGCGAGGCGAGAGGGGCGACGATCATCTCGTGCACGATGTCCTTGGAGGCGTTGACCACCTCGAAGGTCACCTTGCCGGCCGGCACCGATGTCTGGTCGACGGTTATTCCGACCATCTCGTTCGATGCGCCCGCATCCGGCATGCCCATGCCGGCTCCGGGTCCGTCGCCGATCTTGTCGAGCGAGTCCGGTCCCTTGTCCCAGAGCGAAACCTTGACGACGGATCCGGTGGCGAGCGCCGGGCTTGCGATCAGCGCTGCCGCCACGATGCCGATCAGACAGGTTTTCATGCGAGTTGGCTCCCGGCCAGATGACGCGCCGGCACTACGCCGGTGACAGCAGCCACCTTGCTGCGCGCGGTCCGGATTGCCATAGCACTGGCGCTTATTACGTCCTCCTTAAGCGCAGGCTGATGCCGGTGAACCGGTCGCAGCGCCCAGCAGGCCGACGGCCTCCGGCACACTGGACGTTGCGCGTCAACCCGACGAATATGGCGGCGTCGAGGGCATGCTCGATGCCTCAAGGGGGGACGGGCCTTGCGCTTTGCAATCCGCGGTGGGCCGAAAGGACTGACAGGCGGGCTGTCCCGCCGTTCGACGGTGGAGAACGCACGATGAGGCTATCCCTTCTCGCGCTCGCGGCCGGTCTGATGCTGGCCGGCGGCGCGGCCTTCGCTCAGCGGTCGGACGTCGTCGTCGGGATGCAGCTCGAGCCGCCGAACCTCGATCCGACCGCGGGAGCCGCGGCGGCGATCGACGAGGTGGTCTATGCCAACGTCTTCGAAGGCCTGACCCGCTTCGCCGAGGACGGCTCGATCTTGCCGGCGCTGGCCGAAAGCTGGACGGTGGCGCCTGATGGCCTGAGCTGGGAGTTCCAACTGCATCCCGGCGTCACGTTCCAGGACGGCACGCCGATGACCGCGGAGGACGTGGTCTTCTCGTTCGATCGGGCGATGGCGCCGGACTCGACCAATGCCCAGAAGCAGCTCTTCGCCGGGATCAACGAGGTGACGGCGATCGACGACACCACAGTCGAGATCGGACTCGATGCGCCCAAGGGGTCGCTGCTGTTCGACCTGGCCTGGGGCGACGCGGTGATCGTCTCGCCGGCGAGCATCGACACCGAGGCGACGAACCCGGTCGGCACCGGTCCGTTCAAGTTCTCGAAATGGGTGCAGGGCGACCGGGTCGAGCTGGTAAAGAATCCCGACTACTGGGGGACGCCGGCCAAGCTCGACAAGGTGACCTTCAAGTTCATCTCCGACCCGACCGCGGCGTTCTCGGCGATGATGGCCGGCGATATCGATGTCTTCCCGAACTTTCCGGCGCCGGAGAACCTGGCGCAGTTCGCGGCGGACCCCCGGTTCCAGGTGATCATCGGCTCGACCGAAGGCGAGACGATCCTGGCGATGAACAATGCGCGCAAGCCGTTCGACGACATTCGGGTGCGTCAGGCGGTGGCGCACGCCATCGACCGCAAGGCGCTGATCGACGGGGCGGTCTTCGGCTACGGCACGCCGATCGGCAGCCATTTCGCGCCGCAGAACCCGGCCTACGAAGACCTGACCGCGTTGTCGGCCTATGATCCGGAGAAATCCAGGGCGCTGCTGGCCGAGGCGGGGTTGGCGGATGGCTTCAAGGCGACGCTGGCGCTGCCGCCGCCGTCCTACGCCCGGCGCGGCGGCGAGATCGTGCAGGCGCAGCTGCGCGCGGTCGGCATCGACGTTGAGATCGTCAACATGGAATGGGCGCAATGGCTGGAGCAGGTCTTCAAGAACAAGGACTTCGACTTGACGATCGTCAGCCACACCGAGCCGATGGACATCGGCATCTACGCCAAGAAGGACTACTACTTCGGCTATGACGACCCGGTGATGCGGGCACTGATGACCGGCCTGCAGGCGACGCCCGACCTGGGCGAGCAGACGGCGATCCTGAAGGCGGCGCAGGAGCGGGTGGCGAACCGGTACGTCAACGCCTTCCTGTTCGAGCTGGCCAAGACCGGGGTGGCCGATGCGAAGCTTCGCGGGCTCTGGACGGATTCGCCGACGCAGGCCAACGACATGACGGCGGTCTACTGGGACAAGTGACCGGGCCGCGACGTCGGACGGCTGCCGGGTCGAATTCCGATGCCGGCCGGGGCCGCCCGGCGTAGCGTCGGCGGCAGGTCCTTGCACGAGTCGCGCCATGCCCACCACGACCTCCGCCTCCCTCTACCGCGAGCTGACGCTTCCAAGCCTGCACCTGTGGGAAATTGCCGTGATCCTGTTCGTCCTGATGCCGCTCGCGGTGCTCGGCGGGTTTGTGAACGGCCGCGCCAGGCGCCGACGCCTCAACGAGAAGGCCGACGCGATCGAGAAGGTCATCAGCGAGACGACGATGAACGCCTTTCTCGCGCTCCTCGGCCTGCTTGTCGCCTTCACCTTCGGAAACTCGCTGACGGTGTTCCAGTCGATCAAGGACGCGATCACCGACGAGGCGGCTGCGCTGGGCACGGTCTTCCTGCGCGCCGACTACCTCGACGATCCCGGCCGCACCCAGCTGCAGGTGGCGATCCTCGACTACGCCAGGACCCGGGTGGTCCCTCGGCTCGAGCCGATCGACACACCGGCCAAGGCGCAGGCGTTCCTCGAGAGGACCCTCGCGGCGCAATCCCGGCTCTGGCCGCTGACGCTCGAGGCGACGCGCGATCCGACGCCGCCGCCGATCCAGGCGTTCGTGGCCGGAGCGATGAACGCCGCGCTCGATGCCCACGTCTACCGGGTGGCGACGCTGTCGGTTCCGATCTCGGTGCTGACGCAGATCATGATGCTGGCCGGGGCGCTGATGGCGATCTTCCTGATCGGCGATCGCATGGGCATGCTGGGGCAGGCGCTCACCTGGCGGGCGTTCGCCTTCGCGTTCTTCCTCAGCCTGATCATGTATGCCATCGTCGACGTCCGGCGCAGCGGCGAGGGGTTGATCCGCGTCGACGACAGCTCGCTCCATGCCGCGATCTTCGACATGGAGCAGGCGCTTGCGGCGCGCTCCGCGGTTCCCGCTCCGTCCCAGTGAGCGCGGAGCAGGCGCGGTCGCGCCTTGTGAAGCTGCCGGTCGGGACCTAGGGTCGGGCGACCAGCCGGGACCGCCGCGCGATGCTTCGATATGTCCTGAGACGCCTCCTCTCGCTGGCGGCGAGCCTCGTGGTGGCGAGCCTCGTCGTCTTCGTGGCGCTGAGCGTGGTGCCGGGCGACCCGGCGGCCACCATGCTGGGGCTGAACGCGAGCCCCGAGACGGTGGCGGCGCTGCGGACCGAGCTCGGGCTCGGTGGCGGGCCGGTGGCGCGCTATCTCGGCTGGGCCGGCGGCATGCTCCGCGGGGATTTCGGCATCTCCTACACCTACCGCACGCCGGTGGCGCAGATCGTGCTCGACCGGCTGCAGGTGTCGCTGCCGCTGGCGCTCATGGCGCTGGCGCTTTCCGTGGCGATCGCGTTTCCGGTGGGGCTCTGGGCGGCGGCGCGGCGCGGGCGGCCGGCGGATGCCTGGGTCATGGCGGCGACGCAGCTCGGGGTGGCGGTGCCGAACTTCTGGTTCGCGATGCTCCTGGTGCTGGTCTTTGCGGTGAAGCTGCGCTGGGTCTCGGCCGGCGGATTTCCGGGCTGGGACGCCGGGCTCGGCGCGGGGCTGAAGGCGCTGGCGCTGCCGGCGGTGGCGCTGGCGCTGCCGCAGGCGGCGATCCTCGCGCGGGTGATGCGCGCGGCGCTGATCGAGACGCTCGGCGAGGATTTCATCCGCACGGCGCGGGCCAAGGGGCTGACGCGCGGGCAGGCGCTGCGCCGGCATGCGCTTAGGAACGCGCTGATCCCGGTCCTGACGATCGTCGGGCTGCAGTTCTCGTTCCTGCTGGCCGGGGCGATCATCGTGGAGAACGTCTTCTTCCTGCCGGGGCTGGGGCGGCTGGTCTTCCAGGCGATCGGCCAGCGCGACCTCATCGTGGTGCAGAGCGTGGTGATGCTGCTGGTGGTGGCGGTGATCCTGGTGACCACGCTGGTCGACCTCGCGTACGTGCTGGTCGATCCGCGGCTCCGGAGCCGGTGATGCGGGGGCTGGCGATCGGCGGGGGCGTGGTGGCGGGGTTCGTCGGGGTGGCGCTGGTGTCGCTGGTCTGGACGCCGTGGGACGTGGCGGCGATCGACATCGCCGGCAAGCTGCAGGCGCCGTCCCCGGCGCACTGGTTCGGGACCGACCATTTCGGGCGCGACGTGCTGTCGATGCTGATGGTGGGCGCGCGCATCTCGATCGCGGTGGCGCTGGTCGCGGTCGGGATCGGCATGGGAGCGGGCGTGCCGCTGGGGCTGGCCGCAGCGGCGGCGCGGGGGTCGCTGCTCGACGAGGCGATCATGCGGGGCAACGATCTGGTCTTCGCGTTCCCGTCGCTGCTCATCGCCATCATGATCACCGCGGTCTTCGGGCCGTCGGCGCTGAACGCGATCATCGCCATCGGCATCTTCAACGTGCCGGTCTTCGCGCGGCTGACGCGGGGGGCGGCGCTGTCGCTCTGGACCCGGGACTTCGTGCTGGCGGCGCGGATGGCGGGAAAAGGGGCGGCGCGGATCTCGCTGGAACACATCCTGCCGAACCTCGCGAGCCTCCTCATCGTGCAGGGCACGATCCAGTTCTCGCTCGGCATCCTCGCAGAGGCGGGGCTCTCCTACGTCGGGCTCGGGGCGCAGCCGCCGACGCCGTCCTGGGGGCGGATGCTGGCGGAGAGCCAGACGATGATCGGCTTCGCGCCGTGGCTGGCGCTGTTTCCCGGCCTCGCCATCGTGCTGACGGTGCTCGGAGCGAACCTGATGGGCGACGGGCTGCGAGACCGGCTGGACCCGCGGCTGCGGCGGGCGCGGGCGTGAGGCCGCCCGGCCCGCGGGGGCGGCGCGGCGGCGGAGCGCCCGGGGCGGCGTGGCGCGCGCGCCGCGGGGAGAGGGCGGTGAAGGCTTGGGCCGGGCAAGAGAAGAGAAGGTTGGCCGGGGAGGCGCCTGAGGAAGCGGCTGCTTCCTCGGGGCGCCTTTCCCATGGTGGGGTTGCGAGTCGCGCCGGCGTCAAGGGCAAGCGGGCTTGCGCCCGCCGCGTGCCGCGGCCCTTGACCCCGGCGCGACTCGCGGCAGGGCCGCGGTGATGGCGGTGCGGCTCTTCCTGGTTGCGGGGGAGCCGTCGGGCGACCGGCTCGGCGGGGCGCTGATCACGGGGCTGCGCCAGCTCTGCGGCGACGGGCTGGTGGTGGAGGGCGTCGGCGGGCCGGCAATGGCGGCGGAGGGGCTGGCGAGCCGGTTCCCGATAGAGGAGCTGTCGGTGATGGGGCTGGCCGAGGTGCTGCCGCGGCTGCCGGCCCTGCTTCGGCGCATCCGCGAAACCGGCGATGCGGTGGCGGCGGCGTCGCCGGATGCGCTGGTCACCATCGACAGCCCTGACTTCGCGCTGCGGGTGGCGCGGCGGGCGCGGCGGCTGCGGCCCGGCCTCAGGGTCATCCACTACGTGGCGCCCTCGGTCTGGGCCTGGCGGCCGGGGCGGGCGGCGAAGATGGCGCGCTCGGTCGACCACGTGCTGGCGCTCCTGCCGTTCGAGCCGCCCTACATGCAGGCGGCGGGGATGACCTGCGACTTCGTCGGCCACCCGGTGGTCGCCGAGCGGCAGGCGACGCCGGCGGAGGCGGCGGCGCTGAGGGCCGAGTTCGGCGTCGCCCCGGAAGGTCGGTTGCTGGTGGTGCTGCCGGGGTCGCGGCACGGCGAGGTGACGCGGCTGGCGCCGGTCTTCGCCGAGGTGGTGCGGCGGCTCCGGGCGAGCGATCCCGGCCTCGCGGTGCTGCTGCCGGCGGCGGCGCCGGTGGCCGAGGCCCTGGTGGCGCTGATGCCGCCCGATGTGGACGGCTGGCCGAAGCTCGTCGACCCGCGCGGCCTGTCGGTCGAAGAGGCGGAGCAGCGCAAGCGCGCGGCCTTCGCGGCGGCGGACGCGGCGCTTGCCGCGTCGGGCACGGTGAGCCTGGAGCTCGCGGCCGCGGGCACGCCGATGGTGATCGCCTATACCGCCAATGCGCTGACCGGCTGGATCGTCATGCGGAGCGCGCTGATCGACACCGCGACGCTGGTCAACCTCGTCACCGATACCCGGATCGTGCCGGAATTCTTTCTCAAGGACTGCACGGCGGACAGGATCACGCCGGCCGTGGCGCACCTGCTGGCGGACCCGGCCGCCGCGGCGGCGCAGCGTGCCGCGGGCGAGCGGGCGATGGAGCTTCTCGGGCGCGGCGGCGAGCCCCCGGGGCTCCGGGCGGCGCGGTCGGTGCTGGCGGCGCTCAGGCGGTGAAATCCACCACGGTGGCGCCGACAGCGGCCGCGAGCGCTGCGGGCTGGACGGAGAAGACGTGGTGCGGCGTGCCGGCGGCCGCCCAGATCAGGTCGTAGCGCAGGAGGTCCGGATCGAACCAGACCTCGATCGGGGCGAGGTGGCCGAGCGGCGCCACGCCGCCGATGGCAAAGCCGGTCCGGGCGCGGATGCTGGCGGCATCGGCTTTCTCCAGGACGGCGCCGGCCAGCGCCCCGGCCTTGTCGAAGTCGACGCGATTGCCGCCGGCGGTGAGAAAGAGGACATGGCGGTCGGAGCCGGCCTCGCGGAGGACGACCGACTTGACGATCTGGTCGATGCCGCAGCCGCAGGCGCGCGCCGCATCGGCGGCGGTGCGGGTGCCTTCCGCGAGACGGACGGGCTCGATCGCGAGCCCGCGTCGCACGGCGTCGTCGCGCACCCGGGCGAGCGAGGCGCTTTCCGGTGCGTCAGCGATCTTCGACCTCGACGTAGTCGCGCTCTGTCTTGCCGGTGTAGAGCTGGCGGGGCCGGCCGATCTTGAGATGCGGGTCCTCGAGCATCTCCTTCCACTGCGAGATCCAGCCGACGGTGCGCGCCAGCGCGAAGATCGGCGTGAACATCGAGGTCGGGAAGCCGATCGCGTCGAGGATGATGCCGGAGTAGAAGTCGACGTTGGGATAGAGCTTCTTCTCGATGAAGTACTCGTCCTCGAGGGCGATGCGCTCGAGTTCCTTGGCCACCTGCAGCGTGGGATTGTTCTCGATGCCGAGAAGGCCGAGCACCTCGTCGGCGCTCTCCTTCATCACCTTGGCGCGCGGGTCGAAGTTCTTGTAGACGCGATGGCCGAAGCCCATCAGCCGGAACGGATCGTCCTTGTCCTTGGCGCGCTTGATGTATTCGGGAATGTGATCGACCGTGCCGATCTCGCGCAGCATCCTGAGGCAGGCCTCGTTGGCGCCGCCATGCGCCGGACCCCAGAGGCAGGCGACGCCGGCGGCGATGCAGGCGAAGGGATTGGCGCCCGAGGACCCCGCGAGCCGCACCGTCGACGTCGAGGCGTTCTGCTCGTGGTCGGCGTGGAGCGTGAAGATGCGGTCCATCGCCCGGCTGACGATCGGGTTGACCACGTATTCCTCGGCCGGCACCGAGAAACACATGTTGAGAAAGTTCGAGGCGTAGTCGAGGCTGTTCTTGGGATAGACGAACGGCTGGCCGACCGCGTACTTGAAGGCCCAGGCGACGATCGTCGGCATCTTCGCGATCAGCCGGATGGTCGCGACCTCGCGCTGCCAGGCGTCGGTGATGTCGGTGCTGTCGTGATAGAAGGCCGCCATCGCCCCCATCGTGCCGCAGACCACCGCCATCGGGTGAGCGTCGCGCCGGAAGCCGCGGAAGAAATAGGCCATCTGCTCGTGCAGCATGGTGTGGTTGGTCACCCGGCTCACGAAGTCCTCGAGCTGCGCCGCGGTGGGCAGCTCGCCGTAGAGCAGCAGGTAGGAGACCTCGAGGAAGTTCGACTTGTCGGCGAGCTGCTCGATGGGATAGCCGCGGTAGAGCAGCTCGCCCTTGTCGCCGTCGATGTAGGTGATCGAGCTCTCGCAGGAGCCGGTCGAGGTGTAGCCCGGATCGAAGGTGAAGACGCCGCCGTCGGAATAGAGCTGGCGGATGTCGATGACGTCCGGCCCGACGGTACCCTGGTAGATCGGCAGCTCCAGCGTCTTGTCCCCGACGGCGAGCTTGGCGGTGTGATGGGCCTGGTTCGTCATGCGTCGTCCCCTTTTGCTCGGCCGCCGCCCCTCGCGGTTGCCACGCTTCCTCGTGGTCGCCAACGCCCGGCCGGGCTGGCGTGGCCGTCAGACCTTGCCCGAAACCGTGCAGTCCTCGAGCCTGGCAAGGCTTTCGTCGCGGCCGAGTATTTCCATCATGTCGAAAACCCCCAACGACACGGTCCGGCCGGAGAGTGCTACCCGCAGCGGCTGGGCGATCTTGCCGAGACCCAGATCCTGCTCGGCAGCGAAGTCCCGGACTGCGGTCTCCAGATCGGCTGCCGCCCATTTAGTATTTTGCAGACGCGAAGTCAATTTCGCCAACAGCCCGTCAGGCACGCCACGCAGCACCCGCGCGGCCGGCTCATCCGGAACGAACGGCCGATGACCGATGATAAAGCTGGCCATGTCAAGGATTTGCGGGATGGTCTTTGCGCGTTCCTTGAGGCCCGGCATCGCCCGCAGCATCTGGGCCCGGGCCGCGTCGGTCAGGGGCGGTTTCTTTTGCGCCGCAAGATAATCCTCGATCTCCGCGAGAAGGGCGGCGTCGTCCGCGGCGCGGATGTGCTGGCCCGAGAGGTTCTCGAGCCGGGTGAAGTCGAACCGGGCCGGCGCCTTGCCGAGATGGCTCAGGTCGAACCACCCGATCGCCTGCTCGGTGGTGAAGAACTCGTCGTTGCCGTGGCTCCAGCCGAGCCGCGCCAGGTAGTTGCGCATCGCCTCGGCGAGGTAGCCCATCTCGCGGTAGGCCTCGACGCCGAGCGCGCCGTGGCGCTTGGAGAGCTTGGCGCCGTCGGCGCCGTGGATCAGCGGGATGTGGGCGAAGACCGGCACGTCCCAGCCGGCGGCCTGGTAGATCAGCGTCTGGCGGGCGGCGTTGGTCAGATGGTCGTCGCCGCGGATGACATGGGTGACGCCCATGTCATGGTCGTCGACCACGACCGCGAGCATGTAGGTGGGCGTGCCGTCCGAGCGCAGCAGGATCAGGTCGTCGAGCGTCTCGTTCTTCCAGGTGACGGTGCCCTGCACCACGTCCTCGACCACGGTCTCGCCGGTGCGCGGTGCCTTCAGGCGCACGACGAAGGGGGCGTCCGGCGCCGTGGCCGGGTCCGCGTCGCGCCACGGCGAGCGGAAGAGCGGCGGGCGGCCCTCGGCGCGGGCCTCGGCGCGGAACGCCTCGATCTCCTCGACGCTCGACCAGCAGCGGTAGGCGGTGCCGCGGGCGATCATCTCGTGGGTCGCCTCGGCGTGCCGGGCGGTGCGGGAGATCTGGCTGATCGCCTCGCCGTCCCAGTCCAGCCCGAGCCAGCGCAGGCCCTCGAAGATCGCCGCCGTCGCCTCCGGCGTGGAGCGGGCGCGGTCGGTGTCCTCGATGCGCAGCAGGAACTGGCCGCCGGTGTGGCGGGCGTAGAGCCAGTTGAAGAGCGCGGTGCGGGCGCCGCCGATGTGCAGGAAGCCGGTCGGCGAAGGCGCGAAGCGCGTCACCACGGGCGCGGGAGCGGGCATCGGTCTTAACCTCCTGGCAACCATGCGCGGGCAACGGTCGTCTTAGGCCGAAACCGAGCGGGAGAACAAGGGACGTGGGCGGCGACCGTCTGGCCGCGCTGGTCGAGGCGCAGCGGCCGCACCTGGCGCTGTGGATCCCGGTCTTCTTCGCGCTGGGGATTGCGCTCTACTTCGCGGTGCCGACGGAGCCCGAACCCTGGATGCTCGCGGCGCTGGCCGGCGGCGCTCGCGGTCGGCGCGGCGACGCTGGTCCGGGTCGGGCCGGTGGGACGGGTTGTTCTTCTCGCCGCGCTGCTGCCGGGGTTGGGGTTCGGGGCGGCGGCGCTGCGCACCCGGGCGGTGGCCGCACCGGTCCTGGCCTACGAGATGACGGCGAACCTGCAAGGCCGCATCGTCGGGCTCGACCGGTCGGCGAGCGACCGTCCGCGGGTGCTGCTCGACCGCGTGGTGATCTTCGGGCTCGAGCCGGCACGGACGCCGGCGCGGGTGCGCCTCTCGCTCGATCCAGCGACCCCGCCCGATCTGCTGCAGCCGGGGCTGGTGCTGATGGGCCAGACGCGGATCGCGCCGCCGGCAGCGCCCGCGGAGCCCGGCGGCTTCGACTATCGCCGGCTCGCGTGGTTCGACCGGATCGGGGCGGTGGGCTATGCGCGCACGCCGATGGTCGAGGCCTATGCGCCGGAGACGGGCGTGCTGCGGCAGCTGCCGTTCCGCCTCCGGATGGCGTCCTCGGCGCACATCCAGCGGCTGGTGCCGGGGCAGGACGGGGCGTTCACCGCGGCGATCCTGACCGGCGATCGCTCGGGCATCGACCGGTCGGTCGAGGCGGCGCTGCGGATTTCGAGCCTCTATCACATCGTGTCGATCTCGGGGCTGCACATGACCCTGCTCGCCGCGGCGGTCTTCGCGCTGATCCGCTACGGGCTGGCGCTGGTCCCGCGGCTGGCGCTGGTCTGGCCGCTGAAGAAGATCGCGGCGGTGGCGGCGTTGGCCGCGGGGGCGGCGTACCTGGTGATCTCGGGCTCGGAGGTCGCGGCCGAGCGGTCCTACGTGATGACCGCGACGGTCTTGATCGCGGTGCTGATCGACCGGCCGGCAGTGACGCTGCGCTCGGTGGCGCTCGCGGCGCTGATCGTGCTGGTGCTCGCGCCGGACAGCCTGCTGCAGCCGGGGTTCCAGATGTCCTTCGCCGCGACGATCGGGCTGGTCGCGGCCTTCGAGGCGCTCAGGCGGAAGGCGTGGTGGCGGCACACCCAGACTGCGCCGGGCTGGCGCTTCGTGCGGCCGCTGCTGGCGGTGGCGATGACCTCGCTGGTCGCGGGATCGGCGACGGCGCCGATCTCGGCGTTCCATTTCAATACGATGGCGCAGTACGGCTTGCTCGCGAACCTGCTCGCGATCCCGGCGATGGGGGTCGTCGTGATGCCGGCCGCGGTGATCGCGGTGCTGGCGGCGCCGTTCGGGCTCGACTGGCTGCCGTTCCAGGTGGCCGGGCTCGGCATGGGCTACATCATCGCGGTCGCGCGGTTCGTCGCCGGGCTGGGCGGGGCGGTGGTGGGCGTGCCGGCCGGGCCGCCGGCAAGCCTCGCGCTGCTGCTGATCGCGGGGGTCTTCTTCGTTCTCTGGATCGGGCGGGGGCGCTGGGCGGCGCTGCTGCCGGCGGCGGTGGCGGTGCTACTCTGGAGCGGACAGGTCAGGCCGGACGTGATGATCGCCGACAACGGCCGGTTCTTCGGCATCCGGACGCCGGCGGGACGGGTGCTGTCGAGCGATCGGGGCAACACCTACGTCGCGGAGAGCTGGCTCAAGGACGACGGCGACCTCGCGACACAAGCCGACGCCTATGCCCGCGGCAGGCTGGTGCGGAAGCAGAACCGCATCGCCGCCGAGGTGCCCGGGGTGGGCCGGCTGCTCTACGTCGGGACGCGGGACGCAACCGGCGCGGGCGGCCTCTGCGCCGAGACGGCGATCCTGATCGCGCCCAACTGGAGCGAGACGCCGGAGGGGGGATGCCTCTTCGTCGGGCGGGAGCGGCTGCGCCGCGACGGGGCGCTGGCGATCCGGGTCTCCCCGGGCGGCGAGCTTACGGTCGAGGGTGCCCGCTCGGCGAACCGCGCGCGCCCTTGGACGCGAGAGGCTGCGGCCCGGCCGCTGCGCGTCGCGGACCGATAACGGCAGATCAGTAGGTGCGGATCAGGCCGACGAGCTTGCCCTGCACCCGGACCTGGTGATCCTGGTAGAGGCGGGTCTCGTAGGCGGGGTTCGCGGCCTCGAGCGCGATGGTGGTGCCGCGGCGGCGGAAGGTCTTGAGCGTCGCCTCCTCGCCTTCGATCAGCGCGACGACGATGTCGCCGTTCTGCGCCGTGGACTGCTCCTGGACGACGACGATGTCACCGCTGTTGATGCCCGCCTCGATCATCGAATCGCCCTTGACCTCGAGCGCGTAGTGCCGGCCGGCGGTGGAGAGCATCGAGGCCGGGACGGCGATGTTGTGGGAGACCTGCTGGATGGCCTCGATCGGGGTGCCGGCGGCGATCCGGCCCATGACGGGCAGCTCGATCGACGCAGCCTCGATGCCGAGCGACGCCGCCGGACGATCCGGCCGGCCGCCGTCGACCACCTCGGGCTGGAAACCCGCGGCGGCGTCGAGCGTCTCGGGCAGGCGGACGATCTCGATGGCGCGGGCGCGGTGCGGCAGGCGGCGGATGAAGCCGCGCTCCTCGAGCGCGGTGATCAGGCGGTGGATGCCGGACTTGGAGCGCAGGTCGAGCGCGTCCTTCATCTCGTCAAATGACGGCGGCACGCCGTCCCGCTGCAGGCGCTGGTGGATGAAATGCAGCAGGTCGTATTGCTTGCGCGTCAGCATCTCTGTCCTTCCTTGGCCGGCCGTGCCCCCGTTCTACGTACGTTCCCGTTTTGTGTCAAGATTCAATGTTCTGCATACAACTCAGGGTTTATCAAAGCCAGATGAACTCAACCGCCTCCCCGATATCACGCGCCGGATCGCCGGGGTCCCGCAGCATCAGTCCGTTGGCTTCGGCGAGGACCGACAGGAGCGAGCTATCCTGGCGCGCGAACGGCGTGCAGCGCCAGCCGGCGGCATCCGCCTCGACCCGGGCGCGCATGTAGTGGGCGCGCGGACCGTTCGGGCCGAGCGGCGCGCCGAGGCGCGCGGGGAGGCGTTCGGGCGGATCGCCCGGCAGGCCCAGCATCCGCTCGACCGCGGGCACGAGGAAGATGCGTCCGGTCACCATCGCCGAGACCGGGTTGCCGGGCAGGCCGACCAGCGGCACCCCGCCGAGGCGACCGGCCATCAGCGGCTTTCCCGGCCGCATCGCGATCCGGTAGAAATCGAGTGTCATGCCGTGCGCCAGCGCGGTCTTCTGCACGAGGTCGTAGTCGCCGACCGAGGCGCCGCCGATCGTGACGATGAGATCGGCATCGGCGGCGAGCTCGATCGTCGCGGCGAGGCTCTCGGCGGTGTCGCGCGCGATCGGCAGGAGCCGCGTCTCGGCACCGGCCGCGTCGAGCATCGCCTTGAGGCCGAAGCTGTTCGAGGCGACGATCTGGTCGGGGCCGGGGTCCTCGCCGGGCATCACCAGCTCGTCGCCGGTGGCGATCAGCGCCACGACCGGCCGGCGTGCCACGGTGAGGCGCCCGCAGTTCATCGCCGCGGCCAGCGCGAGATCGACCGGCCGGAGCCGGCGCGGCGCCGCGATCCGCGCGCCGGCCGCGAAGTCGCCGCCCGCCGGGCGGATGTATCGCTCGTTGTCGCGGTTGTCGCGCAGGGTGATGACCTCGCCGTCGGCGTCGGCGTCCTCCTGGATCAGGATCATGTCGGCGCCAGGCGGCACGGGCGCGCCGGTGAAGATGCGCACCGCCTCGCCTCGGCCGACGCCGCCCTCGAACCGCGCACCGGCGGCGGAGGTGCCGACGACGCGAAGCTGCGCGCCGGTGGCGGCGTCGGCGGCGAGGATGGCGTAGCCGTCCATCGCCGAGGCGGCGAACGGCGGCTGGTCGCGCGCGGCCACCACGTCCCGTGCGAGGACGCGGCCGGCGGCACGGGCGAGCGGCACCGCCTCGCTGCCGAGCGGCGCGAAAAGGCGCGCCAGCCTCGCGTGGACCTCGGCGACGGAGAGCAGCGGCTCGCTCACGGCGCCTCGAAGCGGCCGGACTTGCCGCCTTCCTTGAGCGCGAGGCGCACCTCGCCGATCACCATGCCGCGGTCGACCGCCTTCAGCATGTCGTAGACGGTGAGCGCGGCGATCGAGACGGCCGTCAGTGCTTCCATCTCGACCCCGGTCGGGCCGGTGGTGGCGACGGTGGCCTCGATGGCGACGCGACCGGCCTGCGCGTCTGGCACGAGGTCGACCGTCACCTTGCTCAGCGCCAGCGGATGGCAGAGCGGGATGAGGTCGGCGGTGCGCTTGGCCGCCATGATGCCGGCGATGCGTGCGACGCCGAGCACGTCTCCCTTGGCCGCGGTGCCTTCGGTCACCAGGGCGAGCGTCGCGGGCGCCATCGCGACCCAGCCGCGCGCCACCGCGCGCCGGGCGGTGGCGGGCTTGTCCGAGACATCGACCATGCGGGCCGCGCCATCGGCGTCGAAGTGCGTGAGCCCCGCCACCTATTCGGCCTCGGGCGTCCACGGGCTGCGCAGGAGCTCCCGGGTGGCCGCCTCGACGTTCGGCTCGCGCATCAGCGTCTCGCCGACCAGGAAGGCGCGCACGCCGTAGCGTGCGACCTGGCCGAGATCGGCCCGGGTGGCAAAGCCGGACTCCGAGACGATCACCCGGTCCCCGGGCACGCTGCGCGCCAGCCGCTTGGTGGTGTCGAGATCGACACCGAAGGTGTTGAGGTCGCGGTTGTTGATGCCGACGAGCGGCGACTTGAGGAGCTTGACGCGCTCGAGCTCTTCGGCGGTGTGCACCTCGATCAGCGCCGCCATGCCCCAGGCGATCGCGGCGTCCTCGAGCTCGGCCGCCTGGGCGTCGGTGACGCTCGCGAGGATGATGAGGATGCAGTCGGCGCCGAGCGCGCGCGATTCGACCACCTGCCAGGGATCGTAGAGAAAGTCCTTGCGCAGCACCGGCAGGGTCACCGCGTCGCGCGCCAGCGCGAGGTAGCTGTCGTCGCCCTGGAAGCTCGGGCCGTCGGTCAGCACGCTGAGGCACGCGGCCCCGCCAGCGGCGTAGGCGGTGGCGAGTGCCGCGGGGTCGAAGTCGGCGCGGATCAGGCCCCTGGACGGGCTCGCCTTCTTGATCTCGGCGATCAGGCCGTAGCCGCGGGCGGAAGCCTTGTGCAGCGCATCGACGAAGTCGCGCGGGCGGTCGGCGGCGCGGGCGGCGGCCTCGATGTCGGCCATCGGGCGCGCCGCCTTGCGGGTCGCGACGTCGGCGAGCTTGTAGCTGCGGATGTCGTCGAGGATGCTCACCGCGCTGCACCGGCGGTCGCGGCGTTGGTGACCGCGGCGAGCGCGTCGACGCGGCGGAGCGCCGCGCCGCTATCGATGCTTTCGGCGGCCATCGCCACGCCGTCGCGCAGCGTCGCGGCCTTGTCGGCCACCACGAGGGCCGCGGCGGCGTTCAGCAGCACCGCGTCGCGGTAGGCCGACGGCTCGCCGGCGAGCAGGCCACGGAGCGCGCGGGCGTTCTCGGCCGGGGAACCGCCGAGGACTGCGGCCAGCGGCTGCGGCGCGAGGCCGGCGTCTTCGGGGTGGATGGAGAATTCCCGGATCTCGCCGTCGCAGAGCTCGGCCACCCAGGTCTCGCCGGTGATGGAGACCTCGTCGGTGCCGTCGGCGCCGTGGACGAGCCAGGCGCGGTCCGAGCCGAGCTGGCCGAGCGTCTCGGCCATCGGGCGGATCACCGAACGGGAGAAGGCGCCGGTCAGCTGGCGGCGCACCGAGGCGGGATTGGTGAGCGGCCCGAGGATGTTGAAGATGGTGCGGGTGGCGAGCTCGGTGCGGGCGGGCATCACGTGGCGGACGGCCGGGTGGTGCATCGGCGCCATCATGAAGCCGATGCCGGCCTCGGCGAGCGCCTGCTCGACGATCTCGGGGCCGACCATGACGTTGATGCCGAGCTCGGTAAGCGCGTCGGCGGCGCCCGACTTCGAGCTGAGGTTGCGGTTGCCGTGCTTGGCGACGACGACGCCGCAGCCTGCCACGACGAAGGCGGCGCCGGTCGAGATGTTGAGCGTGCCCTTGCCGTCGCCGCCGGTGCCGACGATGTCGATGGCGCCCTCGGGGGCGCGGACGCGCAGGCAGCGCGCGCGCATCACCGCGGCGGCGGCGGCGTACTCGGTGACGGTCTCGCCGCGGGTCCGGAGCGCCATCAGGAAGCCGCCAATCTGCGCCGGCGTGGCATCGCCGTCCATGATCGCGCCGAACGCGGTCTCGGCCTGCGCCCGGCTGAGCGGTCCCTCGGCGGCGCGGCCGATCAGCGGGCGCAGGCGCTCGCTCATGCCGGCACGCGGGTCAGCTCGAGAAAGTTCGCGAGGAGCGCCCGGCCGTGCTCGGAGGCGATCGATTCCGGGTGGAACTGGACGCCGTGGATCGGCAGCTCGCGGTGGGCGAGGCCCATGATCGTGCCGTCCTCGAGTGCGGCGGTGACCTCGAGGCCGGCGGGCAGGCTGGCGCGCTCGACGATCAGGCTGTGGTAGCGGGTCGCGGCGAACGGCGAGGGCAGGCCGCGGAAGAGGCCCGCGCCCTGGTGGCGGATGCTGCCGAGCTTGCCGTGGACGATCTCGCCGGCGCGGACCACCTTGCCGCCGAACGCCTGGCCGATCGCCTGGTGGCCGAGGCAGACGCCGATCAGCGGCGTGCGGGTCTCGGCGGCGGCCTCGACCAGGGCGAGGCAGATGCCGGCCTCGTTCGGGGTGCACGGGCCCGGCGAGAGCAGGATCGCCGAAGGGTTCAGCGCCATCGCGGCTTGAACGTCGATCTCGTCGTTGCGCCGCACGGTGATCTCGGCGCCGAGCTCGCCCAGATAGTGGAAGAGATTGTAGGTAAAGCTGTCGTAATTGTCGATCAGCAGCAACATGACTTGTGTTCCGAAGGCTTTCACGCTGGCGCCCGCCCGCCCGCGCGTTATAAATGCGCCCGACGGTCGGACGGGGTCAAGGCCCCCCGCCAATGTGGCGGAAGCTTGGGGAATAGGATGGCGCCGCAGCCGCGCACGCCTGGGTTCTGGCGGGGAGCATTCGTCGGGCTGCTGTTCGCTGCCGGGGTGGGGCTGGCGCTCGCCTGGGCGTTCCCGCCGGTGCCGCCGACGCCGCCGCAGGTGACCCCGGAGCCGCCGCAGGCGCCGCTACAGCCGGAGGCCGTCGTCGAGCCCGCGCCGCCGGTGAGCGAGGCGCCGGCGATCGCCGGCGCGCCGGAGCCGGCAGGAACGGCGTCGTCCGGGCCGGGGTCGCCGTCGCCGAAGACCTCGCCCTGAGCGGCACACCAGTGCGCCGGCCGGTCAGTCAATTAAGCGTGAAGACTTGAAGCAAAAGATATTAACGGTGGCCCGGCGGCGAATAGCCGGGGGCCGCAACGAAGCGGCATGATTGAAATGAGGGAGACACTTTCATGAAACGCGCTCTACTGGCCTTCGGCTTTGCCGCTCTCATGGGGGCTCCGGCCTTCGCCCAGACGGTGGATGCGATGACCTGCGCCCAGTTTGCCAAGCAGGATCACACGCAGCAGATGGCGACGATCGCTCAGGTTCAGGCCTTCACCAGCCAGAAGCAGTCCGGGCAGCAGCTGATGGCCGACGAGATCTTCTCGCAACTCACGACCAAGTGTCAGGGCAATGACGACATGATGCTCATGGACGCAATGAAGTAAACGTCAAGGGTGGGGCCTCCTTCCGGGAGGCCCCACGGCTAAGGCAGGGCCTCAGTTGCCGCCGCGGCCGGCGACGAAGAGGCCGGCGTCGCGGGCGGCCTGGGTGAGGGCTCGGGACTTGGCGATGCTCTCTTGGTACTCGGCCTCGGGGTCGCTGTCGAAGACGACGCCGCCGCCGGCCTGGATGTAGAGCGTGCCGTCCTTGACCACTCCGGTGCGCAGCGCGATGCAGATGTCCATGTCGCCCTGCGCCGCGAAATAGCCGACGCCGCCGCCGTAGACGCCGCGCTTCTCGGCCTCGAGCTCGTCGATGATCTGCATCGCTCGGACCTTCGGCGCGCCGGAAACCGTGCCCGCGGGCAGGCCGGCGAGGAGGGCGGAGAGCGCGTCTTGACCGGGGGCGAGCTGGCCGTCGACGTTCGAGACGATGTGCATCACGTGGCTGTAGCGCTCGATGATGAACTGCTCGTTGGGATCGACCGTGCCGATGCGGGCGACGCGGCCGACGTCGTTGCGGCCGAGGTCGAGCAGCATCAGGTGCTCGGCGCGCTCCTTGGGGTCGGCGAGGAGCTCGGCTTCGAGTGCCAGGTCCTCGACTGCGGTGGCGCCGCGGCGGCGGGTGCCGGCGATGGGCCGGATGGTGACGGTGTCGTCCTTGACGCGGACGAGGATCTCCGGGCTGGCGCCGACGACCTGGAAGCCGCCGAAGTTGAAGTAGAACATGTAGGGCGACGGATTGGTGCGGCGGAGCGCGCGGTAGAGCGCGAACGGCGGCAGGTCGAACTTCTGCGCCCAGCGCTGGCTCGGCACCACCTGGAAGATGTCACCGGCGCGGATCAGCTCCTTGGCGGTCTCGACCATCTCCAGATAGCGCGCGTGGCTGGTGTTGGAGACCGGCTCGCCCGGGGTCAGGTCGCCGAGGTTGCGGCTCGCCTCGGGCGGGGTGCGGTCGAGGTCGCGCACCGCGTCCATCACCCGCTCGGCGGCCTGGGCGTAGGCGGCGCGCGGGTTGAGGCCCGAGCCCGCCCAGGCCGGGCTGACCACCGTCACCTCGCCTTTGACCCCGTCCACCACCAGCACGACCGAGGGGCGCAGCATCAGCGCGTCGGGCAGCCCGAGTGGGTCGGGATTGACGTCCGGCAGGTGCTCGACGAGGCGCACCATGTCGTAGCCGAGATAGCCGAAGAGGCCCGATGCCATCGGCGGCAGCTCCGGCGGCAGCTCGATCCGGCTCTCGGCGATCAGCGCGCGCAGGCTGGTCAGCGGGTCGGCGGCCTCGTCACGCCAGCCGTCGGCATCGAAGCGCGCCGAGCGGTTGAGCCGCGCGGTGGTGCCGCGGCACTCCCAGACCAGGTCGGGTTTCATGCCCATGAACGAGTAGCGGCCGCGGACCTCGCCGCCGGTGACGCTTTCGAGCAGGAAGCTGTCCTTGCGCGCCTCGGTCAGCTTCAGCATCAGTGAGACCGGCGTGTCGAGGTCGGCGACCAGCCGGGTCCAGACCACCTGGTTCTGCCCCGCGGCGAAGGCAGCGGTGAACTCGTCGATCGCCGGGAAGAGCTGCATCGCGGGTCAGGGGAACCGCGACAGCGCCGAGTCGATCGCCGACTGGTTGACCGTGACGCCATCCTTCTCGCGCAGCGCGGCAGTGTAGAGCGCGAGCAGGTCGCTCCTCGCCTGGTCGCGGTACTGCCCCTGGACACTGTCGACGATCTGACCGTTGGCCGACGCGGCGGGATCGAACGGCTCAATGCCGGTGAGCTGCGCGATGATCACGCCGGTGGCGTCGGAGCGGGTCACCGTCCCGCCCTCGGGTGCCGAGAAGACGTCGGCGATCAGAGCGGGCGGCAGGCCGGGAGCGGTCTCGCCGCGGGTCAGCGGCGCCACGGTCTGGATCGGCTGGTCGAGCCGCTGCGCCAGCGCCCCGAAAGTCAGGCCGCCCTTCAGCTCGTCGACGTAGCCATTGGCGAGCCGCGTCAGCGCGTTCGTCGTCTGCTCGGCCGTCCAGTCGGCGGCGACCCGGTCGCGGATATCGGCCAGCGGGATCACCGCGGGCGGGTCGATCTTGTCGACGCGCAGCGTCACCAGCCCGCCGCCGGTCAGCTCGACGAGGTCGGTCTCCTCGCCGCCTTGCGCCTTGGCGGCGGCGTCGCGAAACGCCTTGTCCTCGGCGATGCCGCCGCTGCTCTCGCTGTTGAGGGCGATCGAGCCGAGCTGCAGCACCGTCTCCGAGGCGATCTCCTCGAGCGTGGCGCCCCCGGCGATCAGGTCCTCGATATGCGGGCCGTCGTCGGCGATTTGCTTCTTGGCCTCCTCGAGCGCGCGCGCGTTGCCGAGCTCGACCTTGGCCTCGTCGAACGTCTTGGTGTGCGCCGCCATGATGGCGTTGATGCGGTAGAGCGAGGGTCCGAGCGGGGTGTCGACCGGTCCGACGATGCCAGGGCCGCTGGCGCCGAACACCGCCGCCCGGGCGTCCGCTGCGAGCGCGTCGGCGGCGATGGTGCCCTGGTCGATGTCCTCGGGCTTCAGGCCGCGCTCGGTGGCGAGGCTGTCGAAGTCGATCTCGCCCTTGTCGAGCCGGGCCTTGGCCGCCGCGGCCTCCTCGGTCGTGGGGAAGGCGATGCGGTCGACCGCCCGGCGCTCGGGGGTCTGGAACTTCTCGAGCTGCGCGTCGTAGGCGGTCCGGAGCTCGTCGTCGGGGATCTGGATCTCCGCGGCCAGCGACTCCGGGGTCACCGAGGCATAGCTGATCTCGCGGGTCTCGGGACGGGTGTAGCGGTCCGCGGCATGGGCGTCGTGATAGGCCGCGAGCTCGGCGTCGGTCGGCGCCCGGATCGGCGCCGGCAGGAGCGAGGCGTCGAGGCGCAGCCAGTCGAAGCCGCGCTTCTCGCCGAGAAAGCCGAGCACGGTCAGCGCCTCGGTGTCGGGCAGCGTCACCGCGGCCTGTACGCTGCCGGCGATGAGGTTGCGGGTCGATTCCCGCCGCACGAGGTCCTCGAAGGTCGCGGGCTTCAAGCCGACGCGGCCGAGCGTATCGACATAAGTCGTCCGGTCGAACGTGCCGTCGGTTCCCTTGAAGGCCGGGGTGTCGACGACCTGGGCGCGCACCGCGGCGTCGCCGGTCGACACGCCGAGCCGCGCCGCCTCGCCATCGAGCGCCGCGTCGTTGACGAGGCGCGACAGTACCATGCCGTCGACGCCGTACTGCCGCGCCTCCGCCATGGTCAGGTCGCGGCCGGTCTGCTGCTGCAGCGCGCGCAGCTCCTGCTGCATGCCGCGGACGTACTGGTCGTCACTGATGGCGATGCTGCCGACGCGGGCGACGTTGGTGCTGGTGAGCGTGCGGCCCGCGCCGATGCCGAAGCCCGCGAGACCGAGGACGAGCGCAGCCATCAAAGCCCAGATCAGCACGCCTGCGCGCCTGTTGCGGAAGCTCCCGAGCATCGCCTGCCATCCTGGTCGAAAAAGGTGGCTCGCCTCTTACGCGCTGGCCGCCGGGGTGGCAAGGGCGGGGCTCGCCCGCAGGCAGGCGCACCGTCCCTGCCGCCGCCTTCGCCTCAGTCCGCCGCGGCGAAGTGCGCCATCTGGTCGGCGTGCGCCTCGGCGAAGGCCGGGCGCGCCGTGTCGCTCGCGACATAGGCGCGAGCGGCCGGACGCTCCGCCGACCTGTCGAAGCGGTCGACCAGGCGCAGCACGTCGGCCATGACGCCCAGCGTACCCTGAGGTCGCGCACATTGCCGCGCGGCCCGTCAGGAACCAGGGGTGCCATCCGGCAGCTCCGTCAGGCGGTGGGTACGGCCAGACCGGCTCCGGCCGTACCCCGCGGCTTTCGTCAGGCGTAGGAGAGCTTGGGGTACCAGCTGCCGCCGCGGCCCTCCGGAGTGGTGTCGAGCAGGGTCCAGAGCGGATCGGCGTCCGGGGCGCCGCGGGGGTCCTGGCCGGGGTCGGCAGTGTCGCCGCCCATCTCGGCGCTGTAGAAGTGCCGGACGGTGCCGTCCTTGCGGGTGAAGACGGTGTAGCCCGGCACGTCGGCGTCCTCGGCGCTGACGTAGTCGCGGGTGAAGGCACCGTCGCCGTCGGAATAGACCCGGAGCTGGGTCCAGCCGCGCGCCTGCTTTGCAGCCAGCAGCCGGTCGATCGGCGAGCGCGCGACCAGCGCGAAGGCGATGCGCTGCTCGATGTCGGGGATCTTGCCTTCCCAGGCCGCCATCACCGAGGTGCACATCGGGCAGGGATTGGTGCGCTCGGGCCCGAACATGTAGCTGTAGATCGCGAGCGTCTCCTTGTCGCCGAAGAGGTCGTCCAGCGTCACCGGGCCGGTCTCGCCTATGAAGGCGTAGGTCTTGGTCACAGCGCCGCCCGGCGGCAGCTGGCGGCGCTGGTCGGCGACGCGCTCGATATGGCGGCGGAGTTCGATCTCTTCGGCAAGGAGTTCGTTGCGGGCGCTGCGGTACGCGGCGCTCTCGTTCGGGAAGTGCGCCTGGTTCCGGGCCGCCAGGGTCTCGGGCGGGGTGAGATCGGTGTCGGCTGTCATGGTCGGGTTCGCTCCCTTGGAGTCGCGGGGTCGCCGGTTACCGGCTTGACGTGGAACGTTGATATCAACATACATGGGCCATGTCAAAGCCGGCCGCACCGCCTTACGAGACCACGCTCTACATCCGCGATCACTGCCTGTGCCTGCACGCGCAGCGCGCGGCGCGGGCGCTGGCGCGCCGATTCGACCGGGCGTTCCGGCCCTTCGGGCTGACCAACGGCCAGTTCTCGCTGCTGATGGCGCTGAACCGGCCCGAGCCGCCGGCGATGGGGGCGGTGGCCGACCTGCTCGCGATGGACCGCACGACGCTGACCGCGGCGCTGAAGCCGCTCGAACGGCGCGGCCTCGTCACGTGAGAGCCGACGCCGCCGACCGCCGCAGCCGGCGACTGGCGCTGACCGCCCCCGGCAGCGCGCTGCTCGCCGAAGCGGCGGCAGTCTGGCGCACCAGCCACGACGAGATCGACGCTCTGGTCCCGGCAGCCGCCGGATCGCTGCAGGCAGGGCTGCGGGAGGTGGCGCATCTGGCCGCCGGCGGCGGCACCGCCGAGGTGACGCGCTAGTCAGAAGCCGCGGCCGAGGGTGAGAAAGACCGTCTCGACACCGGGGTTGTGCGGGGCGAGGTTGGCGTTGGACTTGTGCTCGAGGGCGAAGCCGGCCCGCCAGAGACCGCCGGCGGTGGCGCGGTTCGCACCGAGGCGGGTGCGGAATTAAAGGTCGGCGCGAGGTCGTCGCCGTTGCCGGCCGCGTAGAGCCCGGCCATCATGCTGCCGCCGATCCGCAACGACGGGCCGGCCTGCCACATCGCGACGCCAGCCGCGCCACCCCAAAGTTCGCCGTCGGTGTCGGCCTCGACCGCGGCGCCGACGCCGATCTCGACCGGGCCAAGCCGAGCCAGCGGGTCGGACGACACCTGCAAAGCCAGCGTCGCGGCCGCGCCCTCGTTAAGCACATCGTCGTGGCCGAGGCCATCGATGCGGAGCCTGCCTGCGCCCCGCCCGGCGCGGCAATAGCCGCCAGCAGGGCTGCCGCACCGAGCCGCAGCATCCCGAAGCTCTGCGGATCGTCCCCCCTGGACCCCGAGCGCCCCGGCGCCGGTTTGGCCGGCCGGGCCGGCGTCAGTAGCGCGACGGCACGTAGAGCTCCGGCGGCAGAACCTTGCGCTCGTATTCCGGGTTGAACACCCGGTCGGGCAAGGTGATCTCGTCGTGCGGCACGTCGCCGTAGGGCACCTGCGACAGCAGGTGCGCGATGCAGTTCAGCCGCGCGCGCTTCTTGTCGTTGCCCTCGACGATGTACCAGGGCGCCTCGGGGATGCTGGTGCGGGCGAAGGTCTCTTCCTTGGCCTTGGTGTACTGCTCCCAGCGCACCCGGCTCTCCAGATCCATCGGCGACAGCTTCCACTGCTTGAGCGGGTCGTGGATGCGCATCAGGAACCGCAGCTGCTGCTCCTCGTCGGTGATCGAGAACCAGTACTTGACCAGGCGGATGCCGGAGCGGAGCAGCATGCGCTCGAACTCGGGGACGTCGTTGAAGAACTGCTGGACCTCATCCTCGCTGGCAAAGCCCATCACCCGCTCGACACCGGAGCGGTTGTACCAGGAGCGGTCGAAAAGCACGATCTCGCCGCCGGCCGGCAGGTGCGGCACGTAGCGCTGGAAGTACCACTGGGTGCGCTCGCGTTCCGACGGCGCCGGCAACGCCACGACGCGGGCGACGCGCGGGTTCAGCCGTTGGGTGATGCGCTTGATCACCCCGCCCTTGCCGGCGCTGTCGCGGCCTTCGAAGACGACGACCACCTTCTCCTTGTGGTGGACGACCCAGTCCTGCAGCTTGATCAACTCGGCCTGCAGTCGCAGCAGTTCCCGGAAGTAGAGCCGGCGGTCGATCTGGTCGGGATGGCGGTCCTTGCAGATGCGGGCGATCTCGCGCGAGAGCACCGAATCCTCGAGCTCGAGCTCGGCCTCCTCGTCGAGGCTGTCGAGCAGCTCGGCCTCGAGCCAGTCCTTGCCGTCGGCTTTGCCGTCGTCCATCGCGGGTCCCCTCGCTCGCAGCCTGACGGTTCCGGTCTAGCCGGAAGCCGTGGCGGAGGAAGTGAAGGTTTCGTGACGGCCGGGCGGCGCCGGCACGCGGGGTCAGGCCGCCGGCGTGCGCGCGCCGAAAAGCGCCGAGCCAACGCGGACGTGGGTGGCACCGTGGGCAATGGCGGTCTCGAAGTCGTCGCTCATGCCCATCGAGAGGCCGGCGAGGCCGTGGCGCGCCGCGAGCGTGCGCAACTGCTCGAAATGCGGCGCCGGGTCGGCGTCGACCGGCGGGATCGCCATGAGCCCGAAGACCGGCAGGTCGTAGCCGCTGCACTGGCCGAGGAAGCCGTCGAGGTCGTCGGGGTCGACGCCGGCCTTCTGCGGCTCGCGGCCGGTGTTGACCTGGACGAAGAGCATCGGGCAGGCGCCGCGCGCCTGCACCGCCGCCGCGAGCTTGCGTGCCAGGCTGTCGCGATCGAGGCTGTGGATCGCGTCGAAGAGCTCGAGCGCGCGGGCGAGCTTGTTGGTCTGGAGCGGGCCGACGAGGTGGAGCTCGATGCCGGGGAATTCGGCGGCGAGCGGCGGCCATCGCTCCTCGGCTTCCTGGACCCGGTTCTCGCCGAAGATGCGCTGGCCCGCGGCAAGGACGCCGCGCACCCGGTCGACCGGCTGGACCTTGGAGACGGCGACGAGGGTGACCGAGCCCGGCGGGCGTCCGGCCGCGGCGGTCCCGGAGGCGATCCGGCGGGCGATGTCTTCGAGCGGCATGGCGTCCTTTCCAAGGTCAGAAGTTCATGCTGATCCCGAAGTCGGCGATCGTCGCGCTGTCGTTGCCGGCGCCGAGCCCGTTTATCGCGTAGGACCTGACGATGCCACCGTTGACCGTCGCGCCGGCGCCGAGGTCGTACTGGGCGGTGACGCCATAGGCCGCATCGCCGTCGCTGATTTGGAAAGTGGGGCTTCCCTTGGCGTGCAGCACCTTGCCGTAGAAGCCGCCGACCGACAGCGCCCCGAAGCTCGCCGACCCCCCGAGGAGCAGGTTGTCGGCCTGCGCGTTGCCGAAGTTCGAGGAGTTGCCGCTGACGGTGGTGTAGGTGACGCCGAAGGCGAGGCTGCGGTATTCGCCGTTGAACCCGAACGACCATTGCTCGCCGGTGGGAAAGCGCGATGTGACCGGCTCGACCGGGATCACCACCTCGATCACGCTGGTGCATGCACCGCTGGGATCGCGCGCGCCGCAGAGTGTGGTCGTGTCGTTCTGCGCGTCGCCGATCACGCTGAACGAGGCGAACTTGTAGTAGCCCGCGCCGACTGTCCAGGTGCCTCCGGCGAAGTCGGCGGCGTATCCGGCGCCGACGGCGACGTCGTCGAGAGTGCGGTTCGTGGAAAGCGACAGGCCCAGGCCGTGCAGGTCGAGGTCGTAGCGGACAGTCGGGCGGGCGAACGGGTTCTCTGCGAAGTGCTCGCCGGTGTCGTTACCGAAACTGCCCCCGTTGGAGATGAACCTCGTCTCGTTGACGTCGGTCAGGCCAGTCAGCGAATAGTTTCCCGGAACATCGCCCACCCACTGCTCGTCGGCGGCCTCGGTGTCACCCATCGTCAAGGTTCCCCAGGCGCCGGATACGAAGACGCTGCCCTCGGTCTGGCCGTCGGTGCCGCCCTCGCCGCCCGGAGCATTGTCGGCGCGGATTTCGGCGCCAAAGCGCATGCCGCTGTCGGTCTCGCCGGTCATCGTGACGCCGAAGCGCACGCGCGAGACCGCGCGCAGGTCGTCCGGCATGCTGCCGTCGGGTTCGGGCGGCAACACCCCGCCGTCATTGTCGATGTTGTATCCCAGGCCCAGACGGGCATCGCCGAAGATCGCAATGCCTTGGGCAGACGCACTCGCCCCGCAGAGGCAAGCGCCGGCGGTTGCGGCCGCAAGGAAGGCGAGCGAGGTCATCCTGGCTGCCGTGTTTCCGTAAGCCCGGTGGTCGGTTGAGCACGCAGGGTGAGGGCAACGCAAAAAAGAAAAAGGCGGGCCGAAGCCCGCCTTTCCCTCTCACTGTCCCGGTTGACCGAGATCAGAATGCCATCACGATACCGAAGTCGCCGACCCAGTTCTCGTCGTAGTCCTGGCCGAAGCCGCCGTTGACCGAGGCGCCGCCGCCGAGGTCGTACTGACCGGTGGCTTCCCAGGTGTAGTCGCCGTCGCGATCGGCGAAGTTGCCGTCGGCCTGCAGATAGTTGCCGTAGACGCCGCCGATCGAGAAGGCGTCGAAGCTGTAGGCGGCACCGACGAGCAGGGTCTGGATTTCGTCCGGACCGTCACTGGCGGTCGCATCCTGCCAGGTCGCGCCGAACGAGAGCGGGCCGTAGTCGCCCTTGAGGCCGGCCGACCACTGCTCGCCGTCCGGAACGTTCGCGGTAATCGGGGCCACCGGCACGACGACGGTGATCGGGTTGCCGTTCGCGTCGATGACGGTCGCCGTGGTGGTGGTGGCAGCGCCGAGGACCGAGAAGCCCTGGAACTTGTCGTAGCCGACGCCGATGCTCCAGCTGCCGCCGCCGAAGTCGGCGGAGTAGCCGGCACCGACGACGACGTCGTCGAGGTCGCGGTTGGACGACACCGAGATGCCGAACCCGGCGATGTCGAAGTCGTAGCGGATGGTCGGGCGCGCCGCGGGGTTGGAGGCGAAGGTGCCGCCGTCGCTGCCGAACTGGCCGCCGTTCGAGATGAAGAAGGTCTCATCCCGGTCGCCGAGGCCGGTGACCGTGAAGTCACCCGGGACGTCGCCGACCCACTGCTCGTCGGCGCCGTTGGTGTCGCCCATCGTCAGGGTGCCGTAGGAGCCCGACACGAACACGCTGCCGGCCGTCTGGCCGACGGTGCCGCCCTGGCCGCCGATGGCGTTGTCCGCGCGGATCGTGGCGCCGAAGGTGATGCCGCTGTCGGTCTCGCCCGTCATGTTGACGCCGAACCGGACGCGGGAGATCGCCCGGAAGTCGTCTTCGGTATCGCCCTGGTCGTTCAGGAGCGTCGAGCCGTCGTTGGCAATGTTGTAGCCGACACCCAGGCGGGCGTCGCCGAACAGCGCAACGCCCTGCGCCGAGGCGATTCCGCCGATCAGGAGCGCGCTGGCTGCGGTGGTTGCGAAGAGTACGTTTTTCATCGCTTTTCCTCGTGTTTCTCTTTGAAACCCATCTCAAATCCGGGTGATCCGGACCAAGTGAGCTTGTCATCACTCATCGACCCGACACTGGTCAAGCAAATGGCGGAGAGCCGCCGAGTTTGCGTTAAGCATTGATGCAGCTTTGCCACAGTGACCGAAGAGGCGCGGTCCCGCTTTGCACTTGCCGGCCGGCGGGGTTCACTTTACACACCGCCGGGGATGCGAGAGGACCCGTCCGGGCCGTGATCGATATGCGTGCAATCTGCCTGACAGTCGCCTCGCTCGGCGTGCTCGCGGCCTGCAACGGCGACCCGGCCGTGCAGGCGCAGAAGGCCCAGGAACGTCGCAACGCCGAGAACGAGATCAGCGACGAGAGCATTTTCGACCTGTTGCGCGGGCGGAGCGATCATAACCAGCAGGTGGCGGTAAACCGCTATCTCTGGCAGGCCTCGCTCGACGTGCTGTCGTTCCTGCCCATCGAAGGCGCCGACCCGTTCTCGGGGCTGCTGACGACCGGATGGGGCAATGTCGGCGGCACCGGCCCGTTCCGGGTCACCGTCTATATCAGCGATCCGGCGCTCGACGCACGGGTGCTGAAGGTGGCGGGCTTCCGCCAGTCCGGCGGGCGGGCGGTGCCGATCGGCGACGCCGAGAACCGCGCGCTTGAAGACGCGATCCTGACCCGGGCGCGGCAGCTCCGCATCGCCGGCGGCTGAGGGCCGCCCCCGCCTGGAGAGACGCATGTCGCGCTACGACGCCCGCGAGATCGAACCGAAGTGGCAGGGGGCCTGGGAGGCCGCCGGCCTGTTTGACGCCGTTCGCGACCCGGCCCGCCCCAAGTACTACGTGCTGGAGATGTTCCCCTATCCTTCGGGGCGCATCCACATGGGGCACGTGCGCAACTACGCGCTGGGAGACCTCGTGGCGCGCTACAAGGCGGCGCGGGGCTTCAACGTGCTGCACCCGATGGGGTGGGACGCCTTCGGCCTCCCCGCGGAGAACGCGGCGATGGAGAAGGGCATCCCGGCCGGCAGCTGGACCTACCGCAACATCGACGCAATGCGCGCCCAGATGAAGCTGCTCGGCCTCTCGATCGACTGGAGCCACGAGTTCGCCACCTGCGATCCGGAATACTACGGCCAGCAGCAGGCGCTGTTTCTCGACATGCTCGAGGCCGGGCTCGTCACCCGCAAGGCGGCGGTGGTGAACTGGGACCCGGTCGACCTGACCGTGCTCGCCAACGAGCAGGTGATCGACGGCAAGGGCTGGCGCTCCGGCGCGCCGGTCGAGCGGCGCGAGCTGGTGCAGTGGTTCTTCAAGATCACCGACATGGCCGAGGAGCTGCTCGACGCCATCGACGGGCTCGACGCCTGGCCGGAGAAGGTGCGCACCATGCAGCGCAACTGGATCGGCAAGAGCCGGGGGCTGCAGTTCCGCTTCGAGACCCGCGGCGCGCCGGCCGGGTTCGAGACGCTCGAGGTCTTCACCACGCGCCCTGACACGCTGATGGGCGCGAGCTTCGCCGCGATCGCCCCCGACCATCCGCTCGCCAGGGCGCTCGAAGGCGACCCCGCGGTGGCCGCCTTCGTCGCCGCGTGCCGCCAGATGGGCACCAGCGAGGCCGACATCGAAACCGCCGAGAAGCGCGGGTTCGACACCGGCGTCCGCGTCGTCCACCCGTTCGATGCGTCCTGGGAGCTGCCGGTCTACATCGCGAACTTCGTGCTGATGGACTACGGCACCGGCGCGATCTTCGGCTGCCCGGCGCACGACCAGCGCGACCTCGACTTCGCAACCAAGTACGCGCTGCCGGTGATCGACGTCTATGCGCCCCTGGACTCCGAGGCGCGCGTTGGGACCGAGGCCTACGTGCCGCCGAAATCCGAGCCGGTCCGCTACCTGCGCCCGCTCGCGGGCGAGGGGATCATGACCGGCGACGCCGCGGTCGATCTCGCCATCGCGCGCTGCGAGGCGGCGGGCATCGGCACCGGCGTCACCCGGTTCCGCCTGCGCGACTGGGGCATCAGCCGCCAGCGCTACTGGGGCTGCCCGATCCCGGTGATCCATTGCGCCGCCTGCGGCACCGTGCCCGAGGCGCGCTAGAACCTGCCGGTGCGGCTGCCCGAGGACGTGACCTTCGACCGTCCCGGCAACCCGCTCGAGCATCATCCGAGTTGGTCCCGGGTCGCCTGCCCGCGCTGCGGCGGCGACGCGCGGCGCGAGACCGACACCATGGACACCTTCGTCGATTTCGAGCTGGTACTACGCGCGCTTCACCGCGCCGCACGCCGCCGAGCCGACCTCGATGCCCGACGCCGACTACTGGATGAACGTCGACCAGTACATCGGCGGCGTCGAGCACGCGATCCTGCACCTGCTCTATTCGCGGTTCTTCGCCCGCGCGATGAGGGCGACCGGCCACCTGCCGCCCAAGGCCATCGAACCGTTCGACGCGCTCTTCACCCAGGGCATGGTCACCCACGAGACCTACGCCACCCGCGCGGCCGACGGTCGCCCGGTCTGGCGCGAGCCGGCCGAGGTCGTCCGCGACGAGACCGGCGCGCGGCTCGCCGACGGCACGCCGGTCGAGATCGGCGCCTCGACCAAGATGTCGAAGTCGAAGAAGAACGTCGTCGACCCCGACGACATCATCGCCCGCTACGGTGCCGACACCGCGCGCTGGTTCGTGCTCTCCGACAGCCCACCCGACCGCGACGTCGAATGGACCGCCTCCGGCGCCGAGGCGGCGCACCGCCATCTCGGCCGGGTCTGGCGGCTCGCCAACGAGACCGCCGAGGCGGAGCCGGCCGCCGCCGGGGACGCGAGCCTGGTGCGCGCCACCCACCGGGCGATCCGCGACGTGACCGCCGACATCGAGAGCTTCGCCTTCAACAAGGCGATCGCCCGGCTCTACGAACTGACCGGGGCGATCGGCCGGGCGCCTGCCGGCGCGCCGGCACGACGGGCCGCGCTGCAGGTTCTGGCGCAGCTGACCGCACCGATGACGCCACACCTCGCCGAGGAGGTCTGGTCGCTCCTCGGCGCGCCGGGCCTCGTCGCTGCCGCGCCCTGGCCCGTCGCCGACCCGGCGCTCCTCGTCGAGGAGAGCGTGATCCTACCGGTGCAGGTCAACGGCAAGCGGCGCGCCGAGATCACCGTTCCCGCGGGTTCCGACAACGCCACGATCGAGGCGCTGGTGCTGCAGGACCCCGCAGTGCGGCGGGCGCTCGACGGCGCGGCGCCGCAGCGGCTGATCGTCGTGCCCGACCGGATCGTCAATGTGGTGGTCTGACCGCCGCGCTTTCCTTGGCGCGCTCGCCGCGCCGGCGCTGCTCGCCGCCTGCGGCTTCACGCCGCTCTACGATCCCGGCGCGCCGGCGTCGCGGATGGCGGGACGCGTCGAGGTGCCGGTGATCGAAGGCGCGCCGGGCTTCGTTCTGCGCGAGGAGCTGACCGCGCGGCTCGGCCCGGCCGAGGCGGCGGCCTACCGGCTCGACGTCAAGCTCAAGCTGACCACGATGGGCGTGGCGCTGACCCAGCAGAACGAAACCACCCGCTTCGACGTCATCGGCACCGCGGAATACACCCTCGTGCCGATCAAGGGCGGCACCCCGGTCGCCAGCGGAGTGGTGCGGCAGACCAACGGCTACAACGCGCCCAACTCCGACACCTCGGTCGCCTTCGCGGCGCTCTCGGCGGAGCGTGACGCCGAGCGGCGGCTGGCGGTCAATCTCGCCGACCAGATCCTGCAGCGGCTGGCGCTCTCGGCCGAAAGCTGGACGTGAAGCTCGCGGCCCGCGACGCGGCGCGGGTGCTGGCGCGGCCCGACGAGAGCCTCGCCGGGGTGCTCCTCTACGGTGCCGACGCGATGCGGGTGGCGCTGAAGCGCGCCGCCCTCGTCGAGGCGCTGATCGGGCCGGACGGCGCCGCCGAGATGCGCCTGACGCGCATCGCCGGGGCGGAGCTGCGCCGCGACCCCGCGGCGCTCGCCGACGCGGTCAAGGCCACCGGCTTCTTCGCCGGTCCGCGCGCCGTGCTGGTGGACGAGGCCGGCGAGGCGGCGACCGCGGCGGTTCGCGCGGCGCTCGAGGACTGGCGGCCGGGCGACGCGCGGATCGTGGTGACGGCGGGCGGGCTCGGTGCGGGCAGCGGCCTGCGCAAGGCCTTCGAGGCGGCCAGGAACGCCGCAGCGATCGGCGTCTATGCCGATCCGCCGACGCGCGACGAGATCGAGGCCTCGCTCAAGGCCGCAGGGCTGGCGCGGCCCGACCGCGAGACGATGAGCGATGTCGACGCGATGGCACGCAGCCTCGACCCGGGCGACTTCGCGCAGTTCCTGGCCAAGCTCGCGCTCTACAAGCGCGGCGACCCCGCGCCGCTCTCGTCTGCCGATCTCGCGGCCTGCGCGCCGCCCGCGACCGAGGCGGAGGTCGACGAGGTCGTGGCGCTCGCGGCCGAAGGCGACGCGGGCGCGCTCGCCGTCGCGTTCCGGGGGATCGGGGCCGGCAGCGCCAGTCCGACCGGGCTCACCATCGCCGCGGGGCGCTACTTCCGCACGCTGCACGCCGCGGCCTCGGCCGTCGAAGGCCCGGACCAGGCGCTCGCCCGCGCGCGGCCGCCGGTCTTCGGGCCGCGCCGCGCGCGCATGGCCGCGCAGGCGCGGGCGCTCGGCACCGCCGAGATCGAGAAGGCGCTGGCGCTGATCATCGAGGCCGAGCTGGCGCTGCGCTCGTCGCGCCCGGTCCCCGGCCCGGCACTCGTCGAGCGGCTCTTCGTGCGGATCGCCATGCTGAAGCGGGCCGCCTGAGGTGATGCGGAACGCTGCGGCACTCACTTCACGATTGCGGGCGTCGGTCGAGGCTGCACCCCTCTCGCCCTCCGCGCTAAAGCGCTGCAGGCGACCGATCCGGGCAACGCATGCGTTGCCTTTTCGGTTCGGGGATAAAGCTTGAAACGCCGGTCTAGCGGTCGCGGCCCTCGTCGCCTGCGGCGAAGTCCCGAGCGCCGTCCGGACGTCCCCCGGCTGCCGCCGCGGCAAGTGCGGGGTGCATGGCGCCCGGCGGCACCCGGACGTGCAGGTCCTGCTGCGGGTAGGGGATCGAGATGCCGGCGGCGTCGAAGTTGATCTTCACCTGGCGCAGCAGGTCCCAGTAGACCGCCCAGTAGTCCGAGCTGCGCGCCCACGGCCGGCAGATGAAGTCGACCGAGCTCGCCGAGAGCGCGTTCACCCGGATCACCGGCTTTGGGTCCTTCAGCACCAGCGGGTGCGCGGCCACGGTGGCCTCGAGCACCTCCTGCGCCTTGTCGATCGAGTCCTCGTAGGAGATGCCGAAAGTCAGGTCGACCCGGCGGGTGGCGCTCGCGGTGACGTTGGTGATCACGTTGCCCCACGCCTTGGAGTTCGGCACCACGATCACCTGGTTGTCCGGCGTCGTGACCTTGGTCGAGACGATCGAGACCGACTGCACGGTGCCGGCGACCCCGCCGATGTCGACGTAGTCGCCCTCGTCGAACGGGCGGTTGATCATGATCATCAGCCCGGCGGCGAGGTTGCCGAGCGTGTCCTGCAGCGCGAAGGCCATGATGAACGACGCGCCGCCGATCAGCGCGAAGACCGGGGTGATGTCGACGCCGAGCATCGAAAGCACGATCATCAGCCCGAACGCGATCACCATCCAGTAGAGCACCATCAGCAGGAACGCCTGCAGCAGCTTGGAGAGGTTGGGGACGCGCCCGAGCGCGCGGCGGGCGATCCGCCGCACCATGCGCGCGGCCGCCAGCAGCACGACGAGCGAGCCGACCACCGCGACGATGCGCAGCCCCAGCCTCACGCCGCCGTCCGAGCGGGTCAGCCAGGCGACGGCCTGCGAGAGCAGCGCCTCCCATCCGGCGGTGCGCTTCTCCTCGAAGATGACCGAGTTGCGGTAGGTGCGGTAGGTCGCGATCGTGTCAGGATCGCCGCCCTTCTTCTCCCAGGCGTCGACGACGAGGGTATAGTCGTCGAAGAGCCGGCGCCGCTCGTCAGCCAGCCGGTCCAGCGTGGCGCGGGCCTCGGGGTCCGCGCCGTCGCTGCGGCTGATCGCGATCTGCTGGTCGATCACCGCCTGGGTCTTGGCCTTGACGATGTCGAGCCAGACCGGCGCCAGCGCCGCGAGATCGTCGCGGGTCAGCGGGATGAGCCGCAGCTCCAGCTCGCCCGGATCGATCGACGGATCGGTGAGCGCGGGATCGGGCGCGGCGGTCTCGGGCGCGTCCTGCGCCGACGCGGGCAGCATCGCCGGCGCCAGGGCGCCGAGCAGCAGCGACAGCGCCAGGATCAGCCGCAGCAGGCGCGAGACCATCGGATTTCCCTTCCCTTTCGACGAAGGGGCGCGGTCTATCAAGCGGGCGCCGCAGGCGCAAGCCGGCCGGCCCACAACGGGGCGCAGGCCGCGCCGCGTGCGCGGGTCGGTGACGCGGTGATAGGCGTGGGATTTGTGCGATATCGCGCGTGAAATTACCGGCAAATCTTTGATACAGAAGAGATTAATCTTCGTTAATGCCGACGAGGCGGCGTCAGATCACGCGCGCCGTAGCTCAGCCCCACCAGAAGATCGTGGCGATGATCACGTAGAGCCCGACGAGGGCGGCGCCGTCGACGATGTCAGCCTGCCCGTCCACGGTGACGATGGTGACGACGAGAACGGCGAGAAAGACCGCCGCCGCGAGGATCGGCGGGATGGCGAGGGTGAAGGGCGTTCCGCCGATGAAGAAGCTGACGAGGACGAGGATCGGCACCAGCGCCACGGCGACCTGGACCGCGCTGCTGAGGATGACGCTGACGGCGAGCTCGGCCTTGCCGCGGATCGCGAGCTGGATGCCGACGACGTTCTCGACGGCGTTGCCGGCGATCGCCACCACGACGAGGCCGGCAAAGGTCTGGCTGATGCCGACCGCCTCGATGGCGGGCTCCAGCGCCGCGACGAACCATTCCGAGACGAAGGCTGCGGCGGCGCCGCAGGCCGCGAGCACCACGATGGCGCGGCGGAGCGGCCAGGCGTGCGCGCGGGCGCGGGCCTCGGCTGGCACCGAGCGGCCGGTGCGCATCAGCATGGTGCGGGTCAGCACCGCGAAGACGAGCAGCAGCGCAACGGCGCAGACGACCGACAGCGCCTGCTCGTGGTCGCCGGCCGGCAGGTGCAGCGAGTGCGCCAGCGTCGGCAGCACCATCGCCGCGACCGCGAGCATCAGGAGGGTCGCGATCATCCGGGGGGTCTCGCCGTTAAATTGGAGTACGCCGTGCTTCCAGCCGCCGGCGAGAAAGGCGAGGCCGAGGACGAGCAGCGCGTTGCCGAGGATCGAGCCGATCAGCGACGCCTGCACCACCGCCACCAGCCCCGCCTGCAGCGCGAAGATGCAGACGAAGAGCTCGGGCAGGTTGCCGACCGCCGACTGGATGATGCCGGTGGCGGCTGGGCTCAGGTGGTTGCCGAGCTGGTCGGTCGCCTCGCCGATCAGGTGCGCGATCCCGCCCAGCGCCAGCGCCGCCACCGCGAAGGTGACGAGCGGCGTCACGCCCGTGAAGTGCAGCCCCGCCGCCAGGGCGACCACGGCGGTCGTCGCGGCCATGACCGTGATCTCGCGGCGTTCGAGCGCTGCCATCTTCGCTGTCCCTGTTTTGGCGCGAGTGTTGTCCACCCGCTGCCGTTGTCGCAACCGCTCAATGCTCCGCGAGCCAGCGCGTTGCGGCCAGGCCCGCGTGCCGGCCGGTGGCGAGGCAGGCCGTCAGCAGGTAGCCGCCGGTGGGCGCGTCCCAGTCGAGCATCTCGCCGGCGCAGAAGACCCCGGGCCTTGCGCGCAGCATCAGCCCGTCGTCGAGCGCCGCCCGCGTCACGCCGCCGGCAGTCGAGATCGCCTCGTCGAGCGGCCGCGGTCCCTCGAGCGGCAGGACGAGGTGCTTGAGCGCGCGTGCGGTCGCGGACGGGTCGGCCAGCGCCTCCGGGGCGCATTCGCGCAGGAGCGCGATCTTGACCGGCGAGAGCCCGAGCGCCTTGCGCAGGTGGTTCGAAAGCGTGGCGCCGCCGCGCGGCCGCGCGAGCCGCGCCGCGACCTCGGCCTCGGATCGCCGCGGCAGGAGGTCGAGCCCCAGCGGGGCGCCGTCGCGGAGCAGGTGAGCCAGCGCGTAGATGCCGCCGCCTTCGACGCCCGTCGCCGAGACGACGAACTCGGCCTCGATGCTGGCGGCGCCCGCGGTCAGCCGGACCGGCTTGACCGGAGCGCCGAAGTGCCGCGCCATCTCCCGCGACCAGCGCACCCGGAAGCCGACGTTGGACGGCAGGAACGGCGCCAGCGGCACGCCGGCCTCGGCAAGGACCCCGGTCCAGGCGCCGTCCGAGCCGAGCCGCGCCCAGGAACCGCCGCCGAGCGCCAGCACGGTCGCGCCCGGCGCGAGCAGGCGCGGGCCGTCGGGAGTGGCGAAGCGGGCGGCGCCGTCCGCCCAGCCCTGCCAGCGCCAGCGGGTGCGCACCTGCACGCCTGAAGCCTCGAGCCGCCTGGTCCAGGCGCGGAGGAGCGGCGAGGCCTTCATCGCGCGGGGAAAGACCCGTCCCGAGCTGCCGGCGAAGACCGGCACGCCGAGGCCCCCGGCCCAGCCCCGCACCTCGGCGGGGCCGAAAGCCGCGAGCATCGGGGCGAGCCAGTCGCCGCCGGCGGTGTAGGCCGCGGCGAACGCGGCCGCAGGCTCGTCGCTGGTCAGGTTCAAGCCGGACTTGCCGGCCATGAGCAGCTTGCGCCCCACGGTCGGCTTTGCCTCGGCGATCACGACAGCACGGCCCGCGTCGGCCAGCACCTCCGCGGCCATCAGCCCGGCCGGGCCGCCGCCGATCACCAGGGTGTCTATCACTTCGAGTTGGTCCATCTCCGCCGGTGTTCGCCGAAGCGCAGCCGGCCGGCAAGAGCCGCCCGGCCTTTTCCCAGCGCCGGCGGGCGGGTATGGTCAGTGGGCGAGGGGGAGCGATGACGGACGCGGAGTTCTGGCAGATCGAGCGGTCGCTGTGGCTCGGCGGCGCCGACGCCTTCCGCGACCGCCTGGCGGCAGATTGCGTCATGGTCTTCCCCGAGCCGGCCGGCATCATGACCGGCCCTGCAATCATCGAGGGCATCGCCGCCGCTCCGCGCTGGAGCCGGGTCGAGCTCAGCGGCCTGACCCTGCGGCGCTTCGAGGCGGCGGCGGTGCTCGCCTACCGCGCCGAGGCTGTCCGGACCGCCGAGGCGCCTTATCTGGCGCTCTGCAGTTCAACGTACGTTCAAGAGGCCGGCGTGTGGCGGCTCGCGCAGCACCAGCAGACATCGGCCTGAGACTTATCCAAGGAGAAAACGCATGCCACATCCCGCGCTCGTTCCCGGTGCCGTCGCCGTCATCACCGGCGGCGCTTCGGGCATCGGCCTCGCTGCGGCGGTCCGCTTCGCCGGCATGGGCCTCAAGGTCTGCATCGCCGATCTCGGCGAGGACCGGCTCGCCGACGCGGCGGAAAGGATCGCCGAGGCCGCTCCGGGCGGGGCGGACGCGGTGCTGGCGGTGGAAATCGACGTCGCCAAGGCCGCGGACGTCGTGAGCTTCGAGGCTGCGGTCACCGAGCGGTTCGGCGGGACCGACGTGCTGATGAACAATGCCGGCGTCGGCCCAAACACCGGCGTTTTCGGACCGGCCGACGCCTGGAAGAAGATCCTGACGGTCAATCTCTGGGGGGTTATCCACGGCACCCAGATCTTCGTGCCCGGGATGATCGCGCGCGGCCAGCCGGGGCTCGTCATCAACACCGGCTCGAAACAGGGCATCACCACGCCACCCGGCAATCCGGCCTACAACATCTCCAAGGCCGGGGTCAGGGTGTTCACCGAGGCGCTGTCGCACGAACTGCGCAGCGCCGAAGGCTGCCACATCAACGCGCACCTGCTGATCCCCGGGTTCGTCTTCACCGGGCTCACCAAGGGCGACCGGCGCGAGAAGCCGCCGGCGGCATGGACGCCGGAGCAGACGGTCGACTTCATGTTGGAAAAGATCGACGCCGGCGACTTCTATATCCTCTGCCCCGACAACGACGTGCCGCGCGAGCTCGACGAACGGCGCATCCTGTGGTCGGCCGGAGACATCGTCGAGAACCGCCCGGCGCTGTCGCGCTGGCATCCGGCGTACGCCGACGCCTTTGCCGCTTTCCTGAAAGGCGAGAACTGAGACGGGTGGGCTTCGACTTCCAGCCGGAGCTTGCGGGCGAGACGCTCGCCCTCCGGCCGCTGGCCGCCGGCGACTTCGACGGCCTCTACGCCGCGGCGAGCGATCCGGCGGTCTGGGCTGGTCATCCGGTGAAGGACCGCCACCGCAGGGAGGTGTTCGAGCCTTACTTCGCATTTCTCCTCGCCAGCGGCGGCACGCTGGTGGTCGCGGACCGCTCTACCGATGCGATCATCGGCTGCAGCCGGTACTACGTCACGGTCGATGCGCCGGACGCCGTGGCGATCGGCTTCACCTTCCTCGACACCGCGCACTGGGGCGGTGCGACGAACGGCGAGCTGAAGCGGCTGATGCTGGAGCACGCGTTCCGGTTCGTGCCGGAGGTCTGGTTCCACATCGGCCCCGACAATATCCGCTCGCAGAAGGCCACGACGAAGCTCGGGGCGGCGCATGTCCGGACCGTGCGGCTCGACATCTCGGGCGCGGAGGCCGACTACCTGTGTTTCCGCCTGAAGCGCGACGACTGGCAGCGCGATCAGAGGTCAGCCGTCCAAGGCTGAGCGGCAGTTCTGCAGGAACGTCCTGACCGCCGGGTCGCGCTCGAGGCCGATGGCCATGGCGTAGGCGGCGCTGGCGTCGCTGGTCGAGCCGGCGCGTGCGAGGAGTTCGGCACGTGCCGCCCAGTAGGGCTGGTACTCGGTGAGCCGCGGGTCGGCCGCGACCGCGTCGAGGTCCGCAAGGCCGGCGGCCGGACCTTCGAGCTTCGCGACCGCAAGCGCGCGGTTGATCGCGACCACCGGCGACTCTGAGACCGCAAGGAGCGCGTCGTAGAGCGCCACCACCCGGCCCCAGTCGGAGCGTCCGGTGCGGCAGCGGTGGACGTGGGCGGATTGCAGCGCGCCTTCGAGCTGGAAGCGTCCGATGGCGCCCATCGTGCTGCCCCGCAGCAACAAGACTTCGGCTTCGGCGATCATTCCGGCGTCCCAGAGCTTGGGGTCCTGCCAGCCGAGCGGCACGAAGGCGCCGTCGGCGTCGCGGCGGGCCGGCCGGCGTGCTTCGGCGTGCAGCATCAGCGCAAGCAGGCCGAGCGCTTCGGGCTCATCGGGCATCAGGCCGGTGACCAGCCGGGCGAGAAAGATCGCCTCGGCGGTCAGGTCGCGCCGGGCGGCGTCGGTGCCCCCGGGGTCGGACCAGCCTTCGGCGAACGCGGCGTAGATCGCATCGAGCACCGCGTCGAGCCGCGGCGGCAGGTCGGCGCGGTCCGGAATGCCGAACGGGATGCCCGCCCGGCGAATCTTGGTCTTGGCCCGGACGAGCCGCTTGCCCATCGCCGCGGGCGAGACGAGGAACGCCGAGGCGATGCGCGCCGCGTCGAGGCCGAGCACCACCTGCAGCATCAGCGGCGCGCGGATGCCCTGCTCCAGCGCCGGATGCGCGCAGGCGAAGAGGAGCGCGAGGCGATCGTCGGGCAGACCCGGCTCCGCCGAGGCGGCCTGCAAACCCTCGGTAAGGAGGGCGAGCTGGCCCGACGCGGTCTCGCCGCTGCGGCGCCGGCGGCTCTGGTCGACCAGTTTGCGCCGCGCGACCGTCATCAGCCAGGCCTCGGGGTTGGCCGGACATCCCCTGTCCGGCCAGGTTGCGAGCGCCGCGGCGAACGCTTCTGAGAGCGCGTCCTCGGCCGCCGCCACGTCGTGCGAACGGGCGGCGAGGTAGGCGACGAGCTTGCCGTAGCTGCGCCGGGCAACTGCGGCGGCGGCGTTGCGCGCCGGCGCCGCGACGTCCACGGGCTCCGCCGCCGTCCGGGTCATCACATCTCCCAGAGAGGCCGCAGCTCGACGATGCCGTGGCTTGCCGTCGGGCAGCGCGCAGCCCAGGACATCGCGGCGTCAAGGTCGGGCGCCTCGATCTGGTAGTAGCCCCCGAGCTGCTCCTTGCTGTCGGCATAGGGTCCGTCGAGCACCTGCGGCTTGTCGTCGACGAGCCGGATGGTGGTGGCGTCCGAGGTCGGCCGCAGCCGGCCCGCGCCTCTCAGGGCGCCCGCCTTCTGCAGCGCCTCGGTGTAGGCCGAATAGGCGGCTGTTCCCTGCTCCCGGTCGGAAGGGGTCATGGTCTGCCAGGCGTTCTCGTCCAGATAGAGCATCAGCAGGTATTGCATCATGGGTCTCCGACATGGATCGCGGCGGGCACCGTGCGCCGCCATTCCGATGACGCGCGGCCCCGCCGGATTTGGACAGGCAGAGGCGAATTTAGGCGGCGAGCCCGATCCGGGAACGGATGTCGGGATCGCGCAGCGCGACCTCCTGCCCGGCGAACGGGGCCGCGTCGTCGGTACAGAGCCAGACCAGCGCCCGGGCGGGGTCCTCGACCCGCGCGTGGCTGGCGAAGTCCATCTGGCTGACCGGGTTGATCCCCGAGGCCTTGATCGTGCGCTGCATGTCGGTGGCGACGGTGCCAGGCGACAGCGAAAACACCCGGATTCCGCGACCGCGGTTTTCCAGATGCGCGCAGCGGGTCAGCATGTCGGTGGCGGCCTTGGCCGCGCAGTAGTGGCTCCAGCCCTCGAGCGGGTTGTGGGCGGCGCCGGAGCTGAGGTTCACGATGGTGCCGGAGCCCTGCGAGCGCATCTGCGGCAGCACCGCCCGCATCCCGAAGAAGACGCCCTTGAAGTTGATGTCGGCGGCGTGCGCCCAGGCGCGCGGATCGGCGGTGGCGAGCGCACCGATCGGCTCGATCACCCCGGCGTTGTTGATCAGCGCGTCGATGCGGCCGAAGGCCTCGTGCGCGCGGCCGACCGCCGCCTGGAGCTGGCTGAACTCGGCAACGTCGCAGGTCATCGCCTCGGCCTGCGCGCCAGCCTTGCGCAGACGGGTGGCAAGCGTGGTGATGCGATCGGACGAGCGGGCGAGCAGGAGAACCGCCGCGCCTTCGGCGGCCATTGCCTCGGCCGCCGCAGCCCCGATGCCGCGGCTCGCCCCGGTGATGAGGATCGACTTGCCGGAGAGCAGGCCCATGCGCGTCTTCTCCGCGATGCATTTGTTTTTCCGAATGAAAGGCGCTGGGGTCCCGAAACGCAAGGGGGAAGCGCAGGTGTGGTTGTTTCGCAGGGCAAAACGACCTAGGTACCCCGCCGGGACGTGCGTCCCCGGAGCTTGCCCATGACCACCAGTCCCGCCGTGATCGCCGTGGCGTTCTACACCGGACTGAACGGGCTGATCCTGCTCTGGCTCGGCACCCACGTCGGGATGGTGCGACGTCGGGTCGGAGTGAACATCGGCGATGGCGGCGATCCCTCGCTGCTCCGGGCGATGCGCGGGCAGGCAAATTTCACCGAGTATGTGCCGCTCTGCCTGCTGCAGCTCGTGGCGATCGCCGCGATGGGCACCCCGATCTGGGTGGTGCATCTCTTCGGGGTCGCGCTGACGCTCGGGCGCGGGCTCCACGCCTGGCACTTCGTGCAGGACGACGCGCCGGCGTGGCAGCGGGCCGGCGGCGCGCTGCTGACATTTGCGGTCCTCGGCCTGGGCAGCCTGGGGTTGATCGCCCATGCATTGACAAGGATGGTTTGAGATGGCTGATCTGGAAGCACTGACCGGGCAACTGCTGGCGGCGGCCAAGGCGGCGGGGGCGGAGGCTGCCGACGCGGTCGCGGTGGCCGGCGACAGCCTGTCCATCGAGGTCCGCAACGGGGCGCTGGAGCAGGCCGAGCGTGCCGAGGGGATCGACCTCGGCCTGCGGGTGCTGATCGGCCGGCGACAGGCCTGCGTCTCATCCAGTGACATCCGGACGGAGACGATCGACGCGATGGCCGAGCGGGCGGTCGCCATGGCGCGCGAAGCGCCGGAGGATCGCTGGTGCGGGCTCGCCGACCCCGAGCAGCTGGCGCAGGGCTGGGACGCTGCGGCACTCGAGCTGGAGGACGACGCACCGCTGCCTTCTCCCGACGATCTGCAGGCCGCGGCGCTGGAAGCGGAAGCCGCCGCGCTGGCGGTGCCGGGTGTCAGCAAGATGGACGGCGCCGGTGCGGGCTGGTCGGCGAGCCGGATGCACATCGCGGCTTCGAACGGCTTTTCGGGCGGCTTCGGGTGGACCGGCCATTCGCTGCAGGCGGTGGCGATCTGCGGCGAGGGAACCTCGATGGAGCGCGACTACGCCCACGAAGGCCGCACCCACCGTGTCGACCTGCCGTCCGCCGCGGAGATCGGCCGGCTGGCCGGAGAGCGGACCGCGGCGCGGGCGGGCGCGGGCAAGCCGCCGACCGGAGCCTTCCCGGTGCTCTACGACGAGCGGGTTGCCGCGGGGTTGATCGGCCATCTGGTGCAGGCGATCAACGGCGCGGCCGTCGCCCGCGGCGCGAGCTGGCTCAAGGACGCGATGGGCGAGAGGGTCCTGCCCGACGGCATCGACCTGATCGAGGAGCCCTTGCGTCCGCGCATCGCCGGATCGCGGCCGTTCGACGCCGAGGGACTGCCGGTCGAACGGCGGGTGCTGGTCGAGCACGGCGTGCTGATGGGCTGGACGCTCGATCTCGCGACCGCCCGGCAGCTCGGACTGAAGAGCACCGGCAATGCGGCGCGCGGCACCTCGTCGCCGCCGAGCCCGGCTGCCGGGAACCTGACGATGACCGAGGGCGATATGAGCCGCGAGGCGCTGATCGCCGAGATGGGCACCGGCCTGCTGGTGACCTCACTGATCGGCGCGTCGATCAATCCGACGACCGGCGACTACTCGCGCGGCGCCAGCGGCTTCTGGGTCGAAGGCGGCCAGATCGTGCGTCCGGTCAACGAGTGCACGATCGCGGGGAACCTGCGGGCGATGCTGCGCACCATCCGCCCCGCGAACGACGCGAGGCATTATCGCGGCCGGGTGGTGCCGAGCCTGCTGGTCGAGGGGCTCGTCATTGCCGGATCATGACCTCGTGCTGCTGGAAGCGGCGGCGCGGGCGGCCGGAGAGATCGCGCTGGCGCGGGTCGGCAATCCCGGAGAGGTGCGCGAGAAGGCCGGCGGCATCGGCCCGGTCAGCGAAGCGGACCTCGCCGTCGACCGGATGTTGCGGGCCAGGCTCATCGGCGCCCGGCCGGCCTATGGCTGGCTGAGCGAGGAAAGCGACGACGATCCCTCGCGCATCGAGGCGGAGCGGGTCTTCATCATCGATCCGATCGACGGCACCAAGGCGTTCCTCGCCGGACAGGACGCCTGGGCGATCGCGCTCGCCCTGGCCGAGGCGGGGCGGGTGACGGCCGGGGTCGTGCACCTGCCGGCGCTCGGCAAGACCTACACCGCTGCCGAAGGGCAGGGCGCCCGGCTGAACGGCGCGCCGATCGCTGCGTCGCGCAGGGAAGCGCTCGAAGGCGCCGAGGTGCTGGCCAACGGCAACCAGCTTGCGCCGGCGCTCTGGCCGGGAGGCGTGCCCGCGGTCTCGCGGCACTTTCGACCGTCGCTGGCCTACCGGCTGTGCCTCGTTGCCGAGGGATGCTTCGATGCGAGCTTCACGTTTCGGGACACCTGGGAGTGGGATCTCGCGGCGGGCGACCTGATCGCGCGCGAGGCCGGGGCGGTGGTGACGACGCGCGAAGGCCAGGCACCGGTCTACAACCGCCCGCACCCGGTGCTGCCGGGCATGTTCGCCGCCGGACCTGCTTTGCACGCCGGGCTGATGCAAAGACTGCGGGCCGGGACGGTCTAGCGGGTGGCTCGGTGCCTGGGCCGACGTGCAAAGGACAGCGGCATCCTCCAGGTGGGGCAGCGCTTCGAAGCGCTTCGGCTGGCATTGATTTCGGCGCCGCGCGGTGGCAAAGGTGCCTGGACTCGCGGATGCCCCAGAGGAGCCTCATGCCCCAGCGCCTCCACCTCGTCTTCGGCGGCGAGCTCGTCGATCCGCAGCGCACTGAGTTCCGCGACGTGAACGCGATCGACATCGTCGGCATGTATCCCGATTACGCGTCCGCCTACCTGGCGTGGAAAGGCAAGGCCCAGGCGACGGTGGACAACGCCCACGTTCGCTATTTCATCGCCCACCTGCACCGGCTGACCGACGAGGAGAAGTCGACGGCAGCGACGGAAGAGCTGGGCTGACCGCCGCCGCGCATCCGGACATGGCCGAGCCCAGCCATCGCTCCCTTCTGCTCCGCCTCTACCTCGCAGCCTCCAGCCGCGGGGCGGGCGTCGCACGGCGCATGCTCGAGCGGCGCCGAGCCGTGGGCAAGGAGGACGCGGCCCGGCTCGGCGAGCGGATGGGCGAGGCCGGTCGCCCCCGCCCGGACGGGCCGCTCGTGTGGTTTCATGCCGCGAGCGTCGGCGAGGCGGCCTCGCTCCTCGAGATGCTGCGGCGGCTGGCCCAAGCGCGGCCGAGCGTCACCTGTCTGGTCACGACGGGCACGGTGACCTCTGCTCGGCTGATGGCGGAGCGTCTGCCGGAAAACTGCATTCACCAGTACGCTACGCTGGACGTGTTGCCCTGGGTCCGGGCCTTCCTCGACCACTGGCGACCGGATGCGGCGGTCTGGACCGAGAGCGAGCTCTGGCCGGCGACGCTCTGCGAGGTGAGCGCCCGGGGCATCCCGATGCTGCTGATCAACGCGCGGATTTCGAACAGGAGCTTCCGGCGTTGGAGGGCCATGCGGGGCATGGCGCGATCGCTTCTCGAGCGCTTCGACCGGATACTGGCGCAGGATGCGCTGGCCGGATCGCACCTGACCGCGCTCGGCGCCGATCCCGCAAGGCTGTCGGTCGAAGGCTCGCTGAAGGAAGGCGCGGCACCGCTCACCTACGACGAGGCCGAGCGGGTCCGGATCGCGAAGGCGCTGGCCGGCCGGCCGGTCTGGCTGGCCGCATCGACCCATCCCGGCGAGGAGGAGATGGTGGCGGGTGCGCACGTGCGGGCACGGCGTGCCTTGCCGATGCTGGCGCTGATCCTCGCGCCGCGGCATCCGCAGCGCGGCGATGCGCTGGCCGAGATGCTGCGCGGGCGCGGGCTGCAGGTGGCGCAGCGGTCGAAGGGCGAGGCGATCGGCGCCGACACGGAAGTCTATCTTGCCGACACGCTGGGGGAGATGGGGCTCTGGTACCGGGTGGCTGCGGTCAGCTTCGTGGGCGGCTCGCTGGTCGAGATCGGCGGGCACAACCCGTTCGAGCCGGCGCTTCTCGGCAGCGCGATCCTTTTCGGCCCGCACGTGCGAAACTTCGCCGACGGCTACAGGCGGCTTGCCGAAGCCGATGCCGCGGTCCTGGTGCGGACCGAGGCCGAACTGGCCGAAGCGCTGGTCGTGACCATGGCGCCCGATCGCGCCGCCGAGATGGCTGCCGCGGCTTGGGCGGCCTGCAGCGAAGGCGCCGAAGTCACCGATGCGGTCCTCGACGCGGTGGGCGCGCTCATCGACCGCAAGGGCTGATGCGCGCGCCGGGCTTCTGGGCGAATCCGCCCGAACGGCCCGGGCTCCTGGCATGGATGCTCGCGCCGCTGGCGCTGGTCTGGACCGCCGTCACGCGGCGCCGGCTGGCGAGCGCCGGTGCGCGGCTCGACGTGCCGGTGATCTGCGTCGGCAACCTGACCGCTGGCGGGGCGGGCAAGACTCCCACCGCGATCGCGGTCATCGAGCGTCTGCGCGACCGCGGCGTGGCGGTGCAGGCGGTGTCTCGCGGCCATGGCGGAAGCATCGCGGGACCCGTGCGGGTCGACCCGCGGCGGCATTCGGCCGCGGAGGTCGGTGACGAGCCGCTGCTTCTTGCGGCCTTCGCACCGGTCTGGGTCGCCCGCGACCGTGCCGCAGGCGGCCGGGCAGCAGAGGCTGACGGCGCCGCGGCGCTGGTGATGGACGACGGCCTGCAGAACCCGGGATTTCGCAAGGATCTCTCGATCGTCGTGGTCGATGCCGGCTTCGGGTTCGGCAACGGCCGGGTGATCCCGGCGGGCCCGCTGCGCGAGCCGGTCGTAGAAGGGCTATCGCGCGCCGACCTCGTGCTGGTGATCGGCGAGCCAGAGGCGAGAGCTCGGTTCCGCCGTGAGTGGCCGCAGGTCGCCGCCTTGCCGGGGCTCGACGGCCGCCTCGCGCCGCTCAGGACCGGCATGGACTGGCGCGGGCTGCGCGCCTTCGCCTTTGCGGGCATCGGGCGGCCGGAGAAATTCTTCGAGACGCTACGCGCGGTCGGGGCAGAGATCGTGGCGTCCGAGGGACTTGCCGATCACCGGCCCTTCGATCCACGGCTGCTGGCGCGGCTCGACGCCGACGCGCGCGCGGCGGGAGCGCAGCTGGTGACCACCGAGAAGGATGCCGCGCGATTGCCGCGGGCGTTCCTCGCAAAGGTCCTGGTGCTGCCGGTCCGGCTGGAACTTGAGGACTGGTCGCCCCTCGATCAGGCGCTCGAGCGGCTTGGGCTCTGAGGCGGCTTCAGGCTCCGAGAGCGGCGTCGAGCTTGGCCGCGAAGTCCTCGTAGGTCATGTTGCTCTCCTTGGTGCCATTGATGATGAAGGTCGGCGTCGCGTCGATGCCGTCGGCCTGGGCGTGCTTTTGGTATTCGGCCACTAGCGCCTCGGCGAAGCCGCGATCCTGCATGCAGGCGTCCATCTGCTTGTCGGACATCCCGGCCTGGCGGCCAACGCTGTAGAGCTTCTGCAGCAGCTGCTGCTCGTCGGTCAGCTCCCAGCTGGCCTGGGTGGAGAAGAGCACGTCGGCGATGCCGAAGTAGCGGTCCGCGGGTGCGCAACGGGCAATCATGGCAGCCCAGAGGCTGGGCTTGTTGAAGTAGACCTCGCGGAAGACCCAGCGCACCTTGCCTGTGTCGATGTAGTTCGCCTTTATCTTCGGCATCACCTCCTTGTTGAAGTCGGCGCAGTGCGGGCAGGTGAACATGGCGTATTCGATCACGGTCACCGGGGCGTTGGGGTCCCCCATCACCATGTCGGGAACCGCGCGGGTCTGTTGCGCGAAGGCGAGGCGCGGCATGGCGCAGGCGACCAGCGCGGCGGCGAGGGTCTGGCGGCGGGTCAGGGTCGGTGCCATGGATCAGGTTTCCGGTCGTTTGGGTTTGCGGTTACGGGATAGCACATTCCGCGCCAGTGTCTTCAATGCCTCGCGCAGGTCGCTATCACCAATGCTTGAAAGATCGCTCTCGATCGGACCGAGGTCGACCGGAGCGGCCGGAGCTTCCGCGCGATAGCCCGAAGCCGGCTCTGCGAAGCCATGCACCGCCTGGGTGAGCTGGATGCGGCCGACGGTTCCCGGGCCGATCGCGGCGTTCACCCGCTCGCGCAGCAGCGGCAGCAGCATCTGCAGGTGCGGCGCGTGCGGCCCACTGACGGCCACGGTCAGGAGACCGCCGGCGGGGCCGCGCGCGCGAGTGAGGCGCAGCGGCGCGCAGATCGCCGCGAACTCGGCGCCTGCGATCTCGGGCCAGAGCGCACGCAGGCGGGCCTGGGCGAAACCGCGGCGTGCCGCGGCGGTGCGCATCTGCGGCTCGATCAGCCCGCCCGCACGGACGAAGCCGCGACCGGACCGCGCGGGCTTGTCTTTCGGGCGGTGCATGCCAGTGTCGTCCGCCATCGCAAATGCCTCTCCGGTCCGAAACAAAGTTAACGGCGGCGGCGGGGCTTGTCAGGGTGAACGGATGCAGCACGCAGCGGAGCTTCTCGCCTGGTACGATCGGGCGGCGCGGAAGCTCCCCTGGCGCACCCCGCCCGGTGCGGCGGATCGGCCGGACCCCTACGCGGTCTGGCTGTCCGAGGTGATGCTGCAGCAGACCACGGTGGCCGCCGTCGCGGGTCACTTCGAGCGCTTTATCGAGCGCTGGCCGACGGTGGAGGCCCTGGCGGCGGCGCCGGACGCCGAAGTGATGGCGGCCTGGGCGGGGCTTGGCTACTACGCGCGGGCGCGCAACCTCATCGCCTGTGCGCGGGCGGTGACGGGCGCGCGAGGCGGGCGGTTCCCGCAGACTGAAGCGGAACTGCGCGAGTTGCCGGGGATCGGCGCCTATACCGCGGCGGCGATCGCGGCGATCGCCTTCGACAGGCCCTCGGTCGTGGTGGACGGGAATGTCGAGCGGGTGATGGCGCGGCTCTTCGGCGTCGAGGAGCCGCTGCCGGGGGCCAAGGCGCGGCTCCATGCGCTGGCGGCGGGGCTGACCCCGGACGCGCGCCCGGGCGACTACGCCCAGGCGGTGATGGATCTCGGCGCGACGATCTGCACGCCGCGCAATCCGGCCTGTGGCATCTGCCCCTGGCGGGAGCCTTGCGTCGCGCGGAGGGAGGGGATCGCGGCGACGCTGCCGCGGCGCGCGGCGAAGCCTGCCAAGCCGGTCCGGCTGGGCGTCGCATGGCTGGCGGTACGCGACGACGGCGCGGTGCTGGTCGAGACGCGGCCGGAGCGGGGGCTGCTCGGCGGCATGCTGGGACTGCCGTCGAGCGCCTGGACCGAAGCGGCGCCGCCAGCACCGCCGCCCTTTGCGGCGGAATGGCGCGATCTCGGCGAGGTGCTGCACACCTTCACTCACTTCCACCTGCGGTTGCGCTTGCGCGGTGCGCGGTTGCCCTCGGCATTCGCGGCTCCGGCCGGCGACTTCAGGCCGGCGGCAGACCTCGGGCCGGCGCTGCCGAGCGTGATGCGCAAGGCGCTCCGGCTCGGACTGCCGACGCTGCTTGCGCGATGATCGATGAGGCGCGCTTCGCCCGGGCGCGCTTGCGGCGTGCCACGGCCAGACCGAACAACGCCACGGCGCCGCCCGAAGGCACCGGGGCCACATCGACATAGGTCCGGAACGCGGTGTCGAAGCCGTCGCCGCTCCTCTGCCAGCCGAGGGTGCCGTCGGGGGTGTAGAAGTAGAAGTCGTCCCCGGCTTGGTACCGGCCGCTGCTCGCGCCGATGTAGCCGTCGCCCACCGGCATGAAGGCCAGAAGGGTGCCGGAGTCGACGTGCAGCCGGGCGGCCGAGAAGTCGAAAGACTGAACGTCGCCTTTCACGGTCGAGACGCTCGTGCTGGCCAAGACCGTGGACCCTTCCGCGCCGCCGAGGGGGACGCCGCCGTCGGTCGCAAGAATGTCCAGCCGCTCGGCGCGTCCGGGTCCGAAAATGTCGATCGAGGCCAGAATACCGGACGCGCCGACGGTGAAGGTCTGGGCGCGCCCAAGCGCCGTTCCGTCGGAGATCATGGCCGAGCTGGACCCGTCGGCAGGATTTTCCTGGTCGAGAACGACCTCTGCCTGAGCGGCGAACGCTGCAGCCGAGAACATCGCCGAAAGGAAGAGCAAAGACCGCATCGATCTACTCCCGATGACCAAGGAGAACAGACGTACACGGATCGGGCTTTCGTTCAAAGCCTATCCAGGCTTCTGCGGGGGAGGGCCGGGCGGGTGCATCTGCGGATATTCTCTGGCTTCCGGCGGCTCCAGCGGCTAAACTTCCGCGGACGCACCGGGGAGCAACTTCGGGCGATACAGGCAGTGAGATGGGAAAGGGCAGTTCCCGATGACCGACATGGTCTTCGGCGCCGCACCGGCAAAGCCGGGCGAGCCGATCCTTCCGCAATGGTGGCGAACGGTGGACCGCTGGTCGCTGATGGCGATCGTGGGCCTGTTCCTGATCGGGGCGCTGCTGGGGCTTGCGGCCTCGCCGCCGCTGGCGGTGAAGAACGGGCTCGATCCGTTCCACTACGTATGGCGGCAGGCTGCGTTCGGGGCATTCTCGCTGGTGCTGATGCTGGTGGTCTCGATGATGTCGCCGATGCGGCTGCGGCGCTGGGGCGTGGTGGCGTTCGGCATCTCGGTGGTGGCGCTCGCCTTGCTGCCGGTCTTCGGCACCGACTTCGGCAAGGGCGCGATCCGCTGGTATTCGCTTCGGGTCATCTCGGTGCAGCCGGCGGAGTTCCTGAAACCGAGCTTCGCGATCTTCTCGGCCTGGCTGATGGCCGCAAGCTACGACATCAAGGGGCCGCCGGGCAAGGCGATGTCCTTCGTGGTCGCGGCGGCGCTGACCACGGTGCTGGCGCTGCAGCCGGACTTCGGGCAGGCGGGCCTGATCATCGCCACCTGGGCGCTGATGTATTTCGCGGCCGGCGCTCCGGTGCTGCTCCTGAGCGGCATCGGCTCGGGGGTGATCGGGATGGGCTGGTTTGCCTACAACCACTCCGAGCACGTGGCGCGGCGTATCGACGGCTTCCTGAGCTCGGACGTCGATCCGCTGACCCAGATCGGCTATGCCACCGACGCGATCAAGGAAGGCGGCTTCCTCGGGGTCGGGCTCGGGAACGGCACGGTGAAGTGGACGCTGCCCGACGCGCACACCGACTTCATCATCGCTGTGGCGGCCGAGGAGTTCGGGCTCATCCTCTGCATCGTCATCCTGGGGCTTTACCTGACGGTGGTGGTGCGCTCGCTGCTCAGGCTGGTACGCGAGCGCGATCCGTTCATCCGGCTGGCGGGGACCGGCCTCGCGGTGCTGCTCGGCATGCAGGCGATGATCAACATCGGCGTCGCGGTGCGCCTCCTGCCGTCCAAGGGGATGACCCTGCCGCTGATCTCCTACGGCGGGTCGTCGCTGATCGCGGCGGGGCTGGGCCTCGGCGTGCTGCTGGCGCTGACGCGCAAGCGGCCGCAGCTCGAGGCCGACGACATCCTGGCCGGCTCGGGGCGCTGAATGGCGGAGGCGCCGCTTCTCGTCATCGCGGCCGGCGGCACCGGCGGGCACATGTTCATCGCGCAGGCCCTGGCCGAGGAGATGCTGGCCCGCGGCTGGCGCGTCCGGCTCGCGACCGACGCGCGAGGCGTCCGCTACGCCGGAGGCTTTCCCCCTGAGGTCGAGCGCCAGGCGACGGCGGCGGCAACGTTCGCGCAAGGCAGCCTCTTGACGCGCGCCACGGCGCCCGCGGCGATCGCGGCCGGTGCGATGGCGAGCATCGCGGCGATGCGCCGCGACCGGCCGGCCTGCGTCGCGGGCTTCGGCGGCTACCCCTCGGTGCCCGCGATGATTGCGGCCGCCTGGCTAAAAGTGCCCTGCTTCATCCATGAGGCGAACGGTGTGCCCGGGCGCGTCAATCGCGCCTTCGCCACCCGCGTCGATGTGGTCGCCTGCGGCACCTGGCCGACGGCGCTGCCGAAGGGCGCGCGCCCGGTGCACACCGGCAACCCGGTCAGGGCAGCGGTGCTTGCCCGACGCGGTGCGACGTACGTCGAGCCCGGCGACTGGCCGATGGGCCTGCTCGTCATCGGCGGCAGCCAGGGCGCGGGGCTCTTCGGGCGGGTGGTACCCGAGGCACTGAAGCTGCTCGCGCCCGAGCTGCGCGCCCTGCTGCGGCTCAGCCAGCAGGTGCGTCCGGAGGACATGGACAGGGTGCGGGCCGCCTACGAGGAGCTGGGGCTTGCTGCGGACCTGCGCGCGTTCTTCGAGGACGTGCCCGACCGGCTGGCCGAGGCGACGCTGGTCATCAGCCGGGCCGGGGCGAGCTCGATCGCCGACATCTCCGTGGTCGGGCGGCCGGCGATCCTCATCCCCTATGCTGCGGCGACGGACGACCATCAGGCGGCGAACGCGGCAGGGATGGTCTCCGCCGGCGGCGCCTTCATGATCCGCGAGAACGAATTGACCGCCGAGGTGCTCGCGGGGCACATCACCGCAATTCTCGGCGACCCCGAAGGGGCGAGCGCGATGGCCCGGGCCAGCCGGGAAAGCGGGCGTCCCGACGCGACATTGCACCTGGCGGCGCTGGTCGAGGACCTCGCCCAAAAACAAGGACGAGCGGCATGAACGGTCAGACACGCCTGCCCCACGACATCGGGGCGATCCACTTCGTCGGCATCGGCGGCATCGGCATGTCGGGGATCGCCGAGGTGCTGCTGAACCACGGCTTCACCGTGCAGGGCTCCGACCTCAGGGCATCGCCGATCACCGACCGCCTGGCCACCAAGGGGGCCCGCATCTTCGTCGGGCAGAGTGCCGACAACCTCGACGGCGCCGCGGTGGTGGTGATCTCGTCGGCGATCAAGCCGGGCAACGTCGAGCTCGACGCGGCGCGGGCAAGGAACCTGCCGGTGGTGCGGCGGGCGGAGATGCTGGCCGAGCTGATGCGGCTGAAGTCGAACGTCGCGGTGGCGGGCACCCACGGCAAGACCACGACGACCTCGATGGTCGCGGCGCTGCTCGACGGCGGCGGCATGGACCCCACGGTGATCAACGGCGGGGTGATCCACGCCTACGGCTCGAACGCGCGGATCGGCGCCGGCGAGTGGATGGTGGTCGAGGCCGACGAGAGCGACGGCAGCTTCAATAAGCTGCCGGCGACGGTGGCAGTGATCACCAACATCGACCCCGAGCATCTCGACCACTACGGCGACTTCGAGGCGATCAAGGCGGCGTTCGACACCTTCGTGTCGAACATTCCGTTCTACGGGCTGGCGGTCTGCTGCATCGACCATCCCGAGGTGCAGGCGCTGGTCGGCCGGATCACCGACCGGCGGGTGGCGACCTACGGCTTCAACCCGCAGGCGGACGTGCAGGGGCGCAACTTGGTGTTCGAGAACGGCGGGTCCAAGTTCGACGTGGCGCTCGCTGCCGAGGGGCGGGTGATCGAGGGTGTGAGCCTGCCGATGACCGGCGAGCACAACGTCGCGAACGCGCTGGCAGCGATCGCGGTGGCGCGGCACCTCGGCATCGCGCCTCCGGCGATCAAGGCGGCGCTGAAGGGCTTCGGCGGAGTGAACCGGCGCTTCACCAAGGTCGGGGTCTGGAACGGCGTCACCATCATCGACGACTACGGCCACCACCCGGTGGAGATCGCCGCGGTGCTGCGGGCGGCGCGGCAGGCGACCAAGGGCCGGGTGATCGCGGTGCACCAGCCGCACCGCTACACCCGGCTGCGCGATCTCTTCACCCAGTTCTGCGGCTGCTTCAACGACGCCGACACCGTGGCGATCGCCGACGTCTATTCCGCCGGCGAGCCGCCGATCGAGGGCATCAGCCGCGACACGCTGGTCGGCGGGCTGATCGCGCACGGCCATCGCCGCGCGCTGCCGCTCGGCGGCGAGGAGGCGCTGGCGGACTTCGCGCGCGCCGAGTGCCGGCCGGGGGACCTCCTGGTCTGCCTCGGGGCGGGGTCGATCAGCGCCTGGGCCAACGCGCTGCCGGAGCGGCTGAACGCCGGCAACCACCACAAGGAGTCGGTGGAGGCCTGATACCGCATCGCCGTGACGACCTTGGCCCTAGAGGGGCGCCGCCGAACCGAAAAGGCAACGCATGCGTTGCCCGGTTCGGTCGCCCGGAGCGCGTGAGCGCGAAGGGCGAGGGGGGTCGGCTGGGACTGACGCGCGCAATCGGGGCGCGGCTGCCCGGCTGGCGCGTTGAAAACGCGCCTGCCCCCGCAGGGCAGTCGCGTCACGATTTTGCCGTCGGTCAAAATCGTGAAGTGCTTGCCGCATCGATCCGCAGATGGCCGGGGCGACAGCCGAAGTTGTCAAGCAGGTGTCCGAAGGACTGGAGCTCGTGCGAAATCGAGGGATTTCGCACGCGAAACTAAGAGTAACACATTGAAGATAAACGGATTCATCTACAATAATTTTCGGTGAATCCTCAAGGAACGAGAACCGCGCTGCCGGTGGTGTCGCCGGCGGCGAGCGCTGCGTGCGCGCGGGCGGCCTCGGCCAGCGGGAAAGACGCTCCGGCCGCGGGCACCAGTCCGCGCGCGATGGCGGCGATGACGCGCTGCGCGGCGGCCTCGTAGGCAGCCTGGTCGGAGGTGTAGGCGATGATGCTCGGCCGGGCCAGCGCCGCCGAGCGGCGGCTGATGTCGCCGACCGGGATCGGGGCGATCGGTCCGCCGACCTGGCCGATGCTGGCGACGGTGCCGAAGCGCCGGACGGCTGCCAGGGACTTCGCCAGCGTACCGCCGCCGACGCCGTCGATCACCAGATCGACGCCGCGGTCTCCGGTCAGCCGCATCGCCTCGGCGGCGAAGTCGGCGTCGCGGCCGACGATCACCGCGTCGGCGCCGGCAGCGCGGGCGAGCGCGGCCTTGGCGTCAGAGCCAGTGGCGCCGATCACCCGGGCGCCGAGGTCACTGGCCCAGGCGCAGAGATAGCTGCCGAGGCCGCCGGCGGCGCCGTGGATCAGCACCGTGTCGCGCGCGGTCAGGCGGTAGACCGTCGCGAAGAGCATGTCCGCGGTCAGGCCCTTGAGGAACGCCGCCGCGGCAGTCTCGAACGCGATGCCTTCGGGCAAGAGGATGGCGCGGGTTGCCGGCAGGAGCCGGTGCGAGGCGTAGGCGCCGAGCGGCAGGCCGGCGTAGGCCACCCGATCGCCGGGGGAGAGGCCGCCCACGTCCGCGCCCACCGCCGCGACCACGCCGGCGCCTTCGATACCGGGCACGAACGGCAGCGGGGCGGGATAGACGCCGGTGCGGTAATAGATGTCGGCGAAGTTCAGGCCGATGGCGCGGTTCTCGATGACGACCTCGCCCGGGCCGGGGTCCGGCATTGCGAGGTCGACCCTGGTCAGGACTTCGGGGCCGCCGGTGATCGCGACCTGCATTGCATAGGGCATGGGTGGCTCCTTTCGACAACCGCAGATAGCCCGTTCCGGGCCGGGCGGCGATGCCTGCTTGCCAAGCGCCACGGGCCTCGGCATAGCCAAGAGCATGTCGGACGAAGGAATTTCCATCCTACCTGACGTCAGGGGCGCGCTGACCGCCGGCCGGGCGATGGCCGATCTGACCTGGCTCCGGGTCGGCGGGCCGGCGGACTGGCTGTTCCAGCCGGCCGACGAGGCCGACCTCGCGGGGTTCCTCGCAGCCCTGCCCGCAGCGGTGCCGGTGCTGCCGGTGGGGGTCGGGTCGAACCTGATCGTGCGCGACGGCGGCATCGAAGGCGTGGTGATCCGGCTCGGCCGCGGCTTCAACGGCATCCGCATCGAGGGCGACACCGTGGTTGCCGGCGCCGCCGCGCTCGATGCGCACGTGGCGCGGCGGGCGGCGGAGGCCGGGATCGATCTGACGTTCCTCAGGACGATCCCCGGGTCGATCGGCGGCGCGGCGCGGATGAATGCGGGCTGCTACGGCAGCTACACGGCGGATGCGTTCGTCGCCGCGCGGGCGGTGACGCGCGCGGGCGACCCCGTGACGCTGACACCGGCCGAGATGGGCTTTGCGTATCGCTCGACGGCGCTGCCGGACGGGCTGGTGGTGACCGAGGTCACGCTGACCGGGCCGCGCGGTGACCCGGCGGAACTGGCCGCGACGATGGAGGCGCAGCTCGCCCGGCGCGACGCGAGCCAGCCGGTGAAGGACCGCTCGGCAGGGTCGACGTTCCGCAATCCGGCGGGTTTCTCCTCGACCGGACGCGCCGACGACGTGCACGACCTGAAGGCCTGGAAGCTGATCGAGGACGCCGGGATGAAAGGCGCCGTGCTGGGCGGCGCGCAGATGTCGCCGAAGCACGCGAACTTCCTGGTCAACGCCGCGAACGCCTCCGCGGCCGACCTCGAGAATTTGGGTGAATTGGTGCGAAAAAAGGTTTTGGATTCAAGCGGAGTGACGCTAGAGTGGGAAATCATGCGGGTCGGGCGACTCTCGGCGCCCGCGTGACATAAGAAGAAGACGACGAGCAAGAACCCGACAAGGCCGAACAGGGCTGCGGGGACAGGATTGAGGCGGGCATGTCGAGCAGGACATCAGCCCGCATCGCAGTGCTAAAGGGCGGCCGTTCGGCCGAGCGCGAAGTCTCGCTCGTGTCGGGTCGTGAATGCGCGGCTGCGTTGCGGCAGGAAGGATTCGACGTCGTCGAGATCGACGCCGGTCCCGACCTCGCGTCGGTGCTTTCCGCCGACCGGCCCGACGTGGTCTTCAACGCGCTGCACGGACGCTGGGGCGAGGACGGCTGCGTCCAGGGCCTGCTGGAATGGCTGGCGATCCCCTATACCCATTCGGGCGTGATGGCGTCGTCGCTGGCGATGAACAAGACCCGCGCCAAGCAGCTTTTCGCCGCCGCCGGCCTGCCGGTGGCGGAGGGGCTGATCGTCTGCCGCGAGCACGCCCGCACCGCGCACCCGATGAAGCCGCCTTACGTGGTCAAGCCCAACAACGAGGGCTCCTCGGTCGGGGTCTACCTGGTGCTCGAAGGCGCCAACAGCCCGGCACAGCTGTCCGACGACATGCCGGAGCAGGTGCTGGTCGAGCAATACGTCGCCGGGCGCGACCTGACCGTGACGGTCATGGGCGACCGGGCGCTCGCCGTGACCGACATCCTGACCGACGGCTGGTACGACTATCACGCGAAATACGCCGAGGGCGGCTCCCGGCACGTGGTGCCGGCGGACCTGCCCGCGGCGGTCACCGCCGCCTGCCTCGACAGCGCCGAGAAGGCGCACGCCGCGCTCGGCTGCCGAGGCGTCAGCCGTTGCGATTTCCGCTGGGACGAGCGGCGCGGGGTCGAGGGCCTCTATCTCCTGGAGATCAACACCCAGCCGGGGATGACCCCGACCTCGCTGGCGCCCGAGCAGGCGGCGCATCACGGCTATTCCTTCGGGGCGCTGGTGCGCTGGATGGTGGAGGATGCGTCGTGCTCCCGGTGAGGACAGCAGTTCCGCGGCGCGATCCGGCGCCCTCGAAGCTGCGCTACCGGCTGACCCGGCTCTGGCTCCGGCCGCGGTTCCGCAGCGCCGTGAACTTCGGCGTTCCGATGCTCGCGGGCGTGCTCGCGGCCTGGACGGTGATGGCGCAGTACGACCTGCAGCGGGCAGGTCGCGGCGCTGACCGACCGGGTGCACGAGGCGATCGTCCAGCGGCCGCAGTTCATCATCACCGAGATCGACGTGCCGGACGTGAGCCGCGACCTGGCCGAGCAGATCAGGGTCGCGGCGTTCGTGCGGCTGCCGGCATCGAGCCTGGAGCTCGACGTCAATGCGGTGCGCGAGCGGATCGAGGCGCTCGACGCGGTGGAGCGCGCCCGGGTGCGGGCCCTGCCGAGCGGCGTCCTGGAGATCCGCGCGGTCGAGCGGGTGCCGGTGGTGATCTGGCGCTCGGCAGGCGGGCTGGAGCTCCTCGACAAGGACGGCGTCCGCGTCGCCGAGGTCGACGGCCGGATGCGCCGTCCCGACCTGCCGCTGATCGCCGGCGACGGCGCCGACGCGCACGTGCCCGAGGCGCTGACGGTGCTGGCCGAGGCGCAGCCGGTGGCAGCGCGGGTGCGCGGGCTGGTGCGGGTCGGCGACCGGCGCTGGGATCTCGTCCTCGACCGCGACCAGGTGATCAAGCTGCCCGAGGCGGACCCCGTCCCGGCGCTGGCGCGGGTGATGGCGCTCAACGCGCAGGACGAGCTTCTGAAGCGCGACCTGACTGTCGTGGACATGCGGAACCCCGCGCGGCCGATGCTGCGGCTGACCGAGCACGCGCTGTCGGAGCGGAGCGAGACGAAGACCAGGATTGCGGGAGAGGATGCATGAAGCGGCAGCTTTACGAGGTGCAGCGGGCGATGCGGTCGCGGCGCGAGACCGCGCTCCGGCGTGGCGTGATCGCGGTGCTCGACATCGGCACCTCCAAGGTCGCCTGCCTGATCCTGCAGTTCGTGCCCGAGGAGATCGGCGAGGGGGTCGAGGTCAGGCCCTCGGTCACCCAGGGCGCTTTCCGGGTGATCGGCGCGGCCAACACCCGCTCGCGCGGCATCGCCTTCGGCGAGATATCGGCGATGGAGGAATGCGAGCGCGCGGTCCGCACCGCGATCCAGGGCGCGCAGAAGATGGCAGGGATGCGGGTCGACCACGTGATCGTCAGCTTCTCGGGCGGGCGGCCGCGCTCCTACGGGGTGACCGGCGAGGTCGAGGTCGAGAACGGCGCGGTCGTCGAGCGCGACATCGGCTACGTGCTGGCCGCCTGCGAGATCCCCGACTACGGCCACGACCGCGAGGCGCTGCATGCGCTGCCGGTGAACTTCGCGCTCGACCACCGCACCGGGCTCACCGATCCGCGCGGGCAGATCGGGCGGGCGCTCGCCGTCGACATGCACCTCGTCACCGTCGGCGCGACGCCGCTGCGCAACATCCTGCACTGCATCCGGCGCTGCGACCTCGAGCTCGGCGGGGTCGTGGTGTCGTCCTATGCCAGCGGCCTTGCCAGCCTGATCGAGGACGAGCAGGAGCTTGGCGCAGCCTGCATCGACATCGGCGCCGGCGCGACCGGCGTCTCGATCTTCGTGCGGCGGCAGATGATCTATGCCGACTGCGTGCGGATGGGCGGCAGCCACGTGACCTCGGACATCTGCCAGGGGCTGCAGGTCTCGATGCCCGATGCCGAGCGGCTGAAGACGATGCACGGCGGGCTGATCGCCACCGGGCTCGACGACCGCGACATGATCGAGCTGCCGTCGATCCTCGGCGACTGGGAGCACGACCGGCGGCAGATCAGCCGCTCGGAGCTGATCGGGGTGATGCGGCCGCGCGTCGAGGAAATCCTCGAGGAGGTCCGGGCCCGGCTCGACGCCTCGGGGTTCGAGTACCTGCCGAGCCAGCGAATCGTCCTGACCGGCGGCAGCGCGCAGATCCCGGGCCTCGAGGCGGTGGCGACGCGCGTCCTCGGCCGTCAGTGCCGCATCGGCAAGCCGATGCGGGTGCAGGGCCTGCCGCAGTCGGCGACGGGCACCGCCTTCGCCACAGCGGTCGGTCTCGCGATGCACGTGTCGCACCCGCAGGACGAATGCTGGGATTTCGAGATGCCGGCCGACCGGCAGGGAGCCCGGCGGGTCGGCCGCGCCATACGCTGGTTCAAGGAAAACTGGTGAATTGTGGAGGTGGAGATGAGTTTAAGTCGATGTGGTGGGCTTGCCCAACATATTGGGACTCTCGAACTGATTCTGCGTGACCCTAGTCGATCTTATGGGCTAGGCTCTCGAATCAAGAAACGGGAAGACACCGCGCGGGGGCGCGGAGGCAGCGGCCAAACAACAGGCGGACGACATCATGGCACTGACACTCAGCATACCGGTAACCCAGGACCTCAGCCCCCGGATCACCGTGATCGGCGTCGGGGGCGCCGGCGGCAACGCGGTCAACAACATGATCGACAAGCAGCTCGAGGGCTGCGAGTTCGTCGTGGCGAATACCGACGCCCAGGCGCTCCAGCAGAACCAGGCGGGCAACAAGCTCCAGCTCGGCGCTCGGGTCACCGAAGGGCCTCGGTGCCGGCGCCCGGCCCGAGGTCGGCGCGGCGGCGGCGGAAGAGTCGATCGAGGACATCGTCGAGCGCCTGAGCGGCTGCCATATGTGCTTCATCACCGCCGGCATGGGCGGCGGCACCGGCACCGGTGCGGCGCCGATCATCGCCAAGGCCGCCCGCGAGATGGGCATCCTGACCGTCGGCGTGGTCACCAAGCCCTTCCAGTTCGAGGGCTCGCGCCGGATGAAGCAGGCCGAGAGCGGCGTCGAGGAGCTGCAGCAGCACGTCGACACGCTGATCATCATCCCCAACCAGAACCTCTTCCGCCTCGCCAACGAGAAGACCACCTTCACCGAAGCCTTCGCGCTGGCCGACGACGTGCTCTACCAGGGCGTCAAGGGCGTCACCGACCTGATGGTGCGGCCGGGCATCATCAACCTCGACTTCGCCGACGTCCGCTCGGTGATGAACGAGATGGGCAAGGCGATGATGGGCACCGGTGAAGCCACCGGCGAGGACCGCGCGGTCCAGGCCGCCGAGAAGGCGATCGCCAATCCGCTCCTCGACGAGATCAGCCTCAAGGGCGCCAAGGGGGTGCTGATCAACATCACCGCCGGACCCGACCTGACGCTCTTCGAGCTCGACGAGGCGGCCAACCGCATCCGCGCCGAGGTCGACCCGGAGGCCAACATCATGGTCGGCTCGACGCTCGACCCGGAGATGGCCGGGATGATGCGGGTGAGCGTCGTCGCGACCGGCATCGACGCGGTCGCCAAGTCCGACACGATGCCGCTGCCGCGCCGCGCCGGTGCCGAGGCCGTGGCAGCACCGGCCCAGCCGCGCGCTGCCACGCAGCCGCAGCCGCGGCAGGCGCCGATCAGCGAGCCGATCGCCGAGCCGGCACGCGCGCCGAACTTCGCCGATCATCGCCCGGAGGCCGAGCGCGAGGAGCTCTTCGCGAGCTCCGAGTTCGAGGCCGTGCCGCAGCCGGGGGCGCGACGCACGGCGCCTTTCGGCCAGCCCAAGTTCGACGAGGCCGAGGCCCGGAGTGCGGGCGAGCCTTCGCCCGACGCTCTTCGCCGCCTGCAGCAGGCGGTGCAGAACGTGCCGCGCGCCCAGCCGATGGTCCGCCCCGTGGCGCCGCAGGCGGCACGCGACACCGAACGGCAGAGCAACCGGCTGACGATCAACAGCCTCATTCACAAGATGACCGGCCAGGTTGGCCGCGAGCAATCCGCCCTGCGCCCCCGCAGCGCGGATCTGGAGCCGAGGGCGCCCCAGCCCACGGAGCCGGACTATGAAGATACCGAGCGCGAACGCGTCGATATCCCAGCCTTCCTGAGACGGCAGGCCAACTGACGGGGCACCCCCAAACGCTGCTTGCACCCACCCCGCACGGCACCCAAGCCCCCCCTTGGGTGCCGATTTCTTTTCTAGACCAGGTGTCGCGCTGAGCGAGCGCCGGCGGCAAGGCCGGGAGCGCGCAACACTCCGTCACGGGCCGGCGGCGAGGCCCGCGTAGCGCCCCGGACGGCGTCGCGTTGGCGAGCGTCGCATGCGGGCCGACCCTCGTTGCAGACCGGCTGGAACGTGGAAGCGCTTCTGGCGATCACCTCGGCGAGACGGAAACGCTCCGCCGCTCGCCCATTGCTTCGCTGGCGCAGCTGCGCCACTTCGCTCCCCGGAATCCGCCTTCAACCGGGTGAAATGCGGGCGCCATGGCAATCACCGACCCGCCAACACTGAAGGACGATGATGCGATGCGCATGCTCCAGAATGACGAGACGACGCGAAACGCCCGGAGCCAAGCGATTGACTTCGGCGCCGGAAGAAGTCCGACGGAATCAGGCGGCGCCGGCAAACCGGGCCGCTAAGGCGGTGGTGCGGGTGTCGTCGAGTTTGGCGAAGAGGACGGGCGGGACGGTGAAGGGGTGGCCGGCGGGCAGGGTCTCCAGCGCCGCGGCGGCGTCGGCGGGCCAGTCGGCCTTTTCGAGGTTCAGCGCGGCGAGCATGGCGTCGGAGGCGTCGGGCAGGAAGGGGCGGCTGAGAACCGCGTAGAGGCGGATCAGGTTGAAGGCGAAGCGGGTGATCGCGGCGGCGCGGTCGGGATCGCTCTTGATCGCGGTCCAGGGGGCGGCGACCTGCAGGTATTCGTTGCCGGTGACCCAGAGGGCGCGGAGCTCCTGGGCGGCCTTGCGCAGCTCCATCGCCTCCATCGCCGCCTCGTAGGCGGCGAGGCGCGTGGCGATCTCGGCGGTCACCGCCGCCTCGGGGGCGGCGTATGCGCCGCCTGCGGGCAGGGTGTCGCCGAAGCGGGCGGCGGCGAACTTGGTGACGCGGCTGACGAAGTTGCCGAGGACGTCGGCGAGGTCCTTGTTCACCTGCGCCTGGAAGCTCTCCCAGGTGAAGTTGGCGTCCGAGCCCTCGGGGACGTTGGCCATCAGCCACCAGCGCCAGTAGTCGGCCGGCAGGATCTCGAGCGCCTGGTCCATGAAGACGCCGCGGCCCTGGCTGGTGGAGAACTTGCCGCCTTCGTAGTTGAGGTAGTTGAACGACTTGATGTAGTCGACGAGCTTCCACGGCTCGGCGCCGTCGTAGTTGGCGCCGAGGATGGTGGCGGGAAAGCTCAGGGTGTGGAAGGGCACGTTGTCCTTGCCCATGAACTCGATGTAGCGCACGTCCGCCGCGCCCTTGTCCTCGCGCCACCAGCGCTCCCAGCCGCCGGCCTGCGGGTTGGCGTCCGCCCACTCGGCGGTGGCGCCGATGTATTCGATCGGCGCGTCGAACCAGACGTAGAACACCTTGCCTTCCATGCCGGGCCAGGGCTCGGTGCCGCGGCGGACCGGGATGCCCCAGTCGAGGTCGCGGGTGATGCCGCGGTCCTGCAGGCCCTCGCCGTCGTCGAGCCACTTGCGGGCGATCGAGGTCGAGAGCACCGGCCAGTCGGTCTTGCCGTCGATCCAGTCGCGCAGCTTGTCGCGCATCAGGCTCTGGCGCAGGTAGAGGTGCTTGGTCTCGCGGATCTCGAGGTCGGTCGAGCCCGAGATCGCCGAGCGCGGGTCGATGAGGTCGGTGGGGTCGAGCTGCTTGGTGCAGTTCTCGCACTGGTCGCCGCGGGCGCGGGGATAGCCGCAGTTCGGGCAGGTGCCCTCGATGTAGCGGTCGGGCAGGAAGCGGCCGTCGGCGGGCGAGTAGACCTGGCGCTCCATGACCTCGGAGATCAGGCCCGCGTCGTAGAGGCGGCCGGCGAAGTGCTGGGTCAGCCGGTGGTTCTGCGGGCTCGACGAGCGGCCGTAGTGGTCGAAGCTCAGGCGGAAGCCGTCGACGAGGTCCTTCTGCACCTGCCAGAGCCGGGCGCAGTAGTCGGCGACCGGCTCGCCGGCGGCGGCGGCGGCGAGCTCGGCCGGGGTGCCGTGCTCGTCGGTGGCGCAGATCAGGAGCACCTCGTGGCCGCGGGCGCGCATGTAGCGGGCGTAGACGTCGGCCGGGAGCTGGCTGCCGACGAGGTTGCCGAGGTGCTTGACGCCGTTGATGTAGGGCAGCGCGGAGGTGATCAGGATGCGGGCCATCGGGCTTTCCGGGGTCTGGGTTGCGTCCAGATAGGCGATTTCCCCAACGGTTGCCAGTGCGCCTCCTCGGGCGCTGCACGGAGCGAGCGGGCTTGATCCGCGGCGGCCTTCTTGCCATCGTCCGGCACGCGGCGGCCGCGCGGGGCGGCCTCGCCCCAGGGGAGCATTCGGCGATGGCGATCGGGCTTTACGAGGTGACCGTGCCGGTGCTGCTGCGGGGGCTCGAGCGGCTCGGTGCGGTGCTGGAGAACGGCCGCGCCTTCGCCGAGGCGGAGGAGATCGACCCGGCCGAGTTCCTCGACGCACGGCTCATTGCGGACATGCTGCCGCTGACCGGGCAGGTGCAGCGGGCGAGCGATACCGCGAAGTTCGTCGCGGTGCGGATCGGCGGGGTGGCGAACGAGCGCTTCGAGGACACCGAGAAGAGCTTCGAGGACCTGCAGGACCGCATCGCGCGGACGCGAACGTTCCTGGAGGCGGTGCCACGGGCGGCGATCGACGACAACGCCGGCGCGATGCTGTCGGTCAACATCGGGCGGACGCCGGTCACCATCGGCGCCACGGACTACGCGCTGAAGTTCGGGCTGCCGAACTTCTTCTTCCACGTCGTCACCGCCTACGACCTGCTGCGGCACAAGGGCGTGCCGATCGGCAAGAACGACTACATCGGGGCGCTCGGCGGATGAGCGGGGCGCGCGAGGCGCGGACCGAGCCGGTCTTCCTGTTCGATCTCGACGGCACGCTGGTCGACAGCGTCTACCAGCACGTGCTGGCCTGGAAGACGGCGCTCGACGCCGAGGGGATCGAGCTGTCGGTCTGGCGCATCCACCGCAAGATCGGCATGAGCGGCGGGCTCTTCACCAACCAGCTGCTGCGCGAGACCCGGGTCGCGTTCGACGACGCGCAGGTGGACCGGCTGCGGCGGGGCCATGCCGAGGCGTACAAGGCCTATCGCGACAGGATCCGGCCGCTGCCCGGCGCGCGGGAGCTGCTCGACTGGCTGACCGAGGCCGGCATCCCATGGGCAATCGCCACCAGCGGGCGCATGGAGACCGCTCAGGTCAACCTCGCGGCGCTCGGGGTCGACCCGGATGAGGTGCCGGTGGTGACGCGGGACCAGGTGCGCTACGCCAAGCCCGACCCGGACCTCTTCATCGCGGCGGCGGAACGGCTGGGCGTGCCGATCGAGAGCGCCGTCGTGGTCGGCGACGCCATCTGGGACATGCTGGCGGCGGTGCGCTGCCGCGCGCTCGGCGTGGGCCTGCTCAGCGGCGGCTACGGCGCGGAGGAACTCCGCCAGGGCGGTGCGATCCGCGTCTTCGAGGACCCCGCCGACCTCCTCGAGCACATCGACGAGGTGGGCGGGCGGCGCTAGTCGCGGCCGCCACTAATAGACACAAAGCGTTAGTCCCAGGAGGCAGAAATCACTCGAATTCTCATACCATCCTCTGGAGCCGGTGACTGGCAGCGCCTCCTCGCAGATCCTGAACACCACTGGAAGGCGGGATATTCTGCGATGGCCGCCGCGCTTGCTTGGGAGGCCACACCCAGCGCGGTGCCGCCCGAGATTGCAGGCGTCCTGGGGCAGCAGGTCGAGCTTCTTCTGGCGATCCCGGAGCACAAGGTTGCTGCGCGGCGGGCACGAGCCAGTGCGACGTCTTTGCTTCGGCTCGACGGGCAGATTGCAGAAGGTCGCCTCAGTCCAGCCGCAGGGTGCGCAGGCGCAGGGCGTTGGCGATCACCGAGACCGAGGAGAGGCTCATCGCGGCGGCGGCGAGCATCGGCGACAGCAGGAGGCCGAGGAACGGGTAGAGCACGCCCGCGGCGATCGGCACCCCGGCGGCGTTGTAGACGAAGGCGAAGAACAGGTTCTGCCGGATGTTGCCGAGGGTGGCGCGGGCGAGGCGGCGGGCGCGGACAAGCGCCGCGAGGTCGCCCTGCGGCAGGGTGATGCCGGCGCTTTCGATCGCGACGTCGGCGCCGGTGCCCATGGCGATGCCGACGTCGGCGCCGGCGAGGGCCGGCGCGTCGTTGATGCCGTCGCCGGCCATCGCGACCTTGCGGCCCTCTGCCTGGAGCGCGGCGATCAGCCGCGCCTTGGTCTCGGGGGTGGCGGCGGCATGGACCTCGTCGATGCCGAGGCGGGCGGCGACGGCGCGGGCGGTGCGCTCGGCGTCGCCGGTCGCCATGACGATGCGCAGACCGAGCGCGCGCAGCGCCTCGAGGGCCGCGGGGGTGGTCGGCTTGACCGGATCGGACACCGCGAGGCGGCCGGCGAGGTGGCCGTCGAGCGCGACGAAGATCACCGTCTCGCCGCGGTCGCCGCGGTCGTCGCTGTCGGAGCCCGCCGGCTCGGCCAGGCCGATGTCGGCGAGAAGCGCGGCGTTGCCGACGGCGACGGAGTGGCCGTCGACGGTGGCGGTGGCGCCGTGGCCGGGAACGGCGGCGAAGTCGGCGGCGTCGGAGAGCGCGACGCCACGGTCGCTGGCGGCGGCGACGATGGCGGCGGCGAGCGGATGCTCGGAGCCGCGCTCGAGGCTGGCGGCGAGGCGCAGGAGCTCGTCGGCCTCGACGCCGTCGGCGGGCAGGACGGCGGTCAGTTCGGGCTTGCCGCGGGTCAGGGTGCCGGTCTTGTCGAGGACCAGCGTGTCGGCGCGGGCCAAGGCTTCGAGGGCGGCGGCGTCGCGGATCAGCACGCCGGCGGACGCGCCGCGGCCGGTCGCGGTCATGATCGACATCGGCGTCGCGAGACCGAGCGCGCAGGGACAGGCGACGATCAGCACCGAGATCGCCGCGAAGAGCGCGTGGGCGAGCGCGGGTGGCGGGCCGAACGCGGCCCAGGCCACGAAGGCGAGGACGGCGGCCGCGAGAACCGCCGGCACGAACCAGGCGGCGACGCTGTCGGCGAGCTGCTGCACCGGGGCGCGGGACCGCTGCGCGCCGGCGACCATGGCGACGATGCGCGCCAGCGTGGTGTCCTCGCCGACGCGGCCGGCGGCGATGACCAGGCTGCCGGTGCCGTTCATCGTGGCGCCTGTGACCGGGTCGCCGGGGGCCTTCTCGACCGGCAGCGGCTCGCCGGTCAAGAGGCTCTCGTCGACGGCGGAGCGGCCTTCGAGGACCTCGCCGTCGACCGGGACCGTCTCGCCGGGGCGCACGCGGAGGCGGTCGCCGACGCGGACCTCGGCGAGCGGCACGTCGGTTTCGCCGCCGCTCCCGTCGAGGCGGCGGGCGGTGGCGGGGGCGAGGTCGAGCAGCGCCCGGATCGCCGAGCCGGTGCGTTCGCGGGCGCGCAGCTCGAGCATCTGGCCGAGCAGGACGAGGACGACGATGACGGCGGCGGGCTCGAAGTAGAGCGCGACCTGGCCGTCGTGGCCGCGGAAGCCGGCGGGGAAGAGGCCGGGGGCGACGACGGCGACGAGGCTGAAGAGGTAGCCCGCCAGAACGCCGGTGGCGATCAGGCTGAACATGTTGAGACGGCCCGAGCGGAACGAGCGGGCGCCGCGGACCAGGAACGGCCAGCCGCACCAGAGGACGACCGGCGTCGCGAGCGCGAGCTCCACCCAGGGCCTGACGCCATGCCCGAGCCAGCCGGTCGGCAGACCGAGCATCGGCCCCATGGCGAGGGCGAGCAGGGGCACGGCGAGTGCCGCGCCGACGACGAAGCGCCGCCGGAAGTCGGCAAGCTCGGGATTCGGCGCGTCACGGTCGGGGACGCCGGCGGGCTCGAGCGCCATGCCGCAGATCGGGCAGTCGCCGGGTCCGTCGCGACGAACCTCGGGGTGCATCGGGCAGGTGTAGACCGCGCCGGCGGGTGCGGGCGCGCGCTCGCGCTCGGCGAGGAAGGTTTCGGGCGCCGCCTCGAAACGCTCCTTGCAGCCGGCCGAGCAGAAGTAGTACCGGCCGCCGGCGTGCCTTGCCACATGGCGCGCGGTGGCGCGGTCGACGGCCATGCCGCAGACCGGATCGGTCGCGGCGAGATAGTCGTCCGGAGCGGCGGCGAACCGGGCGCGGCAGCCTTCGGAGCAGAACGAGAAGCTGCGCCCGTCATGGACGTGCTGCGGCTTGCCCGCGGCCGGGTCGACGGTCATGCCGCAGACGGGATCGCGCAGCGTCTCGCCGTTCTGAAGAGTTCCGTCCATCGCACGCGTCCTTTGGTCACTGGAACGCAGATGGGGCTTCCAGTAACTGGAAGGTCAAGGGTTGATCCTGCGGCGATGCGCCCCCTTATCGCACGGAGGAAGAGATCAAGGGAGAAGTCAGTGAATATCGGAGAGGTGGCGACGCTGAGCGGGCTGCCGGCCAAGACGATCCGCTACTACGAGGAGATCGGGCTGATCCGTCCGGAGCGCGGGGCGAACGGCTATCGCGACTTCGGCGCGCGGGACGTGCATGCGCTGGCGTTTCTCGCCCGCGCGCGCTCGCTGGGGTTCGCCATCGAGGATTGCCGGGCGCTCCTGGCGCTCTACGCCGACCGGCATCGGGCGAGTGCGGAGGTGAAGCAGGTGGCGGAGGCGCACCTGGGGCAGATCGAGGCCAAGATCGCCGGGTTGCGCGCGATGCAGGCGACGCTGACCCGGCTCGTCGAACGCTGCCACGGCGACGAGCGGCCGGACTGTCCGATCCTCGAGGACCTCGCCGGCGGCTAGGTGCTGCAGGTGCACCACAATGTTGCACGTGCGCGTAGACGTCCGCTTTGCAATGCGCTTACAGTGTCACAAGGAGCCGGGCGGTCGGGCCGGCGCAGGGGTTGGTGCAGCGGACCGGAACGGTTGGCGGCTGAATGCGGGGCGGGGGGCCGGACGGTAGTGGCAGCGATGGACGGAACCCCCAGCGCTCCTCCCGTCGCGCTCGACGTGCAAGGCATCTGCAAGACTTTCGGTTCGCACGAGGTGCTCAAGGGCATCTCGCTGACTGCGCACGAGCACGACGTGGTGGCGATCCTGGGATCATCGGGATCGGGCAAGTCGACGTTCCTGCGCTGCATCAACCTGCTCGAGACCCCCAACCGCGGCGAGGTCAGGGTCAAGGGCGAGCTGATCAAGATGGGCACCCGCGCCGGGGCGCCGGTGCCCGCCGACATGAAGCAGGTCGACCGCATCCGCGCCAAGCTGTCGATGGTGTTCCAGCAGTTCAACCTGTGGCAGCACATGACGGTACTGGAGAACGTCACGGCGGCGCAGATCCACGTGCTGGGGCGGAGCAAGGCGGCGGCCGTCGAGAAGGCCGAGGCGATGCTGGCCAAGGTCGGGGTCGGCGACAAGCGCGCGCACTATCCGAGCCAGCTTTCCGGGGGCCAGCAGCAGCGCGTGGCGATCGCGCGGGCGCTGGCGATGGACCCCGAGGTGATGCTGTTCGACGAGCCGACCTCGGCACTCGACCCCGAGCTCGTCAACGAGGTGCTGAAGGTCATGCGCGACCTCGCCGCCGAAGGGCGCACGATGCTCGTCGTCACCCACGAGATGGGCTTCGCCCGCGAGGCGGCGAACAAGCTTCTCTTCCTGCACCAGGGCCTCGTCGAGGACGAAGGCGCCCCGAAGGAAGTGATGGCGAACCCCAGTTCCGAGCGCTTCCGGCAGTTCCTGTCGGGAAGCCTGAAATGACCGAAAGCTGCAGTCGAAGGAAAAGCCGATGAGACTTACCGCTTCCGCCCTCGCGTTCGGCGTCGCCGCCCTCTTCGCGTTGCCCGCCGCGGCGCAGGACAAGATCAGGATCGGCACCGAGGCGGCCTACAAGCCCTTCGCCTACGTGCTGCCGTCGGGCGAGCTGACCGGCTTCGACATCGACATCGCCAAGGCGCTCTGCGCGCAGATGCAGGCGGACTGCGAGATCATCAACCAGTCCTTCGACGGGCTGATCCCCGCACTCAAGGCCAAGAAGATCGACGCGATCATCGCGTCGATGTCGATCACCCCCGAGCGGGAGAAGGCGATCGACTTCGCCGGCCCGTACTACTCCTCGCCCGGTCTGATCGTCGCGGCCAAGGGCTCCGACGTCGAGGTCTCGGCCGACGGCCTCAAGGGCAAGACCGTCGGCGTGCAGCGCGGCACCACGATGGCGGCCTACATGAAGGCGAACTTCCCCAAGGTGCGGGTGCAGAGCTACGACACGCTCGACGCGGCCACGCTCGATCTCGCCAGCGGCCGGATCGACGCGGTCTACGCCGACGCGGTGGTGCTGCAGGAGTTTCTCGACAGCAGCGACGGCTCGGGGTTCGCGGCGGTGGGCGAGCCGATCCACGACCCGGCGGTCGAAGGCGCCGGCATCGGGATTCGCAAGGGTGACGATGCGCTGAAGGCGAAGTTCGACGAGGCGCTGAAGGCGGTGATCGCCTCGGGCGAGTACGACAAGATCAATCAGCAGTACATTCCGGTGAGCATCATGCCGAAGTGAGTCCGCTTCCGGACGGCCGGCGTAGATGAAAGATATCATCGCCTATCTGCCGCTGCTGCTGCAGGGGCTGAAGCTGACGCTGATGCTCGCGGTCAGCACGCTGGTGATCGGCGTGGTGCTCGGCATGGCGCTCGCCATGGCCAAGCTGTCGCGGCACGCCTGGCTGTCGCGGCCGGTCTATGCGGTGACGAACTTCCTGCGCGGCATCCCCGAGTTCCTGGTGCTGCTGGTGATCTACTTCGGCGGCACCCAGGTGCTCGACAGCATCCTGCCGCCGGGCAGCGTGCAGGTGAGCCCGTTCGGCGCCGGCTTGACCGCGCTGTCGCTGATCTTCGGCGCCTATGCCTCGGAGACCTTCCGCGGCGCCTTCCAGTCGGTGCACAAGGGCCAGCTCGAAGCCGGGCGGGCCTACGGGTTCACCGCTTTCCAGACCTTTCGCTACATCCAGCTGCCGCAGATCTGGAAGGTGGCGATCCCCGGGCTCGGCAACCTCTGGCAGGGCTCGGTCAAGGACACAGCCCTTGTCTCGATCGTCGGGCTCGACGACCTGATGCGCAAGGCCAACCAGGCGGCGCAGACCACGCGCGAGCCGTTCACCTTCTACATGGTGGCCTCGCTGATGTTTCTCGCGATCACCCTTTGTCTCGATGCTGCTGATCGGCTGGCTCGAGCGGCGCGCCAGCCGCGGCATGCCGGGGCGCTGAGGATGGGCGGGATCCTCGACATCGTGCGCACCTACGGCTGGGACTTTCTCGCCGGCACCTGGCTCACCGTCCAGCTCGTGGCGATCTCGGCGGTCCTCGGCGTGATGCTGGCGGTGCCGGTGGCGCTGGCGCGGCTGTCGCGGAACCCGCTGCTGCGCGGCATCGCCACGGCGTACTCGCTCTTCTTCCGCGGCACGCCGCTCCTGGTGCAGATCTTCCTGATCTACTTCGGGCTCGGGCAGTTCGACCTGGTGCGGGACTCGTTTCTCTGGCCGCTGCTGCGCGAGGCCTACGTCTGCGCGCTCCTGACCTTCGTGCTCAACACCGCCGCCTATTCCGGCGAGATCGTGCGCGGCGGCATCCTGGCGGTGCCGCGCGGCGAGATCGAGGCGGCGAAGGCCGCGGGGATGTCGAGCTTCACCACCTATCGGCTGATCATCCTGCCGCGGGCGTTCTCGATCATCCTGCCGGCCTATTCCAACGAGGTGATCATCCTGCTCAAGGGCACCTCGCTCGCCTCGACGATCACGCTCCTCGAACTGATGGGCCAGGCGCAGCTCGCGGCCTCCGACACCTACCAGCCGATCCAGGTCTTCGCGATCGCCGGCGTGATCTACTATGTCCTGACGCTGGCGATCACCAACCTCTTCCGGCTGCTCGAGCGGCGGTTCAACCGCTACATGGCGGTGGCGCGCTGAGCGCCGGGCGCGGCTTCCGCTGCGGAATCGGCAGTTGGGCCCGGTTCATCACACGTTTGCGGTCACGCCGGGCGCTGCGCTTCCGGCGGGCGGGGGAGCGCCGGCCTCGGGGGGCCTGAAGGCCCCCGCTCGGCCGGCGCTTGACGGTCGGCCGCCTTTGCGGCCTTCCTCCGATGGAACGGCCTTCGGCCGTGAGTTAAGGGTTTTCTCCCCGGCTGTTGCCGGGGCCCCTGTCCTGCCCGATAGGGTTTCATGCCAGTATGAAATCCGCAGAAGGGCGGGGGAGCGGTGCCGGCCCGGCCTTGCGGAAACGGGGGCCGGCACGGTGGGGCGGGCGGCGTTTCAGTCGCCGTCGTCGCGGGGGCATTCGAGGTCGAGGACGATCGCGGCGCCGTGGTCCTCGCGCACGCTCATCCGCATGCCGCGGACGATCGGGCCGCCGGCGTGGCTGGCGGAGCCGGTTCGGCCGCCTTCGCGGGCGAGTTCGGCGACGAGCCGCGCGAGGAGCGCGGCCGCGGCCTCCGGCGGCCGGCTGCGCCGGACCGCGCCGGAAGCGAGGTGCACCGTGTCGCCGGGGGCGATCAGCGTCAGCCGAACGCCGTTGGCGACGAGGCTGTCGCTCTGCAGCACCAGCGCCGCGGGGTCGATCTCGACCAGCACGAAGCCGTGCCGGCCGCCGGCCGCGAGGTGCATCCCGGCCTCCGACGCGATCACCGCGCTGTCCTCGACGATGCCGATGCCGAAGCGCTCGCTCTCCTCGGCGCAGGCGACGACGAGCCGCCCGAGCCGGTGGCCGCCGAGCAGGTTCTGGTCGACGATGCCGCCGGCGAAGAGGCCGATCCCCTCGTGGATGACGAGGCCGCAGTGGCCGGTGTCCGAGGAGACGCCGTAGCGCAGCGCCTCGTAGGTGGTGCCGCCGGCGATCATCACGCCGGAGAGTGCCGAGGCGGCGCCGCTGGCGGCGACCAGCACTGTGCCACGGGCGTGGGCATGGGCGATCGCCCTGAGCACCGCGCTCTCCTCGCCGCGGTGCAGCAGCGTCTCGACCAGGCGGATCTGGTTGCCGCCGGTGAAGAGGATCGCGCGCAGGCCGGCGATCTCGGCCAGGAGGTCGGCGTCCCGGGCAGCGTAGTCCACCGTGTCGATGCCGACCTTGAGATCGACCGCCTGCACCCCGAGGCGGGTGAGGAGCCGGACGTGCTCGGCCGCCGTGCGCTGCGGCGTCGCCGAGGCGGCCGCGACCACCCCGACGGGGCCCGGCCCGACGAGCGCCAGCGTCCCGGCGAGCATCTCGGGCGCGGCGTTGAGCGGCGAGGAGCCCAGGAGCACGATGCGCGCCTCGGCGCTCGGGGTCATGCCGAAGGTGCGGGCGCGGCGGCCGAGGCGGTCGGCGCGCAGCGTGGCGCTGAGCTTCTGGCTCTCGATCGAGCAGCGGAAGTTCAGCGCCGTCATCCGGAGGCCGCTCTGGGGCGTCGCGATCAGGCCTTTTGACCGCCGGGCTGGCGCTCGAGCGCGACGGTGACGTTCGTCCCCGACCGGGCCTCGAACGCCTCGGCCCGGTCGGCGGCGTAGACCGAGGGATCGGCCAGCACCAGCCGGGTCATCAGGTCGTAGAGCGTGTAAGCACCGAACGCGTTGCGACGCGAGCGGGCCGGCGCCCGGTAGGCGATCTCGCGCCGGCGCACCCGGCGCTTGGCCGCGCCGGGCTGCGGCCGGAAGCTCGCGAGGTCGATCGTGTCGCCGTCGTCGACGTAGCTGAGGCGGAAGTCGGCAAAGCCGCGGGCGGCGGGGTCGAACCTGCCCGGGCCGAGATCGACCAGCATGACGCCGTATTCGCCGCAGACCCGCGCCGCGGCGCCCTCGACGAGGAGCGCGGTGTTCTCGTCGATGCCGAATCCCCGCCGCGCCCCGGCCGCGGCCATGGCGACGACGAGGCGCCCGAGGCGGCCGCGCTTGATGAAGTGCTGGTCGAGCAGGCCGTAGGGGAAGAAGCCGAGGCCCGCCCCCATCAGGAGGCCCGGGGTCTCGGGGTCGTCGGTGACGCCGTGGAGCACCGCCTCGAGCGAGGCGCCGCCGAGGATCATCGGCTGCGACATCATCGCGGCGCCGGCGCTCGATCCCGCGACGAGCCCGCCCGCGGCGCGCGCGGCCCGGATCGCCGCGAGCACCGGCGTCTCGGCACCGCCCGGGGCGAGGGCGCCGACGATCTTGGCCTGGTCGCCGCCGGTGAAGTAGACGCTGCCGAAATCGGCGATGCGGGCGCAGAGGTCGGGATCGTAGGCCATCATCCGGCCGTTCTGGGCGGTGAGAAGCGCCGCCTGCACGTCGAAGCCGTGGCTGCGGAAGACCTGCAGCGTTTCCTCGGCGACAGCCTTCGGCTCGGAGGAGGCGGTCGGGAACACCAGGATGCGGCCGCCGGCCAGCCGGTGCATCTCGGCGTAGACCGCGACGTTGTCGTCCTCGAGCCTGCCGCCGATCACGGCGAGGCTGCCTGCCGCCGGGAGCGCGGTCCGCGGTGAGGGCCGGGCCATGCGTTCCGCGTCAGACCGCGGGCACGATGCGCACGCCGCGCTCGTCGCTGAGGACGCGAAAGCCCTCGGGCACGTCGAAGCCCGCCGCCGCGACCAGCCGCTCGGGAGTGACCGGCGCCGGCTTCTCCTTGGGACGGAAGTAGATGATCTGCTTCCAGCAGCGGGTGATCGCGTCGCAGAAGACGAGCACGAGATCGTTCGGCCGCGCGCGCTCGAGCGCGCTCGCCACCGACGCGGTCTCGCTTGCGAGCAGCTCGATCCGGTCCTCCGGGACGCCGTGCGCGATCAGCGCCGCCCGCATCAGCGCCGGCACCTCGCCGGGCTCGCGGCCTCGCAGGTTGTCGTCGGCGTGGCAGAGGTAGGTGTCGAAATGCCCGGCGACCTTGGCGGCGATGGCGTCGATGTCCTCGTCGCGGCGGTCGCCGGGCGCGGTGATGCAGACGATACGCTTGCCGAGCGGGCCGAGCCGCTCGACGAGATCGACCATGGCACCGACCGCCGCCTCGTTGTGGCCGTAGTCGAGGATCACCCGGAAGCCGTGCTCGTCGAAGATGTTCATCCGGCCCGGGCTCTGGAAGAAGCTGTTGTCGAACGTCCTGAGCCCGGTGCGGATCTGGTCGAGCGTCAGGCCGAGCGCGAAGGCCATCGCCGCGGTGAACATCGCGTTCTCGACGTTGTGCAGCGCCTTGCCCTCGACGGTCGCCGGGATCAGGTGGGTCCAGATCAGCGGCATCTGGTTGCCGTGATCGTAGATCACGATCTGGTCGCCGTTCAGGCCCTGCTCCAGCACCACGGCGCGCTGGCCCATCTTGATGTGCTCGCGCACCAGCGGGTGGTCGGGGCGCATGGTGACGTAGCAGATGTGCCGGGCCTGGGTGTAGGCCGCCATCTTGAGAGTGTGCTCGTTGTCGGCGTTGAGGACGGCGCAGTCCTTGGCCACCTCGACCACCAGCCGCTTGACCAGCGCCAGGTCCTCGACGGTGTCGACGCCGCCGAGGCCGAGGTGGTCGGAGGTGACGTTGAGCACCGCGCCGACGTCGCAGAACCGGTAGCCGAGCCCGGCGCGGACGATGCCGCCGCGCGCGGTCTCGAGCACCGCCATGTCGACGGTCGGGTCGCGCAGCACCATCGAGGCGGACTTCGGCCCGGTCATGTCGCCCTTCACCGTGACGTTGCCGTCGATGTAGACCGCGTCGGTCGAGGTCTGGCCGACGACGTGGCCGGCCATCTTGAGCACGTGCGCGAGCATCCGCGCGGTGGTGGTCTTGCCGTTGGTGCCGGTCAGCGCCGCCACCGGGATGCGGCTCGGCGTTCCGGCGGGGAAGAGCATGTCCATCACCGCGCCGCCGACGTCGCGGCCGCGGCCCTCGGAGGGGGCGATGTGCATGCGCATGCCGGGGCCGGCGTTGATCTCGCAGATCGCCCCGCCGTTGTCGCGGTAGCTCTGGGTGATGTCGGTGGTCAGGAAGTCGACGCCGCCGATGTCGAGGCCGACGGCGCGGATCGCCCGCTCGGCCATCAGCCGGTTGTCGGGGTGGATGACGTCGGTGACGTCGATCGCGGTGCCGCCGGTCGAGAGGTTCGCGGTCTTGCGCAGGAAGACGACCTCGCCTTCGGGCGGGACGCTGTCGTGGTCGTAGCCGCGGGCGGCCAGCAGCCGGTCGGCGGCGTCGTCGAGTTCCAGGCGGGTCAGCATGTTCTCGTGGCCGGCGCCGCGGCGGGGGTCGGTGTTCACCTCGGCGACGAGCTCGGCGATGCTGTGGCTGCCGTCGCCGACCACGTGGCCGGGCATCCGGCGGGCGGCGGCGACCAGGACGCCGTTCACCACCATAAGCCGGTGGTCGTCGCCGAGGATCATGCTCTCGACGACCACGCCGCTGCCTTCGCCCGCGGCGATCTCGAAGGCGTCGGCGACCTCCTCGTCGGTGCCGAGGTTGACCGAGACGCCGCGGCCGTGGTTGCCGTCGACCGGCTTGACCACCACCGGATAGCCGATCTGGTTCGCGGCCTCGACCGCGTCCTCGGCGTCGCGGACCTGGTACTGCTGCGGCACCGGCAGGCCGAGATCGGAGAGGAGCCGCGTGCACATCTCCTTGTCCGAGGCGATCTCGACGGCGATGTGCGAGGTCTGGCTCGACAGCGCCGCCTCGATGCGCTTCTGGTACTTGCCCTGGCCGACCTGGATCATGCTGGCGTCGTTGAGCCGCACCCAGGGGATGTCGCGGGCTTCCGCCGCGCGCACCAGCGCCAGCGCCGAGGGGCCGAGCGCCCGGCGGCCGGCGTAGTCGTCGAAGTCGGCGATCGCCTCGGCGATGTCGAAGTCCTCGTCGCGGGGCGCGATCAGCTCGAGGATGATGGCGCGCGCCACCTCGCCGGCCTCGAGGCCGACCTCCTCGGATTCGTAGCCGTAGAGCACCTCGACCTCGTCGGGATGCCCGGCGGGCCGGGTCATCGCCATCTCGGCCGGCGCGCCGGCGTGGTTCTGCAGCGCGATCGCCACCTGGGCCATCAGCTCGCCGAGCCGGCAGTCGGGATCGCGAAGCCGGTCGGGCAGCGGCTCGCCGGTCTCGGTCACGGCGCCGGCGAGGCCGGGGAGGTAGTGCATCAGGGGCTCGACCAGCGCCTCGGCGTAGTCGGAGACCGGCGTCTCGGCGCGCCGGTGCAGGTCGAGCGTCAGGCGGATGAGCGGCAGCTTCGCGTAGACGTTGGGCCCGACGTAGACGGCGGTCGAAACGATCTGCATTGAGGCTCCGATCGGCTGGGTGCGTTGGAGGACACTGCGACCTTCGTAGCGGCGGCGGCCCGCTTGGAAAAGAGCGATTGCGCCGGGGCGGGGGCGGCGCCTCGCCATTCGCGGTCTCTGAGTGCGATAGTCGCCCGCGAAGCGCCCGATTCTGCGCCGAAGAGGAGGAGCCGTGATGTCGACGGAACGGGCGCCGGGGCGGCCGGAACCGCTGCGCGAGACGATCGTGTTGCCGACGGTGGCTGCGGGGACGCGGCGCGAGATCGGGGTGCTGCGGTTCGGCACGCCCGGAGCGCGGCCGAAGGCCTACCTGCAGGCCGGGCTGCATGCCGACGAACTGCCGGGGATGCTGGTGCTGCGCAAGCTCGCGGGATTGCTCGAAGCGGCGACCGTGGTGGGCGAGGTGGTGGTGGTGCCGGTGGCCAACCCGATCGGGCTGGCGCAGCTGACGCAAGGCTACCTGCGGGGCCGCTACGAGGCGAACAGCTCGGGGAACTTCAACCGCGGCTACGCCGATCTCGCCGCCGCGGTGGCGCCGCTCCTGGAAGGCAAGCTCGGGCCGGACGCGGCGGCCAACGTCGCGGCGATCCGCGCGGCGATGGCCGAGGCGCTGGCGGCGATGGCGCCGCAGGACGAGATCGCGGTGCTGCGCCACCGGCTGCTGGGGCTGGCCTGCGACGCCGACCTGGTGCTCGACCTGCACGCGGACAACGAGGCCGTGGTGCACCTCTACACCGGCACCCCGCTCTGGCCCGACGCGGCCGACCTCGCGGCCGAGATCGGCGCGAAGGCGGTTCTTCTGGCCGAGGTTTCCGGCGGCAATCCGTTCGACGAGGCGTGCAGCGGCCCCTGGTGGGCGCTGGCGCGCACGTTCCCGGACGTGCCGATCCCGCCGGCCTGCCTCGCCGTCACAGTCGAGCTGCGCTCGAACAACGCGGTCGACGACCGGCTGGCCGACGACGACGCGGCCGCGATCCTGCGGTTCCTGACGCGGCGCGGGGTTGTCGCCGGCGAGCCGGGCGGCTTGCCGCCGCTCCAGTGCGACGCGACGCCGCTCGAGGCGATGCAGCAGGTTACGGCACCGGTGGCCGGGATCGTGGTCTACCGCGCGCCGCTCGGCGAGCGGGTGGAGGCGGGCGACGTCGTGGCCGAGATCGTCGATCCGCTCGGCGGCTCGGTCGAGGTGCGGGCGCGGACCTCCGGCGTGCTCTTCGCCCGCCACGACCAGCCGATCGCCTGGCCCGGAAAGGTCATCGGCAAGATCGCGGGTGCCGAGCCGCTGCCGGAGCGCAAGGGGCAGTTGTTGCCGGATTGAGCCGATCGTTTCGTTTAGGCGAACCGGTCCGGCCTTTCCGCTCGATTTGTCCGTCGACAAATCGAGCCGCGCCTGCCCTGCGGGGGCAGGCGCGATTCCGCGCCAGCCCGGGCAGGCGCGTCTCGATTGGCGCTGGCCGAGCAAGCGGCACTCCTCTCGCCCTTCGCCATGGGCTCCGGGCGACGGACCGGGCGGGGCGCCACTGGCGCCCCGCCTTTCCGGTCCGTAGAGCTTCACTTGAGCGCGGAGAGCAGGATGCTGGTCTCGGAATTTGCCACCGCCTTCAACGCTCGGATCTCGGTCAGCGCCCGGTCGAGCGCGGCGAGATCGGGGGTGGCGATCTCGGCCACCAGGTCCCAGCGGCCGTTGGTGGAATGCACCGCGCCGACCTCGGGCATCCGCCGGAGCGCGGCGAGAACGGCACGGGTGTCGGCGGAGCGCACTTCGATCGACATGATCGCGCGCACGCCCGCGGTCCCGGCGTCGTCGCGCAGCCGCACGGTGAAGCCGAGCAGGACGCCGCTCTCGACCAGGCGGGCGAGGCGATTCTGCACGGTGCCGCGCGAGACGCCGAGCCTGAGCGCCAGCGTCGCCGCGGGCAGGCGGCTGTCCGCGGCGAGCAGGCCGAGCAGGCGGCGGTCGAGGTCGTCGAGCGGGGACATCTGGCGGTTGGTGGCACCGTGCTGGCGAAGTGCGCAATGATTGCCGATGATTCGGCAGATTGCTAGCTTTTCGCAAGGGCCGTCCCGGCCTACGATCGAGGCGTCGCCTTCAAGGCGCCCCCCTTTCCGATGGAGTGCCTGTGCTCGATACCTTTCCGAGGGTCTGCCCGCCGATTGCGCTGAACCGTCTCGACATCCCGATCCTCGGCGTCGGCCTCGAGGTCGGCGCGGCGTCGCGCGGCACGCTGATGGGGCCGGACGCGCTGCGCACGGCGGGATTGATGCGCACGCTCGGCGATCTCGGGCACCGGGTCCTCGATCGCGGCAACCTGACCGAGGCGCCGCCCGCGAGCGTGGCGATGGAGCCTCGGTTCGCCGAGCGCTGCCGGTTCCTGCCCGAGATCGCCGGCTGGACCCGGGCGATCCACGACCGGGCCCATGCGATGGCGAAGGACGGCGTGCCGGTCTTTCTCGGCGGCGACCACTCGGTCTCGATGGGCTCGATCAGCGGCGTGGCGCGGCGGGCGGCGGAGGCCGGCCGCGAGGTCGCGGTGCTGTGGCTCGACGCGCATCCCGACTACAACACGCCCGAGACCACACCCTCGGGCAACCTGCACGGCATGTCGCTGGCGCTCCTCGCCGGCGAGGCCTCGCTCGCGCCGATTCTCGGCGACCGGCCGCTGGCGCCGGTGGCGCGCGAGAACATCCACGTCTTCGGCGCGCGCTCGGTCGATCCGGGCGAGCGCGACCGGCTGCGGGCGCACGCCATCGACGTGATCGACATGCGCGCCATCGACGAGCGCGGCGTCGCGGCGCTGATGGCCGAGCGCATCGCCCGCTGGCGGACGCGCGACGTGCACCTGCACGTCAGCTTCGACGTCGACTTTCTCGACCCCGCGGTGGCGCCGGGCACCGGCACGGTGGTGCCGGGCGGCGCCACCTACCGCGAGGCGCACCTGGTGATGGAGATGCTCTGCGACAGCGGCCTCGTCGGCTCGCTCGACGTGGTCGAACTCAATCCCTTCCTCGACGAGCGGGGCCGCACCGCCGTCGCCGTGACCGAACTCGTCGCGAGCCTCTTCGGCCGCACCGTTCTCGACCGCGAGCCCGGCGCGGTCGCCGCCGCATGAGATGCCAGGAGTGAACCCGATGCTCGATTCTGCCGGACTGATCGACCTCGAGACCCGCCTCGGGGCGCACAACTACAAGCCGCTCGACGTGGTCCTGACCGAGGGCAAGGGCGTCTGGGTCACCGACATCGAGGGCAACCGCTACCTCGACTGCCTCTCGGCCTATTCGGCGGTGAACCAGGGGCACTGCCACCCGAAGATCCTCGCGGCGATGGTCGAGCAGGCCGGGCGGCTGACGCTGACCAGCCGCGCCTTCCGCAACGACCAGCTCGGCCGGTTCTACGACGAGGTCGCCGCACTCACCCGCTCGCACAAGGTGCTGCCGATGAACTCGGGCGCCGAGGCGGTCGAGACCGCGATCAAGGCGGTGCGCAAGTGGGGCTACGAGGTCAAGGGCGTCGAGCCGGGCTGCGCCGAGATCATCGTCTGCGCCGACAACTTCCATGGCCGCACGCTCGGCGTGGTGTCGTTCTCGACCGACGCGGACGCCCGCGGCGGCTTCGGCCCGTTCGTGCCCGGCTTCGTCGTGGTGCCGTTCGGCGACGCCGCGGCGCTGGAAGCGGCGATCACCCCCAACACCGTCGGCTTCCTCGTCGAGCCGATCCAGGGCGAGGCCGGGGTCATCATCCCGCCCGCGGGGTATTTCGCCGCCGTCCGCGATATCTGCACCCGGCACGGCATCACGCTGATCCTCGACGAGATCCAGACCGGGCTCGGCCGGACGGGGCGGATGCTCGCCGAGGAGCACGAGGGCATCGAGGCCGACGTGACGCTGATCGGCAAGGCGCTCGGCGGCGGCTTCTACCCGGTCTCCGCGGTGCTCTCCAACACCGACGTCCTCGGCACGCTGCAGCCGGGCCAGCACGGCTCGACCTTCGGCGGCAATCCCGCTCGCCTGCGCCGTGGCGCGCGCGAGCCTCAAGGTGCTGGTCGAGGAGGGCCTGATCGAGCGCTCGGCCGAGCTCGGCGCCTACTTCCGCGACGGCCTTCAGGCGATCCGCTCGAACCGGGTGCGCGAGGTGCGCGGCCGCGGCCTGATGCTGGCCGTCGAGCTCCACCGCGACGCCGGCCCGGCTCGCCCGGTCGTCGAGGACCTGCGCCAACGCGGCATCCTCGCCAAGGAGACCCACGGCCAGACCATCCGCCTGTCCCCGCCGCTGGTGATCGAGCAGAGCGAGATCGACTGGGCGCTGGACCGGATCGCCGCGGTTCTCTAGTCGAGCTCGCCGTCGGGCCGGTTCACGTGGATCAGATCGGCCGTGACCGTCCGGTGAACCGGAACGCCACCTCCTGGCCGTTACAGGCCGCCGACTGCCAGGTCAGGAACCAATCGCCGCCGACCACCATGAAGCCGGCCTCAGTCCTCGGGCACATTTGCCTTCAGCTCGTCGAGCCAGGGCGCGGCCGTGGCGTCGGACGGCGCGCGCCAGTCGCCGCGAGGGGAGAGCGCACCCCCGGCCGAGACCTTGGGGCCGTTGGGAAGGGCGGACCGCTTGAACTGGCTCAAGGCGAAGAAGCGGTAGAGGAAGACCTCGAGCCAGCGGCGGATCGTCCTCAGGTCGTAGGCGCGCCGGGCCGCCTCCGGGAAGTCGATCGGCCACAGACCGTTTTCGCGTCCGACCACGCGTGAAGCGCCATGAACGCGACCTTGGAGGGCGCATGGCCGTAGCGCATGATGTGGTAGAGGAAGAAGTCGTGCAGCTCGTAGGGCCCGATCTTTGATTCCGTGCTCTGGATCGGCTCGCCGTCGGCCGCGGGAATGAGCTCGGGCGAGATCTCGGTGTCCAGGATCGCCTGCAACACCGCGCCGGTCGGCGGATCGAACTGGTCGGTGAGCACGACCCATCGGATCAGGTACTGGATCAGGGTCTTGGGCACGCCGGCATTGACGGCGTAGTGGCTCATCTGGTCGCCGACCCCGTAGGTGCACCAGCCGAGCGCCAGCTCCGAGAGGTCGCCCGTGCCGATCACGAAGCCGCGGCGCTGGTTGGCGAGGCGGAAGAGATAGTCGGTCCGAAGCCCGGCCTGCACGTTTTCGAAGGCGATGTCGTAGACCGGCTCCCCTTCGGCGAACGGGTGCCGCATGTCCCGCAGCATCTGCAGCGCCGCCGGGCGGATGTCGATCTCCTCCGCGGTGATGCCGAGCGCGCGCATCAGCGTCCAGGCGTTGCCCTTGGTCGTCTCGCCGGTGGCGAAGCCCGGCATGGTGAAGCCGAGGATCGTCGTGCGCGGCAGGCCGAGCCGATCGCAGACCTTGGCGGCGACGATCAGCGCGTGCGTCGAGTCGAGGCCGCCCGAGACGCCGATCACCATGTGCGTGCCGCCGGTGGCCTCGAAGCGGCGCTGCAATCCCTCGACCTGGATGTTGAACGCCTCGTAGCAGTCCTGGTCGAGATGGGTCTTGCGGTTGGGGACGTACGGGAACCGGCGGATCGGGCGCACCAGGCCGATATCCTCGAAGCTCGGCCGATGCTCGAACTGGACCCGGCGAAACGCAGGCGCCGAGCGCCGGACCGCTTCGGCCATGTCGTTGAAGGTCTGCATCCGCATGCGCTCGGCGAGGATGCGGCCGGTGTCGACGTCGGCGATGCAGAGCGATGGCGCGAGGGGAAACCGCTCCGATTCCGCCAGGAGATCGCCAAGCTCGTAGATCACGCCCTGACCGTCCCAGGCGAGGTCCGTCGTGCTCTCCCCCGGACCGGCCGCCGAATAGGCGTAGGCGGCGACGGCGCGCGCCGATTGCGAACGGCAGAGCATGTGACGCTCGTCGGACTTGCCGATGGTGATGTTGGACGCCGAAAGGTTGGCGAGGATCGTGGCACCCGCCAGCGCCCCCGCCGAGGATGGCGGGACCGCCGCCCAGAAATCCTCGCAGATCCTCCATGTGGAAGATGAACCCGGCGAGATCGCTCGCCTGAAAGATCAGGTCGGCTCCGAACGGCGCCTCCCGGCCGGCGACCCGGATCGACTGCCCCGCGAGGTCGCGGCCGTGGGCGAACCAGCGCTTCTCGTAGTACTCGCGGTAGTTCGGCAGGAAGCTCTTCGGGACGACGCCGAGGAGCCTGCCGCGGGCGATCGCCAGCGCGCAGTTGTAGAGGCGGCCCGAGTGCCGCAGCGGGGCTCCGACCAGAAGGACCGGCGCCAGATCGGCGCTCGCGGAGGTGATCTCGCCGACGGCCGCCTCCACGGCATCGAGCAGCGCCGTCTGCAGGTGAAGATCGTCGATCGCGTAGGAGGAGACGCAGAGCTCGGGAAAGACCGCGAGGTCGACGTGCGCGGCATCGGCGCGCCGCGCCTCCTCGAGGATGGCGTCGCGATTGTAGCGGACGTCCGCCGGGCGCACGCGCGGGGTGCTGGTGGCAACCCGGATGAAGCCATGCCGATGCATGGACATGAACCTGTCGGCGCCGGGGGCGTCGTTCATCTTGGCCTCGCCTTGTCTCGACGTCAGCGACCGTGCGCGGGTCGGCTGACCGGGCCGGGGTGCCACAACCCGCAGATCTCTGCGGTCGACCCGACCTCCACGTGCCGACTATAGCGATTGCCGAAGAATTCGAGCATGGCTTCGTGGCGGCCGTCACCCCACCATCCGCCTGCGCCACCTCGATTCCGTGGCGCCTCCTTCCGGCACGGCGTCAGAGTATCGGTCTGCCGCCTGTGACAGGTATGATCGCACCGGGCAGCCGCTCGGCCTCGAAAACCCTCATCTCACGACGTTGCCGATCCGCGCTTCTTCGGTTCGGACCGGGCACGCTTCGCGCTCGGGCGGGTCGAAGCAGCACCGTCCCCGTCCCCGGCAGTTCCGGCGACCTGCTTTGCAAAGCGGCCCCCGGGCGATTCGGGCAGCTCGGGGCTGGGGTCCTGCTTCATGTCCGGGACAATGCCCGGTGCCGCATCCTGAAAACCGGGCTGCACCCTCCGAGGTTCTCGCGCCTCGTCCGCGTCGTCGGGGCCCTCACTCCCCCCGCGAGCCAGAAGCTCCTGCCTGGCGCGGAACCAGTATTCCTGATCGCGGCCATGCGGTGACCCGTCACGTTCCCAGAGCGCGTGCGAAAGGCGGGCAATATCCTCGTCGGCGGGAAACTTGCTCGAACTGCTCATGAAAAACCTCCCATTGTTTGCGGACAATGGCGCCGGATTTTGATCGCCAACGCCCGACGCCTGGCTCTGGGAGGAACACCTGCCACAAGCCCGAGTTCCGCATTGCGCTCAGTTCTCCGCGCGTGGCGACCAGTCTCGCCCTCGCCGGCCCGCAGGGCTGGCGGGCAGCGGCCGGCCGGCTCCTGCGGATGTCTCCAGGCGAAATCGTGCAGTCCGCGGTACACCAGGCGAGGACATAGCTCCGTCCGGTGCCGGGCGGCTTACCTCGTGCGTCGCCGGAACCGTCAGCACGCTGCTGCCCGCCTAGTTCGCGGCGGCCTCTTCCCGCGGCCGCTCGTCGCGAACGGCCTCGATCACCGCGCCCCAGAGCGGGAGGCCGGCCAGCTCCTCCAGCTCGACGGCGAACCGGCGCTGCCAGTTGGGGTACTCGTCGATCGTGCCCGGCAGGTTCACCGGCTCGCGCTCCCCCACGAGGTCCTCGAGCCGCACCGCGAAGAGCCGGGACGGTGTACGGGCAAGATGGCGATGCACCGCGACCACGATCTCCGCCGGCGCCGCGTCGAGATCGGCCTGCCACGCCGCCTCGGCGGTGACGAACCCTTCCGCGACGAGGTCGCCGAGTAGGTTCCGGCGCTCGACGTCGCGCGCGGCAGCCTGCTCGGCCGCCGCGTCGTCGCCGATCAGCCCGTGCTCGGCGCGGAGTGCCACGTCGTCGCCGCGCCACCAGCCCTGGAACGTCGGCAGGTCATGCGTCGAGAGGCAGACCAGGGCGTTGCGCGGGTAGGCGTCGGGCGCAATGAACCCCGCCCCGTCGCGCTCGAAGAGCAGGATGCGATAGGACAGGATCCGCGCCTCGTTCATCACCTCGCGAAAGCCTGGAGGGACGTTGCCGAGGTCTTCGCCGACGATCACCGTGCGGTTCGCCTCGCTGGCGCCGGCGAGCGCGGTGATCATCGCCTCGATCGGGAAGCGGACGTAGGTGCCTTCGGCGGGTGTCGCGCCCTCGGGCATCAGGAAGAGCTGCCAGAGCGCCATCGCGTGGTCGATGCGCAGCGCGCCGGCGTGCCGCGTCGCGGTCTCGATCAGCGAGCGGAACGGGGCGGCGCCCGTCCCCATCATCGCGATCGGCGAGAGCGGGGCCAGGTTCCAGTCCTGGCCGGTTTCGCTGAAATAGTCCGGCGGCGCGCCGACCCGGACGCCGGGCACCGTCACCGTGCGGTCCGACCAGGTGCCCGAGCCGTCGAGGAGCTCGCCCACCGCGAAGTCGAGATAGAGGCCGAGGCGCATCCCGGCGGAGCACGCGGCGTCGCGAGCTGCGGCGAGCTGCCGGTCGGCGGTCCACTGCAGCCAGAGGTGAAACTCCACCTCGGCCGCGTTCTTTCGCGCGAACGCGGCGACCTCGGGGTGTTCCACGTCCTGCAGGTCCCGAGGCCAGTCGAGCCAGCCGGCCCCCCGCCCCTCGGCCGCCATCCGGAACGAGATGGCCTCGAAGACGGCGTGTTGCCGCAGCGCTTCGCCGCCGGCCGAGACGAACCGCTCGAAGTCATCGATCGGACCCGCCGCAGCCTCGCGGAGGCTGCGCAACGCCTCGAGCTTCAGCGCGGCGACCGCCGGATAATCGACCAGCTCCGCGGCCCGGACCGCCTCGAGCGCGCCGGCTGGGACCTGCGAGGGCTCGAAGCCCTCGAGCCGGTCGACCGCAATGTAGAGCGGGTTCAGGAAGCGGCGGTTCGAAGGCGAGAACGGGCTTCGCCGCGCCGGCTCGGCGGTGAGGAGCGCATGCAACGGGTTCAGCCCGATGAAGTCGGCGCCGGCCTCGCCGGCCATCCGGGCGAGCGTCGCGAGATCGGCGAAGTCGCCAATTCCCCAGTTCCGGGCCGAGCGAAGCTGATAGAGCTGGAGCGTCAGGCCCCACCCCCGCCCTTTCTCGAGCCAGTCCGGCATGTGGCAGGCAATCCCCGCCGGCGCCCGCAGCTCCGGCCCGCCGGCCGACGGCGCATGGGCCAGGCTCGCATGCTGCCCGGCCGCGTCGTCCGCGGCGACCCCGAACGCCCCCAGCAGCCGACGCAGCGTCTCAGGCGGCGGCCGCTTCTCCTGTCCGTCGAGCGTGTGGTAGCGCCCTGCGATGGCGTAGCGGGCGGCAAGCTCGTCGAGCACGGTCATCATCGCTCCTCCAGCATGACGAGCAGGTCTCCGGCTCCGTTTACAGCCGACCGGCCGCTGCAGACGCTCTCGATCGGCACGCCTGGCGAGGTTGTGCGGAATAGGACTTTCAAGCGCCTGATGCACCAGAGACGATCCGGTGCACTCAGTCCACCTCCACATGCGGCTTCCGGCCTGTTTGTGGTTCTGCAAGCAGTCGATCACGCGATCTGCATCAGGTCTCTGCTCGGTAGCCCATGCAGCATGGCGCGATGGTAACGAGCAACTGCCCGGTTTCGTTCCTCGCCTGCGCTGACCGTGGTGGCGTCAGCGCGGGTCTGGACGCCGGCCGGGCGACGGGAGGTCGAGCTCAGCGGGTTGGTCGCCGGTCCCGCTTTCGCGGCGGCTCTTGACGGAACTGCGGTTGGCCGCTGCCGTTGAGGGACCATGGCGATGCGGGCGGTCTGGAAGGGATATCTCGCGATCGGGGAACTGGTCTGCCCCGTGGCGCTGCATGCGGCAGCGTCGACGGCGGACCGCGTGTCCTTCCACATCCTCAACCGAGAGACCGGGCACCGGGTGCATCGCGTTTACGTCGATTCCGAAACCGGGAAGGAGGTGGAGCGGGAGGACCAGGTCAAGGGCTACGAGACCGACAGCGGGCGTTCGGTGGTGCTGGAGCCCGAGGAAATCGCCGCCGCGGTGCCCGAAAGCGACAAGACGCTGCATCTGGAGGTGTTCGTGCCGTGCGGCGCGGTCGACACGCTCTACCTCGACCGCCCGTACTACCTGACGCCGGCGGACACGAGTGCGGAGACGGCGTTCGCGGTGATCCGCGACGGGCTTGCCAAAGCCAAGGTGGCGGCAGTGGCGCGGACCGTTCTGTTCCGGCGGGTGCGCAGCGTGCTGATCCGCCCGAGCGACGAGGGCCTGATCGCGCACACGCTCGAGTTCGACCACGAGGTGCGCGACGCAGAGAAGTCGTTGGGCGGCGTCGCGGCGCCGGCCGTCGACAAGGAGATGATCGAGCTCGCCGAACACATCATCAAGACCAAGCGCGGCAGGTTCGATCCGTCGAAGTTCGAGGACCGCTACGACGATGCGCTGGCCGAGCTCGTGAAGGCCAAGGCGGCCGGCAAGCCGCTGCCGGTCCTGATGGAGCCGGCCGCAACCGAGCCCGTCGACCTGAGGCAGGCGCTGCGCGACAGCGCCCGGACGCGAGCGAAACCGAAGGCGCCGGCCAAGCGCCCGGCGCCGCGCCGCAAGGCGAGCTGATCAGCGGGCCTTCCTGCCGGTCTCGAGGCTGCGCTTCAGCGCATCCATGATCGAGACGACGTTGTCGCCCGTCGGCTGCGGCGTCTCCGATCGCCTGGGCTCGGCCGGCTTCGCCTTCGACTTCTTGCCGGCGATGATCTTCTCGAGGTTTTCTTCGACCGGGTCGCTGACGAGATCGGCGCTCCAGGCCTCGGTGTGCTCCTTGATCAGCCGCGTCACCAGCCGGGTCATCCTGGCGTCCGCCTTGGCGGGCGCGGGCTCAGGCGGGCGCAGCTCGTCGCGGTAGCGCAGCGTCCAGAGCACGATACCGTTGTCGCGGGGCATCAGCGCCACCGCGTGCTCGCGCCGGTAGAGGACCAGTCGGGACAGGGCCACCGACTTCGTGGCAACCATCGCCTCGCGAATCACGGCGAAGGCCTCCTCCCCGACCTTGTCGGCCGGGGTCAGGAAGTGCGGGCGGTCGAGCCAGAGCCAGCTGACGCTGTCGGCCGGAACGAAGCGATCGATGTCGATGGTGCGGGTGCTCTCCAGGGCCACGGCGTCGAGCTCCTCGTCCTCGAGCATGACGTAGCTGTCCTCGCCAAGCGGGTAGCCCTTGACCTGGTCCTCCTCGTCGACCGGCTTGCCGGTGTCCGCGTCGACGTAGCGGCTTTCGACGCGATTGCCGGTCTTTCGGTTGATGGTGTGGAAGCTGATCTTGTCCCGGGTGGTCCGGGCCGGCTCCATCTGGACGGGGCAGGTGACGAGCGAGAGCTTCAGGTAGCCCTTCCAGAACGGACGCGGTGCCATGGCCGTCCAATCCCGCAGGCGGGCACCGGGTTCCCTGCCTTGAGATGCGCCGCCCTCGAGCTCCAGACCGTCGGCCCCTGCATCGCTGATCAGTAGAGCTCGTTGCGGCCGCGTGAAACTTTACGGCGTGGAGCTTCGTAATTCCGTCGACCGTGGCGATGCAGAGGAAGCCGTGCAGGAAGCCCTTACTGAAATTGAACCCGGCGTCGCCCGACTCCAGGCTGCGCGTATGCCCGGAGGGTACCGACCCCCTGCCAGGGTGCAGATGCGGGACATCGCCATGCTGAATTTCGGATCGGGGTCGCAGGCACGCGCCGCGCGGTTCCATCTCCGCGATCGGATCGGCCAGACCGTTGCATTGTCCCCGTTCTTCCTGCGTCTCGGAGGATGTTGTGATTGCATGATTTTCGTCGTATACAGGCTCCAGTAGACGGGGGGTGGGTCTATATGATGAACGGTCAGATTCTGGCTTTGAAACGGACACTTGTTGTCGACAATTACGACAGCTTTACGTTCAACCTTGTTCAGCTCGTCGCCGCGGCGTCCGGGATCGAACCGATCGTAATTCGCAATGACGCTCTCTCTGACAGCGAGCTTCGCAAGCTGGATTTCGATGCGGTGATCCTCTCACCCGGCCCGGGCCGCCCGGAACGGCGGCGCGATTTCGGACTCTGCGAAACGATCCTGAAGGAGCACCGCAAGCCAGTGCTCGGGGTATGCCTCGGCCACGAAGGCATCGGATACTTCTCCGGTGCGACCGTGACGCATGCGCCCGAGCCGATGCACGGCCGGCTCAGCACGATCCGCCACACCGGCAAGCAGCTGTTCAGGGGCATCCCGTCGCCCTTCAGGGCGACGCGCTACCATTCGCTGATCATCAGCGACCTTCCCGACTGCCTCGAAGTGGATGCGGTGACCGACGACGGCATCGTCATGGGCATTCACCACAAGGAGCTTCCGCTCTGGGGCGTCCAGTTCCATCCCGAGTCCATCGCCTCGGAGCACGGCGACAAGATCATCGAAAACTTCCTTGCCCTGGCAGAGGAATACCTGGCATCCGGCAAATCCAAGGCGGCCCTCAGGAGAAAGACCGCTGCTCCGGCGAGCGGGACGAACCGCCTCAAGGCGATGTTCAAGGAGCTCAGGACCGGCCTCGCGTCCGAGGCCTGCTTCGAGGCCCTCTACGGCAAGGCGACGGACGCGTTCTGGCTGGACTCCAGCTCGCACGCCAAGCAGCAGGGCCGCTATTCCTTCATGGGCGACGGCCGGGGACCGCACTCCGAGCGGCTCAGCTACGACGTCAGTTCGGGTGTCGTCGAGGTGACGTCGAAGGCCGGCGTCCAGACGTTCGAGGAAAGCGTCTTCGATTGTCTCGAGCGGCAGATCAGAGCGATCGAGTTCATCGACGACATCGACATGCCGGTGCCCTTCAAGGGGGGCTACGTCGGCTATCTCGGCTACGAGCTCAAGGCCGACTGCGGCGGACAGAACACCCACAGGAGCCGCACGGCGGATTCCAAGATGATCTTCGCCGACCGCTTCGTCGCCTTCGACCACCAGCTCGGTCAGGCCTGGATGGTCTGCCTGGTCGAGCCGGGCAGAGAAGTGGACGCGCGAGACTGGTTCAATTCGGTGGAGACCCGGCTCCGGAACTGGTCGCCGACATCGGAGTCAATCGATGCCGGTGTCGGCGCGGGTCCGGCGGCCGAGAGCGAGCCCTGGGTGATGCGCCACGACAGGGAGGCGTATCTCGACCGCATCGGCCGGTCCCTGCAGGAAATCACCGACGGCGAGTCCTACGAGGTCTGCCTCTGCAACGAGTGGACGCGGTCCTACGATCAAGATCCGCTCGCCACGTACACCATCCTGCGCACGATCAACCCGGCGCCCTATTCGGCCTTCCTGCGCTTCGATGCGCTCAGCGTGCTGAGTTGCTCTCCGGAACGAATGGTCCACCTTTCGAAGGAGGGCCTGGTGAGCTGCAAGCCGATCAAGGGCACCATTTCGCGCGGAAAGAGCCAGGCCGAGGACGCGGCGCTGAAGGAGCAGCTCCGCACGAGCGAGAAGGACCAGGCCGAGAACCTGATGATCGTCGACCTGATCCGCAACGATCTCAATCGCGTCTGCCGGACCGGAACGGTCGCCGTGCCTCGGCTCTGCGCCATCGAATCCTTCGCGACCGTGCACCAGATGGTCTCGACGGTGGTCGGCGAACTGCGCAAGAGCGAGACGGCCGTATCCTGCGTGCGATCCCTCTTCCCGGGCGGCTCGATGACCGGCGCCCCCAAGATTCGCACCATGGAGATCATCGACACGCTCGAGGCGGGCCCGCGGGGGATCTACTCCGGGGCCATCGGGTACTTCTCGCTCGATGGAGCCGTGGACCTCAACATCGTCATCCGCACCGTCGTGCTCGACGACGGCCGCGCATCGGTCGGGGCGGGCGGCGCGATCATCGCGCTCTCGGACCCGGTAGCCGAATTCGACGAGACGATGCTGAAAGGCGAGCTGCTGCGAACCACGCTGATGCGGCTCGACCCGGCCGGGGTCCCGGCCGTCTCCACCGAAGATGTCCTGGTGGACCAGTGACCGACGCCGATGCGATGGAGCGGCTCGAGGCCTTCCGGGCGGAGCTCGACGGCATCGATGCGGATCTGCTGCAGCTTCTGGGCCGCCGTTTCCGGACGATCCGCGAAGTTGCCGAGCACAAGCATCTGACGGGGATCGCCGTCATGCAACCCTCGCGCGTGGAAAGCGTCCTTGCCACCCGCCTGCAGCGCGCTCGCGAGGCAGGGCTCGATCCCAAGCTGGTCGAGCGGCTCTGGACCACGATCATCACGCACGCCTGCCAGGTCGAGAACGCGGTGGGCGGGATCGAAGGTGGCGAAATGCTGTTCCAGGGCGTTGGCCTCGATCACGCCCGCCTCGAGGTCGACGACCTCGAGGCGGCCTGCGATATGATCTGCCGGCGCTTGTCCTTCGAGCGCGCCGGCCAGCCGGGAAACGAAAGCGAGCGCCCGTCGGCGGCGATCCTCACGGGCGGCAACGTTACCCTTCTGGTATCGGAGCGCGTCGCTCCCTCGGAATCGAACGGCGGCCCGGCTCACGTCGCCATCCAGGTCCACAAGCTCGCTCCGACGGTGGGCGAACTCAGGAAACGCGGCAATTCCGTGGACGTGCACCCGGAGTCCGGGTCAGGCATCCGGGTGGCGACGGTGTCTCTCGGCCTGCCCGCGGGCCTCTGCGTCCACTACGTCGAGCGCGCCCCGGGTGCCAGCCCGATGCCGGTGGATTTCGACTTTCCGGCTGCGCCCGCCGGCGAGGACTTTCGGCGGAACGCTTAGCAGCATGGCGCCGTTTGAGCGTGCGATCGTGGCGGGCGCCGCCGGAGGCATGGGCCGGATGTTCCTGGACCGCCTCGCCGCGGCCGGTTGCCAGACCATGGGCGTCGACATCAGCGACGCTGATGGCGTCACGCCGGCGGATGTCCTCGATCTCTCGCCAGACATGCGCCTCGCACTCGGCGCGGCCGACCTGGTGATCCTGGCGGTCCCGGACGCCATCGCGTGCCGGGCCGCTCCCGACGTCGCCCGTGCGATGACCGCTGAGGCCACGCTGGTGGATTGCACCTCAATCAAGGCGCCTTACGTCCGGGCGGTTGGCTGCGCCGGCATCTGCGGCCTCGTGTCGCTCAACCCGCTTTTCGGGCCGGGTCTCGCGTGGCCGGGGCGCTCCGTCGTCGTCACCGAGCTGCGTCCGCCGCGCTTGCCTGAACGGCTGACCGGATTTCTCGAAGGGTCGGGCCTTCAGATCATCCGCCTCGATGCCGAACGCCACGACCGCCTTGCCGCGGAAGGACAGGCGCAGCTGCATGCCGCCATCCTGGCCTTCATCGTGTCCGCAAGTGCCGAAGGCATCGTGTTCGACACGCCGCCGAACCGCGTCGTTCGCATGCTGGCCGCACGCATCCTGTCGGGTGAGCCCCATGTCTACTGGGAAATCCAGTCGTCCAACCCCTTCGCGGGCGAAGCGAGGCGCCGGCTCGTCGCCGCACTCGGGCAACTGGATGAGGTCTGCGCCGCGGGCGACGGAGAAGGGTTCGTGCGCCTGCTCGCCGGAGCGCGTGACCATCTCGGGAGCGACCCGGCGGAGCTCTCGAATCAGTGCGTAAAGCTTTTCGGCGCACTGGAGTAGACTTGCAGGCTGTTCAAAGAGAACCATGGGCTTCGAGCGACGCCCGAATCGTTGGTGCATGAAGGGAAGGACGCGCTGATGCCCAAGGCTGGCGTGGACCGGGACAGTTTCGTCGCTCGCATCGAGCGACGCCGCAGATGGGCGCGTGTCGGGCTGAAGGCGCGCCGGCGCCTGATCCGGGACGAGCGACCGCTTCAGGAAGCGCTGTACGAGGCGACGTTCCGCTCGGACGCGGAGGCAGTCGCCTATCACTATGCCCGCCGGAACGATCATCTGCCCGACCTCGATCATCCGGTCTGGCTCGACGAGAAGATCAGGTGGCAGTTCCTCAATCACCCGAACCCGCTGATGAGCTTCGCCGCCGACAAGATTGCGGTGCGCGAGTACCTGCGGCTCCAGGGCGCGCAGATCGCGCCGCCGGGGCTCATTGCGACCGGGTCCGACCTTGGGGAGCTGGCCGATGCGGAACTGCCCGGGTCCTTCGTCCTCAAGACGAACTTCGGAAGCGGCCAGAACCACGTCGAGAAGCCGGGGATGCGCACACCGCGCCAGGAGCTGATCGCCAAGGTCAGCCAGTGGATGGGCTACGACCAGTGGCGCCAGACCGGCGAGTTTCATTACCGCTCGATCCCGAAGCGGTGGCTGGCCGAGGAATACCTCGCGCCAAAGCAGACGATGCACGACTACAAATTCTATTGCTTCATGGGCGAGCCGGAATTCGTCTCGGTGATTACCGAGCGCAACGTCGACGGACAAGTCGGCCTTCGAGGCACCAGATGCGCGGTTTACGACACCGACTGGAAGCGGTTGCCCTTCGGGTGGCGCGAGGGCAAGGCCGACGCTGGCGACGTTCCCCGCCCGCCCGAGCTCGATCTTCTGATCGAAGAGGCGAGACGGCTCTCCCGGTGCTTCATGCACGTGCGCGTTGACTTCCTCTGCTGCGATGGACGCTTCGCCTTCTCGGAGCTCACCTTCGCCAGCATGGCAGCACGCGTGCCGTTCGTCCCACTGTCGTACAACGAGCAGTTTGGTGACCTGATGCACTTGGAGCGCGCGCCAGACTATCTCGAGCTCGGCCACCAAACGATGGCCCTCCTCGCCGAGCAGGAGCGCGCAAACGCGCCGCCGACCACCTTTCGCACCGCAAGTCTCTAGGTAACATTGGCGGGCCGGAGCCAGATCGTTGGCACCACCCCGCAGCTGATCTTCAAACGAATCCTGAAGCAGGTTCGGCTCCGGCGACGCGGCTTCCGGTCGCCGGGCGCTTGCGGTTTGCCGCGCCGGCGGCCACGATCCGCCGCGGCTCGGGGGAGGGCCCGGGCCGGAACGGGGACGACATGACGCTGACGACTGCGCTGCGCGGCGATGTGGTGACGCTCGGCGCCGATCCGTTCCTGAACCCGCCCGAAGCGTGCCTGACGCACGTCGCCGACGCGCTCGTGGTGATCGAGGACGGCGTCATCGCCTCGGTCGCGCCCTACGGCGACGCCGCTGCGCGCGGTCTCGACGTGGTGCACTATCCCGACTGCATCATCACCGCGGGCTTCGTTGACGGCCACGTCCACTATCCCCAGACCGAGATGATCGGCGCCTTCGGCGCGCATCTGCTGGAATGGCTGGAGCGGTACACCTTCGTCACCGAACAGAAGTTCGCCGACGCGGACCATGCCGCGACGGTGGCCAAGGTCTTCTTCCGCGAGCTTCTGCGCGCCGGGACTACCACGGCAGCGGTCTTCTGCACCGTGCATCCGCAGTCGGTCGAGGCGTTCTTCGCCGAGTCGGAGCGGTTCAACACCCGGATGATCGCCGGCAAGGTGCTGATGGACCGGCACGCGCCCGCAGCGCTCCTCGACACCGCCGAGCGCGGCCACGCCGAATCCAAGGCGCTGATCGAGCGCTGGCATGGCCGCGGGCGCCAGCACTACTGCATCACCCCCCGCTTCGCGCCGTCGTGCTCCGACGCGCAGCTCGCCGCCGCTGGGCGGCTCTGGAAGGAGCACCCGGGTACCTACCTGCAGACCCACCTCTGCGAGACGCCCGACGAGATCGCCTGGGTGCTGGAGCTCTTCCCGGACCGGACCAGCTATCTCGACGTCTACGACCATGCCGGCCTGACCGGCCCGCGGGCGATCTTCGGCCACGGCATCCACATGACCGAGGAAGACTTCGCCCGCTGCCACGCCACCGGCTCGGCGCTGGCGCACTGCCCGACGTCGAACCTCTTTCTCGGCTCGGGCCTCTTCCGCGCTTTCGATGCGCGCAACCCGGCCCGGCCGGTGCGCACGGCGCTCGGAACCGACCTCGGGGCCGGCACCGCCTTCTCGCAGCTCAAGACGCTCGGCGAGGCCTACAAGGTCGCCAAGCTCAACGGCACCCGGCTGACCGCGGCGCACGGCCTGTGGCTCGCCACCCGCGGCGGAGCCGAGGCGCTCTACCTCGACGACCGGATCGGCAGCGTCGCGCCCGGCAAGGAGGCGGACCTCGCCGTCCTCGACCCCGCCGCGACGCCGCTCCTTGCGTTCCGCTCGGCGCACGCCGGCGATCTGCTGGAGCGGCTCTTCGTGCTGATGACGCTCGGCGACGACCGGGCGGTGCGGGCGACCTGGGTCGCCGGCGAGCCGGTCTACGACCGCGACCGGCCGGAGACCTTCCGCTATCCGGAACGCCGGGCCTGAGACGACGCTAGGGACGCGACGCCGGCACGCCGTAGCGCGCGAGGAAGGTGCGGACCGCCTCGTCGGCGATGCGGTCGATCTCCTGCTCGGTCGGCGGCGGCGCCCCGAGCAGCGCCCGCAGGAACAGGCCCGACTTGCAGAGCGAGGCGAACTGGTCGGCAGCGGTCTCGGCATCGTCGATGACGAGCTCGCCCCGTTCGCCGGCCCCCTCGAAATAGGCGATCAGCTTCGCCCGCGCCCGCGCCGGTCCCGAGGCGTGGAACGCCGCGCCGAGCTCGGGGAACCGGCCGGCCTCGGCGATGCACACGCGGAACATCTCCTGCGCGCCCGGCGAGAACAGGAAGGTCGCAAAGCTCGCGGCCATGCGCCGCAACGTCGCTTCCACCGGTTCGCCCGCCGTCTCGGCATGCATCACCTCGCCGGTGCGTTCGGTCTCGGTCTGCATGACGGCTTCGAAGAGCTGGCGCTTGTCGGGGAAGTAGCTGTAGAGCGTCGCCTTCGACGTGCCAGCGGCGCGCGCGATCTCGTCGACGCTGGCGCCTTCGTAGCCACGGTCCATGAAGACCTTGCGGGCGCCTTCCAGCACCTGCCGGCATTTCGGACCACGTATGACGGCGGTCTCCACTTCGCTCACTCCGGTCTCCTCCACGATCGTCGCTCGGCTCAAGCTCGTCCGTTACGGAAACAATACTGTTCAGTTCAAGCTTGCACAAGATCGAGCCATCCTGTGCATTGTCTTCGCTGAGCGGCGCCGGGCCCCCGTCGTCGACGGGAGCTCAGTTCGTGTTGTCCCGGTCTCCCTTGAAGGAGGCGAGCTCGGCGCGGTCGAGCTGGCCGCATTTGCTCCCGGAGATGCCGAGGCTGAGCTCGGTTCGGGTGCAGACCGGTGCCCGCGTGGCGGTCGCGTAGGGCACGCCGCTTTGCACACGGCCTGCCTGCTCGGCGAAGGCCGCCGGGCCAAGGGCGAGGCCGAAGAGCGCCGCTGCGGTGGATCGGACGATGAACTGCATCTTGCTTCTCCTCGCTCGGACTGAACCGTTCAGTTTGCTCAGGACGGGACATATACTGAACCGTTCAGTATTCAAGTCTCGCCGGGGTCGGCGTGGGCAGCGGACCGGAAACGCGCCTGAACCGGAGCGCCGCGCTTGAACCTGCTGCTAGGCCGGGTTTATAGACGTGAGTTGTTTCGCGGAGAGGCCAATGGACAAGTTCACCAAGCTGACCGGGGTTGCGGCGCCGATGCCGCAGATCAACGTCGACACCGACATGATCATCCCCAAGCAGTTCCTGAAGACCATCGCCCGCACCGGTCTCGGCAAGAACCTCTTCGACGAGATGCGCTACGATGCCGAAGGCCGCGAGATCGAGGATTTCGTGCTGAACCGGCCGGCCTACCGCAACGCGCAGATCCTCGTCACCGGCGAGAACTTCGGCTGCGGCTCGAGCCGCGAGCACGCGCCCTGGGCGCTGCTCGACTTCGGCATCCGCTGCGTGATCGCGCCGAGCTTTGCCGACATCTTCTACAACAATTGTTTCAAGAATGGCATCCTGCCGATCGCGCTGCCGCAGGAGGACGTCGACAAGCTGATGGACGACGCCGAGCGCGGCGCGAACGCGGTGGTGACGATCGACCTCGAGAACAACGTCATCACCGGACCCGACGGCGGCAGCATCGCCTTCGAGGTCGACCCGCACCGCCGGCACTGCCTGCTGAACGGCCTCGACGACATCGGCCTGACCATGGAGAAGGCCGACGCCATCGACGACTTCGAGGCCGAGATGCACGCCCGGCATCCCTGGCACGCCCCCGCCTGAGGCCGCGCTCCTGACCGGCCCTTAACCCTCGCTTAACCAGCGCGCGGGATCCTCCCCGCGTGACAGGCACCCTCTCCGCAGCCGCGCTGGCGTTCCTCCTGGCCGCCTCGATTGCGCGGGCGGACGGCGTCGTCCGCATCGCCACCTGGGACACCGGCCTCAGCCGCAGCGGCCCCGGCCTGCTGCTGCGCGACCTCGGCCGCGAGCCCGACCCGGCGCTCGCGGGCGTAGCGGCGGTGATCCGCGCCGCCCACCCCGATATCCTGCTTCTCACCGACATCGACGACGATCGCCGCGGCCTGGCGCTCGACGCCTTCCGCTCCCTGCTGCGCCAGGGGCCGGACGGCATCGACTACCGCTTCGCCTTCCATGCCGCGGTCAACGCCGGCGAGCCCTCCGGCCTCGACCTCGACGGCGACGGCGCGCTCGCCGGACGGGGCGACAACCACGGCTGGGGCGACTTTCCGGGGCAGGGCGGCATGGCGCTCCTGTCGCGGCTGCCGATCGACACCGCGGCGGCGCGCAGCTTTCGCCTGCTGCCCTGGTCCGCGCTGCCCGGTGCGCTGCTGCCCGAACGCCCCGACGGCACGGCCTTCCCCGACGCAGCGACGCGGCCGGCGCTGCGGCTCTCCTCGCACGCGCACTGGGACGTGCCGGTGGTCCTGCCCGACGGTACCCGGCTGCACCTCCTCGCCTCGAACCCCACCCCGCCGCTCTTCGACGGTCCCGAGGCGCGCAACCGCCGCCGCAACCACGACGAGATCGCCTTCTGGTCCGCCTACCTCGCCGGCGCCGCCTTCCCCGACGACACCGGCCGCACCGCACCGCTCGACGCGGGACCTCCGGTCGTGCTCGGCAACCTCAACCTGGACCCCGCCGACGGCCGCGGCCTGCACGAAGCCATCGCAGGGCTCCTCGCCGACCCCCGCCTGCAGGACCCCCGTCCGTCGAGCCCCGGCGCGCGCGCCGCGGGCTCCGACGGCGCCAACCGCCGCCAGAACGGCGACCCGGCGCTCGACACCGCCGACTGGCGCGACGACGACGGCCCGGGCAACCTGCGCACCGACTACGTCCTGCCCGCGGCCGAGCTGACCGTCACCGCCGCCGGCGTGGTCTGGCCCGCACCCGGAGACCCGCTGGCCGCCGAAGCCGCGGCCGCCTCGCCGCACCGGCTGGTCTGGGTCGACATCGCGCTGCCCTGACTTGACCGCTCGCGGGCGGCGGGATACCGCGAGGCGCCCGAACCCCCGCGCGAGGATCACCCGATGCCAGCCCCGACCCTTCTGCTCCTGCCCGGCGACGGGATCGGCCCCGAGGTGATGGCCGAGGTCCGCAAGGTCATTTCCTGGTTCGGCACCCGCGGGCTCGAATTCACCGTCGAGGAGGACCTGGTCGGCGGCTGCGCCTACGACGCCCACGGCACGCCCCTGACCGACGAGACGATGGCGCGCGCGCAGGCCGCCGACGCCGTGCTCCTCGGCGCGGTCGGCGGCCCGCAATACGACGCGCTCGACTTCTCGGTGAAGCCCGAGCGCGGCCTGCTGCGCCTGCGCAAGGAAATGGACCTCTACGCCAACCTGCGCCCCGCCCAGTGCTTCGACGCGCTCGCCGACTTCTCGTCGCTGAAGCGCGAGATCGTCGCCGGCCTCGACATCCTGATCGTGCGCGAGCTGACCTCGGGCGTCTACTTCGGCGAGCCGCGCGGCATCGTCACCGAAGGCAACCAGCGCGTCGGCATCAACACCCAGCGCTACACCGAAGGCGAGATCGCCCGCGTCGCCCGCTCGGCGTTCGAGCTCGCCCGCAAGCGCTCGAACAAGGTCTGCTCGATGGAAAAGGCCAACGTGATGGAATTGGGCGTCCTCTGGCGCCAGGTCGTCACCGAGGTGCACGACGCCGAGTACCCCGACGTCGAACTCTCGCCACATGTACGCCGACGCCGGCGCGATGCAGCTCACCCGCTGGCCCAAGCAGTTCGACGTCATCGTCACCGACAACCTCTTCGGCGACCTGCTCTCCGACCTCGCCGCGATGCTGACCGGCTCGCTCGGCATGCTGCCCTCGGCCTCGCTCGGCTCGCCGATGGCCAACGGCCGCCCGAAGGCGCTCTACGAGCCGGTGCACGGCTCTGCGCCCGACATCGTCGGCACCGGCAAGGCCAACCCGATCGCCTGCATCCTCTCGTTCGCCATGGCGCTGCGCTACTCGTTCGACGCCGGCGACGAGGCCGCCCGCCTCGAGGCGGCGGTGGAGAAGGTGCTCGCCGACGGCCTGCGCACCGCCGACCTCCTCGGCCCCGACGGCGGCACGGCGGTCTCCACCGGCCAGATGGGTGACGCCATCGTCGCGGCGCTCGGCTAGGTTGGGGCGCGGGCAGCCTGGAAAGGAGCTGGACATGGCGGACATCCACGAACAACTCGTCGGGCTCTGCGACGCCTTCAACGCGCACGACCTCGACCGCATCATGGACTTCTTCGCCGACGACTGCGTGCTCGAGATGCCGCGCGGGCCGCACCCCTGGGGCGCCCGCTTCGAGGGGCGGCAGGCGGTGCGGCAGGGTCTGGCCTCGCGGTTCGAAGGGCTGCCCGACGTCCACTACGGGAACGAGGCGCACTTCGTCGATGCGGAGCGGCAGACCGGCATCACGAAATGGACGCTGACCGGCACCACGCACCAAGGCAAGCGGCTGGAGGTCCGGGGGTGCGACTTCTACACCTTCCGAAACGGACGGGTGACGGTGAAGGATTTCCTACTGGAAGATCGTCGACCCCGCCTGAGGACGGCCGGAGAGCGACGCGCCCGGAGGGCTCACGGCGATGCGCCCTCGTTCTCGCCCGGGCCGCAGTCGACGAAGCGCTTGATCACCCTTGCCAGCGTCAGGCCCTGCACCACGATCGAGAAGACCACGACGGTATAGGTCGCCGCCAAGAGCGTCCCGCGCTGCGCCATGTCCGGGATGGTCAACGCCAGCGCGATCGCGATGCCGCCGCGCAGCCCGCCCCAGGTCATCACCGGGATCGTGCCCTTCACGAAGCCCTGGTGCGCCCCGAGCACCAGGATCGGCCCCGACACGGCGCAGAGCCGCGCGAGGAGCACCAGCGGAATGGCGGTCAGCGCCAGCCCGGCCACCTCGACGCGGAACTGCAGCACCGCCAGCACCTCGAGCCCGATCAGCAGGAAGAGCAGCGAGTTCAGGATCTGGTCGATCAGCCGCCAGAACCCGAAGAGATAGCGCTGGGTCTCGTCGCTCATCGCGTCGCGCTGGCCGCGATTGCCGATGATGAGGCCTGCGACCACCGTCGCGATCGGTCCGCTCATCTCCAGCCGCGAGGCCAGCGCGTAGGTGCCCATCACCAGCGCCAGCGAGATCAGCACCTCGATGGCATAGTCGTCGATCGCGCGCAGCATGCGGTAGGCAACGAAGCCGGCCGCCAGCCCGAGCGCCCCGCCTCCGAGCGCTTCGACGAAGAAGATCTCGGCGACATGGCCGAACGTCGTGTCGCCGCCCCCGGTGGCGACCGTGAGCAGGATGGTGAAGACCACGACCCCGACGCCGTCGTTGAACAGCGACTCGCCGGTGATGTCGATCTCGAGCTCGCCAGGGATCGCGACGGCGCGCATCGTCGAGACCACCGCGACCGGATCGGTCGGGCTGATCAGCGCCCCGAACACCAGCGCCCACGGCAGCGGCATGTCGATGCCGAAGACGCGGGCGGCGAGCCAGAAACCGCCGCCGACGATCGCCGTGGAGATGACGACGCCGACCGTGGCCATCACGCCCACCACCAGTGCCCGGCGCTGCAGAGTGCCGAGGTTGACCTCGAGCGCCCCGGCAAACAGCAGAAAGCCCAGCATGCCGTTCAGGAGCGCATCGGAGAACTCGACCCGGCCGATGAGCCCGGTGACTTCGTCGTAGAGCGTGTCGTTCGGAAACAGCACCTGCAGCCCCAGCGCCACCAGCGACGCGCCGAGGCCCATCACCAGCAGGCCGATCGTATTCGGCAGCCTCAGGATTTTCTGGTTGACCCAGCCGAACGACGCGGTGAGAACCAGAAGAATCGCGACCAGTTCGAACGCGGAAAGCATCAGATGCGCCAGCCCAGGACCCGTGCCCGCGATGGCTGAAGCGCCGACGGGGGCCCCGACCGGTCCGGGATGACGACCACGCGCCACTCTCCCGCGGGCACGCTCCGCAGCCATTCGTCGTCAGGTGCCATGTCCATTCCCAATTCGTCCAATGCCCGCGGTGCGGCCTTCGCGCTGATGGCGTTCGGCATCTACTCGACCCACGACGTGGTGGTGAAGTTCCTCGGCGGCGTCTATTCTCCGTTCCAGATCATCTTTTTCGCGACGCTGTTCGGCTTCCCCATCGTCACCATCATGCTGATGCGGGACCGCACCGACGGCAACCTGCGGCCGCGCCACCCGTGGTGGACGCTGCTGCGCACCGGCGCAACGGTGATCTCGACGTCGCTGGTGTTCTACGCCTTCTCGACCCTGCCGCTGGCGCAGACCTACGCCATCATCTTCGCGGCGCCGCTGCTCATCACCGTGCTCGCCATTCCCATTCTCGGCGAGTCCGTCGGATGGCGCCGCTCGGTGGCGGTTGCCGTTGGGCTCGTCGGCGTCATCGTTGTGCTGCGGCCCGGCACCACTGCCTTCACCGCCGGTCACTTGGCCGCGCTCGGCGCCGCGGTCTGCTCGGCGGTCGCCGCGGTCGTCATCCGCAAGATCGGCAACGAGGAGCGCAGCGCCGTGCTGCTCCTCTACCCGATGATGGCGAACTTCATCCTGATGGGCTGCACGATGCCCTTCGTCTATCGCGCGATGCCGGCGCTGCACCTCGGCGGCTCGGTGACCATGGCGGCCCTCGGCTTCGTCGCCTCGCTCTGCGTCATCGCCGCCTACCGCACCGGCAGCGCCGTCGTCGTGGCGCCGATGCAATACTCGCAGATCCTCTGGGCGGTGGTCTACGGCTACGTCTTCTTCGGCGAAACGCCCGACTGGGCCACCGCCGTAGGCGCCGCCATCATCATTCTCAGCGGCATGTACGTGGTCTTCCGCGAGGACAAGGTCGACGTCTCGCGACGGCCGGTCCTCGAGACCGAGACCCGCCACGTCACCGGCACCTACCCCCGGATCAGCACCCTGCGCAAACTCTTCCGCAAGGGCCAGGGGGGGGCCCGACGCCGACGGTTCCTGAAAATCGACCGGCCGCCGAAATCAGCCGGTTAGGGAAGTTTTCATACACCCTTATGTTTTAGAATCAAAGGGATAGGTGGTGCCCAGACTCGGGCGCCTCTCCGCAAGCACCCTCGGCGCCCCGCGCGGGGGCCCAGAGAAACGCCGTTGCGCCGGGAGGCCAACCGCATTAAACACCGCCCGGTGTCGGAGTGTAGCGCAGCCTGGTAGCGCACCTGCTTCGGGAGCAGGGGGTCGGAGGTTCGAATCCTCTCACTCCGACCAGCTTATCGCGATCAGGCCCGGGTGCCCGGCCGGCGCACGGCCCGGGGACTGCGGCGGTGCCGGAGAGAAGGCCTGCCGATGTCGCCTGAAACCGAACCCACCCCCGATTTGCCCTGGCTCTCGATCGTCGTCCCGTTGAAGAACGAGGCGGAAAACGTCGGCTTCGTCACCGAGGCGATCGCCGACGCCTGCGCCGGCCTCGGCCGCTACGAGGTTGTCTACGTCGACGACGGCTCGACCGACGCCACCGCCGCCCGGGTGCTGGCGCTCCGCGAGCGCTTCCCGATGCTGCGGCTGGTCCAGCATCCCCTCAGCGCCGGCCAGTCCGCCGCGATCCACAGCGGCGTCCGCTTCGCCCGCGGCGACGTGATCTGCACCCTCGACGGCGACGGCCAGAACCCGCCCTCCGAGATCGTGAAGCTCGTCTCCCGGCTCGATGGCCGCAGCTTCCCCGATGGCGTCGCGCTGGTCGCCGGGCAGCGCGTCGGGCGCCAGGACACCTGGTCGAAACGCACCGCCTCCAGGGCCGCCAACCGCATCCGCGCCGCCCTCCTGCATGACGCCACCCGCGACACCGGCTGCGGGCTCAAGCTGATCCGACGCGACGTGTTCCTCGACTTGCCCTACTTCGACCACATGCACCGCTACCTGCCGGCGCTCGTCGCCCGCGACGGCTGGAAGACGCTGCACCAGGACGTCGCCCACGCCGAGCGCCACGCCGGCAGCTCGAACTATGCCAACCTCAGCCGGGCGCTCGTGGGCATCTACGATCTCGTCGGCGTCATGTGGCTGATCAGACGGCGCAAGAAGGCGCGCGGCACCGAGCAGACGGAGGCCTGATTGGAGACGCTCTTCCACATCTTCCGGGTCGATCACTGGGGCGAGTTCTGGTGGGTGATCGTCGGTCTCCTCGGCCAGCTGATGTTCTCGGCCCGCTTCATCATCCAGTGGATCATGTCAGAGCGCGCCCGCCGCTCGGTGATGCCGATCGCGTTCTGGTATTTCTCCCTCGCCGGCGGCGTGATCCTGCTCAGCTACGCGGTCTATCGCCGCGACCCGGTGTTCATGCTCGGCCAAGGCACCGGCCTCGTCGTCTACATCCGCAACCTCTGGCTGATCCGTGCCGCCAAGCGCCCGGCCTGAGCCAAGGGCCTTCGCGCTCTGCCTGGCCGGTATCGCCCTCGTCACGCTCTGGCGGGTAGCGCTCCTGCCCTTCGACAGCGCCGATCTCTTCGTTGACGACGCGCAGTACTGGTTCTGGGGCCGCGAGCTTGCCTGGGGCTACTATTCCAAGCCGCCGCTGATCGGCTGGATCATCCGGCTCTCGACCACGCTCGGCTCCGACGCGCCGTTCTGGGTTCGCCTGCCCATGCCGCTCCTCCACGCCGCCACCGCCGTCGTGGTGGCGCTCGTCGCGCGCCGGCTCCTCGGCGCGCGCAGCGGCGGGCTCGCCGGGCTCGCCTTCGTGAGCCTTCCCGCCGTCGCCGTCGGCAGCCTCCTCGTCTCGACCGACACCCCGACGCTCTTCTGCTTTGCGCTGGCGATGCTGGCGCAGCTCCGCCTCGCCGAAGCGCCGTCGCTGCGCTGGGCGCTCGTCCTCGGCGCCGCGATCGGGGTCGGCCTCCTCGCCAAGTACGCGATGATCTACTTCCCGGTCGCCGCCGCGCTGACCGTGCTCGCGGTGCCCACCGCGCGCATCGGCTGGCGCGACACCGCGATCGCCGCCGTGCTTGCGCTGGTGATCGTCGCGCCGAACCTCGCCTGGAACGTCTCGAACCAGTTCGCCACGCTGCACCACACCGCCGACAACGCCAACTGGCACGGGACCGCCCTCGACATCCCCGGGCTCGCGGGCTTCGTCGGCAGCCAGTTCGGCGTCGCCGGCCCGATCTTCTTCGCCGCCTACCTCCTCGGCCTCGCCCGCATCCCTTCCCCGCACCGCCGGTATCTCGCGATGATGTCGCTGCCGATCTTCGCGGTGGTCATGGTGCAGGCGCTGGTCTCCGGCGCCAACGCCAACTGGGCGGCCGTCGCGCACGTTGCCGCGCTCGTCCTCGCCGTCGCCGTCCTCGCGCCGCGGCCGCGCTGGCTCGCCGCGGCCTTCGCGATCAACCTTGCCTTCACCGCCGCGCTGCCGGTCGCGGCGGTCTTCGCCGACAGCTGGCGGATGGGCTCGGGCAACCTGGTGCTGGCGCGCTACGTCGGTCCCGGCGACGTCAGCCGCCGCGCCGCCGCCATCGCCGGCGAGCAGGGCCTCGACACCATCGTCAGCAGCAACCGCGCGATGCTCGCCGATCTCTTCTACACGCTGCGCGACAGCGGGCTGGCCATCTACGCCGAGCCGGTCGAGGGCTTCCCACCCAACCACTACGCCCAGAAGCACCCGCTGCCGCCCGGCCCCGGCGAGGTGCTCTACGTCACCCGCGCCGCCGCCCCGCCAGCCTGCGTCTCACCCGACGCGACGCCGGCGCTGGTGGCGCGCTGGCGGCCGGAGCGCGGTTTCGAAACCGGCGAGATCAGCGCCTACCGCGTGCCGCGCCGCTGCTGGTTTCCCGGCTGACGCCCCTCCGCCATGGCCATCCACGTCCGGCACCCGTTTCCGATCTCGCTCGCCCGCTCGCAGCCGGGCGCGCTGACCTTCAGCCTGCTCTACTTCCTGGAGTCGATGGCGCGCGCCACGCTCGTCACCGTGCTGCCGCTGACCGCCTTCGGGCTCTTCGGCAGCAAGGAGACGGTGAGCCTCGTCTACACCTCGGTGTCGCTGGTGGCGCTCGGCTTCACCTTCGTGATCCCGCTCCTGGTGCGGCGGCTCAGCCGGCGCTGGACCTACACGCTCGGCGGCGCGCTCCTCGGCCTCTACGCGATCCTGCTCTCGCTCGACGTGCCGCCGGCACTGATCGCGGGGATGTTCTGCCGCACCGCCGGGGCGGCGCTCCTCAACATCACGCTCAGTCTCTACATCATGGGCAACATCGGCAAGCGCGAGCTGACCCGCTCCGAGCCGCTGCGCCTCGCGATCTCGACCCTCGCCTGGGGCGTCGCGCCCTACCTCGGCGTGCGGCTGATGCAGTCCGTCGGCCTCTGGGCGCCCTGCGCCCTCAGCCTCGGCTCCGTGGTCGTGCTGCTGGGGGTGTTCTGGGTGCTGCGCCTGCGCGACGGCGGCCCCATCCACGCCCCCCTGAACGGCGCCCGCGTTCCAACCGCGAGCCCGCTCTACGCCATTCGCCGCTTCGCCGCGCAGCCGCGCCTGCGCCTCGCCTGGGGCATCGCCTTCGCGCGCTCGGCGTTCTGGACGACCTTCTTCATCTACATCCCGATCCTGATGGTCGAAGGCGGCCTCGGCCCCGGTGCCGGCGGCCTCGCGGTGGCGGCGGGCAACCTCATGCTCCTCAACAACGTCTTCGCCCGCGGCTGGGCGCTCCGCCACTCGCTCCGCCGGGTGCTCGGCGGCTGCTTTCTTTCAGCCGCCACGCTGATCTTCGCCGCGGGCCTCCTCAGCCTGCGGCAGCCCGCGGCCGCAGGCGTCGCCATGGTGGTCGCGGCGTTTTTCGTCGCGATCATCGACGGCCTCGGCCCGGTGCCGTTCCTGCGCGCCGTCCGGGTCCACGAACGGGCGCAGATGACCACGGTCTACCGCACCTACCTCGACGCCTCCGAGCTGCTGCCGCCGATGGCCTACTTCTTCCTCTTCATGCTCGGCGGCTACGCCGCCGCGTTCGCAGGCCTCGCGCTGCTTCTCGCCGGCCTCGGCGCACTGACCCTGCGCCACCTGCCGCGCGGAATGTGAGGCGGCGCGAGCCGCGTCATTCCGGGCGATCCGACCGGCATGCCCGGTGCATTGCCGCCTTCGGCCGCACTTCACGATCCGCTGTCTCGGGGCGGCCGCGTGAACCGGTTCGCGCTCCGCGCGTTGGGACTTCGAGCCTTGCGAGGCCAGCGCGCGGAGAGGATGGGGACGATCATGACAACCCACGACGAAATCCCGAAGCCGGAGCGCCACAACGCCGACGACCGGCGCGAGGCCGCGAAGCGTCTCCAGCAGGACCAGCTCCGCTCGATCCGCCAGCAGCAGGCCGACGAGAAGCCGCCGCTCTGGACCGAACGTCTAGGCCGGCACTTCGTCCGGCAGGGCGGCCCCCGCTCCTGATCGGCCGCGACCCGGGGCCTGTCCTTGGCCGAGCCGCTGCTCTATCGTGCGGGCCTCGACCCGTGAGCTGGACCTTCCGCAATGACCCAGAGCTACCTGATCGCGCCGGATCCCGCCGCGTCGCGGCTGACCCGGCCGGTCACCGGCCGTGACCACGAAGGCCGCGAGGTCGAGACCCGCGTCGTCGAGGAGCGGCCACTCACCATCTTCCTGAACGCCCAGGAGATCGTCACCGCGATGACGATCGGCGACTTTCCCGATTATCTCGCGGTCGGCTACCTCTTAAACCAAGGCATGCTCCGCCGCGACGACCGCATCACCGGCATCGACTATGACGAGGAACTCGAGACCGTCGTCGTCCGCACCGAGCGCGCCACCGACTACGAGGCCAAGCTCAGGAAGAAGACCCGCACCTCGGGCTGCGCCGTCGGCACGGTCTTCGGCGACGTGATGGAAGGGCTCGCCGGCCTCACCCTGCCGCCGGCGCCGGTGCGCACGTCCGATCTCTACGCGCTCGCCCACATCGATCAACACCACGCCGAGCCTCTATCTCGAGGCCGGCGCCATCCACGGCACCGTGCTCTGCGAGGGCGCGCGGCCGCTCGTCTACATGGAGGACGTCGGCCGCCACAACGCCGTCGACAAGATCGCCGGCTGGATGGCGCTGCAGGGGGTCGAGGCGTCCGACAAGCTCCTCTACACCACCGGCCGGCTGACCTCCGAGATGGTGATCAAGACCGCGCTGATGGGCATCCCCGCGCTCGCCAGCCGCTCGGGCTTCACCGCCTGGGGCGTCGAGATCGCCCGGCAGGTCGGCCTGACGCTGATCGGCCGGATGCGCGGCAAGCGCTTTCTCTGCCTCGCCGGCGACGAGCGCCTGATCCGCGACGCCGACCCCGACGCGGTGCCGGACGAAGGCCGCCGCCACCAGCGCAAGGCCGCGGACGACGCGGCATGATCGCCGGCGTCATCCTCGCCGGTGGCCGCGCCACCCGCATGGGCGGCGGCGACAAGGGCCTGCTCGACCTTGGCGGCCGCCCGATCCTCGCCCACGTGATCGACCGCCTCGCGCCGCAGGTCGACCGCCTCGCGCTGAACGCCGCAGGCGATCCCGCCCGCTTCGCCGCCTTCGGCCTGCCGGTGCTGCCCGACAGCGTCTCGGGCTTCGCCGGTCCGCTCGCCGGCGTCCTCGCCGGCCTCGACTGGGCCGCGGGGCAGGGCGCCGACGCCATCGTCACCGCCGCCGCCGACACGCCGTTCTTCCCCCGCGACCTCGTCGCCGTCCTCCGCGCCGCCGCCGCGGCCGAAGGAACGCCCCTGGCGATGGCGACGACCCCTGGCGAAGGCGGTGCCGACCGCCACCCGACCTTCGGCCTCTGGCCGGTGTCGCTCCGCGACGACCTGCGCGCCGCGCTCGCAGCCGGCCTGCGCAAGATCGTCGCCTGGACCGAGCCGCACGGCTGCGCCCGCGCCGCCTTCCCCGACGCGCGACGCCTTCTTCAACGTCAACACCCCCGACGATCTCGCCCGCGCCCGTGCCTTCGCGGAAGCCGCCGGCGCATGAAGCTCTACGGCGTGACCGGCTGGAAGAACTCCGGCAAGACCGTGCTCGTCGAGCGCCTCGTCGCCGAGCTCACCGCCCGCGGCCTCGCGGTCTCGACGCTCAAGCACGCCCACCACGGCTTCGACGTCGACCAGCCCGGCAAGGACAGCCACCGCCACCGCGCCGCCGGCGCCGCGCAGGTGCTGGTCGCCTCCGCCCGGCGCTGGGCGCTGATGACCGAGCTGCGCGGCGCCCCCGAGCCGCCGCTCGAGGCGCTCCTCGCCCGCCTCGACCCGGTCGACCTCGTGCTGGTCGAAGGCTTCAAGCGCGACCGCCACCCCAAGATCGAGACCCGTCGCGCCGCCACCGCGCAGGACCTCATCGCCGCGGGCGACGCGACGGTCGAGGCCATCGCCTCCGACACGCCGCTGCCGGACGCCGCCGTGCCGGTCTTCGACCTCGACGCGGTGCCGACGATCGCCGACTTCATCCTCGCGCGCACGGGCCTGGCGTGAGCCTCTTCGACAGCGTCGTCATCGTCGACTGGTCCTCGCGCGGCGTCCCCTCGTCGGGCGCGCCCAGCGCCAACGCGCTCTGGATCGGCACCGCCGGCACCGCCGCGGCCGACCCCCGCTACTTTCCGACCCGCGCCACGGCGATGGCCTGGCTCGCCGACTTCCTCGCCACCGAGCGCGCCGCCGGCCGGCGCGTGCTCGCCGGTTTCGACTTCCCGTTCGGCTATCCGCAGGGCTTCGCCGCCGCGCTCACCGGCCGCGCCTCGGGCCTCGCCGTCTGGGACCACCTTGCCGCCCGCCTCACCGACGGACCGGCCAACGCCAACGACCGCTTCGCCGTCGCCGCCGCGATCAACGCCGGCTTCCCCGATCCCGGCCCGTTCTGGGGCAACGGCCTCGCCCGCGACTTCGCCGACCTGCCCCGAACCAAACCCCCGTTCGGCCCGTCGCTCCACGAATGGCGCATCGTCGAGCGCGCGCCCTACGCCAGGGGCGCCAAGTCCTGCTGGCAGCTCAGCGGCGCCGGCTCGGTCGGCGGCCAGGTGCTGACCGGCCTGCCGGCGCTCGCCCGCCTCCGCCGCGACCCGCGCCTTGCCGGCATCGCCGTCTGGCCGTTCGAGACCGGCCTTGCCGCCCCCGACGCGCCGCTGGTGCTGGCCGAGGTCTACCCCTCGCTCCTCGCCGCCGAGATCGCCGCCGACCGCCGCGCGCCTCACCTCGACGCCGACCAGGTCCGCGTCACCGCCCGCGCCTTCGCCGCGCTCGACGCCGCCGGCGGCCTCGCCCCGCTCTTCGCCGCCGCGCCCGACCTCTCCCCTGCCGAGCGCGCGCTCGTCGCCGCCGAGGAGGCCTGGATCCTCGGCGCCGGCCACGCCGCCGCGCTCAAGGCCGCGGTCCCGCGCGCGGAGCCCGCCGAACGCTCGTCCCTGCCTCCCGGCATCGACTGGCTCCCCGTCGACACCGCGCTCGCGCGCCTCGAGGCCTCGATCGCCCCGGTCGGCGAAACCGAGACGCTGCCGCTCGGCGCCGCCGGCGGCCGCATCCTCGCCGCGCCGCTTCTCGCCCGCCGCGCCAACCCGCCGGCCGCCAACGCGGCGGTCGACGGCTACGGCTTCGCCCACGCCAGCCTCGGCGCCGCGCCGCACACGCTGCCGCTCGCCGCCGGCCGCGCCGCCGCCGGCGTCCCCCTCTCCCGACCCGTTCCCGCCGGATCGGCGGTCCGCATCCTGACCGGAGCGCTCCTGCCCGAAGGCGTCGACACCGTCGTCCTCGAAGAACTCGTCACCGCCACCGACGCCGCGATCACCTTCACCCGGGCGCCGAAACCCGGCGCCAACACCCGCGCCGCCGGCGAGGACGTCGCCGCGGCCGCCACGATCCTGCCCGAAGGCCACCGGCTGCAGCCGCAGGACCTCGCCCTCGCCGCCGCCACCGGCCACGGCGCGCTGACCGTGCGCCGTCGCCTGCGGGTCGCCGTCCTCTCCACCGGCGACGAGCTCTGCCCTGCCGGCGAGCCGGCGCTGCCGCACCAGACCTGGGACGCCAACCGGCCGATGCTCCTCGACATCCTGCGCCGCTGGGACATCGACCCGGTTGACCTCGGCCCGGCGCCCGATCGCGCCGAGGCCGTCGCCGCCGCCCTCGACCGCGCCGCGGCCGAGGCCGACGCGATCCTCACCTCAGGCGGCGCCTCGGCCGGCGACGAAGACCACGTCTCGGCGCTCCTGAAGTCCCGCGGCGCGCTCGAGGCCTGGCGCATCGCCGTCAAGCCCGGCCGGCCGCTGGCACTCGGCAGCTGGGGCGGCCGGCCGCTCTTCGCGCTCCCCGGCAACCCGGTCGCGGCCTTCGTCTGCACCCTGGTCTTCGCCCGCCCGGCGCTGCTGCGCCTCGCCGGCGCAGCCTGGCAGCGGCCTCGCGGCCTCATGCTCCCCGCCGCGTTCGACAAGCGCAAGCACCCCGGCCGCCGCGAATACCTGCGCGCCCGCCTCGACGCCGACGGCGCCGTCGAGGTCTTCGCCTCGGAAGGCTCGGGCCGCATCTCCGGCCTGACCTGGGCGCGCGGCCTCGTCGAGCTCGACGACGCGTCCCGGACCATCCGCCGCGGCGACCCGGTGCGCTACATGCCCTTCGCCGAATTCGGCCTCTGAGGCGCGCCCACATGTACCGCCTCCTCTCCTCCCGCGCCGGCGTCCTCACCTCGGGCTTTTACGTGATGGTCTTCATGACCATGGGCGTGCAGGTGCCGTTCTGGCCGCTCTGGCTCTCCGACTGGGGCCTCGGCGCCGAGGAGATCGGCTTCTACTCCGCACTCGGCATGGCGGTGCGCGTCGTCGCGGGCCTCGCCGTGCCGGCGCTCGCCGACCGCCTCGACCGCCGGCGGCTGACCGTCGCGGCCTGCGCCGCCGCCAGCCTCGTCCTCTACCTCGCCCACCTCGGCATCCACCACCGGGCGATGCTGCTGGTCGCGACCCTCGGCGTCGGCGCCAGCATGGCCGGCATCGGCCCGATCGGCGAGGCGCTCGGCATCGCCGCCTCGCGCACCTGGCACTTCGCCTACGCCCAGGCGCGCGGCCTCGGCTCGCTCGGCTACCTGGTGGCGAACCTCTCCGGCGGTGCGCTGATCGCCGCCACCGGCTCCTGGATCGCGCTCTGGTGGATCGTGGTCTGCCTCGCCGGCGTCATCGGCTTCGCCCTCTGCCACCCCGGCGACCACGGGGCCGCCGAAGGCCAGACCCCGCCCGGGATGCGCGAGATCGGCCGGCTGGTGATGAGCCCGACCTTCGCGGTCTTCATGGGCGTCGTCGCCTGCATCCAGGCGAGCCACGCCGTGATGTTCGCGCTCGGCTCGCTGCACTGGCGCCAGCTCGGCATCAGCGAGACCGAGATCGGCGCGCTCTGGGCCGTCGCGGTCACCGCCGAGATCGCCTTCATGCTGCTGATCGGCACCGCCACGATCCAGCGCCTCGGCCCGATCCGCGCCCTGACGATCTCCGCTGTCGGCTGCGCGGTGCGCTGGGCCGCGATGATGACCGATCCGACCGGTGCCGCGCTCTGGGCGATCCAGTGCCTGCACGCGCTGACCTTCGCCATGGGCCACCTCGGCGCCATGGCCTTCATCAGCCGCGCCGTGCCGGTCCGCTACGCCGCCGCGGCGCAAGGCGCCACCGGTGCGATGGCCGTCGGCGGCCTGATGGCGCTCGGCATGGCACTGGCCGGGCTGCTCTACCCCGAGCTCGGCGGCCGCACCTACGTCATCGGCGTCGCCTTCGCCACGATCGGCCTTGGCCTCTGCGCCCTGCTGGCGCGCGACTGGAAAGGCCAGGTGGTCGCGGTCTGAGCGGAAAACGCGGCCGAACTATCGCTGAAGCCAGTTCTCGACGACAAGTCCTTCCACGCGGCGGAACTCAGTCTCGTTGTCGGTGACGAGCACCGCGTCTGCCGACCGGGCCTGCGCCGCGATCCAGAGATCGTTCTGGCCGATAGACAGTCCGCGCGACTCGAGGTTCCGGCGAATGTCGCCATAGTGGGTGCTGGCCTCCGGCTTCACTGACAGCACCTCGATCTCCCTCAGAACCGCCTCGACACGCTCGGTAAGACGGGGCGACCCCTTCTTCACACACCCGTATCTCAACTCCCCCGCGACGATCACACTCGTCGCGACGTCGCGGTCACCGATCAATGCCAGACGCTCCGCGGCCAAACCCTCCGGATGTCTGACGAGATCGCTGATAATGTTTGTGTCCAGCATCACCATCAGCCGAACACGTCTTCCGGCGATACCGGCGCATCCTCAACCTCGGGAAACGTCTCGTCCAGAGGCCCCCACTGCGCCAGGAGCCCTAGCAGTCCGGCCTTGCGGATCGGCTCGATGATCAGTCGATCGCCCTCCTTCCGCAGGATGGCGCGATCCCCGGGAAGCTCGAACTCCACCGGAATGCGGATGGCCTGGTTCCGATTGTTCCGGAAGAGGCGGACCTCACGAATAGCGCTCTCTGCCACGAACTTCTCCTTTGGCATATGCCAAATGTATATGTCAAAGGTGCTGCGCTGTCAACTCGGAGCGCTCCTCAGTCGAGCGAGCCGCTCAGCTTCACCAGCAGCATGAAGACCCGGCCCGAGCGGGTGCCGGCGAGATCGATCAGCTCGGCGTCGCTCGCGCCTTGGGCGAACTCGGCGAGCACCGCGTCGAACCGGCGCTGGAAGAACAGCGCGGTGTCGCGAAAGATCGTGTCGGCCTTCATCAGCCGGCGCACCGTCTCGAGCGCCCCGCTGTCCTCGATCCCGCCCACGGCCGCCACTTCCGCGCCGCGGGTCCCGGCCATGAAGCGCCGCCAGGCGGCGGTATCCACCGGCTGCATCGGCAGCTCGTCGACGAAGACGCCCTCCTGCGACAACAGGTTCAGCACGTCCTCCGCCGCCTGCAGCATCTGGGCGAGCCCCTGGTGCCGCAGCACCGACCTGAGCGCCCGGAAGCCTTCCTTGTCGTCGGCGTCCCGGGGGAAATCGAGCGCCCGGACCAGCTCGGACCAGGCCGGCGGCGCACCCTCCGCTTCGCCTGGCCCCGGCGACGCGCTTTCGGCGGCCGGCGCAACGACCTTCGCCGGCGTCGCCTCGGGCTCGGGTTTCGGCTTTGGCGGGACGGCCGACAGCCGCTGCAACGCCGCCTCGATCCGGGCCTGGCCCGCGAGCACCTGCCCGAGCGGGCCTGCCAGGTCGGCGCCGCGGCTCCCGGACACCGCCGCCCGCACCGCCTCGCCGATCGCCTCGGGCGAGGCCGGGCCCTGTGCCTCCAGCGCCTGCCGCGTCGCCCGGAGCGACCCGATCATCGGCGCGGTGACCTCGGCCAGCGCGGAGATGATCTCGCGCTGCCGCTCCAGCGCCTCGGCCAGCCACACCGCGAGCCACACCAGGATCAGCGGCAGCACCAGCGCCACCAGCAGGAACAGCCCGTCGAGAAAGGTCATGCTGCCCGGCTGGACGCCCGCGACCCGCGCGAAGCCCACGGCATAGGCGACGACCACCACCACCCAGCCGAGGCTCGCGGCCGCCGCCCAGCGGCGCAGCCGCGGCACCGCCGCCAACCGGTCGCCGAGGTCCCGCGCCGTCGTCGCACGCTCGCCCGGGCGTGCCATCGTCAAACGAAGCTGACGGCGCGGATCTCGTAGGAGCGCACCCCGCCGGGCGTGCGCACCTCGACGCTGTCGCCGGGCTCCTTACCGATCAGGGCGCGCGCCAGCGGCGACTTGAGGTTCAGGAGACCCTGCTCGATCGAAGCCTCCTGCTCGCCGACGATCTGGAAGGTCTTCTCCTCGTCGGTGTCCTCGTCGACCACGACCACGGTCGCGCCGAACTTGATCGGCCCGCTCAACCGGCTCGCGTCGATGACCTCGGAGCGGCCGATCGTGGACTCGAGCTCGCGGATGCGGCCCTCGATGAAGCTCTGCTTCTCCCGCGCGGCGTGGTATTCGGCGTTCTCGCTCAGATCGCCGTGCTCGCGCGCCTCGGCGATCGACGCGATCACCGCCGGCCGCTCGACGCTCTTGAGCTTCTTCAGTTCCGCGTCGAGCTTCGCGAACCCTCTCGCGGTCAGCGGAATCTTGTCCATTCTCTCCTCCGTCGCGTGCCGGCCTCCTGCGCCGGCAGCAGATAACAAGAATCAGGCCGCTGCACGAGGCGACGGCCTGTCCTCGGCGGCGCGTGCGACCGCTCGATCGTGAAACATATGAAAGGCTCCTGGCGTCCGCAAGCCGGCTGAATGTACGCAATCGTGCCCGAAGCCGACCCTCGGGGAGTTGAAGCCGGGACCCGGCGCGGATACGTAGCCGGACGAGCCGCGACGGAGGACGGGCCATGGCCGAGACCCTACGCGAAACCATGGACTACGACGTCGTCATCGTCGGCGCCGGCCCTGCCGGCCTCGCCGCGGCGATCCGCCTCAAGCAGCTCGACCCCGAGATCGCCGTCGTCGTGCTGGAGAAGGGCTCCGAGGTCGGCGCCCACATCCTGTCCGGCGCCGTCCTCGACCCGATCGGCCTCGACGCGCTCCTGCCCGACTGGCGCGAGCGCGGCGCGCCGGTCACCACCGCCGTCACCGAGGACCGCTTCTTCCTGCTCGGCCATGCCGGCCACGTCCGCATCCCGAGCTGGCCGATGCCGCGGCTGATGTCGAACCACGGCAACTACATCGTCTCGATGGGCAACCTCTGCCGCTGGTTGGCGGCAGAGGCCGAGGCGCTCGGCGTCGAGATCTTCCCCGGCATGGCGGCGAGCGCGCTCGTCACCGCCGAGGACGGCACCGTCCGCGGCGTCGTCGCCGGCGAGTTCGGCCTCGACAAGGACCGCCGGCCCGGGCCGAACTACGAGCCGGGCATGGAACTTCTCGGCAAGTACGTCCTGCTCGGCGAAGGCGTCCGCGGCTCGCTCTCCAAGGAGGTCATCGCCCGCTACGGCCTCGCCGACGGCCGCGAGCCGCAGAAGTACGGCCTCGGCATGAAGGAGCTCTGGGAGGTCGACCCCGCGAAGCACCGCCCGGGCCAGGTCACCCACACGCTCGGCTGGCCGCTCGGCTCGAACGCCGGCGGCGGGTCGTTCATGTATCACCTCGACAACAACCAGGTCTACGTCGGCTTCGTCGTCCACCTGAACTACGAGAACCCCTGGCTCTATCCCTACATGGAGTTCCAGCGCTTCAAGCATCACCCGCTGATCGCCGACGTGCTCGCGGGCGGCAAGCGCACCGCCTACGGCGCGCGCGCCATCTCCGAGGGCGGCTGGCAGTCGATCCCGAAGCTCACCTTCCCCGGCGGCGCGCTGATCGGCGACAGCGCCGGCTTCGTCAACGTGCCGCGCATCAAGGGCAACCACAACGCCATGCTGTCGGGGATGGCGGCGGCCGAGGCCGCCCATGCCGCGATCGTCGCCGGCCGGCAGGGCGATGAGCTCACCGCCTACACCGCTGCCGTCGAGAGCGGCCCGATCGCCGCCGACCTCAAACCGGTTCGCAACGTCAAGCCGCTCTGGTCGCGGTTCGGCCTGACCGCGTCGCTGGCGCTCGGCGGCCTCGACATGTGGATCAACTCGCTCGCCGGCAATCTCTCGCCGTTCGGCACGCTGGGACACCGCAAGACCGACGCCGCCGCCACCGGCGAGGCGAAGGACTTCGCGCCCATCGACTATCCCGCGCCCCGACGGCAAGCTCAGCTTCGACCGGCTGACCAACGTCGCCTTCTCGTTCACCAACCACGAGGAGGACCAGCCCTCGCACCTGGTGCTCAAGGACCCCTCGGTGCCGATCGACGTGAACCTGCCGCGCTACGGCGAGCCGGCGCAGCGCTACTGCCCGGCCGGGGTCTACGAGGTGCTGCGCGACGCCGACGGCTCCAACCCGCGCTTCCAGATCAACTTCCAGAACTGCGTGCACTGCAAGACCTGCGACATCAAGGACCCGTCGCAGAACATCGTCTGGGTGACGCCGCAAGGCGGCGACGGGCCGAACTACCCCAACATGTGACCGGCGACCGGCCGCCACGCCGATTCGGGCCGTTGAATCGGGTCGCCCGGCGGACTAGGGTCGGCCGGTTCGTGAAACCCGGGAGATCGCCGACGTGCTGAGTTACCTCGTTCCCCTGGCCCGCAGGGCCGCGCTGGCCGCCGTCCTGGCGGGTGCCGCGCTGCCCGCCGCGGCGTCCAGCCTGTCGGGGGCTTACCTCGCGGCGATGCAGGCGGCGTTCCGCGACGATTACGTCGATGCGGCCGACTACTACGAGGAAGCGCTGGCGCTCGACCCGGACAACCTGGGGCTCCTCACCAACGCCACGGTCAACCGGGTGGCGATGGGCGACGTCGCCGGCGCGCGTCCGCTCGCCGAGCGGCTCGAGGTCGTCGATCCCAGCAACCAGGTCGCGACCCTGGTGCGGCTCGGCGACACCATCGCTGCTGGCGACTTCACCCAAGCCGGGGCCATCCTCGAAAAGGCTCGACCGGCAATCAACCCGCTCCTCGCCGGCCTCCTCTCGGGCTGGATCGCGGTGGGCTCGGAAGACTTCGCCGGCGCCTCGGCGCGGTTCGACGCGATGACCGGCAACGACGCGCTCGTCGCCTACGGCCAGTACCACAAGGCGCTGGCGCTGGCGCTCGCGGGCGATTTCGTCTCGGCCGAGACCATCCTCGCCGGCGGCGACAAGGGTCCGCTGCACCTCAACCGCTCGGCGATCGTCGCTCATGCCGAGATTCTCGCGCAGCTCGGCCGCGAGGCCGACGCCGTTGCGATCATCGACGATGCGCTCTCCGGGGGCGTGCCAGATGCGCCGCTGGTCGACCTGCGCACGCGCCTCGCCTCCGGCGAGGAGGTGCCCTTCGACCAGGTCACCAGCGCCAAGGACGGCGCGGCCGAGGTGTTCCTGACGCTGGCCGACGCGCTCAACACCGGCGACACCCAGCGCGTCGCGCTGATCCACGCCCGGCTCGCCGAGCACATCCGCCCCGACATGGTCGAGGCGGATCTCGTCGCCGCCGAGATCCTCGAGGCCGAGAACCAGTTCCAGCTCGCGACCGCGGCGCTCGCCGACGTGCCGCAGACCTCGCCCTGGTACGTGACCGCCCAGATCCGCCGCGCCAACACCCAGCGCGCCGCCGGTGACCCCGATGCCGGCATCGTCACCCTGACCGCGCTGGCGCAGTCCAACGGGGACCGCATCGAGGTCCAGAGCGCGCTCGGCGACGCCCTGCGCATGGCCGAGCGCTTCCCGGAGTCGGTCGCCGCCTACACCCGCGCCATCGACCTGATCGAGACGCCCGCGCCGGCGCACTGGGCGCTCTACTACACCCGCGGCATCGCCAACGAGCGCGCCGGCAACTGGCCCGCCGCCGAGAGCGACTTCCGCGAGGCGCTCAAGCTCGAGCCCGGCCAGCCGCTGGTGCTGAACTATCTCGGCTACAGTCTCGTCGAGAAGCACGAGAACCTCGACGAGGCGCTCGGCATGATCGAGCAGGCGTCCAAGGCCGAGCCCGACGACGGCTACATCACCGACTCGCTCGGCTGGGTGCTCTTCCGCCTCGGCCGCTACGAGGACGCGGTCAAGCCGATGCTGCACGCGGTCGAGCTGACCCCCGACGACCCGGTGATCAACGACCACCTGGGCGACGTGCTCTGGATGGTCGGCCGCAAGCGCGAGGCCGAGTTCCAGTGGCAGCGCGCGCTCTCCTTCGGCCCGGCCGACGACCTCGACATGGACCGCATCCGCAAGAAACTCGACGTCGGCCTCGACAAGGTGAACGACGCGCCGGCCAAGCAGGACGGCTGAGCCGCCTGAATGGCCGCGGCCGCGCCGCTGGCGGAGCTCGCCCCCGCCAAGGTCAACCTCGCGCTCCATGTGACCGGCCGCCGTGCCGACGGCTACCATGAGCTCGACAGCATCGTCGTCTTCCCGCGCCTCGGCGATCTCGTCGAGGCCGAGCCCGCCGCCGGCCTCTCGCTCGCGCTCGACGGCCCGTTCGCCCACGATCTCGGCACGGGCCCGGACAACCTCGTGCTGCGCGCGGCGCTTCTGATGCGGCCACAGGGCCGCGGCGCCGCGCTCCGCCTGCTGAAATCGCTGCCGGTGGCGAGCGGCATCGGCGGCGGCTCCGCCGATGCCGCGGCGACCCTGCGCCTTCTCGCCCGCCTCTGGCAGGCGCCGCTGCCGGCCACCGAAGCGGTCCTCGCGCTCGGCGCCGACGTGCCCGTCTGTCTCGACGGGCGCGCCTGCCGGATGCAGGGCATCGGCGAGCGCCTGACGCCGCTCGACCTGCCGCCGTTCTGGATCGTCCTTGCGAACCCCGGCGTGCCGCTCGCAACCGCCGCGGCCTTCGCCGGGCTCGTGAGCCGTACCAACCCGCCGCTCGCGCCGCCGCCCGCCTTTCCCGACGCCGCAGCGTTCTTCGGCTACCTCGCCGCCCAGCGGAACGACCTCGAGGCCCCCGCCGTGTCCCTCGCACCGCCGCTCGCCGCCACGCTCGCATCCGTCCGCCGGCAGCCCGGATGCGTGCTCGCCCGCATGTCCGGCTCCGGCGCCACCTGCTTCGGCGTCTTCGCCGCCGAAGCCCCCGCACTCGCCGCCGCCGAAGCCATCCGCCACGCCGAACCCACCTGGTGGACCGCCGCCGCCCCGTCGGCCGATCCGTGAGCTGGGAAAGCCGTCACTCACCGATCGTCCGTCGACAAAGTCGCTGCGCGCCTGCCTGGCCCCCCTTCGGCAGGCGCGCTAGACGCGCCAGCCAAGCATGCGCGCACCGACCATCAAACGCCAGTGAAGCCCCACCACCCACGCCGCAACGCCCGAGACGTTAGGAAACGAGTAATAAGTAGTTTCTATTTAAAATCAATTACTTAAGTGGTGCCCAGACTCGGGGGACGCAGATCAGCCCTCAGGCGACCCGTTCGACCACGAACTCCGGCAGCGCCGCGAGCTGGTCCTTCAGCTCCCCGTCGGGCAGCGGCTCCAGCGCGTGGCGGGCACGCTCGGCGTGGGCGAGCGCCGTGGCATGGGTGCTCTCCAGCGTCCGATGCCGCAGCATCAGCGCCATCGCCTCCTCGAGATCGCCGTCGCGCTGGTCGCCCCTGCCGACGACGCGGCTCCAGAACTGCCGTTCCGCGGGGCTCGCCGCCGCCAGTGCCCGGATCACCGGCAGCGTCATCTTGCCCTCGCGGAAGTCGTCGCCGGTGTTCTTGCCGAGATCGGCGCTCAACCCGCCGTAGTCGAGCAGGTCGTCGGTGATCTGGAAGCTCACGCCGAGCGCGTCGCCGTATTCCGCCAGCGCGCGCACCTGCGCCTCCGGAGCGCCGGCGATGACGCCGCCGACCTCGCACGCCGCGGCAAAGAGCGCCGCGGTCTTGCCGCGCACCACCTGGAGGTAGGTGGCCTCGCTGGTGGCGAGGTTCGACGCCGCCGTCAGCTGCAGCACCTCGCCTTCGGCGATCACCGCAGAGGCGTTGGCCAGGATGTCGAGCACCCGGATCTCGTCGGTCTCCACCATCAGTTGGAACGCCCGCGCGAAGAGGTAGTCGCCCACCAGCACGCTCGACTTGTTGTCCCAGAGCAGGTTCGCCGTCGGCCGCCCGCGCCGCCGCTCGCTCTCGTCGACCACGTCGTCGTGCAGCAGGGTCGCGGTGTGGATGAATTCCACCGTCGCCGCCAGCCGGATGTGATGCTCGCCCCGGTAGCCGCAGAGCCGCGCCGCCGCCAGCGTCAGCAGCGGCCGCAGCCGCTTGCCGCCCGCCTCGACGAGGTGCGCCGTCACCTCGGGGATGCGCGGGGCATGCTCGCTCGCCATCCGCGTGCGGATCAGCGCGTTGACGCGGTCCATGTCGCCGGCCAGCGTCGCCTGCAGCGTTTCGAACGGGGTTTCCACGCGGGCGGGTGTGTTCATCGCTTGGCTCTCGACCTTGGCGGTGGCGGTCTTTAGGTTGCGTGCCATGCGGGAACTCCTACGCACCAATGACCCGACCGTCATCGCCTTCAGCACCGCGCTGCTGAGGGGCGAGGATATAGACTGCTTCGTTCTGGACGTCCACATGAGCGTGCTCGACGGCTCGCTCGGAATTCTGCCGCGCCGTCTGATGGTTGCCGAGCGCGATCTCTTCCGCGCCCGCGCCGTGCTGCGCGACAACGACGTGGACGGCGTGCTCGAGGAATGACCGGCGCGCCCGCGGCGCTGACCCGCGACGCCTTCCTCGACGGCCGCATCCACCTCTGGCAGCCCGGCCGCGGCTACCGCGCCGCGATCGACCCGGTGCTCCTCGCCGCCTTCGTCCCCGCGCAAGCCGGCAACCGGGTGCTGGAGCTCGGCTGCGGCCCCGGCGCCGCCGCGCTCTGCCTCGCCGCGCGGGTGCCGGGTCTCGACCTGCATGGCCTCGAGCTGCAGCCGGGCTATGCCGATCTCGCCCGCCGCAACGCCGCGGAGAACGCCCTCGCCCTGACGGTGCACGACGGCGACCTGCGCCGGCCGCCTCCCGCCCTGCGGCATCCCGGCTTCGACCACGTGCTCCTGAACCCGCCGTTCCATCCCGCGGCCTCGCCCGCCGCCGCCGACGCCGGTCGCGACGCCGCGCACCGCGAAGGCGAGGCCGGGCTCACCGATTGGATCGACGCCGGCCTGCGCAGGCTCGTCCCCGGCGGCCGCCTCGTCCTCGTCCATCTCGCGCCGCGCCTCGGCGACATCCTCGGGGCGCTTCAGGGCCGTGCCGCGGCGATCGAGATTCTGCCGGTCGCGCCACGCGCCGGCCAGCCCGCCAGCCGGATCCTGCTCCGCGCCCGCAAGGGCCGCGCCGCGCCGCTCACCCTCTGGCCACCCTTAACCTTACACGCAGGCCGAGCACACGAAGGCGACCGCGAGAGCTATACTTCCGAAGCGCAGCAGGTCCTGCGCGGCGGTGCCGGACTGTTGCTCGATGCACGCTCAGGTGGTATTGCCTTGGCCTGATCAACCGAAGCGGGCGCAGGGGAACGGAGCAATGAACGCGGGCGTCCTTCTCCTGATCCTGGCCATGCTGCTGACCCCGGCCGTCGACGGCGTCGCCAAGACGCTGGCGGCCGACCACACCCCGATGATGATCGCCTTCATCCGCTACCTCTGCGCCGGCCTGGTCGCGCTCGCCGTGGCCGGCTCTACCGGCCGCCGCATCGTCGTGCCCCGCGGCGATCGCACCGGCCAGCTCCTGCGTACCGCGCTGATCATGGGGGCGATGACCGCGCTGATCGCGGCGCTCGGCATGGTGCCGATGGCCAAGGCGGTCGGTGGCTTCCTGATCGCTCCGATCGTCTCGGGCCTGCTCGGCATGGTCATCTGGCGCGAACCGCCGACCGTCCCCCGCCTCGCGGGCTCGGCGGTCAGCTTCCTCGGCGCCGCCCTCCTGATGCGCCCGGAAGCGGGGCTCGACCCGGGATCGCTCTTCGCGCTTCTCGGCGGCGCGTTCCTCGGCGCCTACCTCGCCGCCACCCGCGGCGCGCGCGCCCGGACCGACGCACTCTCGACGCTCGCCGTCCAGTCGCTGCTCGGGGCAGCGCTGCTCGCCCCCTTCGCCCTGGCAGGCGGACTGCCGGCGGTCACCCCCGGCCTCCTCGCCAGCGCCCTCGCACTCGGGGGCATCTCGGCGATCTGTCATTTCCTCACCGTCGCGGCCTACCAGCGCGCAGACGCCACGCTCCTCGCACCCTTCCTCTACTTCAACCTGATCACGGCGCTGGCGGTGGGCTTTTTCTGGTTCGGCGAGACCCCAGGCCTTGCCAGCCTCGCCGGTCTTGCCGCCATCGCCGGCGGCGGGCTGCTGACGCTGGCGGATCCCGCCCGCGTTCGCCTCACGCGGTTGCGAACCACGCGGGCGCGGTTTGCGTGACAGGTCGGGCGTTCCGTGATTTACTTGACAGGTTGATGACATCGATCAGGAGGCAAGGAATGAGCATCAGTTCTCACCTGAACGAGCTGCGCAAGAAGCACCAGGCCCTCTCCGACTCAATCGAGGAAAAGCAGAGCGAGCCGTCCAGCGATGACTTGGACATCAAGCAACTGAAGCTCAAAAAGTTGTATCTCAAGGAAGAAATCGAACGGATCGCCTCCCGGGCCTGAGCGCCGGCAGGCATCCGTCGAAGCCCCTCCGGCGTTTCCGAGAGGACGACGGAGAGCAGCGCGCTCGTGCGAATCAGTGTGGAAGCCGGCGCCCGCCCGGCACCGCCGCTGGTCGTGCTAAACACGGGCGCCCGGGAGGTTGACCGGAGCCAGCCTCAGGTGACCTGCCGCGAAAGGATGGCGTCGACGTCGGCGGCGCGCGGCAGGACGCCGAAAAGCCGTCCGCCCCCGCTGCCGAGCCTGCTTGCGCAGAAGGCGTCCGACACCGCCGCGGGGCCATGCCGCAGCAGCAGCGCCGCCTGCAGCAGCAGCGCCATCCTCTCGACGAGCATCCGCGCGTCGGCTCCTCGACCGGCCCGGCCAGCACCCCCTCCAGCTCGCCCGCCGCGGCATCGAAGCTCGGATCGAGCCCACGCGCGGCGGCAAGCTCGGCCCGGAACGCCTCCAGAGCGGCCGGCTCGCGCCGCAGCGTGCGCAGCACGTCGAGGGCGATCACGTTGCCCGAGCCTTCCCAGATCGCGTTCAGCGGCGACTCGCGGAAACAGCCGCGGCATCGGCGTCTCCTCGACGTAGCCCGCCCCGCCGTGGCACTCCATGCACTCGAAGACGAACTGCGGGCAGCGCTTGGTCAGCCAGTACTTCGCCACCGCCACGCCCAGCCGGGCAAGGCCCCGCCCCTCCGCATCGCGGGCGCTGAACGCGGTCGCGATGCGGACCGCCAGCACCACCGCCGCCTCGTACTCGATCGCGAGATCGGCAAGCACCCGCCGCATCAGCGGCTGGTCGATCAGCCGGCGCTGGAACGCCGAGCGCCCCAGCGTGTGGTTGACTGCCTGCGCCAGCGCCATCCGCATGATCCCGAGTGTCGCCGCGATGGTGCCGAGCCGGGTATGGTGCACCATGTCGATGATCACCGCGACCCCACGCCCCTCTTCGCCGAGCAGCCACGCCGCCGTGTCGTGGTACTCGATCTCGCTCGAGGCGTTCGAGCGGTTGCCGAGCTTCTCCTTCAGCCGCATCACCTGCAGCGCGTTCCGCGTCCCGTCCGGCAGGATTCGAGGCACCAGAAAGCACGACAGCCCGGCCCCGGTCTGCGCCAGCGTCAGGAAGGCGTCGCTCATCGGCGCCGAGCAGAACCATTTGTGCCCGACCAGCCGGAACTGCCGCGCCGCTGCCTCGACGGCAAACGCCCGCGTCGCATTGGCGCGCACGTCGCTGCCGCCCTGCTTCTCGGTCATCGCCATGCCGACGGTGACCCCGGCCTTTTCGGCCAGGGGCTTCAGCGGCGCGTCGTAGCTGCCGCCGATCAGCCGCTCGGTCCACGCCCCCGTCACGTCCGGCTGCACCCGCAGCGCCGGCACCGAGGCATAGGTCATGTTGACCGGACACATCGTCCCCGCCTCGGCCTGGCCGAAGACCGCCAGCAGCCCCAGGTGCCCGACGTGCGCGCCCGGTGCATCCACGGTCCAGGCGATGTCGTGGATGCGGTGCTCCATCGCGAGCGCCATCAGCTCGTGATAGGCCGGATGAAACCGCACCTCGTCGAGCCGCCGGCCGTACCGGTCGAAGCTCGCGAGCTCCGGCGGGAACCGGTTGGCGAGCTCGCCCCACTCCAGCACTCTCTCCGACCCTGCGACCGCCCCGAGGTGGGTCATCCGCGCATCCAGCCAGTCGCCCGCCTCCCGCCGCACCGCCTCGCGCAGCGCGATGTCGGTCAGGTAGAGATTGCGCGGCGCGAACGGCGCCGGCTGGTTCACCACCTCGTGGGTCTCGAGCCGGGTTGCCGGAGCGTGGGAGGTCATCGCGAACCCTGCTTCTGCTGCCGCCAGTATGACTTTGACGCCGAAATCTTGCAAATCATCGCCGCGAGCGGAGCCGCGTCTTTCGGGTTGCGAGCCGCTGCGGCTGCGGGGTAGGGCAGGCCGACCGACAGGACCAGACCCGATGCCCGACCTCACCATCCGCCGCGCCTTCCGGCTCGGCATCCGCGACGGCCTGCCGCTGATGCTCGTCATCGTGCCGTTCGGCATGGTGTTCGGCGTCGTCGCCGGCGAGGCCGGCTGGCGGCTGACCGAGACCATGGCGATGAGCTTTCTCGTGGTGGCCGGCGCCTCGCAGTTCACCGCACTGCAGCTCCTCTCGGAGCATGCCCCCGTCGTCATCGTCGTGGTGACCGCGCTCGCGGTGAACCTGAGGCTTGCGATGTATTCCGCCTCGCTCGCGCCCTTGATCGGCGCCGCGCCGGCCTGGAAGCGGGCGCTGGTCGCCTATGCCCTGACCGATCAGACCTACGGCGCGGTGATGAACCGATACGCGCTGATGCCGGGCATGAGCCTCGGCCAGAAGCTCGGCCATTACGCCGGGGTCGCGACGGTCATCTGCTCCCCGTGGTACGTGGCGACGCTGGTTGGCGCGCTGCTCGGCTCGGCGGTTCCCGCGGGGCTGGCGCTCGACTTCGCGGTGCCGGTCGCCTTCATCGCGCTGGTCGGGCCGGCGCTCAGGAGCGTCGCCCACGTCGCCGCGGCACTCGTCTCGGTGGTGGCGTCGCTGGCACTGGCCTGGATGCCCTACGATCTCTGGCTCCTCGTCGCGGCGGTCCTCGCGATGACGACGGGCGCGCTCGTCGAGACATGGCAGGAGCGGCGGGCATGAGCGAGACGGCGCGTCTCTGGCTGGTGATCCTGGCGCTCGGCCTCGGAACCTTCCTGATCCGCTACAGCTTCATCGGCCTCGTCGGCGACAGCCCGCTGCCGCGCTGGGTGATGCGGATGCTGCGCTTCGTGCCGGTGGCGGTGATGCCGGGGCTGGTCGCACCGCTGGTGGTCTGGCCGCAGGCGACCGGCGGCACGACCGATCCCGCCCGGCTGATCGCGGCGCTCGCGGCGCTTGTGGTCGGCGCCGCCACGCGAAGCGTGCTCAGCTCCATTGCGGCGGGAATGGGCGTTCTCTACCTCGCGCTCGCGATCGTCGGCTGACCCCGCCCGGCTGCGGAGGACGCGGCAGGCATCCTCCGAGCGCCGGCGAGAACGGTCGTTACATGTAGCCCTTGACCACGTCGATCACCATCACGTCGACCTTGTCCTTGCAGTCGGCCGCGAGCTTCTCGTGGATCGCATCCGGCGTCAGCGAGTCGGCCTTCTGCATCTCGCTGGTCTCGCTCTCGATCGCCGCGATGGTTTCCATCTGCTGGGCGTTGTCCATGATCGAGTAGTCGCCGCAGGTCACCATCGCGTCCTGCGCCAGCACTGGCGTCCCGACTGCGCCGATCACTGCGGCGGCCAAAATCCAGTTCCTCATCTGCAGTCTCCCCCATTGCACTCAGCCGCTATTCCGGCTCCCGCGAGAGTAGCAGATGCACCCAATCGAATCTTGTCCTTGCGCGCCAGTCCATGCCGCCCGTGCGCGCCGAAGTCTCGGCAGCTCAATCAGGCGACCGGCAGCATCCGTCCCTCGGCGTCGGAGACGAAGGCGAGGTCGAGGAGCTTCTGGACCTCTGCCGCATGGCGGAAATCCGGCTCGCCGTTCACGCCGCTGAGGAGCGCGATCAGGAAGCGCGTCTCGTTCCGCGGCGTCGGCGGGCACTCGACCGGCTTCCAGGTCTGGGTCTCGATGTCGGGGCCCATGCAGGCCTCCAGATGCGAGTCGAACGCGTTGGCCCAGACCTTGAGCGCGCCTTTCTCGCCGTGGATCATCAGGTCGAGATCGTTGGCCTTGCCGGTGGCGTAGCGGCTCATGTGGATGACCCCGAGCGCGCCGTTGGAGAACTCCGCCGTCATCGCCACGCTGTCGTTGACGTCGAGCTTGTAGACGTCGATCGCCCCGCCTTCGGCCTTGTCGAACGTGCGCATCCGCGCATGCAGCGCCACGATGTCGAGCCCGGTGCCGAAGGTGACAAAATCGAGGATGTGCACGCCGACGTCGCCGAGCACGCCCCTGGAGCCGTGCGCCGAGCTGAGCCGCCAGAGCCAGCGCTCCTCGGTCCGCCAGTCGCCCCAGTGCCGCCCGGTCAGCCAGCTCTGCAAGTAGCTCGCCTGGACGTGGCGCACCTCGCCGATCTCGCCGCCTTGCACCAGCTGCCGCGCCATCTGGATCCCGGCGGCGTTGCGGTAGGTGAAGTTCACCATGTTGACGAGGTCCGCCGCCTCGACCGCGTCTGCCATCGCCCGGGCATCGGGATAGTTGACCGCCAGCGGCTTCTCGCAGAAGACCGGCTTGCCCGCCGCCACCAGATCGAGCGTCGTCGCCTTGTGCACGCCGTCGGGCGTCGAGTTGACCGCGGCGTCGAACTCGCCCCAGGCGATCGCCTCGGCGAGCGAGCCGAACGCCGTGGGAATCTGGAACGCCGCGGCGAAGTCGCGCGCCCGCTCGTCGTTCTGGTCGACGGCCGCCACCAGCTGGCAGCCGGGCATCACTGAGAAGCGCTGAGCGTGGGCCCGCGCCATGGCGCCGGTTCCGAGCATCAGGAGCCGCTTCTCGCCGCTCAACGGAAGCCCTCCTCGCCGTGCTCGTGCAGCGAAGGCCCGCGGGGCGTGATCTTCTCCGGCGCCTTGTCGTAGGGAACGTTCGGCGCCTCGGCTACGTCCTTCCACGCCGGCGCGGGATTGTGCGCCCAGCGCACGGCGTTGCGCAGCACCGCCTGCACCACCGGGTCGTGATAGGTGGGATAGGTCTCGTGCCCGGGCCGGAAGTAGAAGATGCGCCCGGCGCCGCGCTGGTACGTCAGCCCGGAGCGGAACACTTCGCCGCCTTCGAACCACGACACCAGCACGGTCTCCATCGGCTCGGGCACCAGGAACGGCTCGCCGTACATCTCCTCGCTCGGCAGCTCGATCGCCGGCCCGATCCCCGCGAGGATCGGGTGCGCCCGGTTGATCGCCCAGAGCCGCTCCTTCTCGCCGGCCTCCCGCCAGCGAAGGCTGCAAGGCGTGCCCATCAGCCGCTTGAAGATTTTCGAGAAGTGCCCGGAGTGCAGCACGATCAGCCCCATGCCCTCGTGCACCCGCTGCGCCACCCGCTCGACGACCGCGTCGTCCACCTGCCCGTGCGCCTTGTGACCCCACCAGAGCAGCACGTCGGTGGCATCGAGCCGCGCCTGCGGCAGGCCGTGCTCGGCCTCCTGCAAGGTGGCGCCCGAGGCCTCGATCTCCGGATCGGTTGCCAGCGCCGCGGCTATCGCGCCGTGGATGCCGTCGGGATAGATCTCCCGGACGACGGCATTCTCGCGCTCGTGGACGAATTCGTTCCAGACCACCGCTCGGATCATGCAACCTCCCCTGTTCGGGCCGGCCCGCCCCGCCCGGCTTTCGAGGACACCCTGCCCCGGCAAGACGACGAGGCGCAAGCTCCGGTCGAGGGTCGCCGCCCGTGGCCGCTCAGGTCAGCGGGCGGGCCTTCAGCAGGTCGCGGATTTCCATCAGCACTTCCTCCTGGGTCGGGCCCTGGGGCGCGGCCGCGTCCTTCTTGGAGGTGTCGACCATGCTGCGCGCCGTGTTCATCGCCTTGACCAGCAGGAACACCACCCAGGCGATGATCAGGAAGTTGATCACTGCAGTGATGAACGCGCCATAGCGGAAGGTCGCGGCGTGCTCGCCCTCGCCGAAGCGCAGAGCGTGACTGGAAAAGTCGACGCCGCCGGTCGCGAGCCCGATCAGCGGGTTGATCAGGTCGCCGACCAGGCTGTTGACGATTGCGGTGAACGCGGCACCGATGATGATCCCGACCGCGAGATCCATGACGTTGCCCCGCGCGATGAACTCGCGAAATTCTCTGAACATGCCGGTCCCCGCTTTGCTGCTGCAAATCCTTCCTGCGAGCTAGCGCGCCAGGCGGGGTCGAGCAACCCCGGCGTCAGGCCCGCAGCGCCCCGCCGGTGGCCTTCGCGACCCCGTCGACCACACGGCGCGACACCGCCTCGATCTCGACATCGGTCAGCGTGGCCGTCCGCGGCTGCAGCCGGACCGCGATGGCGAGGGACTTCTTGCCCGCGCCCATCTGCGCCTCGGCCTTCGGTCCCGCGAAGACGTCGAAGACGGTGACCGCCTCGATCAGCGCCTTGTCCGCAGCCCGCGCCGCCTTCAGCACCGCCTCGGCCTCGACTCCGGCATCAAGCACGAAGGCGAAGTCGCGCTCGACCGGTTGCAGGTCGCTGACCGCGAGCGGCGGCCGGGTGGCGCTCTTCGCCTTGGGGAACGGCAGCGCCTCGAGCCGCAGGCTGAAGGCCACGGCCGGCCCGCGCACGTCGAGCGCCTGCAGCACCCGCGGATGCAGCTCGCCGAAAACGGCGAGCGGCGTCTTCGGCCCGAGCGACAGCACGCCCGAGCGCCCTGGGTGGAACCAGCCGGGGGCCGCGCGCTGCAGCATCAGCGTCGCAGGCGCGCCAATCGCCTGCAGCACCGCCTCGGCATCGGCGCGCGCGTCCCAGAGATCGGCCGGCCGCCTGGTGCCATGCGCATTGCGCGGTGCCACGGCGCCGATCCGGACCCCGGTCGCGAGCAGCAGCTGCTCGCCCGGCTCGCCGCCGGTGAACGCCTGACCGACTTCGAAGAGCGCCAGGTCGGCGAACCCGCGTGCCTGGTTGCGCGCCACGGCGCGGAGCAGCCCGGGCAGGAGGTCCGGCCGCAGGTGGCTCATCTCCGAGCTGATCGGGTTCTCCAGACGAACCGCCTCGCCGCCGCCGCCGAAGAGCTCCGCCGCGGCCTGGTCAATGAAGCTGTAAGTGACGCACTCGTTGAAGCCCGCTGCCGCCATCCGCCGCCGCGCCTGCCCCTCGCGCCGCTGCATCGGCGTCAGGATCGGCCGAGCCACGCCCGGCGCACGGGTCAGCGGCTTGCCCTCGAGCCGGCTCAGAGAGGCGACGCGGGCGATCTCCTCGACGAGGTCCGCCTCGCCCTGCACGTCGGGCCGCCACGACGGCACCGCGACGCTGCGGTCCGCGCCGACGATAAAGCCGAGCGCGGTCAGGATGCGCACCTGCTCGGCCTCGGCGATCTCCATGCCGACGAGGCTCACCACCCGCGCCGGGTCGAGCCGGAACCGGCGGGCCGTCTCCGGAATCGCGCCGGCGATCTCCACTTCCGACGCCTCGCCGCCACAGAGATCGAGGATCATCCGCGTCGCGAGCTCCATGCCAACCGGCGTGAACGCCGGATCGACGCCCGCGCTCGAAGCGGTAGCGCGCATCGGAGTTGATCCTGAGCCGCCGCCCGGTCCGCGCGGTGCGGACCGGATCGAAATACGCCGCCTCGATGAAGACGCTCGTCGTCTCGTCGGTGCAGCCCGTGCGCAGCCCGCCCATGACCCCGCCGATGCTCTCGGGGCCGTTGGCGTCGCAGACCAGCGTCTCGGACCCGTCGAAGCCGTAGTCCTTGCCGTCGAGCGCCCGGAGGCTTTCGCCCGCCCGCGCCAGCCGCACGGTGATCGGCCCGTGCACCTTGTCGGCGTCGAAGACGTGCAGCGGCCGCCCGCGGTCCAGGGTGATGAAGTTGGTGATGTCGACCAGCGCCGAGATCGGCCTCAGGCCCACCGCGCGCAGCCGGTCGGCCAGCCATACCGGCGAAGGCCCGTTCCTGACCCCGCGCACCAGCCGCCCGACGAAGAGCGGGCAGGCCTCGCTCGCCACGTCCGGCGCCAGGTAGACCGCGACCGGGCAGGGAAAGCCGCCCGGCACCGGCTCGACCGCTGGCGTCTTCAGCGTCCCGAGCCCGCGCGCCGCGAGGTCGCGCGCGATCCCCGCCACGCCCAACGCGTCCGGCCGATTTGGCGTGACCGCGACGTCGATCACCGGGTCGAACGGTACCACGTCAATGTAGCGGGCGCCGACCGGCGCGTCGGGCGCAAGCTCGACGATGCCGCTGTGCTCGTCGGACAGCTGCATCTCGCGCTCGCTCAGCATCATGCCGTGGCTCTCGACGCCGCGGATCTTGCCGACCTTGATCGTGGTGTCGATGCCGGGGATGTAGTCGCCGGGTCTCGAGACCACGACCTTGATCCCGGCCCGCGCGTTCGGCGCACCGCAGACGATCTGCTTCTCGCCGTCGGCGGTCGCCACGCGGCAGACCCGCAGCTTGTCGGCGTCGGGATGGGGGCTCGCCTCGAGAACCTCGCCAACCGTGAACGCCGCCAGCGCCTCGGCCGGATTCGTGACGCTCTCCACCTCGAGCCCGAGATCGGTCAGCGCGAAGGTGATCTCGCCGAGCGTGGCCTGCGTCTCGAGATGCTCCTTCAGCCAGGCGAGGGTGAACTTCATGCGTGCGGCCCCTGTTTCGTCCGGCTGCGGTTTAGGCGATGCGCCGGGCGAGGGGAAGGGGGCGCCAGCTGCCGGTCCCGAGGCACGGGCCGGGAACAGGTCGGGACAGAAGGCACTACTTAGCTGCGGGTATCGTGCCGGCCCTCGCGTCCGTCCCGGAACGGCAGGGTACCCCGCCCCGTCAAGGCGCGGGATACCCGGAAAGCTGCGCCCGCGGCGGGCCGGAGCCCCGCGGGAGCGCGCCTTACATCTTGTGCATTTCCTTCATCACGTCGGAGACGAGCGCGTCGGGCTTCGCCGCGCAGCCGTCGTTCAGGCCGGCTGCGATCTCGTCCGAGCTCATGTTCTGGCTCGTCGACATCTCGCTGTTCATCGTCTGCAGCTCGGCCAGCATTTCCTGCTTACCGGCGTTGTCCATCGCTGCATACTCCGAGCAGACCATGGTGGCGGCGTCCTGCGCGAAAACCGGTGCGGCGAGCGCCCCCGCGAGTGCCGTGGCCAGAAAGATGCGTTTCATCGGTGCGTTCCCCAAAAATGCGGCCGCAATCCGGATGCGGCCCGCAAGACCATAACAAACCGATCGCGGCTTGTCGTCACCAGTTCGCCACGCAATCGGCGCCGGTGAACTGCGAGCTGCGGTCGGTGTATTCGAAAAGCTCGATTCGCACGCCGTTGGGGTCGGTGACCCACGCCTGCCAGGTTTCGTCGACCGCCTTCTTCTGGTCGGAGACCTCGACTCCCAGGCCGCGGATGTGCTCGACCGCGGCGTCGATGCTCTCGACCTCGAGGCAGAAGTGGTTGATCTGGTTCGTCGCGCTGTACTCGGCCTCGGGCTTGAGGAACACCTCGACATGGCTCCGCCCGCCGGCGTTGAGGTAGAAGCCGTACCAGGACCCGTCTCGGGTGAAGTTGAACTGGATGTCCATTCCCAGCACGTCGCGATAGAAGTCCCGCGTCTCCGCGAGGTCCTTGGCGAAGATGCAGACATGGGCAACCTGTTTCACGGTGATGCCGGCCATTTCGTTTCCTCCGGGTTTCAGCGGCTGAGGCCGCCCTGCAAGGTCGGGACGTCGAGCGCACTGAAGCCGTAGTGCCGCAGCCAGCGCAGGTCGCTCTCGAAGAAGGAGCGCAGGTCGGGGATGCCGTACTTCAGCATCGCCAGCCGGTCGATCCCCATGCCGAAGGCGAAGCCCTGCCACTTCTCGGGATCCACCCCGGCCGCCGCCAGCACCTTGGGATGCACCATGCCGGAGCCGAGGATCTCGAGCCAGTCGTCGCCGCCGCCGATCTTGAGCTGGCCGCCTTCCCACGAGCAGCGGATGTCGACCTCGGCCGACGGCTCGGTGAACGGAAAGTGCGAGGCGCGGAACTTCAGCTCGACCCCGTCGACCTCGAAGAACGCCCGGCAGAACTCCTCGAGCACCCACTTGAGGTTCGCCATCGAGACATCGCGGTCGATCGCCAGCCCCTCGACCTGGTGGAACATCGGCGTGTGCGTCTGGTCGTAGTCGGCGCGATAGACCCGCCCCGGCGCGATGACCCGGCACGGCACCCCGTGCGCCTCCATGTGCCGGATCTGCACCGGCGAAGTGTGGGTCCGCAGCACATGCGGCGGCCGGTTATCGCCTTTCGAACGCGCCATATAGAACGTGTCGTGGTCCTGCCGCGCCGGATGTTCGGCCGGGATGTTCAGCGCGTCGAAGTTGTACCAGTCGCTCTCGACCTGCGGCCCTTCGGCCACCGCGAAGCCGAGATCGGCGAAGATCGCCGAGATCTCGTCCATCACCTGGCTGACCGGATGGATGCTGCCTTGCGCAACCGGCCGCGCCGGCAGCGTCACGTCGGCCCATTCGCCGGCAATCCGCGCCTCGAGCGCCACATCCGCCAGCCGGGCGCGGGCCTCGGCCAGCGCCGTCGTCAGCTCGTCCTTCAGCGCATTGAGCGCCGGGCCCGCGGTCTGGCGTTCCTCGGGCGCCATCCCGCCGAGCCGGCGCATCAGCCCCGAGACGTCGCCTTTCTTGCCGAGTGCCGCGACCCGCAAGGCTTCGAGCCCGGCCTCGTCGCCGGCTTCGGCGATCGCCGCCAGATACTTGTCCCGCAGGCCGGTGATGCCGTCCATGTCACGCCCCGATCGACAGGAAATCCGCGGCGACGCCTAGCGAGAACCCGTCGCGATTGCAAGGCCGGCGGCGGGCGCGGTCTTGCTTGGTGCGGGCGCGCGGCCTACATCGGGACGATGAAAAACCCGCTCGATCTCTTCCGGCGCCGCGACCGGATCACCGTGCTGCGGCTCGAAGGCGTGATCGGCGCCGGCCCCCGGTTCGGCGCACCGTCGCTGACCGACTCGGCCCTCGCAACGCTGATCGAGGCGGCGTTCCGGCGCGGCAAGCCCAAGGCTGTGGCGCTGCAGCTCAACTCGCCCGGCGGCAGCCCGGCGCAGTCGAGCCTGATTGCCGCGCGCATCCGTCGGCTGGCCGACGAGCACGAGGTCCCGGTGCATGCCTTCGTCGAGGACGTGGCGGCCTCGGGCGGCTACTGGCTCGCCACCGCCGCCGATCGCATCCACCTCGATGCCAACAGCATCGTCGGCTCGATCGGCGTGATTTCGGCCTCGTTCGGCTTCCAGGACCTGCTCGCCCGGATCGGCATCGAGCGCCGCGTCCACACCGCCGGCGAGGACAAGAGCCTGCTCGACCCGTTCCGGCCCGAACGTCCCGAGGACGTCGCCCGGCTGAAGCGGCTGCAGGCGCAGATCCACGACAACTTCATCGCGCAGGTCAAGGCGCGCCGCGGTGCACGGCTGAACGGCGAGGACCTCTTCACCGGCGAGATCTGGGTCGGCCAGGCCGGCGTCGATGCCGGGCTCGCCGACGGCATCGGCCACCTGGTGCCGGTGATGCGCGGGCTCTATGGCGACGACGTGCGTTTCACCGTCATCGCGCCCCGCCGGCCGCTGATCCGCCGGCTCGGCCTGCCGGGCGTCGCGGAGGCGCTCGACGCGGTCGAGGCCCGGGCGCTCTGGACCCGCTACGGCCTGCCGGCGCGATGATGACCCGCCTCCTGCTTCTCCTCCTCGTGGTAGGGCTGGTTCTGGGCGGTGTCGGCCGGAAATGGCGCCTGCCGCGGGTCCCCAAGCGGCGCTCCTCCGCTCCGGCGGTGCAGTCGGCCAGCAAATGCCCGGTCTGCGACGCCTACGGGCTCGGCAAGCACCCGCACCCCTGCGACCGCGCCGACTGCGGGTTCGCCCGCCGCGGCGTCGACGCATGACCCACGCCGCCCTCGTCACCGGCGGCGCGCAGCGGATCGGCGCGGCGCTCGTCCGCGCCCTCGCCGCGCGCGGCGCCGACGTGGCGATCCACTGCCACGGCAACCACGCCGAGGCGCTGGAGCTCGCCGACGAGCTGCGCGCCGGCGGCGTCCGGGCGGCGGTGCTGCAGGGCGACCTCCTCGACCGCGACGCCACCGCGGCGCTGGTGCCCGACGCCGCCGCGGCGCTCGGCCGGCCGCTCACCGTGCTGGTCAACAACGCCTCGATCTTCGAGTACGACACCATCGCCACGGCGACCTGGGAGAGCTGGGACCGCCACATCGGCTCGAACCTGCGGGCGCCGTTCGAACTGATCCAGGCCTTCGCCGCGCAGGCGCCGAAGGCGCGGCGCGACGCGTCCGGCCAGCCGGTCGCCCAGGCCGTCGTCGTCAATATGATCGACCAGCGGGTCCGCAAGCTCACCCCGGAGTTCGCAACTTATACGATTGCAAAGATGGGGTTGTGGGCGCTGACCCGCACCGCGGCACAGGGCCTCGCGCCCGACGTGCGCGTCAACGGGATCGGCCCCGGGCCGACGCTGCGCGGCGCCCGCCAGAGCGAGGCGCATTTTGCGGGCCAGCGGGCCGCCACCGTCCTCGGCCGCGGCCCGGATCCCGACGAGATCGCCGCGGCGCTCGGTTTCATCCTCGACGCACCCAGCCTGACGGGCCAGCTCCTCTGCATCGACGGCGGCCAGCATCTGGGCTGGAAGACTGCCGATGTCCTCGGTGTGGAATAAGGCTGGACCGCCTGCGCCGACCCCCTCGACCGCGGCCGCAGGTTGACTTTTCCACGCCTCCCGGCGGCGTCACAAATGCGTGTTGATTCTGTCAATGATTTCAGAAATTTAATGGAACCAAGGTGAAATATAGCATCAAAACAGCAGGTTACGAATATGCCCAAAAATTGGGCAAACCGGTAAACGGCCCTGTTTTGCAGAAGAAAAGCCGGTCGACCGAGAGTTGTCCCCCGAGTTACCCACAAGATCCGTGCACAGAATACTTCTTGAAATCGGTTGCGGTTCCGCGCAGCGGGAGGGAGAATCGGCCATGGGCGACGACCGCACGATGACCGGAAACGCCACGAACCACAGCGGCGGTGGATTCGTCGAGGAAGGCGCCGCCGACGCCGCCGCGCGCACCGGGCATGCGGTGATCCGCGACTACCTGCGGCGCATCGACGACCGTCCGGGCGTCTACCGGATGCTCGACCCCAAGGGCGAGGTGCTCTACGTCGGCAAGGCCGGCAACCTCAGGAAGCGAGTGGCATCCTACGCCAAGCCCACCGGCCACGACTCGCGCATAGCGCGAATGATCGCCTCCACGGCCTCGATGATGTTCCTCACCACCGAGACCGAGACCGAGGCGCTGCTCCTCGAGCAAAACCTGATCAAGCAGCTCAAGCCGCGCTACAACGTGCTCTTGCGCGACGACAAAAGCTTCCCCAACATCCACGTCACCGCCGAGCACGCCTTCCCGCGGATCGAGAAGCACCGCGGCCTGCGCAAGGACCCCGGCCGCTACTTCGGTCCGTTCGCGTCCGCTGGAAGCGTCAACCGCACGCTGAACCAGCTGCAGAAGGCCTTCCTGCTGCGCTCCTGCTCGGACCCGATGTTCGAGGCGCGGACCCGCCCGTGCCTGCTGCATCAGATCAAGCGCTGCAGCGCACCCTGCGTCGGCCTGGTCGGCGAGGCGGAATACGGCGCGCTGGTCGAGGACGCCGTGCTCTTTCTCTCCGGCAAGTCAACCCGCGTCCAGGAGCAGCTCGCCGAGGCGATGCGCACTGCCAGCGCCGCGATGGAGTTCGAGCGCGCCGCGGCGATCCGCGACCGCATCCGGGCGCTGACCAACGTCCAGGCCAACCAGGGCATCAACCCCGAAGGCGTCGAGGAGGCCGACGTCGTGGCACTCTACCAGGACGGCGGCCACGCCTGCGTCCAGGTCTTCTTCATCCGCGCCCACCAGAACTGGGGCAACCGCGCCTATTTTCCGCGCACCGGCGGCGGCGCCGAGCCCGGCGAGATCCTCGAGGGCTTTCTCGCGCAGTTCTACGGCAACAAGACGCCGGCGCGGCTGATCCTGACCAGCCACGTCCCTGACAACGCCGACCTCCTCGCCGAGGCGCTCGGCGACGCGCTCGGCCGCAAGGTGACGATCGCCCAGCCGCAGCGCGGCGAGAAGGCGGGCCTGATCGAACAGGCCGCCCGCAACGCCCGCGAGGCGCTCGCCCGCCGCATGGCCGAGAGCGCCAGCCAGACAGCACTCCTCGAAGGTCTCGCCGAAGCCTTCGGCCTCGACGGCGCGCCCGAACGCATCGAGGTCTACGACAACAGTCATATCATGGGCACCAACGCCGTCGGCGGCATGATCGTCGCCGGCCCGGAGGGCTACCTCAAGTCGCAGTACCGCAAGTTCAACATCCGCGGGGCGGAGCTCGTCCCCGGCGACGACTTCGGCATGATGCGCGAGGTGCTGACCCGCCGCTTCTCCCGCCTCGCCAAGGAGGACCCCGACCGGCAGTCCGACGCCTGGCCCGACCTCGTGCTGATCGACGGCGGTGCGGGCCAGGTCGCCGCCGCCTGCGCCGCGCTGCAGGAGCTCGGCATCGACGAGGTGACGGTGATCGGTGTCGCCAAGGGCGTCGACCGCGACGCCGGCAAGGAGGAGTTCCACCGCCCGGGCAGGCCGCCGATGGCGCTCGGCCACCGCGACCCTGTGCTCTACTTCGTCCAGCGCCTGCGCGATGAGGCGCACCGCTTCGCGATCGGCGCCCACCGCACCCGCCGCGCCGCCCAGACCCGCGCCACCCCGCTCGACGAGGTTCCCGGCGTCGGCGCTGCGCGCAAGCGGGCGCTGCTCGCGCACTTCGGCTCGGCCAAGGCGGTGACCCGCGCCGGCCTCCAGGACCTAAAGGCGGCCCCGGGGATTTCCGACGCTCTCGCCGAGGCGATCTACGGCTTCTTCCATGGCGAGGGCTGAGAGAGTATATCCGCGCTGAGGGGCCGAGGAGCCGACGCCCGATGCAGTGGACGATACCGAACATCCTGACGGTGATGCGGCTGCTGGCGGCGCCGGGCGTAGCCCTCGCCTTTGCCATATTCCAGCGGCCCTACGCCGACTGGATCGCCTTCACCCTCTTCATCCTCGCGGCGCTGACCGACTTCGTCGACGGCAAGCTCGCGCGCGCCTGGAAGCAGGAATCGAACTTCGGCCGGATGCTCGACCCGATCGCCGACAAGGCGATGGTGGTGATCGCCCTCGCGGTGATCATCGGCCTCTGGGGCCCCAAGGCCCTGCTTCTGGTACCGATCGCCTTCATCCTGCTGCGCGAGATCTTCGTCTCGGGCCTGCGCGAGTTCCTCGGCGCCAGTGCGGGCAAGCTCAAGGTCACCTGGCTCGCCAAGTGGAAGACCACGGCGCAGATGGTGGCGATCCCGGTGCTGCTGCTCGCCGGCGCCTTCGAATGGGACCGCCGCCACGGCGAGTTCTGGGTCAGCACCTGGTTCCACAACTGGGCCGGCTGGCTGCTGTCGAACGGCGGGCTGCTGCTGATCTGGGTCGCCGGCATCCTGACGCTCGTCACCGGCTACGACTACCTGATGAAGGCGATGCCGTTCCTGAAAGACCGCAAGCGGTGACCGTGACCCTGCGCTACTTTGCCTGGCTGCGCGAACGCGTCGGCGAGGCGTCAGAGACCATCGAGACGCGGGCCACCACCGTGGGCGAGCTGGTCGAGGACCTCCGCGCCCGCGACGAGCGCCACGCGCTCGCCTTCGCCGACCTGCGCGCGGTACGGGTCGCGATCGACCAGGAACTGGCCGACCTCTCGGCACCCCTCGCCGGCGTGCGCGAGGTGGCGTTCTTCCCGCCCATGACCGGAGGCTGAGTGGCGGTCCGCGTCCAGCGCGAGGATTTCGACCTCGGGGCCGAGCTCGCGGCGCTCCGCGCCGGACGCAGCGATTTCGGCGCGCTCGTCAGCTTCACCGGCCTCGTCCGCGACGGCGGCGGGCTCGCCTCGATGGAGCTCGAGCATTATCCGGGCATGACCGAGAAGGCGCTGGCCGCCATCGAGGCCGAAGCCCGCGACCGCTGGGACCTCGCCGCCTGCCTGATCGTCCACCGCTATGGCCGCCTCGCCCCCGGCGAGCAGATCATGATGGTCGCCACCGCCGCCGCCCACCGCGGTGCGGCGTTCGAGGCGGCCGAGTTCCTGATGGACTACCTGAAGTCCCGCGCGCCGTTCTGGAAGAAGGAAACCGGCCGCGACGGCGCCGCCTGGGTCGACGCCCGCAACTCCGACGAAACCGCCCTCGACCGCTGGCAGCGCCAGACTTAGGCCCCGAGCGTCGCCCCGGTCAGCGACCAGCCGCCATCGGCGGCGACGATCGCGCCGTTGACATAGGCCGCCGCCTCCGAGCCGAGCCAGAGGCATGCGCCTGCCACGTCGTCGGGCGTGCCCCAGCGGCGCATCGGCACGCTGGCGGCCACCGCCGCCTGCGCCTCGGGCGAGGGGGCGAGGCGCGCCATTCCCTCGGTGCCGGCGATCGGCCCGGGCACCACGCCGTTGACCCTGAGGCCCTCCGGCGCCCATTCGATGGCGAGGCACCGCGTGACCATGTCGACCCCGGCCTTGGCGGCGCAGACGTGCACCTGCGCGGCCATTGGCACGAACGCCTGCGGCGCGGAGATGTTGATCAGGCAGCCGCCCGGCCGCCGCATGTGCGGGTAGGCCGCCTTCATCACGTGGAAGGTGCCGATCAGGTCGATGTCGACCACCGCCTTGAACCCGTTGGGACTCAGCGTCTCGGCTCGCGCCGGGAAATTCCCCGCCGCGCCCGAGACCAGCACGTCGATCGGCCCGGCCTGCTCGGCAAACGCCGCGACCGCGGCCGCCACCGCCGCGGCGTCCCGGACGTCGAAGCTGTAGCCCAGCGCCGGCCCGCCGGCGCTGCCGAGTGCGGCCACCGCGGCGTCGACCTTCTCCTGCCGCCGGCTGCCCACCCCGAGCCGCGCGCCGGCTGCGGCGAACGCCCGGGCGATCCCGAGGTTGATCCCGCTGGTCCCGCCCGCAACGAAGACGGCGCAGCCGGAATAGTCGAAGCGCGCCTTCATGGCGCGGTGGCCCCGCTCAGTCCTCGTCGTCGTCAGAGGTGTCCTTTGGCGCGAGCTTGAACAAGCTCTCGGCGTCGGCCTTGGCCGACTGCGGCGAGACCCGCGGCTCGTCCTTGCGGCCGGCGCCGAGCTTGAAGTTCTCCAGCCCCGACATCGAGGACGGCCGCCTGATTTCCGGGTCCATCGCCAGCGACTGCTCGGTCGAGACGAGCTTCATCCGCTCGGCGTCGCTCAGCACGCCTTCGCCGGTTTTCTTCACCGCCTTGGCGACCGCCGCGTCGAGCTCGCCCTGTTTGGACAGGCCCAGCGCCACCGGGTCGACCGGGCTGATGTTGGCGATGTTCCAGTGGGTGCGGCCGCGGATCGACTCGATCGTGGGCTTGGTGGTGCCGACGAGCTTGGCGATCTGGCCGTCGGTCAGCTCGGGATGGAACTTGACCAGCCAGGCGATCGCCGCCGGGCGGTCCTGCCGCTTGGAGAGCGGCGTATAGCGCGGGCCCTTGCGCTTTTCCTCGCCGTCGGCTGCGGGGTTGTGGAAGAGCTTGAGGGTGTACGCCGGGTTGGCCTCGCCCCGCTTGATCTCCTCGGTGGTCAGCTGGCGGTTCGCCACCGGGTCGAACCCCTTGATCCCCTGCGCCACCTCGCCGTCGGCGATGCCGTTCACCTCGAGCTCGTGCAGCCCGCAGAACTCGGCGATCTGGCGGAAGGTCAGCGTGGTGTTCTCGACCAGCCAGACGGCGGTCGCCTTTTGCATCAATGGCAGCGCCATGAAAGTCTCCTTTCGTCGAACAAGCCGCTCCCGGTGCCGAAAACTCGGTTGCGCCAAGGCGCGGGGATCGGTTTTCGCGGGAGAAATCGAGCCGTTATATAAGCGCAACCGCCGCGATGATAAAGGGGCTTGTGCCGCCGTCGCCGGTCGCGTTCCAGGCGGCTCTGATGATGGACATCATGCGTATTTCGCACGCGAAACTATACTCATGTCATTGTAAATGCTCAGATTAATCTTCAATAATTTTGGGTAACCCATCGTTTGGCTGCCATTTGGCCCACCTTGGCGAACGTCCCGCTCTCGAAATCGGCGCCGACGACCGGGCTGCGGCTGGTCTGGCCGATCGTCTACGACGGGGGCAGGAGCGCCGCCAGCGTCTCGATCGTGTCGGCATCGCGCGGCAGCTTGTCCCAGCGCAGCCGCGCGATCCGCGGAAACCGCATCGCGAGGCCGGAGCGGTGCCGGGTCGAGCGCTGCAGCCCCTCGAACGCCACCTCCAGCACCAGCCCGTGGTCGGGCTCGGCCCGCACCGCGCGCACCGGCCCGAACCGCTCGGTGGTGTTGGCGCGCACGAAGCGGTCGATGCGCACCAGCTCCTCGTCGGTGAAGCCGAAGTAGGCCTTGCCGACCGGCGTCAGCGTGCCGTCCTCGGACCAGACCCCGAAGGTGTAGTCCGAATAGTACCCCGACCGCTTGCCGTGGCCGCGCTGGGCGTAGATCAGCACCGCGTCGATGCTGTGCGGATCGCGCTTCCACTTGAACCACAGCCCCTTGGGCCGGCCCGGCACGTAGGGGCTGTCGCGGCGCTTCAGCATCACGCCTTCGATCACCGGGTCTGGGGGTGCCGTGCGCAGCGCCGCGAGATCGTCCCAGCTCGCGATCGCCAGCAGCGGCGAGAGATCGAACCGCGCCGGGTCGAGCCGCTCGCCGAGCGCCTCGAGCGCCGCCCGCCGCTCGGCGAAGGGCAAGGGCCTGAGGTCGCGCGGCCCGTCCTGCAGCAGGTCGTAGGCGCGCAGGTGCGCCGGGAACTGCCGGAGCTGCGCGGGTGTGACGGTCTTGCGGTTCAGCCGCTGCTGCAGGTCGGAGAACGTGGCGATGCTGCCGTCCGGCCGCCGCACCAGGAGCTCGCCGTCGAGCGCCGCATCGAAGTCGAGAGCGTCGAGAAGATCGGGGAACGCCCCCGAGATGTCGTCGCCGGTCCGCGAGTAGAGCCGGCGCCCGCCGGCATCGGCCGCGGCCTGCACCCTGATGCCGTCCCACTTCCACTCGGCGAGGAAGTCCGCGGGGTCGAGCCGCCCGAGCTCCGCCTCGTCGAGCGCGTGCGCGAGCATCACCGGCCGGAACGGCGTCGACAGCACCCCGCTCGGCCGCGGTCCGTTGCCGGTGAGCCAGGCGAAGAGCGGCCCGTAGGGCGCGTCCATCCCGTGCCAGAGTTCCTCGATGGCGGTGACGTCCTGGCCGCCGAAGTCCGCCAGCGCCTGTTTGGCGAGCCGTGCCGAGACCCCGACCCGCAGCCCGCCGGTGACGAGCTTCAGGAGCGCGAAGCGCCCCGAGGCGTCGAGCCGGTCGAGCAATCGCTCCACCACCTGCGGCGCCTCGCGGCGCGACGCGCCGCGCAGCCGGTCGATCACCTCGCCGAGCGGCGGGTCGTCGGGCGGCCCCGGCGGCGCCGGCCAGATCAGCGCGATGGTCTCGGCGAGGTCGCCGACGAAGTCGTAGGAGAGATCGAGGAGCTCCGCGTCGACCCGCTCGGTCGTCAGCGCCCGGAGCATCGCCGGTTTCACCGCGTCGATGGCGAGGTCGCGGGTGATCGCCGCGAGCCCCCAGCCGCGGTCCGGATCGGGCGCGGCCGCGAGGTAGTCGGTCAGCAGCTTCAGCTTGCCGTTCCGCGCCGGGGTGAAGGCGAGGCGTTCGAGGAGTTCGGCGAAGCGGCGCATGGCGCTCAACCTAGCCCGGCTGATCTTTGCGGCGAAGCGGCAAATCCGGCCGGCCATGCCGCGTTTACATTCGCCGGCAAAACCGGCAGAAGCGCGCGCATCGTCGAGAACTGGAGATACGCCTATGGGCTACCGCGTCGCGGTCGTCGGCGCCACGGGCAACGTGGGCCGGGAAATGCTGAACATCCTCGCCGAGCGGGAGTTTCCCGTCGACGAGATCGTGGCGCTCGCCTCGCGAAACTCGCTCGGCACCGAATGCTCGTTCGGGGACCGGACGCTCAAGACGCTCGACCTCGACGGCTTCGACTTCGCGGGCTGGGACATCGCGCTCTTCGCCATCGGCTCGGATGCGACGAAGAAGTACGCGCCCATCGCTGCCAAAGCCGGGTGCGTGGTGATCGACAACTCGTCGCTCTACCGCCAGGAGCCCGACGTGCCGCTGATCGTGCCGGAGGTGAACCCCGACGCGATCGAGGGCTATTCTCGCCGCAACATCATCGCCAACCCCAACTGCTCGACCGCACAGATGGTGGTGGCGCTGAAGCCGCTGCACGACCGGGCGCGGGTCAAGCGCGTGGTGGTGTCGACCTACCAGTCGGTCTCCGGCGCCGGCAAGGAGGCGATGGACGAGCTCTGGCTGCAGACCAAGGGCATGTACGTGCCCGGCCAGGAGGTCGAGGCCAAGGTCTTCCCGCGCCAGATCGCCTTCAACGTGATCCCGCAGATCGACACCTTCATGGAGGACGGCTTCACCCGCGAGGAGTGGAAGATGGTCGCCGAGACCAAGAAGATCCTCGACCGCAACATCAAGGTCGTGGCGACCTGCGTCCGCGTCCCGGTCTTCGTCGGCCATTCGGAGGCGCTCTCGGTCGAGTTCGAGGACCCGCTCGACGAGGACGAGGCGCGCGACATCCTGCGCGAGGCGCCGGGGGTGCTCGTCGTCGACAAGCGCGAGGCCGGCGGCTACGTGACGCCGGTCGAATGCGTCGGCGACTACGCGACCTTCGTCAGCCGCATCCGCACCGACCCCACGGTCGAGAACGGCCTGATGCTCTGGGTGGTCTCCGATAACCTGCGCAAGGGCGCCGCACTCAACGCCGTGCAGATCGCCGAGCTCCTCGGCCGGCGGATCTTGAAGAAGGGCTGATCCGGCCGCGCTTCCACGGCTTTGACTGTGGAAGCGAGGTACCCGCGAAACGCACCCTGTCTACGAACGGGCGCCCGCGCCGGCGTGTCAGAAGTGGTACGTCGCGCCGACGAGAAGGTCGAAGGTCTGGTAGGTCGTGTCGAACGAGAAGAAGTCGTTCTCGAGCTCGTGCCCGCCGATCCCGAAGAAGCGGACCTCGCCGTTCAGGGCGAAGTGCGGGTTGATGCGGTACGCGACGCCGCCGATCAGCTGATAGGCGAAGGCATAGTCGCCGTCGAAGCCGGAGAGCTCCGAAGGCGAAACACTGTCGACGCTGAGGTCGGCCGCGCCGATGCCACCGCCGGCATACGGTTGCCACGCGCCCGCGGCACCGAGCGGCGCAAAGCGGTAGAGCGCGTTGACCATCCAGGCGTTCGACTCGGTCGTCCCGCTCGCGTCCTGGAGATTGCTGAACGCGGCGTCGGCGTTTCGGTAGGTGTATTCGAACTCCACCCCGAGGTGCGGCGTGATGTCCAGGCCGGCCGCGATGCCGAGCACGTAGCCGGTGTCATAGGACAGTCCGCTGTCGAAGTTGAGGCAGGGATTGCCGAACGTGCACGGCGGCGTCTCGGGCAGGCGGAAGTCGTCGTCCCGCGGCAGGGTCGCGCCGCCGTAAGCCCTGACGTACCAAGAGTGGCCGCCCGGAAAGCCTTGCGCGGTCGCATCTTCGGCAAGGAGCGCGGCGGCCGCAGCCAGGGAAACGACCGCCAGGCGAAATTTGCCGGTTCGTGTCATTCGATCCTCCGCTCAAGCGAAGTCCCGGCACGATGACAGAACCGTGAGCGGTCTGTCGAGCAGTTTCGCGACTCGACAGCCGCCGCACGCGCCCGAAGCGGCTAGCGGCCGCCTTCGATCTTGCGGAAGCGCTGGGCGGCGCCGCGTTCGCCGTAGGGATAGTCGCCCATGGCGGGCTTGCTGACCTCGCTCAGGATGGCGAGCTCTTCGGGGGTCAGCTCGAGCTCGGCCGCCTTCAGGTTGTCGGCGAGCTGCTCCCTGGTGCGCGCGCCGAGGATGACGGAGGTGACCGCCGGCTGCGCGGCGAGCCAGGCGAGCGACACCTCGGCGGCGGTCACGCCGTGGGCTTTCGCGATGTCGTTCACGGCGTCGATGATCCACCAGGTGCGTTCCTGGGCGTTGCGCGCCTCGTAGGCCTCCATGCCGCGCTTGGGATTCTCGCCGAGCCGCGTCGCGCCGGTCGGCATCACGTCGCGCTGGTACTTGCCGGCGAGCCAGCCGCCGGCGAGCGGCGACCAGGGCAGGAGCCCGATCCCGGCATCGAGGCAGGCCGGCACGATCTCGTGCTCGATGTCGCGGACGAGGAGGTTGTACTGCGGCTGCAGCGTCACCGGCGCCGCCCAGTGCGCGGCCCGGGCGAGGTGCACCGCCTTGGTGATCTGCCAGCCGAGATAGTTCGAGAAGCCGTAGTAGCCGATCTTGCCGGCGCTGATGGCGTCGTCGAGAAAGCGCAGCGTCTCCTCGAGGGGGGTCAGGGCGTCCCAGGCGTGCATCTGGTAGAGATCGATCTGCTCGATGCCGAGGCGGCGGAGCGACGCGTCGAGCGCCTGGGTCAGGTGCCGCCGCGAGGTGCCGAGATCGTTCGGACCCGCACCCATCGGGAAGCGCCCCTTGGTCGCGACGACGACCTGCGCGGCCTCGGTCGGATGGCTCGCGAGCCAGCGGCCGATGATCTCCTCCGACGCGCCGCTGCTGTAGACGTCGGCGGTGTCGATGAAGTTGCCGCCCGCGGCGACGAAGTCGTCGAGGATCGCGTGCGAGGCCGCCTCGTCCGCCTCGGAGCCGAAGGTCATGGTGCCGATGCACAGCATCGAGACGGCCGTGCCGCTGTTGCCCAAGCGCCGATAGTGCATGATCTCGCCTCCCGTTTTTCCGATCAGGGCCCCTACGATGGGCCGAACGTCGCCTCGGACAAGGCCCGTGCCGACAGGCCCGCCGATCCTAGTCCTCTTCACGCTCCGCGCCGTGGTGGTCGAGCGCGTTTGCTCCCTCTTCCTCGGCATCGTCCGGCGGGGGTGCAATCCGGCTCGAGAGCCACTGGAAGAGCCCGAGCGAGACCAGCGCGAGCATTGCCGACGCGAAGAGGATCGCCGGGTAGACCGCCTTGGTCAGGTCTGTGCGGCCGGCCTCGAACACCATCACCAGCGCCTCGAGCGACGCGGCGATGACGATGATGGTGATGAACTTGGTCAGCGAGCGCCGCGCCTCGACCGCCGAGCGCAGCTCCTTGCGGCGCATGATCTCTTCCTCGGCCATGAACTTGGAGGTCTCGACGATGGCGAAGCCGACGATCACCACACCGACGCTGCGGAGCACGCCCTCCACCTCGCCGGAGAGCACGCCGGCCACGACCTCCCAGATCCCGAACGCCAGAAGGACCAGCGCGAGGAGCATCAGAAAGGACGTCGCCGCGGCGTAGTAGAGGAACGTGACGCGTTCGTAGAACTGTTTCACGAGGACGCTTTTTCCTGCGTTGAAGAGAGAGCTTCGGCATCATCGGCCGGCTTGTCCCAGTGTGAACCCCAAGCGCTTCGTGTGGTTCCGGGTCGGCGCACGCCGAAGCGCCCGGACGTCATGAACCCGTCATCTGCGGGGGGTAGTCGGCTTGCACCCCCTCACCGAACGCTCAGATGCGGAGAAACCCCTGATGATATCTCGCCCGATGCTGCTGATCGCCGCTTCGCTCCTGGCCACCACGGCGCTTTCCGGCGCCGCCTCTGCGCAAAGCGAGCCGTTCTCGTTCGCGCTCTGGGGCGACATGCCCTATGCCAAGGCCGACGACGCGCCGCACATCCCGGCGCTGATCGCCGACATGAATGCCTCCGACATCGCGTTCTCGATCTATGACGGCGACATCAAGGACGGCAGCTCGCAGTGCACCGACGCGATCTTCTCCGATGCGATCGCGATGTTCGACAGCCTCAAGGCGCCGGTCCTCTACATCCCCGGCGACAACGAATGGACCGACTGCCACCGCACCAACAACGGCGGCTACGACAATCTCGAGCGGCTCGACCACCTGCGGAAGGTGATGTTCGCCAAGCCCGAGAGCTTCGGCCAGACGACGCTGACCCCCGAGCACCAGGCCGGCCCAGGCGAGAAGTTCGCCGAGAACGTCCGCCTGTCGCAGGGCGGGGTGATGGTGGTGGGGCTGAACATCCCCGGCAGCAACAACAACAAGGTCGACGACGAGAAGAGCTGCACCGCCAAGAGCGCCCGGACCGCGGCGCAGTGCGACGCCGACAATGCCGAATGGGCCGAGCGCGACGCCGCCAACATCGCCTGGTTGAAGGACTCGTTCGCCAAGGCCAAGGCAGACGGGGACAAGGGGATCATGGTCGTCTTCCAGGGCGATCCGGGGTTCGACATTCCCGAGACCGAGGAGGACGACGAGAGCCGGCTGCCGGGGAAGGACGGCTACGCGGCCTTCCTCGACGCGCTGATGTCGGAGACCGGACAGTTCGATGGGCCGGTGGTGCTGGTGCACGGCGACACCCACTACTTCAAGATCGACAAGCCGCTGCGCGACGCCACGCACATGATCCCGAACCTGACCCGGGTGCAGACCTTCGGCAGCCCGAACATTCACTGGATCAAGGTCGACGTGGACCCCACGTCCCGCGACGTCTTCACGTTTCACCCGATGATCGTGACGGCCAACAGCCAGGTCGGCCTCTCGAACTGAGCGACACCCAAAGGGGCGGCCAAGCGCCGCCCTCAGAACTTGTGGAAGACGAAGTAGGCGCCGAGGGCGATGAAGCCGAAGCCGAGCGCGTAGTTCCAGCGCAGCGGCTCGCCGAGGTAGAGAACCGAGAAGATCATGAAGATCGAAAGCGTGATGACCTCCTGGATGGTCTTGAGCTGCGCGGCGCTGAAGTAGCCGTAGCCGAAGCGGTTCGCCGGCACCTGCAGGATGTATTCGCCGAGCGCGATGCCCCAGCTGATCAGGATCGCGGCGAAGAGCGGCAGCGACTTGAACTTCAGGTGGCCGTACCAGGCGAAGGTCATGAAGACGTTCGACAGGATGAGGAGGCCGACCGTCAGGACCGGGATGGGGACGGCGCGCATCGAGGCCTCCGGGATGATTTCGGGCCGAAGCTAGAGCGGCCGGACCGGGCGGCGTCAATGGCGAGGCGCGGGAGGTGCGGCGCCGGCCGGCATGGGCCGCGTCATTCGGCTTGCAATTGGCCCGTTCGGGCCACAGATGGTCGGCAAGGGCACGAAGAAAGCCCGGACCGATGCCGCGCGGGGAGGCGCATTCCAGCATGGCGACACGCCTGCCCGGCCGCCGATGAACCTGCCGCTGCCGTTCCGCCGCCGGCTGTCGCGCCGCCTGGTGCGCGCGGCCCGCGACACCGGCAACAGCGCGACGATGCCGATCGGAGAACTGGTCGCCACACTCGGCGATCGTTCGTTCGGCTGGTGCCTGGTGCTGTTCTCGCTGATCAACATGCTGCCGATGCCGATCGGGTCGAACATGGTGACCTCGATCCCGGTGATCCTTCTCACCGCGCAGATGGCGCTGGGCCTCGAGAAGGTCTGGCTGCCGGAGTTCGTGACCCGTCGCGCGGTGGGGCGCAAGGGCTTCCAGAAGCTGGTGCTGCGGCTCGGGCCGGTGATCCGGCCCGTCGAGCGGATGGTGCGTCCCCGCTATCCGTTCGTCTTTGCGCCACGGGTCGAGCGCGCGCTGGGCATATTCCTGCTCCTCGTGGCGCTGGCGCTCTTCGCGCCGATCCCGTTCAGCGGCTACATTCCGGCCGCGGCGCTCTGCCTGACCGGGATCGGCCTCGTCGAGCGTGACGGGCTGATCACCCTCGCCGGCGTCGGTCTCGGCGTGCTTGCGATCGTCGTCACCATCGTCGTGGGCGGGATGCTGATCCTCGGGGCCGAGGCCCTGGCGCGCTAGCCCGCGTTTTGCCTTGCTTCCGGCCTGCCGCCTCTGAAAGAGTGTGCGTGCAACCGGAGGGAGAAAGCCGATGCGCTGGAGGATCGTCCTGCTGGTGATCGCCGGGGTGTTGCTGGCAAGCTGCGGCACGCCGCAGCCGGCGTCCTACGGGCCGGCGGCCCGGGCCTGCGACGATGGCGGCGACGGCGGCGTGGTGATCGACGGGGTCTGCCTCTGACCGGCGGCGGAGGGGTTCCCGATTGCCCTTGCCAGTTTTCCGGGCGCTCTCTAGCGTCCCGGGGGTGAGAAAAGGCCTTCGGGGACGGACGATGCCGGGCAGACTGACGCTTCGCGACCTGGAGAAGGCGGTCGCGGAAGGGGCGCTCGACACCGTGCTGGTCGCCCAGGTCGACATGCAGGGCCGCCTGATGGGCAAGCGCTTCCAGGCCGAGTTCTTCCTCGAGAGCGCCCACGCACGAGACCCACAGCTGCAACTACCTGCTCGCCACCGACCTCGAGATGGAGACGGTTCCGGGCTACGCGGCCACCGGCTGGGCCGCGGGCTACGGCGACTACGTGATGAAGCCCGATCTCGCGACGCTGCGCCGGGTGCCGTGGCTCGAAGGCACAGCACTGGTGCTCTGCGACGTGCTCGACCACCACACCCGCGCCGAGGTGGCGCATTCGCCGCGTGCGATGCTCAAGCGGCCAGATCGCGCGGCTGAAGGCGATGGGCTACGAGGCGATGATGGCCTCCGAGCTCGAGTTCTTCCTCTTCACCCAGTCCTATGCGGAACTGCAGGCGGCGGGCTATCGCGGCATGAACCCGGCCAGCCCGTACAACGAGGACTACCACATCTTCCAGACCAGCAAGGAAGAGGAGGTGATGCGGGCGATCCGCACCGGCCTCAACGCCGCCGGGCATCCCGGTGGAGAACTCCAAGGGCGAGGCGAGCGCCGGGCAGGAGGAGATCAACGTGCGCTATTCGGACGCGCTCGACGCCGCCGACGCGCACGTGATCGTCAAGAACGGCGTCAAGGAGATCGCCTGGAGCAAGGGCCGCTCCGTCACGTTCATGGCCAAGTACGACCAGCATGCCGCGGGATCGTCGAGCCACGTGCACCAGTCGCTGCGCACGGCCGACGGCACGCCCGCGTTCTTCGATCCCGACGCGCCGCACGGCATGTCCGGGGTGATGCGGTCGTGGCTGGCGGGGCTCCTCGCCCACGCCGACGCCTTCACCTATTTCCTCGCGCCCTATGTGAACAGCTACAAGCGGTTCCTGGCCGGGACCTTCGCGCCGACCAAGGCGATCTGGTCGGCGGACAACCGCACCGCGGGCTACCGGCTGGTCGGCGAGGGTACCCCGGCGGTCCGCGTCGAGTGCCGGGTCGGCGGCGCCGATCTCAACCCGCACCTCGCCTATGCGGCGCAGATCGCCGCCGGCATCGACGGCATCGAGCGCGGGCTGCCGCTCGAGCCGGAGTTCCGGGGCGACGCCTACCGGACCGAAGCGCTGCGCGACATCCCGCGGACCCTGCGCGATGCGGCGGACGCGCTCGACGGCTCGGCGATGCTGCGGGCGGCGTTCGGCGACGCGGTGGTCGACCACTACGTGCACGCCGCGCGCTGGGAGCAGGCGGAGTGCGACCGCCGGGTGACCGACTGGGACCTGGCGCGCGGCTTCGAGCGGGCCTGAGGGGAAGATCGTGGCCGACATGATCTCTGAGAGACCTCTGCAAGACCGGGCTGAACGCGTCGGCCTTGGCGGAGAGGGAGTGAATTGGGTGTGTGTTTTCTTTTGGAATCAGATAGATACCTGGAATTTCACGCGTGTTACGAGGTGGGCCACGGCCCTTCCGACGCCGGGGACGCCGTTTCGCAGATACCTCTCTGAACGCCTGGAAAGGCTCTGACCGTGGGCCCGACCGCGAACTGGACCTATCCCACCGCGATCCGCTTCGGCGCCGGGCGCATTGCCGAGCTCGCCGACGCCTGCCGGGCCGCCGGGATCGCCCGGCCGCTCTTCGTGACCGATCCGGGTCTTGCGCCGCTGCCGATCGCGCGAGAGGCGCTGGACGCGCTGCGCGCGGGCGGACTGGAGGCTGCGGTCTTCTCCGACGTCCGGGCAAACCCGACCGATGCGAACGTCGAGGCCGGGCTCGCGGTGCTGCGCGACGGCGGGCATGACGGCGTCGTCGCCTTCGGAGGTGGATCGGCGCTCGACGCGGGCAAGGTCATCGCCTTCATGCGCGGGCAGACCCGCCCGATGTGGGACTTCGAGGACATCGCCGACTGGTGGACCCGCGCCGACCCCGCCGGCATCGCCCCGGTCGTGGCGGTGCCGACCACCGCGGGCACCGGCTCGGAGGTCGGCCGCGCGGGGGTCATCACCAACCTCGCGAGCCACACCAAGAAGGTCATCTTCCATCCGGCGATGATGCCGCGCCAGGTGATCTGCGACCCGGAGCTGACCGTGGGCCTGCCGCCGGCGCTGACGGCAGGCACCGGCATGGACGCGCTGGCGCATTGCCTGGAGGCCTACGCCAGCCCCGCCTATCACCCGATGGCCGAAGGCATCGCCGTCGAGGGCCTGCGGCTCTGCAAGGACTATCTGCCGCGCGCCTATCGCGACGGGCACGACCTCGAGGCGCGCGCCAACATGCTGGCGGCGGCGGCGATGGGGGCGACGGCGTTCCAGAAGGGCCTCGGCGCCATCCACGCGCTGTCGCACCCGGTGGGGGCGCTCTACGACACGCACCACGGGCTGACCAACGCGGTGTTCATGCCCTACGTGCTCGACTTCAACCGCGAGGCGCTCTGGGACAAGATCGACCGGCTGGCGGCCTGGCTCGGGATCGAGGGCGGGTTCTCGGGCTTTCTCGACTTCATCCTGCGCCTTCGCCGCGACCTCGGCATCCCGCACACGCTGGACAAGATCGGCGTCGACGAAAGCCGCTTTGCCGAGATGGCGGAGATGGCGATCGTCGATCCCACCGCCGGCGGGAATCCGCGGCACCTGAGTGCCGCCGATGCGTTCGACCTCTACCAGCGCGCGCTCGACGGACGGCTGGGCTGACGGCAAGCGTTTGACAGGGCAGGTCGCCAAACCTAAAAGCACCTGACATCCGCGCAAGAATATGACGCGAGCCGCGGGACATCCTGCGCCGCACAGAGAGGGAGCGAGGACCCGTGAAGATCGGTGCGCCCAAGGAAACCTTCAGCGGCGAGAAGCGGGTGGCGATGACGCCGCAGTCCGCAGCGGCGCTGAAGAAGCTCGGCTATGACTGCGTGATCGAGGCCGACGCCGGTGCTGCGGCGCGCTTCGCCGACGCCGAGTACGCCGCCGCCGGCGTGGAGATCGTGCCCTCCGCCGCCGAGCTCTGGGCCGCGGCCGACATCGTCACCAAGGTCCGCGCGCCGACGGAGGCGGAGATCGAGCACGCCCGCGGCGGCCAGATCGTGATCAGCTTCGTCTACCCGGCGCAGAATGCCGAGCTCCTCGAAAGCCTCAAGGCCAAGGGCGTCACCGCGATCGCCATGGACATGGTGCCGCGCATCAGCCGGGCGCAGAAGATGGACGCGCTGTCGTCGATGGCGAACATCGCCGGTTATCGCGCGGTGATCGAGGCCGGCGAGAACTTCGGCCGGTTCTTCACCGGCCAGGTGACGGCGGCGGGCAAGGTGCCCCCCGCCAAGGTGCTGGTGATCGGCGCCGGCGTCGCCGGCCTGTCGGCGATCGGCACCGCCCGCGGGCTCGGCGCCATCGTGCGCTCGTTCGACGTGCGGCCCGAGGTCGCCGAGCAAATCGAGTCGATGGGCGCGGAGTTCCTGATGCTCGACTTCGCCGAAAGCCAGGACGGTGCGGCGACCGGCGGCTATGCCGCGCCGTCGAGCCCGGAGTTCCGCGAGAAGCAGCTCGAGCTCTTCCGCGCCCAGGCGCCCGAGGTCGACATCGTCATCACCACCGCGCTCATCCCCGGCCGTCCGGCGCCGAAGCTGTGGCTGAAGGACATGGTCGAGGCGATGAAGCCCGGCTCGGTCGTCGTCGACCTCGCCGCCGAGCAGGGCGGCAACTGCGACCTGACCAAGCCCGGCAAGCTCTTCGAGACCAAGAACGGCGTCAAGATCGTCGGCTATACCGACCTGGTGTCGCGGATGGCGACGCAGTCCTCGACGCTCTACGCCAACAACGTCCGCCACATGATGGACGACCTGACGCCGGCCAAGGATGGGGTGCCGGTCGTCAACATGGAAGACGACGTGATCCGCGGCGCAACGGTGACCCATGCCGGCGCCGTCACCTTCCCGCCGCCGCCGCCGAAGATCGCGGCCATCGCGCGGCAGGCGCCGAAGAAGGCGGTCGAGGAGACCCCGGAGGCCAAGGCGGCGCGCGAGGTGGCCGAGCTGCGCCGGACCTCGAACCGCACCACGACGCTCCTGGTGGTGGGGACGGTGCTGACGCTTTTGGTGGGCACCGTCGCGCCGGTCAGCTTCATGCAGCACTTCATCGTCTTCGCGCTGGCCTGCTTCGTCGGCTTCTACGTGATCTGGGGTGTCAGCCACGCGCTGCACACGCCGCTGATGGCGATCACCAACGGCATTTCCTCCATCATCATCCTCGGCGCGCTCCTGCAGATCGGCTCGGGCAGCGTCTTCGTGGCGCTGCTCGCGGCGCTCGCCACGCTGATGGCGTCGGTGAACATCTTCGGCGGGTTCCTCGTCACCCGGCGGATGCTCGCCATGTTCCAGAAGAGCTGAGGAGAGCGCCATGAGCCTCGGACTGGTCACGGCCTGCTACCTGGCCGCAGCGATCCTCTTCATCCTCGCGCTCGGCGGGCTCTCCAACCAGGAGAAGGCCAAGCGGGCGATCTGGTACGGCATGATCGGCATGGCGCTGGCCGTCGTCGCCACGATCTTCGGCGGCTCGGGGCACTACTGGCTGCTGGCGCCGATGGTGATCATCGGCGGTGCGGTCGGCGCGTTCGTGGCGAGCCGCGTGCAGATGACCCAGATGCCCGAGCTGGTCGCGGGCTTTCACAGCCTCGTCGGGCTCGCGGCGGTCTTCATCGGGCTGAACGCCGACATCGAGGCCCACCGGGTCGCCGGGGCGCTGGCGCTCGGGGTGCCGCCGGAGGGCTTCTCCGGCTTTGCGGCGACGCTGGCGCACAAGACCGCGACCGAGCTCTCGATCATGCGGGTCGAGATCTTCCTCGGCATCCTCATCGGTGCCATCACCTTCACCGGCTCGATCGTCGCCTACGGCAAGCTCTCGGGCCGCATCTCGTCGAAGCCCCTGACGCTGCCCAACCGGCACGCGATCAACATCGGCGCGGCGGCGCTCTGCCTGATCCTCGGCATCGTCTATTTCGCCGGCGGCGGCATCTGGACGATGATCCTGGTGGCCCTGGTCGCGGGCTTCATTGGCTGGCACCTGATCATGGCGATCGGCGGCGCCGACATGCCGGTCGTCATCTCGATGCTGAACAGCTACTCGGGCTGGGCGGCGGCGGCGATCGGCTTCACCCTTTCGAACGACCTCCTGATCGTCACCGGCGCGCTGGTCGGCTCGTCGGGCGCGATTCTCAGCTACATCATGTGCAAGGCGATGAACCGCAACTTCGTCTCGGTCATCCTCGGCGGCTTCGGCGGCACCAGCGGTCCGGCGCAGGAGATCGAAGGCGAGATGGTCGCCATCGACGCCGACGGGGTGGCCGCCGCACTCGACGAGGCGGATTCGGTCATCATCGTGCCGGGCTACGGCATGGCGGTCGCCCAGGCGCAGCAGTCGGTGGCCGAGCTGACCAAGCGGCTGCGCGCCAAGGGCAAGGAGGTCCGCTTCGCGATCCATCCGGTCGCCGGACGGCTGCCGGGGCACATGAACGTGCTGCTCGCCGAGGCCAAGGTCCCCTACGACATCGTGCTGGAGATGGACGAGATCAACGCGGACTTTCCCACGACCGACGTCGCCATCGTCATCGGCTCGAACGACATCGTGAATCCCGCGGCACAGGACGATCCCGGCTCGCCGATCGCCGGCATGCCGGTGCTCGAGGTCTGGAAGGCCAAGCAGGTCTTCGTCAGCAAGCGCGGGCAGGGCACCGGCTACTCCGGCATCGAGAACCCGCTCTTCTACAAGGAAAACACGCGGATGTTCTACGGCGACGCCAAGAAGTCGATCGACGAGCTGCTGACCCGCCTGCACTAGCGGCGCCGGTGCACCAGGTAGCCGTTGGGCAGGAGGTCGCTCCACCCATCCGCGGCGCTGCGCACCAGCTTCGGGTCGACCCCGGTGTCCGCGATCAGCCGCGGTCCGAGCCGACTGAGGTGGCGGAGCGCCGCTTGCTGGGCGCGGCGGCGCAGGTGATCCTGCCAGGCCGCGCGGACCGCGTCGGAAAACAGATGGAAGCGGCCGGGGAGGCGCACTCCGCCGGCAGGAATTGACATGACCATGGCCATCTCCCTCAAGGGTTATCCGTGAATGAACCGGTTCAAGCTTCTATTGAACCGGTTCAATACATAGACCGGAGCACTTTTGGCGTCAAGGATAAATTGAACCGGTTCAAGAGAGATGCTAAGTCAAGCACTTGCAGGCGGCGGGAGGAGCGAGTGGGCCGAATCACCGGGCGGGGCGCGAAGCTCAGCGACGTGGCCGAGCGGGCGGGGGTTTCCAAGGCAACTGCCTCGAACGTCTTCAACCGGCCGCACCTCGTGCGCCCCGAGGTGCGGGCGCGGGTCCTGGCAGCGGCCGAGGCCATCGGCTACGCCGGGCCCGACCCGATGGGTCGCCTTCTCAGCGCCGGCAAGGTCAACGCCATCGGCGTCGCCACTGCGGAGCCGCTGGCCTACTTCTTCGACGATCCCTTCGCCCGATCGCTGATGCGGGGCGTCACCGAGACCTGCGATGCCAACGGCATCGGCATCTCGCTGATCTCCGCCGCCAGCGAGGACGCGCTGGCCTGGAGCATCAAGAGCGCGGTCGTCGACGGGCTGATCCTCTTCTGCATCGAGGACGCCGACCGGCTGGTCGCCGCCGCCCGCGAGCGGCGGCTGCCGTTCGTGACCATGGCGTTCGGCGACACCGACGAGGACGTGTCGGTGGTGGGGGTGGACGACGTCGCCGGCGCGCGCCTCGCCGCCGGGCACCTGACCGGCCTCGGCCATCGGCGGTTCGCGATTCTCTCGATGGAATTCGGCGAGGGCCATGCCGGTCGCGTGACGATGGAGCGCGTGCGCGAGGCCGACTACGCCACGTCCCGGTTGAGGGTCGAGGGCTACCTCGAAGCGCTCGCCGCCATCGGCATCGCCGCCGAGGACGTGCCGATCTTCGAGACGACGATCGATCCCACGACGATCGACGCGGCACTCGAAGACCTCTTCGCCGAGCCGGAGCCGCCCACGGCGCTCCTGGCCGAATTGGACCGGATCGCCATGCGCGCGCTTTCGTGGCTCAAGGCGCACGGTATCGCGGTGCCGGCACGGGTGTCGGTGATCGGCTTCGACGGAGTGCCCGAAGGGGAGGCGAGCGACCCGCCGCTGACGACGATCCGCCAGCCTTCCACGGAAATGGGCCGTCGCGCCGTCCAGGTGCTGATCGAGCGGCGCGACACCGCCACGCGGGACCTGCTCGACGTCGACCTCGTGGAACGCGCCTCGACCGGTCCGGCTTGAACCGAGGCGCGGAATCGCGTCCCGTCGAAGTCCGATCACCAGGCCAGGGAGGCAGCACATGGTCGAAGTCGTCCTCTTTCACTCGGTCTACGGGCCGCGGCCCGGCGAGGCGGCCGCCGCGGCGCGGCTCAGGGACGCCGGGCACGACGTGATCACGCCCGATCTCTTCGCGGGCGAGACCGCCGGCACCGTCGACGAAGGCTTCGCGCTCGTCGAGCGCATCGGGTGGGAGACGATCGTCGCCCGGGCGCGCGAGGCGGTGGCCGGGCAACCCGCCACCGCGGTCCTCGCGGGGGTCTCGATGGGCTGCGGCGTGGTCTCGGAGCTCTGGGCCGAGCGGCCGGAGACCGCGGGGATCGTCTTTCTCCACGGCGTGGCACCGCTGCCGGACGCGCCGCGGGCAGGGCTGCCGCTGCAGGTTCATCTCGCCGAGCCCGATCCCTACGAAGGCGAGGAATGGGTCGAGGAGACGCGGCTCGGCGCCGAGCGCCGAAACCTCGCGGCGGAGATATACCGCTATCCCGGCCCGGGCCACTACTTCACCGACGCGACCCTGCCCGACTACGACGCCGCTGCCGCCGCACTGGCCTGGTCGCGGGTGCTGGAGCTTCTCGAGCGCGTCTAACTAGCGGGCGCGGGCGCGGAGTGCTGCGGAAAAGCCGAGCAGCGAGAACGGCAGCCGGACCGCTTGGCCATCGACAAGGGTGAAGCTGACGCTGCCCGCGCGCTCGCGCTGCATCGCCGCGAGGAGCTCCGGGTCGAGCGGCAACCTCGCCTCGCACCCTGTCGCGCCGCAGGTCCGCCATTGCACGGGCCGCTCCGGGTCTTCGCCGATCACAAGGTGCACGCCGTCCGGCAGGAAGAGCGGCAATGGCGTCGTCACGGTCAGCGCCGGCGCCTGTCCGCCCGTCGCGGCGACGCGCAGGACCTCGCTGCCGTCCGACCCCGTGACGGCGGTGCGGACGGCGCAGGCCGCCTCCCGGCAAGCGAGCTGCCAGTCGCGGAAGAGCCTGCCCTCGGTCCAGGCGCCCGGAGGATCGGCCGAGGCTGGCGCCGCGGCCAGCAGGATTGCGACAAGTGTCTGCTTTAGCGGGATTTTGTTAAGCACGATCGGTCCCGCCCTTCACCCTTGCTTCACGGTGTTCGCCGAATGTGCCCCTACGCGGCTGAAGGGCCGGCGCGGCTGGAGCCGAAAGGGACCAGGGCCGCAACATCAGAAGGGCGTTCGTCGGTTTCCGCATGCGCGGGGCCATCCATGACATGAGCGGCGTCGAAAGCGCCGCGCGCCACTGAAGGAACATTAGCATGTCCAGCATTCTGACCAACACCAGCGCCCTCGTCGCCCTGCAGACCCTGAAGAGCACCAATGCCGGTCTCGCCAAGGCGCAGAACGAGATCTCGACCGGCATGAAGGTCGCCACCGCCAAGGACAACAGCTCGTCCTGGTCGATCGCCTCCACGATGTCCTCGGACGTGAAGTCCTACGGCAAGCTCAGCGATGCGCTGACCTCGGCCTCCGCGATGGTCGGCGTCGCCCGCACCGCCGCCGAGCAGGTCTCGAGCATCCTCAAGCAGATCCAGGAGAAGATCGTCCAGGCCGAGAACCCGGACGCCGACACCGCGAAGATCCAGGACGAGGTCACCGCGCTGACCGACACGATCACCTCGATCGCCCAGTCGGCCCAGTACAACGGCATCAATCTGGTCTCGAGCGGTGCTTCCGACCAGACGATCACCGTCTCGATCAACCGCGATTCTTCGGGCGCGCTGACCACGGGCACGTTCGACGTCACCGCGCAGGACCTCGAGACGCTCGGCGCGGCGCTGACCGTCGGCACCGCGACGCCCGACGACATCGACACGCTGATCGACAGCGCCAACACCGCCGCGGCGGCGTTCGGTGCAGCCCAGGCCCGCATCGAGGCGCAGAACGACTTTTTGCGCAAGCAGGCCGACTCGCTGAAGGCCGGCGTCAGCGCGATGGTCGATGCCGACATGGAAGAAGCCTCGGCGCGCCTCTCCGCGCTGCAGGTGCAGCAGCAGCTCGGCATCCAGGCGCTCTCGATCGCCAACCAGGCGCCGCAGAGCGTTCTCGCCCTCTTCCGCTGAGCCGTCTCGGTCGTTGAAACGGGGCGGGCCTCGAGCCCGCCCCGGATCGTCCGCCGCACCTCCCCGATCCCCGAAGAGGTTAGTTCATGAGCCCCAACGCTCAGGCCCGTTCCGGCTACGCAGCCGCCGCCAGGCCGATCCGCACCGCGCGCGGCACCGAATACGCCGTCTTCGCCCAGGTGACACGTCGTCTGAAGGCGCTCGACGAGACCGACAAGTCCGACTTTTCCTCCCTCGCCCAGGCCGTCATCGCCAACCAGCGCCTCTGGGGCACGCTGAGCGAGGACCTGATGCAGGACAGCAACGCCCTTCCGGTCGCACTGCGCGCCCAGCTGATTTCCCTCGGCGAGTTCGTCCGCCGCCACAGTCTGTCGGTGCTCGGCGGCCGGGCTTCGATCGTGCCGCTGATCGACATCAACACCTCGATCATGAAAGGCCTGCGCGGCGACGCCGAGGTCGCGGCATGAGCGGCCTCGTCCTCAAGCTCGGCCCGCGCGAGCGCATCATGATCAACGGCGTCGTGATGGAGAACGGCGACCGCCGGGCGCGGCTCAACGTGCTGACGCCCGACGCCAACGTGCTGCGGCTGCGCGACGCGATCCATCCCGACGAGGCGCGCACGCCGGTCAAGCGGGTCTGCTACATCGCCCAGCTGGTGCTGGCCGGCGAAGCCGATGCCGAGGAAGCGGTCCGCCAGCTGCTCAGCGGCATCGAGCAGCTCAGCCAGGTGTTCCAGGACGCGGACAGCCGTGGCCATCTCGCCACCGCGACCGAGGCGGTCAACGATCGCCGCTTCTACCAGGCGATGCGGGCGCTGCGCGGCCTCCTGCCGCGCGAAACCCGGCTGCTCGGGCTCGGTGCCGCTTCGTAGGGGGATGCGCCGATGAGCTTCCAGCCCACCGTTCCGCTCGCCGGCATCGCCGGCTGGCGGTTTCTCGAGCGCACGCAGACCGCGCAACAGGCCGCGTTCGACAAGTCGCCGGAGGTCCAGAGGGACGTCGCGTACTTCGAGGAGAAGATCGGCTCGATCACCTCGGCGGCCGATCTCGTGGCCGACCGCCGGCTCCTCAAGGTTGCGCTCGGCGCCTTCGGGATGGACAGCGAGATCGACAAGCGGGCCTTCATCCGCAAGGCGCTGGAGGAAGGCACGGTCGATCCCAATTCCCTGGCCAACCGGCTGACCGACAAGTCCTTCCGCAAGCTCTCCGCTGCATTCGGGTTCGGTCCCGGCGAGGGGCCGAACACCGCTGCGCCCGGCTTTGCCGCGACGATCACCGACGCCTACAAGACCCGCGCCTTCGAGGCGGCGGTGGGCGACGTCGACAACACCATGCGGCTCGCCATGAACTTTCGCCGCGAGGTGGCGAGCCTCTCCGCGGGCAGCGGCGGCAGCTGGTATACCGTGCTCGGCTCCAAGCCGCTACGCGAGGTCTTCGAGAAGGCCTACGGCCTGCCGAGCCTCGTTCGCGCAGATCGACATCGACCAGCAGCGCGACGTGCTGGCGGACAAGACTTCGGCACTTTTCGGCAGCGACGCGCTGACCGCCTTCCAGGACCCCGCCGCGGTTGAGAAGGTCATCAACCGTTTCCTCGCCCGCGCGCAGATCGACGACGGTCCTTCGCCGATGACCCGCGGCGCCAGTGCCCTCACCCTGCTGCAGAGCGCCGACGCTTCCGGCTCGAGCGGCCTTCTGAACCTCATCGCTTCGCTGCGCTGAGTGCCGGCTCGGTGCGGGGCTCGGCTCCGAGCGCCTGCGCCAGCTGCGCGAAGCTCTCGGCCGGACCACCGGGCGCCTTCTCGGTGAAGAACGCGTCTAGCCTCGGCCACAGCGTGATCGCCTCGTCGATGGCGGCGTCGCTGCCGGGCGCGTAGAGCCCGGTCTGGATCATCAGCGCGGCGTTCTCGTAGGCGGTCAGCACCCGGCGCAGGCGCGCGAGCATCGCGTTCTCGGCGTCGGTGGCGATGCCGGGCAGGCTGCGCGAGACGCTGCGGCGCACGTCGATCGCCGGAAAGCGGCCGCGCTCGGCGATGCCGCGGTCGAGAACGACGTGGCCGTCGAGGACGCCGCGGGTGATGTCGGCGATCGGCTCGTCCATGTCGGAGGCTGCCACCAGCACGCTGAAGACGCCGGTGATGTCGCCCTTGCCGAAGGCGCCGGGGCCGGCGCGCTCGCAGAGCGCCGCGATCAGGTTGGCGGTGGACGGCGGGAAGCCGCGCAGCGACGAGGCCTCGCCGGCGGTCAGGGCGATCTCGCGGTGCGCCTCGGCGAAGCGCGTCAGCGAATCGAGCAGCAGGAGGACGTGGCGGCCCTGGTCGCGGAAGACCTCGGCCACCGCCATCGCCATCCAGGCGGCGCGGCGCTTGATCAGCGGCGCCTGGTCCGACGTGGCGGCGATCACCACCGAGCGCTTCATCCCCTTCGGGGCCGAGCACGTTGTCGACGAAGTCGCGCAGCTCGCGGCCACGCTCGCCGATCAGCGCGTAGACGACGATCTCGGCCTCGATGCCGCGCGCGAGATCGCCGAGCAGCGACGACTTGCCGATGCCGGAGCCGGCGAAGACGCCGATGCGCTGGCCGCGGGCGATCGGCAGGATGGTGTCGAAGACCGCGAGGCCGGTGGCGAGGCGCGGCCCGAGGCCCTTGCGCGTCGCGGGCGGCGGCGGCGCGCGGCGCAGCGTGGCGCTGGCGGCGCCGGGCGCCAGCGGCCGGCCGTCGAGCGGCTGGCCGAACGCGTCGACGATGCGCCCGACCCAGCTCTCCGCCGGGTGCACGCCCGCCGGCCCCAGCAGCGTCGCCGCGTCGCCGACCGCGGCGCCGTCGAGCGGCGCGTAGGTCATCGCGCGCACCAGCGCCTCGGAGATGCCGACGACCTCTCCGCCGAGCGGCTCGCCGGCGAGAAGGCCGATCGCCACCTGGTCGCCGATGCGGGCATGGTTCGAGAGCCCGGCGATCTCCAGCGCCGCCGTGCCGACGGCGGTCACACGCCCGACGCGCCGCTGGTTCGAGACGCGGGCAAGCTCGGCGCCGAGCGCGGCGAAGTCGGTCAGCATCAGGCAGGCTCCCGGTCGGACGTGCTTACACTTTGTCAACCAAGAACCCTTAAGCCGCCGTTGACACGGGAAGAGGCCGGCCATGAACCTGAACATCCTGAACCTCGCGAGCGCGCTGGCCGCGCATGCCACCGCGCGCCAGCAGCTGATCGCCGAGAACGTCGCCCACGCCGACACGCCGGGATACCGAGCGCGCGACGTCGCGGACTTCGCGGCGATCGTCGACGACGGGCCGGGCTTCGCGGCCAAGATGACGCGCGCCGGGCACCAGCCGTTCGGGGCGGAACCGGAAGGCCTGAAGCCGCGCGAGGTGGCGGCGTTCGGGGCCGAGACGCCCAACGGCAACTCGGTCTCGCTCGAGGACCAGATGATGCGGGCGGCCGAGGTGCGGCAGGAGAGCGAGCTGGCGCTCGGCGTCTACGCCAAGGCGCTGGAGATCCTGCGCTCGACCGTCGTCAGGCGCTAGGAGGGCCGCGATGAACGAGATGATGAAGACGATGGCGGCCTCGGCCAGCGGCATGGCCGCGCAGGCGGCGCGGCTGCGGCTCAGCACCGAGAACATCGCCAACGCCGACACCCCCGGCTACCACCGCAAGACGGTGTCGTTCGAGGAGACCTTCCAGCGCGCGGGCGATCCGCGGGCGGTGGCGACCGGGCCGGTGCGGCTCGACCAGAGCGAGCTGACCAAGGTCTACGACCCGAGCAACCCGCTGGCGGGCAAGGACGGCACCTACCTCGGCTCGAACGTCGACATGCTGGTCGAGATCGCCGACGCCCGCGAGGCCAACCGCTCGTACGAGGCGAACCTCAAGATGTTCGACCAGGCGCGGCAGATGGCCAGCGCGTTGCTCGACCTGCTCAAACGATAAAAAAGGACCTCAGCGATGGATATCAAGGCGACGCTTGCCTCTCAGCTCTACTCCCAGGTTCAGGCGGCGGCGAAGCCCGCGCCGCTCGACGCTCCGCAGAGGCCCGCCGGCGAGGCGTTCCAGGCCGCGGCCAGCGACTTCATGGAGACGCTGCGCTCGGGCGAGGAGACGGCAAAGGCCGGCCTCGCGGGGCGGGCCGATCCGCAGGCGGTGGTCGAGGCGATGGCGGCGACCGAGCTCGCGGTGCAGACCGCCGTCGCGGTGCGCGACAAGGTGGTGGAGGCCTATCAGGAAATCCTGCGCATGCCGGTCTGAGCCGTGACCGAGGCGGCGGTCCTCGACATCCTGCGCCAGGGCCTCTGGACGGCGCTGATCGTGTCGACGCCGATCCTCGGCGTGGCGTTGGCGGTGGGCCTCGCCATCGGCCTCGTGCAGGCGCTGACCTCGGTGCAGGAGATGACGCTGACCTTCGTTCCGAAGCTCGGGGCGATCCTCGCGGTCTTCTGGGTGACGATGAGCTTCTCGGGCCACACCCTGGTGGCGTTCTACCAGGACCAGATCATCCCGCTGGTGATCGGTCGCTGAGCGTGTCCTGTCCGGACACACGTCAGACCTTGCTGCGGCGGAAGACGTCGTCCAGTCCGCCGATGCGGAACCAGCGGTAGCCGAACGCTTCGAGAAGGACGTTGTGCCGGCCTTCGGCGTCGGCCTCGCTGTGGTCCTGGCTGATGAGGTTGACCAGCCGCTGGCCTTTGCAGGCGTCCGAGCCGGTCCGGAAGAACACCTCGCGCCCGCCTTCGGCGAAGTTGTGCAGGAAAAAGACGTGGCCGCCCCGCCAGTCGTACCGCATCGCGAGGACCGCCGGGTCGCCGACGTCGACGACGGCGAAGTCGCCGTTGCCGATCTCGGGGATTTCCTTGCGCATCCGGATGATGCGCTCGAACCAGTTCAGCAGCGACTCCGGGTCGCGACGCTGCGCCGCGACGTTGACGTGCTGGTAGCCGTAGGCGCCCCCCGAGATGACCGGCAGCACCGGCGTGTCGCTCTCGGTGAAGCCGCCCTGTGGCTCCTCGGTCCACTGCATCGGGGTGCGGGCGCAGTAGCGTTCCGGCAGCGACAGATCGTCGCCCATGCCGATCTCGTCGCCGTAGCGGACGACGGGGGTGCCCGGCAGGGTGAAGAGCAGGCTGTTGGCGAGCTCGATCCGCCGGCGGTCGCCGTTCAGCATCGGGGCGAGGCGGCGCCGGATGCCGCGGTCGTAGAGCTGCATCTCCGGCTCGGGACCGAAGGCGGCAAAGACGGCCTGCCTCTGAGCCGGGGTGAGCCGCCCGAGATCGAGCTCGTCATGGTTCCTCAGATGCAGCGCCCATTGCGAGATCGCGGGAATGCTGCGGGTCTCTTCCACCGCGCGGGCCAGCGGCGCCGCGTCGCCGGTGGCCATCGCGAGGAACAGGTGCTGGTTGACGTGGAAGTTGAACATCATCTGCATCCGCTCGCCGTCGTCGCCGAAGAAGCGCAGGTTCTTTCGTGGCGTCACGTTCGCCTCGGCGAGCAGCACGCTGTTGCCGCGTCGCCACTGGGCGAACTCGCGCAGCAGGCGCAGGATTTCGTAGTCGGGGCGCTCCTTGCCGGTTTCGGGGTCGACCACCTCGATCACGAACGGCGCGGCGTCGATGCGGAACCCGGCGACGCCGAGCTGCGACCAGAAGCCGATGATCTTGAGGATCTCGGCCTGCACCCGCGGGTTGGCGATGTTGAGATCGGGCTGATGGTCGTAGAAGCGGTGAAAATAGTACTGCTGCGCCTTGTCGTCCCAGGACCACGTGGTCTTCTGCACGCCGGGAAAGACGATGCCCTTCTCCGCGTCGGGCGGCCGCTTGTCGGCCCAGACGTACCAGTCGTGATAGGGCGCGTCCTTGCCCTGCCGCGCCGATCGGAACCAGGGATGCTGGTTCGAGGTGTGGTTGACGACCAGGTCCATGATCACCCCGATTCCGCGCGCGTTGGCGCCGTGGGTGAACGCGACGAAATCGCCCGGGGTGCCGTAGCGCGGATCGACGCCGTAGTAGTCGGAGATGTCGTAGCCGTCGTCCTTGCGCGGCGAGGGCTGGAACGGCATCAGCCAGATCGCGGTCACGCCGAGGCCCTGCAGATAGTCGAGGCGCAGCGACAGCCCCTCGAAGTCGCCGACGCCATCGCCGTTGTGATCCATGAACGTCTCGATCGAGGCGCAGTAGATCAGCGCGTTCTTGTACCAGCGGTCGGTCATTCGCTCGAGCTGATCCTCTTTGCCGGGCCGGCGGGGCCGCAACCCTTGCAGCATCATGGCGCGCGCCAGTCAACGCGCGCGTTGACCTTGATCCGGCGGCAAGTAGGCTGCGACCAAGGAACATTGGGAGAGAGCCGCGTGGGCAGGTTGGCGGGATTGTTGCGGCTGCTGGTGCTGGTCGCCATCGCCGGGGGCATCGGAGGGCAGGCTGCGGCCGAAGATGTCAGCCGGTCCAGGATCAGCTTCGCGGCCGGCGAGAGCCAGGCCACGGTCAAGGGCAAGATCAAGGGCTACAACAGCGCGGAATTCCTGGTGGCCGCAAGGGCCGGCCAGCGGATCAAGGTTCACATGGAGGTCGACAACGCCGCGTCGTATTTCAACGTCTTCGCGCCCGGGGTCCAAGCCCGGCAGGGACGAGGCGCTCTACATCGGCAATGGCAACGACTTCGATGCCAGGCTGACGCAAGGCGGCGACTACACGATCCAGGTCTACCTGATGCGGAGCGCCGCGCGGCGCAACGAGACCGCATCCTACGTCATCAAGGTCTCGGTGACCGGCGGCGGATCGAACCCCGTGCCGACCCCGCAGGACCAGAAGTTCTGGCAGGTGACCGGGCTCGCCGCCGGCGATTCGCTGGCGCTCCGCGCCCGGCCGTCGACCGACGCGATGGTGAAGGCGCGGTTCGTGCGGAACACCACCCTGCGCGGGCTTGGCTGCCGGACCGTCGACGCCCAGCGCTGGTGCCACGTCGAGAACCGCGAGGGCTCGCTCAAGGGGTGGGTTGCCAGGGGCTACCTGCGCCCGGCGTCGGGCTGGGCCAATCCGGTGCCGGGTGACGCGCTGGTGCCGGGGACGAACTACAACGCCACGGGCACGCTCCCGTGCGCGAGGGAGGAGGGCCAGCCCACCACCGCCTGCACCTTCGGCGTGGTGCGCCGCGGCAACGGCAACGCCACCGTCTTTGTCTCGCTGCCCGGCGGCGGCACGCGCTCGATCGTCTTCCGCGACAAGGATGCGGTCAGCTCGAACCGAAAGAAAGGCAAGCTCAGGTCCAGCCGCACGAAGGGCCTCAACTTCGTAACGATCGGACCCGAGCGATACGAAATCCCCGCGGCCGTGGTCACGGGCGGCTGAGCGGCGACCGCTCAGCCGCGCAAGCCAACCGTCTAGCGGTAGAGCACGGCGCGCCGGTAGGCCCGCCGGTCGACGCCGGCGAAGGAAACCGGCGTCAGGGGCATGCCGATGATGTCGATGAAGACCGAGACGTCCTCTCCGAGCACCGGCATGTCGCCGCTGATGATCCTGACGGTGTAGACCAGATCGTCGCCGTCCATCGCGGGGTCCTGCAGCTCGGCGACGGTCTGGTGCAGCTTGCCGTCCTCCAGGATCGAGATGTCGGCGTTGGGCGGGTCGCTGAGGAAGCTGTCCTTGCCATCGCTCCAGAACGGCACGAAGTCCTCGGTCTTCATGTTGCCGGCGATGCGCTCGGGCCGGTCCGAGAAGAACAGCGTCACCGGGCTCGCGCCGCGCAGGGTCAGCCGGTTCTGGTCGGCATCGAAGGCCATGCCCTTGGCGGTCTGGACGAAGAGGAAGTCCGCGCTCTTGCCGTCATCGGTCTGCGCCCGGCCGGCCTGCGCCAGCGTCAGCGCCGACGCGAACGCGGCGGTGCCGGCAAGCACCTGTCGACGCGACGCGCGACCGCCGTCCTCGGACGGCCCGTTCCGATCAGTCATGATGAAGTCGTCTCCTGCGCAAGTCTCGCCCACAATTGTCCCCGGGCGGATGCCGCACTCCATAAACCCGTCGGGTTCCGGCTCGTTTGCTTTACGCGCCAAAATGTGCGGTGCTGGCGCAGTTGTGCGCGGCTGCGCAGGGAAAGGCGACGGCGTGATTTGATCCTTGCCGCTCATTCGGGCGGGTTCACTCGTGCCGTTCGTGAAGTGGCTGCGCGCCGAGGGCCGGCCCGTCGAGGGGCGGCTGCGCACGGCCAGGCTCGGATATATCGCGTGGGACGATCCCGAGCGGCCGATCCCGCTCGTCAGCGCCATGTCGTTCCTGCGCGAGGCGGCGGCGCAGGAAGCGCTGCCCGATCTCGGGTGCCGCGTCGTGCGCGCGGCCAGCATCGCCGATCTGGGCGAGCTGGGGTTCTCCACGCTGTCGGCCCGGACTCCGCGCGAAGGGCTGCGCCGTGCCGCCCGGGCGATGCCGAACTTCTGCACCCACGAGCGGCTGACGCTCCTCAGGATCGACGGCGGCGTCCGGGTTCTGGTGTCCTTCGCCTTGCCGGTCGAGCCGGCGGCGCTGCATGTGGCGCACCAGTACACGGCCGCGCTGATCCAGATGCTTTGCCTCGCCACCGGCGTCACGGGAACCGGGTTCGACCGCATCGAGGTCCCGCCGCATCCGTCATGGGGAATCGATCATCTGAAGCCGTGGTTCGGCGAAGGGCTCACGGCAGCGCCGGGCCGGCTGCTGGCGATCGAAATCGGCGATGCGATGCTTGACCGGCGGCTGCGCCCGGCGGCGAACGAGCGGCCTGCCCCGGAGACCCCGCGGCTGCCCCTGGGCGAAGCCGGCGGGGTTGCGGCAACGGCGCAAATGCTGATCGGACTGATGCTGGAGGACGGCGTGCCGTCGGCGGGCGAGCTCGCCGCTGCCGCCGGAATCACGCTCCGGACGCTGCAGCGGCGGCTGGCCGACGAGGCGACCAGCTTCAGCGCGGTTCTCGACGCGGCCCGCCGCGACCGCGCCCTGACAGCGCTCGGCGACCCGGCCCTGAAGATCAAGCACCTGGCCGCCGACCTGGGCTTCTCCGACCAGGCCTGCCTCACCCGGGCGGTGCGCCGCTGGACCGGCTCGACGCCGGCCAAGCTGCGTAAGGCGGCTCAGTCCGCCCGTTCGATCTCGCCCGGCCGCCAGGACTTGTCGATCCAGGGTTCGAGCGGCCCGTAGAGGCGCAGGATGGTGAACCAGCTCTTACCCGGCACCGTCTGCAGCCAGTTACCCGCCTTGCCCTCCGGCGCCACCGGCCCGAAGTAGACGTCGTAGGAGCCGTCGGCATTCTTGGTCATGCCTTCGGTCTGGCTGCCGATGGTCGGGAACGCCTGCCCGGTCTGAAGCTGCGAGCGGGTCTGGGTGTCGTAGAGCGTCACGGCCCAGAAGTCGTTGACCGGCACGTCCTTGGGCAGGTGCAGCTTGTAGGTCTTAGCGCCGTCGAACGCCTGCTTGTCGGCATCGAGAACCGCCAAAGCATAGTCCGAGCCTTCGCCGGCACGGGTGGCGGCCATCGCCGGGGTGACGCCACCGGCGTTGAAGTAGTAGAGCACCCGCGCGTCGAGCCCCATCGTCCCGTCGGCCTCGAAGCTGGTGTTCTTGTCGGCGAACGCCGTGGACCAGACACTCTTGGGGTCGTCCGGATAGATCGCCACGCCCGCAATGCGCGGCTTGTAGGTGATGGCCCGCGCCGTCGCCGCGCCAATGGTGGCGGCTTCGGTCAGCAGCGTCTTCATCCGCGCGTCCGGCGCGAAAGGCTGTCCCTTGACGATGCCGATGGAGGCGATCGCGCCGCGCACCTCGGGGCTGATGGCCCCGATCGGCTCGTCCTGGACCACTTGGTCGAGGTTCTCGAAATAGCCGAAGTCGCTCGGGAAGACGGTGTTGAAGGCCTTTGCCGACATGTTGACGAACTCGGTTTCGGCCGGATTGGCCGCGTCCTTCAGAGGGTAGACCCGAAGGTGCGCCGTGATGTTCTCGACCGCGGGCTTGAGCCCGTCCTTGATCGACCCGCGCAGGAACATGAAGTTGTTGTTGGTGCTCGGCTTCAACAGGAAATAGCCGTCGGGCACATCGCCGGAATAGCCCGGCGGCAGCACCAGGTACTTGCCGCCCTTGCCCTTGTCCGGCCCGGTGACGCCCATGTTGCCGGCGAAGCGCTGCCAGCCATCGTCGAGAAAGCCCAGCATCCCGGGCGGGATCTCGATCACGGTCGGGCCGTCGTTGGCGAGATCTGTGCAGGTGTAGGCGTAGAGCGTCGAGGTGTTGGCGGTGACAACGAGGGTCTGGGAATCCATCAGCTGCTCGAAGACGGCGATCCGGCGCGCCCCTTCGGCCCCGGCGTCGGCCAGCCCTTTGCACACGCTGTAGATCGACACGGCGCCGACGTTGTCGAGGAACACCTCGGTGCCGCGCATGCGGTCGAGGTTGTCGTAGACCTTGGCGATGGTGGCGTCGGTCGGCACGCCGTCGAAGAACTCGAGCGAACCGATCGGCGTCTCGACCTTGTCGGGGATCGAGATCGACTTCAGCGTCTCCGCCGTCACCTCGGCCCGCACCGTCGTGGACAGCGTGAGTCCGAGCAGGAGGCCGCCGGCAATCCCGGCGCGGATCGTGGCGTTGTTCGCCCTCATTTGACGGCCTCGATCTCGCTTGGCCGCCAGGATTTGTCGAAGAACGACGGCAGCGGGCTGTAGAGGCGCAGGATGGTGAACCAGCCCTTCTCGGGGTCGGTCTGGATCCAGTTGCCGCGCGCCACGCCCTCGGGCTGCTCGGGGCCGAACCAGATCGTCGTCGAGCCATCCGTTGCCGCTTCCGCCGCCGGCGAAGGATAGTTCTGGCTGCCGGCCCGCGGCTGCTTCTGCGGCGTCACCAGCATCGAGCGGGTCTGGTTGTCGTAGAGGGTGAACGACCAGAACGCCTTGGCCGGAATGTCCTTGGGCAGCGTCACCTTGTAGGTCTTGGCACCGTCGAACGGCTCGCCTGCGGGATCGAGGAACGCCATCAGGTACTGCGACCCGACGCCGGGGATGTTCATGATCATGCCGGGGCTGTCGAGCGTGTAGCCGTAGTAGAAGGCCGTGCGCGAATCGAGGGTGCGCGCACCGGTCGGCGGCAGCGGCTTGAACATGCCGTCCACGAAGGCGGGCGGCGGGGTCTCGAAGAAGGCGCCGCCCTGCCAGAGCATGCTTCCCCACATCGAGCCGGGGTAATAGGCCCAGTCCGGGTGGGATTGATAGGCGCGCCAGTTCAGGGCCCGGCCGGCCGCCTGGCCAACCACGGCGGCGTCGGTGAGTATTTTCTTCATCCGCTCGTCGGGGGCGAACTCCTTGCCCTTGACGATGCCGATGGCGGCGAGCTGGCCGGCAAGCTCCACGTCATAGCTGGTGGCGGGCTCGGCCTGGACGTTCTCGTTGATCCACTCGAAGAAGCCGAAATCGCTGGGCGGGATGGTGTTCATCGACACGTTGCTGATCTCGACGAACTTGGTCTCGGGGACGGGCGCGTTTTCGCCGAGCCGCACCGCGCCGGTCAGCGCCTGCGCGATGCTGGTGCCGTAACCGCCCGCCGTGTAGGGATAGATCTTCAGGTTCGCCTTGATGTTCTCGACCGCCGGCTTGGGGTCGTCGTTCACCAGGTAGGCGCGCGAGGCGTAGAGCGCGTGGTTGGTCTTCGAGTGCGCGACGAAGTAGCCGCCCTCCGGCAGCGGCCCGTCGTAGTCCGGGCCGACGATCAGGTACTTGCCGCCCTGGCCGCGATCCGGCCCCGGGCCGCCGACGTCGATGATCCACGAGAACCACATGTCGTTGATGGTGCCGACGCCGTCGGAGGGCTGTTCGATCACCATCGGCCCCTTCGAGAGGTCGATGACCGAGAGGTAGTAGACGGTGTCGGCGTTGCCGGTCAGGAAGAGATTCGCCGAGTCCGCCAGTTCGGACGTGATGACGACGTCGTTGTAGTCGGCGCCGACGCTCTGGAACCCCTTGCGGAACCCCAGGGCGGACGCGCCGCGAAAGCTGTTGTTGTAGACGTTCAGCGCGTTGGTGAAGTCGAGCGCGTCGAAGACCTTCTGCGCGGTCTCGGCGGTGGGCGCGCCGTCCTTGAACTCAAGCGTTCCGATGCGGGTCTCCACCCGGTCGGGCGCGCCGAGCGCCTTGACGGTCGCTTCGGGGACCTCCGCCCAGACCGGGGCGACGAGGCACAGCGCGGCCGCGCCGGCCAGGAGGGTTCTCATCATCATGGTGCTGCTCCAGTCGTCAATGTCGCCGTCGATTGGCTGAATCGAGTTTCCCCATCCGCCGGTCGTCGTATACTGGACGACACCACAGAAGCCGCCGCGGAACCATTCATTTTGCGCCATTCCCGCGACTTCGCGCCCAGGGGACGCACTGCCCCCGCGACACCGGTGATCTCGAGCCTGGTCTTTGCCGGACTGCCCGACGTCTTCCGGCGCGAGGTCGGTGAACGGACGGTCGCCCGGGCGATGGAGCGCGTCGGCGTCGATCTCGACCTGATCGAGGGCGAGCCCTGCTTCGTGCCGCACGCCGTGGTCATCGGCTTCATCGAGGCGATCGCGCGTGCGACCGGCGAGGCCGAGCCCGGCCTGCTGCTGGCGCCGAGGGTCAGCGTGGCGACCTACGGCGTCTTCGGGCAGTACCTGCTGCAGGCCGAAACGCTCGGAGAGGCCATCGCGCGCTGCATCGACGCGCTGCCCTACCACGCGGCCGGCGATGTCGCGACGCTCGCCACCGACGGCGTCGAGGCGCGGTTCTCCTATCGCTTCGCCTTGGCCGGCCGGCCCGGCTATGCGTTGGTGGCGCCGGGCATCGCGGGCGTGCTCCTCAGCCTCTGCCGGGCCTACGCGGGGCCGGAGTGGCGGCCGCTGCGTGTCGAGCTCGACAGCCCCGGCCCGCGCCGCGATGTCGTGGACGAGCTTTTCCGCTGCCCGGTCCGCCATGGCGCACGGGCGATCAGCATCGTGCTGCGGCACCGCGATCTCGCCATGCGCGGCCGGCGGGCGGGCGGCCGTATCGTCACGCTGGCCGATCTCGCCCGCGACCGGATGGGACCGGCGCCGCGCTCCCGGCTCGAGGTGATCGTCGAGCAGGTCCGGGTGCAGGTCCTGAGCGGCAGCGCCTCGCTCGATGCCGTGGCACGGGCGATGGACCTCAGCGTCCGCAGTCTGCAGCGCGAGCTGAACGCCGCGGGGACCGATTTCCGCGGCCTCGCCGGCCTGGCCCGCCGGCAGCGCGCGGCCGAGCTGATGCGGCAGAGCGACGCCTCGATCACCGCGATCGCCGCCGAGCTCGGCTACGCGGCGCCGGCGAACTTCGCCCGGGCATTCCGCAAGGCCACCGGGCGAACCCCGCGGGAGTTCCGGGGCTCGTCCCGCGGCTGACTGCCGCCCTTGACCAATTCTTTACCAAACCAGCGCAGGTTCCCGCCGAGCGCGGCCTTCCGCGCGGCTTCGCAGGACGCGGGAGACGAGCGATGGACCTTGCCGGCTACGTGGCCCTGACGCGCCAGTCGGGCCTCGCCAAGGAGCTCCAGTCGATCGCGAACAACATCGCGAACCTCTCGACCACCGGCTACCGCCGCGAGAACGTCGTTTTCGCCGAGGAGGTCGAGCGCCTGCCGGTCGAAGGCGGCAGCGTGTCGATGACCGAGGCCCGCGGCCGCTACACCGACGACCTGCAGGGTGCGCTGGAGCAGACCGGCGGCACGCTCGACCTCGCCATCGAGGGCGACGGCTACTTCACGGTGATGACCCCGCAAGGCGAGCGGCTGACCCGCGCCGGCGCCTTCACCCGCAACCAGGACGGCGTCGTGGTCAACATGGACGGCCATCCGCTGCTCGACGAAGGCGGCGGCGAGATCACCGTTCCTTTCGAGTCGAAGGCCATCGGCGTCTCGGCCGACGGCACGATGTCGGTCGACGGCGCGCCGGTCGCCCGTGTCGGCCTCGTCGACGTCGCCGACCAGACCAGGCTCTTCCGCGAGGCCGGCGTGCTCTTCCGCGCCGACGGCGGCACCGAGCCGGTCGAGAACGGCCGCGTGGTGCAGGGCTTTCTCGAGCAGTCGAACGTCAGCCCGGTGGCCGAGATGGCGCGCATGGTCGAGGTCCAGCGCGCCTACGAGTACGGCCAGAAGCTGATGGACCAGGAAGACGACCGCATCCGCCTCGTGGTGCGGACCCTCGGCCAGCAGGCCTGAGCGAGTAACCGGTAGGAGAGTACCATGCGAGCCCTGAACATCGCGGCCACCGGCATGGCGGCGCAGAACATGCGGGTCGAGGTGATCTCGCACAACCTCGCCAACATGTCGACCACCGCCTACAACGCCCGCCGCGCCGAGTTCTCCGACCTGCACTACCAGCAGGTGACGCGCCCCGGCACGATCAATTCCGCCGACGGCACCGTGCTGCCGGCGGGCGTCCAGCTCGGCCTCGGCGTGCGGGCGGCGGCGGTGTCGATGCAGGTGGCGCAAGGCGCGCTGACCGAGACCGGCGGCTCGCTCGACCTCGCGATCGACGGCCAGGGCTACATGGAGGTGACGCTGCCGAGCGGCGATCCGGCCTATACCCGCGACGGCGCGCTGAAGCGCAACGGCGACGGGCTGATCGTCACCTCCGACGGCTACCCGGTGGTGCCCGACATCACCATCCCCGACGACGCCCGCCAGATCACCGTCAACGCCGATGGCGAGGTCTACGCCTACTTCGACGGCCAGACCAACGCGCAGCTCCTCGGCCAGCTCAGCCTGACGAGCTTCTCCAACGAGAAAGGCCTCGAGGCGCTCGGCTCGAACCTCTACCGCGAGACCGAGGCGTCGGGCGCGGCCAACACCGGCGGCGCCGGCGAGGATGGCCGCGGCACCTTCCGCCAGGGCTACCTCGAGAACTCCAGCGTCGACGCGGTGCACGAGATCACCGGGCTGATCGAAGCGCAGCGCGGCTACGAGCTCAACGCCAAGGTCATCACCGCCGCCGACCAGATGCTGGCGGCGACCGTGCAGATCCGCTGACATGCTGCGCGCGACCGCCCTCTTCGCACTTCTTGTCGCGGCACTCGCGGCCGGAGTGGTCTTCGCTCAGTCGGTGCAGCCGGTGCGCGCGATCCGCAGCCAGACCGTGCTCGCGCCGGAGGACCTGACGCTCGTGGAAGACGCAGTACCGGGTGCCATCGCCTCGATCGACGAGGCGGTCGGCAAGGAGGCCAAGACGACGCTCTATCCCGGCCGCCCGATCCTGCTGAGCCAGCTCGGCGCGCCTGCGCTCGTCGAGCGCAACGCGGTGGTGCGGATGTCCTACGCCACCGGCGCGCTCCACATCGTCACCGAGGGCCGGGCGCTCGACCGGGCCGCGGCCGGCGAGCCGGTGCGGGTGATGAACCTCGCCTCGCGCCAGACCGTGACCGGAACCGTGATGGCGGACGGCAGCATCGAGGTCGGACCATGAAGCCTGCGCTCTCCCTGACCCTCGCGCTCGCGCTCGCCGGCTGCGGCATCGGCACGATCGGCCAGCCGCCGGAGATGACCTCGATCGGCCGTGCCGAGGACAACGCCCCGCCGATCCTGACCGACGAGCGCGCGGCACTGGCGGTGCCGCCGCCGCAGCCGGCGAAATACGCCTATCAGGAGGGCTCGCTCTGGAACACCGGGCCGACCGGGCTCTGGGGCGACAAGCGGGCGAAGAACCTCGGCGACCTTCTGACCGTCGCCATCGAGATCGACGACCAGGCGGAGATGAAGAACACCACCACCCGGACGCGACAGGGCAGCGAGAGCGCCGAAGTCGGCGGCTTTCTCGGCGCCGGCGGGGTCCTGCCGCCCGGCCTGATGAAGCTCAACCCGAACCTCGAGATCGGCTCGCAATCGGACTTCAGCGGCAACGGCTCGGTCAAGCGCAACGAGAAGCTGACGCTCCGGGTCGCCGCCACCGTGGTCGAGGTGCTGCCGAACGGGCACCTCGTGATCCAGGGCGACCAGGAGGTGCGGGTCAACTACGAGCTGCGCGACCTGCAGGTGACCGGGATCGTCCGGCCCGAGGACATCTCGCGCTACAACGAGGTGCCCTACGACCGCATCGCCGGCGCGCGCATCTCCTACGGCGGCCGCGGCACGCTCTCGAGCGCGCAGCAGCCGCGCTACGGGCAGCAGGCGGTCGACCGCTACATGCCGTACTGAGGACCTCGCGCATGAAAAAGCTCATGCCGCTCCTGATCGGGCTTCTCGGCCTCGGCACCGGGGTGGGGGCCGGCCTGGCGCTCAAGCCGGCGCCGCAGGCGGCCGAGGCAGCGGTGGCGTGCCCGGCTCCCGCCGAGGGAGAGACCGAGGCGGCGCCCTGCCCGGAAGAGACCCCGGCCGCTGCGGCCGAGAAGAAGCCGGCAGGCGAGCAGGCCTATGTCGCGCTCGAGAAGCCCTTCGTTGTGCCGGTCTTCGAGGGCGAGAAGGCAGTCGCGCTGGTCGTGGTGTCGCTCTCGATCGAGACCGACGCCGAAGCGGCGCACCAGATCGAGGCCGCCGAGCCGCGGCTGCGCGACAGCTTTCTCAAGGTCATGTTCCGGCACGCGAACTCCGGCGGCTTCGACGGCAGCTTCACCACCGGCCAGAAGATCGAGGATCTGAAGTCGGCACTTCTCGTCGCCGCGCGTGAGGTGATGCCCGCCGCCGCCGTCGAAGCCGTGCTGATCACCGAGATCGCGCGCCAGGAAACCTGAGACCCAAGCGTCAGAAGCCGCTGCGGATCGCCTCGAGCGCAAGCAACGCGCCGGTCTGGTCGGCAATGGCGTACTTCTGCTCTTCGCTCAGCGCTGGCGCCCAGGGCGGGAGCCCGGCCGGCCGCTTCTGCGCGAAGGCTTCGGCGCCCGCGATGAGGGCCTCGCGATAGGTGTCGAGGATGCCCGCGGTCGCCTGGAGCCGGTCGCTCAGCGGAATGCCCGCGGCCTTGCGGCGGGCGATCTCCTCGCAGGCCCAGAGCATTTCGCGGGAATAGTGCTGCAGGCTTTCGTTGAAGGCTTGCCGGCGGAAGAACTGGCAGGGATCGTTTGGATCGGACGGCCCGGCCACCATCGTGGGACCGTCACGGTCGAAGGACGGGATCGGCCCTGCGCCGGCGCGCGCCGGCTGCGTGATCCAGGCCGAGAGCAGGAGAGCCGTTGCGAAGGCGCCGGTGCGGCGAAAGGGCTCCATCTTCGATGTGGCCTCCTTGTTCGAGCTGACGAAAACACCGGCGTCACCCGACTGTCATAGAACTGTAACAGTAAAGAATCAATTCACGTTACGGTAGAAACGCTTGAGACAAGATCGCCTCTGGCCGAGGGTTGCGGCGCATCGTGATGCCGCCGCATGATCGCATCATCGGGGGTGCCATGAGCGACTCTGAACGAATCCAGCGGATCGCCACGGAACTCGTGTCCCTTCTCGGATCGGGCCGGCAGGGGGCTCGCATGGCGGGGCTCGATTTTCCCGAAGCCTATAGGATCGCGGAGCGCGTGCGGGCGCTGCGCGAAGCCCGGGGCGAGCACCCGGTCGGACGCAAGATCGGTTTCACCAACACCACGATCTGGCCGATCTACGGCGTCAGCGGTCCGATGTGGAACTACACCTACGACACCACCGTCCGCGCGCTGTCCGGGAACGCCGGATCGTTCGCGCTCGCCGGGCTGCCCGAGCCGCGAATCGAGCCGGAGATCGTCCTTCACCTCGGCCGCAGACCGGAGCCCGGCATGGGTGAGGCGGAGCTCTTCGACTGCGTCGACTGGATCGCCCACGGCTTCGAGATCGTGCAGTCGATCTTTCCCGGGTGGGCTCTCTCCGGCCCCGAATCAGCCGCCGCCTTCGGCCTTCACGGGGCGCTCTTCATCGGCGCGCGGCACGACGTCTCGGGCGACCGCGCCCGCTGGCTGGCGATGCTGAACGGCTTGTCGGTAACGTTGCTGCGGAACGGCATCCCGGTCGCCGAAGGCCATGCGGCCAACGTGCTGGGGGGGCCGGTCAAGGCGCTGGAGTTCCTGGCAGAGGAGATCGCGCGCTATCCGGGAAGTCCCGGGCTGGATGCGGGCGAGACGGTGACCACCGGCACGCTGACCGACGCGCAGCCGCTTTCGCCCGGCGAAACCTGGTCGACGCAGCTTCGCGGCATCCCCCTGGAGGGACTTCGCCTCGATCTGGAATGAAGCTTGTTTGTCCGGGAGCCGGGGCCGGCACCGCCATACAGGCTGCACCGGCCTCCGTCACACCCCCACCCCCGCCAAACTCAACGAACTCGGTACTCGGACCCCCGGCGGGGACACCCCCTTACGCAACAGAGACGACCATAAGCGGTTTTCCGCCATACGCCAAGACGGCTGTACGGAAAAGGTTGACACGTGATATTTATGCACCATTGCCATGAGATGGGCCCAGCGCCGGGCCCTGCCGCTCGAGCCTGGCTTCGTGAGCCAGCTTCGCGGCGCTTTCGGCCCGCTCCAGCAGGTGCTCCAGCGCCCGGTGACGCCCGAGGCTCTGCACCGCCACGCGACGGGCCGACGCCAACTCAACCTGCACTGCCGCCCGTCGTTCCCTTGCAAGCGCAATCTTCTGGTCGGCCCAGAGCAGTCGCGCGGCCTGCTGCGCCGGCGGAAGGACCAGTCCCGATTCGCCGTCGCGCCGCGCGGTGGCGGCGAGGCTCGCGATCTCGGCCGCGAGCCGGCGGTCCTCGGTCAGCAGGCGGTCGAGCAGCGCCAGGTCGCGCGCCCGGCGCGCTTCGAGAAGCCCCGCGAGGCGACGCAGGGCCGCGGGCGTCACAGCGGCCCCCGCTCGCGGGCGGCGCGGCGCATGCGGTCGGCGAAGCGCACCGCGGCGGCGACGGCGCGGTAGTGCTCGGGCGCGATCTCGCGGCCGATCTCGACGGTGGCGTGCAGCGCCCGGGCGGTCGGCGGGTCGCTGTGCACCGGCACCCCGGCGGTCGCCGCCACCTCGCGGATGCGCAGCGCCACCTCGCCTTCACCCTTCGCGACGCAGACCGGCGCGCTGCCGCGCGCCCGCGACCACTTCAGCGCCACGGCGAAGTGCGTCGGGTTGACGATCACCACGTCCGCCATCGGCACGTCGAGCAGCATGCGGTTGGTGGCGATCGCCTCGGCCCGGCTGCGGCGCTGCGCCTTCATGTGCGGATCGCCGTCGGACTGCCGCGCCTCCTCGCGCAGGTCCTGGTAGGACATCCTGAGCCGCCGCGCGTGGTCGAACCGCTGCCAGACCAGGTCGATCCCGCCGATCGCCACCGCGATCACGCTGGTGATCGCGAGCAGCACCAGCAGCGACTGCATCATCATCGCGCCGAGGACCGGCGCCTCGGCGGTCGCCGCGCCGATCATCCGGTCGAGGTCGCGCGCGAGGTACCAGAAGAGCGCCGTGGCGATCGCCGCGAGCTTGACCGCCGCCTTGCCGAACTCCACGAGCCCGGTCGCGCCGAACTTGCGCTTGGCGTTGGCGATGACCGACAGCCGCGACAGCTTGGGCTGCAGCTTGTCGCCGGAGAAGGTCACCGCCTGCTGCGCGAAGAGGCTGACCAGCACCGCCGCGACCGGCACCAGGAAGAGCGGCGCCAGCGCCCCGAGCGCCTCGCCGAAGATCGCGAGCGACAGCCCCGGCCCGCCCGGCCCGAGGAGCCGCCCGATCAGCCGGTCCGGCTGCGCCACGAAGACCATCAGCACCGAGGCCGCATGCCGCAGCCCCTCCGCCCCGACCGTCGCGACCACCGCGAGGAGCGCCAGGTAGGTCGCCGCCGCCGTGATGTCGGTCGAACGGGCGATGTCGCCCTTGCGCCGCGCCTCGGCCAGCTTCTGCGGCGTCGGGTCGAAGACCTTCTCGCCGCCGCCCTCCGCCTCGCTCATCGCGGCAGGCTCAGCGGGTCGGCCAGCACCGCGTCGAGCCGCTGGCCCCAGAAATGCAGGATCACCGGCGCCGCCAGCATCAGGATCAGGAGGCCCGCCGCAGTGATCGCCGGCGCGCCGATGAAGGCAACCATCAGCTGCGGCATCGCCCGGTTGATCGCCCCGAGCGCCAGGTTGTAGGCGAAAGCCGCGATCACGAACGGCGCCGCCAGCGAGAAGCCGAGCGCGAACGCCTGCGCCACCCGCGCCGTGCCCCAGGCCGCAACGTCGGAGGCCGGCACCGGCAGCCCCATCGGCAGGACCTCGTAGGACCGCGCCATCGCCACCGCAGCCTTGACGTGCAGCCCCGAGGCGACCGCCAGCGTGATCCCCGCGAGCATCAGGATGTTGCCGATCGCGGGCATCGGGTCCGGCGCCACCCCCGCGCCGAAGATCTGCGCCAGCGCCGTCGACTGGGCCGCGACCGAGCCCGCGAACTGCAGTGCGATCACCATCAGCCGGATCGCGAGCCCGAGCATCAGCCCGATCCCGACTTCGACGATCAGCATGCCGAGAAACGGCCGCGCCGGGTCGGTCGCGATCAGCGCCGGCGCCAGCATCGGCCAGACGACGAGCGTGAACGCCACGGTCAGCCCCAGCCGCACCTGCGCCGGGATCACCCGCTCGCCGAAGCCCGGCAGCAGCATCATCACGCCGCTGACCCGCGCGAAGACCAGCATGAACGAGACCAGCCCCGCCTGCGTCAGGTCGAGGAGCCGCGCCATCCCCTCAAACATGAGACGCGGCCTGAGCAACGGCGTCGCCCGCCGCACACGACCCGTCGGCGACGGCTTCCCCCGGACCGGAAAAGCGAGGCTGCAGTGCAGCCTCGCCCGGTCCGGTTGCCCGGAGCAAGCTTGCGCAGGGCAAGGGGCACTCCGCCGAAACCGAGCGCTCGTAATCGCACCGCGCCTGCCTGGGCGGGCGCTCTTCGCGCCTGCCCACGGGCAGGCAAGCGCGGTGCGATTTGTCGACGGACCAATCGCCCGGGCTCCCGGAGAGGACAGCGAGCCACCCGAAGAAGGCCCCGGAATCCACCTCAGGCCAGCCCCAGCACCGCCGGCCGCGCCCCGGTGCCGATCTCCTCGAAGCTGAGCACCGGGTTGCGGATGCCCTTGGCCAACAGCACCGTGTGCAGGAACCGCCGCCGCTTGGTCGAGGTCACCACCGCCGGATAGCGCCCCTGCGCCCCGGCATGGGCGATCCGCTCGGCGACCGAGTTGGCCAGTCGGTTGAACTCCGCCGGCGGCAGCGCGACGTCGACGATCCCCGACCCGTCGGGCAGCTGGTAGGCCTGGAACATCTCCTCCCAGGCCGGGTTCAGCTGGATCAGCGGCAGTGCCCCGTCCGCCTCCTGGATCTCGGCGACGAGCTGGAACCCGATCCGGTGCCGCACGTGCTCGCAGAGCACTTCCGGGCTCGTCTGCGGGCCGTGCGCCTCGGCGATCGCCTCGAGGATCAGCGGCAGGTTGCGGATCGAGACCCGCTCCTCCAGCAGCAGCCGCAGGACCGCCTGCAAGGTGTCGACCGGCACCTTGTCGGGGATGAATTCCTCGAGCATCTTGCGGTTCGCCTCGGCGCGGCGGCTGTCGGTCAGCGAGGTAAACTCGTCGAGGAGCTTGCGCAGGCTCCGCCGGGTGAAGAGCCGGCCGAAGTTCGCCTTGACGATCTCCAGGAGATGCGTCGCCACCACTTCGGTCGGCGTCACGACGGAGAGGCCCATCAGCGCCGCCTCCTCCTGCAGCCCCCTGGCGATCCAGCGCGCCGGCGCGCCGTAGACCGGCTCCGCCACCGACCGGCCCTCCGGCGCCGGCGCGTCCTCGTCGGGCAGGAGCACCAGCACCCGGTCGGTCTCGATCTGGCTCCGCGCCACCTCCACGCCCTGCACCCGGATCGCATAGGTCCCCGGCGCCAGCCCCGGATTGTCGGTCAGCCGGATTTCCGGAAGGATCAGCCCGAACTCGGTCGCGATGTGGTTGCGCATGTTGAGGATGCGCGCGTCGAGCCCGGTCGCCTCGTCCATCACCACCGGCACGAGGTTGGGCGCGAACTCCATGTGGATCTCGTCGACGTCGAGGAGATCGCCGAGCGACCGCTTCGCCGGGGTCCGAGCCGCCGCCTGCGGTGCCGCCGCGGCGGCCGCCGCCTCGCGCACCTTGCTCACCCGCGCCAGCCAGGCCGCCAGCGCGAGGCAGCAGGCGCCGATCAGGAACGGCACGAACGGCAGGCCGGGGATGAACGCGAAGAGAGCCATCAGCACCGCCACCGTGGCGAGTGCCGTCGGATAGGCGCCGAGCTGGCGGATCAGCGCCCGGTCGGTCGAGCCGACGAGGCCACCCTTGGAGAGCAGCATCGCGCTCGCGATCGAAATGATGACGGCGGGGATCTGCGTCACCAGCCCGTCGCCGACCGTCAGGATCGAGTAGGTCTGGAAGGCGTCGCCGATCGGCATGCCGTGCACCAGCACGCCCATCGCGAGGCCCATCACGAGGTTCAGGAGCGTGATCAGCAGCCCCGCCACCGCGTCGCCCTTGACGAACTTCGAGGCACCGTCGAGCGAGCCGAAGAACGTCGTCTCCTCCTGCTCGATCCGCCGCCGCTCCCGCGCCTCGGCGTGGCTGATCGCCCCCGCCGCCATGTCGCTGTCGATGGCGAGCTGCTTGCCCGGCATGCCGTCGAGCGCGAAGCGCGCGCCGACCTCGGCCATCCGCCCCGCGCCTTTGGTGATGACGATGAAGTTGACGATGAGGAGCACGCCGAACACCACCAGCCCGAGAAAGACCGAGCCGCCCATGACGAACATGGCGAAGCCCTCGATCACGTGGCCCGCCGCCTTGGTGCCGGTATGGCCCTGGCCGATGATGAGCTTGGTCGACGAGACGTTGAGCGACAGTCGCAGCATCAGGCTCGCGAGGAGCACCGTGGGAAAGGCCGAGAAATCCAGCGGCCGCTGGATGAAGAGCGTGATGGTGAAGATCAGCGTCGCCAGCGCGAACGAGCAGGCGAGCCCCATGTCGAGCACCCAGGCCGGCATCGGCAGGACCATCATCAGGATGACGGCCATCAGCGCCATCGCCAGCAGCACGGTCGGCTGGTAGAGCTCGCGCACGCTCAGCGTGCCCATCAGAAGAGGCCTCCCGGCGGCGCCGAGATCAGCGGCTTGCCCTGGGTCAGGAGCGGATTGCCCTGCACGAAGAGCGCGCCCGCCGCGGGCACGAAGAGCGCGCCGGCGATGCCGCCCGCGCCCGGTTCGGGCGGCGGCCCGGCGGCGCGCATCCGCTCGGCCATCGCTCGGCGCTGGGCCTCGCGCCGCGCCTGCCGGGTGCTGAACCCCGCCGTCGGCACCGCCGCGGCGACCAGCGCTTCGGCGTCGGTCAGCGCGCCGGGCTCGAGCTCGGCGAGCAGCCGGTCGAACCGCGCGCGATAGCCCTCGGCCTCGGCGGGGTTCAGCGAATGGTAGGCCCCGGCGGCCGCCGACCAGCTGCCGCGCTCCTCGTAGAGCGTGCGCAGGAACTGCGCGGCATAGGTCGCGGTCCATTCCGGGTCGAACATCGCCTCGAGGCTCGGAAACGCGTGGCCGTGCCACCGGTAGTTGATCTGCACGCAGCCGACGTCGAAGCTGGTCCGGCCTTCGGCGAGGCTCTTCTGCCCGAACGCCAGCGCCTCCTCGCGGGTGTTGAACCAGTAGCCCTTGCCTTCGCGGTTGATCGCCCAGGGCCAGGCGCGCATCCGGCCCTCGCGGTGGCGGCCGGTCTCGGTCAGCGCAACCGCGTGCAGCACCTCGGGCGGCACCCCGCCGCGGCGGGCGCCCTTGACGATGGCGGCCTCGCAGAGTGCCGAGGGGTCCGCCTCATCGGCGCGCGCGGCCGCCGCCGCCCGCCAGGGCGAGCGCGACCGCGAGGCACAGCCGCAGGCCGGACCGGGGCGACATGGCTCTGGCTTCTCCCTCAGACCACCGATGGCCCGGTCTAGGCAGGGAGGGTTACCAAGACGTTATTGCAGGGCTATCTCTCTCCCGCGACGACAGTCCCGAGGCCATGCTCGAAGGAGACCGGAAGACATGATGACCGCAGTCCACATCCCGGCCGCCGCTGCGGCGCTGGCGGGGTTCCTCGCGGCGGTGATGGCTGCCGCGGTCCCCGGCGCCCTGTTCAAGCCGGGTGCCTGGTACCGCACCTTGCGCAAGCCGAGCTGGACCCCGCCGGACTTTCTCTTTCCGATCGCCTGGACGGTGCTCTACGCGCTCATGGCGATCGCGGCATGGCTGGTCGCCCGAAGCGGCCAGCCTCTGGCCGCCGCGGGCCTCGGCTTCTGGTGCTGCCAGCTCGCTTTGAACACCCTCTGGTCGCCGGTGGTCTTCGGGCTGCGCCGGCTCGGCGCGGGCGCCGTGGTGATCGGGTTGCTCTGGATCGCGATCGCGCTGACCACCTGGCTCTTCTGGCAGTCTTCGCCGGTCGCGGGCTGGATGATGCTGCCCTACCTCGCCTGGGCCACCTATGCCGGCGCCCTGAACCTGGCGCTCTGGCGAGCCAATCCGCAGGCTTCGGTCAACCTCGCCTGACGATGGGCTTGATTAGATGCGGGGATCGTCCGCTTCCACGGCGGAAATGTGTGGAAGCGGTGAAAAAGGTGCCCGGTTCGGCGGCCCGCTCAGCCCGCCTCGGCGGTCTTCAGGGTCTTGTCGAAGAACGCCATCGTCCGGGACCAGGCAAGCTCGGCCGCCGCCTCGTCGTAGCGGGGCGTGGTGTCGTTGTGAAAGCCGTGGTTGGCCCCCTCGTAGAAGAACACCTCGTAGGCCTTGCCGCTCGCCTTCAGCGCCGCCTCGTACGCCGGCCAGCCCGCGTTCACCCGCTCGTCGAGCCCGGCGTAATGCAGCATCAGCGGCGCCTCGATCGCCGGCACGTCCGCGGCCTCCGGCTGGCGGCCGTAGAACGGCACCGAGGCCGCCATCGTCGGGAAGGCCACCGCCAGCGCGTTGCAGACCCCGCCGCCATAGCAGAAGCCGACCGCGCCCGCCTTGCCGGTGCCGTCCGGGTGGTCGAGCAGGTACTGGAAGCCCGCGAAGAAGTCCGCCATCAGCTTCGCCGGGTCGAGGCTCGACTGCATCTCGCGCCCCTTCTCGTCGTTGCCGGGATAGCCGCCGAGCGAGCTCAGCCCGTCCGGCCCGAGCGCCAGGTACCCGGCCTTGCCCACCCGCCGCACCACGTCCTCGATGTAGGGGTTGAGCCCGCGGTTCTCGTGCACCACCAGCACCGCCGGCAGCGGCCCCGCGGCGCCCGCCGGCCGCGCCATCAGCCCGCGGATCGTGCCGGTGCCCTCGGGCGAGGCATACTCGATCGTCTCGGTGACGATCGCGGGATCGTCGGGCGCCACCTGCGCCGCCAGCGCATAGTTCGGCTGCAGCTCCGCCAGCACCGCCGCCGCCGAAATGCCGCCCACGGTGTATTTGGCTGCGTGGTCGAGGAACTCGCGCTTTGACATGCGGCCATGAACGTAGCCGTCGTAAATCTCGAGAATGCGCGGGTCGAAATCGCTGGCCTTCTTGCGCTGCATCGGGTCGGTCCTCCTCCTCTTCCGGCGGCCGGGAGGGTAGGGCGAACTGTCGCGGCGCCCATTCACAATCTCGCCGGGAAGCGGGAGGAGGGCGCCGTATTAATCGGTCAGTATCCTTGAACTTGCCTTTCATTCGCCGCGAAGCGATCTTTCCCGCCGGAAAACCCGGGGGGGCCGGCATGACACCTGCACTGCAAGAACGCGTCGCCTACGGGCGATCGATCCGCCACCGGGCGCTCTGCCTGATCGAGGCGCACGGGCCCGAAGCGGCGGCCGAGGCGCTGCGCGCCGCCTGCGAGCCCGGCCTCGCCGCCGCCGAACGCTCGTTCTGGGAAGCCGTGGCGGCCCGCCTCGTCCGGCATTCCTCTCCCGACGACCTGATGACCTGATCCGGCGATGGCCGACGATCCGCGCGGCCGACTCCGCCGCATCTGCCTCGCCTTGCCCGAGGCGGAGGAAGTCGAAGCCTGGGGCGATCCGACCTGGCGCGTCCGCAAGAAGATCTTCGCGATGGAGAAACGCGGCGACGGCCATCTGTCGGTCTGGCTGAAGGCGCCCGCCGGTGCCCAGGACGTACTGACCGCCGCCGACCCCGCCCGGTTCTTCGTTCCGCCCTACGTCGGTCCGCGCGGCTGGATCGGCATCCGCCTCGATGACCGGCCCGACTGGACCGAAGTCGAGGCGCTGGTCGCGCAGAGCTACCGTCTCATCGCCCCCAGGCGCCTCGCCGCCGCCCTCGACCGCTGACGCAGCACGGTCAGGCGTGCTCGGCGAGAAGCTGGCGCAGCTGCGACGGGAACGCCTGGTAGATCCAGGTCTCCGACAGGGCCTGTCCTTCGTGGCGCAGGTACATGCGCAGGTCGATCGGATCGTCCGGCTGGTCCGGCGCGCCGATGTCGAGGTCGAAGGTCACGCGCCAGCGGTCGGTCGTGGCGATCGGGTAGGCGACCGTCAGCCCGATGGTGCCGCGGCTCGCCTCGACGACCGCTTCGACGCCGCTGGAGCGGTCGAGCCCCTCGAGCCCGTTGCCGTCGAGATCGCAGACGAACTTGACGACGTTCGGCGGCCGCGGCTGCCCCGGCACGCCGCCCGCGCCGATCCTGAGGCCGATGAAGCGCGCCACCGACATCGGCGGCGCCTCCTTCACCCAGTTCATCTTGTAGTTCAGGTTGTACTCGCTTCCGGCGAGCGCGGGCGCCGCCGGGTTCCAGAACGCGACGATGTTGTCGTGGATCTCGTCGTTGGTGGTGAGCTCGACCAGCATCACCGAACCCTCGCCCCAGTCGTTCTGCGGCTCGACCCAGAGCGTCGCGCGCTTTTCGTAGAAGACGCCGTCGTCCTGGTACTCCTCGAAGCTCCGCTCGCGCTGGGCGAGGCCGAACCCCTTGAGGCCGTCGGCGCGGAAGGCGTTGGCGATCGGCCGCGGCGGGTTGTTGAGCGGCCGCCAGATACGCTCCCCCGAGCCGAGCAGCATCTCGAGGCCGTCGCTGTCGTGGACCTCGGGCCGCCAGTCGGGACCGATGAAGCGGTTGTTCTTGCCGAACCAGAACATCGAGGTCAGCGGCGCGAAGCCGAGGCGCTGGATGTCGCCGCGCAGGAACACCGTCGACTCGATGTCCTGGAAGACCCCGTCGTGCCGGGTGCTGGCGATCTTGAACGCACCCGTCGTGCGCGGGCTTTCGAGGAGCGCGTAGAACGTGATCCCGCCGTCGTCGAGCCGCTCCAGCCAGAAGCGGGTGAAGCGCGGGAACTCCTCCGGTCCCGGCCCGCCCGAGTCGATCGCAAGCCCGCGTGCCGAAAGGCCGAACTGCCCCGAATAGCCGGACGTGCGATAGTAGGAGGCGCCGAGCACCGCCATCCAGTCGTGTTCCTGCTCGGGGTCCATCACCGCGAACCCCGCGAAGCCGCCTTTGGTCAGCTGCCGCGCCGGATGGTCGGCGGGCATGTCGAAGAGGTCGAGCGAGAACTTGAGCTCCCGCGCCATGCCGTCCTCGACCACGTTGATCTGGACCGGCTCCTTGAAGTAGCGGCCCGGAAAGAAGAACCGCACCTTGGCCGCTTCCGGAACGTCGCCCCAGAGGGTCCGGTCCGGCCGGTAGGTGATCTGGTTGTGCAGATCGTAGTCGATCGTCTCGAGGAGTGCTGCGTCGGCGACGAACGGCGGCGTGAACGGCTGCTGCGCCAGCGTGCGCGCCATCGCCCGGATCGCGTCGAACGAGAAGGGCTGCGGCGGACCCATTTCGGGGCCTTCCGCCGCGGCCAGCCGCGGCAGGAGCGGCAGCGCGCCGGCGGCAAGTCCGATGGTCAGGAGGTCGCGGCGGGTGGGGCGCAAGGCCATGGCAGGCTCCGGCTCGCAGGTCGGGTGATCGGTCGGCGAATGCTACCCGCGCCTCGCTGCAGTCTCAAGCCGAGAACGCCCGGCCTTCAGGTCTTGAATTCGCTCCGCATTAACCCATTAGCACTCTCGTCGTTGTCCGCCGCGCAGGCGATTGGCACCTTCCGGCAGGAGGGGGACGATCATGCGGCTCTCACGGTTCGAGGACAGGATCGCGCTGGGCCGCGCCATTCGGGCGCAGGCGGCCGAGACCGTCAGGGAGCGCGGACGCACGGCCGAAGCCGCGGCCTGGATCGCGGCGCGGGCGCCTGACCTGACCGAGGACGAGCGTCGGTTCCGCGAGGCGGTCGCGGTCCGGGTGTCGCGCATGTTCGCCTTCGTCGGCATCGAGAAGCAGCACTGACCAACTCTCCTCATAATCGTTTCCGCTTGACTTGACTCGCCTTATGCGCGAACTGAGGGACCCCGGTGTGGGAGTCCTGCCGATGTCGTTGCCCACAGCCTACGCCATCCTGCTTGCGTCGATCCTCTGCGAGATCGTCGGAACCTCGGCGTTGCTGGCAAGCCAGCAGTTCACCAAGGCCATCCCCAGCCTGATCGTCGCGGTCTTCTACAGCGGGGCGATCCTGGGGCTCGCGTTCAGCTTTCGCACGATCCCGATGGGCATTGCCTATGCGATCTGGTCCGGCCTCGGCATCGTTCTGATCTCGACGGTGGGCTGGCTCGGCTTCGGGCAGCGGCTGGACCCCCCGGCGATGATCGGCCTCGGCCTGATCGTGGCCGGCGTGGTGATCGTCAACGCGTTCTCCGAATTCGGTCACGTCCTGAGGCGCCGCCGGCGCCAAACGACCGCGGCCAAACCGACCGGCGCCAAACGAATCGTGCCGACGCTTTCGGGATGTGGTAGAAACGCGCCATTGTCCTGCGCCTGATCCAATTGCATTCAGCTCCATTTGATCCGGATCGGATCCGAAATCATGGGCCTCGGTGTCACCTACGCCATCCTGGTCGCGGCGATCGTCTGCGAAGTGATCGGGACGTCGGCGCTGCTCGCATGCAATCAGTTCACCCGGCCGGGCCCGTCGGCGCTCGTGGTGGCGTGCTATGCCGCGGCCCTGGTGCTGATCTCGATCACCTTCCGGACGATCCCGATGGGGATCGTGTACGCCATCTGGTCGGGCCTCGGGATCGTGCTGATCGTAGGCGTGGGCTGGATCGGTTTCGGCCAGCGGCTCGACCAGCCGGCGGTCATCGGCGTCGCCCTGATCCTCGCGGGCGTCGTGGTGCTGAACCTGTTCTCGGGCTCGCTCGGCTCCGGCGACTGAGGCTCAGCCGCGGATGGTGCGCAGCATCAGCTCGACGTTGGCGGGGTCAGCCTCGGGCGTGATCCCGTGGCCGAGGTTGAAGATGTGCGGGCCGCCCGAATAGGCATCCACCATCCGGCGCGTGGCCTCGACGAGCGCCTCGCCGCCGGCGACCAGCAGCAGCGGGTCGAGATTGCCCTGGACGCAGACCCGGGGCTGCAGGACGCGCGCGGCCCAGGCCGGATCGATGGCGGTGTCGAGCGCCACCGCCTGCACCCCGGCCGTTTCGACGAACGGGGCAAAGCCCGCTCCGGCGCCGCGCGGGAAGCCGATCACCGGCACCTGCGGGTGCGCGGCCCGGATCGCGGCGGCGATGCGCCGCGCCGGATCGATCGCGTACCGCGCAAAGAGCGGACCGGGCAGCGAGCCCGCCCAGCTGTCGAAGAGCTTGACGATCTCGGCGCCGGCCTCGATCTGCGCCAGCAGGTAGGCGACCGTGGCGCTCTCGATCCTCTCCATCAGGGCGTCGAAGACCGCAGGCTGGCGGTAGATCATCGCGCGCGCGGGTGCCTGGTCCGGTGTGCCGCGGCCGGCGATCATGTAGCTCGCCACCGTCCAGGGCGCCCCGGCGAAGCCGATCAGCGGAACCGACGCCGGCAGCGCCGCCCTGACCTCGCGCACTGTCTCGTAAACCGGCGCGAGCGTCTCGTGGATTTCATCGACGGGGCGAAGCTGCGCGAGGTCGTCCGGGCCGCCGATGGTGGAGAGCCGGGGACCCTCGCCTTCCAGGAAGACCAGGTTGGCGCCGAGCGCCTGGGGGATCAGCAGGATGTCGGCAAAGAGGATCGCGGCGTCGAAGCCGAAGCGCCGGATCGGCTGCAGCGTGACTTCGACGGCGAGATCGGGCGTGTAGCAGAGCTCGAGAAAGCTCCCCGCCCGGGCGCGGACCGCGCGGTATTCGGGCAGGTAGCGTCCGGCCTGGCGCATCAGCCAGACCGGCGGCACGGGCTGCGCCTCGCCGCGGAGCGCCCGCATCATCGGTCTGGACTCGCTCGTCATCCGCCCGCCCTCCGGCCGCGGCCTGCAGCCGCGGGCGCGACCTTACAGATCGGCTCCGGAAAGGAAACCCCGCCTTCCGGGGTTCTGCCACGGCGGCGGAGGCGGCACGGTTCGCGGTGTGCTAGGGTTCCGTCCGAAACGCGGGGAGACAGGGTCCATGGACATCATCTCGGGACGGGCGGGCAGGGCCGCGGCGGAGTTCGCCACTGTGGGCGCCTTCTTCGAGGGCCTCCACGCCCGCGGGGCGGACGCGCCGGGCGCCTGCGACTTCACCTTCGGCAACCCGCACGAGATGCCGCTCGGCGGGCTGGTCGCGGCGCTCCGCCGGAGCGTGGAGCCGTTGAGCGAGGACTGGTTCGCCTACAAGGCCAACGAGGCGGAGCCGCGCGCGGTCGTCGCCGAGGCGCTGACGCGCGAGCTGGGCCTGCCGGTGGCGCCCGAGGACGTGGCGATGACGCAGGGTGCCTTCGGCGCGATCGCGCTGGCGTTCCGGCTGGTGATGGATGCCGGCGCCGAGGTGGTGATCCCGGTGCCGGGATGGTTCTGCTACGCGCCGATGCTCCGGGCGGCGGACCTCGTGCCGGTGAAGACGGTGCTGTCGGCGCCGCGCTACGATCTGAACCTGGAGCAGATCGAGGCTGCAATCACGGCGCGGACCCGGATGGTGGTCGTGAACTCGCCGCACAATCCGACCGGGCGCATCTATTCGCGCGACGAGCTGCAGGCCCTCGCGGAGCTGCTCGAGGCGGCGTCGGCGCGGATCGGGGCGCGCATCTGGCTGCTGTCGGACGAGCCCTACCGGCGCATCCGCTTCGACGGCAACGGCTTCGTCAGCCCGGCGGCGGTCTATCCCTGGACGCTGATCGACTACAGCTACGGCAAGGTGCTGCTGGCGCCGGGGCAGCGCCTCGGCTACCTCGCGCTGTCGCCCCTGATGCCCGAGGCCGAGCGCGCGGCGCTGCGCGCGGCGCTCTTCCCCACCCAGATGGCGCTCGGCTGGACCTTCCCCGACGCGGTGATGCAGCACGCGGTGGCGGCGCTCGAGACGGTGTCGATCGACATGGCGGCGTTGACGGCCCGGCGCGACCGTATGCTCGGCGCGCTGGAGCAGTGGGGCTACCGGATGACCCGGCCGGAAGGGACGTTCTATCTCTGGGGCGCGGCGCCGGGCGGAAACGCGCTCCGGTTCGCCGAGCGGCTGGCGGCGCGCGGCGTCCACGTCATGCCGGGCACGCTCTTCGAGCGGCCCGGCGATTTCCGCATCTCGCTGACCGCGACCGAAGCGATGATCGAGACGTCGTTGCCGGCGTTCCACGACGCCGCCGCCGGGTAGGGCCGGACGTCACGAAGGGTCGCCGCCGGCCGCCGCGGCGAGTGCCGCGAGGCAGGCCATCGCATCGGTTGCCCGCTCTTCCGGGACGAAAACGTGGTCGTGGTGAAAGGCCGCCACGACGTTCGCGCTGATCCCCGCCTCGGCGAGCGTGCCCGCGACCGCGGCGGTCAGGCCGACGGCCTCGAGGCTCGAAATCACGGTCAACGTGATCCGGCGGAAGACCGGTCGGTCCGGGTGGCCGAGCCGCAGCGCCTCGGCCGGCGCGAGGATGCAGGTGGTGCCTTCGTCCTCGCGGAACTGCATCAGAGGGACGATGCCGGGCGGCAGCGGGACGACAAGGCTGACGAAGACCCAGCGGTCGGGATCGAGCCGGGGCGCCATCCCGGCGATCAGCCGCGCAAGCTCGCGCTCCGGCCCCACGGTGAAGTCCTCTCCGATCCGTGATAGAAGACGGCTCAGCGGTGAAATGTAATCCGCATCTTTTCGAATTGCAGGGAAATGCGGCGGCTCCCGGAGAGAGCAGGGGTCGGGGGTGTGACAGCCTGGCGGTTGACTTTTTCGGCCGGGTGCTTGATCGACGGCAGGGTCTGACCGTCTCGGCGATGGCCGGCGGATGCGAGGAATTCGGGAATGGACTACGACGGGTTGTTCAGCCAGCACCTCGATGCGCTCCGCAAGGAGGGCAACTACCGGGTGTTTGCCGAACTGGAACGGGCGAGCGGCGACTTCCCGCGGGCCAGGCGCTACGTCGACGACCGGCCGGCGGACGTGACGGTGTGGTGCTCGAACGACTACCTCGGGATGGGCCAGCATCCGGCGGTCCTGGCCGCGATGCACGAGGCGATCGACCGCTGCGGCGCCGGGGCGGGGGGTACCCGCAACATTTCCGGCAACACCCACGACCACGTGCTGCTGGAGCGCGAGCTTGCCGACCTGCACGGCAAGGCGGCGGCGCTGCTCTTCACCTCCGGCTATGTCTCGAACTGGGCCTCGCTCTCCACGCTCGGCGGCAAGCTGCCGGGGTGCGTGATCCTCTCCGACGCGCAGAACCACGCCAGCATGATCGAAGGCATCCGCCACGCCCGCTGCGAGAAGCGCATCTGGCGGCACAACGACCCGGCCGACCTCGAGCGCCGGCTCGCCGACATCGAGCCGGACCGGCCGAAGATCGTCGCCTTCGAGAGCGTCTACTCGATGGACGGCGACATCGCGCCGATCGGCGAAATCCTCGACGTCGCCGAGGCGCACGGCGCGATGACCTACCTCGACGAGGTGCACGCGGTCGGGCTCTACGGGCCACGCGGCGGCGGCGTCGCCGAGGAGCGCGGGCTGATGCACCGGGTGACGCTGATCGAAGGCACGCTCGGCAAGGCGTTCGGCGTGGTCGGCGGCTACGTCGCGGGGTCCGCGGCGCTGATCGACTTCATCCGCAGCTTCGCCTCGGGCTTCATCTTCACCACGGCACTGCCGCCGGCAATCGCCGCCGGCGCCCGGGCCAGCATCCGCCACCTCAAAGAGAGCAACGTCGAACGCCTGCGCCAGCGCGAGATGGTGGCGAGGCTCCGCTCGCGGCTCGACCGGCTGGGTATCCCGCACCTGCCGAACCCCAGCCACATCGTGCCGGTGATGGTCAAGGACCCGGTCAAGTGCAAGATGCTGTCGGACATCCTGCTCGACGACTACGGTATCTACGTGCAACCGATCAACTATCCCACCGTCGCCAAGGGCCAGGAGCGCCTGCGCTTCACGCCGTCGCCGCTCCACAGCGAGGCCGACCTCGACCACCTGGTGCGGGCACTCTCCGACCTCTGGAGCCACTGCGCCCTGTCGCGCGCGGTGGCCTGAAGCGCTTTCTCGGCCGAGCGCGGGGATTGCAATTCCCGACTTAACTTGTCAGGTTAGCCGAATTCACCACGGTGGAGATTCGGTTCCGATGACGCGCTCCTTGTCCATCCCCGCCGGGAGGCCCGCGCGATGATCGTCTGCTCGTGCGCGCGCATCACCGACCGCGACATCGTCAACGCCATCGAGTGGATGAGGGCCTCCGATCCGCACACGCTGATCACCCCGGGCAAGGTCTACCGGGCGCTCGGCAAGTCGGCGGAATGCGGCGGCTGCATCCGTCTCTTCGTTGAAAACATGCGCTGGTGCGATAAGCTCCGCATCCCGGCCGACCGGCGCGAGCCGCACGGCGACCAAGAAGAAGGATCGAGGGATGAAGGGCGACGCGGGGGTCATCGACTATCTCAACAAGGGGCTCCGGAGTGAGCTGACGGCGATCAGCCAGTACTGGCTGCACTATCGCCTGCAGGACAACTGGGGCTACGGCCGCCTGGCCGAGAAGTCGCGCAAGGAGAGCATCGAGGAGATGCACCATGCCGACAAGCTGATGGACCGCATCATCTTTCTCGATGGCCACCCCAACCTGCAGACCCTCGACCCGCTGCGCATCGGCGAGACCCCGCGCGAGACGCTCGACTGCGACCTCGCGGCAGAGAAGGAAGCCCGCGCGTTCTACGCCGAGGCGCGGGAATACTGCCACGGCGTCGGCGACTACGTCTCCATGAAGCTCTTCGAGGAGCTGATGGCCGACGAGGAGGGGCACATCGACTATCTCGAGACCCAGATCGATCTGGCCAGCCGCATCGGAGAACCGAACTGGGGCCAGCTGAACGCGTTGCCCACGGACGAGCTGGACTAGGCTCGGTATTCGGAGGGTTGCGCATGGGACGAGGACGGGTTGCCGGTTGGCTGGTTGCGGCGGCGCTGCTGGCCGGAATCGCCACGGCTGCGCCGGCGCAGGAGCAGGAGCCGCAGCTTGTCCGCATGGGCACGGGGAGCCTCGCGGGGGTCTACTATCCGGTCGGCGTGGCGCTTTGCCGGCTGGCGAACCAGCATCGGCGCGAGACGAACCTGCGCTGCGCCGCCGAGCCGTCCGCGGGGTCGGTCGCCAACATCGGCGGCCTGCGCGACGGCACGCTCGATATGGCCATCGTCCAGTCCGACAACGCCGCCGCGGCGGTCCAGGGCCAGGCGCCCTTCGCCGAGGCCGGGCCGTTTGCCGACCTGCGCTCGGTGATGGCGCTCTATCCCGAGCCGCTCGCCATCGTGGCCCGCGCCGACGCGGGAATTGCGCAGGTGGAGGATCTGGCGGGCAAGCGGGTGGCGCTGGGCATCGAGGGGTCGGGGACCCGAACGCTCGCCGATGCGCTGATGGGGGCGCTGGGCTGGACGCCCGCGAGTTTCGCGGCCACCCCGGACGTGGCGCCCGAAGGCGCGGCGCGCGCGCTCTGCAACGGCGAGATCGACGCCTTCCTCTACGCCGTCGGTCAGCCGGCGCTGGCGATCCAGGAGGCGACGACCACGTGCGACGCGACGCTGATCGCTGCGGCCGGCCCGGCGGTGGACGAGATGGTGGCGGCGCATCCGGACTTCGTCGCGGCCACCATCCCGGGAGGGCTCTACAAGGGGACCGACGACGCGGTGCGGACCTTCGGGGTCGAGGCGACCCTGGTGTCGCGGGCCGGCGTTGCCGACGACACCGTCTATGCCATCGTCCGGTCGATCTTCGAAGACATCGACATGCTGCGGGGGCTCGATCCGGTGCTCGCCGGCCTCGACGAGAAGGCGATGGTCTCGACGGCCCTGGCCGCGCCGGTGCATCCCGGCGCCGAGCGCTACTATCGCGAGCGCGGCTGGCTCGAGTAGCCGCCGCGGGGATTTGACAACGGCGGTCCGGCCGGATGATGCTTGCGCGCTGCCGCCGGGTCGGGAATCGACCGGCGCCCCGGAGCGGGGCGGGTCAGGGCCGGCAATGGGGGATGCGAGATGAGTTCCAGCGCACGGCCGGCCGCAGCCGTCCTGCCCGCATGACGCCTCTGGTGGAGATGCGCGCCATCGAGGTCGCCTTCGGCGGCGTGAAGGCGGTGGACCGGGTGTCGGTCGACCTCTTCCCCGGCGAGGTTCTCGGGCTCTTGGGACACAACGGCGCCGGCAAGTCGACGCTGGTCAAGGTGCTGTCGGGCGCCTGCCGCAGCGACGCGGGCGAAATCCTGATCGCCGGCGAAAGGGCCGAGATCCGCTCGCCGCGCGACGCCCGGCGCCTGAACATCGAGACGATCTACCAGACGCTTGCCCTCGCCGACACACTGACGGCGGCGCAGAACGTGTTTCTGGGCCGCGAGATCGTGACGCCGGCGGGGTTCGTCGACGATCGCCGGATGGAGGCGGAGACACGCAAGGTCATGGCGCGGCTCAACCCGGACTTCACGCGCTTCGACCTGCCGGTGAGGGCGCTCTCCGGGGGGCAGCGCCAGTCGGTCGCGATCGCGCGCGCGGTGCATTTCGACGCCCGGGTGCTGATCATGGACGAGCCGACCGCGGCGCTCGGCGTCAGTGAGGCGCGGATGGTGGGTGAGCTGATCGCCCGGCTCAAGGCCGAGGGCTTGGGCATCCTCCTGATCTCGCACGACGTCCGGGACGTGATGGCGCTCTGCGACCGGGTCTCGGTGATGAAGAACGGACGGCTGGTCGGCACGGTCCGCGTCGAGGATGTCAGCGAGGACGACGTTCTCGGAATGATCATCCTCGGCAGGAATCCCGAAAGGCTGACGCTCCAATGACGCCGCCGCTGCCAACCGCAAGGGAATTAATCTTGATGAATTCGTAGCAGTGTCAAGGGCTTGACCATAATTTCACGCGTGTTACGCACCGCGATCTCAAATCGGCCGGCGTGAACGTCCGATGTATCTCGGCATCGACATCGGCACCTCCTCCGTCAAGACGGTCCTCTTCGACCGCGACCAGCAACTCGTCGGGCAGGCCAGCCAGGCGCTGACCGTCTCGCGGCCGCACCCCGGGTGGTCGGAGCAGAACCCCGAGGACTGGTGGCGCGCGGTGGAGGGCACGATCGGCACGCTGGCGCGCGAGCACGGCCTCGGCGGGCTGCTCGGGATCGGCCTTTCCGGGCAAATGCATGGGGCGGTCTGCCTCGATCCTGACGGCAAGGTCATCCGTCCCGCGATCCTCTGGAACGACGGACGGTCGATGGCGGAATGTGCCGAGATCGAGGCGGCATTCCCGCGCGCCCGCGAAGTGGCGGGCAACATCGCGATGCCGGGGTTCACCGCGCCCAAGATCGCCTGGCTCCGCAAGCACGAGCCCGAGAGCTTCCGGCAGATCGACATGGTGCTGCTGCCCAAGGACTACGTGCGGTTCCGGCTGACCGGGCACCACGTGTCGGAGATGTCGGACGCCTCGGGGACGTTCTGGCTCGACGTCGCCGCGCGGGACTGGTCCGACGACCTCTTGGAGGCGACGGGCCTCTCGCGCAGCGCCATGCCGCGGCTGGTCGAAGGCAGCGAGATCTCGGGCGAACTCCTGCCCGAGCTCGCCGAGCGCTGGGGGATCGGCCGCACCGTCGTCGTGGCGGGCGGTGCCGGCGACAACGCAGCCGCCGCTTGCGGCGTGGGGGTGGTGACGCCCGGCTCGGCTTTCGTGTCGCTCGGGACCTCGGGCGTGCTCTTCGTCTCCAACGCCGCGTTCTCGCCCAACACCGAAGGCGCGGTGCATGCCTTCTGCCACGCCATCCCGGACACCTGGCACCAGATGGGGGTGATCCTGTCGGCCTCGGACAGCCTGGAGTGGCTCGCGCGCATCGCCGGGCAGAAGGCCGCCGACCTTGCCGGCGCGGTCGGGCCGGTCACGGCGCCGTCGGCCGTGAGCTTCCTGCCCTATCTCTCCGGCGAGCGGACGCCGCACAACGATGCGGGCGCACGCGGTGCCTTCGTCGGCCTGTCGCAGTCGGACGGCACCCGCGACCTGACGCAGGCGGTGATGGAAGGGGTGGCCTACGCCTTCGCGGATTGCCAGCGGGTGCTGAAGGACGCGGGCACCGACTTTGCCAGCGCTTTGGCGGTGGGCGGCGGCGCGCGGTCGGAGACATGGCTCGGCATCATCGCGAACGTGCTCGACCGGCCGCTGCAGATCGCCGCGGACAGCGACGTCGGCGCGGCGCTGGGCGCCGCCCGCCTCGCGATCTGCGCCGCCGAAGGCGCCGATCCGGCGGAAGTCTGCGCCGCTCCCGAAATCCTGCGCACGATCGAGCCCGACCCGAAGCTCGTTCCGCTTTACCGCGAAGGCTACGCCCGCTACCGCGCGCTCTATCCGGCGATCCGCGGCGTCAGGGCAGAAGCTTGATGAGCGTGACGGTCAGACCGACGATGGCCACGGCCTGCAGCATCATGAAGCGGAAGATTTCCGACTTGGAATCGGCGATTTCAGCCTTGAGGTCGGACCGCAAGGCGGCGAGATCGGCCTTGGTAGCCAGATCGGACGTATCCGCCTCGGCCAGACCTTCCGCGATCGCTTCTGCCATCCGGCGCTCCATGCCCGCCTCGGTCAGCTTTCGCACGAACTTGAGCGTGTCGATCCGCAAGGTCGCAGGCATTCCCAAGGCTCCCGAACCGAATATAGGCCATCGCAGGCCGTTTTGCGACCGGCCGAATACGAGTGGCACAGGTGCGCGCCGAGATCATCTCCCGTGCGCCGGCTAGGTGAATCGTAAACAAGAGAACGCCGGAGGAAACCGTCCGATGACCGACTTCTTCAAGGGGATCGCACCCGCCAGCTTCAAGGGGCCGGACAGCGAAGACCCGTTGGCCTTCCGCTTCTACGAGCCGGACCGGATGGTGCTCGGCAAGCGCATGGAAGACCAGCTGCGGATGGCGGTCTGCTACTGGCATTCGTTCGCCTGGCCGGGCAGCGATCCGTTCGGCGGCCAGACCTTCGAGCGGCCTTGGTTCGATTCCGGCATGTCGGCGGCCCGGCTCAAGGCCGAGGTGGCGTTCGAGCTCTTCACCTTGCTCGGCGCCAGGTTCTTCACCTTCCACGACCGCGACGTCGCTCCCGAAGGCAAGAGCCTCGCGGAGTCGAACCGCAATGTGCGCGAGATCGCGGACTATTTCGCCCGGCGGATGGAGGAGACCAAGATCGAGCTGCTCTGGGGCACGGCCAACCTCTTCTCCAACCGCCGCTTCATGGCCGGGGCCGCGACCAATCCCGACCCGGAGGTGTTCGCCTACTCGGCGGCGCAGGTGAAGGCGGCGATGGACGTGACCCACGACCTCAAGGGCGCGAACTACGTGCTCTGGGGCGGCCGGGAGGGCTACGAGACGCTGCTCAACACCGACATGAAGCAGGAACTCGACCACATGGGCCGGTTCCTGTCGATGGTGGTCGACTACAAGCACAAGATCGGCTTCCCTGGCACCATCCTGATCGAGCCGAAGCCGCAGGAGCCGACCAAGCACCAGTACGACTACGATGTCGCCACGGTGTTCGGCTTCCTGCAGCGGTTCGGGCTGGAGAAAGAGGTCAAGCTCAACATAGAGGTCGGCCACGCCTATCTCGCCGGCCATTCCTTCGAGCACGAGCTCGCCACCGCGACCGCGCTCGGCGTCTTCGGCAGCATCGATTCGAACCGAAACGACCTGCAGTCGGGCTGGGACACCGACCAGTTCCCGAACAACGTCCCCGAGACCGCGCTTGCCTTCTACTACATCCTGAAGGCCGGCGGCTTCACCACCGGCGGCACCAACTTCGATTCCAAGCTGCGCCGCCAGTCGCTCGATCCCGAGGATCTGGTCGCGGCGCACGTCGGCGCGATGGATGTCTGCGCGCGCGCCCTTCTGGCTGCCGCGGCGATGATCGAGGATGGCGGGCTGGAGGCGATGCTCGCCGAGCGGTATGCCGGGTGGGAGAGCGCCGAAGCGCAGGCGATGCTGACGAGCGACTTGGCCAGCATCGCCGAGCGTGTTGACCGCGACGGGATCGATCCCACGCCGCGGTCAGGCAGGCAGGAGAAGCTGGAGAACTGGGTCAACCGGTTCGTCTGAGAACTTCCTCAGGACCGGGGAACCTTGTAGGTTCGCTGGGCGTTGACACGAGTCGGGCTGGCGATTGCGCCGGACCTTTGCTGCACCACAGCGTGAGAGGAAGAGATCATGGCAACGACCCGCAAGGACGACGTCGTAGAGGCGGCGAGCGAGATGGCCGAGCCGCTGGCCGCGCAGATTTCGGCACTGCGGGCGGACCTGTCGGAGCTCGGGTCCATGGTTGCGCGGATCGGCAAGGACCGCGCCCGCGGCCTGAAGTCGGCCGCCAGTTCGACCGCCTCCGAGGGCTATGCCAAAGGCGAGCAGGCCTACGACGTGGTGGTGTCGGAACTGCAGTCCCTCGAGGAGGAGCTTGCAGCGGCGACCCGGCGGCGCCCTTTCGCCTCGCTGGGCCTGGCGGCGCTGACCGGCTTCCTGCTCGGCGTGTTCTTCCGGCGCTGACAGTGGCGCGCCTGTTCGCGACGGTCTCGCGGGTCGCACAGGCGCGGCTTCGCAACATCGGGCGCCGCGCGGGGTTGCGTGCGGCGCTTTTTGGCGGGTGTGTCGTGGCGGCGCTGCTCTGCCTCGGCTTCGCCCTCGCGGCAGCGACGGTAGCGCTCGCCGACCGCGTCGGCTTGATCAACGCCTGCGCGATCATGGCGGGCGGAGCGCTCCTCGTGCTCCTGATCCTGATCGGCATTCTATCATTGGAGGAGCGCCGGCACCGCCGCTACGCCGAACGGCGGGCGAGCCTCGACAGGCAGCTCTATCAGGCGGCCGCGTTGTCGATGATCCCGAGCCGGGCGCCGTCGCGGCCGGTGCTGGGGCTTGGCCTCGTTGCTGTCGGAGCGCTGCTGGTGTTGATGCGGCCCCGGCCAGGCTGGGACCGCGACTGAGGCTTCGGGACGCGGTCAGCCGAAGTAGTTGTGCGCCATCGCGACGAGCTGAATCGAGTGCAGGCCGCCGGCCTGGTCGATGTCGAGGACCAGCTTGTCGAGGCCACCCAGCCGGGTGTGCACGTCAGCTGAAGCGGCGTCGAGTTCGCGGATGTCGGCCAGGCTGTCGATCGTTACCGACGTGCCGTCGGAGGTGACATCCAGCACGTTGCCGCCGGCTGTGCCCTGGAAAGTGCCCCTCGCGTAGTTCTCGAGCACGATGCGGTCGCCCTCGCCAAAGACCAGCCCCTTGACGACGTCGGGGCTGCCGACTGCATCAAACCGGAACGTGTCAGCGTGGCCGTTGCCGACCGGGTCGGGCAGGTCGGAAGGCGGATTCGGCGGCGCCGGAGTCGGGTCAAGCAACGCCTCTGCTTGAGGAACCGTCGTGCCGGTGGAGACGATATGGTTGTTCGAGATCGTCCAGGAAGGCACGGAATGTCGCGGTCTGCCAATTGTTATCGCTGGCTTCGGGCGCCTTGTGGGTAACGTTGCCAGTGATCGATACATCGGTCGAATCTTGACTGCACCCGAATGCTCGGCGTCCCTTTGGGATCGGTGGAGATATCCTTGAGGATGATGTTGTCAGTGATGTCCAGCCCGCGGGTCTGCGCCGACGGAAATGCCGAACCCGTCCCCTGAGACGATGGTGTTGTGATCGATCGAGATGTTCTCGAAGAACGTGGTCGCTGTTCCCGTCGGACGATTGGCCACCTCGTTGTTGATGTAGATGCCGTGGCTCTGCGCGTTGTGGGTCCGGATCACGTTGTCTTCGATGACAATGTTGGTTGACGGGATTGTCGGTCGAGGGGGTCCCTGTGTTCCAGAACTGAATCCCGTCCGAGTGCTTGAGGCCAGGTGTGAGTATCTAGGTCGACGACGTTGCCTGAAATCTGCGCACCGTGAATCCCGACCGAGGCCATTGCGTCCCAGCTTGATATTGCTGAATGTGTTGTTCTTCAGCGTGAGATCGTCCGAACTCGCGATAAATGCGGCGGTCGTCGAACCCGTGCATGTGCATGTTCTCAAGAGTGAAGCCCTTGGGTTTGACCGACCCAGAGGCCTCTGCCTTGGCCATAGCCGCTCGCCACGCCTTCCATGTCGCCGTTGCGGATGGTGACATTGTCTGAGAGTCATGAACGTACGAACGACTTGTCGGAGCCGTCCTTGGCGTTGAAATCGACGCCGTCGATGGTGAGGTTGGAAACCTTTACCATGCTCAGGCTGTCGATCACCGCTGAACCTGTCGGAAGTGACCGTTATCGCCTTGCTGATGCCCTTCGCCGCCAAGCGTATAGTGGCCGTCGCCAAGCCTGATCTCGTCTCCGCTTGCGGCGGACTGCAGAGCTGCGGCGAGTTGGCCGTTGCTGGATACGTTTACAATAGCCATGACGCTGTTCTCCCGAACTGGTTCCAACTATAGACACAAGACCAGTCAAAGCGATGCCGGCCTCGCTCAAGCTTCGTTATTTGCAGCGAGCCATCGCCCAAATAACCGTCCGGACTGTCGCAATGCATGCGACAACTCACCGAATCGGTTGATGGATCATTCAGGCACAAAGGAGGTTATTGCACACTTGCTCTGGAACTCGCAGAAATTTTAGCAGACGGCGCAAGCATGAGCGGACTTTTGCCGGTCGCGGCGCCCAAGCTTCAGCGCGGATGACTGCAACACCTCATTATCGTTTGTTAATTACGTGCCAAATACTTGGATTAATATGCGTATTTCGATTAACGAATGTTTCAAGAATGAAACGGACGATCTCACGCGATTCCACAGGGTCTCTTCTAGTCTTGATTTTGACCAATGCAAGCCGAGCCGCCGCTCGGAACTAACGCTGCACTCCTCTTACGGCGGACGCGGCGCGCGGCGACTGGCGGGTTCAGCCGCGGTCTCGGAGCAGGCGAGCCTTCTGGCGCTGCCAGTCGCGCTTGGCCTCGGTGGCGCGCTTGTCCGCCATCTTCTTGCCCTTGGCGATGCCGATCTGGATCTTGGCGCGGCCGCGGTCGTTGAAGTAGAGGCGGAGCGGAACGAGGGTCATTCCCTCGCGCGCCGTGCCTTGCCAGAGCCTGGCGAGCTCGCGCTTGTTGACGAGAAGCTTGCGGCGGCGCCGCTCGTCATGGCCGAAGGTCTTGGCCTGGGCGTAGGCCGGGATGTAGCCGTTGATCAGCCACAGCTCGCCGCCTTCGATCGAGGCGTAGCTCTCGGCGATGTTGGCCTTGCCCGAGCGCAGCGACTTGACCTCCGAGCCTTCCAGCATGATGCCGGCCTCAAGGTCGTCCTCAATGAAATAGTCGTGCCGCGCCCGACGGTTCTCGGCGACGATCTTCTTCGGGGTCTCGTCCTTGGCCATGGTGCCCGCCGCTCTATCCGAGCGGCCCCGGCCTGTCCAGACGCCCCGGGCGGCGCTATGTGTCAGGGAGGGCCGCAGTCGTAGGAGCCATCCGTCATGCCGACCGTCCTCGTGACCAGCGCCAGCCGCGGCATCGGCGGAGAGTTCGTCAGGCAATATGCCGCTCTCGGCTGGCGTGTCCTGGCCGCCTGCCGACGCCCTGCCGAGGCGCCGAGGCCGGCCGGCGACGTCGAGACGCTGGAGATGGATGTGACCGATCCCGCCTCGGTCGAGGCGGCGTCCGCCGCGTCGGGGGAGCCGCTCGATCTTCTGATAAACAGCGCCGGGATCAATGGCCAGGCCGATGACGCGCCGGGCAACGTGGACTACGACGCCTGGCGGGAGGTGCTCGAGGTCAATCTGCTTGGGCCGGTCAGGGTGCTCGATGCGTTCGTTCCACGGCTCGCAGCAGCGAACGGCGCCAAGGCGGTCACGATCACCAGCGGCATGGGTTCGCTCGCCGACGTGGGATCTGGCTCGTACATGGCCTATCGCACCTCGAAGGCCGCCGTGAACATGGCGATGCGCGCCCGCTCGTTTCAGCTCCGCCCGATGGGGATCGCGGTCGCGGTGATCAATCCCGGATGGGTGCGGACCGACATGGGCGGATCAAACGCTCCGCTCACCCCGGAGATGAGCGTGGTGGCGATGCGGGCGGTGATCGAGGCGCTGACCATGGACGGCACCGGCGGCTTCTTCAACCATACCGGCAAGGTCTATCCCTGGTAGCGCCCGATCGGTCAGTTGAGAAGGCCCGCGTGGCGCATGGCGGCGCGCATTCGCTCGCGGGTCGGCTCCTCGATCGGCACCATCGGCGAGCGCAGGTCTTCGGTGCACTTGCCGAGCAGCGAGAGCGCGAACTTGGTCGGGCCGGGATTGGGCTCGGCGAAGGCGGCACGGTGCAGCGGCATAAGCCGGTCCTGATAGGTGAGGGCGCGCGCGTAGTCACCCGCCATCATCGCGTCCTGGAATTCCGCCGAGAGCCGCGGCGCGATGTTCGCCACGACGCTGATGCAGCCGCGGCCGCCGTGGGCATTGAAGCCGAGGGCGCTGGCGTCCTCGCCGGAGAGTTGCAGGAACTCGGCGCCGCAGGCGATGCGCTGGTCGGAGACGCGGCTGACGTCGCCGGTGGCGTCCTTGACGCCGATGATCCGCGGCAGCTTCGCGAGCTCACCCATGGTCGCGGGCGTCATGTCGATGACCGAGCGGCCGGGAATGTTGTAGATGATGATCGGCAAATCGACCGCGTCGTGGAGTGTCTTGTAGTGATGGTAGAGCCCGCGCTGGTTCGGCTTGTTGTAGTAGGGGGTGACCACGAGCGCCGCGTCGGCGCCGACGTGGGCGGCGAAGCGCATGAACCGCACCGATTCCTCGGTATTGTTCGAGCCGGCGCCGGCAATGATCGGAATGCGACCGGCCGCGGTCTTGACGATCACCTCGATGCAGTGCTCGTGCTCGTCGTGGCTGAGCGTCGGGCTTTCGCCGGTGGTGCCGACGGCGACGATGCCGTGGCTGCCTTCGGCGATGTGCCATTTCACCAATGCGACCAGCGCCGCCTCGTCCACCTTGCCGTCCCGGAACGGGGTAACCAGCGCTGGAATGGAGCCCTTGAACATCGACGACGCCTCCGGAAAGAAGTGGGCCGGAAGCTAGTCGGGAAACGCCGTGGCCGCAAGCCGGAGGGCGTGAACCGCGGCGAGACGCGCGCCACACGCTATGGTATAGTGCCTGCAAGAGCAGAACCCCGCATCGAGGCCCGAGCATGCGTCTGACGGTTCCGTCCCTGGTCCTTCTGCTGGTCGGTGCCGCGTTGCCGCCGGCGTCGCAGGCACAGACCACCGCGCAGGCGGCGCTCCTGGCGGAGGCGCTGGAAGCGGCGTCGACAGGCGACTGGACCGAGGCGGCCGCCGTTGCCGCGCGAACCGGCTTGCCCGTCGCGGCCGATCTCGTGATCTGGACGCGGCTTCGCGACGGCGCCGGCAACTGGGAGGAATACGGCCGCTTCCTGTCGAGCCACGGCGACTGGCCGGGGCTGCAGACGCTGCGCCGCGCCGGAGAGCGGCAGATGCCATCGGGGATGCCGGCGGACGAGGTCCTGGCGTTCTTCGGTGAGGCGGCGCCACAGACCGCGACCGGATCGCTGCGGCTGGCCGATGCGCTCGCGTCGAGCGGCCGCGAGAAAGACGCCGAGGCCGAGATCGTCCGGGCCTGGACGACATTCTCGATGACCGGCGCGGAGCGTACCGCGGTGCTGGCCCGCTGGCGCAAGGTCGTCACCAAGGAGAACGTGGCGCGGCTCGACATGCTGCTCTGGCGTGGCCAGACCGGCGAGGCGGAAGCGATGCTGCCGATGGTCGATCCGGACTGGCAGCGGCTCGCCCAGGCGCGGATCGCGACGCGGCGCGACAGCGAGGGGTTGCAGTACGCGATCAAGATGGTGCCGGCGCGGCTGAAGGCCGATCCGGGGCTGGCCTACGAGCGCTACCTCTACCGGATCGAGAAAGGCCGCTGGCAGGATGCGGAGGCCTATCTGCTGCAGGTCTCGACCTCTGCCACGGCGCTCGGCAGGCCGGAGATGTGGATGCAGCGCCGTTCGAACCTGGCACGGCAGGCGCTGGAGGACGGCGACGTTCCTGGTGCCTACAGGCTTGCGGCAAAAAGCTTCGGGACCAACGGCGCGGACTATGCAGACGCGGAGTGGGTGGCCGGGTTCATCGCGCTGACCCGGATGGACGACCCAAAGCGGGCGGTGGGGCACTTCACCCGGTTCCAGTCGCTGGTCGCGACGCCGATCAGCCTCGGGCGGGCGGGCTATTGGCTGGGTGTCGCCTACGGCAAGACCGGCAACCCGGACGCGGCCAAGGCGGCGTTCCGCATGGCGTCGCAGTACCAGACGAGCTTCTACGGACAGCTGGCAGCGGAGAAGCTCGGGAGCCCGGCCGATCCGTCGCTTGCGGGAGGCGGACCGAAGCCGGACTGGCGGAACGCGGCGTTCATGACGTCGTCGGTGGTGCAGGCGGCCTATCTGCTCCACCTCGCCGACGACGACGCGCGCGCGTCGCAGTTCTTCCGGCAGGCCGCGGAAGGCAAGCCCGCGGCGACCCGGGCGGCGCTGGCGCAGATGGCGATCGATCTCGGGCGGCCGCAGATCGGCATCCGCATTGCCAAGGACGCCGCGGGGGACGGCATCCTGCTCCCGGACCAGTATTATCCGCTTCACGTCATCTCCGAGCAAAGCTGGCCAGTCCCGACCGAATACGCCATGGCGGTCGCGCGGCAGGAATCGGAGCTCAACGCGCGCGCGGCGAGCAGCGTCGGGGCACGCGGGCTTATGCAGCTGATGCCCGCGACGGCGAAGAAAATGGCGGAGGTCGCTGGGGTGCCCTACGACACCGCGCGCCTGGGGAACGACCCGCTCTACAACGCCAGGCTCGGGACCGAGTACCTGGCGCGGATGCTCGCGCGCTACAACGGGTCCTACCTGCTGGCGACCGCGGCGTACAACGCCGGGCCGGGCCGGGTGGACCAGTGGATCGCCGCTTTCGGCGACCCGCGGTCTCCGGACGTCGATGCGGTCGGCTGGATCGAGACGATCCCCTACACCGAAACCCGCAACTACGTGATGCGGGTGCTCGAGGCGCTGCACGTCTACCGCGCGCGGCTGAACGGCAAGGCCGCGCCGGTGCAGCTCGTCGCCGACATCAACCGGACCGGCTGAGCCTCGCCTGCCGCACCAGCGTATAGAGGCCGGCGCCGAGGATCAGCGCCGCGCCGGCGATAGTCCAGCCGTCCGGGCGCTCGCCGAAGAGGAAGAGTGCCATGCCGGTGACCCAGACGAGCTGGAAATAGGCGAAAGGCTGGATCGTGCCGGCCTCCGCGACCTCGTAGGCCTTGATCATCAGGAAGTGGCCCAGCACGCCGAAGCCGCAGAGCGTCAGCATCCAGAACCAGTCGAACGCGCCGTGGATCGGTGTCCAGAAGAACGGCCCGACCAGGGTGATCGCCACCGCCCCCGCGACGCCGGTGTAGAAGAGGCTCGTCTCGGCGCTGTCGGTGCGCGCAACGAGCCGGGTGAGGAGCGCATAGAGCGCGAACAGGAGTGCCCCCGCGAACGGCACGAGAGCCAGCGGGCTGAAGACGGTGAAGCCCGGGCGCAGGATCACCAGCACGCCCGCGAGGCCGACCGCGATCGCCAGCCGGCGTCGCCAGCCGATAACTTCGCCGAGGACCGGCCCCGCCAGCGCCGCGACGAGCAGCGGATAGACCGCGAAGATCGCATGGGTGCCGATCAGTCCGAGGAGCACGAAGGAGAGCACCGTCAGGCAGATTTCCACGGCGAGCAGGACGCCGCGGACGAGCTGCATCGCCAGCCGCTCGGTGCGTGCGACCCGGCGGATGCCGCCTTTCTGCGCCGCCGCAGTCGCGATCACGAAGGCGGCGAAGAACCAGTAGCGGATCATCACCACGGTGATGACGCTGTAGTGCGAGCCGAGGTAGCGCGACATGCCGTCCTGGCAGGCGAAGACCATCGAGGTCAGGATCATCAGCATGATCCCCAGGCGCGGGTTGTTGCGCGCCTGCCTTCGGACCGGGATTTCGACGGCGACGGTCAGGAGAGACCCTCCGCGGCGAAGAGTGCGCGAAGATCGGTCTCCGGGCGGGCGCCGACATGGCCGATGACCTCGCCCGCGGCGACGCAGCCCATCCGCGCGGCGGTCAGCCAGTCGCGCCCGGTGGTGAGGCCGTGGAGCAGCCCCGCGGCGAAAAGATCGCCGGCGCCGGTCGCGTCCACGACCCTGACGGCGGTTGCCGGCGCGTGCACCCGAGTGCCGTTGCCGAGGACATGGGCGCCGCCGGCGCCAACCGTGCAGGCGGTGATCGGCACCTCGGCCTCGGCGCGGGCGATGGCAGTTTCGAGGTCGTCGGTCTGGTAGAGCGACTTGAGCTCGAACTCATTGGCGACCAGAAGGTCGACGTCGGCGCGGATCATCCGCAGGAACTCGTCCCGGTGGCGCTCGACGCAGAACGGATCGCTGAGGGTGATGGCGACCCGGCCGCCTGCGGCCTTGGCGGCGCGCACCGCCTTGGCGAACGCCGCGATGCTGTCAGGACCGTCGAAGCGGTAGCCTTCGAGGAAGATCCATTCGGCCGCGGCCATCTGGGCCTCGTCGATGTCATCCGGCCCGAGGAACTCCGAAACCCCGAGGTAGGTGTTCATCGACCGCTCGCCGTCCGAACTGACCAGTACCATGCAGCGACCGGTCTCGTGCTGGTGAGCCGGGGGCGCGAGCGGCGTTGCATAGTCGGCGCCCTGCGCGCGCAGATCGTGCGCGAAGATCGCCCCGAGCTGGTCGTCCTTGACCTTGCCGACGTAGGCGGTGCGCGCATCGAGCGCGGCGAGGCCGGCGATGGTGTTGGCGGCCGAGCCGCCAGAGACCTCGCGCGCCGGTCCCATCCGGCCGTAGAGGTGCACGGCGCGCTCGCGGTCGATCAGCTGCATGATGCCGCGCTCGATGCCGTTCGCGGCGAGGAAGTCGTCCTCGATGTGGGAAATCACATCGACCAGCGCGTTGCCGATGCCGACGACCTGGTAAGCCTTGGTCACAGGTTCTTCTCCTCGTAGGCGCAAAGGTCGCGGATCAGGCAGGTCCGGCAGAGCGGCTTGCGGGCGATGCAAGTGTAGCGGCCATGCAGGATCAGCCAGTGGTGGGCGTGGAACTGGTAGGGGGCGGGGACCCGGTCTTCCAGGGCGCGTTCGACCGCGACCACGTCGCGGCCCGGGGCGATTCCAGTGCGGTTCGAGACGCGGAAGACGTGGGTGTCCACGGCCATCGCCGGCAGCTTGAACCAGGTGTTGAGGACGACGTTCGCGGTCTTGCGGCCGACGCCGGGCAGGCTCTGCAGCGCCTCGCGCGAGGATGGCACCTCGCCGCCGAAGCGTTCGACGAGGATCGCCGACAGCTTCATGATGTGCCGCGCCTTGCTGTTGAAGAGGCCGATGGTGCGGACGTGCTCGACGAGGCCGGCCTCGCCGAGGTCGAGCATCTTCTGCGGCGTGTCGGCGACCTTGTAGAGCGCCTCGGTCGCCTTGTTCACGCCGCGGTCCGTCGCCTGGGCCGAGAGCGCGACGGCGACCAGCAGCGTGAACGCGCTGGCGTGGTTCAGCTCGCCCTTGGGCTGGGGCTCGGCGGCGTGAAACCGGCGGAAAATCTCGCTGATCGTCGCGTAGTCGAGCGCTTCTGGCATCGCCCCTCGTGGCATGGGCCACGCGGTTGCCGCAAGCCCGTTTCCGCAGGAATCGGGTGGGTCGGACGCGCCGGCTGCGATAGCTTGTGAGCACGCCAGAGCGAGACGGAGCCATGACCGAAACCGAGCCTTACCACTATGCCGTCATCGGCCGCGCCATCGACCATATCGTCGCCCGCGCGCCGGAACAGGCTTCGCTCGACGAAATCGCGGCGAGCGTCGGCCTCAGCCCGGCGCATTTCCAGCGGGTCTTCAGCCAATGGGTTGGGATCAGCCCCAAGCGCTACCAGCAGTACCTGGCGCTCGACTACGCCAAGCGGCTGCTGGCGGAGCGGCACAACGTGCTCGAGACCGCGCACGCCAGCGGCCTCTCCGGGTCGAGCCGGCTGCACGACCTCTTCCTGCGTTGGGAGGCGATGAGCCCCGGCGCGTTTGCCCGCGCTGGGCAAGGCCTGGAGATCGCCTGGGGGTGGTTCGCCTCGCCGTTCGGGCCGGCGCTGGTGATGGGCACCGACAGGGGCATCTGCGGGCTCGCCTTCGCGGCGGAGACCGGCGCCGACGAGGCGATGGTCGATCTGAGGGCGCGCTGGCCCAAGGCGAACTTCGTCGAGGCGCCTGAGCGGCTCGAGCCGTGGGTAACGGCGGCGTTCCGGGGAACGGGCGAAACGCGGCTGCACCTTATGGGAGCGCCGTTCCAGATCAAGGTCTGGGAGGCGCTGATGCAGGTGCCGAGCGGGCACGTCACCACCTACTCCGACATTGCGACGGCCATCGGCAGCCCGAAGGCGGTCCGCGCCGTGGGGACGGCGGTAGGGCGGAACCCGGTGAGCTGGATCATCCCCTGCCACCGCGCGCTCAGGAAAGCCGGAGGGCTCGGCGGGTACCACTGGGGCCTCGACGTCAAGCGGGCGATGCTGGCGTGGGAATCGGCGCGCTACGAGGGCGCCGCCTGAAATTAGGCATTCCACCGAATCATCGGCGTGCTAAGGAGCGGTCACAACAAAGAAACCGCTTTGAGGCAGACATGAAGAACACTGGCAGGATCTTCGTCCTCTCCCTGGGCGTGGCCGCGATTGCCGGCTGCACCAATCTTGACGGCAGTTCCAACCGTACCGCGACCGGCGGCTTGGTGGGGGCGGGCGCAGGGGCGCTCCTCGGGCGCGCCATCGATGGCGGAGGCACGACGGGCACGCTCGTCGGCGGCGCGCTCGGCAGCATGGCTGGTGCCGCCATCGGGGGCGCGCTCGACAGGCAGCAGCGCGAGCTGCAGCAGGGGCTCGGCAGTTCGGGCGCCACGGTGGTGAACACCGGCAGCCAGCTGGTGGTGACGCTGCCGGAATCGATCACCTTCGACGTCGACAGCGCCCTCGTGCATCCGGACTACGTCGATGAGATCGCCTTCGTCGCGCGCAGCCTGCGGGACAATCCCAACTCGACAGTGCAGGTCGTCGGCCACACCGACAACACCGGATCGTCGGCGCACAACCAGTCCCTGAGCGAGCAGCGTGCGATGGCGGTGGCGGCGATCCTGACGGAGAACCAGGTCCCGGAAGCGCGGGTACGAACGTCCGGGATGGGCTACAGCCAGCCGGTCGCCAGCAACGATACGCCGGGCGGGCGGGCGCAGAACCGGCGGGTCGAGATCATCATCACGCCCACCGGCCAGAGCTAACTCGAGCGGGGCGTGCGCAGGGATCAGCGGTCCGGGAACGGCACGTCGGCCAGGTGCACCGCCTCGATCTTGTTGCCGTCCGGGTCATGGACGAAGGCCGCGTAGTAGTCGGGGGTGTAGTCCGGGCGCAGGCCCGGCGCACCGGCGTCCGTGCCGCCGGCAGCGAGCGCCGCGGCGTGGAATCTGTCGACGCCGGCGCGATCGGCCGCGATGAAGGCGATGTGGGTGCCGTTGCCGGCGGTCGCCGGTTTTCCGTTTTCGGGGCGCGTCGCCCAGAATTCCGGCCAGGTCAGGCCCCAGGCTTTGCCGAAGTCCTCGTCGAAGGTGCGCTTGTAGCCGAGCGCACCGAGCGCCTCGTCGTAGAATCGCGCGGCGCGGTCGAGATCGTCGGTTCCGATCGAAACATGGCTGAACATGGGCCGGCTCCTCGCTGGATGCTGTCGGGCATCCATACCACGCCGCAACCGACAGCGTAGTGTCAGCAGATCAGCGCTGCGATGCGCAGACGAGACACATCGGTGTTGCGGGCAGCACGTCGAGCCGTTCCTCGCTGATCGGGTCGCCGCAGTTGGCGCAGATGCCATAGGTCCCGGCCTCGATGCGCCTGAGCGCGGCATCGATCATGCGAAGTTCCTGCTGGCCGGCGGCGCCGAGGTCCTCGAGGACCTCTTCGCCCTCGCGCTCGGTTGCTTGATCCTCGAAGCGTTCGCTGACCGGCTGCTCGAGTTCGTCCTCGATCCGGGCGAGACGGCCTTTGAGCTCGGCCTCGCGTGCCTCGAGCTGCGCCTTTCGCGCCTCGGTGGAAATCATCTCGCGTCCTCCCCGCCCGATCCTGATGCAATTGACCGGCCGCGTCGAGCGTTCCCGCCGGAGCGGGACTCAGTGCAGTTTGCTGCCCACTTCGGCGATGGCCGCATCGATCAGCCGGTTCGCGTCATCCGCCTTCATTCGCTCTCGCAGGACATCACCGGCCGCGGCAACCGCGACGGTGACCGCCCGGTCCTTGATCTGCCGGATGGCACTCTGTTCGGCGGCGGCGATCTGCTCGGTCGCCGTGTGCATCCGACGCTCCACCGAGCGGCGGATGTCTTCCTTGGCGGCTTCGGCAGCCTTCTCGGCCTCGGCGCGGGCGGCGGTGACGATGTCGTCGGCCTGTGCTTGAACCTCCTTCTGGCGCCGCTCGTAGCTCGCCAGCAGGGTCTGGGCCTCGTCACGCAGCGCGCGCGCCTCGTCGAGTTCCGCCTTGATTCGGACGGCACGCTCGTCGAGCCGGCGGGTCAGCATGTTCGGAACCCGGTAGTAGACCAGGATGCCGATGAAGATCAGAAAGCCGATTCCGACGACGATCTCGGTGTTGTTTAGAAAGCCCATGAGCGTCAGCCTTTCAGCCGGTTGGCGAGCGCCGTGTCGAGTGCGGCCTGATCGGCCGCCTCGGGCAGGAAGGCGTCGATGATCTCCGCCGCCGTGGCGCGGGCCACCTCTTCGATACTCGCCGCCGCGCTCTCGCGGATCTCGGCGATGCGCTTTTCGAACTCGCCGGCCCTGACCGCGATCTCGGCGTCCGCCTTGGCGAGCAGCGTTGCGAGTTCCTTGTCGATCTGCGCCCGCGTTTCGGCGGCGATGGCGTGCGCCTCGTCTCGGGCCTGCGCCAGCGCGGCGTTGTAGGCTGCCTCGGCCTCCTCGGCGCGGCGCTTGAGCGCCGCGGCCTCCTCGATGTCGTTCGAGATCGCGTCGTTGCGCTCGCCGATCACGGTCCCGATCCGGGGCAGCGCCACCCGGCTCAGTACCCAGTAGAGCGCGCCGAGCGCCAGGACCAGCCAGAAGATCAGGTTGGGAAAGATCGCCGGATCGAGCTGCGGCATGCCGCCTTCGGCATGCTGCAGGTCTTCCTCGCCCAGAGTCTCGGTGATAGGCGCGGCCGTGGTTTGGCCAGGGACGATCACGACGACAGTGTGCCCCGTATCGGCCTGCGCGATCACGATCGCAGCGTTCTCGGTCGCCATCTTCCCCTCCGTCGTCGGCTGGCCCAAAGGCCGGAGCCCCTAGCTCTTCGTGATGCCGATCAGACGGCGAACATCAGGAGCAGTGCAACCAGGAACGAGAAGATGCCGAGCGCCTCGGCGAAGGCGATGCCGATGAAGAGCGTCGCGGTCTGCTCACCCGCCGCCGCCGGGTTGCGCAGCGCGCCCGACAGGAAGTTGCCGGCGACAAGGCCCACGCCGATGCCGGCGCCGCCCATGCCGACGCAGGCGAGGCCCGCGCCGATGAACTGGCCCATGTTCGCGATATTGCCTTCCATCCTCGTTCTCCTTCTGGAATGGCGGAATTGAGCCGCCCCGGCCTCAGTGGCCCGGGTGCAGCGCGTCGTTCAGATAAACGCAGGTCAGGATGGCGAAGACGTAGGCCTGGATCACGGCCACCATCAGTTCGAGCCCGTACATCGCGGTGATCGCGAGGATCGGGATGAACGCGCCGACCCCGAGCGCGGCGGCAAAGCCCGCGAACACCTTCAAGACCGCGTGCCCCGCCATCATGTTGCCGGCAAGTCGCACGGAGTGGCTGAGCGGCCGCACGAAATACGAGATGACCTCGATCGCGGCGAGCACGATCCGCAGAGCGACGGTCGGCGCGCTCGCCACCCAGAAGAGGTTCAGGAAGTGCGTGCCGTGCTTGTAAAAGCCGATCGCGGTGACCGAGATAAACACCGCCAGCGCCAGGATCCCGGTGACCGCGACGTGCGAGGTCGAGGCGAAGCTGCCGGGAATGAGCGCCAGCATGTTCGACGCCAGGATGAAGAGAAAGAGCGTCATGATGTAGGGGAAGTACCGCGCGCCTTCCTTGCCGGCCACGTCCTCGATCATCTTGTAGCCGAAGCCGTAGACCGTCTCGGCCATCGACTGCGTCCGCGAGGGCACGAGCGCCCGGCCGCGCGAGCCACCGACCATCAGCAGGCTGACGGCGATCACCGCCAGCGCCATCCACAGGGTCGCGTTGGTCGGCGTGTACCAATGTACGCCACCATCGCCGAAGAGCGGGTGGACCTCGAACTGCTCCATCGGGTGGATGTTGAAACCACCGCCGCCTGCCGCTTCACCCGCCATCGGCCCCTCTCCCATCGTCCGGACCGGCCTGGTCCGCGTTGCGCATCAGTGCGCCTTCGCCGTGTCCCCGCTGCACCTCGTTGGCGGTGCGGATCATCGTACGCACCCCGCCGGCGAAACCCAGGAGGGCGAACACCACCAGGAAGATCGGCCGGGTCCCGAGAACCGCGTCGAGCCCCAGCCCGATCGCCACCCCCAAGGCCATGCCGACAACGAGCTCGATCACCATGCGCCAGGCGAGCGAGCCCTGAGTGAACTCGCGCTGATGCCCGCGAGCGGGCTCGACGCGACCCGCCCGGGCGGCGGAAATCCGGTCTTCCAGACGCTTCAGCCGGTCGGCAAAGGGCTCCTCATCCATCGGATCGGGCCTCTCCCTCCCGGCCGGACACCTTTCATTCCGGCCCTTGACTTGGGAACGTGTGGTAACGGAAAGCTGAGGGCAGTGTCAAGCGAAAGCGCCGGCGGCGTGTTCTGCGCAAAGCGTTGAAACGGCATCTCTTTTGGGAATTTGCGACGCCGGGCCGGCGCTTTGGCGGGCCCGCGCTGCGTGCGGGGAAACCGCCCGCGATCGTCAACCAAACGGTTGACTTTCGCTGTCCCGCACGCGACGAGCCCGCAATGGAAGAGCGCACAGGCCCCGATCTCGACGTCATCTTCGGTGCGCTGGCGGATCGGACGCGGCGGGCGATCCTGACCACGCTGCTCGCCGGCGACCGGACGGTGGGCGAACTGGCCGAGCCGCACCGGATGTCGCTGACGGCGGTGTCGAAGCACATCCAGATTCTCGCCCGCGCGGGTCTGGTCGGCCAGGACCGGTCGGGACGGCTGGTGACCTGCCGGTTGCTGCCGGAGGGCCTCCGGCTGGCGGGGCTCTGGCTGCAGGGGGTCGGTGGGTTCGATCCGGAGGACTACGACGCACTGGAGCGGCTGGTGCTCGGCGCGCTCGGGCAGGCCGACGAGGCCTGACGGCCCGTCGGTCAGGCCGGCTCGACGATGCGCTCGGCCGCGGCGAGATCGACCGAGACGAGCTGGCTCACCCCCTGCTCGGCCATGGTGACGCCGAAAAGCCGGTCCATGCGCGACATGGTCACGGCGTGGTGGGTGATGATCAGGAAGCGCGTGTCGGTGCGGGCGACCATCTCGTCGAGAAGATCGCAGAAGCGCGTCACGTTGGCGTCGTCGAGCGGGGCGTCGACCTCGTCGAGCACGCAGATCGGGCTCGGGTTGGCGAGGAACACCGCAAAGATCAGGCTGAGCGCTGTCAGCGTCTGCTCGCCGCCGGAGAGAAGCGACAGGGTCGAGAGCTTCTTGCCCGGCGGCTGGCACATGATCTCGAGGCCGGCCTCGAGCGGGTCGTCGCTCTCGACCAGCACAAGGTTCGCCTCGCCGCCACCGAAGAGGTGGCGAAAGAGCGCGGAGAAGTTGCGGTTGACCTCGTCGAAGGCGGTGACGAGGCGGCCGCGGCCTTCACGGTTGAGGGTGGCGATGCCGTGGCGCAGGGTGCGGACCGCCTCGTCGAGATCGTCGCGCTCGCGAGCGAGCGTCTCCGATTCGGTCCGGATCTCGGCCGCGTCTTCCTCGGCGCGCAGGTTGACGGCGCCGAGCCCGTCGCGTGCGCGGCGCAGGCGATCGACGTCGGCGTCGAGCTGGCCGGTCGGCGGCACCGCATCGGCGTCCACCCCGAGTGCTGCGAGCATGTCGCCCGCGGGCATGCCGGTCTCGGCCTGCAGCCGCTCGGTCATTGTCGTGGCGCGGCTCTCGGCCGCTTCTGCCATCGCTTCGGCACGCGCGCGGGACTCGCGCGCTTCGCCTGCTGCGCGTTCGGTGGCCCGCGCAGCGGCGTCACGGCTGCGCAGATCGGTCTCGGCGGCGGCAAGCGCGTCGGCGGCATGGCGGCGGCGGTCCTCGGCCTCGCCCGCGGCCACGACCAGTTCGTCGCGGCGAGCGGCGAGCGCCGGCGGGCGGACGCGGGCGGCGGCTAGTGCCGCCTCGGTCTCGGCTGACCGGCGGTCGAGGCCGGCGAGGCGCTCGGTCGCGGAGGCGCGACGCGCCGCCCAGGTCGCGGTTTCGCGGTCGATCTCGTCGAGGCGGCGGGTTCGTGCGGCGCCGGCCCGCTCGATCTCGTCGGCCTCGGCACGCCGCGTCAGCATGGTGATCCGCGCGGCCTCGACCTTGAGTCGCTCGGCGTCCACCGCCGCCTTGGCCTCGGCCGGGTCGGCCAGTGCCGCCACAGCGCGCTCGGCCCCGGCCAGCTGCTTCCGGGCGGCGGCGAGCTCGTCGGCGCGGCGCCGCATTCCGGCGCCGAGGCCCGCCAGCCGGCTCTCGACGGCTTCCGCGGCGGTCTCGGCGCGGGCGCGGGTGCGGGCGGCGTCGGCGGCGGCCTGTTCGGCGGCCTTGCGGGCGGCGCGTGCGGTGGCCTCGGCTGCCACCGCACGGGAAAGCTCGGCCGCGCCTTCGGCTTGCGCGGCACGCGCTGCCTCGAGGCGATCACGGGCTGCGTCGGCGGCGACGCGGACCTCGGACAGGCGGTTCCTCTGCTGCAGACGGAGCGCGGTTGCCGAGACGGAGCCGCCGGCGGCAACCGAGAGGCCGTCCCAGCGCCAGAGATCGCCTTCGCGGCTGACGAGGCGCTGGCCCTGGGCGAGCGCCATCTGGAGCCGGGGGCCGTCCGTTCGGTCCACGACGCCGATGGCACCGAGCCGTCGGCGCAGCGCCGGCGGGGCGTTCACCCGCGCCGAAAGCGCGTCGGCCCCGTCCGGCAGCGGCGCGACGGGATCGTAGGGCGGCATGTCGCGCCAGTCCGGAAGCGGCAGCGCGAGGTCGTCGGCCAGGGCCGCGCCGAGAGCCGCCTCGAAGCCGGGCACGACCGTGACGCTGTCGAGTGTCGGGGACTGCGCTCCTGTCGGGCGCGCGAGGAGCCGCTCGAGTCCCGCAGCTTCGGCGTTCAGCGCGCGGGCGCCGCCCTCGGCTTCGGCGAGCGCGGAGCGCGCGGCCGCTTCGCTGGCGCGCGCCGCCGCGGCGGATGCTTCGGCGCCGGCGAGAGCAGCCTCGGCGGCCTCCGCCGCTTCGGCTGCTACGGCGGAGGCAGCCGCGGACCCGGTTCGGGCGGCGGCAGCGGCGGCTTGTTCCCGCGTGGCAGCGGTGAGCGCAGCTTCCGCGGCGTCAAGGCCGCGCGCGAATTCGGCTTCCCGGCGGCGGGCGTCGTCCAGCGCGCGGCGTGCACCCTGGTGCTCGGCGACCAGGCGTGCCGCGGCTTCGGCCCGGGCGTCGAACGCGGCGTCCACGGCCGCGAGCGCCGCGGCGGCTTCGGCGGAGGCGGCCGCAGCCGACGCGAGCCGGTCGGCGTGGCCGACGCCTTCGGCCTGAAGGCGGGCACGCTCTTCAGCCAGCGCGGCCGCCATGGCGACGGCGTCGTCGTCGAGCGCCGCCTCGCGCTCGCGGTCGGCGGCAAGCTGGGCGATCTGCGCCTCGAAGGCGGCGATGTCGCGGGTAGCGCCGGCGGCCTCGGCCTCGATGCGGTCGCGTTCCAGGGTCAGGCGCTGCAGCACGGCGCCGGCGATGGCGTCTTCGTCGCGCAGCGCCGGCAGGGCCTCCTCGACCGCGCTGCGGAGACGGGAGGCGGCCGTGGCGTCCGCCTCGGCGGCGCCGGCGGCGCGGACCGCCGCGGTCAGCGCGGCGGCGGCGGCAGCGCGGGCGATCTCGGCGTCGTGCCAGTGCCGCCAGACGAGCAGGGTCTCGGCGCGCCGCAGCGCTTCGGCGATCTCGCGGTACCGGGCGGCCTGGCGCGCCTGGCGGGCAAGGCCCGCAAGCTGGACGTCGAGCGCCTCCAGAACGTCGGCGACGCGGGCGAGGTTCGCCTCGGTGGCGCGCAGCTTCAGCTCGGCCTCGTGGCGACGTTGGTAGAGCCCGGAGATGCCGGCGGCTTCCTCGAGCACCCTGCGGCGCGCCTGCGGGCGGGCGCTGATCAGCTCGGAGATCTGGCCCTGTCGCACCAGCGCCGGAGAGGTGGCGCCGGTGGACGCGTCGGCGAAGAGCATCGCCACGTCGCGGGCGCGCGCCTCGCGGCCGCCGACACGGTAGGCGGAGCCGGCGTCGCGGGTGATGCGCCGGACGATCTCGAGCTGGTCGTCGTCGTTGAAGCCGGCGGGCGCGCGTCGATCGCGATTGTCGAGCGTGAGGGTGACCTCGGCATGGTTGCGCGCCGGCCTCGCCCGCGAGCCGTTGAAGATCACGTCCTCCATGCCGCCGCCGCGCATCGCGGTCGGGCGGTTCTCGCCCATCACCCAGCGCAGCGCTTCGAGGAGGTTCGACTTACCGCAGCCGTTCGGACCGACCACCCCGGTGAGACCGGGGGCGATGGTGAGCTCCGTCGGATCGACGAAGCTCTTGAAGCCCAGAAGGCGCAGGCGGGTGAAATGCAAGGGGCGGGTCCCGCGTTGAGTGTCGCGGGTCAGCGTCGGGGATGCCGAGGAGCCTGTCAATGCCGACGCTGCATGTCGCGCGCAATTTGCGGCCTTGCGCTACATGTCGGGATGACACCCCAAGCAGCGCCTGCGGTCTTGACCCGAGCGCGATTTCACCTTCTGCCTTTCGGCTGGCGGCAGGGAGGAAGTGCGGTGGCCTATGACTACGACGATCAGAACGTATTCGCGCGGATACTCAGGGGTGAGATTCCCAATGCGACGATCCTCGAGACCGAGCACACGCTGGCGTTCCGAGACATCCGTCCGCAGGCGCCGGTGCATGTTCTGGTGATTCCCAAGGGTCGCTACGTCACCTACGATCACTTCGCCGTGGCCGCGAGCGATGCGGAGATCGTCGACTTCAACCGGACCGTGGGGCGGATCTGCGCCGATCTCGACCTGTCCCCGGGGGCCGGGGGCGAGGGATATCGGCTGATCGCCAACTCGGGCGCCTCCGGGGTGCAGGAGGTGCCGCACATGCATGTCCACATTCTTGCGGGCCGTGTCCTCGGGCGGATGGTGCAGCAGCCGCTCTGACGAGCGGGCGGGGGAAGCTCGTCGGGGACAGAACCGCGACCGAGTGGTGGCGTTCGTAGCCGAACCCTATCGGGGCGGCGTTGGCCGCGCCGCGACGGCGAGGGAGCGGGCATGGCGACCGAGACCGGGTCGAGCCCTTCAGCGTCTAGCGGAGCTTCGCCGCTCCGCGGGGTGCCGGGCTGGCGGTGTTTCACCGAGGCGCGGCACCTGGCGCGTTGGTGGGGGCCGCAGGGTCATTGTGCCTGCGACGCGGCGATGGACCTGCGGCCAGGGAGCCGGTTCGACTTCGTGATGCGCGCACCGGACGGCGGCGAAACCCGCAAGCGGTTCGTCTTTCGCGAGATCGGCCCGAGGGTCCGGCTGTTCTTCGTCGAGAGCTTCGCCGGGACGACGCCCCTGCCGTTCGCGGGCGATTGGCGGGACCGGGATGCTCTCGACAATCACCTTCTCGGAGATCGAGGCGGGCACCTGGGTCGCGATCCGGTGGGAGCCGCTCAACCCGAGCGAGGCGGAGGTGGCGCGCTTCGATGCCGGGCGCGATGGCATGGCGCGGGGCTGGACCGGCAGCTTCGAGAAGCTCGACGCCTACCTCGCCGAACTCACCGGTCGCTAGGAACAGCTTTCGGGCGGGCAGCGGCGGGCTCGGCCGGCTGCCCCAGCAGGCGGAAACGCAGTCCGGCTGGCTCGAAGGCCAGCGTGGTTTCTCCGTTGAAGTAGGTCGCGACGATGCGGTCGAGAAGCCGGGAGCCGAAGCCTTGGCGATCTGGCGGCGCGACCGGGGGGCCGTCGCGTTCCAGCCATTCGAAGTCGAGCCGGCCATCGCCCAGGAGCGACCAGCGGATACGGACGAGGCCGGTCAGGCCGGAAAGCGCGCCGTACTTGGCTGCGTTGGAGGCGAGTTCGTGCACCGCGAGCGTCAGGCCGAGCGCCTGGGGTCCGCCGAGTTCGATATCCTGCCCTTCGATTTCGAACCGGCCATGCCCGGGCCGGTGTGGCGCGAGCGCGGCACCGACCACGTCGGCGATGCGGGCGGGCGAGCCGTCGGGCGCGATCAGGATGTCCTGCGCGCGCGCCAGGGCTTCGATGCGGGCGACGATCGCGGTGCGGCTCTCCTCGATGCCGGCCGAATGCTGGAAGCTCTGCTTCACGATCGCCTGTACGATTGCGAGGGTGTTCCTGGTGCGGTGCGACATCTCGCGGGCGAGATCGAGGCGCTGCCGGTCGGCCTCGGCGGCGAGGGCGAGGGCCTCGCGCTGGGCACGGACGATGCGGCGAAGCTCGAGCTGGGTCATCGCCTGCCGCGCCAGGATGCCGAGGTGGCGGAGCTGGCGCTCGTCGAGCTGGCGGGGCTGGTAGTCGAGGACGCAGAGGGTTCCGAGCGGCACGCCGTCGGGGGTGCGCAGCAGCGCGCCGGCGTAGAACCGGAGGCCGGGCGTGCCAGTGACCAGCGGGTTGCCGACGAAGCGGGGATCGAGGGTCGCGTCCGGCACCACCATCGTCTCGTTGCGGAGGATCGCGTGGGCGCAGAACGACGTCTCGATCGGGGTCTCGTCGAGGCCTAGGCCGATCTCGGCCTTGAAGAACTGCCGCTCGGTATCGACGAGGCTGACCAGGGCGATCGGCGTGCCGCAGATATCGGACGCCATCTGCGCGATCTCGTCGAAATCCGCCTCGCGCGGGGTGTCCAGGATGTCGTAGGAGCGCAGGGCTGCCGCGCGTCCGGCTTCGTCCCAGCGGGGCATGTCGCCGTCGGTCATCGGGCGGTCTCAATTCGGTTACCGACGGACGGTCGGAAACCGCTCAATGCGCGATGGCCGGGCGCGCGTCAACTCCGGCGGGAGGCGCACGGTGGCCGTGCTTGCCCCGCGGCGGCCAATGCGGCAAAGGGGAGAGCGAACCCGCGAGCGACGGAGCCTTCCCATGCCCATTCCTGCCCCGGAAGTCATCGAAGTGACCGCGACGCGCATCGCCTGCGACGGCGGCGGCGGCGCCGGGGGCCACCCGCGGGTCTGGCTGCAGATCGATCCGGACAAGGGCTACGTCGAGTGCGGCTACTGCGACCGGCGCTACGTGCTGAAGCCGGGAGCCGCGCCGGAGCCGCACTGAACGGTCGGGAATAACACGCTGTAACACGCGTGAAATTACCGTCAAGCCGTTCGAATATAACGAATTAATCAAGATTAATTCGTGCCTGGGCCTGCGCTTGGGCCGGATTTCACTCGCGACGCCGAGGTGGGGTGCTGCGCCCGCGCGAGCGGGCGCGGCCATTGTCCTTGCGGTGCGTGGCGGCTACATGGGGCCGGGATCATGAGGAGCTTGGCGATGCCGGGGGCGGGGCCGGACGGGCAGACGGTGGGCGCGGCGGGGTTCGGCAAGGGGTGCCACCTCCACCTGATCGACGGGTCGGGGTTCATCTTTCGCGCCTATCACGCGCTGCCGCCGCTGACGCGCAAGTCGGACGGGCTGCCTGTGGGGGCGGTCGCGGGCTTCTGCAACATGGTCTGGAAGATGCTCCAGGAGACCAGGGGGCCCGACGCGCCGACGCATGTGGCCGTCATCTTCGACAAGTCGGAGCATACCTTCCGCAATGAGCTCTATCCGCTCTACAAGGCGCAGCGGCCGCCGGCGCCGGACGACCTCGTGCCGCAGTTCCGGCTGATCCGCGACGCGACGCGCGCGTTCAACCTGCCCTGCATCGAGCAGGACGGCTTCGAGGCCGACGACATCATCGCGACCTATGCGACGCAGGCGGCGGCGGCTGGCGGGCGGGTGACGATCATCAGCGCCGACAAGGACCTGATGCAGCTGGTGGGACCCGGCATCGGAATGTTCGACACGCTGAAGAACAAGCCGATCGGGCCGGACGAGGTGGTGGAGAAGTTCGGGGTCGGTCCGGACCGGGTGATCGACGTTCAGGCGCTGGCGGGGGATTCGGTCGACAACGTGCCGGGGGCGCCGGGAATCGGCATCAAGACCGCGGCGCAGCTGATCGGCGAGTACGGCGATCTCGACACGCTGCTGGAGCGCGCGGGCGAGATCAAGCAGCCGAAGCGGCGGGAGGTGCTGCTCGGGCATGCGGAGCAGATCCGGATTTCGCGGGACCTGGTGACGCTGCGGCGGGACGTCGAGCTCGCGGAGCCGCTGGCGGCGCTGGAGGTGCGCGAACCCGAGGCGGCGGCGCTGATGGATTTTCTCGCGACCATGGAGTTCCGGACGCTGGCGGCGCGGGTCGCGGGCAAGCTCGGCGTCGCCGTGCCGCCGGCGGCGCCCGAAGCGGGATATGCCGAAGGCGCCGGCGTCGCGGCCCCGGGGGAAAGCGGGCCGCGCGGCGCGCCGGCGCCGGCGGAGGTGCCGCCGATCGACCCCAAGGCGGCCGCGATCCTGCGGACACCCGAGGCGCTGAGCGCCTGGGTGGCGCGGATCGGCGGGCGCGGCGTCGTGGCGCTGGGGGTGGCGAGCAGTGCGGCGGACGAGAGCGTGGGCGAGATCGTCGGGATCGGCCTCGCGATCGGGCCGGGCGCCGCGGCCTATCTGCCGCTCGGCCACGTCGGGCAGTCGGGCGACCTCTTCGGGGTAGCGGAGGGGCAGGTGCCGCTGGACGAAGCGCTCGCCCTCCTGAAGCCGGTGCTGGAGGACCCGGCGGTCCTGAAGGTCGGCCACGACGTCAAGCGCGCGGTGAAGGCGCTGGCGCGGCAGGGCATCGCGCTGGCGCCGATCGACGACACCATGCTGATCTCCTACGCCCAGCATGCCGGGCTGCACGGGCACGACCGCGAGACGCTGGCGGACGAGTACCTCGGGCACCGGCCGCAGGCGCTGAAGACGCTGACCGGCGGCGGCAAGGCGGCGCGCACGTTCCGCCAGCTCGCGATCGAGGACGCGGCGCCCTTCATGGCCGAGGACGCCGAGGTGACCTGGCGGCTCTGGGAGGCGCTGAAGCCGCGGCTGCCGTTCGCGCGGGTGGTGCGGGTCTACGAGACGCTGGAGCGGCCGCTGGTGCCGGTGCTGGCGGAGATGGAGCGGCACGGGGTGCGGGTTGACCGGGCGCGGCTGTCGCGGCTGTCGGGCGACTTCGCGCAGCGGATGGCGGCGCTGGAGGCGGAGATCTACCAGCTGGCCGGCGGGCCGTTCAACGTCGGCTCGCCGAAGCAGCTCGGCGAGGTGCTGTTCGACCAGATGGGGATGGGCGGTGGCCGCAAAGGCAAGACCGGCGCCTACGCCACCGGCGCCGACGTGCTGGAGGAGCTGGCGGCGCAGGGGCACGACCTGCCGGCGCGGGTGCTCGACTGGCGGCTGCTGTCGAAGTTGAAGTCGACCTACACCGACACGCTGCAGAGTGCGATCGATCCCGAGACCGGGCGGGTGCACACCAGCTACATGATCGCGGGGGCGGCCACCGGGCGGCTGGCGTCGACCGATCCGAACCTGCAGAACATCCCGATCCGCACCGAAGAGGGGCGGCGCATCCGCGAGGCGTTCGTGGCCGAGGCGGGCAACGTGCTGGTCAGCCTCGACTACAGCCAGATCGAGCTCCGCATCCTCGCGCACATCGCCGACATCGCGGCGCTGAAGGACGCGTTCCGCCAAGGCTACGACATCCACGCGATGACCGCGTCGGAGATGTTCGGGGTGCCGATCGAGGGGATGGACCCGATGATCCGGCGGCAGGCGAAGGCGATCAACTTCGGGGTGATCTACGGGATTTCGGCGTTCGGGCTGTCGAACAACCTGCGGATTCCGCGCGAGGAGGCGAAGCGCTTCATCGACACCTACTTCGAGCGGTTCCCGGGGATCCGCGAGTACATGAACCGCACGATCGCCTTCGCCAAGGAGCACGGGCACGTCGAGACGCTGTTCGGACGGCGCATCCACACGCCGGAGATCAACGCGCGCGGGCCGCATGCGGGCTTCGCGCAGCGGGCGGCGATCAACGCGCCGATCCAGGGGTCGGCGGCGGACGTGATCCGGCGGGCGATGGTCCGGGTGCCCGAGGCGATCCGCGGGCTGCCGGCGAAGATGCTGCTGCAGGTGCACGACGAGCTGCTGTTCGAGGTCGAGGAAGGGGCGGTCGAGGAGACGGTGGCGGCGGTGCGCGCGGTGATGGTGGGCGCGGCGATGCCGGCGGTGGCGCTGGCGACGCCGCTGGTGGTCGACGCCGGCAGCGGCGCGAGCTGGGCGGCGGCGCATTGATGCCCCGGGCGGCGCCCCGTCGCCCATCCCCGGCCGTGCGCCCGCACGGCCTGCGCCTGCCTGCCCCCCGGGCAGGCGCACCCGACGGTTCCGCTTGCGATGCCCTTGCGCCAGGTGCGCCCGCCCCAGGCAGGCGCAGGTCGTGCTTCCGGTCGCCGTGGCAGCGCCGCGGTCGCGGCAGGCGCCGGTAGGGTGCGCGGCGCCGATCTTCTCGTGCCGCGGCCGGAGGGGCTCTGGTGTCCGCCGGGGGAGTTCTTCATCGATCCGGTGCGGCCGGTGGCGCGGGCGCTCGTCACCCACGCGCATTCGGATCATGCGACCGCGGGGCACGGCGCGGTGCTGGCGACGCGCGAGACGCTCGACATCATGGCGATCCGTATGGGCGAGGGGTTCGCCGGGACGACGCAGGTTGCCGGGTTCGGCGAGCCGATCGGGGTCGGCGGCACCACGGTGACCTTCCATCCCGCGGGGCACGTGCTCGGGTCGGCGCAGGTCGCGGTCGAGGTGCCGGGGCTCAGGATCGTCGCGGCGGGCGACTACAAGCGCACGCCCGACCCGACCTGCGCGGCGTTCGAGCCGGTGGCGTGCGACATCTTCATCACCGAGGCGACGTTCGGGCTGCCGGTGTTCCGGCATCCGGCGCCGGCGCACGAGATCGGCAAGCTGATGGGCTCGCTGCAGCAGTTTCCCGAGCGGACGCATCTCGTCGGGGTCTACGCGCTCGGCAAGGCGCAGCGGCTGATCCGGCTGTTGCGCGACAACGGCCACGACGCGCCGATCTTCCTGCATGGGGCGCTGCGCCGGCTCTGCGATTACTACGAAGAGCGCGGGATCGCGCTCGGCGATCTTCAGGACGCGACGCTGGCGCGCGGGCGGAGCCGCGACTTCGCCGGGCAGATCGTGCTCGGGCCGCCGTCGGCGTTCGCGGCGCCGTGGATCCGGCGGTTCGCCGATCCGCTGATCTGCTTCGCCTCGGGCTGGATGCAGGTGCGGGCGCGGGCGCGGCAGCGCGGGGTCGAGCTGCCGCTGATCGTCTCGGACCATTGCGACTGGACCGAGCTGACCGCGACTCTGACCGAGATCGCTCCGTCCGAGGTCTGGGTGACCCATGGCCGCGAGGAGGCGCTGGTGCGCTGGTGCACCCTGCAGGGCCGCCCGGCCCGGCCGCTGCACCTCGTTGGCTACGAGGACGAGGCGGACTAGCCGCGAGCAGGCGCGGGCGCGGTGGCGTCGCGGTACTGGGTCAGCACTCGCTGGATGGCGGCGATCGTGAGCTCTTGCGCGGTGGCAGCGATGCGGCCGGAGGCGACGGCGGGGGTGAGTGCGCCGAGGTACTGGCTGACGAGAGGGGCGGGGATGCGGCGGCCGTCGAGACGGGCGAGGAGGCGGGCCACGGCTGTCTGCGCCTCGGGCTCGGGCCAGTAGTAGCGGATGCGGTCGGCGTAGCCGAAGTGGCGCTCGCGGCGGAGGTCGGCGGGGGTGCCGTGCAGGTATCTCTGCCAGTGCCCGGGGCGGGCGAGCATGAGCCGCTCCATGGTTTCCTGCAAGGTCGGCGGCTCGCCGTCGAGGACGGCGGCGATCTGGTCGAGGCCGTAGAGGGCCTCGCGGAGCGCGAAGGTCAGGGCGGGGCCGACCTTGAGGATGGCGAAGCCGTCGCGGACGAGGGCGGCGAGCGCCTCCGGCGGCTGGTAGTCGGTCGAGTGCGCCTCGAAGACGACGCCGGGCAGGGCGGCGAGGGCGCCGGACAGGCCGCGGGCGGCTTCGGGGCGGTAGACGGCGACCGCGTCGGAGCCGAACTCGACGCCGGGCTGGACGACGACGGCGATCGCGCGGGCGAAGGCGTCCTCGAGGCCGCGGGCGGCGAAGGCGCAGGCGTGGACGGCGACGGTCTCGGCGGCGGCCTCGGGCGAGGTGACCTCGATGTGGTCGAGCGCCTCGGTGGCGCCGCCGGGGACCGGGACCTCGGTGCCGATGACGTAGACCGGCGGCCGGTCGGCAGCGGCCTCGGCGATGGCGGCCAGGTCGGCGGCGCGCTCGGCGGTGAGCGCGTCCGGCAGGGCCGCGGGCTCGCCGGCGCAGCCCATGCTGGTGTCGAGGTGGAGCTTGGCGAAGCCGGCGCGGGCGTAGGCGTCGACCATGGCACCGGCGCGGGCGAGCGCGTCGGCGGCGGGCAGGTGCTTCCAGGGGTTGGGACCGAGGTGGTCGCCGCCGAGGATCAGGCGGTCGCGCGGGAAGCCGGTGCGCCCGGCGATGGCCTCGACGAAGCCGCGGAACGCGGCGGGCGTCATCCCGGTGTAGCCGCCGTCCTGGTTCACCTGGTTGCAGGTGGCCTCGATCAGCACCGGCCGGTCGTCGCCGGCGCCCAGGCGAAGGGCGGCCTCGATGACGGTCGGGTGGGCCGAGCAGACCGAGGTGATGCCCGCGCGCTCGCCCTCGGCGAAGCGGCGCGGCAGGTCGGCGAGCGACGGCGTCATGCGCGGGCCTGCCAGGAAGGCGTCGATCTCGGCGCGGGTCGAGGTGCCCTCCATCGGTCCGCTGCGCGCGACGGCGAACGCGCCGGATGCGTTGGCGAGGCGCAGCGCCTCGGCCGGGGCGAGGCCGCGCAGCCAGCAGGTGACGAAGGTGCCGGCGAAGGTGTCGCCGGCGCCGGTCGGGTCGACTTCCTCGACCGGGAAGGCCGGGGCGAAGAGCGTGGCGTCGGGGGCGTGGTAGCTGGCGCCTGCGGCGCCGCGCTTGACGACGACGGCCCCGATGCCGCGGGCGAGGAGTTCGCGGATCGCCGGCGTCCTCGTCGGTGGCTTCGGTGAAGAGGAAGAGCTCGGCGCCGCTCGGCAGGAAGAGGTCGGTCAAGGCGAGGACGCGCTCCATGGTCTCGCGGGTGCCGGGTGTGGCGAGGACTTCCTTGCGGAGGTTGGGGTCGAAGGAGACGGTGCCGCCGCGGGCGCGGATGCGGGCGGCCGCCGCGAGCACCAGATCGACGATCGCCGGGGTCGACATCGACGAGCCCATGACGTGGAGGTGGTCGGCGGTGTCGATCAGGCGCTCGGCGGCCTCGGTCGGGCCGGTGGCGCCGGCGGCGCTGTGGCGGATGTTGAAGACGAAGTCGCGCGAGCCGTCGGCGCGGTAGCGCACGAAGGCGCTGCCGGTGGGCAGCTCGGGGTGGACGGCGATGGCGGAGGTGTCGACGCCGTCGCGGGCGAGGCGGTCGAGGTTGACCCGGCCGAAATCGTCGGCGCCGACGCAGGCGATCATGCCGCACGGTTGGCCGAGCCTGGCAACCTGGTCGATGAAGATGGCCGGCGCCCCGGAGGGAAAAGGACCGATGAGCGGGATCGGCGCGAGAAAGCCGTCGCCGATCTCCGTCGCCATGATCTCGACGAGGATCTCGCCGATGGTGATGACGGTAATCACCGGCAGGTGAACCCGCCGTCGATCGGCAGCGAGACGCCGGAGATCATCGAGGCGCCGTCGCTGAGGAGGAACACGATGGGTGCTGCGATCTCGTCCTCGGTCGCCCAGCGCCCGAGCGGCATCGCCTCGAGGAACGGGCCGCCGATCTCCGGGCGGCCCCAGTAGAACGCCGACATCTCGGTCATCACCACCGTGGGGTTCACGCTGTTGACGCGGATATTGTACTTGCCGAGCTCGAGCGCCGAGACGCGGGTGATGTTGTCGAGCGCGGCCTTGGAGGAGCCGTAGGAGATGTGGCCGGAGAGCGCCACCAGCGAGGCCTGGCTCGAGACGTTGACGATCGAGCCGCCGTTGCCGAGCCGGATCATCGACTGCGAGGCGTACTTCGTCACCAGCAGCGCGCCGCGGGCGTTGATCGCCATGACCTTGTCGAAGACCGCGATGTCGGTGTCCATCGGCGTGGCGATCTCGCCGCCCCAGCCGCCGCAGTTCACCACGCCCCAGAGGTCCAGACCTTCGAGCGCGCCGCGCACCTCGTCCTCGCGGGTGAGATCGAACGAGACCGTGCGGCAGCCGGTTTCGGCGGCAAGGGCGTCCAGGTCCTCCTGCGAGCGGCCGGCGGCGATGACGTCGGCGTTCGCCGGGACCAGCTGGCGCACGATGGCGCCGCCGATACCGCCGCCGGCGCCGGTGACGAGGATGGTGCGGCCGTTGAAGTCGGTCATCGGAACCTCCAGGCGTGTGTTGTCAGCCGCTGACCATCAGCTTGACCACCTCGTCGTGGGTGGTGTCGGCGATGCGGCGCTCGCCGGCGATGATGCCGCGGCGCATGACGACGATGCGGTCGGACACCGCGAAGATGTCCTGCAGGTTGTGCGAGATGAAGATGATGCCGCGCCCCTGCGCCTTGAGCTGGTGGATGAGCGAGATCACCTTGCGCTGCTCGGGGACGCCGAGGGCGGCCGTCGGCTCGTCCATGATCAGGATCTGCGCGTTCCAGTGGACCGCCCGGCCGATCGCCACCGCCTGGCGCTGGCCGCCGGAGAAGTTGCTGACCGGCGCGTCGAGGCGGGTGACGTGGAAGTCGAGCAGCGCCATCGTCTCGCGCGCGGCATTGGCCATCGCCTTGCGGTCGAGCACCGGCAGGAAGCCGAAGGCCCGGGTCATCGGCTCGCGGCCGAGGAAGATGTTGGCGCCGATCGAGAGGTTGTCGGCCAGCGCGAGGTCCTGGTAGATCGTCTCGATGCCCTTTTCGCGCGCCTCCTGCGGCGTGTCGAAGCTGACCGGCTCGCCGTTGAAGCGGATCTCGCCGGCGGTCGGCCGGAAGACGCCCGAGATCGTCTTGATCATCGTGGTCTTGCCGGCGCCGTTGTCGCCGGCGAGCGCCACCACCTCGCCGGGATGGATCGACAGCGAGACGTCGTTGAGCGCGCGGATCGCGCCGAAATGCTTGGAGAGGTTGCGAACCTCGAGGAGCGGAGCCGTCACTCATCCTGCCGACCTCCGCTGAACCGGCGCTGCGCCTGGTCGATCAGCACCGAGATGATGATGACGACGCCGACGCTGATGAACTGCCAGAACGGCTCGACGTTGACGAAGACGAGGCCGTACTGGATGACGGCGATCACCAGGGCGCCGGCGACGGTGCCGAGGATGGTGCCGGAGCCGCCGAAGAGGCTGGCGCCGCCGATCACCACCGCGGCGACGCTGTCGAGCAGCAGCGGCTCGCCGGCCTGGGCCGCGCCGGCATTGAAGCGGGCGGCGTAGAGCACGCCGCCGAGGCCGGCGCAGGCGGCCGACAGGATGTAGAGGCGGAGCAGGTGCGAGCGTGACGTCGATGCCGGCGCGGCGCGCCGCCTGGACGTTGGCGCCGATCGCGTAATTGTGCTGGCCGAACCGGGTCTGGCTGAGCAGGTAGTGCATGACCAGCATGAAGACCGCGGTGATCAGCACGACGTAGGGAATGCCGAAGACGCGGCCGTTGCCGATCACCGCGAAGACCGAGTTGCGGACCGGCACCGTGGTGCCGCCGGCCAGCAGGAAGGCGACGCCGCGCGCGACGCCGAACATGCCGAGCGTGCCGATGAAGGGCGGCACCCTGCAGGCGCGAGATCAGGAGGCCGTTGACGATGCCCGGCACGCAGGCGACCAGCGACGCCGCCGACGAAGCCGAGCAGGACCGCCGCCGGCGAGGCCGACGGCCGGCGACGGCGGCGTTGATCACGTGGGCCGCGACGACCGCGGCCAGCCCCATGATGAAGCCGATCGAGAGGTCGATGCCGCCCGAGATGATGACGAAGGTCTGGCCGGTCGCGAGCAGGAGCGGCGCCACGGCGAAGATGGCGATCGACTGCAGGTTGAACGGGTTGAGGATGAAGGTGCCGCCGAAGGCGGTGCGCGCCCAGGCCTCGAAGACGACGATGAGGCCGGCGAGAAAGAGCCAGGCCCGAAGGTCGGCGATGCGCTGGAGCAGCGTCTTGGCCTGCTCGGCGTGGTCGGCCTGCGGGGCTCCGGCGGTGGGCTGAGGCTGTCATTCGGCATTCCCCCTGAGCGACGCGGCACCGAAGCCCGTCCGCGCGGGAGGCGGAGCGGTGGTGGCGAGGTCACCCTCCGGCAGCGCCGGAGGGTGCCGGTCCAACGTTCAGTCGGAGTAGATGTACTTGGCGACGTTCCGGATCGCTGACGTTCGACTTGTCGATCACGGTGAAGCCGGTGCCGATCGAGGTCGGGATCGAATTGCCGGTCAGATGCGCATAGGCGGCGACCACGCCGAAATAGCCGATCTCGGCGGGATGCTGGGCGATCGCCACGTCGACGAGGCCGGAGTTGATGTTGTCGACGATCGAGGTCGGCGCATCGAAGGCGACGACCTTGATGTTGCCGGTCTTGCCGGCCTGCTGCACGCCGGTGCCGGCGCCGAGCGCGGAGAACAGGTTGGCGCCGAAGACGCCCTTGAGGTCGGGATTGCGGGCGAAGACCGCCTGCAGCTGGCTTGCGGCCTTGTTGGCGTCGTTGTCGTTGAACTGGGTCTCGAGCACCTTGATGTTCGGGATAGTTCTCGGCGATCTCGGCCTTGAAGCCTTCCTCGCGCTGGTCGGTGGTGGAGATGCCCGGCTTCACGTTGGAGACGTAGACCTTGCCCTCGCCGCCGATCGCGTCGGCCAGCGCGCGCGCCGCCATGCGGCCGCCGAGCACGTTGTCGGAGGCGATGTAGGAGAGCGGGAAGTCGGCGTCGCCTGCGCCGGTCTGGTACTTGCCGGTGCCGATGAAGGTATCGACGGTGATGACCGGGATGCCGGCGTCGTGCGCCTTGCGCAGCGGCTCGACGAGCTGGACCTTGTCGGTCGGCGCGATCAGGATGGCGTCCGGCTTGCGCGCGATCACCGCGTCGAGCACCGGGACCTGCAGCACCGGGTTGAATTCGGGCGCGCCCTGGAAGACGAGATCGACGCCGAGTGCGTCGGCCGCCGCCTGCGCGCCCTTGCGCATGGTGATGTAGAAGGCGTCGGTGGTCAGGCCCGGGACCAGGGCGATGGTGTACTTTTTCTGATCCTGGGCGTGGGCCGGCGTCAGCACTCCCATGCCGAGGGCGAGGGCCATGCCGGATACGGCAAGGGCCTTGAACAGTGAACGGCGCTGCATGCTTTCCTCCCTGAGCGGACGCGACTTGATGTCGGTCCTTGCGCGGGATGATTGGACACCCGCCGCGGGATCGTCAAGTGAAATTTGTTCCTGAAATTAGTTGCCTGGCCGCGCCAGGAGCGCGTCGGCGGTTCGGACGTCGGTCACCAGCGCGCTGACGAACCCGGCCCTGACCGCGCCGAGGATCGCGTCGACCTTGTCGGCGCCGATCGCGGCGCCGATCACCAGCGGGGTCCTGCTGAGCTGCCCGGGCGAGGCGGCGATCATCCGCCCTTCGCCGTCCCAGTCGATGAGCCTGCCCTCGGCGTCGACGTAGTGGCGGATGACGTCGCCCACGGCGCTGACCAGCGCCTGCTCGTCGGGGGTCGCGGCGCTGGCTTCGGGTGAGTTCTGCGCGTGCGGCAGGCCGATTCCGACCAAGGCGACGTCGATCCGGTCCCAGAGCGCGACGCTCTCGGCGATCGCCGGGTCGGCGAGAAACGCCGCGCGGGTGGCGGCCGAGGGCAGGTAGGGGGCATGGATGAAATGCGGCACGCCGCCGGTCTGCTCGGCGGCGAGGCGCACGAACTCGTTGACCTGAAAGTGCGGCAGGTGCTGCTGCATGCCGCCGGTCGCCGGCACGATGTGGAGCCCCGGAACCGGCGGCAGGCCGGCGCCGAGAATCGCCCGGATGGCGCGGCCCCAGCCCACGGCGAGCACCGATCCCGGTTTCAGCCCCGCGTCGAGCAGCAGCTCGCCGACCGGCCCGGCCAGCGCGGCCAGGGCATTGGCGGAGGGTGTCTCGACGACGGCCGCCGCCTTGAGGCCGAGGTGCCGGCGCAGGGCGGCGCTCATCTCGTCGACGGCGACGAGCTCGGAAATCTCGATCCGCACGATCCCGTCGCTCCGGGCGCGCTGCAGCATGCGCGACACCGTGGCGGTCGAGACGCCGAGCTGCTTGGCGATGTCGACCTGCGCTCATCCCCGCCTCGTAGTGCATCTTGGCGACGCTGTGCAGCAGGGCGCGGGTCGCGGCCGGGTCGGACGAGAGAGGAAGCGGCAGCTTGCAAGTCCTTTCTGCAATATGATACATCAGATCGGGAGCAAACGTTAGCACGCATCTGCCCCGGGTTGGCAATCCGGTGCAGCGGGAAAGGAAAGAGGGCGGATGACCGGGATGACCACGGCCGAGCGGCGCGGCTACCAGCAGATCTGCGGCGACGACGGTGCGATGATGGTGATCGCCTGCGACCAGCGCGGCGGCATGCGCAGCCTGCTCGCCGCCGATCCGGCGGCGCAGAAGGCGATCAGCGACGCGACGCTCGGCGACACCAAGGCCGATATCGCCCGGTATCTCGCGCGGCATGCGTCCTGCGTGCTGGTCGATCCGATCTGCGCGGTGCCGCGTCTGGTCGACGACGGGATGCTCGACCGGCAGACCGCGCTCCTCATCGGGCTGGACGCCTCGGGGTGGGACGTCTCGCCCGAGGGCTACCGGCTGTCGAAGATGGTCCCGGGCATCTCGGCCCGCCGGGTGCGCGAACTCGGCGGCACCGGCGGCAAGATCATGATCTACCTGCGCTCCGACGCACCGGACGCAAATGTCGCCAACCTCGAAATCCTCGATGCGGTGGTCGCCGACTTTGCCAAGGAAAACCTGCTGCTCGTGGTGGAGTTCCTGACCTATCCCTTGGACGGGGAGACCACGGAGGCCCATGCCGCCAAGACCGCCGAGCTCATCGAAGGCGGCTCGCGGCTTTGCCTGGAGCACGGCGCCAAGGTGCTGAAGATCCCGTTCCCCGGCTCGGCGGAAGCCTGCGCGGCGATCACCAGGCTTGCCGGCGAGGTGCCGTGGGCGGTGCTGTCGGCGGGCGTCGACCATGCGACCTTCCTCGGGCAGGTCGAGACGGCGATGGCGAACGGCGCCTCGGGCGTCATCGCCGGGCGCTCGCTCTGGAAGGACTGCGTCTCGCTCGACCGCGCCGTCACGCGCCAGCGGCTCGAGGCGGTCGCGGTGCCGCGGCTGCGCGAGATCCAGGCGGTGGTCGGCCGGCACCGGGCCAGGATCGCGGCCTGACGCCATGGGACTGGCGGCCGCAGGGCCGACTGCGATCGGCGTCGACATCGGCGGGACGCATTTGCGGGCCGGACGGATTGCGCCGGACGGCGCGATCGTCGCCCGCCGCAGGGCGCCGAGCTCCCGCGATCCGCACGAAGCGATGGCGCGCCTGATCGCGCTGGTCGAGGAGATCGACGACCCGAGCGTCGTGGCCATCGGGATCGGGGTGCCCGGTCGGGTGGACTTCGCCCGGCGTGCCGTTCTGTCGGGCGGGTATGTCGACCTCTCGAAGGTCCCGCTGGCGGTGGGGCTCGAGGAGAGGTTCGCCCGTCCGGTGACGATCGACAACGACGCCAGCATGGCAATGGTGGCCGAGGCGCGGCTCGGCGCGGGCCGCGGGGCGCGGCACTTCGCGCTGCTGACGATCGGCACCGGCATCGGCGGCGGCATCATGGACGGCGGCCGCATCCTGCGCGGGCGGGCCACGGCGGGACAGCTCGGGCACATCTCGGTCGATCCCGATGGGCCGCCCTGCCTCTGCGGCCGTCGCGGCTGCGTCGAGGCGACGAGTTCGGGAACCGCGCTGGGCCGGCTGATCGGGGTGGCGGGGCTGCCGCCGGGCACCACGGCGGCGCAGCTGATCGAGCGGACGCGGGCGGGCGACTGCCAAGCCCGCGACGTCCTGACCCGCTGGGCCGCGCCGCTGCGCCGGGCGGCTGACACGCTGGTCGCGACACTCGACTGCGAGCGGGTGATCCTCGGCGGCGGGCTGGGCCGCGAGGCCGCCGAGGCGGTCTCGCTGCTGCCGCCCGAGCCGAGCTGGTACCGTACCGAGATCGTGCCGGCGCAACTCGGCGACGACGCGGGCATCGTGGGTGCGGGCCTCGCCGCGCTCGACAGCCTGCCGCGCCACCGGCGGCTGGTGATGGTCAACGGGGTGCCGGCCAGCGGCAAGAGCGCGGTGGCGGCACGGCTGTCCGCGGCGACCGGCTGGCCGGTCTACGGCCTCGACACCGTCAAGGACCCGTTCCTTGCCGAGATCGGCGCCGTCGAGCGGCCGTTCAACCGGGTGCTGGGGCGCGCCAGCTACCGGGCGATCTTTGCGCTGATCGGCGCGGCGCCTCCGGGCACGACCGCGATCGTCGACGCCTGGTTCGGCTTTCAGCCGCGCGCGCTGCTCGAGGCGCTGCTGGCGGAAGCGGGGATCGACGCCGTCCTCGAGATCTGGTGCCACGCCCCGCCCGATCTCGTCGCCGCGCGGTACGGCGCGCGCGCCGGCGAGCGCCTGCCGGGCCATCCCGGACCGGAGTACGCCGGGGAGCTCGCCCGGCTGGCAGCGCGGGCAGAGCCGATGCGTTTGGGGCCAGTGCTCGCCGTCGACACGAGCCGTGCCGTCGACGCGGCGGACGTGGCGCGGTTCATCGACGCGCACTGGCGCTGAGGCGGCCGGGCGTCAGTTGTAGACGCGCTGCCGGGCGGTCTGGGCCTCGTAGCGCCGGCGCGCCTTTTCCAGGCGTTCGGGGCCGCCGACCTGCGGCACCGCGACGTCCCACCAGTGGCCGCCGGCGCCGGTGCCCGGGACCGGGTCGGTGTCGATGACGATGACCGTCGGGATGGCGCGGCCGCGGGCGGCGACGATCTTGGCCTCGAGGTCGGCGATGCCGGTGGCCTTTTCGGCGTAGGCACCCATCGCTGCGGCGTGGGCGACGTAGTCGATCTCGGGCTGCGCCTCGACGTTGGCGTCCTTGTAGAGGTTGTTGAACTCGGCGCCGCCGCATTCCTGCTGCAGCCGGTTGATGCAGCCGAAGCCGCGGTTGTCGGTCAGGACGACCGTGAAGGGGATGCGCCGCATCACCGCGGTGGCGAGCTCGGAGTTCGCCATCATGTAGGAGCCGTCGCCGACGAAGCAGATCACCTCCCGGGAGGGGTCGGCGAGCTTGGTGCCCATGGCGCCGGCGATCTCGTAGCCCATGCAGGAATAGCCGTATTCCATGTGGTAGCCGCCTTTGGCCGCCTGCCAGAGCACCTGGAGCGCGCCGGGCATGGTGCCGGCGGCGCACATCGCCACGGTGTCTTCGGTGGCGGTGCGCTGGACGGCGCCGATCACCTGGGCGTCGGAGGGGAGCGCATTGGTGTCCGCGGGCGGGGCCGCGGTGACCTTCGCCACGGCCGCGTGCCAGGCGGTGCGGGCTTCGGAATCGGCGGCGGCGAAGCGCTGGTCGCCGAGGGCGGCATCGATCCGCTCCAGCGCCGCCCTGGCGTCGCCGACGACGCCGAGCGCGCCGTGCTTCAGCGCGTCGTAGCCGTGGACGTTGATCGAGACGAGGCGGCGCTCGGGGTTGGCGAAGACCGTCCAGGAGCCGGTGGTGAAGTCCTGGAAGCGGGTGCCGATGCCGATCACCAGGTCGGCGGCCTCGCAGGCGGCGTTGCCGCAGGCCGAGCCGGTGACGCCGGGCGAGCCGAAGTTCATCGGATGCTCGAAGCTGGTCGCGCCTTTGCCGGCCTGGGTCTCGAGGATGGGGATGTTGCGCCGGGCCGCGAAGTCCGCCAGCAGGTCCTCGGCGCCGGAATAGAGCACGCCGCCGCCCGAGACGATCACCGGCGCCTTCGCAGCGCGGATCGCGGCGACGACCTCGGCGACGTCGGCCGGGTCGGGCTCGGGGCGGCGGATGCGCCAGACGCGGGGCTCGAAGAAGCTGGCCGGGTAGTCGTGGGCCTCGGCCTGCACGTCCTGGCAGAAGGCGAGGCAGACCGGGCCGCAGTCGGCCGGGTCGGTCAGCGTGCGCATCGCCCGCGGCAGCGCGGTCAGGATGTGCTCGGGACGGGAGATGCGGTCGAAGTAGCGGGTGACCGGGCGGAAACAGTCGTTCGCCGAGACGGTGCCGTCGCCGAAGTCCTCGACCTGCTGCAAGACCGGGTCGGGGCGGCGGTTGGCGAAGACGTCGCCGCAAACGAAGAGCACCGGCAGCCGGTTGACGTGCGCCAGCGCCGCGGCGGTCACCATGTTGGTCGAGCCGGGGCCGATCGAGGCGGTGACGGCGTGCGCCTGGCGGCGGCGCCTCGCCTTGGAGAAGGCGATCGCGGCGTGGGCCATGGTCTGCTCGTTCTGGCCGCGCCAGGTGGGGAGCGCATCGCCGATGCCGTGCAGCGCCTCGCCGATGCCGGCGACGTTGCCGTGGCCGAAGATCGCCCAGACGCCCTCGATGAAGCGGGTGCCCTCCTCGGTCATCTGCACGCTCAGCCAGCGCATCATCGCTTGCGCTGCGGTCAGGCGGATCGTTCCGCTCATCGGTTCTTCTCCCTCAGTGTCGCATGCCGTCGCCGCGGCATCTTCCGAACACCGCGACGACGGTGCCGATCCGGCCACCGTAGAGATCAACCGATGAGCGGCCAATGGCGATGAGCGGCGGCGTGCGGGGCGAGGAAGGCTGTGGACAGCGCGGGGCGGGGCGGCTTATGCGGGTCCTCGTCCCGATGCCTGCCGGAAGCCCTCGCCGCATGTTCGATCTGGTGATCAAGAACGCGAACCTGCCGGACGGCCGGCGCGGCCAGGACATCGGCGTCCGCGGGACGACGATCGGCGCGGTCGGCGAGGGCCTCGACGCCGGGTCAGCCGAGGTGATCGACGCCTCGGGCAGGCTGGTCACGCCGCCGTTCGTCGATCCTCACTTTCACATGGACGCCACGCTGTCGCTGGGGCTGCCGCGGATGAACCGGTCCGGCACGCTGCTGGAGGGGATCGCGCTCTGGGGCGAACTGCGCCGGACCGTGACCCGCGAGGCGCTGGTCGAGCGGGCGCTCCGCTACTGCGACCTGGCGGTCTCGCAGGGGCTTCTGTTCATCCGGAGCCACGTGGACACCAGCGACCCCCGGCTGGTGACCGTCGAGGCGATGCTGGAGGTCCGCGAGCGGGTGGCGCCCTACCTCGACCTGCAGCTGGTGGCGTTTCCGCAGGACGGCTACTTTCGTGCGCCCGGCGGCGTCGAGGCGCTGACGAGGGCACTCGACATGGGCGTCGACGTGGTCGGCGGCATCCCGCACTTCGAGCGGACGATGGAGGCGGGGCGTGCCTCGGTGGAGGCGCTCTGCCGGATCGCCGCCGACCGGGGCCTGCCGGTCGACATGCATTGCGACGAGACCGACGATCCCCTGTCGCGGCACATCGAGACGCTTGCGGCCGAGACGATCCGCTTCGGGCTGCAGGGCAGGGTCGCGGGGTCGCACCTGACCTCGATGCACTCGATGGACAGCTACTACGTCTCGAAGCTGATCCCGCTGATCGCCGAGGCGGAGATCGACGTGATCCCCAACCCGCTGATCAACATCATGCTGCAGGGGCGCCACGACAGCTATCCCAAGCGCCGCGGAATGACCCGGGTCCGGGAGCTGATGGAGGCCGGGGTGAACGTCTCGTTCGGGCACGACTGCGTGATGGACCCCTGGTACTCGATGGGGTCGGGCGACATGCTGGAGGTCGGGCACATGGCGATCCACGTGGCGCAGATGGCGGGCGTCGAGGACAAGCGGCGGATTTTCGAGGCGCTGACGACGAATTCGGCGCGGACGCTGGGGCTGAGCGGCTACGGCCTCGAGGTTGGCTGCAACGCCGATCTGGTCGTCCTTCAGGCCAGCGACCCGGCGGAGGCCCTGCGACTGAAGCCCAACCGTCTCGCGGTGATCCGGCGGGGGCGGGTGATCGCGACGACGGCTCCGCGGATCGGCGAACTCAGGCTCGAGGGGCGTCCCTCCCGGATCGACGGCGGGCTCGACTTCATCCCCAATCGCTGAGGCAGCGGTCCTAACCCCAGGCGCCCTTGTGGACGGCGCCGGCCTCGTCCTCGAGCATCGGCCCCACGACCTCGATCTCGCGCTGCCCGGCCGCGAAGACCGCCCGGCAGGGCAGATCCAGGGTCGGGTTCTCGGGATGGTTGCCGGTGATGGCCTTCATGCCGGCCTCGGACAGTCCATAGACGACGCGCTTCAGGCCGGTCCAGTAGATCGCGCCAGAGCACATGGCGCAGGGTTCGGCCGAGGTGTAGATCGTGCACTCCCTGAGCAGGTCCATCGGCAGGCTGGTCGAAGCGCGGGTCATCAGCACCCGCTCGGCGTGGCCGGTCATGTCGTGGTCGGGCAGAAAGGCGTTGTGCTGGGTCATCAGCACTTCTCCGTCTGGACCGACGAGAAGGCAGGCGAACGGGTGGTTGCCCGCCGCCAGGGCCAGTCGCGATTCCGCTATTGCACGGCGGAGCAGGGCCTCATGATCGAGCGGGCTGGTAGCGTCCATTGACTTAACCGGTGTTCAAGGGCGTCTCTGGCGCGAGCGTGGACCCAAAGCCGGCCGGTGGCAACTCGAACCTGCCGCGCCGATGGCGGGCCGGCCCCGGCGGGCGGGGGCCGCGTGCGTAATTTTGCATCAGAGTGTCGCGGGGAGCACGAAATTCGGCAGAGTGAATCCGGCGGCAGAGGGTGTCGAGCCCGCAGGTGCAGCCGGAGGGTGCGAGGCCTTCTGAGCACCTGCGGTACGGGAATACTGTGTCAAGACAAGCGGTTGTGCGGTCGCACGCGATCAGGGTGCCGGGGGTCTTTATCGTCGTTCGTGTATCGAAGGAGGTATGGCGGCCGCGCGGCAGGCGAGAAACGGGGGCTGGCTGCCCGCCCAGGAGGCAGATCATGGTCTTGCTGCGCCGCGAGGAACGAGTCTAGTCTCGGCGTGGGCTCGTTTGCGGCAGAGGGTTGGTCGGAGAGAGTGGCGATGGTGGCGGTCGATCATCCAAGGCAGGCCCGTTCGGTCCGGGTCGGATCGGCCGCATGACGGACGGTCCGGCCCCGCGGCTCAGGCTCGACGGAATCACCAAGCGATTCCCCGGTGTGCTCGCCAACGACGAGGTCAGCTTCGCGGTGCTCGCGGGCGAGATTCACGCGCTCCTCGGCGAGAACGGTGCCGGCAAGTCGACGCTGGTGAAGATGATCTACGGCGTCATGCAACCCGACGCCGGCGCCATCTACTGGAACGGCGCCCGGACGGTCGTGCCCAATCCCAAGGCGGCCCGCAGGCTCGGGATCGGGATGGTGTTCCAGCACTTCTCGCTCTTCGAAGCGATGACGGTGCTCGAGAACATCGCGCTCGGCATGGACGCGTCGATCCCGGCGCGGGAGCTCGAGGCGCGGATCGTCGAGGTGATGAAGCACTACGGCCTGACGCTCGAGCCGAGGCGGTTGGTTTCGACGCTCTCGGTCGGCGAGCGGCAGCGGATCGAGATCGTTCGCGCGCTGCTGCTGGAGCCGAGCCTGCTGATCATGGACGAGCCGACCTCGGTGCTGACGCCGCAGGAGGTGGAGCAGCTCTTCGTCGTGCTGCGCCGGGTGGCGTCGGAAGGGTGCTCGATCCTCTACATCTCGCACAAGCTGCACGAGATCAAAGCGCTCTGCGACACCGCGACGATCCTGCGCGGCGGCAAGCTGGTCGACAGCTGCGACCCGAAGCTCGAGACCTCGCGCTCGATGGCCGAGAAGATGATCGGCGGAAGCCTCAAGGACATCCAGCGGATGCCCGGCCGGAACTTCGGCGAGGACCGCCTGGTGGTGCGCGGCCTGTCGGCGAAGGCGGAGGGTCATTTCGGCATCCCCTTGCGCGAGATCGGATTTTCGGTTCGTGCCGGAGAGATCTTCGGCATCGCCGGCGTGGCCGGCAACGGGCAGAACAGCCTGCTGTCGGCGCTCTCGGGTGAAATCCCGGCAGACGATCCCGGTGCGATCCAGGTCGACGGCAAACCCCTCGGCGGGCTTTCGGCCAAGCGCAGGCGGCTCAGCGGCGTCGGCACGGTGCCCGAGGAGCGAAACGGCCACGCCGCGGTGCCGGATTTCTCGCTGGCCGACAATGCCATCCTGACGGCGCGCGACCGGATGGGCATGGTCCGCGGCGGCATGATCGATGCCAGCGCGGCGCGCGGCTTTGCCGAGACGGTCATCGACGCGTTCGCCGTCAAGGCCACCGGCCCCGCCGCCATGGCGGATTTGCTCTCCGGCGGCAACTTGCAGAAGTACATCATGGGGCGCGAAATCCTGCAGAAGCCGGACGTGCTGATCGTCAGCCAGCCGACCTGGGGCGTCGATGCGGGGGCCGCGGCAACCATTCACCAGGCGCTGGTCGATCTCGCCGCCGCGGGTTCGGCCATCGTGGTGATCAGCCAGGACCTCGACGAGCTCCTGTCGCTTTGCGACACGCTCGGGGTCATCAACGAGGGCCGCCTGTCCCGGCCGATGCCGGTGGTCGGGGCGGACATCGAGGAGATCGGCCTGTTGATGGGCGGCATCCACGGCGGGACCGCGGTGGCCGGGTCCGTCGAGCCGAAGGAGCATCGCGCTGCGCATCAGGCTTGAGAAGCGGCAGGCGCCGAGCGTGCTGATGCTGGTGGCGACCCCGGTCGCCTCGGTGCTCGTCACCATGCTGATCGGGGTGGTGGTGTTCGACTTTCTGGGCATCGACGGCATTCGTGCGGTGGTCGACATCTTCCTGACCCCGCTCCTCGCCTCGTACAAATGGCAGGACGTCGCGGTGAAAGCCGCGCCGCTCGTCATCATCGCGCTGGGTCTTTCGATCGGGAACCGGGCGAAGGTCTGGAACATCGGCGCCGAGGGGCAATACGTCCTCGGCGCCTTGTTTGCCGCGGGGGTCGGGATCGCCGCGGGGACGACGGGCGGCCCGGTCGTCGTGATCGCGATGATCGCCGCGGGAATCCTGGGCGGCGCCGCGTGGGGCGCGATTCCCGCCGTTCTGAAAACCCGCTACAACGTCAATGAAATCCTCTCGACGCTGATGCTGACCTATGTCGCGTTTCAGGTGCTGAGCTATCTGGTGGGCGGCCCCTGGAAGGACCCCAACGGCCGGAATTTCCCGGGGACCCCGCCGCTGCAGCCCGACCAGACCCTGCCGATGATCGTTCCCGGAACGACGATCCACCTCGGCGTCGCGGTGGCCCTGGTCCTGCCGTTCGTCTTCTGGATCCTCATGTCGCGCTCGGTGTTCGGGTTTCAGATCAGGGTGGTCGGCAGCGCGCCGGAAGCGGCGCGCTACGGCGGCTTCGACACCAAGCAGACCGTGCTCCTCGCGCTGGTGATCAGCGGGGGGATGGCCGGGCTGGCCGGGGCCCTCGAGTTCACCGGCTCGCTCAAGGCGATCAACCTCGGCTTCCCGTCGGGCTATGGCTTCACCGCGATCATCGTGTCGTTCCTCGGCCGGCTGAACCCGATCGGCTGCCTGATCGCCGGCATCGTTCTGGCCGTCACCTACGTCGGCGGACAGGTGGCCCAGACGACGGTGCACATCCCGAATTCGACCGCGGGATCTTCCAGGCGATGATGCTGTTCTTCATCCTGGCCAGTGACATCCTTGTCCGCTACCGGGTCCGGATCGCCCCCAGCCGGCGCATGGCCGCCGAGCCGGTCCCGGGAGAGTAGCGATGAGCCTGGAGTTCCTGATCTCGGCGGTGATCACGGTGGTCGGCCTGACGACGCCGATCCTGCTTGCCGGCCTCGGCGAGCTGGTGGTCGAGAAGGCGGGCGTCCTGAACCTCGGGGTCGAGGGCATGATGCTGATCGGCGCGATCACGGGCTTCGCCGTGACGGTCATGACCGGGAACCCCTGGATCGGCTGCGCCGGCGCGATGGTCGGCGGCGCGCTGGCGGCGCTGATCTTTGCGGTGCTGGTGCTGGAGCTGAACTCGAACCAGGTTCCGACCGGACTTGCGCTGGCGATCTTCGGCACCGGGCTCTCCTCGCTGGTCGGGCTGTCGTTCACGGGGCGCATCGTTCGATCGTTCGGCTCGATCTTTCCCGCGTCGCTGGCCCGCGATCCGATCCTGAAGGTCTTCTTCGGCTATTCCCCGATCGTCTACTTCGCGCTGATCATGGTGCCGCTGGTGGGCTGGTTCCTGCGCTCGACCCGCCCGGGGATGATCCTGCGCGCGGTCGGGGAGAACGACCAGTCCGCCCATTCGATCGGCTATTCGGTGGTCCGCGTGCGCTACGCCGCAATCCTCTTCGGCGGCGCCATGGCCGGCATCGGCGGCGCCTATTTCTCGATGGTCATCACCCCGATGTGGGCCGAAAAGATGACCGCCGGCCGCGGCTGGATCGCGCTGGCGCTCGTCGTCTTCGCCGGCTGGCGCGCCGGACGGCTGCTCGGCAGCGCGCTCTTCTTCGGCGTGCTCATGGCGCTCGAGCTCTACGCCAAGGCGTCCGGGTTCTCGCTGCTGCCGTCGCAGTTCTGGGCGGCGATGCCCTACCTGATGACGGTGGTCGCCCTGACGCTGATCTCGCGGCGCGAGACGGTCGTCGGCAACGCGCCCGCCTGCCTCGGAAAGCCTTTCCTTCCCTCTGCATGATCATCCCGAACGAGGAGACCTGAATGCTCGCGATTTCCCGCAGAACCCTGATCCGGACCACCGGCGCGGCGGCGGCCGTCTCGCTGCTCGGCAGCAGGGCCATGGCAGAGGAGAAGCTCAAGATCGGCTTCATCTTCCTCGGCCCGATCGGCGACTACGGCTGGACCTGGGCGCACAACAAGGGGCGCGAAGCGGTGGAAGCCGCGCTGGGCGACAAGGTCGAGACGGTCTACGTCGAGAACGTCCCTGAAGACGCCTCGGCGATCCCGCTGATCCGCGACCTGGCCCAGCAGGGCTGCAAGCTGATCTTCACCACCTCCTACGGGTACATGGACCAGACCCTCCAGGTCGCAAGCGAGTTCCCGGACGTCAAGTTCGAGCATTGCACCGGTTTCAAGCGCGCCGACAACGTCGCGACCTACAACTCGAAGTTCCACGAGGGCCGTGCGGTGCTCGGCACCATCTCCGGCAAGATGTCGAAGTCGGGAACCCTCGGCTATCTGGGCTCGTACAAGGTGCCCGAGGTCGTGCTCGGGGTGAATTCGTTCGCGCTTTCGGCGCAGAAGCAGAACCCCGCCGCGACGGTCAAGCTCGTGCTGATCGACTCGTGGTTCGATCCGCCCAAGGAGGCTGCGGCGACCGAGACGCTGATCAACCTCGGCTGCGACATCGTCACCACCCATACCGACAGCCCCGGGCCGCTGCAGATTCTCGAGCAGCAGGGCCTCTACGGCTTCGGTCAGGGCGCCGACATGTCGCAGTTCGCGCCCGAGGCGCACCTGACTGCGATCGAGGATATCTGGGGGCCGTACTACACCGAACGCGCCCAGATGATGCTCGACGGAACCTGGGCCTCGACCGACACCTGGGACGGGTTCAAGGAAGGCACCGTGGTGATCTCGCCTTACAACCCGGTGATCCCCGCCGACGTCGTCGCGCTCGCCGACGGGATCGAGGCGGGTTACAAGGATGGCACTTACAACGTCTTCACAGGACCGATCTACGATCAGGAGGGCACCCTGAGGGTTCCCGACGGCGAGGTCATGTCGGATGCCGATCTCGCCAAGATCGACTGGTTCGTGAAGGGGGTCGAAAGCGCCTCCTGAGGCCCCCGCGCCTCAGTCCGGGTCGAGGAGCTCGCGAAGGCGGCGGAGGATCGGCAGGGCAGCCCGCATGCGGTCGAGGCCGAGGCTGCCCACCACGTCGTCGAACACCGGCGCGATCGCGCGGACGGCGCGGTTGCGGGCGGCGAGGCCTGCGGGACTGATCGAGACGAGCTTGCGGCGGCCGTCCTCCCAGTCGGGCCGGACGTGAACGTACCCCGCGCGCTCCAGCCTGCCGACGGTGTTGGTCATCGCGCCCTTGGTGACGTGGAAGACCCGGGCAAGCTGGGCCGGGGTCTTCTCGCCGCCGAGCCGGGCGAAGTGGTTCAGCACCATGAAGTGCGACAGCTCCATGCCGCGCGGCAGCACCCGCGCCAGCCGGGTGCGGGCAAGGGTCTCGACCATGACGATTTCGCTGAAGAGAGCGATGACGGCGGGATCGCGCTGGCTCTCGTCGTTCATGCCGGGGGCGCGAAGTCCCGATCGTTGTGGAGGGACGGCACCATGGCGCGGGCCTGGACGACCTCGGCGGGGTCGATCTCGACGAAGCTGACGCCGACCGGGTCGCCGGCGTCGGCCAGCACTTCGCCCCACGGCGCGACGGCGAGGCTGTGGCCCCAGGTCTGGCGCGGCCTGCCGCCGGCAGCGGGATGGATGCCCGACTGCGCCGGGGCGAGCACGTAGGCGCCGGTCTCGATGGCGCGGGCGCGGAGCAGCGTCTCCCAGTGCGCGCGGCCGGTCGGAACCGTGAAGGCCGAGGGGACGGTCAGGACCTCGGCGCCTGCTTGGGCGAGCGCGCGATAGAGCCCGGGAAAGCGCATGTCGTAGCAGACGGTCAGCCCGAGCCTGAGGCCGGCGGCTGAAGCCAGCACGGCCCGGTCTCCGGGGCGGTAGGCGGCGCTCTCACGGTAGGTCTCGCCGCCGGCCAGCGCCACGTCGAACATGTGGATCTTGTCGTAGCGGGCGGCGACCGCGCCGTCCGGGGATATCAGCAGCGAGCGGTTGACGAAGCGATCGTCCGGGCCGCCGCCCTTCAGGCAGAGCGATCCGATGACGAGCCAGAGGCCGAGTTCGGCGGTGACGGCGCGAAGCCGCGCGAGGGTAGGATCGTCGGCCTCCGTCCGAAGCACGGCCCGCTGCAGTGCGCGATCTGCAGAGACGATGTTGGTGCACTCGGGGGTCAAGGCCAGCGCGGCACCGCCTGCAGCCGCCTCGCGGAGCAGCGCCTCGGTGGCGTCGAGATTGACCGCGGGATCGTCGCCGGAGCAGAGCTGGAGCAGGGCCGCGCGCACCCTGGCCTCACACCTCTTCAAGAAGCGGGTCGAACTTTCCGGCGCGGTCGAGCGCGTCCATGTCGTCGAAGCCCCCGATATGCTCGCTCCCGACGAAGATCTGCGGCACGGTGCGCCTGCCTTTCGCGCGCTGCACCATCTCGGTGCGACGCTCGGGGTCGGCGGCGACGTCGATCTCGGAGAACGAAACGCCCTTGGCGGCAAGGAGGCGTTTGGCAGCGAGGCAGTAGCCGCAGTACGGCGTGGTGTAGAGGGTGACTGATTTCATCGGCGGTCCAGAAGTCGTGCGCGCCACTATAGTCCGAGCGAATCCTCGAACGCAACGCGGGCAAGGACCAGAACGTCGACCCGGGCGGCGCCGGTCGAGCGCAGGCAATCGGCGCAGGCGGAGAGGGTCGCGCCCGAGGTCAGAACGTCGTCGACGAGGAGAACGCTCCTGCCAGCGAGGGCTGGGGTGTGGCGGGCGTTGACCGCGAAGGCGCCGGACTGGTTCGCGGCGCGGGTTTCGCGGGTCATGCCTTCCTGTGGAATGGTGGCGCGGCGGCGGCTGAGCAGATCTGGCGCGAACGGGCGGCCGGAAAGGCGGGAGACGTGCCGCGCGAGCTCGGCCGACTGGTTGTAGCGCCGTTTGATCAGGCGGCGCCAGTGCAGCGGCACCGGCGCGATCATATCGGCCCCGGGCAGCAGGTCGCGCCCGGCGACGGCCATCCAGCCGGCGAGCGGCTTGACCATGTCGAGCCGGTCGCCGTGCTTCAGGGCCAGCACCAGCCGGCGACCGGCGCCGGCGTAGAGGAGCGCGGCAGCGCCGCGGCTCCAGGCGGGAGGATGCCGCTCGCAGCTTTCGCAGACGTCCTCGGCGCCGGCCTCGCCGATCAACGGGACGCCGCAGCTGCGGCAGGTGGTGCCGGCGATGAAGTGCGTGTCGCTCCAGCAGGCGGGGCAGAGGCCGTGCGGCTGGTCGGTGGGCTCGGTGCAGGCGAGACAGCGCGGCGGGTAGATGACGTTGACGAACGTGGTCCTGAGCGCGTTCAGCATGGCATTGCCCCGGATCCTCCCTATCTTGGCCCCTGAGGAGACCTCGGCGATGCAGACTCCCCCGCCCGACCTGTTCGACACTGCACTTCTGGCCCGCCGCAGGGCTCGGGCGGAGCGTCTCGGCGGGGCGGACTTCCTGCACGAGGCGGTGGCGCTCGAGATCAAGGAAAGACTGAACGAGGTTAACAGATCGTTTCGCGACGCCGCGGTGATCGGGCCACGCGCCGAGCTCTGGGCGGAGACGCTGGCGCTGCCCGGAGCCGTGACCAAGATCGTGGATGCCGACATCCTGCCGCTGGAGGACGCCGCGTACGATCTGGTGGTGCATGGGCTGGCGCTGCACTGGGCGAACGATCCGGTCGGCCAACTCGTGCAGGCGCGGCGTGCGCTCCGGCCGGACGGGCTGTTCCTGGGCGCGCTCTTCGGGGGCGAGACCCTGCACGAGCTTCGGAGCGCCCTGGCGGAGGCGGAGGTCGAGACGCTGGGCGGCCTCAGCCCGCGGGTGTCGCCGATGGGCGAGATTCGCGACCTCGGCGGCCTCCTGCAACGGGCGGGCCTTGCGCTTCCGGTGGCCGACAGCCAGCGCTTCGACGTGACCTACGCCTCGCCGGTGGCGTTGATGCGGGACCTGCGCGCGATGGGCGAGACCAACGTCATGACCGAGCGCCTGCGCCGGCCCATGCGACGCGAGATGCTGGACCGCGCCTCGGCGCTCTACGCCGAGCGGTTCGGGCTGACGGACGGGCGGGTGCCCGCGACCTTCGACGTGATCTTCCTGACCGGCTGGGCACCTGCGCCGGACCAACCCAAGCCGCTGCGGCCGGGATCGGCGCAGGCGCGGCTCGCCGAGGCGTTCGGGATGCACGAGCGGAGCGCCGGCGAGCGGGCGGGCGATTGAGCGCCCGCACAATCCCGGTTATGGAGGCCACATGAACCAGGTGCCTGGCTTTCCGACGCATGAAGAAGGACGGCTCTCGCATGCCGCGCCCGATCACCCCCCCATTCCCGAAGCCAGGATCGGGGTGATCCTCTCGAACCTCGGCACGCCCGACGCGACCGACTACTGGTCGATGCGGCGGTATCTCAATGCGTTCCTGTCGGACCGGCGGGTGATCGACACGCCGCGCTGGCTGTGGCAGCCGCTGCTGCAGGCGGTGATCCTGAGCAAGCGACCCTTCACGTCCGGCGCGAACTATCGCAAGATCTGGAACCTCGAGGTGGACGAAAGCCCGCTTCTCACCACGACGCGCAAGCAGGCGCGGGCGGTAGCGGCCCGGATGGCCGAGCGCTACGGCGACCGGGTGGTGGTGGATTTCGCCATGCGCTACGGCAATCCCGCCACCTCGGCGGTGATCGAGCGGCTGCAGAAGCAGGGCTGCGAGCGCATCGCCTTCTTTCCGCTCTATCCGCAGTATTCGGCGACGACGACCGCGACCGCCAACGACGAGGCGTTCCGGGCGCTGATGACGCTGCGCTGGCAGCCGGCCTTCAGGACGGTGCCGGCCTACTACGACCATCCGCTCTACATCGAGGCGTTGGCGCAGTCGGTGGAGACGGCCTACGCCGGGCTGGCACAGCGGCCGGACCTGCTGGTGACGAGCTATCACGGGATGCCGGAGCGCTATCTGCTGGAGGGCGATCCCTACCATTGCCACTGCCGCAAGACCTCGCGGCTGCTGCGCCAGCGGCTGGGCCTCGGCGAAGGCGAGTTGGTCGTGACCTTCCAGTCGCTCTTCGGGCGGGAGGAGTGGCTGAAGCCCTATACCGTGGAGGAGGTCGCCAAGCTTGCCGAGGCTGGCAAGCGGCGCATCGCGGTCATGGCGCCGGTCTTCTCGTCGGATTGCGTCGAGACGCTGGAGGAGATCCAGCAGGAGATCCGCCATGCGTTCATGGCCGCCGGCGGCGAGGAATTCACCTACATCCCGTGCCTGAACGACGCCGAGGCGCATATCACCATGATGATGGCGATCCTGGAGCGGGAACTCGCCGGGTGGCTCGAGGCCTGACGGTCAGGCCTCGTCGCGGTGCTGCGGCACCGTGCGCAGGCGGGAATGCGCGCCGGGCATCATCGCCACGGGGGCGATCGGGCGGCCGCGGTAGACCTGCCCACCGTCGCGGATCACCACGTCGCCGTTCGGAAGGTGCTCGACCAGTTCGCCCTGGACCGAAACGCAGCTCGACACCTGAATTGTCTGGTACATCCTGTCCACCCTGTGATTTCTGCTTGATACAGATTGTTCCATCGATTTTGAGAAAACGTTACCGCCCTCAATTCCGGGTGTCACGCAGAAATTACACGGGCTGAGCGCCCCTGAATCGGAACGTTGTCCCGCAGGAAACGCCGGTCAGAGCCAGTCGCGCAGGACGGCGACGAGCGGGCGGTCGGCCGGTGGCATCGGGTATTTGGTCAGGTCCCGGACGGGGGTCCACCGCAGAGCGCTGTGTTCGCGGGGCTCCGGCACGCCTTGCCACTTGCGGCAGGCAAAGAGCGGCATCAACAGGTGGAAGTCGGCATAGGCGTGGCTGGCGAAGGTGAGCGGCGCGAGGCAGCTCGCCCACGTGTCGATGCCGAGCTCCTCGGCCAGTTCGCGAATCAGCGCCGCCTCGGGGGTCTCGCCGGGCTCGATCTTGCCACCGGGAAACTCCCAGAGGCCGGCCATCGCCTTGCCCTCCGGGCGCTGGGCGATCAACACCCGGCCGTCGACGTCGATCAGCGCAACGGCGGCGACCAGCACCAGCTTCAAGAACGATAGTCCGCGTTGATCTCGATGTAGCGATGCGTGAGATCGCAGGTCCAGATCGTCGCCTCGCCGGAGCCGAGGCCGAGGTCGACGCCGATCACCAGCTCGTCGCGCTTCATGTACGCCGCACCGTCCGCTTCGGCGTAGCTCGGCGCGACCCAGCCGTTCTCGGCGACCAGCAGGTCGCCGAAGCGGATGGTCAGGCGGTCGCGGTCGGCGGCGGCGCCGGACTTGCCGACGGCCATGACGATGCGGCCCCAGTTGGGATCGGACCCGGCGATCGCGGTCTTGACCAGCGGCGAATTGGCGATGGCGAGGCCGACCTTGCGGGCGTCTGCCGGGGTCTCGGCGCCGGTGACACGAACCTCGACGAACTTGGTGGCGCCCTCGCCGTCGCGGACGACCTGGTGCGCGAGGTCGAGCATCACGCCGTTCAGCGCGGCCTCGAAGGTCGGGAGGCGCGGGTCGTCGGCGACAAGGGGGGGCATCGCCGCCCGGCCCGTCGCGGCCATCAGCAGCGTGTCGGAGGTCGAGGTGTCGCCGTCCACGGTGATGCAGTTGAAAGTGGCGTCGCAGGCACGGGCGACCGAGCGCTGCAGGACGTCCGGCCGGATCGCCGCATCGGTGAATAGGAAGACGAGCATCGTCGCCATGTCGGGCGCGATCATGCCGGAGCCTTTGGCGAAGCCGATCAGCGTCACCGGCACGCCGTCGACGTGGATCTGGGCGGAGGCGCCTTTGGCGAACGTGTCGGTCGTCATGATCGCCCGGGCGGCGCGCTCGGCGGCATCGGGCGCGAGCTCGTCCCGCAGGCGGCCCAGAGCGGCGACGATGCGCTCGGAGCGGAGCGGCTCGCCGATCACGCCCGTCGAGGCGACGAAGACGTGCTCCACCGGAACGCCGAGGGCCTTGGCGGCGGCGGATGCGGTCGCCTCGACCGCGGCGCGCCCGTTGGAGCCTGTGAAGGCGTTGGCGTTGCCGGAATTGACCAGGATCGCGAAGCCGGCCTCGCCTGCGCCGCCGGCGCGGAGTGCCGCGAGCTTTTCCTCGCACCAGAGCACCGGACCCGAGCGCGTGGCGGATCGGGTGAAAACCCCGGCGATCGCGCTGCCGGGGGCGATCTCGGCGAGCATCACGTCGAGCCGGCCCTGGTAGCGGACGCCCGCCTCGGCGGCCGCGAAGCGAACCCCGTTCACCGGCGGAAGCGCCGGGAACCCTGCCGGCGCGAGCGGCGATACGGGAGGGGCGGGCTTGCGCCCGCCCCCGCGGTTATCGTCTCCGGTCACGTCGGGCCTAGTTGGTCAGAAGGTCGCTCTCGCGGATCGCGGCGGGCGGCACCGCGGTGGTGTCCGGCTTCTCGATCTTGGCCGCGGAGCGCAGCGCATCCAGCTTGGTCTGCAGCGCGGCCTGGCGCAGCTGGTTCTCGATTTCGGGACGCGCCTGGTCGAGGGTCGGCGGCGCGCTCTCGCGCTTGTCGTTGAGTTTGATGATGTGCCACCCGAACTGCGTCTTGACCGGGTCGGAGACCTGGCCGACCTGCATCGCCTGAACGGTCGTCTCGAATTCCGGCACCATCTGGCCGAGACCGAACCATCCCAGATCGCCGCCATCGGCCGCGGAGCCGTCGCTGGAGTTTGCCTTGGCGACATCGGCGAAGGAGGCGCCGCCGTCGATCTGCGCCTTGAGCTCCTTGGCCTTGTCCTCGCTGTCGACGAGGATGTGCGAGGCGTTGAACTCGGGCGCCGGCTTGAAGTCCGCGACCTGCTTCTCGTAGGCGGCCTTCACCGCCTCATCGGTTACCGCGTCGGCGACGGCCGCGTTGGCGGCAAGGCCGGCGAGCTCGCCGCGGCGCTCGTTGTCGAGGGCAAGCTTCACCTGCAGGGGGTCCGACGCCGGAGACGCCGATTCCTCGTCGGCCAGCAGCTGCTGGTCGACGAGCTGGTCGACGAGGCCGGACAGCAGCACGTCGTCGGGCAGCTGCTGGTACTGCTGGGGCAGGCGGTCGCGCATGGCGATCACGTGACCGAGTGTGATGTCCTTGCCGTTGACGGTCGCCACCACTGTCGCGGCGCTGTAGGGCTTGTCCTGAGCCAGCAGAGGCGAGGCAAGCGCCATGCCGGCCAAGAGGCCCGCGGTCATAAGGCTGCGCATTCCGATCTCCCGTAGTCGCACCTGGTTCCGGTGCGCGACAATTCCGCAGGGGCGCCCACAGGGGGGGCGCCGTTGACAGGCGCGGCGCAGCCGCTTACATCCCTAGCCGGCCGTAGCAGGGCTGCACGCACCTCGCGGATGCTTAGACCCTTCGGCGCAGGTGAACAAGCGCCCCTGTCATGACAAATCGGTGGGTTAATCGAGGCCCGGAAAGCGACGGGCGGACGGATTGCAGGATTTGAGGACGAGCTTTCGATGATGGGTTTTGGCACGATCGTGAAGAAGATTTTCGGCACCCCGAACGATCGCAAGATCAAGGCGACCCGGCCGATGGTCGAGAAGATCAACGCACTGGAGCCGCAGTTCAAGGCGCTCGACGACGCCGGCATCCTTGCCAAGACCGCCGAGTTCCGCGACCGCCTCGCCAAGGGCGAAAACCTCGACGACCTGCTGCCGGAAGCCTTTGCCAACGCCCGCGAAGCCGCTCGCCGCACGCTCGGGCTGCGCCCGTTCGACGTCCAGCTGATGGGCGGTATCTTCCTGCACCAGGGCAATATTTCCGAGATGAAGACCGGCGAAGGCAAGACGCTGATGGCGACGCTGCCGGTCTACTTGAACGCGCTGACCGGGCGCGGCGTGCACGTGGTCACCGTCAACGACTATCTGGCCCGGCGCGACGCGGACTGGATGGGCATGGTCTACCACGCGCTGGGCCTGACGGTCGGCGTGGTGGTCCCCGGCATGGAGGAGGCGGCGAAGAAGGTCGCCTACGAGGCCGACGTGACCTACGCCACCAACAACGAGCTCGGGTTCGACTATCTCCGCGACAACATGAAGTCGGATCTCGCGCAGGTGCTGCAGCGGGATCACTACTTCGCGATCGTGGACGAGGTCGACTCGATCCTGATCGACGAGGCGCGGACGCCGCTGATCATCTCCGGGCCGAGCCAGGACCGTTCGGAGCTCTATATCTCCATCAACCGGCTGATCCCGAAACTCGTCCCCGAGCACTACGATCTCGACGAGAAGCAGCGCTCCACGACGCTGACCGAGGAAGGCAACGAGTTCGTCGAGCGGCGGCTTCGCGAGATGGAGCTGCTGCCGCAGGATGCGACGCTCTACGATCCCGAGAGCACCAATCTCGTGCATCACGTCAACCAGGCGCTGCGCGCGCATGTGCTCTTCAACAAGGACAAGGATTATATCGTCCGGAACGGCGAGGTGATGCTGATCGACGAGTTCACCGGCCGGATGATGACCGGGCGTCGGCTGAGCGAGGGCCTGCATCAGGCGATCGAGGCCAAGGAAGGCGTCGACATCAAGCCCGAGAACGTGACGCTCGCGAGCGTGACGTTCCAGAACTACTTCCGGCTCTACGAAAAGCTTGCCGGGATGACCGGCACCGCGGCCACCGAGGCGGACGAGTTCTTCGAGATCTACAAGCTCGGCGTGGTCGAGGTGCCGACCAACATGCCGGTGATCCGCAAGGACCACGACGACCAGGTGTTCCGCACCGCGCGCGAGAAGTACGCCGCGATCGTCGAGGAGATCGAGCGCGCCAACAAGGCGGGCCAGCCGATCCTCGTCGGCACCACCTCGATCGAGAAGTCCGAGCAGCTCTCGGAGATGCTGAAGAAGGCCAAGGTTCCGCACAACGTGCTGAACGCGCGCTACCACGAGCAGGAGGCCGGCATCATCGCCGAGGCGGGCGTGCCGGGCGCGGTGACGATCGCGACCAACATGGCCGGGCGCGGCACCGACATCCAGCTCGGCGGCAACGTCGAGATGCGGGTGATCCAGGACCTCGAGGCGGCGGAGCAGGCGGGCCAGCACGTCGATCCGGCGGAGCTGCGCCGCAACGTCGAGGCCGAGATCGCCGACGCCAAGGCACGGGTGATCGCCGCGGGCGGGCTTTACGTGCTCGCCACCGAGCGGCACGAGAGCCGGCGGATCGACAACCAGCTCCGCGGCCGCTCGGGCCGGCAGGGCGACCCGGGGCGGACCAACTTCTACCTGAGCCTCGAGGACGACCTGATGCGGATCTTCGGGTCCGAGCGGCTCGATTCCATGCTCGGCAAGCTCGGGATGAAGGAAGGCGAGGCGATCATCCACCCGTGGGTCAACAAGGCGCTGGAGAAGGCGCAAGGCAAGGTCGAGGCCCGCAATTTCGACATCCGCAAGAACCTGCTGAAGTACGACGACGTGATGAACGACCAGCGCAAGGCGATCTTCTCGCAGCGCCGGGAGATCATGGAGGCCAAGGACCTGAGCGAGGTCGCGCGCGACATGCGGCACCAGGTGGTGGAGGACCTCGTCACCGAGAACGTGCCGGCGCGGGCCTATGCCGACCAGTGGAACATCGAGAGGCTGACCGAGGAGGTGAAGACCATCTTCGGGCTGGACCTGCCGCTGCAGGCCTGGGCGGAGGAGGAAGGCGTCGACGACGCCGACATCCGCGAGCGGCTGACCAAGGCCACCGACGAGCAGATGGCGAGCAAGGCGGCCCGGTACGGCGCGGACACCATGCGCCAGATCGAGAAGCAGGTGCTGCTGCAGACGATCGACCAGAACTGGCGCGACCACTTGGTGACGCTCGACCACCTGCGCAGCGTCGTGGGTTTCCGCGGCTACGCCCAGCGCGATCCGTTGAACGAGTACAAGTCGGAGGGCTTCCAGCTGTTCCAGAGCCTGCTGGAACGGCTGCGGGTTGAGGTCAGCAAGATGCTCGCCCACGTCCAGGTGATGACCCAGGAAGAGCAGCAGGCGATGATGGCCGCGATTGCGGCGCGTGAGACCGCTGCAGCCGCGCCGGCTCCGCGGCTGTCGGTGGTGCCGCCGGCACCGGTGGAGGCGCGGGTTCCGGCCATGGCCGGGGCCGGAGCGCCGGCCTCGGGGGTGGATCCCGCCGACCCCGACACCTGGGGCCAGAGCGGCCGCAACGATCCCTGTCCCTGCGGCTCGGGCAAAAAGTACAAGCACTGCCACGGCAAGGTCTGAGCCGCTTGCGGAAGCCGGATTGACCCGGCTTCCACGCGCTTCCACGGTGGAAGCGAGTCAGCCCCTTTGAAATCGCTCGGTTTTTCGCGCTGAATTCATCGATTGTTTACGAAGTCCGTCCCGACGAAGCCGGGCGGGTCAGCTCTTTCCCGGCTCGGCGACGACGGTCCGCCGGTAGAGATGCCAGGTGGCGTGGCCGAGGATCGGCATGACCACGATCAGCCCGAGGAAGAACGGGATCGACCCCAGGATGAGGCCGGCGGCGACGATCAGGCCCCAGACGGCGATGGTGACGGGATTGGCGGCGGCGACCCGCATCGAGGTGATGACGGCGACCGGCAGGCCGACGTCGCGATCGAGGAGCAGCGGGAAGGACACCACGCTGCAGGCGAGCACGAGCGCGGCGAAGAGAAAGCCCACCGCGCCACCGACGAGGATCAGGGTCCATCCGGCGGCGGTGGTCACCACCGCACTGGCGAAGCTGGCGATCGAGGCCGGGGCCCCGGCGCCGAAGGTGGCGTAGTAGAGGCCCTGGGCGGTCAACACCCAGATGAAGAACAGTGCCGCGAGCATCAGGCCGAGCACGAAAATCGCCGCGAAGGACGGCGACTTGACCACCGCGAAGGCGTCGGCCCAGCTCGCCTCCTGGCCGAGTTCGCGCCGCCGGCTCATCTCGTAGAGGCCGACCGCGGCGACGGGTCCGATCAGCGCGAAGCCCGACATCACCGGAAAGAGCAGCGGCAGCAGGTTGTTGTTGAAGGCGAACCACGCGAGCAGCAGCCCGATCACCGGATAGAAGATGCACAGGAACGCGACGTCGGACCGGCAGGCGGCGAAGTCGGCGACGCCGAGCCGCAGCACCTCGCGCAGGTCGCGCACCGCGATGTGGCGGACGCGCGGCATCTCCTGCCCCGCGATCTCGCCGTGGCCGACGTGGACGGCAGCCTCGCCGAGGTGCTTGCCCACGGCGCTGACGGCGTCGGCGCTCCAGGACAGCGGGTTTCCGATGGTGTCGGTCATGTTTCCTCCGGAATTCGTTCTTTCGGCGCCGCTCCGTCGCCGGATTCGCCGTTCCGGCAGCGAAGTGCAGCCCTCCCATGCTCCGAGCGTAGCAGAAAATCCGGGCTCGTCCGACACATCTTTGCGTGGGCGCCGGAAGCCGCCCGAGGCGATGGGCCGCCGTGCGGTCACACGTTCGATCGTGCGGGCGGGTCAGCGGAAGAGCAGGACCGATACCTTGCAGGCGCGGATCATCGCGGTCGTGGTCGAACCGATGATAAGGCTGCGGATGCGGCGGCGGCCGTAGGCGCCCATGACCAGAAGGTCGAAGCCGCCTTCGGCGATCTTGCGCTCGAGCACCGCCTCGGGCTCTCCGGGCACGACACTGATCGCGACCTCGCGGCCGTTGGCGCGGAGTAGGCGGGCGGCCTCCTCCATCCGCGCGACCAAGGCCGCCGAGTGCTCGCCGGCATGCACCAGCGCGATCTCGAGCCCGGCGAAGACCGGACTGGACGCCATCCGTGCGATGGCGGCCGCGACGCTGGGGGTCGCGTCCCAGGCGACCAGCGCCTTTCCGATCGGCCTGAATGTCCGCGCGGCGATCAGCACCGGAACCGTTGCGGCGCGCGCCACGCGCTCGAGGTTCGATCCCAGGTGGCCGACCGCGAAGCCCGCCGCCTCGCCCCGCTTGCCGATGACGATGGCGCGCAGGCCGGGCTCGGCGTCGGCGATCGCCTCGAGCAGATCGCCCCGCCGCAGCCGCACGGTGACCGGTCCGGCGTTGCCCGCCTCGAGGATCGCCCGCGCGTCGTCGAGGAGCGCGTGGCCCCTCGCCTGCGCCAGCTTTGCCCGCTGCGCATCGAGCCCGGCCAGCTCGTTCAGGAGCGCCGTGCGGGCGCCGAGCTGCAAGGCCCCGGACAGGTCGGCGGTCTCGGGCGCCTCGCGCCGGCCGAGCACGTGCATCACCTCCACCGGCGCTTCGAGCCGCTGGGCGGCCCAGGCGGCATGCTGGCAGACGCTCTCGGCGTAGATCGAGCCATCCACCAGGGCGAGGATTCGGTCGGTCATGGCGTTCTCCTCAATGCGCCAGCAGCTTGTCCATGGCGCCGGGCTTGTCGTGCATGCCGAGCCGGTCGACGATGGTCTCCGATGCCTCGTTCATGCCGACGATCCGCACCTCGGCGCCCTCGCGGCGGAACTTCAGCACGGCCATGTCAAGCGCCTGAACCGAGCTGATGTCCCAGATGTGCGCCCGGCTCACGTCGAGGATGACCGTTTCCAGCGCCTCGCGGAAGTCGAACGCTGACATGAAGTCCTCGACCGAGCCGTAGAAGAGCTGCCCCTGGATTCGGTACGTACGGGCCCTGCCGTCGGCCGAGAGCTCCGAGGTGACGCCGAAGAGCTGCGCGATCTTGCCGGCAAAGAAGATGCCCGAGAGCAGGACCCCGACCAGCACCCCGATCGCGAGGTTCTGGGTGTAGACCACGACCGCGACCGTCGCGAGCATCACGATCGAGGACGAGCGCGGGTGCGTCCGCAACGACGCGACCGACGACCAGGAGAAGGTGCCGATCGAGACCATGATCATGATCGCGACCAGCGCCGGCATCGGAATCCGGGCGACGAGATCGCCGAGGCCCACGATCAGGATCAGCAGGAAGACCCCTGCCACGAAGGTCGAGAGCCGCCCGCGCCCGCCCGACTTCACGTTGATCATCGACTGGCCGATCATGGCGCAACCCGCCATGCCTCCGATGAACGCCGTGCAGGCGTTGGCGACGCCCTGGCCTATGCACTCCTGGTCCCGGTCGGACCTGGTGTCGGTCAGCTCGTCCACGAGGTTCTGCGTCATCAGGCTTTCCAGCAGGCCGACGACCGCCACCGCTACCGAGTAGGGCAGGATGATGAGGAGCGTCTCGAGCGTGAGCGGCACCTGCGGGATCAGGAAGGCCGGGAGCGTGTCGGGGAGCGCACCCATGTCGCCCACCGTGCGCACGTCCCACCCGGTCAGCATGACGAGCGCGGTCAGCGCAACGATGGCGACCAGCGGCGACGGTATGGATCTGGTCACGCGAGGAAAGAGGTAGATGATCGCCAGCCCGGCGGCCACGAGCACGTAGGTGAGCCAGCTGACGCCAGGCGTCGCGAAGTCGAGTTCCGGCAGCTGTGCCATGAAGATCAGGATCGCCAGCGCATTGACGAAGCCCGTCATCACCGACCGCGACACGTAGCGCATGTACCGCCCGAGCCTGAGCAGCCCGGCGCCGATCTGGATGACCCCGGCAAGGGCGGTCGCCGCCAGCAGGTACTGCAGCCCGTGATCGCGGACGAGGGCGATCATCAGGACGGCAGTCGAGGCGGTGGCCGCGGAGATCATGCCCGGCCGGCCGCCGACGATCGCGGTGATGACCGCGATCGAGAAGGAGGCGTAGAGCCCGACCTTCGGGTCGACACCGGCGATGATCGAGAAGGCGATGGCCTCGGGGATCAGCGCCAAGGCGACGACGAGGCCCGAAAGCAGATCGGCCCGGACGCTGCCGAGCCATTCCCGCCGGTAGGCGTGAGAGGTGAAGGAGATCATGGAGCTACCCTGCGGCCGATCGGCCTGGTGCGGCCGCTTCCGCACTTCGAGCGGTTTCGGGCCGCGTTGTCCGGCGGATCGGCGGCCGGAAGAGCCACCCGGGATCGCACCGGGTCCTTGCGCTTGCCGCTGCCATAGTCGCAAAGGTAGAGGCTTGGCAACCTCGCGACCGGCCTGCCAAGCTGGCTCGGGGTTTTATGGATGCGAACCGGGATGTGTGGCGCGGCCGGAGGCAAACGATGACCGACAGCGATCGCGACGCCTACCTCGCGTTCTTCCGGGCCGCCGAAGCGCTGAAGGACACCTTCCGCAACTCGTGGACGACCGGCGGCCGGCGGGAGAGCACGGCCGAGCACACCTGGCGGCTCTGCCTGATGGCGGTGGCGCTGGAGGACGAGCTGACGGGCATCGACCTCAAGCGGCTGATCCAGCTCCTGATCGTGCACGATCTCGGCGAGGCGGTGCACGGCGACATCCCAGCACCGCTGCAAGGCCCCGACAAGACCGCCGACGAGCGGGCCGACATGGTCGCGCTGCTGGCGCCGCTGCCGGATGCGGTCGCGGGGCGGCTCCTGGCGCTCTGGGACGAGTACAATGCCGTCGCGACCCCGGAGGCGCGGCTCGCCAAGGGGCTCGACCGGCTCGAGACCGTGCTGCAGCACGTGCAGGGGAAGAACCCCGCCGGTTTCGACTATGCCTTCAACCTGGGTTACGGGCGCGACCGGACCGACGCGCATCCGGTCGTGGCGGCGCTGCGGGCTCCGGTTGACGCCGAGACGGCGCGGCTGGCCGAGGCCGGTGGCGCGGGCGGCCGCTGAGGTGCGCCCGCCCGGGTGGGTTCAGCGGTTGTCGTGCTGGCTGCGCACCAGCTCGAGGCCGCGGCGGGTGATGCGGTAGGGCATCCCTTCGCGCGAGCCGATGGCCCGCCGGCGCTTCAGCCGCCGGAAGAGTTCGAGTTCCACCGCCGGCATCAGCCAGCCTTCGCGGGTGAAGCATTCGACCGCGGCGATGCGGCCGCGCGGGCCGCGGTGCGGGCGGATCTCGCCGCCTTGCGCCAGCACGTGCAGGACGCGCTGCTCCTGTCTGGAAATATCCATGTCCAAGCGTCTTCGATGGTGAGAACGAGGCGCGCCGCAGCCTTGCGCGTGCGGAACGCTTGGGTTCTGGCTGCCTCACCCCGAAGGGCGAGGCGTTATCGAAGGGCCGACTGTATAGACATGGACGGGCGGATAAGCCGAATCGCCCGCTTCGGTCAACGGTCATGCGCGCGGTGCTCTGCCTGGAACCATCGGATGGCCCCGGCTGTTGTTGCGCGGGATCATGGCGGAGAGAACGAGTGGCCCCTGTGACAGAGGAACCGGGATGGCGTGACGCGGCGGCTCTCGCCGGCCGGCTGATCTTTGCGGGCGTCTTCGCAATGGGGCTGGGCTTCAAGCTCGCCGACATCCCCGCCACGGCGCAGTACATCGCCGCGGCCGGGTTCGCCGCCCCCCTAGCGCTGGCGTGGCTGGCTGCGCTCTTCGAGGCGCTGCTGGTGATCGCTTTCCTGAGCGGTGCGTTCTTCATGGGGGCCTGCCTGCTGGCCGCGGTCTACGTGATCTTCCTGGGCTTCGCGTTCCACGGTCCGGCGCACTGGTCGGGCAGCCAGGCGGAGTTCGGCTTTTTCGTCGATCATTTCACCTTCCTGGCCGGCCTCCTGTTCGCCGCAGCGCATGGACCCGGTCGCTGGGCCTTGCAGCGGGCCGGGCTCCGCCGCGGATGAGCGGCGACCTTCAGCGGTTCGTCGCGGCACAGGACCCGGTCTGGGGCACCGTGGTGGCTGAGCTGACGGCAGGCGCCAAGCGTAGCCACTGGATGTGGTTCGTGTTTCCGCAGATCGCCGGGCTCGGCCACAGTCCGATGGCGGTGCGCTATGCACTCGGCTCCGCCCGGGAGGCGGCGGCCTACCTGGCGCATCCGGTGCTCGGGCCCCGGCTGCGCGAGGCGACCGGGCTGATGCTGCGCCACGCCGGCCGGCCGGCGGAGGCGGTCCTCGGCGGGATCGACGCGGTGAAGTTCCGCTCGTCGATGACGCTCTTCCAGGCGGCGGCGCCGGAGGAGGCGCTGTTCGGCGAGGCGCTGGCCGTGTTCTTCGGCGGGGCGGCTGACCCCCGGACGCTGGAGTTGCTCGGCCGCGGCTAGTGGCCGCGGGCGAGGCGGCTGAGGCCGACGGCGGCGATGATGATGACGCCGACCAGAACCTCGCGGACGTAGGAATCGACCGCGAGCTGGGTCAGGCCGTTGTCGAGGATGCCGAGGACGAGCACCCCGCCGAGCGTGGCGAGGACCCGCGGGCTGCCGTCGGCGGTCATCGTCTGGCCGAGGAAGACCGCGGCTATGGCCGTCAGCATGAGGCCGGCACCTTGCGTGGGGTTGGCCGATGCGACGCGGGCCGCGACCATGAGGCCGGCCAGCGCGGCGCCGAGCCCGGTGCAGGCGAAGGCCGCGAGGCGCATCCGGCGGACCGGGATGCCCGCGAGCCGCGCCGCCTCGGGGTTGTCGCCGGTGGCGTAGAGCCAGCGGCCGAAGCGCCGGCGCTCGAGCGCGGTCCAGACGAGGACGAGCACGGCCAGGGCGGTCAGCGTGAGGTTGGGCAGGACGAGGGCGCGGCCGTCGAGGCTGCCGAGCGGCAGGCCGCCGCGGGCGAAGCCCGAGAAGCCGGCGGGAATGTCGCGGCCGAAGACGGTGCGGCCGCCCGAGACGATGAAGGCGAGGCCGGAATAGGCGGTCAGCGTGCCGAGCGTCACCACGAAGGGCAGGATGCCGGCGTAGGCGACCAGCGCGCCGTTGACCAGCCCACCCGCGGCACCGACGGCGAGCGCCGCGGCGACGCCGGCGGCGAGCGGCCAGCCGTGGGTGAAGAGCACTGCGGCGGTGACCCCGGCGAGCGAGGCCATCGAGCCGACCGAGAGGTCGAAGTCGCCGGCGGCCATCACCACGGTCATCGTCGCGGCGACGACCGCCAGCATGCTGACCTGCTGGCTGACGTTGAGGCCGTTGCGGGCGGTGAGGAAGGTGCCCGGCAAGGCTGCCGCGAAGATCGCGATCAGGACGAGGATCGCCAGCGGCGCGGCGAGCCGGCGGAGCGCCGCCATGCGCCGGCTACTGCGCAGCATTCTCCCGGGTGACGAGCACGGTCGGGACGTAGATCACGCTCTGGCGGATGTCCTCGCCCTTGAGCTTTTTCGCCACGGCGTCGGCAGTGGCGTTGCCGATGCCGGCGAAGTCCTGGGCGATCGAGGCCTCGAAGTTGCCGCCCGAGGCGATGGCGTCGCGGGCCTGCGGGTTGGCGTCGATGCCGGTGATCGACGATGCCTTCGCCCTGGCGGCCGGCGGCCTCGATCGCCTGGAGCGCGCCGAGAGCGGGCTGGTCCCAGGCGGCCCAGACCGCGTTGATCGAGCCGGGATCGGGGTTGGCGGCGAGGATCGCCTCCATCCTGGCGCGGCTGTCGGCGATGCCGCCGTCGGTGACGTCGGGGGTGACCCGGTCGACCACCTCGATGTCGGGGAAGTTCTTGAAGATCGCGTCGGCGACGACGGCGCGGGCCTGCACCGGCGGGAAGGCGTCGAAGACGAACATCACGATGCGGCCTTTGCCGCCGAGGCGGTTGGCGACGTAGGTCGCGGTCTCGGCGGCCATGGCGTAGCCGTTCGAGGTGACATTGGTGACGAGCAGCGGGTCGGCGCCGGCGTCCATCCCGAAGACCGGGATGCCGGCGGCCCTGGCGGCCTCGAGGCCGGCGCCGACCTGCGCGGGATCGACGTTGATGACGATGGCGTCGACGCCTTGCGTCACCGCATCCTCGATCCGCGAGACCACGGCGGCGACATCGCCCGCGGTATCGATCACGTTGACGTCGAGGCCGTCCGCGAGGGCTTTGGCCTTGAAGGCGTCGACGTAGAACTGAGTTCCGGGCTGGGCGAGGTAGGGGGTGATGACTGCGACGGTGTCGGCGAGCGCGATGCCGGGGAGGAGAAGGGCGAGCGCCGCCCCGGCGCGAAAGGCTTTTCCGATCATGCGCATCGCTTTCCCCCGCAGGCCGCATTGGTGCTTGATCGGCCATCATTGGCAGGCCAGTTTTGCGCCGTCCAGTCCCCTTCGGCGGAGCCATGATGACCGAGACCCTGATCGGCATCGACATCGGCACCACCGCGGTGAAGGCGGTGCTCGTGGACCTCGATGGGCGGCTGATCGCCGAGCACGTCGCACCGTGCGCGACCGAGCGGCTGCGCCCGGCCTGGGTCGAACAGGACCCGGAGGGCTGGGTGGCGTGCGCGCTTGCAGCGCTAAGGGCGTTCGCGCGGGACCACGATCTGGGCGGGTTGCGCGGGATCGGGCTGACGAGCCAGGTCAACACGCACGTGTTCACGGGTGCCGGAGCAATGGCCGTGCGGCCGGCGATCGTCTGGCAGGACGGGCGCGCGGCGGCGGAGGCGGCGGCGCTCGACGGCCAGGTAAGCGCGGCGGAGAAGCTCGCCTGGTTCGGCGCGCCGATGCCGATCGACGCGAGCCATGCGCTGGCGCGGGTCGCCTGGGTGGCGCGCCACGAGCCGGAAGTCTGGGAGAGGACAGCGCATGTGCTGGCGCCCAAGGACTACGTGCTGGCGCGGCTGACGGGAACGGTGGCGGCCGATCCGCTGGCCTCGGTCGGGCTGGTCGGGGCCGATCTCGGCTATGTCGAGCCGCTGATCGCGCGGGTCGAGGGCGCGCGGGCCCGGCTGCCGGCGCTGGCCGATCCCCTGGAGGCGGTGGGGCGCGTAATGGCGGGCCTGCCCTGCGCCGGCGTGCCGGTGACTCTCGGGACGATGGACGCCTGGGCCGGGATGTTCGGGGTGGGCGTCGCGGAGCCGGGGCAGGCGATGTACCTGAGCGGAACCAGCGAGGTGGTCGGGCTGCTTGGGCCTGTTCGGACGCCGACGCCGGGGGTGATCGTCTTTCCCGAGTGGCGGGGGCTGGTGCTGCAGGCCGGGCCGACGCAGGCCGGCGGGGCCTCGCTCGACTGGCTGGCCGGGCTGTTGGGGCAAACGCCGGCGGCGCTGGGGGCATCCGAAGCGGCGGTGCGGCCGTGACAGCCCGCTGTTCTTGCCACATCTCGAAGGCGAGCGGGCGCCGCTCTGGGATGCCGGCGCGCGCGGGGCGTTCGCCGGGCTGACGACGCGAAGCGGCCCGGCGGCGATGGCCGTGGCGGTGATGGAGGGGGTGGCCTTCTCGGCCCGGTTGGCCTTCGAGGCGCTGGAGGCGTCGGGGGGCATGCGGGCCGACGCGCTTCAGGCAGGCGGCGGCGGAATGCAGGCCGACCGCTGGTGCCAGATCCGGGCGGATGCGTTCGGCCGGCCCCTGCGGCGGATGGCGGCGCGTCACGCGGCGGCACTCGGGGCAGCAGTCTGCGCCGGGGTCGGGTGCGGCGCGATGGTGTCGCTCCAGGAGGCGGCGCGGCGGCTGGTCCGCGAGGACCGCGTGTTTGCGCCGGATCCGGCCGCGGCTGGGTTGGCGGACCAGCGCTTCGGGCACTTCAGAGAGCTCTATGCGCAGCTCCGGCCGATCAACGCGCGGCTCAGCCTGGAGTGAAGGGGCCGGCCGAGCGGCGGAAGAAGTCCGAGCCGGGGTCGGAGACCACCATGTCGCGGATGCGCCCCCAGAGCTCGGCGCGCAGCTCGGCGAACTCCGGGCGGGCGCGGACGTCGTAGTCCCAGCGAGGCCGGGGCAGCGGCACGTCGAAGCTCTGCAGCACGCGTCCGGGTCGAGGACCCATCAGCAGGACCCGGTCTGACAGCAGCACCGCCTCGTCGACGCTGTGGGTGACGAAGACGACGACCGCGCGGCGTTCGGCCCAGATGCGCATCAGCTCGTACTGCATGAGCTCGCGGGTCTGGGCGTCGATGCTGGCGAAGGGCTCGTCCATCAGCAGGATGTCGGGCTCGGTCGCGAGCGCGCGGGCGAGCGCCACCCGCTGCTTCATGCCGCCGGAAAGCTCGTTGGGGTAGGCGCCGGCGAAGCGGTTGAGCCCGACGAGGTCGAGGTAGCGCGCGGTGCGCTCGCGCCGGAGCGCCTCGGGCGCGCCGGCGACCTCGAGGGCGAAGGCGACGTTGGCGGCGACGGTCGCCCAGGGGATGAGCCGGAAGGACTGGAAGACGAAACCGATGCCGGGTCCGGGCGCAGGCGGCGCCCCGTTGACGAGCACCGTCCCGGCATCGGGCGCGACGAGGCCGTCGATCAGCCGCAGCAGCGTCGTCTTGCCGCAGCCGCTGGGGCCGACGAGGCTGACGAAGCGGTCGCGCCCGATGTCGAACGAGACGCCGGCGAGCGCCTCCGTCGCTGAGGCCGCGCCCGGCCTGCGGAAGGTCTTGGAGACGCCCCGAAGCGAGATGACCGGTGGATCGGCCGGTGCGTCCTGGAGCGTCACCGCCCTTCAGAGGCCTGGCGGGTCGTTGTCGGGGGCGGTGCCGTCCTTCGACAGGACGTCGGCGATCGGTCCGAGATCCACCCATTCGTCGAAGCCGACCTTGCGCAGCCCGGCGAAGTCCGGGCCCTGATAGGTCCAGTCGACCGTCGCCTGCACCTCGGCGCGGTTCAGCCCGCCGTTGACGCTCCAGCTGCCGGCGAACGACTTCGCGAGCATTTCGAGCGTTGCGCGATCGACGTCGGGGCGGTCCTTGGCCATCTGGTCGACCCAGAGCGAAGGCTTCGCCGCGAAGTCGCGGGACGCCTCGATCAGCGCGCGGACCACCGCCTCGACTTCGCCGCGCCGGGTGGCGAGCACCGTGTCGGGCACGACGTTTACCTTGTTCAGCACAGGTGCTGCGGCGAAGTAGGCGTCGGGCTCGACCAGCACGGCGAGCCCGGCCTTGTCCGGCATCGAGAGCCAGACGCCGATCGACATGGTCGTGGCGTCGATCTGGCCGGCGGCGAGGGCCTGTGCCCGCACGCTCGGCTGGCCGATGCTGACGAAGTCGAGCTTGTCGGTGTCCACGCCTTCGCTCGCCAGCACCTTGGTGCTCAGCGAATGGTCGAGGCTGCCGATCCGGCCGATGCCGAAGCTCTTGCCCTCGAGGTCGGCTAGCGAGCGGATGCTGTCCTTGCCGGCGATCAGGTAGGGCAGCGACTTGTTGGGCGAGATCACCGCCTTGAGCTTCATTTGGTCGCGGGCGACGATCTGCAGCGCGGCGTCGACGGCGATGTTGGCCATCTCGCCTTCGCCGGCCTGCAGTGCCGCGACCGCGGAGGGAGTCTGCTGCACCCGAACAAGCTCCACGTCGACGCCTTGGCGCTGGAAGTAGCCGAGCTCGGCGGCCATATCCATCACCGAGTTCGGCACGAGCTGCGGCGTGAGATCGGTGGTGATCAGCCGGAACGGCGCCGCCGGCGCGGCGCCGGCTGCGGCGCAAAGTGCTACGGCCAGAAGCGAGCTTCGGAGGGCTTGCAGCATGGATTTCTTCTCCCCTCGGTCTCCCGACGCGGCAACAGCGGTTTCCGGCAAGAGGTTCGGTTCACAACATATCGCGCGACCGCGGCGGGACAAGGCGGCATCCGGAGGGCGGGACCGAGCGATTCAGCCGGCGTCGTAGCGCCAGCGGTCGAGGCGGGTCTCGATCAGACGGAGCCCCTGGGTGACGAGCGTGCCGATTGCCGCGAGGATGAAGACGACGACGAAGTAGGGCGCCATCTGGAAGGTGTTGCCGTAGATGGCCAGCAGCCCGCCGAGCCCGCGGACGGCGGTGTAGAGCTCGGCGACCACGGTGTTGATCAGGCCGATGGTGGCGCCGAGCCGCAGGCCGACGATGATGAAGGGCAAGGCGCCGGGAAGCAGGATGCGGCGGAAGACCTGGGCGCGCGACGCCCCGGCGGAACGCGCCATCTCGACCAGCTCGCCGTCGGCATTGAGCACGCCGGCATAGGTGTTGATGACGATGGGCATCACCGCCCCGAGGAAGATCACCGCCAGCTTGGCCTTGAAGCCGAGGCCGAGCAGCACGATGATGAGCGGAATGAAGGCGACCCTGGGCGTCGCGGTCAGGGCGTTGACGTAGATCTCGAGGGTTCGGCCGAGCACGCGGAAGCCGCCCATCAGCACCCCGGCCGGGATGCCGACGGCCGCGGCGAGGACGAGACCGGCCGCGTAGACCGAGAGGCTTTCGCCGAGCGCGCGGTAGAGGCGGGGGTCGCCGGACATCGTCACCGCCGCCCGCGCGGTGGCCGCGGGGGTGGGGATGAGGCTGCTGCCGAACCGGGCGGCGATCCACCAGACGGCGACAAAGCCCACGAATGCTGCGAGCCGGTAGAGGGCGATCATCGGTGCGGGAATCCCTTGGTGACTGCCACGAATAGCCGACTGTCCCGATTGCCAGAAGCCCGAATGAGCGGCGAGGCCCGATCGTGCTACGGGGTTGCGCCGGGCGGCGGCGGGACTAAGTTGGCCGCCAAAGGGCCTCGGGGGGACATCACATGAGCGACGGCGAGCAACGCCAGGCCGAAGTCGGGCCGCTGCCGCACGATGCGGAGCGGAACGGTCTCTGGGTCGGGCGGGCGTGGGACCCGGCATCGGACGGCCCCTGCGTCGTGACGCTGCGCGACGGCGCGCTGGTCGATGTGACCTCGCGGGCGGTGCCGACGATGCGCGACCTGCTCGAGCTCGACGATCCCGCCGCCACGCTGGCGGGCCTCGAGGGACGCCCGCTCGGATCGCTCGAAGACCTGGCGCGGGCGTCCTACGCGCCGATGGAGGACCGGGTGATCCTGCTCGCGCCGTGCGACCTGCAGGCGCTGAAGGCCTGCGGCGTCACCTTCGCGCGGTCGATGATCGAGCGGGTGATCGAGGAGCGCGCCGCCGGCGACCCGGCGAAGGCCGAGGCGGTCAGGGAGCGCATCGCGGGGCTGATCGGCGCCAGCCTGCGCGACATTGTGCCGGGCAGCGAGGCGGCGGCGAGCGCCAAGGCGGCGCTGGTCGCCGAGGGGCTCTGGAGCCAGTACCTCGAGGTCGGCATCGGGCCGGATGCCGAGGTCTTCACCAAGGGCCAGCCGCTTTCGGCGGTGGGCTGGGGCGCGACCGTCGGGCTGCACCCGGTCTCGAAGTGGAACAACCCCGAGCCGGAAGTGGTGCTGGCGGTGGACAGCCGCGGCCGCATCCGGGGCGCCACGCTCGGCAACGACGTGAACCTGCGCGACGTCGAGGGGCGCTCGGCGCTGCTGCTCGGCAAGGCCAAGGACAACAACGCCTCGGGCGCCATCGGGCCGTTCATCCGGCTCTTCGACGACAGCTTCACCCTCGACGACGTGCGGGCGGCGGAGCTGACGATGACGGTCGCGGGGACGGACGGCTTCCGCATGGAAGGCCACTCGTCGATGCGCGAGATCAGCCGCGACCCGGCCGACCTCGTGGCGCAGACCATCGGGCGGCACCACCAGTACCCCGACGGGCTGATGCTGTTTCTCGGCACCATGTTTGCGCCGGTCCAGGACCGTGACGGTCCCGGACAGGGCTTCACCCATCATGACGGCGACGTCGTCACCATCTCCGCCCCGGGGCTCGGGGCGCTCGTCAACACCGTGGGCCTCGCGACCGAGGCCCCCGAATGGACCTTCGGCACGGCGGCGCTGATGCGCAATCTCGCCGGCCGCGGGCTGCTCGCCACCGGAAGGAACTGACCTGATGACCCTGCACTGCAACCTCATCGACGGCGAATGGGTGGACGGCGAGGCCGTGCCGAACCTCAATCCCTCCAACCTCAAGGACGTCGTCGGCGAATACGCCCGCGCCACCGCCGAGGACGCCGGAAGGGCGATCGCCGCGGCCAAGGCGGCGTTCCCGGCCTGGTCGCGCTCGGGTCCGCTCGAGCGACACGGCGTGCTGCGCAAGGCCTCCGACGAGATCATGGCGCGCAAGGAGGAGCTCGGGAAGCTCCTGGCGCGCGAGGAAGGCAAGTCCCTGCCCGAGAGCATCGGCGAGGTGGGCCGCGCCGGCCAGATCTTCGACTTCTTCGCCGGCGAGTGCCTGCGCCTCAGCGGCGAGTTGCTGCCGTCGGTCCGGCCCGGCGTCGGCGTCGAGATCACCCGCGAGGCGGTGGGCGTCGTCGGGCTGATCACGCCCTGGAACTTTCCGATCGCGATCCCGGCCTGGAAGATCGCGCCGGCGCTGGCCTACGGCAACACCGTGGTGCTGAAGCCCGCCGACCTCGTGCCCGGCTGCGCCTGGGCGATCGTCGACATCCTGCAGCGCGCGGGGCTCCCCAAGGGGGTGCTGAACCTCGTCATGGGCAAGGGGTCGGTGGTCGGCCAGGCGATGCTCGACAGCAAGGACGTGACCGCGGTCAGCTTCACCGGCAGCCAGGCGACCGGCCAGCGGGTCGCCGAGGCGAGCGTCAAGGTGATGCGCCGCTTCCAGCTCGAGATGGGCGGCAAGAACCCGATGGTGATCCTCGACGACGCCGACCTCGACGTGGCGGTCGAATGCGCGGTCAACGGCGCGTACTTCTCCACCGGCCAGCGCTGCACCGCCTCGTCGCGGCTGATCGTCACCGACGGGATCCACGACAGGTTCGTCGCGGCGGTGACCGAGCGGCTGAAGGCGCTGAAGGTCGGTGACCCGCTCAAGGAAGGCACGCAGATCGGCCCGGTGGTCGATGCGAGCCAGCTCAAACAGGACGAGGACTACATCGCGCTCGGCAAGGACGAAGGCGCCGAACTCGCCTGGGGCGGCGAGCGGCTGAACCGCGAGACCGAGGGCTTCTTCCTCTCGCCTGCGCTCTTCGTCGGGGCGACCAACGAGATGCGGATCAGCCGCGAGGAGATCTTCGGGCCGGTCGCGAGCGTGATCCGGGTCAAGGACTACGACGAGGCGCTCGGCGTGGCGAACGACACCCCGTTCGGTCTGTCGGCAGGCATCTGCACCACGAGCCTCAAGCACGCGACCCACTTCAAGCGAAACTCCGAGGCCGGCATGGTGATGGTGAACCTCGCCACCGCGGGCGTCGACTTCCACGTGCCGTTCGGCGGGCGCAAGGGGTCGAGCTTCGGTCCGCGCGAGCAGGGCCGCTACGCGCAGGAGTTCTACACGGTGGTCAAGACGGCCTACACGCTGGCCTGAGCCGTGGCCGCGGGGCGGATCAGGGTCGGGGTGGGCGGCTGGACCTTCGAGCCGTGGCGCGGCACGTTCTACCCCGAAGGCCTCGCGCAGAAGCGCGAGCTGGAATACGCGAGCCGCCAGCTGAGCTCGATCGAGATCAACGGCACCTACTACGGCTCGCAGAAGCCCGAGAGCTTCGCCAAGTGGCGCGACGAGACGCCGGAGGACTTCGTCTTCGCAGTCAAGGGCCCGCGCTTCGCCACCAACCGCCGGGTGCTGGCGGAGGCGGGCCCGTCGATCGAGCGCTTCTTCGGCAGCGGGGTGCTGGAGCTCAGGGAAAAGCTCGGGCCGGTGAACTGGCAGTTCATGGCGACGAAGAAGTTCGACCCGGACGACTTCGCGGGATTTCTCGCCTTGCTGCCGAAGACCGTCGAGGGGCGCGAAATCCGGCACGCGGTGGAAGTGCGGCACGCGAGCTTTGCCGTGCCGGAGTTCGTGGCGCTGGCGCGCGAGCACGACGTGGCGGCGATCGTGGCGGGCGATGCCGGCTTTCCGCAGATCGCCGATCCGACGGCGCCCTTCGTCTATGCCCGCATCATGGGAACGAGCGAGGCGGAAGACGCGGGCTACGCCGCAGGAGCGCTCGACCGCTGGGCGGACCGGGCGCGGCGCTGGGCCTCGGGCTCGGTGCCCGACGACCTGGAGACGGTCGGACCGGCGCCGGCACCGCCCGCGACCGGCAGGGACGTCTTTCTCTACGTGATCAGCGGCGCCAAGGTGCGCAATCCCGCCGCCGCCATGGCGCTGGTCGAGCGGCTCGGCTGAGCGGCGGTACGGGTGGTCGGGATCGAACCGACACTCTGTCACCAGAACTGGATTTTGAGTCCAGCGCGTCTACCAGTTCCGCCACACCCGCAGTCCGTCCCGACCGGCGCCGCCGGTCATCGCGGGAGCAATACCGCTCCGGCCCGACTGCCGCAAGCCGCGCTTGCGCATTGATCCGACCCGCCGCTGCCGGGTATGGTGCCGCCGCTGCCCCTATAGCTCAGCTGGTAGAGCGACTGATTTGTAATCAGTAGGTCGGGAGTTCGAGTCTCTCTGGGGGCACCATGATCCTCGTGGCCGGCATGACGAGCGGCCTTCGGGGCCGCTCGTCGCTTCAAATGCCCTGCGCTGCGTCAGGCCGGCTCGATCTCGTTGGCGGCGAGATAGTCCCGGTTCATCTCGATGCCGAGGCCGGGCTTCTTCGGCAGCTTGAGGCTGCCGCCCGAGTTGTCGAGCGGCGTCACGATCATCGGGTCGTACTTGCCGAGGTTCCACTCGGAGGTTTCGAGCTTGTAGAAGTTGGGCACGGTCATCATCACCTGGGCGCCGGCCACGACGTTGATCGGGCCTGCGGCGTCGTGCGGCGAGACCGGGATGTAGTAGGCCTCGCAGAGGGCGGAGATCTTCTTCAGCTCGGTGATGCCGCCGGTCCAGGTGACGTCCGGCATGATGTAGTCGGCCAGCCGGTTCTCGAGAATCGGGACGAAGTCCCACTTGGTGTGCCCGCGCTCTCCCCAGGAGATCGGCGCGCTGATCTTGTCGCGGACCTGCCGGAGCGCGTTGAAGCTCTCGGGCGGAACCGGCTCCTCGAACCAGTCGATCTTGCCCGCTTCCTCGAGGGTGCGGCAGAGGCGGATCGCCGTCGGGACGTCGAAGCGCCCGTGGGCATCGATCAGCACCTCGATGTCGGGGCCGGTGGTCTCGCGGATCAGCGCGGTCAGCTCCGCCGCCTCGCGTTCGTCCTTGCGGGTCATCGAGCCGTCGAGATAGCCCTCGCCCTGCTCGCGGGGGCGGCCGTCGATCCCCCTGGCGCCCTGGTAGGGGAACGGGTCGAACTTGAGTGCGGTGTGGCCGGAGTTGACGATCGCCCTGATCTCGGCGACGACCGCCTCGTTGCTGGTGAACTTGCGCTGGTCGGGGTGGGTGTAGAGCGCGATCTCGTCGCGCACCGCCCCGCCCAGGAGCTCGTAGATCGGCTTGTCGAGCACCTTGCCGCGGATGTCCCAGAGCGCGATGTCGATGGCGCTGACGCATTCGACCGCCGCGCCGCGGCTGCCCATGTAGGTGAAGCTGCGAAAGATCTTGTGCCAGATGAGCTCGATCTTCGCCGGGTCGTCGCCGGCAATGGCGGCACCGATCTGCCGCAGGATGGCGCAGAGCGCCCGGTTGGCGAGCTTGGTCGTGGTGGTGATCTCGCCCCAGCCGCTGACGCCCTCGTCGGTGGTCACCTCGACGAACAGGAACTCACCCCAGTACGACCCGGCGGACTTGATCAGCCATGGCGTGACACCCGTGATCTTCATTGAGCTTCTCGTCCTTTTCAGTTGGATTACAGCGCGGTGGCTTGGATCGTCCGGCTTATCGGGCGCCTCGATCGGGTGCGGGTCCGGCCAGGCGCCTGGCCACCCCCATCTGCTCGATGACGTGCCGCCCCGAGCCCTGGACGTGCTCGGCGACGATGGCGGCGGCGCCGTCGGCGTCCTGCCGCTTCAAGGCGGCGATCAGCGCGTCGTGCTCGCGCAGCACCGCCTGCCGCCGGCTGAGCGAGGTCGGAAAGCGGCGGCTGATCGCGCGCAGGATCTCGCGGTGCTTCCACCAGAGCTCGGCGGCGTGGCGGTTGTAGTGGCGGTCGTACATCACCTGGTGGAACCGGGTGTCGAGCCTGCCGTGCAGCGCGAGATCGGCGAAGTCGTTGGCCACGATCTCGGCCTCGATCCCTTCGAGTTGCGCGATGTCGGCGTGGCCGACGATGGTGACGAACCAGCGGGTGAGGGCCGGCTCGATCAGCACCTCGATCTCGATGATGTCGCGCACGAAGCTCTCGTCGATCGGGCGCACGCGGGCGCCGCGGTTCGGCTCGATCAGCACGAAGCCCTCGCCGCGCAGGAGCTGCAGGGCCTCGCGCACCGGGTTGGTCGAGCTGCCATAGCGCGCGGCGAGCTCGGCCACCTTCAGCCGGCCGTTAGGCCCGATCTGTCCGGAGATGATCTCGTCGCGCAACCGCTCGTAGACCCAGCCGGGCTGCTCCAGGGCTTCGCCGCCGGTCGCCTCGCTGGTCGCGCGCTCGGTCATGCCGGCATGGTTAGCAGGATTTGCGCCTTCGCCAAGCGCAATCATGCGCGAAATCGCCGGGATGGTGTGCGATCCATTCCCGGTTGACAGGCAGAAGCCGCTGTCGGAGTGTGACGGCAAGCGGCGGAGTCCGCGAGCATGGCGCGCGGCCGGTCCCGCGCAGTTCATCCGGGAGGAACGAACTCATGAAGGGTTCGCGTGCGGCGATCGGCCGCCTGATGCTGTCCACAACCTTGTCTCTGAGCCTCGCCGTGTCGCTTGCCGCGCCGCAGGCCCGGGCGCAGAGCGTCGACCTGTCGAAATGGTCGCCGGAGTACGTCAAGAGCATCGCCGGCACCAAGCAGTTCGACACCGCAGCCGACTGCTCCAAGGTCACGCCGCTCGACTACAAGGGCCGCCTGACCCTGTGGTACCAGGGCGTGTTCGAGGGCGATCCGGACATCCTGCGCGAGAACTACAAGGAGTTCTTCGAGACGTTCCGGAAGACCTATCCGAACATCGATCTCCAGGAACAGGGCATCACCTACAACGACCTGCTCGACAAGTTCCGCACAGCCCTTCTCGGCAACGCCGCGCCGATGGTGGTCCGCCTGCAGATCCTCGGCGGCACCGAGTTCGCGGCCAAGGGCTACCTGCAGCCGCTGAAGCCCGAGGACGTGGGCTATTCCAGCGAGGACTTCTGGCCCGGGGCGATGAAGGCGGTGACCTGGGACGGCGTGACCTACGGGATCCCGACCAACAACGAGACGATGGCCTTCATCTGGAACGCCGACATCTTCAAGCGTGCCGGTCTCGATCCCGACAAGGCCCCGGCCACCTGGGACGACGTCGTCACGTATTCCAAGCAGATCCACGACAAGCTCGGCATCGCCGGCTACGGCCTCGTCGCCCGCAAGAACGCCGGCAACACGCCTTACCGCTTCATGCCGCAGCTCTGGGCCTACGGCGGCGGCGTCTTCGACGAGGCGGAGCCCAACCCGACCTACGACAAGATCGAGCTGGACAGCCCCGAGAGCAAGGCGGCGCTGCAGGCGTCCTACGACATGTACGTGCGCGACAAGTCGGTGCCGGTCTCGGCGCTCACCAACCAGCAGGCCGACAACCAGGCGCCGTTCCTGGCCGGCCAGCTCGGGATGATGATCTCGCACCCGTCCGACTACAACGTGATGCTCGACCTGCAGAAGAAGACCTCGGGCAGCGACTCGGAGAAGGCGCAGACCGTCATCGACAACATGCGCTACGGGCTGATCCCGACCGGCCCCGACGGCAAGCGGGCCGTGGTGTTCGGCGGGTCCAACATCCACATCTTGAAGCCCGAGTACGTCGACGGCGGCAAGGTGGACGAGCCGGCAGCCAAGGCGCTCATCTGCATGTGGACCAGTCCGGAATGGTCGCTGAAGCTGGCCTGGGCCGGTTCCAACCCGGGCAACCTCAACGGCTTCCGCACCGACTGGATGAAGGAGCGGCTGGAAACGACGAAGTTCCTCGACGTGACGACGGCGATGCTGCCCTACGGCATCCCGTTCCCGGCACTGCCGGAGTCGCCGGAGATCATGAACATCATCGTTCCCGACATGCTCCAGAACGCCCTGACCGGCGCGATGACCGTCGATGCGGCAGCCGACGACGCCGCCAAGAAGGTCAAGAACCTCAGGAACGGCGGGCTCTAGTCGGCCGTTGCCGCAGCATCGACCGGCGGCGCCCCCGGCGCCCCCGGTCTTCCTGTCCGGAGCGGGGGGCGAGCCAACGTGACCACGGTGATCGACCAGGCCGGCGCCTCGCGCACGGCCGGCCCGGTGCGCTCGGGGGTGATGCGGCAGGTCTGGCAGCACCGGGGCGACTACGCCTACGTGATGCCGGCGATCGTGGTGATGCTCGTCGTCATCGCCTACCCGATCTACTACACGATCGAGCTGTCGTTCTTCGAGACGCCGCCCGGGCTCCAGCTGCGCGACAAGACGTTCATCGGGCTCGAGAACTACCGGGCCATCCTGTCCAGCGAGGTGTTCTGGAAGGTCACCTGGAACACCGTCGTCTGGACGGTGGCCTCGACGTTCTTCTCGTTCGTGCTGGGCTTCGCCTCGGCGCTGGCGCTGCATCGCGACTTCATCGGGCGCAGCGTGCTCCGGGCGACGCTGATCATCCCTTGGGTGATCAGCGCGGTCGCCGCCTCCTACATCTGGAAGTGGCTCTACCATTCCGATTTCGGGGTCATCGGCGCGGTGCTGGTGGGCCTCGGGATCACCGACCGGCCGCCGAACTTCATCGACAACGTCAGCACCGTCTTGCCGGCGCTGATCGTGGTGAACATCTGGCGTGAGTTCCCCTTCGCGATGATCATGATGATGGCCGGCCTGCAGACCGTTCCCGACCAGCTGCTGCGGGCCGCGACCGTCGATGGCGCCGGCGCGTGGGACAGGTTCTGGCACGTGACCTTCCCGCACCTGCGCGGGGTGTCGACGGTGACGATCCTGCTGCTGGCGGTGGCGAACTTCAACTCGTTCATCATCCCGTGGATCATGACCGCGGGCGGGCCGGCGAACGCCTCGCACATCTGGATCACCCACATCTACGAGCTCGCCTTCGGGCGGCAGCGCTGGGGGGTGGCCGCGGCCTATTCGGTGATCCTGTTCGTGGTGGTGATGATGCTGGGCTATTTCTACGTGCGCGCGCTGGGCGGCAACGAACGGAAGGAAGGCGACGAATGACCGCGACCGCCGAACCCGCGCCGAGGCCGGTTCCCCGCCGCAAGCCGATCGACGGCTGGCGCTGGGCGGGCCGCGTCTTTCTCGCGGTGATGCTGGTCTATACCGCGCTGCCGATGCTCTGGATGCTGCTCACCTCGATCAAGTCCGGGTTCGCGGCGCTGCAGTTCCCGCCGCAGTGGTGGCCGAGCGAGCCGACCCTGGCGAGCTACCGCAAGCTGCTCGATCCGGCGAACAGCGTCGGGCAGGACTTCCTGCGCTTCTTCTGGAACAGCCTCTTCATCTCGACCTGCACCACGATGCTCGCGGTCGTGGTGGCGGTGCCCGCGGCCTATGCCTTTTCGCGCTTCAGCTTTCCGGGCCGGCGGTTCCTGTTCTTCGCGGTGCTGCTCAGGAACATGTTCCCGGCGGTGATCTTCCTCGTGCCGCTCTTCATCCTGATGCGCTGGCTGCAGCTGGTGAACACGCCGGGGTCGCTGATCCTGACGTATCTGACGTTCGGCCTGCCGCTGGCGATCTGGTTGCTGAAGGGGTTCTTCGACAACATCCCCATCCAGCTGGAGCAGGCGGCGCGCATCGACGGGGCGACGCGGTTCCAGGCCTTCGTGCTCATCGTGATGCCGCTGTCGGTGCCGGGCATCATCGCCACGGCGATCTACTCCTTCATCGGGGCGTGGAACGAGTACATCTACGCCTACACGTTCCTCTCGCGGAACGACCAGTTGACGCTGCCGGTCGGCATCCAGCGCTTCTTCTCGGAGAACACCACCGACTGGCCGGGCCTGATGGCCGCCAGCTTCATGATGAGCGTCCCGGTCGTGGTGCTGTTTCTCGTCCTGCAACGGTATTTCGTGCGTGCCCTCACCGAAGGCGCGGTCAAACATTAGGAGCGCCGCGTGGCAGAGGTCGTCCTGAAGAATGTCAACAAGTCCTACGGTGACTTCCTGGCCGTGGACGACGTGTCCTTCGCCGTCGAGCACGGCGAGTTCGTGGCGCTGGTCGGCCCCTCGGGCTGTGGCAAGACCACGACGCTGAACCTGATCGCCGGCCTCGTCCCGCTCAGCTCGGGCGAGATCTTCATCGACGACCGCGAGGTCTCGGGGCTCGATCCCAAGGACCGCGACATCGCGATGGTCTTCCAGAACTATGCGCTCTACCCCAACAAGACGGTGTTCCAGAACCTCGCCTTCCCGCTGGTCATGCGCAAGCAGGCCAAGGACGAGATCGACCGCAAGGTCCGCGCCGCCGCCAAGGTCCTCGACATCACCCACCTCCTTGAACGCAAGCCCCGAGAGCTGTCCGGCGGCCAGCAGCAGCGCGTGGCGCTCGGCCGCGCCCTGGTGCGGGATCCGGCGGTCTTCCTGATGGACGAGCCGCTCTCCAACCTCGACGCCAAGCTCAGGGTGCAGATGCGCTCGGAGATCAAGCGCTTCCATCTGACCCTCGACGCCACGATCGTCTACGTGACCCACGACCAGCTCGAGGCGGTCACCATGGCCGACAAGATGGCGGTGATGCACGGCGGCCTGCTGCAGCAGTACGACACCCCGGCCCGGGTCTTCGCCGACCCGATCAACACCTTTGTCGCAAGCTTCGTCGGCAGCCCGGCGATGAGCCTGATCCCGGCCGAGATCGCGAGTTCCGGCGGCCGCACCGTGCTGCGGGGCACGGGCGGCTGGGAGCTGCCGCTCTCGGACCAGAACGCGCGCAAGGCGCAGGGTGCGAGCGGCCGCAAGGCGGTGCTCGGCGCCCGGCATTCGACGCTGCAGCTTTCGAAATCGGCGAACCCCGGCACCGTGCCCGGACGGGTCCACACGGTCGAGCCGACCGGAGACATCACCTTCGCCCAGATCCTCGTCGACGGGGAAGTGGTCAACATCAGCCTGCCGCCGACCTTCGCCATCGCGCCGGACGAGCAGGTCTGGCTCGAGTTCGACCAGGAACGGCTGCACCTTTTCGACGGCGAAACCACCAAGGCGCTTCGGGCAGCCTGAGCCTTCGGGCCTCTAAATGGGAAGGCGCTGCGGTGCGGTGAGCCACATTTCGCCTGCGCTGCGGTTGCGCGGAACGCGGGTGGGTCCGAACTGCTTTCCTCCATGAGTTGCACTGCAGGAGCAGTCGGATGGAAAGCTTGAAACTCGCCTTGGAAGTCCTCGACCGCGTCGACGCGGCCGAGGGTCAGGAGCGATCGCTCGATGCGGGACGCGAGGCCCGGCGTCTGCTTCGCGGCCATCCCGATTCCGATGTCAGCGAACAGGAACTGGCGGAGGTTATCCGCGAGGAGGTCGAGGCCGGTCGAAGCCGCGGCGACATCTGGTAGGATCGCGACGAAGCCGCGCGACGCGGCTTCGTCAGGGTGCTGCCGGCCCTAGACGGCGTGGACCTTGGCTTCACGGCTCCAGTGGCGCACGTTGCGGCACGCCTTCAGGAACATCTTCGCCGAACCGTCGCCCTGCATCTCGATGCAGCCTTCGTCCGGCGTGACGCCGGCCTTGTCGAGCAGCGGCTTGGCGCTCGGTGCGTAGCCGATGAACTTCGCATGGGCGAAAGCGTCGGCCACGAAGTCCCGGGCCGAGGCGTCGTTGGCCAGCATCGCGGCGCCCTTGTCGCTGACCAGCAGCACCACGGCGTCGTAGAGCACCGACGGCCCGCCGTTCACCTTCTGGCCTGCCTTGTGCAGGACCCCGTCGGTGGTGGTTACACCGCCGACCTTGGGGGCGACGAGCTCGAGCTTCGTGCCCTCGGCCGCGGCCGCAGACATCAGCGCGCCGAGCAGGTCCGCATCGGTGCCGTCGCTGACCAGCACGCCGATCTTGCGGCCGGCGAAGTCCTTGGGGCCGTTCTTGATGATGCTGAGCGCGTCGGAAGGCGCGAGGTCGGTGACGATGGCGCGTGCCGGTTCTGCCGCCTGCGGCATTTCTTCCAGCCCGAGGCCGTCGGCGACGCCCTGTGCCAGCGCCTCGTCGACGTTGCGCAGGTGGGCGACCATGCGCGAGCGGATCTCCGGCCGCTCCACCTTGCTGAGCTCGAAGGTGAAGGCGTCCTCGATGTGCGTCTGCTCGACGTCGGTCTGGCTGAGGTAGAACTGTCGCGCCTGGCTGTAGTGGTCGGCGAAGAGTTCGCCGCGCTCGCGGACCTTCTGGCCGGTCACTTCCTCCGGGAAGGTCTGAAAACCCTTCTTGGGGTCTTCACGCGGTCCGCCGGCTGCACCCCAGGAATTGGGCTCGTAGTTCGCCCGCCCCACGGGATTGTGGAACGCCATGTGGCCGTCCTGCTGGAAGTGGTGGAACGGGCAACGCGGCGCGTTGACCGGCAGGTGCGTGAAGTTGGTGCTGCCAAGCCGCTTGAGCTGGGTGTCGAGGTACGAGAAGTTGCGCCCCTGAAGCAGCGGGTCGTTGGTGAACTCGATTCCCGGAACGACGTTGCCGGTGCCGAAGGCCACCTGCTCGGTCTCGGCGAAGAAGTTGTCGACGCAGCGGTCGAGCACCAGCCGGCCGACGATGCGGATCGGCACGTCCTCTTCGGGGATGATCTTGGTGGCGTCGAGCACGTCGAACGGGAAGCGGTCCGCGAAGTCGTCGTCGAACACCTGAAGCCCGAGCTCCCACTCGGGAAAGTCGCCGGTCTGGATGGCGTCCCAGAGGTCGCGCCGATGAAAGTCCGGGTCGGCCCCGTTCAGCTTGACCGCCTCGTTCCAGACGACCGACTGCAGGCCCTGCTTGGGCTTCCAGTGGAACTTGACGAAATGCGAGCGGCCCTCGGCGTTCACCAGGCGGAACGTGTGCACGCCGAAGCCTTCCATGAAGCGGAACGAGCGCGGGATCGTCCGGTCGGACATGATCCAGAGGGCCATGTTCATCGCTTCGGGGCTCAGCGAGATGAAGTCCCAGAAGTTGTCGTGGGCGGTCTGCGCCTGCGGAAAGCCGCGGTCGGGCTCGGGCTTGGCGGCGTGGATCAGGTCGGGGAACTTGATCGCGTCCTGGATGAAGAAGACCGGGATGTTGTTCCCGACGATGTCCCAGTTGCCCTGCTGGGTGTAGAGCTTGACGGCGAAGCCGCGCACGTCGCGCGCGAGGTCCGCAGACCCCTTGCTGCCGGCCACCGTAGAGAAGCGCACGAACGCTTCGGTCTTTTCGCCCTTCCGCTGGAAGATGTCGGCCTTGGTGAGGTCGGAGAGGTCTTCGGTGGTCTCGAAGAAGCCGTGGGCGCCGAAGCCGCGGGCATGCACGACGCGCTCGGGAATGCGCTCGTGGTCGAAGTGGAAGATCTTCTCGCGGAAGTGGAAGTCCTCCATCAGCGTCGGGCCGCGCGCACCGACCTTGAGCGAGTTCTGGTCGTCGGCGACGGGGACGCCGAGCTGGGTGGTCAGCGTCGGCTGGTCGGGTCCGGCGACCTGGTGGGTCTCCCCGCCCTGTCCGCGCACAACTTCCTGTTCGCCCAGCTTTACGGTTTGCGCCTCATGAGATTTGGCAGCCATCATCGTTCCTTAGAGAAGGGGGTCTGCGCGTCCAACTCGAACCGGGAGCGCAGGTTGCGAACCGGCGGGCGCAAATTCGCCGCGCACCGCACATTCGGGCCGCAGAGCGGACAGGACCCGGAACGACATCGGACCTCACTGGTTGAGCCGCTGCAAGCTGCAGCCAAGGAGTTCCGATGCGGACCAGCCTCGACATCAACGGAGAGAGCCACGACTTCGACGCGGACACCCGCACCACGCTGCTTGACGCGCTGCGCCACGTCCTCGGGCTGACCGGCACCAAGAAGGGCTGCGACCACGGGCAATGCGGCGCGTGCACGGTGCTGGTGAACGGCCGCCGCATCAATTCTTGCCTGACTCTCGCCTGCATGCACGACGGCGACGCGATCACGACGATCGAGGGCATCGGCACCCCGGCAGCGATGTCGGCCCTTCAGGGCGCGTTTCTGCACCACGACGGGTTCCAGTGCGGCTACTGCACGCCGGGCCAGATCTGCTCGGCGACGGCGATGCTGCAGGAGGTCGCGGACGGGTGGCCGAGCTTCGTCTCCGACGACCTCGAGGCGGCGCCGGACCTGAGCGACCGGGAAATCGCGGAACGCATGAGCGGCAATCTCTGTCGCTGCTCGTGCTATCCCAACATCGTTGCGGCCATTCGCGAAGTGGCGGAGGTCGACCGATGAAGCCTTTTGCCTATCACCGCGCCGGATCGGTGCATGACGCCGCGACTGCCGGAGCCATGGCGGGCAGCGCGTTCATCGCCGGCGGGACGAACCTGCTCGACCTGATGAAGCTCGAGGTGATGGCGCCCGACACCCTCGTCGACATCAATCGTCTCGGCATGGCGGACATCGAGGCGGACGGCGAGGGCCTCCGGATCGGCGCACTGGTCAGGAACAGCGATCTCGCCGCGGACACGCGCATCCGGCGCGACTATCCGGTGCTGTCGCGCGCGCTTCTCGCGGGCGCCAGCGGGCAGCTTCGCAACAAGGCGACCACCGGCGGCAACCTGCTTCAGCGCACCCGCTGCTTCTATTTCTACGACACTTCGACCGCCTGCAACAAACGAGAGCCGGGCAGCGGCTGCTCGGCGCTCGGCGGCATCAACCGCACCCACGCGATCCTCGGAACCAGCCCGTCCTGCATCGCGACCCATCCCAGCGACATGGCGGTGGCGATGCGCGCCCTTGACGCCGAGGTGGCGATCGAAGCGGCCGACGGTGCGGCGCGCCGGGTGCCGGTGTCGGCGTTCTACCGGCTGCCGGGCGACACCCCGCACCTCGAAACCGTGCTCGCACCCGGGGACGTCATCACCGCCGTCCACCTGCCGGCGCGCGCGGGAGGCAGGCAGATCTACCGGAAGGTGCGCGACCGGTCATCCTATGCCTTTGCGCTGGTATCGGTGGCGGCGATCGTCCGCATGCAGGGCGACACCATCGAGCACGCCGCCCTCGCGTTCGGAGGCGTCGGGACGATGCCGTGGCGCAACCCGGCCGTCGAGGCGGCGCTGGTCGGAGAAGCCGCCTCCGCCGAGCGGTTCGCCGCGGCCGCGGACGCCCTGCTGGCCGACGCCGAGGGCTTCGGCCACAACGACTTCAAGATCGCGCTGGTCCGTCGAACCCTGGCGGCCGTCCTGGCCGAAGCGACCGGCAAGGGAGACGCCGCATGAACCTGACATTGAAGATGGATGCTCCGGCCGATCGCCGCCGTCTCGACGAGATGGTCCAGGGGGTGCTCGGCACGCCGCACGATCGGCCCGAAGGACCGCTCAAGGTCACCGGGACGGCAACCTATGCCGGTGAATGGCGGCCGGAGGGCCTGGTCTACGGCGTGCTCGCCCGCGCCACCGTGGCCCGCGGCAAGCTGACCGAGATGGACAAGGAGGCGGTCCTGGGCCTGCCCGGCGTGCTGTCGGTGCTTTCGGGCGACCGGTTTCCGCGCAATCCGTCCCAAGGCGCCACGGACACCGCGCCGGTGCAGGGGTCGGAGGAGGTCTACTACGTCGGCCAGCCGATCGCGCTGGTGGTCGCCGAGACCTTCGAGCAGGCGAGGCACGGCGCCCAGGCCATGAGCCTCGCGTTCGAGACCGCCGCCGCCGAGACCGATCCCGAGGGCGCCGGGGTCGAGACGGAGACCCCCAAGGACAAGCAGTCGGACATCGGCGATCTCGACCGCGCGCTGGCGGAGGCCGCGGTCACGGCGGACGCCACCTACCGCACACCGGGGCACAACAGCGCGGCGATGGAGCCGCACACCTCGATCGCGGAATGGAACGGCGACGATCTGGTGCTGCACGGCAGCTATCAGATGCTGAAGCACAACCGCGCCCAGCTGGCCGACGCTCTCGGCATCCGCGAGAAGCACGTCCGGATCGTTGCGCCCTACGTGGGCGGCGGATTCGGGTCCAAGCTCGGCATCGCCTCCGAAGCAGTCACGGCGGCGCTGGCCGCCCGCGAACTCGGGCGCCCGGTGCTGGTGGCGCTGAGCCGCCAGCAGGTCTTCGAAGGCACGATGCGCCGTTCGGAGACCCGCCAGCGCATCCGTCTGGCGGCCGACGCGGGCGGCCGGCTGACCGGCATCGGCCACGAGAGCCTGGTCTCGAACCTTCCCGACGAGAGCTTTTCCGAGCCGGTCGAGCAGGCCACGCATTTTCTTTATGCCGCCGAGAACCGCCGGATCGCCCACCATGTGGCACGGGTCAATCGCACCTGCGCGGGGTCGGTCCGCGCGCCCGGAGAGGCGGTCGGCGTCACGGCGCTCGAAATGGCGATGGACGAGCTTGCCGAGGCGGCGGAGATGGATCCGGTGGAGCTGAGGCTCCGCAACATTCCCGAGAAGGACCCCGAAAGGGACGTGCCGTTCTCTTCGCACACGCTGGCCGAGGCGCTGCGGACCGGCGCCGACCGCTTCGGCTGGCACCGGCGCGACAGCCGCCCGGGATCGCGCCGCGAAGGAGAATGGCTGATCGGCATGGGCATGGCCTCGGCGGCCCGCGTCAACATGCTGATGGAATCGCAGGCGCGCGTCACCCTGACCCGGAGCGGGCGCGCCGTGGTCGAGACCGACATGACCGACATCGGAACCGGCAGCTACGCGATCCTGAGCCAGATCGCCGGAGAGATGCTGGGGCTGCCGGTAGACCGCGTCGATGCGGTCCTCGGCGACAGCGCGTTGCCGCCGTCTTCGGGCTCTGGCGGGTCCTTCGGAGCGATCTCGAGCGGAACGTCGGTGATGCTCGCCTGCGAGGCTCTGCGCAGCCGCATCTGCAAGATCATGGACTGCCCCGAGGACGAGTTGACCCTCAAGGACGGCCAGGCCATCGCCGGCAACCGCACGGTCCCGCTGGTCGAGCTCGTGGCAGAGGGCGACTGGACCGCGGACGGCCACGCCAAGCCCGGCAAGGCGGGCAAGTCCGTCCGCCAGGCCACGTTCGGCGCGCATTTCGCCGAAGTCGCGGTCAATGCGGTCACCGGCGAGGCGCGCGTGCGCCGCATGCTGGGGGTCTTCGCGGCAGGGCGCATCCTGAACCCCAAGACGGCGCGGTCCCAGTGCCTCGGCGGCATGACGTTCGGTCTCGGCATGGCGCTGACCGAGGAGCTGCTGCACGATCCCCGCGATGGCCGCATCGTCAACCGCGACTTCGCCGAGTACCATCTGCCGGTCAATCTCGACGTCCCCGCGCTCGACGTCCAGCTTCTGGAGGAGCGCGACAGCTGGGCAAGCCCGCTCGATGCCAAGGGCATCGGCGAGCTCAGCATCTGCGGTTCGGCCGCCGCGATCGTCAATGCAATCTACAATGCGTGCGGGGTGCGGGTGCGGGATTTGCCGGCGACGCCGGACAAGATTGTCGGCGGGTTGCCGTGACGGTGCAGCGGCGGCCACTGTCGCCGCACCCGAAGGCAGGGTGAGCCCTTGAGGAGCGGGGCCAGGCGCTCGCCGCCTGCGGTCTCGTCGTTGTGGTGGGGCCGAGCATCGGACCGAGCATCGGCGGCTACATCACCGACACCATCTCGTGCACTGGATATTCTTCATCAACGTGCCGGTCGGCATCCTCGGGCTCTCGGTGACCTAGAGAACCGGCCCGAGCATCGCGATCGTGTTGTTCCAGATCTTCCGGCCGGTGCTCCAGTTCGCCACGACGTCGCCGTCCACCTCGCGCGACGAGGCGATGTAGCGGTCCTGTCTGGCCCTGACCTCCGCCGTCAGCCGCTCGTCGAACACCAGAATGTTGTTCTCGAAGTTGAGATCGAAGCTGCGCCGGTCGATGTTGGCCGAGCCGATCAGGGTGACCTCCCCGTCCATCGTCAGGGTCTTGGCGTGCAGCAGCCCGCCCTGGTACTCGAAGATGCGGACACCCGAATCGAGCAGCTCGCCGTAGTAGCTGCGGCTCGCCGCGGCCACGATCAGGGAATCGTTGCGCGCCGGAAAGACGATCGTCGTGATCACGCCCCGCCGGGCGCTGGCGCAGAGCGCGGCCTGGATCGGCTCGTCCGGCACGTAGTAGGGCGTCGTGATGACGAGCTCGCGCCGCGCGCCGTACATCAGCGCCTCGAACATCTCCGGCATCGCCGAGTAGCGCACCGTCGGCCCGGTGCCGATCACCTGCGCGGCAAAGCCCTCCGGTGCCTGCGGCAGCGGCTCGCGCAGCAGGTCCGAGATGTCCTCGTCGACGTGCGCCATCCAGTCCTGCGCGAAGAGCTGCTGCTGCTGGCGAACGATGGGCCCCTCGAAGCGCAGCAGGATGTCGACCCAGGGCGCGTACTTGGCCTTGATGCGGAACGCCGGGTCGGCACAGTTCTGGCTGCCGCAATAGGTGACGCGGTTGTCGATCACCACGATCTTGCGGTGGTTGCGCATGTCGATCCGCCCGCGCAGCGGCTGCACCGGCGAAAGCGTGATCGGCAGCGCCCGCGCCAGCTTCACCCCGGCCGCGCGCATCGCCTGCCACTGGTCTGACTTGATCATCAGCCGCGATCCCAGGCCGTCCGCCATCGCCCGGCAGATCACCCCGCGCGCCGCCGCCCGCTTGAGCGCCTCGGCGACCTTGCGGCCGTTGTTGTCCGGCAGCCAGATGTAGAAGAGCAGGTGCACCTGGCGCTCGGCCGCGTCGATGTCCGCCACCAGCGCATCGATCCCGCTGTCGCTGTCCTTGAGCAGCCGGGCGCTGTTGCCGCCCACGGGCATGAAGCCGCTGATCGAGGTTCCGACCCGGAAGAGCTGCGCGAAGCGCGGCGCCATGCCCGGCGCGGGATCGGGCGCGGCCCCGACCCCCACGACTTCCGGCGGCGGCAGCTTGCGCTCTGCCTGCTGCAGCCGTTCGAGCCGCCGGCGGCCGATGTTGGCCTCGCCGAAGAGCGCATAGGCGAGCATTCCCGCGACCGGCGTGACCGCGATCACCGTCACCCAGGCCATGCGCGAGGCCGCCTCGCGGTGGGGCCAGAGCAGCGCGCGCAGGATGAAGGCGACCTGCAGCATGACGTGCATGCCGACGAGGAGCCAACCCGGAAACGTCAGCGCGGGCATCGGCGGAACTCCATGGCAGGGCGGAGGCATCCTGACCCGCGCCGTCCCCCCAAGGCAAGCCCCCCAAGCCTGCGAAACACCCTGCGGCGGCGCTGCCTTAACCAACGAGTAAGAATATGAATCAAAGCAAAATCATGGGCTTGGATACCCCCCAGAACTCGGGGACCATCTCAGACCATCATTTCCTTCGTCGCGGTCAGCCGGATCTCGGGCCAGTCGCGCCCGACCCGGTCGATGTCCCACTGCAGGCGGGTCATGTAGACCGGATCGCCGTCGTGGTCCTCGGCCATGTGGCCCTTGTTGGCCTTGGCGAAGGCCTCGACCTTGTCTCTGGTCCCCGAGACCCAGCGCGCCGAGGTGAACTGCGTCGGCTCGAAACGCACCGGCAGGCCGTACTCGAGCTCGATCCGGCTCGCCAGCACGTCGAACTGCAGCGGCCCGACGACGCCGACGATCCAGCCCGACCCGACCTGCGGCTTGAAGAGCTTGGAGGCGCCTTCCTCCGCGAACTGGTTCAGCGCCTTCTCCAGGTGCTTGGCCTTCATCGGGTCGGCGGCGCGCACCGACTGCAGCAGCTCCGGCGCGAAGGACGGGATGCCGGTGAAGGCCAGCGCCTCGCCTTCGGTCAGCGCGTCGCCGATCCGGAGCTGGCCGTGGTTGGGGATGCCGATGATGTCGCCCGCCCAGGCGTCCTCGGCCAGTTCGCGGTCCTGCGCCAGGAAGAGCACCGGGTTCGAGATCGCCATCGGCTTGCCGGTCCGCACGTGAAAGAGCTTCATCCCCCGCGCGAAGTGCCCCGAGCAGAGCCGCACGAACGCCACCCGGTCGCGGTGCTTGGGGTCCATGTTGGCCTGCACCTTGAAGACGAAGCCGGTCACCGCCGGCTCCCACGCACCGACCGCGCGCGGCTCGGCCGGATGGACGTCAGGCGGCGGCCCGAAGGCGCCGATCCCCGCCATCAGCTCCTGCACCCCGAAGGAGTTGATCGCCGAGCCGAACCAGATCGGGCTGAGGTTGCCGTCGAGCATCGCCTGCGCATCGAACGCCGGCAGCAGCGCGCGCGCCATCGCCACTTCCTCGCGCAGCGTCGCGAGAAGCTCGGCCGGGATGTGCTCGGCCATCCGCGGATCGTCGAGCCCCTGCATCTTCAGGCTCTCGGCCCGCTTGTTGCGGTCGGCCCGGTCCATCAGCTCCAGCCGGTCGCCGAGCATGTCGTAGCAGCCGAGGAACTCGCGGCCCTGGCCGATCGGCCACGACGCGGGGCACACGTCGAGCTGCAGCTCCTGCTGGATCTCGTCGATGATCTCGAACGTGTCGCGCGCCTCGCGGTCCATCTTGTTGCAGAAGGTCAGGATCGGCAGATCCCGCATCCGGCAGACCTCGAACAGTTTCCGCGTCTGGCTCTCCACGCCTTTCGCGCCGTCGATCACCATGACCGCCGCATCGACCGCGGTCAGCGTGCGGTAGGTGTCCTCGGAGAAGTCCGAGTGGCCCGGCGTGTCGACGAGGTTGAACCACCAGTCCCGGAACGGGAACGACATCGCCGAGGCGCTGACGCTGATGCCGCGGTCCTGCTCCATTTTCATGAAGTCCGACCGGGTCCGCCGCGCCTCGCCCTTGGCGCGCACCTGCCCGGCGAGCTGGATCGCGCCGCCGTAGAGCAGGAACTTCTCGGTCAGCGTGGTCTTGCCCGCATCGGGATGCGAGATGATCGCAAAGGTCCGCCGCCGCGCAACCTCGGGCGGCAGGGGAGGGGTATTTGAGGCACGGTCGAGCATGCGGTCCTATACCGGAGCTGGAGCCGGGGGAAAAGCAGCCATCTTTGGCGCTCGGCGCCCGTATTGGCCTCTCGCCAGAATAGCGGTTGAACCCCATGGCGCTGCCCTTAGTGTCCACGCCCACGGGAGGACATGCATGAAGACGATTCTCGTGGCCAACCGCAAGGGCGGGTGCGGCAAGACCATGGTGGCGATTACCCTGGCCACGGCGCTGGTCCGGCACGGCGGCAGCGTCGCCCTTGCCGATGCCGACCCGCAGAAATCCGCGCTGCGCTGGCTCAGGCATCGTCCGGCGGACGTGCCGGCGATCACCGGCCTCGACTGGACCCGTGCGGGCAACATCGGGGCGCTGCCCAAGGATTACGGCTGGGTGGTGATCGATGCGCCCGGTGCGATCCGCGGCGGCCGGGCCGAGGCGCTGATCGCCGAGGCCGAAGTGGTGATTGCCCCGGTGATGCCGTCCTCGTTCGACGCCGACAGCACCAAGCGCTTCCTCAAGGACATCGAGGACATCAAGCGCGTCCGCAAAGGCAAGGTCGGCCTCCATCTCCTGGCCAACCGGGTCCGGCCGCAGCAACGTGCCACCGATCGCTTGCGCGCATACTTCGCCGACTTGGGTCAGGAGCCGGTGGCCTGGATCAGCGAGCGTGCCGCCTACGCCGACCTCGCCGAACAGGGCCTCGCCGTCTTCGACATGCCGCAGCAGGCCTACGCGCCGCTGCGTGCTCAATGGACGCCGCTCCTCGACGCGGTGGCGTGAGGCCCAGTCACTCCGGAACAGCGCCGACCAGGCCGGTCGGTTGCAGGATCGGGCCTGTCGCGTCGAAGCCGATGTGGGCGGTGATCCCGTAGACCGCCGCCAGCCGGTCGGGGGTGAGCACCGCGGCCGGCCGGTCGTCGGCCGTCACCCGGCCGCGGTCGAGCAGGATCAGCCGGTCGCACCAGCGTGCGGCGAGGCCGAGGTCGTGGAGCGAGACGAGGACGCCCCGGCCGCTCCGGGCGAGGCCTCGAAACGCCGCCATCAGCGTCAGCGCGTGCGCCGGGTCGAGCCCGGCGGTGGGCTCGTCGGCGAGAAGGAGCGGCGCGTCCTGGGCCAGTGCCCGGGCGATCAGCGCGCGGGCGCGCTCGCCGCCCGAGAGCGCCGTCGCCGGCCGGTCGCGAAGCGGGCCGAGCTCCATGGCTGCGAGCGCCGAGTTGACCGCGGAGGCGTCCGCCTCGGCGGAAGCGCGGTGCGGCGTGCGGCCCAAGGCGACCAGCGCCGCGACGCTGATCGGCCAGGCGACGTTGCGGTCCTGGGGGATGTAGGCGGCACGGAGCGCGCGGGCGCGCGGCGAGAGCGTGCCGAGCCGGGCGTCGCCGAGGGTGATCGCGCCTTCGGCAGGCTGCAAACCCAGCGCCGCGCGCAGGAGCGTGGTCTTGCCGGCGCCGTTCGGGCCGAGCAGCCCGACGAGCTCGCCCGGGGCGACATTGGCGGAAACCGCGTCGAGCACCGTGCGGCCGGCGCGGCGGACGGTGACGGCGTCGAGGGTCAGCAGGCTCATGCCAGGCCGCGCCGGTTGCGCCAGACCAGCCAGAGGAAGAACGGCGCACCGACGAGCGCGGTCAGCACGCCGAGCTTGAGGTCGCGCTCAGGGGCGATGAGGCGCACGGCGAGATCGGCCGCCAGCAGCAGCGCGGCGCCGCCGAGAGCCGAGGCAGGCAGGAGCCGCGACGGCATCGCGCCGGTGAGCGGGCGCAGCATGTGCGGCACGACGAGCCCGACGAAGCCGATGGCGCCCGCGACCGCGACGCCGGCGCCGACCGCGAGTGCCGTGCCGGCGACGGCAAGGAGCCGCGTGCGGCCGAGCGTCACGCCCATCGAGGCGGCGGCGTCTTCGCCCAGGGTCAGCGCGTCGAGCGCGCGGCCGAGGGTCAGAAGCAGCGCCATGCCGGCGATCGTGAACGGCGCGGCCAGCCAGACGTGGATCATCGAGCGGTCGGCGAGCGAGCCGAGCAGCCAGTAGACGATCTCGGAGGCGGCGAACGGATTGGGCGAGAGGTTGAGGACCAGCGAGGTCAGAGCGCCGGCAAGAACTCGAGACGGCGATGCCCGCGAGGATCAGCGTGGTCGAGCCGCTGCCGGCGCCGGCGAGGCCCTGAACCAGCAGGGTGGCAGCGGCGGCGCCGACCAGCGCCATCAGCGGCAGCGCCAGCGGGAAGGCGGCGGAAAGGCCGGTGTAAAGTGCTATGGCGGCGCCGAGTGCTGCGGCGCCCGAGATGCCGAGAAGGCCGGGCTCGGCGAGGGGGTTGCGCAGGTAGCCCTGCAGCGCGGCGCCGGAGAGCCCGAGGCCGGCGCCGATCAGCAGCGCCAGGATCGCCCTCGGCAGCCGGATCTCGCGCATGACGAGGATGACGGCGACCTCGCCCCGGCCGGTGAGAAGGGCGTCGATGCTGGCGCCCGGAGCGATCCCCGCCGGGCCGGTCAGAAGCGCGGCGGCGAAAAGCCCGGCCACCAGGAGGCCGAGCGCGACGAGGGTCCGGCGGTACCGCGTCGCGGCGGCGAGCGGACCTTGACCCCCCGGCATCAGAAGGTGCCGGTGACGCCGAAGTAGAACGTCCGGTCCGTGGCGGTGTAGCCGCGGGCGGTCTGGTACTGCTGGTCGAGCAGGTTTTCGGCGCGGACGTAGAGCGACGCGTTCTCGGTGACCGCGTAGGCCACCCGGGCGTTGAACAGCCAGTAGTCGGAATCGAAGCCGAGGCTGGGGAAAGCGATGCTGTCGTCGACGTAGCCGGCGACGTAGCGGGCGCCGAGGCCGAGGGTGATCCGATCGGTGGCGTTGCCGTCGAGGCTCAGGTCGAACGCGTGGCGCGGGACGCGGTCGCGGGGGCTGCCGTCCGCCTGGCGCGCGTCGGTGTAGGTGTAGGCGCCCGAGAGCGTCAGCCCGTCGGTCAGCGCGTACGCGCCGGAAAGCTCGAGCCCCTCGCTGGTGGCGGTGCCGTTGGTCTGGAAATACCGCGAGGTGACGTCGTCGAACTCGATCAGGTCATTGATCTGCAGCCAGAACCAGGTCGCCCGCACCGTGCCTCGGCCGCCGAGAAAGCCCTGCTCGACGCCGACGTCGGCGCTGCGGCTGGTCTCGGGCTGAAGGTCGGGGTTGCCGCTGAAGGCGTCGAAAAGCTCGAAGATCGACGGCGCGCGGAACCCGGAGCCGAGCGAAGCGCGCAGGATGGTGGCGCTCGGCAGGACATAGGCGGCGGTGAGCCGGCCCGTGGTGTAGCCGCCGAACTCCGAGTGCTGATCCTGGCGGATCGCGGCGTTCACGGTCAGCGCCTCGACCGGCGACCAGTCGGCCTGGGTGAAGACGCCGGCGATCCAGCTCTGCTCCTTGTCGGAGAAATTGGTGTCCGCGGTTTCGCGCGTGTAGTCGCCGCCGAACTGCAGGTTGAGCTGGTCGGAGACCTGCCAGGCGCCGAGGTATTCGGCGCGGGCCCGTTCGCCGTCGGTGGTGAACGGGCCGAACTCGTTTCGCTGCGTCCGGTCGATGCGGTACCACGACACGGCGACGGTGCTTTGCAGCCGCTCGAAGCTGGTGAAGCTGGCGCCGGCGCGCAGGCCCCAGCTTGTCGCGTCGAAGGTGTTCGGCGCGTCGATCGGCGCGCCTGTCGCGAAATCGGTGCCGTCGTAGTCGCCGTTCTCCTTCTGCCAGAACGCCGAGCCGAACAGCGAGACGGCGTCCGTGGCGTAGAAGGTGCCGGTGGCGGAAAGCCGGGTGGTCTCGTAGCCGTCGTTCTCGCGGTTGCCGTCGAGCTCCTCGGCGGCCGAGAAGCCGTCGGTCTGGAGCCGCGCCGCGGTCAGCGCGAAGTCGCCACGGTCGCCGCGACCGGCCAGCGAATACCGGCCACGAAACGTCGAAGCGCCGCCGCCTTCCAGCAGCAGGTTGTTCTCGATGCCATTCTCGGTGGGCCGCGGCGAGGTGATGTCGATGACGCCGGCGACCGCCTGCCCGCCGTAGAGCGCCGACTGACTGCCCTGCAGGACCTCCACGCGCGAGACGTCGTCGGTCAGGAGGTTCGACAGGCTGGGCGTGACTTGCGGCGCGGTGGGATCGGAGATCTCGATGCCGTCGACCAGAACGCGCACGTACTGCTGCGGCGCACCGCGCAGCGTGAAGCCCGAGACGGTGCCGGCGGGGCCGTTCTGCTGGACGGTGACGCCGGGCAGGGTTGCGAGCTGCTCGGCGAGCAGCGGGCGGCCGTCGGCTTGCAGCGTCGGCTGGGTGATGACCGAGACGGTGGCGCCGGTCAACTCCGCCGCCGTCGGGGTCCGGTTGGCCGAGATGACGATCGGGCTCAGCACGATGGGCTCGGCGGCCGCGGGTGCGGCCAATAGGGCGAAGAGCCCCGCGATGGATTTCGAGCAAACCATGGTTCCCGTACCCTCCCGGCCGTTTCCTGGCGTCGGCGGCGTAGGGATTTCCCGCGGCGTCCGACAGCGATCAAGCATCACCGCTGCGGAAGACCGCACCTCCGCGCGCCCCGCGCGTCGGTTGGGTGGTGTCAGGGCAGGTCTCCTGGCTCGCGGGTCTCGGCCCGTGCCTCGCCTTCCCGGGCTCTCCCAGTGGCTTCGTGAGGCGCGGACTCGCCGCTTACAGTTGCGGGGGCAGCCGCGGCCTTGGGGGAATGACCCCTCACCGCGTTCCCATTTTCATCCCGTCCCTTCGGACGGGAACCTTGACGGAGCGAGGTGTCGCGCCGCGCCGGTCGGGTGTCAAGCGGAACCGGCTGGCCGCATGCCGCTGCGGCGCCAGCCCGGGGCTGGCCTTCGCTGCGGCGAGCCGGTAATCCGATGCCAAACCGCGAGCATGAGGGGGACGGAATGGACGAAGCGTTGCGCGAGCTGGGGTCGAGCGGGGTGCGGGTGCCGCCCATCGCCTTCGGCACGTCCGGGCTGGGCGGGATGCCCGACACCTACGGCTACGACGTGAACGAGGAGCGGGCGCTGGCGACGGTGCGGGCGGTGCTGGCGCTGCCGAACGGCTTTCTCGACAGCGCGCGGCTCTACGGCATGGGCCGCAGCGAGGAGCGGATCGGCCTCGTGTTGCGCGAGATGGGCGGCCTGCCGCCGGGGCGGCTGATCTCGACCAAGCTCGACCGCGACCCGGACACCGGGCGCTTCGACGGCGCCCGTGCGCGGCGGTCCTTCGAGGAGAGCCTGACGGCGATGGGCCTCGACCGGGTGGACATCCTGCACCTCCACGACCCGGAATACGTCGACGACCTCGACCAGATCACCGGCAAGGGCGGGGCACTGGACGAGCTCTTCAGGATCAAGGAAGAGGGGCTTGCCGACGCGGTCGGGCTGGCGGCCGGGCGGATCGACGTGATGATGCCGATGCTGCGCGAGCGCGACTTCGACGTGCTCATCACCCACAACCGCTACACCCTCGTCAACCGCAACGCCGAGCCGATGATCGCGCTGGCGGTGGAGCGCGGCATCGCGGTGATGAATGCCGCGCCCTACGCCGGCGGGGCGCTGTCCAAGGGCGCGGCGCAGGCGCGCTACGTCTACCAGGAGCCGACCGACGCGATGAAGGCGCCGGTGCAGCGGGTCGAGGAAATCTGCGCCCGCCACGGCGTGCCGCTCGGCGCGGCGGCGCTGCAGTTCTCGCTGCGCGACCCCAGGATCGCCGCGACGATCTGCGGCGTGACCCGGCCGGAACGGGTGCAGCAGACGCTCGACTGGGCGAGCCTGCCGATCGGCGATGCGGTCTGGGAGGAGCTCGGCGCGCTGGAGTTCTCGACGGACGACCCGGAGGCGACGCGGGACTACAAGCTGGGCTGAACGACGGACTTAAGCCGTGCCCGAGTCTGGGCACGGCTTAAGCCATTGATCAAAATTGATTTTTATTATCAAAGACTATTTGAAAAAGGACGAGCGGACCCTTTGCCGCTCGTTGGAAATGGCAATGCGATCAGTCGTCCAGCCGGGCGAAGACCCGGGCGAGGGCGTCGCCGCGCGAGCCGTTGTACTTGTCGCGCAGCTCGTCCGCGGCGCTGCGACGGACGATGCGGCGCAGCGTGTCGAGGAACTCCTGCTCCTCCTCGCTGGGCGCGCCGAGCGCCGCCGGGCCCGGTGCGACGCGGGCGAGCAAGTCCAGCACGGCGATGCGGACGGACATGGCTTCGGGGGTGGCGCCGGCCGGGACCATGCCCGGGACCGCGGCTTCGACGGAAGACACAGGGGCGAGGAAATGTTTCACGGGCTCAGGCTCCAAGGTGGTTCTGCTTCGTGCCATCCGGTCGATCGCGACCCGATGACTTGCAGGACCATGCACCTTGGCGGCGTGCGATTCTGTGACGCCGTTCACATTTGTTAAAGGATTAACGGCCGCCGCGCTCGGGAATGAGGCCGCGCGGGGCGAACCGCATGACGACGAGCAGCAGCACCCCCATCAGGAACAGCCGCAGATGCGGGGCGGCGGCGAGGAAATGCGCCTGCCAGAAGCCGCCGGGGGTCATGCCGGCGGTCAGCGTCGCCATGATCCAGGTGCCGGCGGGCTCGGCCATCACCCAGACGTACCAGATGAGAAACCCGCCGAGGACGGCCCCCCAGTTGTTGCCCGAGCCGCCGACGATGACCATGACCCAGATCAGGAAGGTGTAGCGCAGCGGGTTGTAGGAGGCCGGGGTGAACTGGCCGTCGAGCGTCACCAGCATGGCGCCGGCGACGCCGACCACCGCGGAGCCCAGCACGAACACCTGCAGGTGGCGGCGGGTCACGTCCTTGCCCATCGCCTCGGCGGCGTCGCGGTTGTCGCGGATGGCCCGCATCATCCGGCCCCAGGGCGAGTGCAGCGCCCGCTCGGCGAGCCAGAGGACGACGCCGAGGACGGCGGTGAAGAGGAGGGCGTAGCCGAGGCGCACGGCGATGGCGGCGGTGGTGGTCGTGTCGGCGCCGAAGCGCTGGGCGAGATCGGCGATCCATGGCGCGCCCTGCAGCGTGCGCTCGTCGGGCAGCGGCCGGGGCAGGGCGGTGACGTTCTTGACGCCGCGGGTCAGCCAGTTCTCGTTCTTCAGGACGGCGAGGATGATCTCGGCGATGCCGAGGGTGGCGATGGCCAGATAGTCCGAGCGCAGCCCGAGGGCGATCTTGCCGACGAGATAGGCGGCGCCGGCCGCGAAGAGCCCGCCGACCGCCCAGCCGATCAGCACCGGCAGGCCGAGGCCGCCGAGATAGCCGGCTGAGGAGGGGTTGATCGCCTCGATCGCCCGCGAGGCGGGATCGAGGAAGATGCGCATGACGAAATAGCCCAAGGCGATGGTCAGAAGCCCCGCCGGGGCGCGGAGATAAGGCGGCACGCGCTCGCGGACGAAGAGCGCCGCGGCAAGGGTCAGCACGAGCGCCAGCGCGGCCAGCCCGAGGTTGATGCCGCCGGCGGAAAGCGCCCCCTCGACCGGCGGCATCGAGACGAGGATGACCGCCACCCCGCCGAGCGCCGCGAACCCCATGATCCCGGAGTTGAAGAGGCCGGCATAACCCCACTGGATGTTCACGCCGAGCGCCATCACCGCGGAGATCAGGCAGAGGTTGAGGATGGTCAGCGCGACGATCCAGCTCTGCAGCGCGCCGACGCCGACGATCAGCGCGGCCATCACGGCATAGAGCAGGACGGCGCGCGCGCCCGTCCTCATATCACCCGCCCCCGGAAGATGCCGGTCGGGCGGATCAGCAGCACGACGACAAGGATGATGAACGAGACCGCGAACTTGTAGTCGGTCCCGAGGATCTGCAGCAGGCCGTCCGGCGCCCAGCCTTCGGGGACGAGGTACGTGACAAAGCCCTTGTAGGCATAGGTCACCATCACTTCGGAGAAGGCGATGACGAAGCCGCCGGCGATCGCGCCGAACGGCTGGCCGATGCCGCCGACGATCGCCGCGGCGAAGATCGGCAGCAAGAGCTGGAAGTAGGTGAACGGATTGAACGACTTGTCGAGGCCGTAGAGCGTGCCGGCGATGGTCGCGAGCGTCGCGGAGAGGATCCAGGTGATCCGCACGATGCGGTCGGGGCTGATGCCGGAGAGAAGTGCCAGGTCCTCGTTGTCGGAATAGGCGCGCATCGCCTTGCCGGTCCGGGTGCGCTGCAGGAACCAGAAGAGCGCTGTGACGGTGATCAGCATCACCACCACGGTCAGCACCTGCGAGGAGCGCAGCGCCAGGCCCTCGTCGAGGCCGGTCATCGTCTTGAAGTCGCCGGCGCGGATCACGAAGCGGCCGCCGTCCTCGAAGCGCTGGTCGCCGGTGCCGATCACGAAGCGGGTTAGCGCGTTGTAGATGAACATCACCCCGACCGAGGCGATGACGAACGTCACCGGTGCGCTGCGCCGGGTGCGGTAGAAGCGGTAGACCCAGCGGTCGGTCAGGAGCGTCAGCGCCACCGCGCCGAGGATGCCGAACGGCAGCGCCAGAAGTGCTGTCGGCAGCGGTGCTATGCCGATGCCGAGCGACTGCAGCCACCAGGTGAGGAGGATCACCAGCATGGTCCCGAACGCCATCGTGTCGCCGTGCGCGAAGTTGGAGAAGCGCAAGACGGCGTAGATCAGCGTGACGCCGAGGGCGCCGAGCGCCAGCTGCGAGCCGTAGGAGATGGCGGGCACGAGGACGAAGTTTGCGAGCAGGACGAATGCGTCGAGGATGTCGGTCATGGCGTCTGCTCGCACTGCCCTTGGTTCTGGCTGGCGACCAGCGCGCCGTCGCGCGACCCTTGGCTGCTGTGCACCGCCTTGCCGTCCAGGAGCTCGACGGTCGTGATCAGGATGCGCCCGTCTGGCGGGATGTCGAGAAACGAGACGATGCCCGGACCGGTCTGCACCAGGATCGAGGAAGTCCGCTCGCCCTCCTTGACGGTTGCCTCGCTGTTGGCGTCGCCTTGCTCCGGATCGTAGGTGAAGATTTGATGCCCGCCGTCGCCTTCGAAGGTGCAGTCGACGACGGCGCTTCGGGCGGCTCCGGCTCCGAGGACGAGTGCGATCGACGTGAAGGCGAGGGAGCGACGCATCGGCTAGCCTCCGAGGAACGAGCGGCGGACGTCGGGATCGGCGAGGAGCGCCTCGCCGGTGTCGGTGTAGCGGTTGCGGCCCTGCACCAGCACGTAGCCGCGGTCGGCGATGCTGAGCGCCTGGCGGGCGTTCTGCTCGACCATCAGGATGGCGATGCCGGTGGCGGCAACCTCGAGGATCTTGTCGAAGAGCTCGTCCATGACGATCGGCGACACCCCGGCGGTCGGCTCGTCGAGCATCAGCACCTTGGGCCGGGTCATCAGCGCCCGGCCGACGGCGACCTGCTGGCGCTGGCCGCCGGAGAGCTCGCCCGCCGGCTGGCGGCGCTTTTCCTTCAGGATCGGGAACAGGTTGAACACCTGCTCGAGCGTCTCGGAGACGTCGTCGCGGCGGATGTAGGCGCCCATCTCGAGGTTTTCCTCGACGGTGAGGCTGACGAAGACGTTGGCGGTCTGCGGCACGAACCCCATGCCGGCGTGGACGCGCTGCTGCGGAGACAGGGCGGTGATGTCGCGGCCGTCGAGGCGGACTTCGCCGAGCCGCAGCGGCAGCATGCCGAAGACCGCCTTCATCGCCGTGGACTTGCCGGCGCCGTTCGGGCCGACGATCACGGCGATCTCGCCCTGGTCGACGGCGATGGTGCAGGCGTGCAGGATGTCGGCGCCGCCGTAGCCGCCGGTCATCTCCTCGCCGATGAGATAGCTCAAGTCGGGGCTCCGGCGCGCGCCGGCTTGTTCTTGAGGCCGCGGCCGAGATAGGCCTCGATCACCTGCTCGTTGGCCTGCACCTCGGCGGCGCTGCCCTGGGCCAGGACCCGGCCTTCAGCCATCACGATCACCGGGTTGCAGAGCCGGGCGATGAAATCCATGTCGTGCTCGATCAGGCAGAAGGTGTAGCCGCGCTCGCGGTTCAGCCGCTGGATGGCGTCGGCGATGGTGCCGAGGAGGGTGCGGTTCACCCCGGCGCCGACCTCGTCGAGAAAGACGATCTTGGCGTCGACCATCATCGTGCGGCCGAGCTCCAGGAGCTTCTTCTGCCCGCCCGAGAGGTTGCCGGCGCGCTCGTCGGCGACGTGGCCGATCTCGAGGAACGTCGATGACCTCGTCGGCGCGGGCGCGGACCTCGGCCTCCCGGGCGCGGACGCGGCCGGGATGGAACCAGGCGTCCCAGAGCGTCTCGCCGGGCTGGCCGCCCGGGACCATCATCAGGTTCTCGCGCACCGTCAGCGTCGAGAACTCGTGGGCGATCTGGAAGGTCCGCAGCAGCCCCTTGTGGAAGAGCTCGTGCGGCGGCAGGCCGGTGATGTCCTCGCCGTCGAGCCAGACCTTGCCCGAGGTCGGCGGGAAGAGGCCGGCGACGACGTTGAAGAGCGTGGACTTGCCGGCACCGTTCGGGCCGATCAGCCCGGTGATCGACCGGTCGGCAATGGTGATCGACGCGCCGTCGACGGCACGGATGCCGCCGAAGTGCATGTGGAGATCCTCGACGCGAATCATTCGGGCTCCCCGAAGCGGCCGGCGGCCAGGGCGGTCGCCGGCCCTGCTCCGGTCAGCGGAAGCCGACGGTCTTGGCGGCGTCGTCCTGGATCTCGTAGACCCGGTAGGAGCCCCGCGCCTCGCCCGGTCCGATCAGCTCGATGCCGGTCGCACCCTCGTAGTCGATGTCGGTTCCGGCGGCCGCGAGCTCGATGCCCTTGGCAAGCTCGCCGGCGTAGATCTTTTCGCCGGGCGCGTTGGCGACGTCCAGCATGTGGTCGCGGATGCCGGTGCGGTCGGCCGAACCGGTCGCGGCGATCGAGAGCGCGACGAGTGCCGCGGCGTCGTAGCTCTCCGGGACGTAGGTGCCGGTCGGGTCCATGCCCTTGTCCTTGGCGAGTGCCGCGAACCTGTCGGCGGCCTCGCCCTCGACGCCGGGCAGGGTGCCCACGACCTTGCCGTTGATCTGGTCGCCGATCTTGTCGATCAGGCTCTGGCCGTACATGCCGTCGCCGAAGAAGAAGCTGTCGAACGCCCCGGTGTCGAACGCCGACTGCACGATGCCGACGCCGCCCTGGTCGACGTAGCCGAAGACCATCAGGTCCTTGGCGCCGGAGGCCTGGAGGGCCGCGACCTCGGCGGAGTAGTCGCCCTTGCCGTCTTCGTGGGCGGCGCTGATCGCGACCTTGCCGCCCTTGGCCTCGAACGCCTTGTCGAAGCTGTCGGCGAGGCCCTTGCCGTAGTCGTTGTTGGTGTAGGTGACCGCGACTTCCTTGATGCCCTTCTCGGTGACGATATCGGCCAGCACCTCGCCCTGGCGGGCGTCGGACGGCGCGGTGCGGAAGAAGTAGCCGTCGTCCTCGATGGTCGAGAGCGCCGGCGAGGTCGCCGAAGGCGAAACCATCACCACGCCGGCAGGCACCGCGACGTTGTTGGCGATGGCCGTGGTGACGCCCGAGCAGTCGGCGCCGACGATCGCCGCGACCTTCTGGGTGTTGACGAGCATCTGCGCCGCGGCGGTCGCCGCGGCGGCGTCGATGCAGGTGCTGTCGGCGCGGGCCGGCGCCAGGGTCATGCCGCCCGGCAGCTTGCCCGAATCGGAGGCTTCCTTGAGCGCGAGCTCGGCCGACGCGGCCATCGCCGGGGTGATCGATTCGAGCGGCCCGGTGAACCCGAGGATGATGCCGACGTTGGTGGCGTCCTGCGCCCAGGCCGAGGTTGCCAGCAGGGCGCCCGCGGCGGTCGCGATCAGAAAGCGTGTCATCGGGTAGCTCCCAGTTGTGTCTAGTTTCTTTTCCGGCGCGCGCCCGTCCGCCATCCAGCGGATGCGAACAGAATCACCTCGTTGCACAGTATGTCTTTGCCGATTCTTGGCAAGGCTGCGCGGCTCGACCCTCATGTCTACGCGGAAGCGCGGTTTCAGACGATCCCGCCGGCGATCAGCCGGCGCGCAACGTCGCTGAACGCGCGCGCCTCCGGCCCGTCGGGATCGGAGGCGGTGATCGGCGTGCCGCCGTCGCCGGCGACCCGGATGGCGAGATCCAGGGGGATTTCGCCGAGGAACGGCAGGCCGAGGCGGGCGGCTTCGGCGCGGGCGCCGCCATGGCCGAAGATGTGCGCCTCGTGGCCGCAGTTCGGGCAGATGTAGGTCGACATGTTCTCGATGAGGCCGAGGATCGGCACCTTGGTCTTCTCGAACATGTCGAGCGCCTTGCGCGCGTCGAGCAGCGCCACGTCCTGCGGCGTCGACACGATGATCGCCCCCGCGATCGGGTAGCGCTGCGACAGGGTGAGCTGAACGTCGCCGGTGCCGGGAGGCAGGTCGACGATCAAGGCGTCGAGCTCGCCCCAGGCGACCTGGCCCATCAGCTGCTGCAGCGCGCCCATCAGCATCGGCCCGCGCCAGATCACCGCCTCGCCTTCCTTGAGCATCAGGCCGATCGACATCATCGTCACGCCGTGGGCATGGAGCGGCATGATCGTCTTGCCGTCGGGCGACTTCGGGCGCGCGTTCACCCCCATCATCCGCGGCTGGCTCGGACCGTAGATGTCGGCGTCGAGCAGCCCGGTGCGCTTGCCTTCGCGGGCGAGCGCCACCGCGAGGTTGGCCGCGACCGTGGACTTGCCGACGCCGCCCTTGCCGGAGGCGATAGCGATGATGCGCCTGACGCCGGGAACCGGGGCGGGGCCGGCCTGCGGCGTGGGGTGGCGGCCGATCTTGAGGTCGGGCGGCGGCGCCTTCGGCGCCGGCGCGTGCGCCGTCAGCAGCGCCGAGACCGAGGCGACGCCCGGCACGGCGGCGACGGCGGCCTCCGCGGCGGCGCGCATCGGCTCGAGCTTCGCGCCTTGCGCCGGATCGACCTCGAGCACGAAGCGCACCCGGCCGTCCTCGACCGTCAGCGCGCGTACCACGTCCGCGTCGACGACGCTGCCGGGCGTCCCTGGCATCGGCACCGCCCTGAGGGCGGCGATCACGGCGTCACGGGTCACGGTCATCGGCGGTCCTGCCAGTCTTTCGGTGCGATGCGCACTCCCCTGCCTAGATCGTCCAGCCCGGCGGCAGTGGCAAGGGCCGGCTGTCGGGTGGGCCCCGGGAACATGTGCGCGCATTTTCGATTGAAACCGGCGTTCGCCATAGCTCGCTTTGGCAGCATCGCCGCTCAATCGATGTGCATCCCGCCGCTGGGCGGAAGCAATTTCGTTTATGAACAATATATTAACAGCCATGCGTAAGATGCATGGCGGGTCTTCCGGTTCCGGCATTGCAACTCTTCGCCGGGCGTTTACATTGCGGTGCACAATACAGGAAACGCTCAAATCCGAACGCAGATGAAAGGAGACGGACATGACGACAGTGAACGCTGCAAGTGATACCGGCCTCATCGTTGCTGGTATCGAGCGCCGCACCGGAACCCTCGCGGGGACCGTTCGCCAGGCCTGGGAGAACTTCCTCGCCTACCGCGCGACGCTCGTCCAGCTGAGAGGCCTGTCTGACAAGGACCTGGCCGACGTAGGGATGCGTCGCGACCAGATCAAGCACACGGCCCGCAGGGCGGTCTACGACAACTGAAGAACACACGCGGTTCGGGGATGGGCCCCGCCGCAGGATGACATCGAAGGACTAGGAACCATGGCTAACACCACCGTCTATCAGGTCGGCAACTCGACCCCCGGCATCGTGGCGCGCGTCCGCAAGGCGCTGACCGACTACCAGCTCTATCGCTCGACGATCGCCGAGCTGGAAGGCCTCAACAATCGCGAGCTTCGCGATCTCGGCCTGAGCCGCTTCTCGATCCGTCAGGTTGCCTACGACAGCGTCTATGGCAACTGACGCCCCCGGGGCGCAGACAAGGACTTCAAAAGGCCGGGCCGACGCCCGGCCTTTTTGTTTGCGGCGCGCCGGTTCAGCCGAGCTCGCCGATGCGCGCCACGGCCTGATCGAGGCAGCCGAACTCGAGCCGGTAGGCCGGGGTTCGCGCGAAAAGGTCGAGCGCCACCCGCAGGTCGTCCGGACGGCGTGACAGCCAGGCCCTGCCGGCGACCAGCCGTTGCAGCGTCTCGACCGGTTCGATCCGTCGTTGCCGCAACCCGGCGTCGGCGACGTAGCGCGGAAAGACCAGGCAGCGCGGTGCGACGGGCCGTGGCGGAGCGTCCTGGCGGTGCAACATAGCGGCAACGCCGGACATCGCCGTCATCGTGGACGGGCGCGGCATCGAAGCCGGGTAATCGCGGGCCGGCCACGGGCCAGCTGCCTTCCTTGAGGCAGATGCCGAAGGGAACCGGGATCGCCCGACCGCCGCGCTCGATCGGCACACAGTCGTCGCTGAGATAGCGATGGCCGGCCGCCACCAGACCCGCCGCCAGGGTGCTCTTGCCACTGCCGTTCGCGCCCGGCAACAGGATCGCCCCGCCGCGGGGGTCCGCGACCGCCGCGGCGTGCAGCACGGCAATCCAGGTCGCGCCGGGATGGCTGAGTTCGACGAAACGCCGCACGAAGAGCCCCAGCAGTGCCTCGGGCGTGGCCGCATCCATCGCGGGCTTGCCGCGCTCAACCAGAACGAACCCGCCCGGGGCCGGCGCCAGCGACAGCACGTCCGCCGCCGCGTTGGCCGTGGTCTCGGCGTGCGCGAACCGGGGATGGACCAGGCGCTCGAGGCCGCGGGTCGCAAAGCGCACGGCGATCGGCCGCCCGCAGAGGGCGTAGACGCGCCGGCGCCACCAGACCGCGCGCGGCAGCAGGCGCCGCCGTTGCGCTGCCACGCCCGCCGCTGGCCGCACCGAGCCGCCGGTCGCCGTCTCCGTCGCACCATCCTCGCCCCCGGCGGCGCCGCGCCAGAGCGCCGCCGCGGCCGGGTTGAGGACGCGCAGGGGCGCCGGTTCGGGGCCGGCGAGGACGGTGTGTCCGCCGAAGGCGTAGGCCCGGGTAACGGCGTCCGCCGGGCCGGTCATCGCGCCGCGCCGGCGCGGGTGATGACGCGGCCGGCCGATGCCGTCGGCGGCCCGCCCCGGGCGATCCCGAGCAGATCGGACGCATAGCGCGGATAGCGGTGGAGACGCGCCAGCGCCCCGAGGACGCGCCGCGGCTCGCCTTCGACGTGGCGCAGCCGCCAGAGCCGGTCGCCGAGGTGCTCCTGGAGGAACGCGATGCGCCGCACGGTCGGCGACGGCGGCCGGCCGCCGCGGCGACGCCAGCGCGCCAGCTTTCGGGCGCTCGCCCCCGTCGGCGGCGGCACGTCGAGCGGGGCGTCGGGAAAGACGGCGCGGGTTGCGGCGAGATAGAACGCAAGTTCGCCGCCGCGAAACGGGCTGAAGGCGAAGCGCCGCTCGATCGCCGCCCAGTCGAGGTCCGCCGCAAACCGGCGTGCGAGATGGACGAGGTCGAGCGCATCGCGCAACGGAAGCTCGGCCTGCCGGTAGAAGCGGTGCTGCAGCATGGCATGCAGGACGTTGTGGACGACGAGGGTCTCCGGGCACGGCGCGCGGCCGAACGCCCCGGAAGGCCCGCCGAGCCGCACCGACCGGCGGAGGACCTCTTCCCGCGGCAACAGCGGCTCGATGGCCAGCGACACCGCGCTCTGGTGCAGCTCGACGATGGCCGGCCGGTCCGGGTCGACCAGCTTCACCGGATCGTGGGCGTGGGCGACGCCGTCGGGCAGGCGTCGGTAGCCGGTCGCCATCAGCGCGGCGGCGGCCCGCTCCAGGGCGGCAGTCTCCACCATCAGGTCGATGTCGCCGATCAGGCGGTGCCCCCGCCCGGGAAAGACCCCGAGCAGCAAAAGCGCCGTGCCTTTCAGGAACACCGGCTCGATCCCGACCGCATTGAGTGTCCCGGCAATTTCGGTCGCCTGCGCGATCAGCCGGGTGTTGCGGCGCAGGTTCAGGCCGTGCATCGCGGCGATGTAGGCCGGCAGGTCGCCCGACGCGGCCGGGTCGTCGTCGAGCCGCCGCAGGCTGCCGAGGGCAGGGACGACGAGCTGCCGGCCGGCGATCGCCACCAGCGGCTCCAGCCGCTCGGGCAGGGGGACCGCGTCGCGCCCTGCCGGGTCGAGCAGGGCACCCAGGGCCTGCAGCGGTCCGGGCGCCGGCATCGTGCCGGCCCGGGGCAAGCCGCCCGTCCGGCGCACGATCAGCCGAAGATCCTCCGGAGGATGCGAAGGCCGGGCCGGTTGCGCGGTCGGCTTCCGACCGGAGCGCTGCCGGCCCAGGCCATCGGCGCCTCCACGGTCAGGAGCGTGATCACCGCCGGTGCGGTCAGTCCGGCGTACCGGCCCATTTTGACCAGCGCGGCCCGCCGGCCGTCATCGACCGTATCCTCCGCATCGGGGTCCCGGCCAAGCTCCGACCCGTCTTCCATGGCACGTTCCTCCGACACGATTGCTCTCGGGCCGAGCATAACGCGCGATCGTGCCTGCGGACGGGCGATGAGGACGGCGGTCAGTCGGCCAATGGGAGTAGGCGGACTTCCCTCTCATCCTTTCGGAGCAGGGTCCGCGCCGAATTTGCCGACCCGGGCACCCCGCAAGCGGGACTTGCCGCGCGCGATGGCGCCGTCAGGAGCTCAGAACGGAACGTCCTCGGCGGCGGTGACGAAGCGCGAAACGACGTTCTTGGTGCCGGCCTTGTCGAAGTCGATGGTCAGCTTCTCGCCTTCCACCGCCGTCACCGCGCCGTAGCCGAACTTCTGGTGGAAGACGCGGGTGCCCGGGTCGAACGCGGGGGCCGCGCCGACGTCGATCACCATGTTGCGCGCTTCCTGCGGCTGGGCCATGCCGCGGGTTCCGGCGCGGGCCTGCATCCGCTTCCAGCCCGGCGAGTTGTAGACGTCGGCCTTGGCGGCGGTTTCGGCCAACGTCGGGCCGGCCTGCACCGGGCCCGGCGGCGCGGCGGCGCCGTAGCCGCCGCCGTAGAGGCCGGGCGGCGTCAGCACCTCGACATCGGCCGGGGGCAACTCGTCGATGAAGCGCGAGGGCAACTGCGACTGCCACTGGTTGTAGACCCTCCGGTTGGCGGCGAACGAGATCGTGCAGTGCCGCTGGGCGCGGGTGATGCCGACATAGGCGAGGCGGCGCTCCTCCTCGAGGCCTTTCAGGCCGCTCTCGTCCATCGAGCGCTGCGAGGGAAAGAGGCCGTCCTCCCAGCCCGGCAGGAACACCGCGGGAAACTCCAGCCCCTTGGCGGCGTGGAGCGTCATCACCGAGACCTTGGCGCCGGCTTCCTCCTGGTCGTTGTCCATCACCAGCGCGACGTGCTCGAGAAAGCCTTGCAGGTTCTCGAACTCGTTCAGCGCCTTGACCAGTTCCTTGAGGTTTTCGAGCCGGCCGGCGGCGTCGGGCGACTTCTCGTTGCGCCACAGGTCGGTGTAGCCGCTCTCGTCGAGGATGGTCTCGGCGATCTCGACGTGGCCGATGCGGCCCTCGCGGATCGCCGCATGCCAGCGGTCGAACCCCTCGACCAGCGTGCCGAGGGCGTTGCGCGGCCGCGGCGGCAGGCCGTCGGAGGCGACGAGGAGTGCGGCACCTTCCAGCAACGGAATTCCCGCGGTGCGCGCCGTGCGGTTGATCTCCTGGACGGCCTTGTCGCCGAGCCCGCGCTTGGGAACGTTGACGATGCGCTCGAAGGCGAGGTCGTCGTCGGGCGACACCGCAACGCGGAAATACGCCATCGCGTCGCGGATTTCCTGCCGCTCGTAGAACCGCGGGCCGCCGATCACCCGGTAGGGCAGGCCGATGGTGAGGAAGCGGTCCTCGAACGCCCGCATCTGGAACGAGGCGCGCACGAGGATGGCGATGCCGTCGGGCGAGACCGGCGCGAGACCGCGGGTGCCGCGGGCCAGCGCCTCGATCTCCTCGCCGATCCAGCGCGCCTCCTCCTCGCCGTCCCAGTGGCCGATCAGCCGGACCTTCTCGCCTTGCGGAATGTCGGTCCAGAGCGTCTTGCCGAGCCGGCTCTCGTTTGCGGCGATCACCCCCGAGGCGGCGGCGAGGATGTGCGGCGTCGAGCGGTAGTTCTGCTCCAGCCGGATCACCCTGGCGCCGGGAAAGTCCTTCTCGAAGCGCAGGATGTTGCCGACCTCCGCACCGCGCCAGCCGTAGATCGACTGGTCGTCGTCGCCGACGCAGCAGATGTTCTTGTGCTGCCCGGCAAGCAGCCGCAGCCAGAGGTACTGCGCGACGTTGGTGTCCTGGTACTCGTCGACCAGGATGTAGCGGAACCAGCGCTGGTACTGCCGCCAGCACGTCGGGGTTGGCCTGAAGCAGCGTCACGACGTGCAGCAGCAGGTCGCCGAAGTCGCAGGCGTTGAGCGTCTTCAGGCGGTCCTGGTACTGCGCGTAGAGCTCGCTGCCGCGGTGGTCGAAGGCGCTCGCCTCCGACGACGGCACCCGCTCGGGCAGGAGCGCGCGGTTCTTCCAGCCGTCGATCAGGCTGGCGAGCAGCCGCGGCGGCCAGCGCTTGTCGTCGATGTTGGCGGCGACGACGATCTGGCGCAGCAGGCGGATCTGGTCGTCGACGTCGAGGATGGTGAAGTTCGACTTCAGCCCGACGAGTTCGGCATGGCGGCGCAGGATGCGCACCGACAGCGAGTGGAAGGTGCCGAGCCAGGGCATGCCTTCGATGACGCCGCCGACCAGGTGGCCGACGCGGGTCTTCATCTCGCGCGCCGCCTTGTTGGTGAAGGTGACGGCGAGGATCTCGTTGGGCCGGGCCCGGCCGGTGTGCAGCAGGTGCGCGATGCGGGCGGTGAGCGCCTTGGTCTTGCCGGTGCCGGCCCCGGCGAGCACCAGCACCGGCCCGTCGAGCGCCTCCACGGCGGAGCGCTGGGCCGGGTTCAGCTGATCGAGATAGGCCGGCGCCAGCCGCGCGCCCATCGCTCGCTGCGAAAGCGGCCGCTCCGCGGCCTCGAAGGCGTCCGCCTCGTCGCTGGTCCAAGTGCTCATTGGCCGAAACCTAGTCCGTCCCCGGGCAAAAGAAAAGCCTGCGTTCGCGCTGCGTTCACCGACAACCCACACGATCGTGCGGTCGCTCTTCGCCGAAGCACTCCTCGTGGTGCCTGACGGAACCGCTCCGCCATCCGACAGCGTCACGTCGCCCGGCCCGGCAGGGCCCCGCCATTCCAGCCCACCACACGCCCCGCCTCCCGTCTCCGCCAATCGCACCGCTGCCCCACGCGCTCTCTGCGAGGCATTCATACTGGCATGAACCTATCGGGCAGGACCCAGGGGCCCCGGCAACAGCCGGGGAGAAATCCTGAAACTCACGGCCGAAGGCCGTTCCGCTGAAGGGAGGCCGCAAAGGCGGCCGACCGCCAAGCGCCGGCCGAGCGGGGGCCCTCAAGGCCCCCCGAGGCTGGCGCTCCCCCGCCGGCCGGGTGCGAAACCCGGCCCGACAAAAACATAGTCGTTGAATTTCAGACACATGCCGATAGTTTCGCGCGCGAAATGCGCCGTTCAGGCGATCGCCAGCTCGACCAGCAGGTCCTTGGCGTCGACCTGAGCGCCGGGCTGGACGTGGAGCGCCTTCACCGTGCCGGCCTTGTCGGCATAGAGGCCGGTCTCCATCTTCATCGCCTCGATCGTCAGCATCAGATCGCCCGCCTGCACCGGCTGGCCGCTCGCGACCGCCACGGTGGCGATGACGCCCGGCATCGGCGCCGCGATGTGGGCGGGATTGCCGACCTCGGCCTTGATGCGCTTGGGTGCCGAGGCCTGCGCCTTGCGGTTCGGCACGCGAACGGTGCGCGGCTGGCCGTTCAATTCGAAGAAGACGCGCACGTCGCCTTCCTCGTTGGTCTCGCCGACGGCCTGGAGCCGGACTTCCATCGTCTTGCCGGGATCGATCTCGACGGAGATCTCCTGCCCCGGTTCCATGCCGTAGAAGTAGACCGGCGTCGGCAGGGTGCGCACCGGCCCGTATTCATGGTGGCGCGCAAGATAGTCGGTGAAGACCTTGGGATACATCAGGTACCCGCAGAAGTCCTCGTCGTCGACCGGCTCCTCGCCGGCCTTGGCCTCGAGCTCGGCGCGGAGCTTGCCGAGATCGGCCGGCGGCATCACCGCGCCGGGGCGCCCGGTCAGCGGGGCCTCGCCCTTGAGCACCTTCTTCTGCAGCGCCTCGGGCCAGCCGCCCGGCGGCTGGCCGAGGTTGCCGCGCATCATGTCGACGACGCTCTCGGGGAACGCCACGTCGACCGCGGGGTCCTCGACCTCGGCCCGGGTCAGGCCCTGCGCCACCATCATCAGCGCCATGTCGCCGACGACCTTGGAGGACGGCGTGACCTTGACGATGTCGCCGAACATCTTGTTGACCTCGGCGTACATCAGCGCGACCTCGTGCCAGCGCTCCTCGAGGCCCATCGAGCGGGCCTGGGCCTTGAGGTTGGTGAACTGGCCGCCGGGCATCTCGTGCAGGTAGACCTCGGAGGCCGGCGCCATCAGGCCGGCCTCGAAGGCGGCGTACTGGACGCGGACCGCCTCCCAGTAGTCGGAAATCTCCCGGATCGCCTCGATGTCGAGGCCGGTGTCGCGATCGGTGTGACGCAGCGCCTCGACGATCGAGCCGAGGCAGGGCTGCGAGGTGCCGCCGGAGAAGGCGTCCATCGCCGCGTCGATCGCGTCGACGCCGGCCCGCGCGGCGGCGAGGATGCTGCCCGCGGCGATGCCGCTGGTGTCGTGGGTGTGGAAGTGGATGGGCAGCCCCACCTCCTCCTTCAGGGTCTTGATCAGCGTGAAGGCGGCGGCGGGCTTCAGCAGCCCCGCCATGTCCTTCACCCCGAGGATGTGCGCGCCGGCGTCGCGCAGCGCCTTGCCCATGCCGACGTAGTACTTGAGGTCGTACTTGGCGCGGTCGGGATCGAAGAGGTCGCCGGTGTAGCAGATCGCCGCCTCGCAGACCTTGCCCGAGGCGATCACCGCATCCATCGCCACGCGCATGTTCTCGACCCAGTTGAGCGAAGTCGAACACGCGGAAGACGTCGACGCCCGAGCGCGCCGCTTGCGCGACGAAGGCCTCGACGACGTTGTCGGGATAGTTGGTGTAGCCGACGCCGTTCGAGGCGCGCAGCAGCATCTGCGTCATCAGGTTCGGCATGGCGGCGCGCAGGTCGCGCAGCCGCTGCCAGGGGCATTCCTGCAGGAAGCGGTAGGCGACGTCGAAGGTCGCCCCGCCCCAGCACTCGACGCTGAAGAGCTGCGGCAGGGTGTGAGCGTAGGCCGGGGCGACGCGGATCATGTCGTGCGAGCGCATCCGGGTGGCGAGAAGGCTCTGGTGGCCGTCGCGCATCGTGGTGTCGGTGACGAGCACGCGCTTCTCGGCCAGCATCCAGTCGGCTACCGCCTTGGGGCCGCTCTCGTCGAGGAGCTGCCGGGTGCCGGCGGGCGGCGCCTCGAACGGCACCTGCGGCGGCTTCGGCGCCCGCGCGTCGGCGGGGGGCGCGGCGCGGCCGGCGGTCTCGGGGTGGCCGTTGACGGTGACGTCGGCGATGTAGGTCAGGATCTTCGTCGCGCGGTCGCGGCGCGACTGGAAGCGCATGAGCTCCGGCGTCGTGTCGATGAACTTGGTGGTGTAGGAATAGTCGAGAAACGTCGGGTGCTTCAGCAGGTTCTCGACGAAGGCGATGTTGGTGGAGACGCCGCGGATGCGGAATTCCCGAAGCGCCCGGTCGAGCCGCCTGATCGCCGCGTCCGGGGTCGGCGCCCAGGCGGTGACCTTCTCCAGCAGCGAATCGTAGTAGCGGGTGATCACCGCGCCCGAATACGCGGTGCCGCCGTCGAGGCGGATGCCCATGCCGGTGGCGCCGCGGTAGGCGGTGATGCGGCCGTAGTCGGGGATGAAGTTGTTCTGCGGGTCCTCGGTGGTGATGCGGCACTGGATGGCGTGGCCGTTGAGCGTGACGTCGTCCTGGGTGGGCGTGCCGGTCGCCTCGGCGATGGTCGCCCCTTCGGTGATCATGATCTGGGCGCGGACGATGTCGATGCCGGTGACCTCCTCGGTCACGGTGTGCTCGACCTGGATGCGCGGGTTGACCTCGATGAAGTAGAAGGCGCCGCTGTCGCGGTCCATCAGGAACTCGACGGTGCCGGCGCACTGATAGTCCGCCGCCCGGGCGATCTTGAGCCCGAGGGCGCAGACCTCGTCGCGCTGCGCCTGGGTGAGGTAGGGGGCGGGGGCGCGCTCGACGACCTTCTGGTTGCGCCGCTGCACCGAGCAGTCGCGTTCCCAGAGGTGATAGAGGCCGCCGTGGCTGTCGCCGAGCACCTGGACCTCGACATGGCGGGCGTTCAGGATCAGTTTCTCTAGATACCCCTCGCCGTTGCCGAAGGCGTTGATCGCCTCGCGGCGGCCTTCCAGCACCTTGTCCTCGAGTTCGTCGGGTCCCATGATCGGCCGCATCCCGCGCCCGCCGCCGCCCCAGGATGCCTTGAGCATGAAGGGGTAGCCGACCGCGTCGGCCATACGCCGGATCTCGTCCATGTCGTCGGGCAGGACCTCGGTCGCGGGCACCACCGGCACCCCGGCCTTCATCGCCACCCGCCGCGCGCTCGCCTTGTCGCCGAGCATGCGCATGGTCTCGGCCTTCGGCCCGATGAAGGCGATGCCGGCGGCGGTGCAGGCGTCGACAAGGTCAGGGTTTTCCGACAGGAGCCCGTAGCCGGGGTGGATCGCGTCGGCGCCGCTCATCTTCGCGACGCGGATGATCTCGGGGATCGACAGATAGGCCGCCACCGGGCCCATGCCTTCGCCGATGCGGTAGGCCTCGTCCGCCTTGAAGCGGTGCAGGCAGAGCTTGTCCTCCTCGGCGAACACCGCGACCGTGCGCTTGCCCATCTCGTTCGCCGCGCGCATCACCCGGATGGCGATCTCGCCGCGGTTGGCGATCAGGATCTTCTTGAAGTCGGCCATGAGCGATCCTCGAGGGGGCTGTCACCGAAGTGTTAATGCCTGCCATGTTGCGACGCAACGACGGTGTGCGGCTGCTAACGAAAGCACCATTCCAGCGGAAATGCCCCGAGAATGACAGGTGCATACCGCACCGGGTCAGCCGCCGAACAACCGCTGGAAGACCGGCCGCAGCGCCGGCGAGAGGTCCTCGGCGATCAGCCCCGGGCCGGCCTCGGTGCCGGCGGCGCCGTGCAGCCAGACCGCGGCGCAGGCCGCCTCGAAGCCGGGCAACCCCTGGGCCAGGAGGCCCGTGGCGATGCCGGCGAGGACGTCCCCCGACCCGGCGGTGGCGAGCCAGGGCGGGGCGTTGGCGTTGATCGCGAGGCGGCCGTCGGGCGCCGCGATCACCGTGTCGGCGCCCTTGAGCACGACGATCGCGCCCGAGCGGGCGCTGGCTGCCCGGGCGCGCGCCGGCTTGTCGGTGCCTTCCGCGAGATCGGGGAAGAGGCGGGCGAACTCGCCTTCGTGCGGCGTCAGGACGACCGGAGCCTTGCGTGCGGCGACCGCGTCGAAGAGCCGGGCGGGGTCCTCGGCCCAGACCGTCAGCGCGTCGGCGTCGAGCACCAGCGCCTGTCCCGCCGCGAGCGTCGCAGCGACCAGCGCGCGCTCGTCCGCGCCGGTGCCGAGGCCCGGCCCGAGCGCCGACGGCGGTCAGGCGCGCGTCGGCCAGGGCCTCGCTCAGCGCGTCCGCGTCGTCGATGCGCCGCAGCATCACCGCCGTCAGGTGCGCGGCGTTGACGGCCAGCGCATTGCCCGGGCTCGCCAGCGTGACGAGCCCGGCGCCGACCCGCAGCGCCGCTCCGGCCGCGAGGCGGGCCGCGCCGGTGCGCGCCATCGGCCCGGAGACCACCAGCGCGTGGCCGCGGCGGAACTTGTGGCTCTCGGCGGTGGGCGGGCGCAGGGCCTGCCACCAGAGTGAAGGCATGTTCTCGAAGGTGGCCGGAGCGATGGCCGCAAGGACGCCGTCGGCGATGCCGATCTGCGCCACGGTCAGCCGTCCGCAGAGGGCGCGGCCGGGATAGAGCAGGTGCCCCGGCTTCTTGCGAAAGAAGGTCACCGTCGCGGCCGCGCCCAAGGCAACCCCGAGCGGCCGGCCCGTGCCGGCATCGAGCCCGCTCGGCAGATCGACGGCGAGCACCGGCGCAGGCCCTTCGTTCATCGCCGCAACCAGCGCCGCGGCGGCGCCGGTCACCGGCCGGTCGAGGCCCGCGCCGAAGAGCGCGTCGACCACCAGCGCCGCGTCGGGCAGGGGCGTCGCCGCCGGCACCGTCGCGCCGGGCCAGCGCTCGAAGGCGACGGCGGCATCGCCTTTCAGCCGGGCGGGGTCGCCGAGCAGCATGACCGTCACGGCGCGGCCGGCCGCCATCAGGTGGCGCGCCGCGACGAAGCCGTCGCCGCCGTTGTTGCCGGGCCCGGCGACGACGAGCACCGGGCCTTCGGGGACCAGCGCGGCGCCGGCGTCGGCGACGGCGCGGCCGGCGGCCTCCATCAGCGTCATCCCCGGCGTCCCCGCGGCGATCGTCAGGCGGTCGGCCTCGGCCATCTCGGCGGCGGTCAGGACCTCGTGCATGCTCAGCGCCCCGCCAGCGCCTGCTGGATGCGCAGGTATTCGGCGATGTTCTCCAGATCGACGATGCCCGCCAGCCGGCCGGCGCGGGTGATGCAGACGAGGCGGGCCTCGGCCGAGCGGGCGGTGGCGAGGAGCGTTGCGAGCGAGGTCCCGACGTCGGCGGTCGGCGCCGGCACCATCACCTTGGCCACCGCGCCGCCCGGTCCAAGGTCGCGCAGCCCGCGCAGCGTCGCGCTCTGGGTCAGCACCCCGGCGATGCGCTCGCCGTCGAGCACGGGAAAGTCCTTCTGGGTGCCGGAGAGCGTCAGGTCGACGGCGCGCGACAGCGGGTCGTCCGGCGCCAGCGTGTGAAACTCGGTGATCATCGCCCGCCCCGCCGGCTGGCGGCTGAGCCGGGAATCGACCTCGACCGCACCCGCCTCGGAACCGGCGCCGATCCAGACGAAGACCGCGATCAGGATCAGGAACGGATTGCCCATCAGTCCGACGATGCCGAGGCCCACCGCCAGCACCTGGCCGACCTGCGCCGCGAGGCGGGTCGCCCGCACCCGGTCCAACCGGAGCGCCAGCGCGGCGCGCAGCACCCGGCCGCCGTCCATCGGGAAGGCGGGCAGGAGGTTGAAGAGCCCGAGCATCAGGTTGGCGGCGAGGAGCGTGTGCAGCAGGCCCTCGCTTGCGGGGTCGACCGCAATGAGCCCGCCGGGCTGCCCGGCGACCGCAAGCACGGCGAAGAGGCCGGCGGCGATCGCGAAGTTCACCGCGGGGCCCGCCAGCGCCACGATGATCTCCTGCCGCGGGTCGGTGGGCATCGATTCGAGCAGCGCGAGGCCGCCGATCGGCAGCAGCGTGATGCTGCGGGTGCCGATGCCGAACCGCCGGGCGGTCAGCGCATGGCCGTATTCGTGCAGGACCACGCAGAAAAAGAGCAGCAGGATCAGCACCAGCCCCGAGATCACCCCCGCCACCGTGCCGGTCTCGGTCCAGTAGAGATACGCGACCCAGACCAGCAGCAAGAGAAAGCTGACGTGCACGTTGACGTCGATGCCGGCAAAGCGGCCTAGTCGCGCGGACCATCTCACGGCGCCGGTCTCCCCCTGAGGCTCGCGGTGCGGCCATGCTGCCCTGCCGGCCGGCCGGTGCGCAAGGCGGCGCGGCGCCCGAGCGCTCGCATTCGGGTGACGTCCGCCGCCCGGCGGCTATGATCGACCGGCAGGGGAGGCGCGCATGAGCATCCGAAATCTCGACCCGGTCCTCGATCCCCGCTCGGTTGCCGTCATCGGCGCGAGCGAGCGGATGGAGACGGCCGGCGCCCGCGTGCTGGCGCGCATCGTGGCCGGCGGGTTTGCCGGGGAGGTCTGGCCGGTCAATCCGCGCCGGCGGCAGGTGCAGGGCCTCGCGTGCTTTGCGAGCGCCGTCGACCTGCCCCGGGCGCCCGACCTCGCGGTGGTGGCGGCGCCGGCCGATGCGGTGCCGACGGTCATCGCGGAGCTCGGTGCGCGCGGCTGCCGGGTGGCGGTGGTGCTGACCGAAGTGGGCGGCCGGCGCCAGGCGATGCTCGACGCGGCGCGCCCGCACCTGCTGCGGGTGATCGGGCCCGGGAGCGAAGGCGTGATCGCGCCCCGCAGCGGGCTCGACGCGTGCCTTGCGCCGGCGGACGCGGCGCCGGGCGCGATCGCGCTGGTTTCGCAGTCGGGGACGATCGCCGCGGCGTTGCTGGACCGCGCTGCCGAGCACGGCATCGGGTTCAGCCACGTCGCCTCCCTCGGCGGGATGGCGGACGTGGATGCGGGCGACTACCTCGACCTCTTGGCCGGGGACGGACGCACCCGGGCGATCCTGCTCTATCTCGAAAGCATCCCCGAGCCGCGCAAGTTCCTGTCGGCGGCCCGGGCGGCGGCGCGGCTGAAGCCGGTGATCGCCGTCAAGGCCGGGCGCTCGCCCGAGGCGGCGGAGGCGGCGGCGAGCCACACCGGCGCGCTCGCCGGCGCCGACGACGTGGTGGACGCGGCGCTGGCGCGGGCGGGCGTCCTGAGGGTGCGCGGCCTCTCGGAGCTCTTCGAGGCCGCCGAGACCATTGCGCGGTTCAGGCCGCTGCCGCGGGCGCGGCTCGGCATCGTCACCAACAGCGGCGGCGCCGGCGTCTTGGCGCTTGACCGGCTGGCACCCGCCGGCGGCGAGCTTGCCGCCCTCGGCTCGGCCAACCCGTTGGACATCGGCGGGGGTGCGACACCGGAGGGCTATGTCGCGGCGCTCGAGGCGGTCGCGGCCGACCCTGCGGCCGAGGCGCTCTTGGTGATGCACTGCCCGACCGCGGATGCGCCGCCCGAGGCGGCGGCGCAGGCGGTGGCGGTGCTGATCGAGAAGGGATCGCTCGGCGGCAAGCCGGTCTTCGCCTGCTGGATGGGCGGGGCCAGTGCGCGGGCCGGCCGGGCGGTGCTGCGTGCGCGCGGCGTGGCGAGCTACGACGCGCCGGCGACCGCGGTGGCGGCGGTCGGGCACCTGACCGGCTGGGGCCGGGCGCAGGCGGCGCTGCTGCTGGTGCCGGACCGTCGGACCGAAGCGGCGTTGCAGGCGACCCCGGCCGGGGCGCAGGCGACGGTCGCGGCGATCTTCGCCCGCGCCGCGAAGGACGGCCGGCGGGTGCTGGCATTGCCCGACGCCCAGGCGGTGCTCGAAGCCTACGGTTTCGGCGCGCCGCCGCTTCGGGTGGCGCGGTCGCCGGCGGAGGTGGGCAAATTCGCCGCGGAGATGCTGCCGGGGGCCGGCCGCGTCGTGGTGAAGCTCCTGTCGCGCGACATCGCCCACAAGTCCGTGCTCGGCGGCGTCATGCTCGACATCGCGAGCGCGGAGGAGGCAACCGAGGCGGCACGGACGATCGAGGCCCGGGTCCGGGCCGCAGCACCCGACGCCGTCCTCGAAGGCTTTGCACTGCAGCCGATGGTGCGCCGGCCGCAGGCGCGCGAGCTGATCCTCGGCGTCGGGCGCGATCCGAGCTTCGGGCCGGTGATCCTGTTCGGCGCCGGCGGCGTCGCGGTCGAGCGGGTGCGCGACACCGCGGTGGCGCTGCCGCCGCTCGATGCCGGACTCGCGGCGGAGCTGATCGGGCGGACCCGGGTAGGCGCCTTCCTCAACCGGGACGCGCCGCAGATCGATCCCGCAGCGCTGCAAGGCGCGCTGATCGCCCTGTCGCACCTTGTCGAGGATTTCCCCTGCCTGCGGACTGTCGACGTGAACCCGCTGATCGCGGACGCCGACGGCCTGCTGGCGCTCGACGCCCACGTCGAGATCGACCCGGGCGACATGGCGCGGCACGCGCCGAACCCCGACCTGGTGATCCGGCCCTATCCGTCCGAGTGGCGGCGCACGCACGGCGACTTCGCGCTGAGGCCGATCCGGCCGGCGGACGCGCTGCTCTACCCCGATTTTCTCGCGCGGCTCGATCCCGAGCACATCCGGCTGCGGTTTCTCGCGCCGCGGCGCGGCTTCACCGACGAGTTCGCGCTCAGGATGACCCAGCTCGACTATGACCGCGACATGGCCTTCGTTGCGCTGGCGCCGGACGGGTCGCTGGCGGGTGTGGCGCGGGTCGCCTGCGATCCGGACCACCGCGCCGGCGAGTATGCGCTGCTGGTGCGCTCGGACTTGCAGGGAAGGGGCCTCGGCAAGGCCCTGATGCAGCTTCTGATCGACTACGCCCGCGCCGACGGCCTCGAGCGGCTGGAGGGCATGGTCCTCGGCGAGAACAGCGGCATGCGCGACCTGGTCGAACGGCTCGGCTTCACCTTCGACATGGTCCCGGACGAGCCGGGCGTGGTGATGTCTCGACTGACGCTCCGGGAGACCGCCGCGAAACCGGACTGACCGCGTAAGAGAATAGATGCGACCAAGAATGTCAATAAATATCAATTGGATACCAGGAATTTCACGCGTGTTACACATGGCCAGCCATCCCAGCCGTTCCGACACCAGGACGCGGTTCCGTAGAGATCCTGCCGCGAACGGGGGCAATTGCGAAGGATGCGCGCAGTTCCTACACTCGTGGTCAGGGCAAGGCCGCGCGGGGCCGGAGGAGGAGCGGTGACCGAGCTACGCAAGACCCCGCTCAACGCGCTGCACCGGAGCCTCGGCGGCAGGATGGTGGCCTTCGCCGGCTACGAGCTGCCGGTGCACTACCCGACCGGCATCCTCAAGGAGCACCTGCACACCCGCGCCGCAGCGGGTCTCTTCGACGTCAGCCACATGGGCCAGATCGTGCTGCGGCCGCGGTCCGGGACGCTCGACGACGCGGCGGCAGCGCTGGAGCGGCTGGTGCCGATGGACGTGCGGGGCCTGGCACCGGGGCGGCAGCGCTACGGGCTCTTCACCAACGACGCCGGCGGCATCCTCGACGACCTGATGTTCGCCAACCGCGGCGATCACCTGCTCCTGGTTGTCAACGCCGCCTGCAAGGCGCAGGACCTCGCACGTCTCGAGGCCGCGCTCGGCGCCGATTGCGAGATCGAGCCGCTGGAGCGCGGGCTGATCGCCTTGCAGGGGCCGCGGGCCGAAGCGGCCCTGGCGGAGATGAGCCCGGACGTCGCCGGCATGCGCTTCATGGACGTGCGCGCGCTCGATCTTGACGGGGCCCGCGCCGTGGTGTCGCGGTCGGGCTATACCGGCGAGGACGGCTTCGAGATCTCGCTCGCGGCCCAGGACACGGTCGCGATCGCCGAGCGGCTGCTCGCCACCGACGGCGTGCTGCCGGTCGGCCTCGGGGCGCGCGATTCGCTCCGACTCGAGGCCGGGCTCTGCCTCTACGGCAACGACATCGACGAGACCACCACGCCGGTGGAGGCAGCGCTCGAATGGGCGATCCAGCCGGCGCGGCGCAGCGGCGGCGCCCGCGAGGGCGGCTTCCCCGGCGCGGAGGTGATCCTCGGCCAGATCGCGAGCGGCGCCCGGCGGCGCCGGGTCGGCCTCAGTCCGGAAGGCCGCGCTCCGATGCGCGAGGGGACCGAGATCTTCGCGGACGAGGCCGGCGAGGCCGTGGGCAGGATCACCTCGGGCGGCTTCGGGCCGAGCCTCGACGCGCCGGTCGCCATGGGCTACGTGTCGGCCGAATCTGCGGCGCCGGGAACCAGGCTCTTCGGGCGGTTGCGCGGCAGGATGCTCCCGGTCACAGTAGCGAAAATGCCGCTGGTGCGGCCCGGCTACAAGCGGACGTGAGCGACGGAGAGACCGATGTTGAGATACACCGAGGAGCACGAGTGGCTGAAGCTCGACGGGGACGAGGTGACGGTGGGCATCACCGAGCACGCCACCGAGCAGCTCGGCGATCTGGTGTTCGTCGAACTGCCCGACGAGGGCAAGACGGTCGTTCGGGGCGACGAGGTGGTGACGATCGAATCGGTGAAGGCCGCGAGCGACATCACAGCACCCCTCGACGGCCAGATCACCGAGGTGAATACCGCCATCGTGGCCAACCCCGCACTGGTCAACGAGGACCCGATGGAGGATGGCTGGTTCTTCAAGATGACGCTCGCCGACCCGTCCGAGTTCGACGGGCTCATGGATGAGGAGGCTTACCGTGCCTACATCGCCTAAGTCGAAGATTGTCTCCCGGATCGGTCCGGTCACCATCACCGGTGCCCGCGGCGACTGGATCGCCGATGTCGAGGGTGAAAGGCTCGCCGTGATCCACGACACCTGGTGGAGCGGCAAGAACGCCTACAGCGATCCGATGGAGGGCGTCGACGTTGCCACCAAGCGCTACGTCGACTACGTGGCCAAGCTGCGCGAGAGCGACCGGGTGGTGGTGCAGCGCGACAAGGGGCAAGGCAGCCTCGAGCGCGACGGCTACGTCGGCGTCTTCACCTTCAAGGACCTCATGGTCGATCCGACCGGTCCGATCCAGATGACGCTGACCGCCCGGGTGGCGAACTCCAGGAAGTAGCGGCCGGGCGGCGTTGGGCAGGGACATGGCGTTTCACGAATCCGAGTATCACCCGTACGACTTCGCCAACCGTCGCCACATCGGGCCGAGCCCTGCCGAGATCGAGGCGATGCTCGCGACGGTTGGCGCGCCGAGCCTCGACGCGCTGATCGACCAGACGGTGCCTGCGGGCATCCGGCAGGCCGAGCCGCTCAACTGGGGGCCGGCGCTCTCCGAGCAGGCGGTGCTGCACCGGCTGCGGTTGACCGCGGCCAGGAACAAGGTGCTGACCAGCCTGATCGGCCAAGGCTACTACGGCACCGTCACGCCGCCGGTCATACAGCGGAACATCCTGGAGAATCCGGCCTGGTACACGGCCTACACGCCCTACCAGCCGGAGATCAGCCAAGGGCGGCTCGAAGCGCTCCTCAATTACCAGACGATGGTCTGCGACCTCACGGCGCTCGACGTGGCGAACGCGAGCCTGCTCGACGAGGCGACGGCGGCCGCCGAGGCGATGGCGCTCTGCCAGCGGGCGGCGCGGTCGAAGGCCACGGCGTTCTTCGTCGACCGCAACTGCCATCCGCAGACGATCGACGTGATCCGGACCCGGGCGGAGCCGTACGGCTGGGAGGTCATCGTCGGCAATCCCTTCGCGGATTTGGAGCCCGGGGCGGTCTTCGGCGCGATCTTCCAGTATCCGGGCACGTTCGGCGATCTCCACGACCTGTCCGGCCCGATCGCGGCGCTCCACGGTGCGAGCGCGCTGGCGTGCGTTGCGGCCGATCCGCTGGCGCTGACGCTCCTGAAGCCGCCGGGCGAGATGGGGGCGGATATCGCGGTGGGCTCGACCCAGCGGTTCGGCGTGCCGCTCGGCTACGGCGGACCGCATGCCGCCTACATGGCGGTGCGCGACGCGCTGAAGCGGTCGATGCCGGGGCGCATCGTCGGGGTCTCGATCGACGCGCGCGGCAACCGGGCTTACCGGCTCAGCTTGCAGACCCGCGAGCAACACATCCGCCGCGAGAAGGCCACCTCCAACGTCTGCACCGCGCAGGCGCTCCTGGCAGTCATGGCGTCGATGTATGCGGTCTTCCATGGGCCCGAAGGGCTCCGCGCCATCGCGCAGCGCATCCACCGCAAGACGGTGCGGCTGGCCAAGGGCCTGGAGAGCCTGGGGTTCACCGTCGAGCCCGAGACCTTCTTCGATACGATCACCGTGCGGGTCGGCGCGCTCCAGGGGGTCATCCTGAAGGCGGCGGCGGCGGAAGGCATCAACCTGCGCAAGATCGGCGGCGACCGGATCGGGATTGCGCTCGACGAGCGCACGCGACGCGAACACACGCAGGCCGTCTGGCGCGCATTCGGCGGCGATATGCCCGACCGTGCGCTCGACCATGAGTATCGTCTACCCGAAAAGCTCGTGCGCACAAGCGAGTACCTGACGCACCCGATCTTCCACATGAACCGGGCCGAGGCAGAGATGACCCGCTACATGCGCCGACTCGCCGACCGCGACCTGGCGCTCGACCGGGCGATGATCCCGCTGGGGTCCTGCACGATGAAGCTCAACGCCACGGCGGAGATGATGGCGCTGAGCTGGCCGGAGTTCGCCGACATCCACCCGTTCGCCCCGGCCGACCAGACTGAAGGCTACGCGGAGGTGATCGGCGATCTTGCGGCCAAGCTCTGCGCGATCACCGGCTACGACGCCATGTCGATGCAGCCGAATTCCGGGGCGCAGGGTGAGTACGCCGGGCTCCTGACCATCCGCGCCTGGCACGCGAGTCGCGGCGAGGGCCACCGCGACGTCTGTCTGATCCCGACCTCGGCGCACGGCACCAACCCCGCCAGCGCGCAGATGGCGGGCATGAAGGTGGTGGTGGTCAGGGCCGCCGAGAACGGCGACATCGACGTCGCCGACTTCGAGGCCAAGGCGGCGGCGCACTCGGCGAACCTCGCCGCCTGCATGATCACCTATCCCTCGACCCACGGCGTCTTCGAGGAAACGGTGCGCACGGTCTGCGAGATCACCCATGCCCACGGCGGGCAGGTCTATCTCGACGGCGCCAACATGAACGCGCTGGTCGGGCTGGCGCGGCCCGGCGACTTCGGCTCCGACGTCAGCCACCTCAACCTGCACAAGACCTTCTGCATCCCGCACGGCGGCGGCGGTCCGGGCATGGGGCCGATCGGGGTCAAGGCGCACCTGGCGCCGTTCCTGCCCGGAAGGCCGCACGGTGCGGGGCGAGTCAGCGCCGCCGACTTCGGCTCGCCGTCGCTCCTGACGATCTCCTGGGCCTACTGCCTGATGATGGGCGGCGCCGGTCTGACCCAGGCGACGCGTGTCGCCATCCTGAACGCCAACTACATCGCGGCGCGGCTCGGCGGCGCCTATCCGATCCTCTTCTCGCGGAACGGGCGGGTCGCGCACGAGTGCATCGTCGACACCCGGCCGCTGAAGGAGAGCGCCGGGGTGACGGTCGACGACGTGGCCAAGCGACTGATCGATTGCGGCTTTCACGCGCCGACGATGTCGTGGCCGGTGGCCGGGACGCTGATGATCGAGCCGACCGAGAGCGAGCCCAAGGCCGAGCTCGACCGGTTCTGCACCGCGATGCTGGCGATCGCCGAGGAGGCCCGGGCGATCGAGCGCGGCGAGATGGATGCGGAGAACAATCCCTTGAAGCGGGCGCCGCACACCGTCGAGGACCTGGTCGGCGACTGGGACCGGCCGTACAGCCGCGAGCAAGCCTGCTACCCGCCGGGCGCCTTTCGCGTCGACAAGTACTGGGCGCCGGTCAACCGGGTCGACAACGCCTGGGGCGACCGCAATCTGCTCTGCTCCTGCCCGCCGATCGAAAGCTACCAGGAAGCGGCGGAATAGCCGGCTGGACTAGCGCGGGCTGAACCACATCATCCGCGAAAGCCTGTCGCGGAACTCCTGCGAGCGGAGCTCGTGCGCCTTGCGGATGTTCTCGGAGGTGGTCGATGCGGCTCCGGGTTTCGGAACGGCCGCGGGTTTCGGAACGGCTGCGGTCATGGCGCTCATCCTCGTCTGGCGTGGAGGACGTTGTGAAGGCCGTCGGTTTCGATCCGGTCGCAACCACGTATCAAGTGATCCACGGGAACCGCCGAGGGCGGCCCCGTGCATCGCGGGTCTACTTCCCGCGCCGAAGCTGCTGTGCAAGCGCGTCCCGGCTTTCGCTGCTCAGGCCCATGTCGCGCAACAGGTAAGCCGGCATCGCGGACAGCCGCGCGACCTCCCGGCTGATCCGGTCGGCTTCGCTCCACCGGTCGATAGCCCGGGTGAACCAGTTCTGCATCGTCGTCTTCCTTTCGAAAGCCCGCTCGCTGGAAGAGCTGCCACCGCCGGCACACTCAAGCGTGCCGCCGGGCCTTCTCGCTCCAGGAGCAGGCGTCAGGTGGTTGTCCCAACCCTGCCGAGTGTCAGACGCAAGCTTCTGCGGACATCTCGGGTACGCTGGTCGAGATGGTATATAGGAGGCCGCAGGCATCACCAGAAGTGAAGTTTTGTGATGCATGTCATCGTTTCGCGTGATGCGCCCTGCGGGTCGAGTCCCTTGGGGCGGTGTCACTGGCGAGGCAAGCGTGCGCTCCGGCATGGCCCGGGCGGGTCAGTCCGCCAAGGGCAGGCCGAAGATGCGATCATCGGCGGTGGGCGCGATCGTCTCAAGGGTCATCTGGCGGAGCGGAGCCTCGGACGTGCTCGCGGGGTTGCCTTGGCACCGTCTCCTGCCGGCCCGTGCGTCATTCATCGAGGCGGCTGATCATCACCGTGCAGACCGGCTTCTTGCCGATCGCGTCGTTGCAGATGCGCGAGCACGTGCGCTGCACCAGCTCGTCGAGCGTGTCGTCGTCGTCGAGTTCGGCACGCTTGGCGCGGGCGAGAACGCGGCCGAGTTCGGCCTCGATCGCGCCTTCGAGCCCGTCTCGCATCCGGGGATTGTCGGCGAGGCCGGTGGCCTCGACCCAGGCACCGCCGAGCGGCCGGCCCTTCTCGTCGATGATGACGCTGACGACGACATGGCCGCGGATCGCCATGCGGATGCGGTCGCGCACCACCCCGTCCATGGCGCCGATCAGCACGCTCCCGTCGAGGTAGACCCGTCCGGTCTCGATGCGCTCGACGATCCGCGGCGCATCGCCGGTCAGATCGAGCATCGTACCGTTCGGCGCGATCGCGGTGGCGATGCCGCGCTCGCGACCGATGCCCGCCAGTGCGGCGAGGTGGCGATGCTCGCCGTGCATCGGCACGAGGATCTGCGGGTGCACCAGCTCCTGCAGGGTCACGAGATCCGGCCGGTTGGCGTGCCCCGAGACGTGGTAGTGGCCGTTGCTCTCGTCGATGACGGTGACGCCCTTCTCGCTCAGCGCATTCAGGATGCGCGCAACGCTGACCTCGTTACCGGGGATGGTCTTGGAAGAGAAGAGGAACGTGTCGCCGGGCCTGAGCTCGAAGCCCATGTAGCGGCCCTGCGCCAACTGTGCCGAGGCGGCGCGCCGCTCGCCCTGGCTGCCGGTGGCGAGCACCAGGATGTTCCGGCGCGGCACGCCGTCGGCATCGAGCGGATCGAGGGTCGGCGGGAAGCCCTCGAGCACCTCGGCGGCGTGCGCCGTCTTCAGCATGGTGTTCATCGCCCGCCCGAGCACCACGACCTGCCGTCCGGCAGCCTGCCCGGCGCGGGCCAGCGTCTTCAGACGCGCGACGTTGGAGGCGAAGGTCGTCGCGACGACCATGCCGTCGGCCGCATGCATCAGCGCCTCGAGCGGCTCGATCAGCGAGGCTTCGGAGCGGCCCGGGTTGGGCGAGAAGACGTTGGTCGAATCGCAGGCCAGCACCTTGACGCCCTTGTCGCCGATGGCGCGGAACGCTTCCGCGTCGAACGGCTCGCCGACGAGCGGCGTCGGATCGGCCTTGAAGTCGCCGCTGTGCAGGATGCGCCCGGCGGGGGTGTCGATGATCAGCGCCGACGCTTCGGGGATCGAATGGGCGATGGGCAGGAAGCCGACGCGGAACGGCCCGGCCTCGACCACGTGCGGCCATGCCGCGACCTGGCGGACCTCGTCGGTGGACTGCCCGGCGCGCTCCATCTTGGACTTGGCCAGCGCAGCGGTGAAGCGGCGGGCATAGACCGGCGCCCGCAGGCGGTGCCAGAGCAGGCCGAGGGCGCCGACATGGTCCTCGTGGCCGTGGGTGATGAAGATCGCATCCAGCCGGTCGGCGCGGGCCTGAATGAAGCCGGGGTCGGCCATGATGAGATCGACGCCGGGCGTCGTCTCCATGGTCGGGAAGCTCACGCCCATGTCCACGAGGATGAAGCGTTCCGCCCCCTCCGGGCCGTAGCCGTAGAGGTACATGTTCATGCCGATCTCGCCCGCGCCTCCGAGCGCGAGGTAGATCAGCCGGTCAGGTTTTGCCATGAAGCCGCGCTCACTCCCTGTTCAGGCGATCGATCAGAACCAGACCGTGGATGGTGAGGTCGGTGTCGATCTTTTGCAGTACGTCTGTCCCTTGGGCGAAGAGGGTGGACAGTCCCCCGGTTCCGATGACGGTCATGGGTCGTGCGCGCTCGGCGCGGATACGCGCGCAGAGGCCTTCTACGAGCGCGATGTAGCCCCAGTAAACCCCCGACTGCATGCACGCCACGGTATTGGTGCCGACGACGCGCTCGGGCTTGGTCACGTCGATGAACGGCAGTGCGGCCGCGGCGTCGTGCAGCGCCTTGAGCGAGAGGTTGACGCCCGGCGCGATGATTCCGCCGACGTAGGCGCCATCGTGGTCGACGACGTCGAAAGTCGTCGCGGTGCCGAAGTCGACGACGATCAGGTCGCCGCCGTAGCGGTCATGCGCGCCGACGGTGTTGACCAGTCGGTCGGCCCCGATCTGGGTCGCGGGATCGACCCGGGGCGGCACCGGCAGCCGCACGTCGGGGCGGCCCACCACCTTGGCGCGGGTCTTGAAGTAGCGGTCGGCCATCACCCGGATGTTGAAAAGCACCTGCGGTACGACGGACGAGACCACGACGGAATCGATCCGGTTGTCCACATTGGAGAAATCCATGAGCTGGCGCAGCCAGACGAAGTACTCGTCGGCGGTGCGCGCCCGCTCCGTGCGGCAGCGCCATTCGCCGACCACCGCCTGGCCGTCGTGCACCGCGAAGACCGCGTTGGTGTTGCCGACGTCAATGGCCAGCAGCATCGGGCGCGTCCTCGGCGGCGAAATGGACCTCGGCGGCGGGCAGGGCGATGCGCCCGGTCGCGGTGGCGAGTACCAGCGCGCCGGTGTCGTCCACCGTCTCGAACCGGCCGGAGACGGCGCGGCCGGGCAGGCGCGCGACGATCTCCTCGCCGAGGCGGGTGGCGCGGGCGAGCCAGGCGTCGCGGAGCGCCGGGAAGCCGAAGGCGAGCAGGTCCTCCTCGCGGGCCTGCACCGCGGGGGCGAGATGGTCGAGGAAATCCTCTGGCGCGATGGCAAGGCCGGTGGCGCCGCGCAGGCTGGCCGGCGGGACCGCCCCCGGCTCCAACCCGGCCGGGTCGGGCGCCACCGCGAGGTTCACGCCGATGCCGACGGCGAGCGTGCCGTTCGGGCCGGACTCGAGCAGGATGCCGGCGAGCTTGCGGCCTTCGAGCAGCACGTCGTTCGGCCACTTGAGGGCGAAGAGCGCCGGGCGGCCGGTGACGGCGACGAGCGCGTCGTAGAGCCCGAGCGCGGCGACGAACGAGCGCTGCGCCAGTGCGCCGGGCGGCCTGATCAGCAGCGTCGCGGCGAAGTTGCCGTGCGGCGACGCCCAGGCGCGGCCGCGGCGCCCCCGGGCCGCGGTCTGCCGGCGCGCCAGCACCCAGAGCGGGCCGGTGGCGCCGGCAGCGGCGCGCCGCAGGACCTCGGCGTTGGTGCTGTCGACGCTCTCGAGGGTGTCGCGGCTGAAGCCTGTCGGCCAGGTCTGCATGCGCCGCTACTGGACCAGGGTCGCGGCAGCGGAAGCAGCGATCCCCTCGACGCCGAAGAGATTGACGACGCCGATCACCATCGCGAGCGCCGAGACGGCGAGGAGCCCCCAGTGCACCGCCGGCATGCGGCCGTCCAGCGGCTCGGCCGCCTCGCCGAAGTACATCAGGTAGACGATGCGCAGGTAATAGTAGGCTCCGATGACACTTGCGACCACGCCGGCTATGGCGAGCCAAACCAGCCCGGAGTCGACCGCGGCTTTGAGCACGTAGAACTTCGCGAAGAAGCCAACGAGCGGCGGGACCCCGGCGAGGCTGAACATCAGGACCGCAAGCGCGAAGGCGCGGGCCGGCTCGACGCGGGAATAGAGGCCGAGCGAGGCGATGTCGGTGACCGCCTCGCCGTCGCGCTCCATGTTCAGGATGAAGGCGAAGACGCCGATGTTCATCGTCACGTAGATCGCGAGATAGATCAGCAGCGACTGCGCGCCCTGCACTGTGCCGGCGGCGAGGCCCATCAGCGCGTAGCCCATGTGGCCGATCGAGGAATAGGCCATCAGCCGCTTGATGTTGCGCTGGCCGATCGCCGCGACCGAGCCCAGGAACATCGAGGCGACCGAAAGGAACGCGAGGATCTGCTGCCATTCCGCGACGGCCCCGCCGAAGGCGTCGAAGAGCAGGCGCGCGAACATCGCCGCCGCGGCGACCTTTGGGGCGGTGGCGAAGAACGCCGTCACCGGCGTCGGCGCGCCTTCGTAGACGTCGGGCGTCCACATGTGGAAGGGCGCCGCCGAGACCTTGAAGGCGATGCCCGCCGCGAGAAAGACCAGGCCGAAGACGAGGCCCAGGGCCAGCGGGCCGGTGCCGATCGTGAGCGCGATGCCGGCGAAGGCGGTCGTCCCGGTGAAGCCGTAGGTAAGGCTCGCGCCGTAGAGCAGAAGGCCCGAGGAGAGCGAGCCGAGCACGAAGTACTTGAGGCCCGCTTCGGTCGAGCGAAGGCTGTCGCGGCGGAACGAGGCGATGACGTAGGCAGCGAGCGACTGCAGTTCGAGCCCGACATACAGGACCATCAGGTCGCTTGCCGAGACCATGGTCAGCATGCCGACGGCGCTGATCACTACCAGCACCGGGAACTCGAACTTCATCAGCGAGGCCTTGACCAGGTAATCGTGGCTGAGCGCGAGCGTGGCGGCGGCGCCGAAGAGGATCAGGACCTTGGCGAAGCGGGCGAAGCCGTCGCTGACGAACGACCCGTCGAAGGCGATCCGCGCCCCTTGCGGCTGGAAGCCGACCCAGAGGCCCACCAGCACCAGCAGCACCACGGAGACCCAGAGCACCGTCGAGCCGATCTCGCGGGGCGAATAGGCGCCCCAGAGCAGCGCCAGCATCGCGAAGACCGCGAGCACCGCCTCGGGGGCGATCACGGACAGGTTGTCGGTGAACATCGGCGCCTCCCGGTCAGTTGGCGGCGACGGTCGAGGCCGAAGCCGCGAGCGCCGTTTGGGTATGGTCCAGCAGCGCCTGCACCGAGGGACCGATGATGTCGAGGACCAGCGCGGGATAGACCCCCAGGACGATCATCGCAATGATCAGCGGTGCGAAGCAGAGCTTCTCGCGCCGTCCCATGTCCTGGATGGTCTTGAGGCTCTCCTTGATGAGGTCGCCGAAGACGACGCGACGGTAGAGCCAGAGCGCATAGCAGGCCGACAGGATCACGCCGGTGGTGGCGAAGAACGCCACCCAGGTCGAGACCTGGAACACGCCGGCCAGTGTCAGGAACTCGCCGACGAACCCGCTGGTGCCGGGCAGCCCGACGTTGCCGAGGGTGAAGAGCATGAAGACCAGCGCGAAGACCGGCATCCGCACGGCGAGGCCGCCGTAGGCGGCGATCTCGCGGGTGTGCATCCGGTCGTAGACCACGCCGACGATCAAAAAGAGCGCGCCCGAGACGAAGCCGTGCGACAGCATCTGGAAGATCGCGCCGTCGAGGCCCTGCCGGTTGATCGCGAAGATGCCCATGGTGACGAAGCCCATGTGCGCCACCGACGAGTAGGCGATCAGCTTCTTCATGTCCTCCTGCATCATCGCGACGAGGCTCGTGTAGATGATGGCGATGACGGAGAGGGTGAAGACGAAGTTCGCCATCAGGTCGGACGCGACCGGGAACATCGGCAGGCTGAAGCGCAGGAAGCCGTAGCCGCCCATCTTGAGCAGGATCGCGGCGAGGATCACCGAGCCCGCGGTCGGCGCCTGCACGTGGGCGTCGGGCAGCCAGGTGTGCACCGGCCACATCGGCATCTTGACCGCGAAGCTCGCGAAGAACGCGAGCCACATCAGCGTCTGCGCGCCGCCGGCGATGGTGAAGCCGAGCACGTTCAGCGGGTCGGAGGCGAAGGGATAGGTGAGCAGCGTGGGGATGTCGGTGGTGCCGGCCTGGTAGTACATCGCGATCATCGCGACGAGCATCAGCACCGAGCCGAGGAAGGTGTAGAGGAAGAACTTGAACGTCGCGTAGATGCGCTGCGCACCGCCCCAGATGCCGATGATCAGGAACATCGGGATCAGGCCGCCTTCGAAGAAAAGGTAGAACAGGATCAGGTCGAGCGCGCAGAAGACGCCGAGCATCAGCGTCTCGAGCACCAGGAAGAGGACCATGTACTCCTTGACCCGGACCTTGACGTTCCAGCTTGCGGCGATGGTGATCGGCATCAGGAGCGTCGTCAGCATCACGAAGAGCACCGAGATGCCGTCGACGCCCATCTTGTAGGTGAGCCCGCCGAGCCAGGCGCGCTGCTCGACGAACTGGAAGCCGGGATCGGACGGATCGAACCCCGCCAGCACGAAGAGCGACAGCAGGAACGTCGCGATCGTGGTGAAGAGCGCGAGGAGCTTGGCGTTGCGCCGGGCCAGCTCGTCGTCGCCCTTGAGGAAGACGAGAAGGACGACGGCGCCGATCAGCGGCAGGAAGGTGATCAGCGACAGAAGGCTGTTCAACGGCTCAGCCCCCTGCCCGGATGCCGAACCAGAGCGTCAGGACCACCAGTCCGATCACCATGGCAAAGGCGTAGTGGAAGAGATAGCCCGACTGGGCGCGACCGGCGAGGCGGGTGAACCAGGGCACGATGCCCATGGCGACGCCGTTCAGCGTGCCGTCGATCACCTCGCCGTCGCCGCCTTTCCAGAGCAGCGTGCCGAGCCAGCGCGCCGGATTGACGAAGAGAAAGTTGTAGATCTCGTCGAAGTACCACTTGTTGAGCAGGAAGCGGTAGAGCACCGGCTGCTGGCGCGCCAGGACCGCCGGGCATCGACGGATTGCCGATGTAGAACCAGTAGGCGATGGCGAACCCGATCAGCATCGCGAAGAACGGCGATGTCTTGACCCAGATCGGCGCTTCGTGAGCGGTCTCGATCACGTGGTTTTCCGGGCCGAAGTACACCGATCCGATCGGACCGGCGGCGACGGGAGCCTCGGCTTGGGGGCCGGGCTCATGGGTCAGTTCGGCCGGGGGCGCGGCGACCTGTGCCGTCGCCGTCGGGGTCTGACTGGCAGCTTCGGGCGCCACGTTCGACGCCTCTGGCGCCACCGCGCCGGCCTCCTCGTGCGCCGGCACCCCGAACCAGGCATTCATCCGCTCGTGGTTGCCGAAGAACTGGCCGTACCAGATCATCCCCGACAGCGCGGCGCCGAGCGCCAGCACCCCGAGCGGGATCATCATCGAGCGCGGGGCCTCGTGTGCATGGTCGTAGGCATGGCGGTCGCCGCGCGGCTCGCCGAAGAAGGTCATGAACATCAGCCGCCAGGAGTAGAAGCTGGTGAAGAGTGCCGAGACCACCAGCATCAGGAAGGCGAACCCGGCCGCGCCGTTGGTGCCGGCCCAGGCGCTTTCGATGATCGCGTCCTTGGAGAGGAACCCGGCAAAGCCGATGTGGGTCAGCGGAATGCCGACGCCGGTGATCGCGAGCGTGCCGATCAGCATGGCATAGTAGGTCAGCGGGATCTTGTGGCGGAGCCCGCCATAGTTCCGCATGTCCTGCTCGTGGTGCATCGCGTGGATCACCGAGCCGGCGCAGAGAAAGAGCAGCGCCTTGAAGAAGGCGTGGGTGAAGAGGTGGAACATCGCCGCCGGGTAGGCGCCGACGCCCGCGGCGACGAACATGTAGCCGAGCTGCGAGCAGGTCGAATAGGCGATCACGCGCTTGATGTCGTTCTGCACCAGACCGACCGTCGCGGCGAAGAACGCCGTCGCCCCGCCGATGAAGGTGACGAAGGTGAGCGCGTGGGGCGCCCATTCCAGCACCGGCGACATGCGGCAGACCAGGAACACCCCCGCCGTCACCATGGTCGCGGCATGGATCAGCGCCGAGACCGGGGTCGGGCCTTCCATCGCGTCGGGCAGCCAGGTGTGCAGGAAAAGCTGCGCCGATTTGCCCATCGCACCGATGAAGAGCAGGATCGACACGACCTCGGACGCGGTCCAGTCGCGCCAGAGAAAGCTCATCTGGGTCTCGGCGAGCCCCGGCGCGGCGGCGAAGATGTCGTTGAAGTCGACGCTGTCGACCAGCACGTAGAGCGCGAAGATGCCGAGCAGGAAACCGAAGTCACCGACCCGGTTGACGATGAAGGCCTTCATCGCCGCCGCACCCGCGCTCTGCTTGCGGTAGTAGAAGCCGATCAGCAGGTACGAGGCGACGCCGACGCCTTCCCAGCCGAAGAAGAGCTGCAGCAGGTTGTCGGCGGTGACGAGGGCCAGCATCGCGAAGGTGAAGAACGACAGGTAGGCGAAGAAGCGCGGCTTGTAGCTCTCGCCCGGCTTGAAGTTCACGTCGTGGTCCATGTAGCCGAAGCTGTAGAGATGGACGAGCGACGAGACCGTCGTCACCACGACGAGCATGATCGCGGTCAGCCGGTCGAGCCGGTAGCCCCAGTCGGCGCTGAGCGTGCCCGAGACGATCCAGCGGAAGTAGGGATGGCTCTGGGTCTCGCCGTCGAACGAGAAGAACACGACCCACGACAGCACGCAGGCGAAGAACAGCAGCCCCGTCGCGGTCGCCATCGCGCCGCGCTCGCTCAGCCAGCGATAGCCGAACCCGCAGAGGACGGCGCCGAGCAGCGGCGCGAAGAGGATGATCGTGACCATGCGGGGTCAGCCCTTCATCACGTTGATGTCCTCGACGGCGATCGTTCCGGTGTTGCGGAAGAAGCACACGAGGATGGCGAGGCCGATGGCGGCTTCGGCGGCGGCGACGGTCAGGACGAAAAGGGCGAAGACCTGGCCGACGAGATCGCCGAGGTAGGCGGAGAACGCGACCAGGTTAATGTTGACCGCGAGCAGCATCAGCTCGATCGACATCAGGATGATGATGACGTTCTTGCGGTTGACGAAGATGCCGAAAATGCCGGTGACGAACAGGATCGCCGCGACCGTCAGATAATGTCCGAGCCCGATCATGCGCCCTGCCCCGGTTTGATGTCGACGAGTTGCACGGCGGTCTTGGGGTCGCGGTACATCTGCACCAGCACGTCCTGCCGCTTGACCCAGGCGCGCTTGCGGAGCGTCAGCACGATCGCCCCGATCATCGCGACGAGGAGCACGAGGCCCGCCAGCTGGAAGAGGAAGACGTACCGGGTGTAGATCAGCATCCCGAGTGCCGCGGTGTTCTCGACCTCGGCGGGCGGCGGCGTCGCGGCGGCACGGAGCGAGATCGCCTGGTCGCTGACCTCCCAACCGCCGAAGACGAAGCCGAGTTGGACCAGCAGCACGAGGGCGATGAGGAGGCCGATCGGCAGAAGCTTGGCCATCCCGGCGCGGAGCTCGGCGAAGTCCACGTCGAGCATCATCACCACGAAGAGGAAGAGCACCGCCACCGCGCCGACGTAGACGATAACCATCAGCATCGCCACGAACTCGGCCCCGAGCAGCACGAAGAGCCCGGCCGCGGCGAAGAAGGCGAGGATCAGCCACAGGACAGAGTGCACCGGGTTGCGCGCGAAGATAACGAGCACCCCCGAGGCCACCGCGACGACGGCGAAGAAGTAGAAGGCGAAGGTGGCGAACCCCATGTCAGTCCCCCTCAGCGATACGGCGCGTCGAGCTCGAGATTGCGGGCGATCTCCGCCTCCCAGCGATCCCCGTTCGCGAGCAGCTTGGCCTTGTCGTAGAACAGCTCCTCGCGGGTCTCGGTGGCGAACTCGAAGTTCGGACCTTCGACGATGGCATCGACCGGGCAGGCCTCCTGGCAGAAGCCGCAGTAGATGCACTTGGTCATGTCGATGTCGTAGCGCGTGGTGCGCCGCGACCCGTCCTCGCGCGGCTCGGCGTCGATGGTGATCGCCTGCGCCGGACAGATCGCCTCGCAGAGCTTGCAGGCGATGCAGCGTTCCTCGCCGTTGGCGTAGCGGCGCAGCGCATGCTCGCCGCGAAACCGAGGGGAGAGCGGCCCCTTCTCGTGAGGATAGTTGAGCGTCGCCTTCGGCCGGAAGAAGTACTTCATGCCGAGGCCGAAGCCTTTCACGAAGTCCATCAGCAGGAAGTAGGATGCCGCGCGCCCGAGCGGGATCGCCATCGTCAGCCTCCGATCCAGCGCTGGTAGGCGCCCCAGAACCAGCCGTACTGGGCGAAGAGCCCGACCAGCACCACCCACCCGAGCGAAAGCGGCAGGAAAACCTTCCAGCCGATCCGCATCAGCTGGTCGTAGCGGTAACGCGGCACGATCGCCTTCACCATCGAGATCATGAAGAAGCAGAGCAGCATCTTGCCGAACATCCAGAGCGCGCCGTCGGGGATGCCCGGGATCGGCGACAACCAGCCGCCGAAGAACAGGATCGAGATCAGCGCGCACATGAAGAACACGCTCATCAGTTCGCCGATCATGAAGAGCAGGAACGGCGTCGAGGAATATTCGACCTGGTAGCCGGCGACGAGCTCGCTCTCGGCCTCGGGCAGGTCGAACGGCGGGCGGTTGGTCTCGGCCAGCGCCGAGATGAAGAACAGCACCACCATCGGCAGATGCGGCAGCCAGTACCAGTTGAAGAGGCCCCAAGGCCCGGCCTGCGCCAGCACGATGCGGCTGAGATTCAGCGAGCCGGTGGAGATCAGCACCCCGACGATGATGAGGCCGAGCGAGACCTCGTAGGAGATCATCTGCGCCGCCGAGCGCAGGCCGCCGAGAAAGGGGTACTTCGAGTTCGACGCCCAGCCGCCCATGATGATCGCGTAGACGTGGAGCGAACTGATCGCGAAGATGAACAGGATCCCCACGTTCATGTTCGAGATCACCCAGCCCGGCGCCCACGGGATCACCACCCAGACGATAACCGGCAGCACGAAGCTGACCATCGGCGCCAGGAAGAACACCGCCTTGTCGGCGCCGGCCGGGACCACGATCTCCTTGACGATGTACTTCAGGAAGTCGGCGAAGCTCTGAAGCAGGCCGAACGGCCCGACGACGTTCGGGCCGCGGCGCATCTGCACCGCCGCCCAGACCTTCCGGTCGCCGTACATCAGGAACGCGAGACTGACGAGAACGACGACCGTCACCGCCAGGCACTCGAGCAGGATCAGCAGGAAGAGGCCGAAGCCGGCGTGGAAGAAACCGTCCATTCGAACTACTCCGCCGCGAGCGGGCGCACCCGATCGTCGGCCAGTCGTGTAAGCTCTGCCATGACCTGGCTCGCGCGGGCGATCGGGTTGACGAGGTAGTGCGCCGTCACCGCCGACCCGAAGTCGGCCTCGGACATATCGCCCCCGTCGACCGGCGTCCACGGGTTTTCCGGCACCACGTCGAGGCGGGCCAAATGCGGGGCCGTCGCGAACATCGCGCGTGCGAAGCGCCGCGAGCGAGTCGAACGGCAGCGTCCTGCCCAGCGTCGCCGAAAGCGCCCGCAGGATCGCCCAGTTCTCGCGCGCCTCTCCCGGCGGAAAGCCGGCGCGGTTGGCCATCTGGGGACGACCCTCGGTGTTGACGAAGATGCCGGACTCCTCGGTCCAGGCCGCTCCGGGCAGGATGACGTCGGCCCGATGCGCACCCCGATCGCCGTGGCTGCCCTGGTAGACGACGAACGGCCCGGCGGGCACCTCGATCTCGTCGGCGCCGAGATTGTAGATCACGTCGGCGCCGAGCGCGGCCGTCAGGCCGCCTTCGGTGACGCAGCCGAGATCCATCGCGCCGACCCGCGACGCCGCGGTGTGGAGCACGAGGAGCTTGCCGCCGGTATCGGCGCAGAGCTGCATCGCCTTGCCGAGCACCGCCGCGCCGTCATCGCCCATCAGGGCGCCCTGCCCGAGGATGACCAGAGACGCGGCGTCCGCGGCGTCGTCCCGGGGTCCCTGCGCGACGAGTTTCGCCAGCGCCTCGCGACCGTTCCCGAGGTGGTCGTAGGGATAGCTGAGATCGACCGGCTCTCCGACGACGCCGACCGATGCGCCCCGGAGCCACGCCTTGCGGATGCGGGCGTTCAGGACCGGCGCCTCCACCCGCGGGTTGGACCCGACGATCAGGATGCGCGCGGCGGTGTCGATGTCGGCGATCGTCGCCGTGCCGGCGTAGCCCGAGCGGTTGCCGGCGGGCAGCGCCGCCCCGTCGGTGCGGCACTCGACGCTGCCGCCGAGGCTTTCGACCAGCGTCTTGAGCGCGAAGGCCGCCTCGGTGGAGGCGAGATCGCCGACGAGGCCGGCGACGCGCTTGCCTTTCACGGCGTTGGCGATCGCCGCGAAGGCCTCGCTCCAGGTCGCGGGCGCGAGCTTGCCGCCCTTGCGCAGGTAGGGCCGGTCGAGGCGCTGGCGGCGCAGCCCGTCCCAGACGAACCGGGACCGGTCGGCGAGCCATTCCTCGTTCACGCCGTCATGGTTGCGCGGCAGGATGCGCATCACCTCGCGCCCCTTGGCGTCGACGCGGATGTTGGAGCCGAGCGCGTCGGTCACGTCGATCGACTCGGTCTTTGTCAGCTCCCACGGCCGGGCGGTGAACGCATAGGGCTTGGAGGTCAGCGCGCCCACCGGGCAAAGGTCGATGACGTTTCCCTGCAGCTCGGAGGTCAGCATCGCACCGAGGTAGCTGGTGATCTCGCTGTCTTCGCCGCGTCCGGTCTGCCCCATCTCGGGAACGCCGGCGACCTCGGTGATGAACCGCACGCAGCGGGTGCAGGAGATGCAGCGGGTCATGCAGGTCGCGACCAGCGGCCCGAGGTCGGGGTCGATCGCCGCGCGCTTCGGCTCGCGGTAGCGGCTGAAGTCGACGCCGTAGGCCATCGCCTGGTCCTGCAGGTCGCACTCGCCGCCCTGGTCGCAGATCGGGCAGTCGAGCGGATGGTTGATGAGCAGGAACTCCATCACCCCCTCGCGGGCCTTCTTGACCATCGGGGAGGTGGTCTTGATCACCGGCGGCTGGCCCTCGGGGCCGGGGCGCATGTCCTTGACCTGCACCGCGCAGGAGGCCGTCGGCTTCGGCGGGCCGCCCACCACCTCGACGAGGCACATCCGGCAGTTGCCGGCGATGCTGAGCCGCTCGTGGTAGCAGAACCGCGGAATCTCGATGCCGGCCTGCTCGCAGGCCTGCAGCAGCGTCAGGCGGGGATCGACCTCGATCTCGGCGCCGTCGATGATCAGTTTGCGCAGGTCTGCCATGTCTACTCCGCAGCCAGCCCGGTGCAGTTCTTCACGCGCCAGAGCCGTGCTTCCTTGAGGTACGGCCAGCCAAAGGCCGTCTCGCTGTCGCCGTGGGCGCGCAGGTGGTCGAGCCGCGCCAGCGCCTCGTCGAGCGTCGGCCGATGCCCGGCGGGCACCCACCACATCGCGAAATGCATCGCGCCGAGCACCTCGAACCATTCGTGGCGGCGCTCGTAGAACTGCCGATGCACGGTGTTCCAGACGAAATTCTCCAGCGCCTCGACGCTCTCCCAGACCGTCAGGTTCGCCACGAACCGCGGATCGCCGGCGATCTTGGTCTCGGTGTTGCCGGTGCCGGGCTCGCCCGAACCTTCCATCATCCAGACGAACCCTGGCATCCGCTTGCCGAGGCCGTTGACCCGGTCGAGCGCCGCCATGAACGGGGCGACGCGCGGATCGTCGGTCGGCGCGACGAGCTGGCCGACGTTGAGCTGTGCGAGGTGCTGGGTCGGGGCCATGGCGATCCTCTTGTCCTATTCCGCCGCCACGGCGCTGATGCGACCGGTGCGCTTGGCCTTGATGCGGTCCTCGATCTCGCCGCGGAAGTGGCGCACGAGGCCCTGGATCGGCCAGGCGGCGGCGTCGCCGAGCGCGCAGATGGTGTGGCCCTCGACCTGCTTGGTGACGTCGAGCAGCATGTCGATCTCTTCGGGCTCGGCATCGCCGGTGACGAGGCGGTCCATCACCCGCATCATCCAGCCGGTGCCCTCGCGGCAGGGGGTGCACTGGCCGCAGCTCTCGTGCTTGTAGAACTTCGACAGCCGCCAGATCGCCTTGATGACGTCGGTGGACTGGTCCATCACGATCACCGCGGCGGTGCCGAGGCCCGACTTCTGGTCGCGCAGCCAGTCGAAGTCCATGATGGCGTCGTCGCAGAGGCTTGCGGGAAGCAATGGCACCGAGGCGCCGCCCGGGATCACCGCCTTGAGGTTCTGCCAGCCGCCGCGCACCCCGCCGCAGTGCTTGTCGATCAGCTCCCGCAGCGGGATCGACATCGCGTCCTCGACGACGCAGGGCCGGTTCACGTGGCCCGAGATCGCGAAGACCTTGGTGCCGGCGTTGTTCGGCCGGCCGAAGCTCGCGAACCAGCCCGGACCGCGGCGCAGGATCGTCGGCGCCACCGCAATCGATTCGACGTTGTTGACCGTCGTCGGGCAGCCGTAGAGGCCGGTGTTGGCGGGAAACGGCGGCTTGAGCCGCGGCATGCCTTTGCGGCCCTCGAGACTTTCGAGAAGCGCGGTCTCCTCGCCGCAGATGTAGGCACCGGCGCCGTGGACGAGGTAGAGGTCGAAGTCCCAGCCGGAGCCCGCGGCATTGGCTCCGAGCAGGCCCGCGTCGTAGCACTCGTCGATCGCCACCTGCAGCGCCTCGCGCTCGCGGATGTACTCGCCCCGGATGTAGATGTAGCCGGCGTTGGCGCCCATCCCGAAGCCTGCGATCAGGCACCCCTCGATCAGCGTGTGCGGGTCGTGCCGCATGATCTCGCGGTCCTTGCAGGTCCCGGGCTCGGACTCGTCGGCGTTGACCACCAGGTAGTGCGGCCGCCCGTCGGACTGCTTGGGCATGAACGACCACTTGAGGCCGGTCGGGAAGCCCGCGCCGCCGCGGCCACGCAGGCCGCTCGCCTTCATCTCCTCGACGATCTTGTCGCGGCCGCGGGCGATCAGCCCGGCGGTGTCGTCCCATTGCCCGCGCGCCCGCGCGCCGTCGAGGCTGGTGTCGAACATGCCGTAGAGATTGGTGAAGATCCGATCCTTGTCCGCCAGCATCCGTCCCGATTCCTCCACACCGCCGTCCCTGACCGCGTCGCCGTCAGTAGACTTCGCCCTTGTCGACACGCGCCGAGAACTCCGTCTCGCCGCCACCCGCTAGAACTCTGGCCTGAGACACCCAGTCGTCGCGGGTGGCCCGGCCATGGAACCCGTCGAGGTTCTGGTCGACCCAGGCGACCTCCGTCGGTGTCCAGCTCGCAATCTGATCGTAGTGATAAAAGCCGAGCCCATGGAGCATTTCCTCGAGCTTCGGCCCGATCCCCCTGATCTTCTTCAAGTTATCGGCTCCTTCCGGGCGCGGCCCATCGAGCCGTGCCGGCCGCGCGGGGCCAGAGGGCATCTCGCCTGCGAGCCGCGTCGGAGCGACCTCGCCGGTTGCCGCCCGGGCCGCTTCTCCGGCGGCGCGGGCGGCGGCGCGGACCCGCTCGCTGATCGCGTTTGCCTCGGGCGGAGACGCCGGGTCCTGAATCCGCGGCGCGGGGTGCGCTGCCGGCTGGATCGGCGTCATGGGAGCGACCGGCTCTGCGTGCGCGACCGGCGTCACGTGAGCGGCCGGCGTCACGTGAGCGGCGGCAGGATGGGCCGTTGCGGCAGACTCGTGCGCCGGTGCGCGCACGTCCGCATCGTCGTCGGCCGGGGGTCCGACATAGTGGCCGAGGATCGCCCCGAGCAGGACGAAGGTCACGCCGAAGCATACGATGCCGGCCGACATCCGCCCGCCGAACACGACAGCGACGATGTAGCCCACGATCAGCGCCGCGACGATCGCGATTGCCCACGTCCCGAACGACCAGAGGAGCTCGTCCCTCCTGGAGTGCACTTCCGCCATAGCCTAACCTCCCGCCGCCGTCGTCATTCTTCCTGCCGCTCCTGCTCCTGCGAGTGAGGCGTTTCGCCTTCCTCCGCAAGCTGACGCGCCTGCTCGACCCAGCCGTCACGCGTCACCCGGTCCTGGTAACCCTCGAGGTTTCCGTCCATCCAGGCCACCTCCTCCGGCGTCCAGGCGGCGATCTGGTCGAAATGGAAAAAGCCGAGCTGATGCAGCATCTGCTCGAGCGACTCGTCCACGCCCTTGATGAGCGTCAGGTCGTCGGACCGGCCGTCGCGTGCCGCCTCGAGGCCCTCCGGCGCGTGCGCCTGGACCTCGGGGCCGGTGTCGCTCGTCTCGCCGTTGTCGATCCGCGGCCGCTGCTGCGTGCCCGCGATCACCGTCCGGGGCAACGGCTCCTCGCCGGTGATCCGCGCCACGGTGTCGCCGAGGCGGACGGCAAGCGTGACCGAGGCGTTGGCCTCGGGGCGGCGCGGTCCGCCGGTCAGCGCGGTGGGGCCGCCGAGCGGTTCGCTGGAGAAGCGGCCGTTCTGCGGTCCCGGACGCGGCACCTCGCCGTGCGCGAAGGCGTCGATGAGGTCCGCGAAGCTCTCGCGCGTCAGGTCCTCGTAGTAGTCCTTGCCGATCTGCACCATCGGCGCGTTGGTGCAGGCGCCGAGGCACTCGACTTCTTCCCAGGAGAACTTGCCGTCGCCCGAAACCTGGTGCGGCTGCGGCGCGATCTTGTCGCGACAGACTGCCATCAGGTCCTCCGCGCCGCAGATCATGCACGAGGTGGTGCCGCAGACCTGGACATGCGCAACGCTGCCGACCGGTTGCAGCTGGAACATGAAGTAGAAGGTCGCGACCTCGAGCACCCGAATGGTGGCCATGTCGAGCATCCGGGCGACCTCTTCGATCGCCGGCCGCGACACCCAGCCTTCCTGCTCCTGCGCCCGCCAGAGCAGCGCGATCACGGCACTCGCCTGCCGGCCGGGCGGATACTTCGCGATCTGCCCCTTGGCCCATTCCGCATTGGCGGCGGTGAAGGCGAAGCTCGCGGGCTGCTCGTGATAGAGGCGACGCAGCATCAGCGATCGACCTCGCCGAAGACGATGTCGAGCGAGCCGAGCGCCGCAGAGACGTCGGCCAGCATGTGTCCGCGCATCATGTGGTCCATCGCGGCCAGATGCGGGTAGCCCGGCGCCCGCAGCTTGACCTTGTAGGGCTTGTTGGTGCCGTCGGAGACCAGGTAGACGCCGAACTCGCCCTTGGGCGCCTCAACGGCGGCGTAGACCTCGCCTTCGGGCACGTGGAAGCCCTCGGTGTAGAGCTTGAAGTGATGGATCAGCGCCTCCATCGAGGTCTTCATCACCCCGCGCTCCGGCGGCGCGATCTTGCCGCGGGTCATCACCGGCTCGCCGCGGCAGTGCGACAGCTTCTCCACCGCCTGCAGGATGATCCTGGTCGACTCCCGCATCTCCCACATCCGGCAGAGATAGCGGTCGTAGCAGTCGCCGTTCTTGCCGAGCGGAATCTGGAAGTCGAACTCGTCGTAGCACTCGTAAGGCTGCGCGCGGCGCAGGTCCCAGGAGATGCCCGAGCCGCGCACCATCACCCCGGAGAAGCCGAGCGCCTGCGCCTCCTCCTGACTGACGACGGCGATGTCGACGTTGCGCTGCTTGAAGATGCGGTTCTCAGTGATCAAGCCTTCGATGTCGTCGAGCACCGCCGGGAACGCCCGCGCCCAGGTCACGATGTCCTCGAGCAGGTCCTCGGGCAGGTCCTGGTGAACGCCGCCCGGCCGGAAGTACGCCGCATGGAGCCGCGCGCCGCTGGCCCGCTCGTAGAACACCATCAGCTTCTCGCGCTCCTCGAAGCCCCAGAGCGGCGGGGTCAGCGCACCGACGTCCATCGCCTGCGTGGTGACGTTGAGCAGGTGGTTCAGGATGCGGCCGATCTCGCAGTAGAGCACCCGGATCAGCGAGGCCCGGCGCGGCACCGGGGTTCCCGTCAGCTTCTCGATCGCGAGGCACCAGGCATGCTCCTGGTTCATCGGCGCCACGTAGTCGAGCCGGTCGAGGTACGGCAGGTTCTGCAGGTAGGTGCGGGTCTCCATCAGCTTCTCGGTGCCGCGGTGCAGCAGCCCGATGTGCGGGTCGCAGCGCTCGACGATCTCGCCGTCGAGCTCCAGCACCAGCCGCAGCACCCCATGCGCCGCGGGATGCTGCGGCCCGAAGTTGATGTTGAAGTTACGAATCTTCTGCTCGCCGGTCAGAACATCGTTGCCGTGGTCATCGGGCATGCGTCACCTCAGACATAGCGCGTCTCGTCGTTCCAGTAGGCCGGCACCTCGGCGCTGAACTTCGCGTTGACGAAGTCATAGACCGTAGCGAGCTCCTCGCGGGCCAGGCGCTTCCATTCGAGCGGCGCCCCCTCTCCGGTGCCGCTGTTCACGCGCTCGTTCGAGAAGGGGATGTAGTCGATCCCGAGAAAGTCGGTGAGCCGGGAAATCGATTCCTCGGTGAACAGGTCCTCGTAGAAGAGATACAGGATGTCCTCCTGCGGGACCGCCTTCTCGAGCTCCTCGATCGTACGGGGATAATCGCTCCGCATGTAGCTCTGCGGTTCGCTCCAGAACCCCTTCAGCCGCTCGATCGGATCGGCATTCCGATCGTAGTAGCCCTTGCGATAGCTCATTCGCTCCGACGACCAGAGTCGGTCCACCGGATCGCGCATCACGAAGAAGAAGCGCGTGCGCGGGTTGGCCGCCCGCATCGCCCGGAAAGCCTCGGCGGTCAGCATGCAGTATGCCGGCGTCACGTCGCCGAAAGCCCGGCAGCTCGGCTGGTCGCCGCGGACAATCGATCGGTAGGAGCGCGGAACCAGGCGTGTGAGGTACTTGTCGACCCCACGCTTGTAGCCCGACACCCGCCTGCGCGTCTCGTAGCCGGCCACGATGGGGACGAGCAGCGAAGGCACGTTCGGACGCGGATCGAGGCTCTTCGGATCATGGGTCGGGAACGCCCGGTTGAAATAGTGATAGGCCTTGAGCGGGTTGCCCCCAACCTGCGGATGCTGGTTGAGATAGTTGCCGAGCCAGCTGGTCGCAGCCTTCGGGGCGCCGATGCCGAAGTACATCAGTTCGTCCTGTGCAGCAGCCGGGCGAGGCGCGACCGAGTTCATCGAGCACCTTCCCCGCCGCTGGCAAAAAGCAGGCCCCCCATCAGCTCGCGCCCTTCTTCTCGTCTCCGGGGAGGGTGTAGTCGGCCCCTTCCCACGGCGACATGAAGTCGAAGAGCCGGTACTCCTGGGTGAGCTTCACCGGTTCGTAGACCACGCGTTTCTGTTCCTCGTCGTAGCGCAGCTCGACGTAGCCGGTGGTGGGGAAGTCCTTGCGCAGCGGATGCCCCCGAAAGCCGTAGTCGGTCAGAATGCGGCGCAGGTCGGGATGGCCGGAAAAGAGGATGCCGTACATGTCGTAGACTTCGCGCTCGTACCAGTCGGCCGACGGGAACTCGTTGGTGATCGAGGGCACCAGCTCGTCCTCGCGGATTTCCGCGCGGATGCGGATGCGCTGGTTCAGGTGCATCGAGAGGAAGTGGTAGACCATGTCGAAGCGCCGCTCGCGTGACGGCCAGTCGATGGCGGTGATGTCGATTAAGGTCGTGAAGCGGCAGTTGTTGTCGGACTTCAGGAAGTTGGCGAAGTCCGGTAGTGTCCCGGGGGCGACGGTCAGCGTCAACTCGTCGTTACTGACCTTCACGTCGATGACCGCCGCTTCCCGGCGCGCCACGATCGCTTCCCTCAGATCGTCGAGAGCGGTGTCCATAGGGTCCCCCCGAAGCCCGTCAACGCACGATCGTGCCGGTCCGGCGAATTTTGCGCTGCAACTGGAGAATGCCGTAGAGGAGCGCCTCGGCGGTCGGCGGGCAGCCCGGCACGTAGATGTCGACCGGCACGATGCGGTCGCAGCCGCGGACCACCGAATAGCTGAAATGGTAGTAGCCGCCGCCGTTGGCGCAGGAGCCCATCGAGATCACGTAGCGCGGCTCGGCCATCTGGTCGTAGACCTTGCGGAGCGCCGGGGCCATCTTGTTGGTCAGCGTGCCGGCCACGATCATCAGGTCCGACTGCCGCGGGCTGGCGCGGGGCGCGGTGCCGAAGCGCTCCAGATCGTAGCGCGGCATCGAGGTCTGCATCATCTCGACGGCGCAGCAGGCGAGGCCGAACGTCATCCAGTGCAGCGACCCCGTCCGCGCCCAGTTGATCGCCGCGGCGGTCGAGGTCACGAAGAAGCCCTTGTCGGCGAGCTCGTTCGAGATCAGCCGCGCCTCGTCGCCCCCGCCTGCCTGCACGTGGGCACCGGGCCGGCCGTCGGCCGGGATGAAGACGCCTTCCGGGGTCGCGGTCTCGGATTCAGTGTTGGCGACCTTGGTCTCTACTCCCATTCGAGCGCCCCCTTCTTCCACTCGTAGGCGAAGCCCACGGTCAGCACGCTAAGAAACACCATCATCGACCAGAAGCCGAAGTGGCCGATGTGCTGGAAGCTGACGGCCCACGGGAAAAGGAACGCCACCTCGAGATCGAAGATAATGAACAGGATCGACACCAGGTAGAAGCGCACGTCGAACTTCATCCGCGCGTCGTCGAAGGCGTTGAAGCCGCATTCGTAGGCGGAGATCTTCTCGGGGTCGGGATTGGACACCGCCACCATCGCCGCGGCGGCAAGGAAGATCAGCCCCAGCGCGATGGCAAGGCCGAGAAAGATCAGGATCGGGAGGTACTCGCGCAGCAGAACGTCCAAGGTGCCCTCCGTCTCCAGCAGCGCCCCCGGACCCGGTCCAGACCGCCACAACTCGCCGACGAGGCTTATCTGCCGCAGCGCACAAGGTCAACCGAGGCAGGCCGCTCCATGGTGCCTCAGTGTCGCACGATTCGGTTCGGTCGCAAACACAGCAGGCCACCTCGGCAGGCGCAAGCGGGTCGGGTCCCCCCCTCGTGATGCAGCTCGACGGTTGCGCCTTCGGCTGGCTGCGCGGATCATCGCTGGCAGACGGCCGGCGACGCCGTGGTCATCGCGTGATCCTCGGGTTAGCGAAAGCCAACCTCAGCATGACCGACGAGATGATGACCCTGCGCAGCCTGATGGAGAAGGCCCCGGCGCGGACCTCCTGCGCGAGATGTTCGGCTTTGCCGCGGAGCGGCTGATGAAGCTGATAGGGGGCGGGTTGACCGGTGCGGCCTGGGGCGAGAGGAGCGCCGAGCGTCGGGTCCAGCGGAACGGCTACCGGACCCGGGTGTGGGAGACCCGCGCCGGGACGGTGGCGTTGCGCATCCCGGGGCTGCGGAAGACGTCGGAGAAGGCGCTGACCGCAGTGATCTGAGGCAGGCCTACATCCAAGGTGTCAGCGAGCTCGGTCGACGACCTCGTCAAGGCGCTCGGGATGGGGCGGTGTGTCGAAGAGCCAGGTCAGGCGGCTCTCCAGCGAGATCGACCAGCGGATGGCGGCATTCCTCGACGGGCCGCTGGATGGGGACTGGGCTTACCTCTGGATCGAGGCCAGCTGCGTGAAGGTGCGCCAGAGCGGAGGATCGTCTCCGTGGCAGTGTCCGGGCCGACGCGACCAGTCCTCCGCGATTCGGCTGGGCGAAGGCCAACTCTGGGGAAGGTTGAGGGCAGCGACCACCGGCTCAAAGCCCGAAGCGGGTCAGCCCAGTTCGGATCACTCCGCTGCAGCGGGTCGGGCGGCAATCAACCAGGAAGAGCTATCCATCCAAAGCCCACGGCTATCAGTCTCGACATGGAGGAACATTTCGGCCAGCGCAGCCTCGATCTCAGGACGATGTTCTTCAGCGAGTGAGCCTGCTTCGCGGAAGGCCTCGCCGGCCGGACCGAGGGCCAATTGAAAAGCGATGGCATCCTTGATGGACCGGCCCACCAGAACCTTCGCATCGATTCGGCGGAAAACGATACTGGCGAAGCCAGCCGCTTCCATCTGCACACGTGTGGTCCCCTCGTCAGCCATCGAGAAGGGTCCCGGCCCGCAGGTGCGGGCGTCTTGGCCCGGAGCCGGAAGAAACCTCAGTCCAGCTTCGCGCCCGGCAGCGAGCCAGGGATTGTCTTCGCGCCCGCGCCAGACAATGTGCGCCATCTCGCCTTCGGGTTTGAGGGCCCGGCGCATCGAGAGAAGTCCAGCGACAGGGTTGGTGAAGAACATCGTTCCAAAGCGCGCAAAGACGAAATCGACCCACTTCCACCGAGGCCTCGCTCGACATCGCAATTTTCGAAGCGAACGTTCGTCGCGTGTCGGTCCTCGGCATCCTGGCGGGCGATGTCGAGAAATGCCTGACAGCAATCAACGCCTAGCACCTCACCCAGCGGGCGTATACGGCGAGCAAGATCGATGGCGGTGTCGCCGAACCCGCAGCCGACATCCAGGACCGGATGTCCCGGACGAACCCTTAGGAAAGGCAAGACCGCTTCGCTGTGCCGCGCCAGACCTGCGACGAGCACGTGCCGGAAGCGGATGAATTTCGGGCCGAGGATCTGGTTCCAGAATTCCACGACCGGCGATGGGGGCGCCACCCCGATGGGAGAGATCACGGTCATTCGCAGCTCCTGTGGTGTCCGAGCATTGTTCAGCCATGGCGATGTCTAGGGGCTTCCTGGTTCCCAAGGCTACAGCGCGAGACGGAGCGATGAACTACGCTTGGCGTAGTTTAATCCCTTTGGTAAGGTGACGCAGGAGGGTGCCGTCCGATGAAAACGTATGGGCAGTTTCTGCCCGATCGCAAAATCTGCAGAGATCATCGGCGATCCTTGGTCGATCCTGATCGTGCGCGAGCTCTTGCTTGGTAGCAACCGGTTCAGCATGCTGCAGAAGGGGCTTCCGAAGATTTCGCCTACGGTGTTGACAGCTCGGCTCAAAGAGCTCGAGGAGAGTGGGGTGATCGTCAGGCGCCGGCTCAATGGTCAGCGAGGGCACGAATACCGCCTTACGCCTGCGGGACGCGAGCTTGAGGGAGTGATACTGGCCTGCCCCCTGAAAAGTGGTCCTCCCTGAAGTAGGCTTTCGCGCCTTTGGAGGATGCCAGGAATGCCGCAGAAGAAACACAAGCCTGAAGAGATCGTTGCGAAGCTGAGGCAGGTCGACGTGCTGTTGTCGCAGGGACGAGCGGTCGCAGAGGCGATCCGAACGATCAGCGTGACGCCGTTCACCTACTACCGCTGGCGCAAGGAGTTCGGCGGGCTGAAGAGCGACCAGGTCAAGCGGCTGAAAGACCTTGAGAAAGAGAATGAGCGGCTGCGGAAGGCGGTCTCCGACCTGACGTTGGAAAAGCTGATCCTCCGGGAGGCCGCCTCGGGAAACTTCTGAGCCCCGGGCGCCGCCGTCGCTGCATCGATCACGTCATGACGAAGTCCGACGTGTCCGAGAGGCTGGCGTGCCGCGTGCTGGGGCAGCACCGTTCGACACAAAGAAAGGCGCCGAAGGGTCGCGCCGACGATGCGGCGCTCACCGCCGACATCGTCGCGCTCGCCACGCAGTACGGCCGCTATGGCTACCGCCGGATCACGGCACTGCTGCGGGCGGCCGGCTGGGCGGTGAACGTCAAACGGGTCGAGCGCATCTGGCGTCTGGAGGGGCTCAAAGTGCCGAACAAGCAGCCGAAGAAAGGGCGGCTCTGGCTGAATGACGGCTCCTGCGTGCGGCTCCGACCCGAGCGCCCCAACCACGTCTGGTCCTACGACTTCGTCGAGGACCGCACCCACAACGGCAGGAAGTTCCGCATGCTCAACGTCATCGACGAGTTCACCCGTGAGTGCCTGGCGATCCGGGTCGACCGGAAGCTGAAGTCGACCGATGTGATCGATGTCCTGTCGGACCTCTTCATCCTGCACGGCGTGCCGGGCCATGTCCGTTCCGACAACGGTCCCGAATTCATCGCCAGGGCCGTGCGAGAGTGGATCGTCGCGGTGGGGGCCAGGACCGCGTTCATCGAGCCCGGCAGCCCTTGGGAGAACGGCTACTGCGAGAGCTTCAACTCGAAGCTCCGCGACGAGCTGCTGAACGGGGAATTGTTCTACAGCCTCGCCGAGGCGCGGATCGTCATCGAAGGCTGGCGGCAGCACTACAACACGCAGCGTCCCCACTCGTCCCTGGGATACAAACCGCCAGCGCCACAAGCACTGATATGGCCGGCTACACCACCCGAACCCGCTTCACCGGCCACGCCAGCCATCGCAGTCCGCCCGACAATGCATTAGATTTGACCCGGACCACCTAATGGGGGCAGGCCACCCACTCGCTCGACGGCGGGGATCAACGGACCAGCAAGCACGAGAGGTCGGCACCGGATTGAGCGGAAGCAGGGGTCCATCGACAGACGTCTGCCGGTCAAGCATGGATTACTCCTGGGCAGTCCTTGCGGCGAAGGCTGGCCCTATTGAGCCAGTAGTGGTCGTGTGCCGATTGGAGAACTGCGTGTGACGCGACCGGTAGATTTCGGGGCCGCGGTCCTTATATTGGCGAAAGACGCACGGTCTTGCGTAAACACGAACTTCTGCAGCAACCTTGCGCCGTTCATTCCGGGCTTGCTTGCGTATGTGGGTGACGGCCCGTTCAAAATTCGCAACGATCCAACCGACGCTGGCGACATCGCCACCGACTTGCCCGGGAGTTTGGCGGTGCGCTGATTTTCGGACTGCCACGCTGGGTGTTGTAGTGGACCCGCCAGCCTTCGATGACGATCCGCGCCTCGGCGAGGCTGTAGAAGGTCTCGCCGTTCAGCAGCTCGTCGCGGAGCTTCGAGTTGAAGCTCTCACAATAGCCGTTCTCCCAAGGGCTGCCGGGCTCGATGAACGCGGTCCTGGCCCCCACCGCGACGATCCACTCTCGCACGGCCCTGGCGATGAATTCGGGACCGTTGTCGGAACGGACATGGCCCGGCACGCCGTGCAGGATGAAGAGGTCCGACAGGACATCGATCACATCGGTCGACTTCAGCTTCCGGTCGATCCGGATGGCCAGGCACTCTCGGGTAAACTCGTCGATGACGTTGAGCATGCGGAACTTCCTGCCGTTGTGGGTGCGGTCCTCGACGAAGTCGTAGGACCAGACGTGGTTGGGGCGCTCGGGTCGGAGCCGAAGGCAGGAGCCGTCATTCAGCCAGAGCCGGCCCTTCTTCGGCTGCTTTTGCGGCACTTTGAGCCCCTCCAGACGCCAGATGCGTTCGACCCGTTTGGCGTTCACCGCCCAGCCGGCCGCCTGCAGCAGTGCCGTGATCCGGCGGTAGCCATAGCGGCCGTACTGCGTGGCGAGCGCGACGATGTCGGCGGTGAGCGCCGCATCGTCGGCGCGACCCTTCGGCGCCTTTCTTTGTGTCGAACGGTGCTGCCCCAGCACGCGGCACGCCAGCCTCTCGGACACGTCGGACTTCGTCATGACGTGATCGATGCAGCGACGGCGGCGCCCGGGGCTCAGAAGTTTCCCGAGGCGGCCTCCCGGAGGATCAGCTTTTCCAACGTCAGGTCGGAGACCGCCTTCCGCAGCCGCTCATTCTCTTTCTCAAGGTCTTTCAGCCGCTTGACCTGGTCGCTCTTCAGCCCGCCGAACTCCTTGCGCCAGCGGTAGTAGGTGAACGGCGTCACGCTGATCGTTCGGATCGCCTCTGCGACCGCTCGACCCTGCGACAACAGCACGTCGACCTGCCTCAGCTTCGCAACGATCTCTTCAGGCTTGTGTTTCTTCTGCGGCATTCCTGGCATCCTCCAAAGGCGCGAAAGCCTACTTCAGGGAGGACCACTTTTCAGGGGGCAGGCCATCCTTCCTTGACGGACTCTTGCTCAAATCGAGGGATCAGAAAGGCGCCAGGCAAAGGAATAGAAATGGAGAGACAGGATCCGTTCGCTATGGCGCGGCCGGATCGGCCACAAGGGGCGAAAGCTGCCGCTGACGGCACTTGGTCGAATGACAGGATCGCGGACATTCCGCCCATAAACTTGGACAGCAAAATCGACCGGAATAGGAGCCTGACCAGAACCCGGATGCGATGCACCGTACTGAACATAGCCATTGAGCGCATTTGAGCAACGACCGAGGTCAACTGACTTGGTCGCTCCAGAACTGCAGCCGGTAGCCGACGCCGGTCTCGGTGAGAATGTGATGGGGTCCGTCCTGGTCGGGCTCGAGTTTCTGGCGGAGCTGGCGGATCACGACACGCAGGTTCTGAACGTCGGCGACGCCGCCCCAGACCTGACGGATAAGCAACTGGTGGGTGAGAACCTTGCCCGCGTGCTGGACAAGGACCCGGAGCACCTCGTATTCGCGAGGCGTAAGGTCCACCGTCGCCTGGCCGAGCCGGACGATCCGATGCACGAGGTCGACCGACAGGTTGCCGGAGCGGAACACGGGCTGCTCGCCCTGTTCCTGCAGGCGGTGGCGCAGCGCGGTGCGGATGCGGGCGAGGAGCTCCTTCATGCCGAAGGGTTTAGTGACGTAGTCGTCGGCCCCGATCTCCAGCGCCTCGACGATGCCCGCCTCGTCGGTGCGGCTGGAAAGGATGATGACCGGCGTTTCCCGGCCCCCCACGCGCCAGGCGCGGAGAAGGTCGTGGCCGGAGACGCCCGGCAGTCCGAGATCGAGCAGTACAAGGTCGGGGTTCCTGGCGATGGCGGCTTCGGCCGCGCGACCGTCGGAGGCCTCGGTGATTTCGTAGCCTTGGGAGCCGAGACCGGTGCGCAATAGGCGGCGGATCGGCGGTTCGTCGTCGACGACAAGGATGCGGATGGGCGCTGCGGTCATGCGCCGTGACCCTCGGCAAGCGAGGTCGATACTGGAAGCGTGACGGTGAAGACGGCGCCAGGGCCGTCGGCCCGATTGCCGGCGACGATCGTTCCGCCCATCGCCTCGACGAAGCCGCGGCAGATCGCGAGACCGAGGCCGGTGCCGGCTCGTACACGATCGCCCATCTGCGCCCGATTGAACTTGTCGAAGATATGCTCGATCTGGTCGCGAGGGATGCCCTCGCCCTCGTCCTCTACCTCCAGCACCACGCCGCGGGGTTGCTGGTTGCCGCGGAGTCGGATCGTCGTGCCCTCGGGCGCATATTTCGCGGCGTTGTCGAGAAGGTTGAAAATCACCTGCTCGAAGAGCACCGGATCGACCTCGACCATCGGCAGGTCGGGCATCAGGGCAATCTCGGTGCGGTGGGCGGCGAGCACGCGAGCGGCGCGCTGCAGGGCGCTTGCGACAATCTCGCCGATGTCGTGCGGCGCGTGGTTGGGCGCGACCGCACCAGACTCCAGCCGCGTCATGTCAAGAAGGTTGGCGATGAAGCGGTTCAGCCGCTCGGATTCGTCGAGGATGGTGCCGGCGAGCTCGGCGCGGCCGACGTCGGTCAGGTCGGCGGCAAAGTCGCGCAGCGTGCCGGCCGAGCCGATGATGGCGGCGAGCGGCGTTCGCAAGTCGTGCGAGATCGAGGTGAGTAGCGCCTGCCGCAAGCGGTCGGCTTCGGCGGCGCGGATCGCGGTCTCTACCTCGGCGACGAGGTTGACCCGCTCGATGGCGACCGCGGCCTGGTCGGAGAGCGCATCGTAGAGACGGCGCTGCTCGGGCGTGAGGAGGGGGCCGGGCCGCTCGGTGTCGAGGCCGACGACGCCGATCGGGCCGCGGGCGGTGCGCAGCGGCATGAAAAGACGGCGCGCGCCCGGCAGGGTGTCGGCGCCACGGCCGGACGGGCGGTTATTGTCGTAGGTCCAGCGCGCCGCGGCAACGTCGGCCGGCTCTAGGCTGTCCTCGGGCGGGTAGCCGGCCGCGACGGAGATGGCGCCCTCCGGGTCGGGCAAGAGCAGCACCACCTGCAGGCCGAGCTGGGAGGCGATCTGGTAGGCGGTGGCCCAGAGCACGTCGTCGAGCTGGGTCGCGCCGGCGAGCTTGCGGCTGAACGCATAGAGATCCTCGGTGATGCGGGCACGCCGCTGGGCGGTCACCGCCTGGAGGCGGACCTGCGCGGCGAGGTTGGAGACGAGGATTGCCACCACGGTGAAGAAGACCAGCGAGGCGACGTGGGTCGGGCTGGCGATGGTCAGCGTGTAGGTCGGCGGCAGGAAGAAGTAGTTGTAGCAGAGCGACCCGGCGACGACGGCGAAGAGCGACGGCCAGAGGCCGAAGCGGACGCCGACCGCCACGACCGCGGTCAGGAACGCGAGGTCGAGCGACTCGACGCCGACCAGGGGCTCGATCAGCTGGGCTATGGCGAGCGTGGCGAGGACGGCGAGGGCGGCGACGGCGTAGGGCACCCAGTCGTGGCTGCGGGCGGCGGCGCGGGTGCGGACGGTCTTTTCCGGGATCGGCTCGGCGATCTCGTCGCCGGAGACGACCTGGACGCTGATGCCGCCGGAGAGCCGCACGAGGTCGTGCACCACCGAGCCGTGCAGCATCTCGAACCAGCGCGAGCGGCTGGTCTTGCCGATGACGATCTGGGTGGCGTTCTCGGCGCGCGCGTAGGCGAGCACGTCCTCGGCGATGGCGCGCCCGCCGCCGGGCAGCGTCGCCGCCGCGCCGCCGAGGCGCTCGGCGAGGCGCAGGGTGTCGGCGACGCGGTCGCGCTCGACCTCGCTGAGCTCGGCGCTGCGCGGGGTCTCGATGGTGATCGCCGTCCAGGGCGCGTGCAGCTGGTCGGCGAGGCGCTTGGCGTAGCGCACGAGGCCGGCGGCGCGCGGGTCCTCGCTGATGCATACCAGGACCCGCTCGCCCGCCGCCCACGGGCCGGCGATGGCGTTGGCCTGCATGTGGGTGACGAGCTGGGCGTCGACGCGTTGCGCGGCGGCGCGGAGCGCGAGCTCGCGGAGTGCCGTGAGGTTGCCGGGGGAGAAGTAGTGCGCGAGCGCCCGGTCGGCGGTGCGCGGGACGTAGACCTTGCCGTCCTTGAGGCGTCGGATTAGGTCGTCGGGGGTGATGTCGATCACCTCGATGTCGTCGGTGCGCTCGAGGATCGAATCGGGCACGGTCTCGCGCACCCGGATGCGGGTGATGCGGGCCACCACGTCGTTGAGGCTCTCGATGTGCTGGATGTTCATCGTGGTGTAGACGTCGATGCCGGCGGCGAGGAGTTCCTCCACGTCGAGGTAGCGCTTGGGGTGGCGGCTGCCGGGCGCGTTGGTGTGGGCGAGCTCGTCTATCAGCGCAAGTGCGGGACGGCGGGCGAGGATCGCCTCGAGATCCATTTCTTCCAGCACCTGCCCGCGATAGTCGATCCGGCGGCGCGGCACGACCTCCAGGCCGCTGACGAGGGCGGCCGTCTCGGCGCGTCCGTGGGTCTCGACGAGGCCGACCACCACGTCGACGCCGTCCCGGCGCAGCGCCTGGCCGGAGGTCAGCATCTCCCAGGTCTTGCCGACGCCCGGTGCCGCGCCGAGGAATATCTTCAGCCGCCCGCGGGTCTCGCGGACGGCTCCGTCGAGCAGGGCGTCGGGCGAGGGACGCGTGTCGGGCTCTCGGCGGTCGTCGGCCATGCTGTCATCCCCCGCCCATGCTGTTCAGGGGGCCGTCGCCGCGTCAAGCGCGAGGTTGAGGGCGAGCACGTTGACCCGCGGCTCACCGAAGATGCCGAGGGTCCGGCCTTCGGTGTGGCTCGCGACCAAGGCTGCAACCTGATCCTCAGGCAGACCGCGTGCCGCGGCGACGCGCGGCGCCTGAAAGGCGGCCGCTTCGGGCGAGACATCCGGATCGAGCCCGGAGCCGGAGGTGGTGACCAGGTCGATCGGGATGGCAGCGCCCGGGTTCTCGGCTTTCAGGGCGGCGCCCTCGGCACCGATCCGCGCGATTAGCGCCGCGCTGGTCGGGCCGAGGTTCGACCCCGAAGAAGCGGCCGCGTTGTAGGGCTCGGGAGACGTTGCTGAGGGGCGGCCATGGAAGTAGCGGTCGCTGGTGAAGCTCTGCCCGATCAGGGCCGACCCCACGACTTGACCGTCAACTTCGACAAGGCTGCCGTTGGCCTGGGCCGGGAAGATCGCCTGGGCGAGGCCGGTGACGGCGAGCGGGTAGAGAAGGCCGGTGATCACGGTCAAGAGCAGGATCATGACGAGGGCGGGGCGGAGATTGCGGAGCATGGGAGGGTTCCTTACGCCAGACCGATCGCCGTGATGGCGATGTCGATCAGCTTGATGCCGATGAACGGGGCGACGAGGCCGCCAAGCCCGTAGATCGCGAGGTTGCGGCGGAGAAGGGCGCCCGCGCCGATGGCGCGATAGGTGACGCCGCGCAGGGCCAGCGGGATCAGCGCGATGATGACGAGCGCGTTGAAGATGATCGCCGACAGGATGGCGCTTTCAGGCGTTGCGAGGCCCATGACATTGAGCGCGCCGAGCTGGGGATAGATGGCGACGAACATCGCCGGGATGATCGCGAAGTACTTCGCGACGTCGTTGGCGATCGAGAAGGTGGTCAGCGCGCCGCGGGTCATCAGGAGCTGCTTGCCGATCTCGACGATCTCGATGAGCTTGGTCGGATCGCTGTCGAGGTCGACCATGTTGCCGGCCTCGCGGGCGGCCACCGTGCCGGTGTTCATCGCCACGCCAACGTCGGCCTGGGCGAGCGCGGGCGCGTCGTTGGTGCCGTCGCCGCACATGGCGACGAGCTTGCCCTTGGCCTGCTCGTCGCGGATGAGCTGGAGCTTCGCCTCCGGGGTAGCCTCGGCGAGGAAGTCGTCGACGCCCGCCTCGGCGGCGATGGCGGCCGCGGTCATCGGGTTGTCGCCGGTGATCATCACCGTGCGGATGCCCATGCGGCGCAGCTCGGCGAAGCGCTCCTGGATGCCGCCCTTGACGATGTCCTTGAGGTGCAGGACGCCGAGGAGCTTCCCGTCCCTCGTCACCGCGAGCGGCGTACCGCCGGCCTTCCCGATCCGCTCGGCGATGGCCTGCACCTCGCGCACCGGGGCGGGGACCGCCGGCTGCAGGGCGGGCTGGGCACCGGGCGCCATCCGCCGTGGCAGCGGCGCGCCGATATGGGCGAGGACCGCGTCGATGGCGCCCTTGCGGATCGAGGTGTTGCCGATGTCGACGCCGCTCATCCGGGTCTGGGCGGTGAAGGGCACGAAGCGGGCGCCGAGCGCGGCCATGTCGTGCTCGCGCAGGCCGAACTTATCCTTGGCGAGCACGACGACCGAGCGGCCCTCCGGGGTCTCGTCGGCGAGGGAGGCAAGCTGCGCCGCCTCGGCGAGCTCGCGCTCGCTGACGCCGCCGACGGGGATGAACTCGGTAGCCTGGCGGTTGCCGAGGGTGATGGTGCCGGTCTTGTCGAGCAGGAGCGTGTCGACGTCGCCGGCGGCCTCGACGGCGCGGCCCGACATCGCCAGCACGTTAAAGCGGACGAGGCGGTCCATGCCGGCGATGCCGATGGCCGAGAGCAGCGCGCCGATGGTCGTGGGGATCAGCGTCACGAAGAGCGCCACCAGCGAGATGATGCCGATGGCGCCGCCGGCGTAGGACGCGAAGCTCGGAATCGACGCGACCGCGAACACGAAGACGATGGTGAGTCCCACCAGCAGGATGTTGAGCGCGATCTCGTTCGGGGTCTTCTGGCGCTGCGCGCCCTCGATGAGGCCGATCATCCGGTCGAGGAAGGTCGAGCCCTGGGCCGCGGTGATGCGCACCTTGATCCAGTCCGACAGGACTTGGGTGCCCCCGGTCACCGCCGAGCGGTCGCCGCCGGATTCGCGGATGACCGGGGCGGATTCGCCGGTGATCGCGGCCTCGTTGACCGAGGCGACGCCCTCGATCACCTCGCCGTCGGAGGGGATGATGTCGCCCGCCTCGACGATCACCACGTCTCCCGGCTCGAGCAGCTCGGCCGGCACGCCCTCGAAGAGCGTGCGGTCGTCCGCCGAGAGCAGGCGCTTGGCCGGCGTGCTGGTGCGGGTGGCGCGCAGCGCGGCCGCCTGCGCCTTGCCACGGCCTTCGGCCACGGCCTCGGCGAAGTTGGCGAAGATCAGCGTAAACCAGAGCCAGAGGACGATCTGGAACGAGAAGCCGACGCTTCCCGCGCCGGTGGTAAGGTCTCGTAGGAGCAGGATGGTGGTGAGCGCCGCGACGACCTCGACGACGAACATCACCGGGTTGCGGACGAGCGCCCGCGGGTCGAGCTTGGCGAGGGCCGATCCGAGCGCCGGGACGAGGACGTCCGGCGCGAGGAGGGCGGTGGCGGTTCTGGCCATTTGCGTGTTTCCCAAGATCAGAAGGTCTGTCCCGCCGTCATCGCCAGATGCTCGACGATCGGGCCGAGGGCGAGGGCAGGAAAGTAGGTGAGGCCGCCGACGATCAGGATGATGCCGACGAGAAGTCCGACGAAGAGACCGCCGTCGGTGGGCAGGGTGCCGGTCGAAGCCGGGACCGTCTTCTTGCCGGCGAGAGAGCCGGCGATGGCAAGTGCCGGGACGATGACGAGGAAGCGCCCCGTCAGCATCGCGATGCCGAGCGTGACGTTGTACCAGTCGGTGTTGCCGGTCAGCCCGGCGAAGGCCGAGCCGTTGTTGGCCGCGGCCGAGGTGTAGGCATAGAGGATCTCCGAGAAGCCGTGCGGGCCGGCGTTGGCGACCGAGGCGACCGCGGACGGCAGGACCACCGCCACCGCGGTGAAGCCGAGCATGGCCAGCGGCAGCGACAGGATGGCGAGCATCGCCATCTTGACTTCGCGCGCCTCGATCTTCTTGCCGGCGTACTCGGGGGTACGTCCCACCATCAGCCCGGCGATGAAGATCGCGAGCAGCACGAAGATCAGCATGCCGTAGAGGCCGGCCCCGACGCCGCCGACGATGATCTCGCCGAGCTGCATGTTGATGATCGGGATCATCCCGCCGAGCGCCGTGAAGCTGTCGTGCATCGCGTTGACCGCGCCGCACGACGCCGCGGTGGTGATCGTCGCGAAGAGCGCGCTCATGGCGATGCCGAAGCGGACCTCCTTGCCCTCCATGTTGCCGCCGTCGATGCCGAGCGCATGGACGAGCGGATTGCCGGCGGCCTCGGCCCACCAGGCGACGGTCACACCGGCGATGAAGAGCAGGCCCATCGCGGCGAGGATCGCCCAGCCCTGGCGCTCGTTGCCGACCATGCGGCCGAAGACGTTGGTCAGCGCCGCTCCGATCGCGAAGATCGCGAGCATCTGCAGGAAGTTGGCGATCGCGGTTGGATTCTCGAACGGATGCGCGGCGTTGACGTTGAAGAAGCCGCCGCCGTTGGTGCCGAGCATCTTGATCGCCACCTGGCTGGCGACGGGGCCGATGGCGATGGTCTGGCGGGCGCCCTCGAGCGTGGTCGCGTCGATGGCGCCGGCGAGGGTCTGCGGCATGCCCTGCCAGACCAGGACGAGCGCCAGCACCAGCGAGATCGGCAGCAGCACGAAGAGCGTGATCCGGGTGAGGTCGGCCCAGAAGTTGCCGACGCTGCGCGACGAGGCGCGGGCGAAGCCGCGGATCACCGCGACCGCGATGGCGATGCCGGTGGCGGCGGAGACGAAGTTCTGCACTGTCAGGCCGGCCATCTGGGTGAGGTGGCTCATGGTGGTCTCGCCGCCGTAGTTCTGCCAGTTGGTGTTGGTCATGAACGAGACGGCAGAGTTGAAGGCGAGCGCCGGCGGCACCGCCGGCATTCCGCCCGGGTTGAGCGGCAGCACGCCCTGCAGCCGTTGCAGCGCGTAGAGTGCCAGGAAGCCCGCGAGGTTGAAGGCGAGCATCGCGAGGGCGTAGCCGAGCCAGGACTGCTCGTCGTCCGGGTCGGTGCCGGTGAGGCGCCAGACCGGCCGCTCGATGGCGGCCAGCGCCGGGACCTCGCCCTCTACCACCCGGGTGATCCAGCCGCCGAGCGGCCGGGCGAGGACGACGATGATGGCGCAGTAGATGAGGATCTGGGTCCAGCCGATGAGGGTCATGGCCGTCTCCTCAGAACCGCTCGGGACGCACGAGGGCGTAGCCGAGATAGCCGAGCAGGCCGACCGTCACGGTGGCGGCGAGCAGATAGTCGAAGGTCATTTCCGTCACTCCTTCAGAGCCGCGCGCAAAGCACGGCATAGGCGCTGAGCAGCGCGAAGCCGCCGACGCCGAGCACAACCATCACGAGGTCCGTCATGTCTCACTCCTCTTCCGGCCGAGGCCAATGTGCGGCTGGATCTGGCAGGAGGCGCATAAGGAAACGAGAGGCGAGGACGGCCGCTAGTATAAGGATGTCATAAGGAAACACGGGTGCAGCAGGCGGACGAAATGCGCTGCGCCGAGTGGATGAAATCTGACGGTCGAGTCCGGCAGGGGATTCCCGCCAGCTGCGCGACATGCGACTCTGGTGCATGCGCACCGGAATATCTCTCGACGTCTCGCCCGCCGACCGCCGCCGCTTGCAGGCGCTGGTCCGCGACCGCAACACGGCCCAGAAGCACGTCTGGCGGGCGGAGATCGTGCTGCTCAGCGCCGACGGCCTCGGCACAGTCGCGATCATGCGCCGGACGGGCAAGTCGAAGACCTGCGTCTGGCGCTGGCAGGAGCGCTTCGCCGAGGAAGGCTGTGAAGGTCTGCTGCGCGACAAGACCCGGCCCCCGCGCATCCCGCCGCTCGGGGCCGAGGTGGCGGAGCGGGTGGTCGCGCTGACCCTGAGCGATCGGCCGACCGAGGCGACCCATTGGACCGCGGCGATGATGGCGAAGACGGCCGGCATCAGCGTCAGCTCGGTCCAGCGCATCTGGCGCGCCCATGGGCTCCAGCCGCACCGGGTCCGGCAGTTCAAGCTCTCGAACGATCCGCAGTTCGTCGCAAAGCTGCGCGACGTGGTCGGGCTCTACGTCGATCCGCCGGCGCACGCCATCGTGCTCTCGGTCGACGAGAAGAGCCAAATCCAGGCGCTCGACCGCACACAGCCCGGCCTGCCGATGAAGAAGGGGCGGCTCGGCACCATGACCCACGACTACAAGCGCCACGGCACCACCACGCTGTTCGCCGCGCTCAACGTGCTCGACGGCACGGTCATCGGCCGCAACATGGCCCGCCATCGCCATCAGGATTTCATCCGCTTCCTCAACGCCGTCGAGGCCACCGTCCCGCAGGGAAAGCAGGTTCACGCGGTCCTCGACAACTACGCCGCCCACAAGCACCCGAAGGTTCGCCGGTGGCTCGACCGCCACCCGCGCTGGACCTTCCACTTCGTGCCAACCTCCTGCTCCTGGCTCAACGCCGTCGAAGGCTTCTTCGCCAAGCTCTCGAAGCGCCGGCTCAAGCGCGGCGTCTTCAGCTCCATCGTCGACCTTCAGGCCGCCATCAACCGCTTCGTCAGCGACCACAACACAGAACCCAAGCCCTTCGTCTGGACCGCCGATCCCGACCGCATCATCGCCGCTGTCAAACGAGGGCACCAAACGTTGGATTCGATCCACTAGGCTCAGGACTCATAACCAGAAGATGACGGTTGCGGCGATGCAGATGGCGCTCATGAATGTGTGGGCGCATCGATCGTATCGAGTTGCGATGCGTCGCCAGTCCTTGAGCCTGCCGAACATGCGCTCGATACCTCGATACGGTTGCGCTGCTTGTAGAGGTCCGCATCGTAGGGAACCGGCGCTTTGCGGTTTAGCCGGCCTGGAATGCAGGGATCGATCTTGAGTTCGGACAAGGCCGCGCGGAACCAGTCGCTGTCGTAGCTTTTGTCAGCGATCAGGACGTCGGCGTCCGGCAGGTCCGGGAGGACGGTCGCCGCGCCGCGATAGTCGCTGACCTGGCCCTCGGTGAGTAGCAAGATCAACGGCTTGCCCTCGCCGTCGCAGACCGCGTGCAGCTTCGAGTTCAGGCCGCCCTTGGTTCGCCCGATACGGCGGGGAACAGCCCCTTTTTGAGCAGGCTGGCGGCGGTGCGGTGGGCCTTGAGGTGCGTAGCGTCGATCATGACGGTATTCGTCGCCGCGCTCTCGCCCGCCAGCGTGGCGAAGATCCGGTCAAAGACGCCGATCCGGCGTAGCCGCTGGCATCACGAGGGTTGTTTTCCTGGAACCGTATCCGAAAGGCCTAACTTCTGATCTACACTCTACACTCCGATTCCGTGCGGGTTGAAGGTACTTCAAGAGGAAAGTACAACACATTTCCTTTCTTTGAGTACACTCCTTTTTTTGGGATAACACTACGGCGATATCGGGACTTTTTCTCACGGGGGAAGCGAAAGAGCGGCGTAAGCCTCCGGTTAGGACCGCGAGCTCAGGTCTTTGACTTTGCGATGCGAGCTCTGGCGGCGTTGCGTCGTGCGGCGATCCGGCCAAGGGCGTACTTGATCGGCAGCACGTCGAAGGTGTCAGGGTCGTAGTCGTCGAGCCAGGTGATCGCGGTCTCGTGTTCATCATGCTCGGGATCGGCGCGGGCTTCGAGGACGTCGTAAAAGCCCGGCACGCCCCCGCAGTCTTCGGGCGGGCCGTTGCGCTCGCCGGCGATGTAGCGGGGATAGCCGACGCCGGGCTCGCCTTGGCGGATGTCGCGGATGCGGATCTCATGCACCCAGTCGTCGCCGAAGTCGTAGGTGTAGGTGATGAGGGTCTCGCCCGGCTTCAGCACATCGCGGAGGCGGACCTTCGCCGCCTCCTTCCGCGGGGCAGTGCCCCAGTCCTCGTCGTCGGGCAGGCCGTAGGTGCGACCGTCGATGACGAACTGCCAGAGATGGGTGTCCATCCAGCCGATCGTTGCCTGGACGATGTCATGCAGGACCTTGAGCGTGATCGAGGTCGGCACCTCGACCTCGCGCCAGATCGGCGGGTCGGTGTCCTTCAGCTCGATCCGCGCGGTGGCGATCTCGGTGAAGCTGTCGATGGCCCTCGGTGTTTTCATGCCGCCAGTCTGCCAGCCGCCGGGCGCCAGTTCCATGGCAAGAGGTCGTCGAGACGCGACGCCGGGGTCCCGGCGATGCGGTCGAGCACGTCGGCGAGCCAGGCCTGCGGATCGACGTCGTTGAGCCGAGCAGTGGTGATCAGGCCGTACATGAAGGCAGCCCTCTCGCCGCCGCGGTCGGAGCCGGCGAAGAGCCATGCCTTTCTGCCGAGGGCGATGCCGCGCAAGGCGCGTTCGGCGGCGTTGTTGGTGAGGCAGATGCGGCCGTCGTCAAGCAAGCCGGTGAAGCTGTCCCAGCGCTTGAGCATGTAGTCCATCGCCTTTGCAACCGGGGCATGGCGCGAGAGGCCGGCCCGCTCGCGGCGCATCCAGAGCTCGAGGCCGGCAACCAGGGGAGCGACCTCGGCCTGCCGGACCGCCAGGCGGGCGCCGGCGTCGAGGCCGTTGATCGCCCGCTCGGCGGCGAAGACGGCATCGATGCGGGTCACGGCCTCCTGCGCGAGAGGCGAGATCGGTGGTGCATGCCTGCCGCGCCGGGCTGAGGCGGCGATGTCGGCGAGCTCGAAGAACTTGCGCCGGCCGTGCGCCCAGCAGAGCGCCTCCGTCACCGGTCCGGGGGAGCGGTTCGCCTCGTAGAGGGCGTTGAAGCCGGCATAGGCGTCGGCCTGGAGGATGCCGCTCCAGCCCGTGAGGTGCGCCGCGGGATGCGCACCACGGCGGTCGCGGGAGTAGCGGTAGAGCGCGGCGGGCGGGGCGCCGCCGGCGAAGGGACGGTCGTCGCGGACGTAGACCCAGAGCCGGCCGGTGTCGGTCCGGCCCTTCGCCAGCACCGGCACCGGGGTGTCGTCGCCGTGCAGCCGCTCGGCGGCCAGCGCGTGGGTGGCGATCCGGTCGTACAGCGGTACCAGCGCCGCGGTGCAGGCGCCGACCTGGTCGGCGAGGGTCGAGAGGCTGAGCGGGACGCCCTCGCGGGCGTAGCGCTCGGCCTGCCGGTTCAGCGGCTGGTGCTGACCGAACTTCTCGAACAGGATCGTCGCGAGCAGGTTCGGCCCGGCCCAGCCGCGGGGCGTCGGATGGAACGGCGCCGGCGGCTGGCTGATCCGCTCGCAGTCGCGGCAGGTGAACTTCTCGCGCACGGTCTGGATCACCTTCCAACGTCGCGGGATCACCTCCAGGGCCTCGGTGACGTCCTCGCCGAGCTTGACGATCCGCCCCGAGCCGCAGGCCTCGCAGCAGCGCGGCGCCGGGACGACGACGCGCTCGCGCGGCAGCTGCGCCGGGAACGGCTTGCGCACCGGGCGCCGGCGCTCCCGGGCGGCCGTGGCGGGTGTCCCAAGCGCCTCGGCCCTCTCGGCGGCGAGATCGTCCTCGGTTACGGTGGCCTCGAGTTCCTCGAGCTGCAGTTCCAGTTGCTCGAGGAGCCGCGCCTTGCGCTCCGAGCGCGTCCCGTAGAGCGCGCGCCGGAGCTTCTCGATCTCGAGCCTCAGCGCCGCGATCATCGCCTCGGCGTTCGCGAGCACCGCTCGGTCCCGGGCGGCGTCAGCCGCCTTCGCCTCGGCGGCGGCAGCGCGCGCCTCGGCGGCCGCAAGGGCGGTGCGCAGCGCGTCGATCTCGCTCGAAGGGGGCTCCATCGGTCGAGTTTATCGCGCCTCGCCAATGCGTTGGAGCAAAATCGACGGCATCGGCCAATCAAATCACCCGGCGGCGGATGGCCGCCAGGTGTGCCGGGGGTTCCGCCAGTCGATGCCCTCCAGCAGATAGCCGAGCTGCGCTGCCGACACCGCCACCGCCCCGTCCACCGGCGTCGGCCAGATGAACCGGCCATGGTCGAGCCGCTTCACGTAAAGCGACATGCCGACCCCGTCGTGCCAGAGCAGCTTCACGAGCTGCCCGCGCCGGCCGCGGAACACGAAGAGGTCGCCCGCGTGCGGATCGCGCTTCAGCCCTTCCTGCACCAAGAGCGCCAGCCCGTTCATGCCCTTGCGCATGTCCGTAGCACCGCCCGCCAGCCAAACCCAAACCCCGGCCGGCAGCGCGATCATGCCCGCTCCAGCACCGATACCACCCGCGCCAGCGCCGCCGCATCGACGTCCATGCCGACGAGGAGCCGCCGTCCGTTCATCAGCAGGGTATCGATCCGCTCGACGCGCGGCTCCGGGCTCCCGAGCACCGCGGCGGCCGCAAGCGGCGTCGCCGCAACCAGCACCGGCGCGAAGCTCACCGCCTCGGCCTGCCCGAGCCGTCCCTCGCGATACAGCCGGCGCCACGTCGTCAGCAGCGACCGCGAGATGCCGTGCGCGCGGGCCGTCGCCGAAACCAGCCGGCGGCCGGAGAAGCTCTCCTCGATGATCCGCTGCTTCTCTGCCTCGCTCCAACGCCGCCGCCGACCCGTGTCGACGATCTCCAGCCGCGTGATCTGAGGTCTGTCCGTATGACTGCCCATAAGGACAAGTAGCAGGCCCAACCCAAGTCCGAGCAGACGGCCCTCGCCGGAGGCTTACGCTTCAACTGCTCTGGGGCACGTTGAAGGGGCTGCGCGCCGGTCGAGGTTAACTCGCCGTCGCCGATCGTGGTCACCTTCAAGGCTGACCTGAACATTAGCGCCAGTCGCGCCGGCCGCTGGCGCTGGTCGCTGACAGCGGCGACGCGAAGCGCCGATGCATTCAGGATACCGGCTGCGATGGCAGCCGGGAACGATCGCCTGCGTCCAAACGTCTCAGAGACTCGACTTAGAAGTCCCTGAACCGCGCGATGCGGCGGATCATCAGCTTGATCATGGCGATCTGGAAGAGGGCTCGGACCGTCTCTGCGGCGCGCTCGACATCGCGGGCGAGGCGACGGTTGATGCAGGCCCAGGCGAAGGTGCGCTCGATGACCCAGCGCTTGGGCTGGACGACGAAGCCGGTGTCGGTGCGCTTGATGATCTCGACCGGACGTGGCGCAGCGGCGGCGACGCGCGGCCCCTGGTAGCCGGCGTCTGCGAAGATGCGCTCCAGGAACGGGAAGCGCCGGGTGATCCGGTGAGGACCAGCGCTGCGCCGTCGCGGTCCTGCACGCTGGCGGAATGGACCTCGATGCGCAGCATAAGGCCGAGGGTGTCGGTGACCAGGTGCCGCTTGCGACCCTTGACCCGCTTTCCCGCGTCGTATCCGACCATTTCGCGTGCTTCCGCGCTGGTTTTCACGCTCTGGCTGTCGATGATCGCCGCGGTCGGGCTCTCCTCGCGCCCTTCCAGCTCCCGGGTCCGGCGGTAGAGCACGTCGTGGATATGTGCCCAGACCCCGGCCGCGATCCAGGCCCGGAAATAGCCGTAGACGGTGCTGCGCGGCGGGAAGTCCCGCGGCAGCATCCGCCATTGGCAGCCCGCCTGCAGCAGGTAGAAGATCGCGTTCACCGTCCGCCGCAGGCAGGTCGTCCGCGGCCGCCCACCAGCCCGCGCTGCCGGGAGCAGCGGCGCGATCAGTGCCCACTCCCGGTCCGTCACGTCGCTTGCATAGCTCCCGCTCGGGCGCACATAGTCGCCCCGGGTGGCCGCCGTCCACGCCATCCGATCCCCCGTCGTCTCTTGCCAGGAACCACGGTGAATCAGGCCGACGGCGGTCGCTCAACCCCTCTCAGCGCCCTTCTCGGACAGGCTCTAGAACTCGAAAGCCTACTTCAGGGAGGACCACTTTTCAGGGGGCAGACCAAAGTACCGACTGCCTGACACTTGTTGCCAGCCGCGGATTCTCGAACGAAGCCTGAGCTTTTTTGCCATCGTGCGTCGCGACACCAACACTACCTGCGCAGCCGCCCTCACGCGACGCATGCGTGTGTTTGTCGAGGACCTCTCGATGAGCTACCTGTTTGTGGGCACGCGCGAGCTCGATATGCTCAGTGACGAAGGCATTGCGGCCGCGCAGTCCACGCCGCTCATCAGCAGCAATGGCCGTCTCTGGGGCGTGCTTACAACGCACTTTCGCGAACGGCAGATGGAGCGCGAGTTCGATCATGTTCCGCTCGATCGGCTTGCCGTCCACATTGCGAACAGCCTTGAGCAACGAGAGAGCCTGGTGCCAAGCCAGCATAACGCTCGGAGGTCGGATTGGGGAGACTAACGTGAATTCGACGACTCAGCCCCTTCCCTTTGGCGGATCGATGCTGCGCTAACACCGGCATGTCTGCGCGTTCTTCAGCTCGGCCGCGGAGGAATACGACACGTTGCTGCCGTTCGTCTGCGACGGCATCAATTGCGGCCAGCGCGCCAATCATGTCCTCCCTGATCAGCACAAGGAGGATCACCTCCAGCGGTTGCGCAACGCCGGCATCGACGTCGAGAAAGCAATGAAAAGCCGTCAGCTCGAAGTCGCGCTGCCGGATGACACCTATCTCAGGACCGGACGCTTCAACAAGGACGCCATGCTCGTCCTTATCCAGGACGCCTTAACGGCCGGCGCGGGCTCGGCTTTCCGTTGACGCGGATGATCGCGCACGCCGAAGCGGCCGTGGATGACTCGAAGAGCGGATACGAATGGGTCGAATACGAGATGCGACTCAACAGCGTGCTGCCGAATTACGACGACCCGGTGATCTGCACCTTCGACGTCAATCTGCTAACAGCGCCACATGCCATCGATATTCTTCGCACGCATCCGATGGTGATCATCGGCGGCGTCCTGGTCGAGAACAGTTTCTTCACGCGCCCGCAGGACTCATTCGCGAGGTCCAGTCGCGAACCGGACCACGCCGATCCTATAGGGGATAGACCCGGGGGCGGCACCAAGGGCCCAGCGGTATAGTATCACGGCGTATTGCCAACGAGATCGACGGAGCTGGCGGCGACGGTGGATTTTGAGGTCTTCCAGGCGGATCACGATGCAGCGCTGGGCCGCGGAGCGCGCGAAGGGAGGCCGCCCCTCCTTCGATCCCGTGCTGAAGTTCTGCATGCTGGCACTGCAGGCGATGCACGGGCCGTCAGGTGGATGTGACCTTTCCCCCGGTATCCGGGCCATTGCGAGCTGGGATCTTCCGCTCTTACATCGACAAGGAGGAAGACCCAATGAAGCACAAGCGTTTCAGTGACGAGCAGGTGATCGGCGTGCTGAAGGAGCACGAGGCCGGCGCCAAGGTGGACGACGTCTGCCGGCGGCACGCGATCAGCAGCGCGACCTTCTACACCTGGCGGAAGAAGTACGGCGGCATGGAGGCGAGCGACGCGAAGCGGCTGCGCGAGCTCGAGGCTGAGAACGGCAAGCTGAAGCGGATCGTCGCGGACCAGGTGCTGGACATGTCGGCGATGAAGGAACTGCTTGGAAAACATTGGTGAGCCCATGGCCAGGAGACGAGCCGTGGGCTTCCTGATGAACGAGCTGGGTCTCAGCGAACGGCGCAGCTGCCGGATCGTCGGTCTGTCGCGGTCGGTGCAGCAGTATTGTCCGGCGCCGAACACGACGCGGCTGTGGTCGGCCGGCTGAAGGAGTTGGCCTCGGAGAACTGCCGCTACGGCTACCTCCGGCTGCACGCGATGCTGCGGCGGGAGGGGCTGGTGGCGAACCGCAAGCGGACCTACCGGCTCTACACCGAGGAGGGCCTGCAGGTGCGGACGAAGAAGCGGCGCAAGCTGCCGCGGCGCGACCGGGTCGCCCCGCAGGTGCCGGAGCGGCCGATGCAGCGCTGGTCGCTCGACTTCGTCAGCGACCAGCTGGCGGACTGCCGTCGCTTCCGGGTGCTGAACATCGTCGACGACCACAGCCGCTTCTGCCCCAACCAAATCGTCGACGTCTCGATCTCCGGCGCGCGGGTCGCGCGGCACCTTGACGACCTGGCGCTGCTCCACGGGCTGCCCGAGGAGATCGTCCTCGACAACGGCCCCGAGGGCACGAGCCGCGCCATGTTCGACTGGTCGGAGCGGACCGGCGTCCGGCTGCGCTTCATCGAGCCGGGCAAGCCGGTCCAGAACGCCTTCGTCGAGAGCCTGAACGGCAAGCTCCGGGACGAGTGCCTCAATCTGCACTGGTTCCGCTCGCTGAACATGCCCGCGAGGAGATCGAGCGATGGCGCCACCACAACAACACCGAGCGCCCCCATTCGGCGCTCGGCTACCGCACCCCAATGGAGGTCCTCACCAACACCGCCGCAGCAGCGCTTGAGCCTCTTGCGGGCTCCGCGCTGCCGCTCATCGCCAAGTTCCAACCGGAGGACTCCAGTTCGT